>JAIXWG010000027.1 GCA_027482245.1 Acetobacteraceae bacterium | reverse complement strand
GAGGCTTCCTCGATGTCGCTGCCCACGGTGACGGTGTTGCTGCCGTTCCCGAAAGTCAGCGTGGACCCATCCTGAATGTCGTCGCCCACAGCAACGGTGTTGTCGCCATCACCAAAGGTCAGGGTGGAGTCATCCACGTGGTCGGTGACGGTGACAGCGTTGTCGCCACCGCCAAAGGTCAGGGTCGAACCCTCTCGGATGCTGTCGCCAACGGAAAGAGTATTCGCGCCCCCCCCGAGGGTTACGGTCGAGCCCTCGATATGCCGTTCCACAACAACGGTGTTGTCGCCGTCCCCGAAAATGAGAGTGGCGTTTTCCTTGATGTCGCTCTCGCTGCCATCTTCGCCATCATAGACGTAGACGCTGTTGTTGCCGTCACCAAAGCTAACCGTAGAGCCATCAGCGATGTCGTCCGAGACGTCGAGTTCATTGTCGCCGTTGCCGAAGGTCAGCGTCGAGCTGCCTTCGATATCGCCGCCCACGGTGACTTCATTGTCGCCGTTGCCGAAAACGAGTGTGGCGGCGATGGCATCGTCCTCGCCGGGGATGGACTCAGAGGCCCCGACATGATCCTCGATATGGAGTTCGTTGTTGCCGTCACCCAGGGTTATGCCGCCGTACACGTCGTCATTAACATCGACATGGTTATCGCCATCACCAAGCGTCACGGAACCTGAAGCGGCGATGCTAACGAGGTCGATTTCATTGTTACCATCCGCGGCGGTGACCTCGCCAGCGAGGGTGACATCGGTAATGGTCAGCGCGTTGTTGCCCGCGCCCAGCGAATACAGGGCGTCGGTGTTGTCGGCCCAGCCGAAGATCTGGAGTTCATCGTTTCCGTCGCCCATCAAGGCGGTCTTCACATCGCCGCTGAACAGGCGGACATCGCCTTCGAAGAGGGTCGAGTCAAAGCTCGTGCCACCATTGGTGTTGAGCGCAATAGTGACGTCCTGGCCTTCGATCCCGCCCGTGACGTCCACCACGCCCACGCCAGGCGCTTCGATCAGTACGTTGCTCGCCTCGCCCACGCCGTCCGCGACATGCAGGTCGAGATGCTCGACGCCCGCATCGATGCTGAGGGTGGAGTAAGGGCCTTCCGGCGAAACATTGAGGGGGAACGGAAAGAAACCATACCAGTAGTCGCTATCCAGCTCGTCGGAGCGCCCCACCTCATCAAGGGTCAGGCGGAGAACGTCCTCCGCGCCCGCAACCACCTGCGCGTCATAGTCCAACAGGATGTTGCGCGCGGTGTCCCGGATGGTGGCGTCGGCCAGGGACTGCTGATCCCAGATCAGCACATCGACTTCGGCGTTCAGAATGTTGATCTGCTCGACGCTGTCGTCGAAATTGTTCATCCGCAGCCGAATCGGCGCAGGGAAGGTCAGATTGCCGGACTCGGTATAGACCGTCACCGCTTCGACATTGGTTACGAAGCCGCTGGCTACTTCTGAAAGGCGGGGGATCGGCAAGGTGATAAGATCGAGGAACGAGTACTCGCCGTCAAAGGTGAATTCGCTCGTGAGCTGAAGCACCAAGGTATCGCGGCCACCGCCGCCATTGATCTCATCCCCGGCGTTGAAGGTCTGCGGGATGTTGGTGCCGCGGATCAGGTCGTTGCCCTCACCCGCCTGAATGTCGTCCAGGCCCTGGGTGAGAAGGATGGTCTGCGCGACATTGTTGATCGAGACGCTCTGCGCCTGACCGGCCACGGTCAGCGTCAGCGTCTCGGTAAGCTCGCTGCTGCCGTCCAGCGCCACCGGCACGCGGATTTCGGCCTTGCCATTGGCATCGACCACGGCGGAGCCGGTGAGGAGGCCGCCAACCACGTCGGCGGCGGAGACGCCGCTAATGACGTAGTCGAAGCGCGCACCGGCATCGACGTTGGTGGTCTGCAGGGTGAAGACGACGGTGTCGCCTTCGTTCACGGCATCGGCCGAGGAGGTCAGGGTGTAGGTCGGGCTGATCGAGGTGTCGTTGATGGACACGCCCTTGGTCTGACCGGCGACGGTCAGGGTCAGCGTCTCGGCCGTGACTTCCGTCAGGCGGTCGGCAGCGATCTGAATAGCGATCACGGCCTTCCCGTCAGCACCGATCACGGCGGTGCCAGACAACCCACCGACCACATCCGATGCGGAGACGCCCGAAATCGCGTAATCGAAGCGAGCGCCCGGCGCGACGTTGGTCGTTTGCAGCGTGAAGAGGACCGTATTCCCCTCGTTCACGGCATCGGCCGAGGCGGTTAGCGCGTAGATCTTCGCATTCAGGTTGATCTGTTCGCCGTTCAAGTTGTAAGCGAGGCGCCCTTCAGCCTGACCATAGCTCTTGTAGTGATCAAAGCCGTTGGCAAATGCGCCGGCAGTCACCGCGGCAGCAACGTCCTTATGCAGAGCTAGATAGGCCGCCTCGTCGAAGCCGCCGATCACGCCGATGGGGTTGATTTGCTGGCCGGGCGCATCACGCCCTTCCTTCACACCGTAAAGGGCATAGTGCTGGTAGCCGCTGGTAATAGTGCCCGCCTTGACTGCGTCCGCCACGTCGGGGTTCGCTGCAAGGTAGCCGGCCTCGTTGAAATTGAAGGCCGCTCGCCCTTCGCTCTGACCGTAGAGGAGGTAGTGCTGGTAGCCGTTGGCGAAAGCGCCAGCCTTGACCGCGTCCGCTACGTCCTTGTTCGCGGCAAGGTAGCCGGCATCGTTGAATTTTCCGGAGAATTCGCCGTTCGCACGGTCCTCGAGAACGCCATAAGTCACGAAATGGTCCCAAGCGCTTGCGATCTGCTTGGAAGCGATGGCGTTGAGCACGTCCTGGTTGTTCAGAAGGTACTGTGCTGCGTCGAAATTCTCGCTCGCAAAACGATTTTCGAAACGACCATATTGCTGGAAATGATCCAGGGCACTCTTGATGTCGCCCCTCAGGACTGCGGCAGTGACATCCAAGTTCTGCCTCAGATAGAAGCTTGCATCGAAGAACTTAGCGCCGAACGTGCCCGACATTTTTCGGTCCCCCTAGACCATTAGGTTGAAGAGGGTGCGCCCCCCCAACCTGCTTTCATCCAAACGACTCGCCCCGCGACGGGGATAGCCGCACCTGCCGAGGCATGCCCCGGCGTCAAATTCAGGTGCTCTCTGCCGAACCCTGGCGTGACCCACCCACCACAGCCAGCGGCGTACAGTGAGAGCTTGTGAAGTTAATACTAGACGGTCTTCCCCAACGCAAGACGCTGTGTGGGGGGGGGGGAGGTCGCGAAACCTGGTACGGGCTTGCTGTTTTCGAAGCTTGCCTTTCTCCGTCACCGGGATCTGGAGGGAAGGGGTCGGTTGTCCGCTTTGAAGGGCAGCAGTACCGCCGAGCAACTTGGGAGCCCCATCTTGAGCAGGAGCGAGAAGGAGTGGATCGCGTACCTCACCTCGTGTCTGCGCCCCCTGATTGAGGCCTTCTGCAACAGGAAGTGCGCCTTCCGCCGGTTCTGCCGGTGGAGCCCTGGCGGCTACGGCGTCGGCCGCTTGACGGAGGTCAGGCCGTGTCGGGCCGCAGGTTCCATGGTGAGAGTTCACTGACGCGGTTGATCGGGTGGTCAGCGATGCGGTCGAGGAGCACGCGCAGGTAGGCCTGCGGGTCCCAGCCATTCATCTGCGCGGTGCCGACCAGGGTGTAGATGATCGCCGCGGGCCTGCCGCCCTCGAGTGATCCTGCGATCAGGTAGGTCTTCCGCCCCAGCGCGAGTGGGAGCATGCGCCGCTCGGCGGTGTTGTTGTGCAGGCAGGCACGGCCATCGCGCAGCACCGTCGTCGGTGCGCCCCACTGCGCCAGGGCGTAGCGGATCGCCTTGACCAGGTCTGACTTGTCGGAGATCCGCCGCAGCGTCGCCTCCAGCAAGGCGTGCAAGTCGGCCATGATCGGCGCCAAGCGAGCCTTGCGGGTTGCGCGTCTGGAGTGGTCGCCATCAAACCGGACATGCTGCTTGGTTGGCTGACTGCAGTGCGATGACCTCGCGCGCCAGCGGGCTGCCACTGGCCAGCAACCGGTCGTGGAAGTAGCGCCGCGCATGCGTCTAGCACGCCGCCTCGACCACAATCCGCAGCCGCTCCTCCGTCGACCAGTTCCGAAGTCGTACTGACCGCACCCGAACCTCGACGCTGCGCCCCATACGACCTCCGCAACCGCTCTTACGACCGTCGTAAGAGGGGCCAGCGAGTCGTGTCGTCGTCACGTCGTCCGTCATGACAACCACTTCGGCCAACTAGCACCATCAGCTCAAGGCCGGGTTCGGCTGATGCTTACCTTCTTTGACGGAGGCAAGTGGATCGTCGGGCGTAAGCGCCAAGTCGCCGTGGATACGGTTGGATGCCCGCCGGCGTGAACCCTACACTGCCTATGTGTCTGGCAGCGCTGACGCACAGACGACCCTCGATGCCACTCGCAAACAGTGTCCATGGTTGAAGCACATGTTCGCCGACGGTAACTGCAACCGAAGCGAAGGTCATGGACAAGGCCACGTTCTTCGCCTCCGTCTTCGAGACGGTCCGCCGCTTTGGCGCGTTGGTTGTCTTCGACGTCATCCGTCCCCGATGGGTCGGTGTGCGCATAGTCGCCTGGACGAGCGGTTGGCGCCGCCTGGTCCATGAGTACGAGAGGCGCCCCGACGTACCCAAGGCGATGATCCACGTGGCCATGGGCGCGCTGCTACTCTGCGGCGTCTACCATCCGTGATTGTCGGTCAACGCTTGGCGCCTCTCCCTTCTAGTTGCCCACAGGTGCGCAGGGTTAAACAAGTAGAGAGAGAAACGTAGTTTCTCTCTGAGTTAAAAGGTTAGGGCGTTTTTTTTGCTGATTCTAGCCTGATAATTCAATGGGATGCCGAGTGGTCGCGTTCCCGATATACCGTCATCCTGTTCCTGATATCCCGTCGCGCTTCGTTCCCGATATACCGACACAATCCACAGGCTCGCCTCTGCTCGCACCAACAGGCCGTCCGCGAATCGGCCGCATTTTCGTTCCTGTTCCTGATATACCGATGATCTAGCCGTGCCAGGGCCGCTCCTCCCTTCAAAAACTGGTTGAGGGGGATCCGCTAAGCCCCAATCGCGAGGCATGGTGATACAGAACGCCGCGTCGGTCCGCGCGGCCCTCGGCATAGCGCTGGGGTTACCTCGGGATATCAGGAACGCTGCTTGGCCGCCGGCCGGCTCCCCTGCCGCTTCCGCGGCAACTCGTAGCTTGGGTGGTCGAAAGCGAGCGCCGACCGCTTGGTCATGCGCAGCAGGGGCTCGGCAGCCGCTCCGCTCCGCGCGCCGGCACCCTGCCCCGTTTCCCAGGCTAGGTGAAACTCGGGGAGCAGGTTCCGTTGCACGATACGATGAAGCTCGAACTTGAAGCGGCGGTAGTCGCCCTCGGCGCCGGACTTCTCGAACAAAGTCGGCAGGGCGACAGCGAAGCCCTCGGCGCCGTGGCCGCCGGCGTGCTTGCGCGCAACGCGGTAGAGCCACCGCTCCCGCCCGCCGGTGATGTTGAAGTAGGCCGGGTCCACGGCGAGCACGCCGCCGTCCATCAGCACGCCCTCGTGGAACCACTCAGAGACGGTCAAGGTCATGCCGCGGCTCTGCCCCGTCTCGTCGTCCACTATGTCGGTCCAGCTCTCGATCCAGCCAAACTGCCGCTCCTTTCGACGCCCCTTCGCGCGGATGTTCGTTTTCACGACGGTGGCCTGGAGGCGAGCGAGCGCCTCGCGCAGTAGGCGGTAGTCGTTGCCACCGGTGCGCCGGCCGATCGCGCGCAGCAGGTCGAAGGGTTGGAAGTTCAGCGTGCGGGGGATCTCGTTCGCCCGTT
>JAIXWG010000051.1 GCA_027482245.1 Acetobacteraceae bacterium | reverse complement strand
GATCTCCGGCTTCACTTGTCCATCCGACCCGAGCACGTCGCCAATCCGCAGCGCAGCAACTTCACCAACACGCATGCCGGCCCAATGGGTGACCAGCAGCATCGCCCGGTTCCGGGCTGCATGCGGGCGCGTCGCAACATGGTCCAGCACGCGCCGCAGCTCCCGCGGGTTGAGGGTTCTCGCCTGTGCCATCGTCCTGTGCCCAAACCTCATGTTTCCGCTTGGGCAACACTACTTTCTGAGGTTTGCGGTGGACGACCGAAAAGACGCGGGGCCTGCGCACATAATTTCAATGACTTAGCGGGGCCAAAACCACAGCTTTTCACTATTTTCTTAGGTCTGCGCCTGCGGAGCTGCGGGCTGCTTGCGCGCTGCCGTGGGGGGAACAGCAGCGAAGACGCACCGCGCTTCCATCTCTCTATGAGTGCCTCAATGACGCGGTCTTCGGGTCGTAGACGTAGCCCGTGATCGTCCCCTCCCGGATCTTCTCCACCACCTCATCGATGATGAACACGGGTACGAGGAACCATTCGCGCGGTGTAACCGGCTGCCCAAAGCGGTCCTCGATGGTGATCTCAAGGCGGGCAGGGCTGAAGACTCGATGGATCAGGTTCTCCAGCTTGGTCCGCGAGATGTTGTAGAGCTCGTAAGTCGCGACGACTTCCACGTCTGCCATGAGGAACGTCGGCTGAAGCCGCGCTCCGGCAATGCGCTGCTCCACCTTCAAGTTCGTGACGCCGATCTTGTGAACCACATCGCGATGGGCGGCGACCATCGGATGGTTCGATTTGCTCCGCAGCACGTAGATCGTGCCGCTGGGCTGGTCGTCCTCCTCTCTCTCTCCCGAGAAGAGCGGCCCCGCTTCGGGATCGGTTATCCTGCGCCCGGCGTCGTCCTTGTTCAGCGCCCGCTGAAGTGAGCGCATCAGCATGTTGCTCTCAGTGCCGTTGTCGAAGATGACGCGCAGGCGCGCATCGGTGCGGCCCTGTGGTGTCGTGAAGGCCTTACCCGCCTCAGCGACGTAGGCTTTCTGCCCGCCGACGATGAACCAGCTTCCGGGTCTGATCTCCGCCTTCAACTCGAACGGGCGAGTCTGTCGGATACCGGCATCAAGCTCCTTCTGCACCTGCTGGAAGAGGGGCTTGAAGCGATCGAAATCTTCGCACTTGTCGCGGTTGGCGATTTCCTCCGCCTCTCGCCGTTCCGTCGCCGTCCGCACATGCCGCAGGTCCGTGACGCCGCCCTCCGACGACACATCGACGCCGAGCTGCGCCAGCAACTCATCATCGTCGAGCTCATCTGAACTGGCGTTACCGGTTGGCGTCCCGCCCGAGAGCAGCTTCTGGTGATCGAGCGTGTTGAGTAACTCAAGCGCCTCCGGCAGCTCCCTCAGTCGATCGAGGCGGACAGCATAGAGCCGCTCGAAGATATCCCGGTCCTGCCCATGCTGCGGCGGGCGCCCGTGTTCCTCGACGAACCGCAGGATCTCCTCGAACCCCGCGATGATCCGTTCCTCGCGCGGCGTTCTGCCGCCTTCGCGCTTTGTCTCGACCTCGACGCCGAGTTCATCGAGAAGGGCGTCATCCTCATCGGTGAACGCCTTAGCCACGTGCCGCCTCCGCCTTCATGCGGGCGAGGAAGGCCACGCCCTCCGCCATGCGCTTCTCCCACGCATCCGCCGACGTGATCGACGGCAGGCGACCGCGCTCCTGCTTGAACTTCAACGCGCGCTTGGCCAGGTCACGCGCCTCCTCCATCGTCATCGTCACCCGCTTTGCGTTGATGACGGCCTGGACCTCCTTCAGGCTCTCCTCGCTCATCGTCTTGGCCAGGATCGAGTATGCCTCGCCGAAGGGGTTGATGCTGTCGATCAGGTCGATATCGAGGTCGCGGACGTTCATGGCGAACTTCCGAACACCCTCGACGAAGGCCGTGTTCACGCCCTTGTCGTCATCGTCACCGCCGCCCCCGAAGGCGACTTCCTTCGCCTTCTGGGTCAGGTTGAGGGCCGCGATTGCGTGCTGCCGCACAGCCTCCTGGTCCGCCTCGTCCAGCTCCGGGTAGCGATCCTTGATGATCTTGCCCATGCGGACCTGGGTCAGCTCCTCGGGCACCATCTCCGGGTCAAACAGGCCGCGCTCGACTGCGGTCTTGTCCTGCACGAAGGCCGCTATAACCTCGTTCAGGTCCTGCTTGCAGATGCGGGCGGCTTCCTCGCTCTTCGGCTCGGCAAGGCCCTTGATCTCGATCTCGAACTTGCCCTGTTCCTCGTTGAAGCCGACGTTGCACTTGTTGGCGTCGTATCCCCCTTCGCCATAATCGAAGCCCGGCGTGGGGCCGTTATCGACAGCCTTCGGCTTGAACTCGAAGCGCGGGGCGAGGACCTGCTCCATCAGCAGGCTCGCGGCGATCGCCTTCAGCGTGTCGTTCACCGCCTCCGTCACGGCCTGCTCGGAGGCATCCGGTTCCGCGATGAGATTCGTGAAGCGGGCGCGGAGCTTGCCCGGTGCATCGCGCGTGGCGCGACCGATGATCTGGACGATCTCGGTCAGGCTCGATCGGTAGCCGACGGTCAGGGCGTGCTCGCACCAGATCCAGTCGAACCCTTCCTTCGCCATGCCGAGCGCGATGATGATGTCCACATGGTCGCGGTTGTTCTTCTGCGCCGGGTCCTTCAGCGCCGCTGAGACACGGTCCCGCTTCGTCGGCTCGTCATCCACCAGGTCGGCGATGCGCAGCAGGCGGCCCTGCGGCGTGCGCACGAGCTGGAAGCCGGTGACCGGGTCGGCGCCCTCCCATGTCCCGAGCTCCTCGATGATGTGCTCGACCTCCCGGTGCTTGTCCTTCGTGCTCTCCCGCGAATTGACGCTGGGGATGTGGACGATGGTCTTCTCGGTCGGGTCGAGGACCTTGAGGATGTCGTCGCTGTAGGCACCCGAGTAGAAGAAGTAGCCGATATCGAGCTTCTTCAGGTGCTCATAGCCGTTGAGTTGCTCATAGTAGGTGTAGGTGACGGTCTCAAACTTGGCTTCGTCCTGCGGGGCGAGCACGGCTTCGGCGTCGCCGCGGAAATAGGAACCGGTCATCGCCACGACATGCACGCGGTCGCGGCTGATGAATTGGCCGAGATGCAGGCCGAGCTTGTTGTCGGGGTTGGCGGAGACGTGGTGGAACTCGTCGACCGCGATCAGGCGATCGTCGAAGGCCTCCACGCCGAACCGCTCGACGGCGAAGCGGAAGGTGGCGTGGGTGCATACCAGCACCTTGTCGGTGCTCTGGAGGAAGGCACCGACCGAGTTGACCTTGCCGCCATCCGTGCCAGGGGCGTTGCAGAGGTTCCACTTCGGGGCGACCTGCCAATCGGCCCAGAAGCCGAACTTCGTCAGCGGCTCATCGGCGAAGCTGGACCCGATCGACTTCTCCGGTACTACGATGATGGCCTGCCGGAGGCCCTGGTTATGGAGCTTGTCGAGGGCGATGAACATGAGCGCGCGGCTCTTGCCCGAGGCGGGCGGGGACTTGATGAGGAGGTATTGCTCGCCGCGCTTTTCATAGGCGCGCTCCTGCATCGGACGCATGCCGAGGGCATTGGACTTGGTCGAGCCTCCGTTGCGGCTGTAGGAGACGGAGACAGACGGGACGGATGTCGTCATGCGGGCAGCCTGTATTCGGAGAGGTAGGTAATTGCCCAGGCGGGCGGGCTGGGCCAACTTCGCCGACCCTGCTGATGCCAGGTGACGCTGTCGGCCCCAATCAGGCCGCTCCGCTCGAGGTGCGTCACCAGGCCGTCGTGGTCGTACAGATACAGGTCGTCGCCGTGCAGGAAGGCGATGTGGACGCCTCTGCCGAGGTACTTGCGGTCGATCACCAGCCGCCCTTTAAGCTGCACCTTCAGGAAGGTTTCGCCGTCAATGTGGATTGCGATGAAGTCCGCCCCTTGCCAATCGTCTGTCAGGCGGATGCTATTGAAGCCGTAGTCAGCAAGCCGCGCAGCGACCTTCTGAAAGTTGTAGTTCTCCTTCTGACGCGAGTTCAGGGCTTCATAGGCGATGCGGCCGTACATATCAGGCCGCCACCTTCTTGGTCATCTTAGTGTATAGCTCGAAAAGCTTCTCAAGGCGCTCAGTGTCGTTCCGAAAGCGACGGCCGATGTAGATGCGCTCCAGCACCTCGTCATTGCGATCGTGCGCTGCGCGGAGATCGCTGGGCATTGCGTCGGGATCGTAGAGATCGGCAATGGTGGCGGGGAAGTGCGCCTCGCGCGCGAGGAGGATATCCTCCCCGCAGCGGGTTAGATCGGCCTTGTGCTTCTCGGTGAGGGTGGGAACGGGAAAGGTGTTCCAGCCTAGTGTATTTGAATAGGAGAAATCAGACCGCATGCGCACGCAGACGGTCGCGATCCAGACGAGATGGAGACGGGAAGCGACGAGAGCAAGGTTCCAAAGGGGGGCGTCGTAAAAAGCAAAGGCCTTGTTATGGACGACAGTCCGGTTGTCCACGAGGCCAACCGGGAGATACGGTCGTCGTTCGGAAGAAACTCCAGGAACGACGATGGTGCTTTCAACGCCAATCCGCATCAGCTTGAGCTGGTGCGAACGCCTCGCGAGAGCGTTCGCGCCTTTGTCTGGGCTAGCTAGCCGAACTTTCCGTACGGCTTCTATGCGATGCCGGATCGCCGCAATGGACTGCGCTTCCTCAAGGTCACGATCCTCGATCCAGATGCAAAATCTGGCGCCGCCGTTGATGAAGTCGTCAGAGCCATAGATCCGGCGTATAAACTTGCCGCTCTGCGCAGCATCAAGCCCAAGGGTCGGCAAATCGTCGGACGTCAGTAGAAGGTGTCCGCCGTCGCTCGGCTTGTTACCGAACTCCATAACGGCAAGGCCACTGATTGGAGATTTGTGTTTGCCGACGATCACGCGCGGTCCGAGCGTTAGGTAGGGGGTTATCGAAGGTCCTTCGCGAACGAGGACCCGACCTTCATCGTCATGGTGATAGAGTCGGCGTACCGAGCCGTCCGGCTGGCCGATGCCGATCACGGCTACGGTGACGCCAGCCTTGTTGCTCGCGAGATTCGCCCACTTGAAGGAGGTGTAGGCGAACGTGATCTCGCAGCCCAGCCCGTAAAGGATCGGCCAGAGGATGGCGACGGACTGACCTTGGCAAATCGAGTTAGTGGCGACGAACGCTGCCACGGCGCTTGTATGCTTCTGGTACTCCGCCGCCTTGACGAACCAACCAGCGACGTAGTCCAGGAAGCCGCTCGACGATGTCCTATCACCGAGCAGGGTCCGCACCTCGGCTTTCTGCTCGGCGCTCTGCCATGTGAAGCCGAGGTAGGGTGGGTTCCCGCAGATGTACGTCTCCCCACCCTCATTCTCGAAGTCGATCTCCGCCTGATCTAGCGGCGTGCCGAAGAGATCGTCGCCGTGGAGCTTCAATCCGCGGCCCGTGGGCGGGCAGACTGTTAGCCAATCCAGCCGTAGGGCATTGCCGCAAGTGATCCAGTTTTCCGCTCGAAGTGGCAGAAAATCTTGCAGCGCCTCCTTCTGACCGCGATAGAGAACGTCGCACTGATACTCGGCGATGATAAGCGCGAGCCTGGCGATCTCCGCTGGGAAGTGGCGGATCTCGATGCCTCGGAAGTTCGTGACCGGGATGTCCGTCCGCCGGTCAGCCTCGCCGCGGCGCTTATTGATCTCCGCTTCGATCGCCCGCATCTCCTTGTAGGCGATCACCAGGAAATTGCCCGAGCCGCAGGCGGGATCGAAGACCCTGATCCTCGACATGCGGTTCCGCAGGTTGAGCAGCTTGCGCGCGTTGTCCCCGGCCTCCGCTAGCTTTTCCCGCAGGTCGTCCAGGAACAGCGGATTCAACACCTTCAGGATGTTGGGCACGCTCGTGTAGTGCATGCCGAGCGCGCCGCGCTCCTCATCCTCCGCGACGGCCTGGATCATCGACCCGAAAATGTCCGGGTTGATCTTCTTCCAATCCAGGCTGCCGATATGCAGCAGGTAAGAGCGCGCGATCCGGCTGAAGCGCGGCACATCCGGGCTGCCGGAGAACAAGCCGCCATTTACGTAGGGGAACGGATCCGCCCAACGCGGGATGCCCGCCGATGCCCGGTCGGCGATCTTCACGTTCATCGCACGGAAGATGGTGCTGATCACCTCATGCGTGTTCGAGGAATCCGACGCGCTCATCGTCTGCACCGTCGACGCGAAGAGCTTCGGCGTGCGGAAGATGTCGGTGTCCTCCGCGAAGAAGCAGAAGATCAGCCGCGCCATGAAGTGGTTCATGTCCGGGCGCCGGGCTGCGGTGCCCCACTCCGGGTTCTCCTTGAGCAGCTGGACGTAGAGCCGGTTCAGGCGGCCCGTCGCCTTGATGTCGAAGGAGCTCTCCCGAATCTGCTTGACGGTCGTGATGCCCGCCAACGGGAGGAAGAAGCCGAAGTGGTCCGGGAACTCGCGATAGGTGCAGGCGACCGTCTCGCCGCTTGCCAGGTCCTCTGCCTCGAAGCTGTCGCCATCGGTGGCGAGGATGAACTTCGCCTTGCCCCGCGCCGTCGCGGGGCTCGCCTTCAGGGCTTGCAGCGTCGCCGTCACCTGACCGGGGTCGCAGGTGGCGATGTGGATGTTGTTGGTCTGCAAGACGCCGCCGAGATCGGACTTGTTCGACGCCCCGCTGCGGAGGCGCTTGAGCGTCGTCTCCTTGTTCCCGAAGGCCTCCAGGAAGGCGTAGGCGAACTCTGCGCGGTCGAACGGCTTCTCGGCGAGGGCAGAGACGGCTTCCTCAATCTCAACGGCGTTCATTCGTTACCCTGTTCCATCCCAATCTACCGACCACGCTCGTCAGATCGGCGAGGCTGATGCCGATGCGCGTGAAGGGGCACGGGCGGGGAGGGGAGCGCCGCCGGTCGAAAGCCGATCGACTGCGGCCTGGAGGCGGCAGAAGAAGTCCTGCTGTTCAATCGCCATGCCCGATTCCCCTAACGGGCATGTAATATGCCATGATGCAGGGGCTTTTTGCTACCAGCCCCTATCTGGCACCCGACTTCTCTTTGAGGCGCTGACGCCCCCGGTCAGCTGCTTGCTATACGCTTGAGGCGGCGGCTCAACCTGAGCTTCGCCAGTAGGGCGTGGGGATCGCTGCTGTCAGCGTGAAGCCGCCAGACGGAGCTTGCCAGCGGCCCGGTCATGGGAGAGGGCGCGCCAGCCGAGTTGCGTTGTGCCGGGTCGCCGCACCGACGGGCGTCAATCCCGTTTGGTCGCTATGGCGGTCAACAGGTGCCTGACGATGACGGCGATGAGGGCATCTCGCTCCTCGCGGGTGGCATTCCTGGGGATGGTGAATTCCTTCATGCAGCTATTTATGCCGCCGGACCTCCCGCGGGGATCTGTTACCCCGACTGCACCTGGTGGACGTTCATCACGCGGTCCCTGCCATACTGCGCCTCCAGCAGCAGCTTGGCGTGGTTCCAGTTATTGGCCTGAATGGTCACCTTCTGAAGCCCGCTCGACCCGAGCTTGATCGTCGCCTCGTACGTGTTCATCGCCATCGTCGGTGTCCTCCTCATGTGCGGCGCGAGGGAAGCGCGATCCGATCGCGCTCCCTGCTACGACACCGTCGGCTGTCAGGCCTTCGCGGGCTTGCCCTTCGTCGCCGACACCGCGCTTTCCAGCGCACCATCCAATTCGCCAGCTGCAACTGCGGCGCGAAGCGTGGAAAGCGCCTCCGGCAGCTGGCTCACCTGCGCGATGCTGATGGCCTTGCGGCCCTTCGCGAGGTCCAGCTGCTTTGCGCCGTAGCGGACGACCAGGCTCAAGCCGTCGCCCTCCTTCCACCACCAGGCCCGCACCTGCTTCTCGCGCTCCACGCGCGTCTTGTTGCCGTCGCTGTCGCGCGTCCAGGCCGGCTTCATCACCACATACTTCTTGCCCTCCGCCTGCGCGCGGGCGAGCGCGAGCTGCTCCTCCAGCTTCACGATGAGCTTGCTCCGCCGCTGCTCGACCGGCGACTGCTTCGCGGGCCGCTTCAGCTGCGTGATGTTCAGCTTCGCCAAGTGACTCACGGCATGCTCCTTCTATCTCTGCCGCGGGCACTGTGTTGTCGAGGAGGATGCGTTCCTACCGAAAAACGGCGGTTCGGGCCGCTCCACGAGGCAGATTTCTTGGTCGTCCATCGCGCAGAATGGCGCTATTGCACGCCGATCGGCATCGTGACGGCGCCTACGCCGAAGAGTAAGAAGATTGCGCAGCGCAACGGGTCGCACTGATCTCCGTGCGGCTCCACGCTAGGCGCCCTAGCAGCGCGCTACAGCCCTGCGCGTGGCGCTCCGCTACACATGTAGCGGGCGGTCGACTTCACTCGGCTGTAGCGGGCGCTATAGCGCGCTGCTGCCCGTGCGACGCGCGGGAACTAGCTGCTCCGCCTCTCCGCAGCCCATTCGGCAGCCTCTGCATCGCCGTGCGCCATCGCCAGGTCGCGGAGCCGCGATGCGTGCTCGGCGCTCAGCGGGCGCATTAGCGCGACATAGTGGACCAAGGCGGGCCGGCATCGCGTACCGTACGCCGCGAGCAGCGCCGCAAAGCCTTCCTCGTCATGCAGGACCAGTGCGGCGCGGCGCTGGAGCCACAGTTCGACCATCTCGTCGGTCACGGCGATCGAGGTCGATGTCAGCATCCAGGCGAGGCGAAGTCGATCTGCGATCTCCGCCTCTGTCTCGACGGTCAGCCATGCTGTCCAGGCCTCTGGGAATGCGGTCAGCACGGCGACCCTCGCCGTCTCAGGAGCTGTCGCTGGCTGCCGTGCGCGGGATGAGGCGAGCAGGTCGCAATACGCCGAGAGCGCCTGCATCTTCGCCGGCATGGCGTTGTCGCTGGAGGGGCGCGCACAACTGCGCACGGACGTCGGCGCCCACTGCCGTTCCAGCTCGACGCAGAACGAAGAAACGGGCGCCAGCGCATCCGCTTCCGGTGACCTCGGGGGGAACACTCCCTCCTGCACGAGGAATGGGACGGTCCAGGCGACAAGGAGATCGTCGCGTGCCGGCCCGCGCCCGAGCGCGCCTGCGAGGAAGGACATGCCCAGGGCTTCGTGGCAGTAGAGGCACACGAGGGTGCATCTCCGTTGGCTGCTCGGACTTTGCTACGTCCACGCTGCGCCTCCGAGCAAGACCCTCAGCTAGCCGCCCCGCGCCGCGACCCGTGTGCGAGCTCGGTCCGTTGATCGTCTCGGCGCCAGACATGACCTCCCCTCCAACATCAATGGCGCCGCTAGACGGGTTCTGAGCCGACGAGACATGCGGCTGGCGCCGACATGCTCAGCGACGCCGGGGTACAGCGGCAGGCGCCCTTCACTGTGCGCCAAGATGCCGACGGTGGACGATGGCGATCAAACCGTGGGGGAGGCGACGCCTTTCCGGTCGCTCGGCTTCATGCCGCCGCTGGCACCTTGTTGGCCCTCGCGGCAGCTCGCTTCAGCCTCAGCCTCGCATTACGCTTCGCGCAGCGTTGCTCTGGCGTCAGCGTGCTCGCCGGGCGCCCGACCTTCCTGATGGATACGGGCGCGGCAAGGATGTCGATGCGCTCCACCGTGCAGCCGGGGAACAGGGCGGCGATGTACCGTGCCGCGTTCTGATCCATGATGTAGCAGACGACACGGTCATCGCCGATCTCGCGCAGGTTGGTCCGCATCAAGGCCTGGTACGCCGTCAGCCACGCGATGTCGCGATGCACGTCCTCGCGCGTCACGCCGAGGCTGCGCAGGAACGCATCGTACTGATTGTCCGGCATCAGCGCCGAGCCGATCACTACCGCCTTCATCTGCCGAAACTGGTTCAGCCCGTGGCAATGCGGTCCGAGCAGGGTGCTCCCCAGCGGCACCTCCTGCTTCGGAGGGTTCGCGTTGGTGACGAACAGGTAGGGCTGTCCCGCTAGATGTTCCTCGCAGTAGGCGCGCAGCGTCTCTCGCGGGGTGCGTCCATCCGAAAGCACGGTGTCCGCGAACGCCTTGCTCCAGTAGCGGGGTACGCCGGGGCCGGTGAGCACGCGCAGCACCAGGCGGGTTCCATCGTGCTCTGCGGTGGTGCAGTCGCCGAATGCGTCGAGGATGTGCTGGGCAGGGCGCATGTCCGCACCAAGCGATCTCCAGAGCTTGTGGAGCAGGTGGTCCTCGATGCGCGCGGCAGCGATCACCGGCTGATCGAACCCATCGAACACCGACGGCAGCATGACGCCATAGAAGCGCAGCTTGCGGCGCTGCTCACGAATCTCAGCCGTGTCGCTGGGGCTTTCGCCGGCGGTTACCCGCTGCCAATTCGCGCTCTCGATCTGCACCTCCCATGCGGGGTCGAGGAGGCGGCTGATCAGGTCCTTGAACTGCGCGTTGATGACATCGCTCATCGCCGTGTCGAGCATTTTGGCGAGGCGCTCGCGCGCCGCAGCGTCGCGAGGAACCACGCGGGTGTATTTCTGCGACAGGTCCTCGGGTGCCAGCAGGTCGGTGATCAAGCCGTAGTTCTGGGGTAGCTTGAGCCCGAGGTCGGCATGCATAGCCATCACCTCGTCGACCAGGGGACACCAGAGGTCCCGCCGATGCCAGTGGCGGCACGCGAAGAACGCCGCGTGCGTGCAGATCAGGATCTCCCCGATGTTGGGGTGTGCGTGCTTCGTGTGCTCCATGAGCTGCTTGCCGACGGCGTCGGTCCCGCGCTTGCTGTAGATCATCGTGATCGATCGGGCAGGAACTCTGGTGGCGATCAGTCGGCTCCGGGTTTGGTCGCAGAGCTCACGCGTGGGAATGACGAATGCGGTCTTCTTGTGCTGCGTCAGGCGCTGTTGGGCGTAGCGGATCAGGTTCTCGCTTTTGCCCGATCCGGCTATGCCGGTCAGGGTGTAAATGGTCATGGTCTACCTTTGTTGAGTTGTCGGTTTGGACGGCGGCGGGTTGTTCCTCCCGAGCTGTCGGTTCGATGCCGGCTTTCCGCGCGCGCAGATAAGCAGCCTGCCGTTGCCGGCAGGCATCGCCGTGGCGGGCGCGGAATGCGGCAGCGCGCAGACGTGCCTGTTCCCGCACCTTCGCCCGGCGGGCTTGGAGATCGGCAAGGCAAGCAGGCGTGCGTGCTGTTGGTCTGTGCGGCATCGGCGTTATTTATGCCGATGGGCATGTCGAACTCGGATCGACCCCAAAAAATCCGATCGCCGGCGGGTAATGCTCCGCGAGCCAAGCGCGAAGGCATGTGCTCTTAAATCACTTAAAGTAAGAGCATTTCAGGACACATCTCGGCAGCTAATCCGCCATGAATCGGTTGATGGGTGTGAGCAGGGCGCTGAGCGAATGCGAAGCCCTGGGGAACACCCATCAACAGATCGCCGCAAGCGAAGCGCAGCGGGGATCTCCTCGACTGAGTCCATCGGGCTCCGGAGGTCGCTGCTGGCGCATCGACCTGTTGATGCCCTCCGCTCGCGCTCATCGCGCGGCTTCGAGGGCACCAACCTGCTTACAAGGATTAGCTTCGCCCCTGTTGGCAGTGGGCATGATGCGTCCCCTCAGGCGCAGTCGCTTCGACCCTCGGATCATCCCCTCGTGGTGCGCGGAACATAGCGCCTCGCCGAGCCTGCATCTCGAGGCATCCGCCAGCACGCGTGCTAAATTGTACTGACGCCCTGGTCGGCGTCAGCCTTGAGTTGGAGGGGAGGGAACGCTGCGGGCTTGGTCTCCCGCAGCGTTCGCCTCCTCGGCGCGGTCGCCACCGATGCCTGTCAGGAGCCTGCCGCGGCATAGGATTGGAGCGCCGGTAGGGCGTAAGCGACCGACGGCGCCTAGTACTCCCCGGGCAGCATCAGCGTCCAAGCCTCGCCGCGCACGAGCCACAGGGTGACCTCGTCCAGCGGGAAGTCGGTGAACGCGATCTCCTGGGTGACGATGGCGGTGTCGCCGTTGCCGTCCGTCAGGGTGAGCGTGGCGGTGCGCTTGCTGTCGTCCAGGCGCAGCGTCCAGACCTGGAACTCCTCGCGCTGGACGCGCGGCTGGGTCAGGTAGCTGGCGATGGCGTCGGTCAGCCACCAAGCCTTGGCGTTCTCAGCCAGGAACACGGCTCCCTCTGTCATGAGGACCGAGCGTGCCATCGGGTGCCTGGTGAAGGTGTCGCTTCCGGTGAATCCGGTTAGTGCGCTGCGCAGTTCGTGCTTGTCCATGGGGACGCCCTCCTTCCGGCGTCCCCAGGGCAATGTGCATCATTCGGCGCGCAGGTCGTCCGGAAAGTTGAGCCTCTCAACAACCTAGAGAACCGTGTCGAACCTCCCGTATTGGACGGGCTCACCGGGATGCTGCTCGCGCCAAAGCCGAGCTTCGTCGCGTCGCTCCCACATCTGCTGCAAACGGATGATCTTGAACACCTCGCGGCCCCTGAAGTCGACCTCGTTTCGCTCGTCAGTGAGCGGGCTCTCATTGGGAAAACTGCCGCGAGCGGCGTTCTCGGCAATTCGGTAAGCACGCTTCAACATGCGGTCGACCTGGATGCCCGCATTTCGCCGCTTCTTCTCTTGCAGGCTACCTTGAGGAAGGTGCCGCAATCCAGGCTTCGTGCGATTGACCCCGGTCAGATCAAGCTTCGTCGCGATGCGATGCTGGGTGATGTCGCGTGCATGGCTTATCCGCTCGCCTCGGCGGTTCACTTCGCGCTTCCCGGCGATGAACCAGAAGAGCTGAAGCATCTGCATCAACGTCTCGCGTTGGTGTTTCGACGGATGTAGGGGTAGGTCGCGCTCCCCGGTGCGATCCCACCAGTCGCCATGATAGATGGCGTAGACGTTCCCATACTTCGCGTGCGTCTCCTGCACCTTAGCGAAGTCAGGCGGCTCAGGAACACTGGCTCGCACGGTCGTCCCACACGCGACCTGCTGAGCGCGCCGATAGCTCGGACTGATCCGTAGGAACTCGAGGAAGACGTAGGTCACATCGTCGAGCCGATGATTCCTTAGCGTGGGCATGTGGCGGCACCTGTCCGGTCGAGGTCGCGATTCTTGTTAGTATCGTTGAGCCAACGACCGGTAGCAAAAGCTCGTTCGTGAGGCGGGATGTCCCCCTCTGCGGCAGCTCCGGCGCCGCTTCCCACACCCTGACAGAAGTCCCCGCACTAGCGGCTGAGGCCGGCTGCGCGGGTCATAGGAAAGTCATGACCATGAGCATGAGCACGACCGACCAGCAGGACCCGCACATGACCACGGAGGCGGAACTCGACAAGATGCGAACCGACGCCAACACGGTGCATCTCGGTTCACAGAGGGATGCGGCACGAGCGGCAGGATACCTCGCGATGCTGTACACCAAGACCGCATCGCCGAGCGCCGATGACGTCGGCAAGGGGTGGCTGAAGAGCGAGGTCGATAACAAGAACACGAAGATCGACGGGTACAACAAGGGCAAGAAGAAGCGGGAGGAGCGGCTCGTCCCCATCTCGGAGGACGACGAGTACACGAAGGTGATCCGGGCAAGCTTCGACCTCGATGAGCGGAAGGACCAGCCCAACGTCTCGCGCTACCGCACGGTGCTCGTGGGGCTCATCGCCGACAACGAGAAGCGTTACGCCCAGATGACCTATGACGAGTTCGCGGACTTCATCAAGGAAAAGGGCGGCTTCGAAGCCTATCTCAACGATAAGCGCGGCAATGCGGAGAAGCAGCCGGTGCTGGAGGCAGCCATCCGCGACTACCTCAGCAACAAGCTTGCCGAGCGCATCACGAAGGCTCCGCCAAAGGTCATCGTTCCGTTCGGCGTGCCTGACGTGGACGACGGCACGGTGATCCTCGTCGGGCGCCACAGTCAGGGGCAGCTCGACGTCTGCGCGGTCGTCCCGGTGGAAGCGAGCACGCAGGCGGAGATGCTGCGTCCGTTCAGCCACCACTTCGCCGAGCCACCGGAGGCGAGCGCGCTGTTCCTCGACAACTCGATGCGGCTCGCAGACCTCGTGAAGGACGGCATGAAGACCGACCTACGGGCAGCTGGTACCGCCTCGGGCAACTTCCTGACGGTGCAGCAGGTCGCGACGCTGGAACAGGGCACGACGGGTCCCGTGCTATCGATCACGGTGCGCCACGCCGATGCCTCCGTGATCGTCAAGGCGGCGGCAAAGAAGCGGGTGAAGCTGACCGGCCCGGCCTCGCCGCTGATGCTGATGCCCGAGAAGCAGGACGAACTGCGGAAGCGGCACACGCCGCCGCATGTGGCCTTCTGCACCACCGTGACGGAGGCGCAGTCGGCGCAGGGATTGTGCTGGTCGATCAAGAACATGGCACTCGAAGCGAAGAAGGCCAAGGACGCGATCATCGAAGCCAACTGGATCGACCCGTCCGGGCACGACTACAAGCCGCTGACCGTCAATGGCTTCGATGACGCGATCAGCGCCGACCTGTCGCGAGGCGAACTCCGCCAGCTTCGTGAAAGCGGCGTGCTCGAAAACCCCAAGACGGGCAAGGACGAGAACCCAACGCGCGTTAGCGTCGAGTGGGACGGGCAGGAGCTGACCTTCAGCCTGGCCAAGTCGCGCTCGCCGCTGAAGCTCACGTTGCCCGTCAAGAAGAAGGGCGCGAGGGCGTTCGGGCTGAAGACGGTCCAGGCGGCGGTCGACAAGGCGCTGAAGACCGGAGCCAAGGACTACAAGCTCGCCATCGATCCGGTCGGGCTGCTGCGCCTGTCGTGGGGCGACGAAGTCGCGACCTACGAGGTGTTCATCCCGGCGACCCCCACCACGGGCGGGCTGACCACGGCCAAGCTGGAGCCCATCGTCTAGGTCATTTGCGGGCGAGGGTAACCCCCTCGCCCGTCTTTCTCCCCAACCCCATCTCTCAGGAGTTCGCCATGAGCGAAGCTGATGCCGCGCGCCTCGGTGCGCCGAACCCATTCCCTTACCCGGCACCCACTAATCACATCCAAGACGACCCCACGCCGAAGGACCAGGCCATCTACGTGCCGGCCATCACGCCAGGGCTCGCCAAGGCCATCTACGACATCGAGCAGAACGGCCCACCGCGAGACCTGCCGCAAGGCGTGACGCAGCAGGACCTCAACTTCCTCAGCCCGCAGACCTCCCTCTTCAGCATCCGTCACATCCTGTACTCTTACGGGCTGGCGCACCGGATGAACGCCGGCTGCATGGTCACGCAGCGCGACCGCAAGAAGACCATCCTGATCTGCGACTCCGGCGGCTACCAGGTCGCGTCCGGCAGCCTCCGGATCACCGGAGCCAACGATGTCATCAAATGCCTGCGCTGGATGGAGGCGCATGGCGACTACGGCATGACCCTCGACGTGCCGCCCGGTCCCTGCCTGACGAACCCTGCTGGCTATCGCTACGCGTCGACGCAGGAGTGCCTGGACCAGACCCTGCAGTACCTCGACATCTTCCAGCGGCACCGAGTGCCTGGGAAGCTGAAGCTGCTGAACGTACTACAAGGCAACACGCTACCGGAGACGGATCACTGGTACGACGCCGTCAAGGGCTTCGAGTTTGACGGATGGGCGTTCGCTGGCAGGCTCCGGCACGACATGTACGCCCTCCTGCGCCGCATTCTCCGGATGGTGGTCGAGGGCATGCTGAAGCGGGGGCAGCGCAACTGGATCCACATCCTCGGAACCGTCGAGCTGGACGTGGCGGTGATGCTGACGGCGTTGCAGCGCGCCATCAATCTGTACGTCAACCCGGATCTGCGCATCAGTTTCGACACGGCGAGCCCGAGCCGGATGCTTCGCGGCGACACGGTCTACACGCTACCTAGGTTCATGACCGACAACATGACGATGGGAGCCGTAAGGGCGCCCGACGCGTTGGCATTCGTCGGGTCACCCGTGCGGTTCCCGTGGTCCAGCCCGCTGGGCAACAAGATGCTGATGGGGGACTTCTGCGTCCCGCGTAAGCCGAGGAACTCGCGCTACAGGGACGACCTGAGCAACGTCTACCAGTTCCACCATAACCTTGCCGCCTTGTGCTTCGGGGTCGCGCTGGCGAACCGGGTCTTCGATGCGGAAGGTATGACGGGGCAGCACACGGTAGCGATGCATGCCGGCGCCGCCGTCGAGGCGATCGAGAGGGTGATCAAGGTAGGCACGCAGGGCGAGCTGAACCGCCACCACGGGGTCTGGCTGGCCTTGCGCCACAACATCGCCCTGAACGCTGGTGACGACGACCGGACGCCGTAAAGCGGCCGTTTGTAGGCGCGGTGGAGAGTGTTGAGACGCTCACACCGCGCTTCCACTTAGCACCTTCCGCACGGCACGGCGCTCGCGCTGCCGCGCGGCCCTGGCGGCCTTTTGGTCCGGCGTAGGCTCCGGCACGGTTTCACTCCGTGGGCCGTGGTATATGCCCGTCTCTCCGCCAAGCCTGCGCGCCCGGCTCTGCGGCGTCGCGGACTTCCCGTAGTACTGCTCGATCATCTGCACGCTGGTGCCCATGTTCCGGGCGATGGTGTAGATGTCCACGTCGCGCTGGATCGCGCGCACGGCATAGAAGTGGCGCAGGCTGTAGAGGGTGTACTTCTCGCCGGCGCTGTTGTGGGTCAGGCCGGCCTTCGCCATGAACGCGTCGAACTGGTCGGCAAGGGTGATGATCCTGCCGCCGCCCGGCATCGCGAAGAGGTAATCATCCTCCTTCCACTCGCCGCGTCGGGCGGACAGGTCGTCGATGGCCCGCTTGGCGTCGATGTGGGGGACAACGACCCGCGCCCCGGTCTTGCCGCGGACGTGGAACTGCACGTTGGGCCGACCGTCGCCATCCATGATGGCCTCGACGTCCCGCATTCGCAGTTCGTTGGCTTCGCCCACGCGCATCCCCGACAGGGCGAGCACCAGGACATAGTCATGCAGCAAGAGGCGGGACCCGCGCTCCCGCTGGTTCTTCGCGTCCAGCACATGCGCCTGGAGCTTGCGCTGCATGACCGTGAAGTCGTTGAGCGTGATGGCGGGTCGGACCCGCTTGCGCTTGGGGACGAAAGTGAAGGTGGGGAGCGGCTTGTTCCCCCTGTATCCCTGGTCGTGGGCGAACTTGATGAGCAGCTTGCCCAGCATGATCTCCCATTGGAGGGTCTTGTCGGCAGGATCGGGCCGCGCGTTCTTCGGCAGCACCGCCATGCCGTGATAGTAGGCCTTGCGCCAGCCGACGTAGCCCTTGAGGAGCTTGTCATCGAGCGCCTCGATGGGCTTCACGCCGGCATAGGCCCGCCAGAACGCCGCCACCCGCTTGACCTGCCGCAGCATGCCGTCGCTGGTGTGCTTGATGCTCGACGCGCGCTTGGCGGCCTTGCCGAGCGCGTTGTCCCGCTCGCGCATGGCGACGTACTCGTCGATGACGGCGTTCAGCGTGCGGCTGTGGACCGGGAGGCCTTCGGCGAGCTTCGCGTCGGTCTGGTAGAACAGCTTGCGGCCCAGAGCGGCGGCTTTCGCCTCGTCGCTGGTCTTGAGGCTTCGCCAGATATAGCGCCCCGAGCCGACAGGGATGCGCGCTTGCCACAGCCCGTTGCGGCGGAACAGGACGAGCTTGCCGTCCTCCAGAACGCGTTTGTCGTCCATGCCGCGGCGCCTAGGATTTGCCTATATTCCAGCAGCATAGCGCATGTGCATAGGGAGTGCCTAGGTCATTTCCCAGGCACTCGACGCGTCCAATGTATTGAAAACTAAGGACTTTATGCGCGACCGTGGCAGTGCTTGTACTTCTTGCCCGACCCGCAGGGGCAGGGCGCGTTGCGCGGCGTCGCGGCCCAGGTGGCGGGGTCGTTCGGGTCCACCGTCTGAGCCACCATCGGCTGGCGCGCCACCTGCGTCGCCGTGCCGTATTCCGGCGCCGGGCCGCCATCCGCGAAGGCCAGTTCGTTGGGCGGCGCGTCGTGGCGGAGGTCCATCACCTGCACCGGCTCCGGCATGGGCGGCGGCGCGTCCGGGCGGATGTCGATGCGCATCAGCACGCTGGTGGTGCGTTCCCGCAGATCCTCCAGCATGCTGTTGAACAGGTTGAAGGCCTCGGACTTGTATTCGTTCAGCGGGTCCCGCTGGCCATAGGCGCGCAGCCCGATGCCCTGGCGCAGATGGTCCAGCGACAGCAGGTGTTCCTTCCACACGGCGTCGAAGATCTGCAGCAGCAGGCTCTTCTCCACCATGCGCATCAG
>JAIXWG010000020.1 GCA_027482245.1 Acetobacteraceae bacterium | reverse complement strand
GTCTTAGGACCGAAGGGCCGACGGCCTCGAGATCGCGCCGCCGGTGCTGGGCTGCAGCCCAGCACCGGCGGTCACACTATGCACCATCGCCAAGACACAAGGGGCCGCTGGCCCTTGGCATTGGGGGTGCGGGGGAAACGGCGTTCCCCCCGCGAGCCTCACGCCGCGACCTTCCTCGCCGCGCGCACGGCCTGGGCCAGGCCGCTGACCTGGCCGAGCACGTTCTTCACCGTGTCCGGGCCTGCGCGGCCTTCGCTGTCGAGGCTGGCGGCCAGCGTGTCCACGAGCGCGGTGCCGACCACGGCGCCGTCTGCTGCCTTCGCCGCCTGCGCCGCCTGGTCCGGCGTGCGGATGCCGAAGCCGATGGCGACGGGCAGGTCCGTGTGGCGCTTGAGGTTGGCGATGGTCGGCGCCATGGACGCGTAGTCGGCGCTGCGCGTGCCGGTGATGCCGGTGATGGCGACGTAGTAGATGAAGCCCGTCGTGGCGGCGAGAACCTTGGGCAGCCGCGCCTCGTCCGTCGTGGGCGCGATCAGGCGGATCAGGTCGAGGCCGTTGGCGGTGGCGTGCGGCTCCACCTCATCCGCTTCCTCCGGCGGCACGTCGACGATGATGAGGCCATCGGCGCCGGCGCTCGCGGCGTCCTTGCAGAAGGCCTCGACGCCGTAGGTCAGGATCGGGTTGTAGTAGCCCATCAGCACCACGGGGGTCGTGTCATCCAGCGTGCGCAGGCTGCGCACCAGGTCGAGCACGCCGGCCGCCGTGGCGCCGGCCTTCAGCGCGCGCTGGCCGGCTTTCTGGATCGACGGGCCATCGGCCATCGGGTCGGTGAAGGGCACGCCGACCTCGATGACATCGGCACCCGCGGCGGGCAGGCCGTGCAGGATGGCGCGATAGGTCTCCCGGTCCGGATCGAAGGCCTGGAGGTAGGTGACGAGGGCACCGCGGCCTTCCTGGCGGAGGGCGGCGAACTTGGCGGCGATGCGGCTCATCTCAGATGTTCTCCCCGAGGTGCTTCGCCACCGTGAAGATGTCCTTGTCCCCGCGCCCGCAGAGATTCATCAGCATGATGCTGTCCGCCGGCATGGTGGGTGCGGCCTTGATGACGTGGGCCAGCGCATGCGCAGGCTCCAGCGCCGGGATGATGCCTTCCTGGCGGGAGCAGAGCTGGAAGGCTTCCAGCGCCTCGTCATCCGTTGCGCCCACGTATTGCACGCGGCCGATCTCATGCAGCCAGGAGTGTTCGGGCCCGACGCCGGGATAGTCGAGGCCGGCGGAGATGCTGTGCGCTTCCGTGATCTGGCCGTCGCCATCCTGCAGCAGGTAGGTGCGGTTGCCGTGCAGCACGCCGGGCCGGCCGCGGGACAGCGCCGCGGCGTGTTCATGCGTGTCGAGCCCGCGGCCCGCGGCTTCCACGCCCACCATCGCGACATCCTTGTCGTCGAGGAAGGGGAAGAACAGGCCCATGGCGTTGGAGCCGCCGCCGACGGCGGCGACCAGCACATCCGGCAGGCGGCCTTCGGCTTCCAGCATCTGGGCGCGGGCTTCCGTGCCGATCACCGACTGGAAGTCGCGGACCATGGCGGGATAGGGGTGCGGGCCGGCGACGGTGCCGATGCAGTAGTAGGTGTCATGCACATTCGCGACCCAGTCGCGAAGGCCTTCGTTCATCGCGTCCTTCAACGTCGCGGCGCCGGAGGTGACGGGCACGACCTGCGCGCCCAGCAGCTTCATGCGGAAGACGTTGGGCTGCTGCCGCTCGACATCCGTGGCACCCATGTAGACCACGCAGGGCAGGTCCATCAGCGCGCAGGCGGTGGCGGTGGCGACGCCGTGCTGGCCGGCGCCCGTCTCCGCGATGATGCGCGTCTTGCCCATCTTCTTGGCCAGCAGGATCTGGCCGAGCACCGCGTTGATCTTGTGCGCGCCGGTGTGGTTGAGCTCGTCCCGCTTGAAGTAGACCTTGGCGCCCTTGCCGGGCTCCGCCTTCTTGCGGAGATGCGCCGTCAGCCGTTCCGCGTACCAGAGCGGGCTTGGCCGGCCGACGTAATGGGTGAGCAGGCGGCGCCATTCCGCCTGGAAGGCCGCGTCCTGCTTCGAGGCCTCATAGGCCTGCTCGACCTCAAGGATCAGGGGCATCAGGGTCTCGGCGACGAAACGGCCGCCGAATTCGCCGAAGCGGCCGCGGCCGTCGGGGCCCTGGCGGAGGGAGTTCGGAAGGGGCTTGTTCACGGGCAAAATTCCTGGGCGTCGCGCTGTCTTTAGCGCAGGGCGGCGGAGGGGTCACGGGCAGGTGGGATGGCGCGGAGATCCCGCCAGACATAGGCGGTCTCGGAAACCGCTGTTTCCCCGTGGTAGCCGGTCTGGCTGAGGCCCGGGACGGCGCCCGTGGCGGCGTAGAAGGCTCGGGCCTGGTGGTTGGCGTCGAGAACCCAGGCGGCGGCATCGGTCAGGCCCTCCGCCCGCAGCCGCGCGGCGCCGGCGGCCAGCAGGGCCCGCCCCAGGCCCCGGCGCTGGGCGCGGCGCAGCAGGTAGAGGCCGGAGACCTCGCCCCCCGTGCCCAGCGCTGCCTCCCTCGCCCGGCACACGCTGACGAAACCGAGGATCGCGCCCGCCTCCTCCGCCACGAAGATGCCGCCGTCCAGCAGGGGTTCCGCCAGGTTGCGGGCCCAGGCGGCGCGGCGGCGGGCGGGGTCGGTCATCTCCTCGAACAGGGGCTGGGGCACCAGGCCGGGGTAGGTCTCGACCCAGGCTGCCGCATGCATCTCCCCGATCGCGGGGGCGTCGGCGCGGGTCGCGGGCCGGATCACGCCGCGCGGGCGGCGGCGATGAAGGCCGCGATGCGGGCGGGGTCCTTCACGCCGCGAGAAGCCTCGACGCCTGAAGAAACATCGACGCCGGGCGCGCCGGCAACGCGGATCGCCTCCGCGACATTGCCGGGGGTCAGGCCGCCTGCCAGCAGCCAGGGGCGCGGAATGGTCCGGCCCGCGGTCAGCGTCCAGTCGAAGGGCGCGGCATTGCCGCCGGGCAACGGCGCGCCGGGGGGCGCCTTGGCGTCCAGCAGGAAGCGGTCGACATGCGGGGCATAAGCGGCCAGGCCATCGAGGTCCGCCGCCGAGGCGATGCCGAGCGCCTTCATCACCGGCAGTCCGAACCGCGCACGGACCGCGGCGCAGCGATCCGGCGTCTCCTCCCCGTGCAATTGCAGGACATCCAGCGGCGCCACGGCCAGCGTCTCCGCCAGCTGGTCATCCGTCGCATCGACGAACAGCCCGACGCGCAGCGGTCCGCCGGTGACGGTGGCGGACAGCGCCGCGGCCTGCGCGGGTGTCACCGCCCGGGGCGAGGGCGGGAAGAAGACGAACCCGACAAGGTCGGCGCCCGCGGCCGCCTGCATGGCGGCCTCGTCATTGATGCCGCAGATCTTCACCAGCATCGGGCGCTACCAGCCGAGCGAGGCGGCGATACCCTGCGCCGCGGCGCCGGGGTCCGCCGCCTTGGTGATGGGGCGGCCGACCACGACCCAGGTCGCGCCCGCCACGGCCATCGCCTCCGGCGTCGCGGTGCGGGCCTGGTCGTCGGCGGCACTGCCGGCGGGGCGGATGCCGGGGACGACGAGGGCAGGCCCCTCCCCCAGCGCATCGCGCAACGCAGCCACTTCCCGCGGGGAGCAGACCAGACCGTCGGCGCCGGCCGCGACGGCCAGCCGGCCAAGGCGCAGCACCTGCTGCATGGTGCCGCCCGCGACCCCGATTTCCGACAGTGTCGCGGCATCGATGCTGGTCAGCACGGTCACGGCCAGGATCTTCGGGCGCCGGGCGCCGCCGGCCTTCTCCGCCGCCTCCCGCGCCGCCGCCACCATGGCGGGGCCGCCCGAGGCGTGGATGGTGATCCAGTCGGCGCCGAGCGGCGCCAGCGACCGGATGGCGCCGGCCACCGTGTTCGGGATGTCGTGCAGCTTGAGGTCGAGGAAGACGGGCCGATGCGCCGCGATCCGCCGCACCGCGGGCGCGCCCTCCGCCGAGAACAGCTCCAGCCCGACCTTGAGCAGCCCGGCAGCAGGCGCGACGGCGGCCGCCCAGGCCTCCGCCGTCGCCAGGTCGGGCGCATCCAGCGCGACGCAAAGGCCGCAGGGCGCGTTGCGGGTGGCCGTGCTCACGCCAGGCTCACGGTGCCGGGGCGGGCAGGCGGCCGAGGTCGGCGTCCCGCTTCGCCTGCTCCTCCCGCGCCTTGTAGCCGGCGAGTTCCGCTTCCAGCAGGCGCGCCGCGTTCTGCAGCTCCCGCGCCCGGCGCCGCGCCGGCAGGGCCGCGGCCCAGGCCAGGGTGGCGCCCAGCAGGAAGCCCACGGCGGACATCAGCAGCACCGCCATGCCCAGCGGCGAGGCCCAGCCGATGTCGAAGGGCCAGAGGCGCAGCTCCACTTCCTGCGTGTTCGACAGGGAGAAGAGCGCGATCAGGATCAGCAGCGGCACGAACAGAACCCAGCGCATGGGACCTCATTCTCCAGGCACGGGGCTTCCTACGCGCACCGGCGGCGGACGGGAAGCGCCCCCCGACCGGATGACGGTCAAACCGCCTGCAACATCTCCTCGACCCGGCCCGCATCGTCGCGCGGCACCTTGAGGCGGAGTTCCATGCCCTCGATCTCGGTGCAGTTGCGGTCGAGCGGCACGGCGCGGACCAGGTTCTCCAGCGCCAGCTTGGCGGATTCGGCATCCGGGAAGTGGCGGGTCAGGGTCACGGGATGCGGCGTCTGCTGGTCGGAGCTGCCCATCATCGCCTCCGGCGGCACGGCGCGGGCGCCCTGGGTGGCGGTGCCGGCGGGCGGATCGCTGGCGGGGAAGCTGTCCACCACGCCCTTCTCGATATTGCTGTCGCGGGTGTGCTCGGGCCGTTCGTTCATGCTGGTCGGGTTCGGCATCGGGTCGTCCCTCCGGTTCCAGCCGCCGGAGGGAGGTTCCGGCGGCGATGCGCGGGGAACGCCGCCGGGCGGCGCGGGGTTGCCGGGACCGTTCCGCCTACAGCCGCGCCTCCCGGTACAGGCCGAGCTTCTGCTGCGCGGCCGCGTCCGAATAGCCGAACAGCACCAGGTCGCTGTCCGCCGAGAGGGTCAGGGCGGACCAGGAGGGGACCACCAGCAGGTCACGCTCGCCGAGGGTGAAGGTCGTCTCCCCGACCTGCGCCCTGCCCTGCCCTTCCACCACCACCAGCACCATCGCATCGGTGGACCGGCGCGGGCGCGTCGCGAAGCCGGCGGGCAGCAGGCGGACATGGGCGGCGATGGTCGGCATCACCGGCCCGCCATCCGAAGGGTTCACGAATTCGAGCGCATGGCCGAGATGCGGGTCCGGGTCGCTGACCCGCGCCATGGCCGCCAGGCTGTCCCGCCATTCCGCATAGGGGTAATGGAACATCGGCTGGTGCGCCGGGCGCCGGGCGGCCGCGCTGCCGGCGAAGGGCCGCAGGTTGCGGCCGTAGCGCGCCGCCGTGTCGCCCGCCGGCGCCGTCTCCGCATGCGCCATGGCGCCATCCGGCAGGCGTTCGGCGAAGCTGGCGGCGAAGTGGCGCACCGTCGGGATATCCAGCCCGTCCAGCCAGATCATCGGCGCGCCGCTGGTATTGCCGTGGTCGTGCCACTGCCAGTTCGGCGTCAGCACCAGGTCGAAGGGGCGCATCACCGCCTTCTCCCCGTCCAATGCCGTGAAGGCGCCATCGCCTTCCATGACGAAGCGCAGCGCGCATTGCGTGTGCCGGTGGCAGGGCGCGACCTCCCCCGGCAGGATCAGCTGCAGCCCGGCATAGAGGCTGGTGGTGACGGAGGAGGCGCCGGGCAAGCCCGGATTCTCCAGGATCAGCACCCGGCGTTCCGCCTGTTCGGCGGAGATCAGGTCTCCCGCCCGCAGCAGGTGGTCCCGCGCCTCCCCATAGTGCCAGAGATGCGGCCGGACCGGGGAGGAGGGGGTCGGCGTGACCAGCGCCGCCAGCACTTCCCACAGCGGGAACAGGTGCTTGGGCGCCATTTCGGCATAGAGCGCCTGGAGCAGCGCCTTGGCGTCATTCGTGCCAGTGGGCGTGCCGGTCGGCAGCGCGTTTGTCATAGGCCGGGACCCTCCCCTTCATTGGGGCGGAGGGTAGCCGAGGAGGGCGGTGCGTTGAAATGCCGGTGCGTCGCGACGCCGGGGCTTCCTTCGAGCCCCGGCATTGGCTATGGAGGGGGTGCGGGACCCGTAGCTCAGCTGGATAGAGCGTTGCCCTCCGAAGGCAAAGGTCGTACGTTCGAATCGTATCGGGTCCGCCAATCTTTTCCAGTACTTACGGTCTGAAGTGGCAGAGTCTAGGATGCTATTTCCCGTACAAAGTGCGGTTTTCCAGTATTGAACAAATCGAAGTAGAAGACGTTGAAGGAAGCGGGCCGGTAGCCCGTTCCTTCGGCTAGAAGTCCGTAGTGCTAGCCGCCGCAGCCACGAACTGAGGGCTTAGAGCCTATCCGGGAAGTTTGTGTTCAGGCTGAGGGCTTTGCAGCCAGGCGTCTGAGCATAAGGCGGATCATGGCCATGCGGACGAAGGCGGCGGCGATGCGAACGTGTCGCTCGAAGT
>JAIXWG010000030.1 GCA_027482245.1 Acetobacteraceae bacterium | reverse complement strand
CCGCCCGTCGCGGCGCCCTCACCGCCACCGCCCGAGCCAACTCCGCCGCCCGCTGCCCCGCCGCCGGTCGCCGCGCCGCCCGCGCCCGTGCCGCCACCGCCGCCGGTCGCGACGCCCGCACCGCCAACGCCTGAGCCGCCCCCGCCGCCCGCGCCGCCATCCGGCCTGCCCGCCCCCCTCGGCGCCATGCACCGCATCGCGAAGGGCCTGGGCGGCGTCGCCACGCTGCACCTGCTGCTGCCGCGCCGCGCCAGCGTCATGGCCGCGCTGGTGGACCCGGCGCTGACGCCGCTGGAGCAGGCGGCCGCGGCGGAGCCCGCTTTGGCGCAGGCCTGGGTGCCGCTCCGCCAGGCCTTCGCGCGCCTCCCGCAGCCGACCGCGCTGTGGCGGCATGACGGCCAGCGCCTGTCCATCGATGGCGGCCTGGCGCTGGTGGAGACGCTGCTCGCCATCCTCCGCGCCCTGCGGCCGGAGGCGGCGGAGGCGCTGGCCCGTGCCGCCGCGATCCTCGCCCGTGCCGACCTGGCCGCGCTGCCGCGGCGGGACGTGGCCGACCAGACGGAGGGCGGCATCGCCTTCATGGGCGTCGCGGTGCGGGAGACGGAGCCGGCGCTGACCGAGGACCTCTTCGCCGGCCTGCCGGCGCCGCGCCCCATGGCGCAGCCCCTGCCGGGGCTGGAGGCCTGGTCCTGCCCCGGCGCGCCGATCCCCTGGCGCCTGGTGGTGATGACGGAACCGGGGCTCGGCGGCAGCGCCGGCCCGGCCTTCGCGGGCTGGTGGCTGCGCCACCTGGTCGCGGAATGCGTGGTCAGCGAGGCATTGCCGACCGTGGACCCCGCCGCCATCCGGGCCACCGAGCCCGATCTGGTGCTGACCCTGGCCTGCGACCCGGGCTGACGGGGCTCAGTTCCCCTCGCGCTGCGCCAGCCGGTAGGGATGCGCGCGGTAGGTGCCGAGCACGCGGAGGTCGGCGGAGAAGAAGGCCAGCTCCTCCAGCGCACGGGCCAGCGCGGGGTCGTCCGGCCGGCCATCGACATCGGCCAGGAACTGCGTCGCGGTGAAGGCGCCACCGACCATGTAGCTCTCCAGCTTGGTCATGTTCACGCCGTTCGTCGCGAAGCCGCCCAGCGCCTTGTAGAGCGCGGCCGGGATGTTGCGGACGCGGAAGACGAAGCTGGTCACCCAGTCCCCGACCTCGAAGGGGCCTTCCAGCGGCGTGGTGCGGCAGACATAGAAGCGCGTCGTGTTGTGGGCCGCATCCTCCACGTTCCGCCGCAGGATCTCGAGGCCGTAGATCTCCGCCGCCAGCTCGCTGGCGATGGCCGCGTCCTCGATCCCGCCACGCTCCGCGATGAGGTGGGCGGCGCCGGCGGTATCCGCCTCGATCACCGGCTGCAGCGACAGCTCCTTGATCAGCTTCAGCACCTGGCCGAGCGCGACCGGGTGGCTGTGGGCGCGCTTGAGGGTGGCGATGGAGGCACCCTTCGGGGCCAGCAGGCAATGCTCGACGCGCTCGAAATGCTCCCCCACCACATGCAGGCCGCTGTCGGGCAGCAGGCGGTGGATGTCGGGCACGCGGCCGGCCAGCGAATTCTCGCAGGGCAGCATGGCAAGCCCCGCGCGGCCGTCCCGCACCGCATCCATGGCGGCCTCGAAGGACGGGCAGGGCAGGGTGGTCCAGCCGGGATAGGCCTTGCGGCAGGACAGGTCCGAATAGGCGCCCGGCAGGCCCTGGAAGGCAATGATGCCGCTGGGCACACCGGTGGAATTGTGGGGCATGTGAGGGCGTTGTCCTACTGGCGCGCGCCTGCCGGGTTGTCGTTGCCGGCGGCGGCCTATATGTTCCGGCGGGTTTTACGGCAGGCGGGGCAGGGTGCAAGCCCGGTCCTTCCGCGCCTCCACTTAACGTTTCTTGGGCATCGCATCGTCCACGCTGGGTCGCAGCGCCGCTCGGCTGCCGCCTCCTGCGGCAGGCGGAGCGCTTCGGAAGGGTCCATTCCAGGATGAGTCTGGAAGTCAACAAGGTCGCCGCCGCGGTCCTCACGGCCGGCATCGCCTTCATGGTCACCGGCCTGGTCGGTGACCTCATCGTGCATCCCCGCAAGCTGGAGACCAGCGCGCTGGCCACCCCGGCCGCCGCGCAGCCGGCCGCCGCCGCCGCCCCGGCCCCCGCGGCGCTGGAACCGATCAGCCCGCTGCTGGCCGCCGCCAACGCCGATAACGGCCGCGCGCTGGCCGGCCGCCTCTGCGCCTCCTGCCACAACTTCGCCTCCGGCGGCCCGAACGGCGTCGGCCCGAACCTCTATGGCATCGTCGGCAAGAATCACGCGCAGACCGCCGGCTTCAACTACTCCGCCGCCAACCGTGCCCTGGCCGACAAGCCCTGGGACTATGAGGCGCTGAACGCCTTCCTCGCCCGCCCCGCCACGGCGATGCCCGGCACCCGCATGGCCTTCGCCGGCATCAGCAACACCGGCCAACGCGCGGACGTCATCGCCTATCTGCGCACGCTGGCGGCCACGCCGGTCCCGCTGCCCTGATACCGGCAGCCTTCCGGGAGACTGCCGAAGCGGCGGCGGAGGCGGCGGGTGCCGTCATCCGCCCCCTCTTCCGCTCCCAGCTCCTGGTCGAGGCCAAGGGTGACGCCAGCCCGGTGACAGAGGCCGACAAGGCCGCCGAGCGCACCATCCGCGCCCTGATCGCCGAACGCCACCCCGACCACGGCGTGATCGGGGAGGAGTATGGGGAAACCAACCCGGGCGCCGACTGGGTCTGGGTGCTGGACCCCATCGACGGTACCCGCGCCTTCGTCACGGGCCGGCCCCTCTTCGGCACGCTGATCGGCCTGCTGCACAAGGGCGTCCCGGTGCTCGGCGTGATCGACCAGCCCGCCACGCGCGAACGCTGGATCGGCATCAGCGGCCAGCCCACCGAATTCCGCTCCGGTTTCGGCGGCACGCCGCGCTGCCGGCCCTGCGCCACGCTGGCCGAGGCCGAACTGTCCTGCACCTCCCCCGACATGTTCGACGCGGATACCTCGCCGCGCTTCGCCGCGGCCAAGGCCGCCGCGCGCCGCACGACCTGGGGCGGCGACTGCTACGCCTATGGGCTGCTGGCGCTCGGCCTGGTGGATGTCGTCGTGGACGCCACGATGAAGCCCTGGGACTGGGCCGCGCTCGTCCCGGTGATCGAGGGGGCGGGCGGACGCTGCACGGACTGGGCGGGGCGGCCGCTGCGCCTCGACAGCGACGGCACGGTGCTGGCGGTGGGCGACCCCGCCCTGCTGCCGGAAGTCTCCCGCCTGCTGTCTGCTTGAGGCGGACGTTGCGGCAGAGGGGTTGAACCCCCAAACTGTGGGCATGCGCCGCCGCGACCTGCTCTCCCTCTCCGCCGCCCTCGGCCTCGCGCCCGGGCTTTCGCACGCCGTCACCCCCGCCGGCGGCAGCGCCGCCCCGGGCCAGGCGGTGCGCACCCACGCCCTCTCCCTGCTGGGGGAGCCCGCGCTGCCCGCGGATTTCACCCATTTCCCCTGGGCGAACCCCAGCGCGCCCAAGGGCGGAGAGGTCGCGCTGACGGCGCTCGGCAGCTTCGACAGCTTCAACGGCTTCATCATCCGCGGCACCGCGGCGGTCGGCACCAACCTGCTCTACGACACGCTGCTGAAGGAAAGCGCGGACGAGGCCAGCACCGAATACCCCTACCTGGCCCAATGGGTGGAACTGCCCGCCGACCGCCGCGGCGTGACCTTCGAGCTGAACCCCGCCGCCCGCTGGCATGATGGCCGCCCCGTCACCGCCGCCGACGTGGTCTGGACCTTCAACACGCTCCGCCAGCACGGCCGCCCGGGCTTCCGCGCCTACTACGCCGATGTGACGGAGGTCGTGGCCGAGTCCGAGCGCCGCGTCACCTTCCGCTTCAAGGACGACCAGAACCGCGAACTGGCCCTCATCCTCGGCCAGATGGTGGTGCTGCCGCAGCATTGGTGGCAAGGCCGCGACTTCGCCCGCCCGCTGCTGGAGCCGCCGCTGGGCTCCGGCCCCTACCGGATCGAACGCTTCGAGGCCGGGCGCAGCATCGTCTATCGCCGTGTCGCCGATTGGTGGGCCCGGGACCTGCCCACGATGCGCGGCCACTACAACATCGATGTCCGCCGCTTCGAATACTTCCGCGACAACACCGTCTCGCTCGAGGCCTTCAAGGCGGGCCAGATCGACTTCCGCACGGAGAATGTCGCCCGCGACTGGGCGACGGCCTACGACTTCCCCGCCCGCCGCCGCGGCCTGGTGAAGCTGGAGGAGATCCGCCACGAGCTGCCGACCGGCATGCAGGCCTGGGCGATGAACCTGCGCCGCCCCATCTTCCAGGACGCCCGCGTCCGCCGCGCCATGGTGGAAGTCTTCGACTTCGAATGGCTCAACGCCAACGTCTTCTTCGGCGCCTATGCGCGCACGACCTCCTACTTCTCCAACTCCGAACTCGCCTCCTCCGGCCTGCCGCAGGGGCGGGAGCTGGAGATCCTGGAACGCTTCCGCGGCCGCGTGCCGGCGGAGGTCTTCACGACCGAATATCGCCTCCCCGTCACCGACGGCTCCGGCAACAACCGCGAAGGGCTGCGCCGCGCCCTCGCTTTGCTGCAATCCGCGGGCTGGCAGGTGCGCGACCGCCGCCTGGTGAACGCCCAGGGCCAGCGCTTTGAGTTCGAGATCCTGCTGCAGGGCGCCACCTTCGAACGCGTGGCCCTGCCCTACGTCCAGTGGCTGGAACGGCTCGGCATGGCTGTGCGCGTCCGCACCGTCGATCCCGCGCAGTACCAGAAGCGCATGGACGAATTCGACTACGACATGACGATCGACGTCATCGGCCAGTCGCTCTCCCCGGGCAATGAGCAGCGGGACTTCTTCACCTGCGAGAAGGCGCGGGAGCCCGGCAGCCAGAACGTCGCCGGCATCTGCGAACCCGCGATCGACGAACTCGTCGAACTCGTCGTCACGGCGCCGGACCGGCAGGAACTGGTGGCGCGCACCCGGGCGCTCGACCGTGTGCTGCTCTCCTACAACTACCTGGTGCCCAACTGGCACAGCCGCACCTTCCGCATCGCCTACTGGGACAAGCTCGTGCGGCCGGAACGCAACCCCCGCTACAACCTCTCCCTCGACTGGTGGTGGGTGGATGCGGAGCGGGAACGCGCGCTGCCCGACGCCCGCCGCGCGCTGTAGCGCCACACACCGCCCATGGCCGCCTACATCTTCCGCCGGCTTCTGCTGGTGATCCCGACGCTGCTCGGGATCATCGTCATCAACTTTGCCGTGGTGCAGTTCGCCCCCGGCGGCCCCGTGGAGCAGATGCTCGCGGAACTGCGGGGCGAAGGCCAGGTGCTCGGCCGGCTGACCGGCGAGGGCGGCGGGGAGACGCGCCAGCCCGGCAGCGCCGGACCCTCCCTCGGCTCCGGTGACTCATCCGGCGGCGGGCCGGTCGGCAACTATCGCGGCGCAAGGGGCCTCGACCCCGCCATCGTCCGCGACATCGAGAAGATGTTCGGCTTCGACAAGCCCGCCCATGTGCGGTTCCAGGAGATGATGCTGGGCTACCTGACCTTCGACTTCGGCCGCAGCCTGTTCCGCGACCGGCCGGTGGTCGACCTCATCGTCGAGAAGATGCCCGTCTCCATCAGCCTCGGCCTCTGGTCCACGCTGATCATCTACCTCGTCTCCATCCCGCTCGGCATCCGCAAGGCGGTCAGGGACGGGACGCGCTTCGACCTCTGGACCTCCGGCGTCGTGCTGGTGGGCTACGCCATCCCGGGCTTCCTCTTCGCCATCATGCTCGTCGTCTTCTTCGCCGGCGGGTCGTTTCTCCAGTGGTTCCCGCTGCGGGGGCTCGCGACCTCGGGCTCCGAGACCTGGCCGTTCTGGCAGCGCGCCGCGGACTATGCCTGGCACATGGTGCTGCCGACGCTGGCGCTGGTCATCGGCGGCTTCGCGGGCCTGGTGATGCTGACGAAGAACAGCTTCCTCGACGAGATCGGCAAGCAATACGTCGTCACGGCGCGGGCCAAGGGCAACACGGAAAACCGCGTCCTCTACGGCCACGTCTTCCGCAACGCGATGCTGCTGATCATCGCGGGCTTCCCGGCCGCCTTCATCGGCATCCTCTTCACCGGCGCCCTGCTGGTGGAAATCGTCTTCTCGCTGGACGGGCTCGGCCTGCTCGGCTTCGAAGCCGCGATCCGCCGCGACTACCCGATCATGTTCGCCACGCTCTACATCTTCACCCTGCTCGGACTGCTCATGCAGATCGTCGGCGACGTCATGTACACCATCATCGACCCCCGCATCGACTTCGAGGCACGGCGGTGATGGCGGAGGTGTGCGCGGGTGGCCTCTCCGGGGGCGCTGCCCCCGGACCCCCGCCGGGGGGCGTGGCGCCCCCCGGGCCCCGCCGGGACTTTATATGCCCGAAGGGAGGGGGGCACTTCGGCCCCCCTCCCTTCGGGCATGTATTGCCGGTGGTCCAGGAGGCCCCTGCCTCCTGGTGGGGGTCCAGGGGGCAAAGCCCCCTGGAAAGGGCCACAAGCGCATGACCCCCATCACACGCCGTCGCCTCGCCAACTTCCGTGCCAATCGGCGGGGGTTCTGGTCGCTCTGGGTGTTCCTGCTGTTGTTCTTCGTGACGTTGTTCGCGGAGTGCATTGCGAATGACCGGCCCTTGGTCGCGCGGGTGGATGGGAAGTGGTTGTTCCCGGTGGCCATCGGCTATGCGGAGGAGGAGGTGCTGCCGGATGGCTTGCCGGTGACGATGGACTGGCATGATCCGGAGTTGCGGAAGGAGTTCGCGGATCGCGGCGGCTGGGCGGTGTGGCCGGCGATTCCGTTCCGGCATGACACGGTGGTGCGCGATCTCGGCCGGCCCTCGCCGGCGCCGCCTTCGGCACGCAACTGGCTGGGCACGGATGACCAGGGGCGGGACGTGCTGGCGCGCGTCATCTACGGCTTCCGCATCTCCGTGCTGTTCGGCTTCACGCTGACGCTGGTCAGTTCGGTAATCGGCATCGCGGCGGGGGCGGTGCAGGGGTATTACGGGGGCTGGGTCGATCTCGGCTTCCAGCGCTTCATCGAGGTCTGGTCGGGGATGCCGCAGCTGTATCTGCTGATCATCCTGGCCAGCGTGATCGAGCCGAGCTTCTGGACCCTGCTGGTCTTTCTGCTGCTGTTCAGCTGGATGGGGCTGACGGGCGTGGTCAGGGCGGAGTTCCTGCGCGGGCGGAACCTGGACTATGTGCGGGCGGCGCGGGCGATGGGGGTGTCGGACACCTCGCTGATGGTCCGCCACATCCTGCCGAATGCGATGGTGGCGACGCTGACCTTCCTGCCCTTCATCCTGAGCGGGTCGGTGACGGTGCTGGCGAGCCTCGATTTCCTCGGCTTCGGCCTGCCGCCTGGCAGTGCGTCCCTGGGGGAGCTGGTGTCGCAGGGCAAGAACAACCTCCAGGCCCCGTGGCTCGGCATCACTGCCTTCTGCGTGCTGGGCGGCGTGCTGACCTTGCTGATCTTCGTGGGGGAGGCCGTGCGCGATGCCTTCGATCCGCGGAAACTTCCGGGAGGCGGGCGATGACGAGACCGATCCTCGACGTCGAGAACCTCTCCGTCGCCTTCCGCGGCAGGACGGTGGTGGAGGGTGTGTCCTTCCAGGTCCATCGCGGGCGGACGCTCGCGCTGGTCGGCGAGTCCGGCAGCGGCAAGTCCGTCACGGCGCTGTCCTGCCTGCGCCTGCTGGGCCCCGGCGGCAGCAATCCCGCGGGCCGCATCACGCTGGACGGCACCGATGTCCTAACGGCGGAGGGCGAGGCGCTGCGCCGGCTGCGGGGCGGCGTCGCGGGCATGGTGTTCCAGGAACCGATGACCTCCCTGAACCCGCTGCACAGCGTCGGCCGCCAGGTGGCGGAGGCGGTGACGCTGCATCGCCCCATGGCTGGAGCGGCGCTGGACGCGCGGGTGATCGAGCTGCTGACGCGGGCTGGCTTCCCCAAGGCCGCGGACCGGCTCGGCGCCTTCCCGCACCAGCTCTCCGGCGGCCAGCGCCAGCGCGTGATGATCGCGGCGGCGCTGGCCAATGATCCCGCGCTGCTCATTGCCGATGAGCCGACGACGGCGCTGGACGTGACGATCCAGGCGCAGATCCTGGAACTGCTGCGCGACCTGAAGCAGCGCCTGTCCATGGCGCTGCTGCTGATCACGCATGACCTGCAGATCGTCCGCCGCCATGCCGACGACGTCGTGGTGATGCGCCATGGAAAGGCGGTGGAGGCCGGGCCCGTCGCGCAGGTCTTCGACAATCCCCGGCACGACTACACGAAGATGCTGCTGGCGACGGAGCCGCGTGGCCGGCCCCAGCCGGTGCAGTCCGCTGCACCGGAAATCCTGCGGGGCGAGGGCATCAAGGTCCATTTCCCCATCAAGCGCGGCATCCTGCGGCGCACCGTCGCGACGGTGAAGGCCGTGGATGGCGTCTCCGTCTCCATCCGGGAGGGGGAGACGCTCGGCCTGGTCGGCGAATCCGGCAGCGGCAAGACGACGCTCGGCCTGGCCATGCTGCGCCTCGAAACCTCCGAGGGGCCCATCAGGTTCGAGGGCAAGGATATCCAGGGCCTCGACCGCGGCGCGCTGCGCCCGCTGCGCCGGCGGATGCAGATCGTCTTCCAGGACCCCTATGGCAGCCTCTCGCCGCGTATGACGGTGGGGGAGATCGTGGGGGAGGGCCTTCGCGTCCACGAAGCGCTGTCGGCCACGGAGCAGGCGGCGCGGGTGGCGGAGGCGCTGCGGGAGGTGAACCTCGACCCCTCCATGATCGAGCGCTACCCGCATGAGTTCAGCGGCGGCCAGCGCCAGCGCATCGCCATCGCCCGCGCGCTGGTCCTCAAGCCCCGCCTGGTGGTGCTGGATGAGCCGACCAGCGCGCTCGACGTCTCGGTCCAGGCGCAGGTGGTCGAATTGCTGCGGGACCTGCAGGCGCGGCATCGCCTGGCCTACCTCTTCATCTCCCACGACCTCCGCGTCGTGCGGGCGCTCGCGCACCGCATCGTCGTGCTGAAGGATGGCCGGGTGGTGGAGGAAGGGGCGGCGGAGGCGGTTGTCGCCGCGCCGCGGGAAGCCTACACGCGCGCCCTGATGGCGGCGGCCTTCGATCTCTCCGCCGCCGGGGGAGAGGGCCACGTCCGGACATGAGTGACGCTGAAACGGAGGCGCCGGAGCCGGATCCCCGGCCGCCGCTGGTCCTGCTGCGCGCGTTGCTGGACAGCCAGGTGGTCAAGCTTGGCGTCCATATCCGCAAGATGAATTCCCCGGGCAGCCCGGTGTACCGGCATGGGGAGAACATCTGGCCGGCCGCGGGCATCCTCGTCGCGTCCTTCGGGGGCACGGCGCTGATCCACTGGTATGTCGGCGCGGCCATCCTGGCGGCGGGCTGCTACTGGTGGATCGCGAAGGTCCAGCCGCGCATCCGCGACGGCGTCTTCGAACGCACCACCGCGCTCGCCATCAGCTCGGAAGCCTATTTCGACGCGCTCTGGGCGAAGGGCGTGCTGAGCCTCTATGCCGAGTTGCCGGATGGGCGGAAATTCGCCGCCACGCGGCGGGATGACTGGCGCGTCCTCGTGCGCCTGCTGACCAGGGAAACCGCCTGATGGCCGTGCTGCTCTCCACCAAGGCCGCGACGATGGATTGGTGGCGCCGCGCGCTGCTCGCCGTCGATCCCACGCTCGACATCCGGCTGTTCCCCGATGCCGGCGACCCCGCGGCGATCGAGGCCGCGGTGGTCTGGACGGCGCACGACATGGCGGAGCTGCGCCGCTACCCAAACCTGAAGCTCATCGTCTCCATGGGCGCCGGCGTGGACCATCTGCTGCGCCCACCGGGACCGCCGCCGGGCATCCCCGTGGCGCGGCTCGTGGACCGGATGCTGACCACCCAGATGGGCGAATGGGTGCTGCTGAACGTGCTGCGCTTCCACCGGCAGGACCTGGACTACCGCGCGCTTCAGGCCGCGAAGCGGTGGGAGGAACTGCCCGCCCCCGTCACGGCGGAGACGCGGATCGGCATCCTCGGCCTCGGCGAACTCGGCACGCATGCGGCGGGGCTGCTGACGCGCCTCGGCTTCCCGGTCATGGGCTGGACGCGCCGGCCGAAGGCGGTGGAGGGCGTGCAGAACTTCCACGGCGCCGATGGCCTCGCGGAGATGGCGGCGCGCTCGAACATCCTGGTCTGCCTGCTGCCGCTGACGCCGGAGACGCGCGGCATCGTCGATGCGCGCACGCTGGGCCTGCTGCCGAAGGGCGCCTTCCTGATCAACGGGGCGCGCGGCGGCCACGTCGTGGATGCAGACCTGCTCGCGGCGCTGGAATCCGGGCAGGTGGCGGGTGCGGCGCTCGATGTCTTCACGCCGGAGCCGCTGCCGGTGGACCACCCCTACTGGTCGCATCCGAAGGTGGTGATGACGCCGCATGCCGCGAGCATCACCATCCCCGAAAGCGCCGCGCCGCAGGTGGTGGAGAATCTCCGCCGCGCCCGGGCCGGGGAACCGCTCATGAACCTCGTGGACTTCACCGCCGGCTATTGAGGCCGGCCAGCCCGTGCGCCGCCCCGGCCCCATGACGGTGCAGGGGGGGCGGCACGCGGGCCTTCAGCCGGCGCGGCGGGCTTCGGTGCCGGTGGCCTCGGTCGCGGCCGGCACGCTTTCGCGGGCCGTCTGCTCGGCCTGCGCCATGATGCTGCGCATGTCGCGCAGGAAGGACGCGCCCTTCAGCGTGCGCTGCACCAGCACGCTGCGCCGGTCCATCGGGTCCACCTTGCGACGCGCGAGGTCGAGTTCGCCCAGACGGTCGAGCGCCCGCGTGATGGCGGGTTTGGAGACGTTGAGTTCCGCCGCCAGGCCACGAACGGTGTGCGGACCGTCGGTCAGGTAGACCGTCAGGAACACGCCGAGTTGCCGGGCGGAGAGATCGGGGCCATCGCGGCGGACAAGGGCCACGACGGTATCGCGGAGAATGCCGACGAGTTGGTCAGGGGATGACTGGGTTGCCATGGTCTCAAATCCTTCCTCGGCGCGCTTCCGGCTGCCCGGCGCCGCCTTGGACGCGGCGCTCTGGCGGCCCTTGGCGCGCCCTTCCGATGAATCGCTCTGTGAAAGGTGCTGCCGCTGTATGCTCTTCTGAGAGCGTTTTGAGGCAGAAAGTTCCCGTTTCATCTCGATTTCGTTACCGTCAAGGGTTGTCACGGTGAAGAAGCAGGGCGGTCACGGCGCGTGACAGGGCGCGCGCGGCCTGGATGTCCCCGCCCTCAGGGCGTCCGGGTCGTGTCTGGTCGCTCCAGGCGTAGAGGTCCACATGGGCCCATGGCAGGTCGTCCGGCACGAAGCGGCGAAGGAACAGGGCTGCCACTACGGCGCCAGCCATCGGCTTCGTGGAGACGTTGTTGAGATCGGCGACGTTGCTGTCCAGCCAAGAAACGTAACTTCTGTGTAATGGCAATTGCCAGAGAGGATCCTGCACGTCCAGGCCGCAACGGAGAATGGTTTTCGCAACCTCGGCGTCGTCGGAGAACAAAGCCGGCAGGTCAGGGCCGAGTGCGACGCGCGCCGCGCCCGTCAGGGTTGCCGCGTCCAACACCAGCGCGGGCGACTGTTCGGCCGCGAAAGCCAGCAGGTCGCACAGCACGAGGCGACCTTCCGCGTCGGTGTTGCCGATCTCGACCGTCAGGCCCTTGCGCGTCGCGATGACGTCCATCGGCCGGAAGGCGGTGCCGGAGACCGCATTCTCCACCGCGCCCACCAGCAGCAGCAGGCGGATCGGCGCGCCCGATGCCATCAGCATCTCCGCCAGCGCGATCATGGTGGCGGCGCCGCCCATGTCCTTCTTCATCCGCAGCATGGCCGCGGCGGGCTTCAGGTCGAGCCCGCCCGTGTCGAAGCAGACGCCCTTGCCGCAGAGCGCGACCAGCGGCGCATCCGGGCCCGCACCTGGCCCCTGCCAGCGCAGCACCGCCACGCGTGGCGAGCGCGGGCTGCCCTGGCCCACGACGGCGACGGCGGGAAAGCCCTCCGCCAGGGCCGCGCCCTCGATCACCTCGACATCCGCGCCGTGCTCGGCGCCGAGGTCGCGGACCGCATTGGCGAGTTCCTCCGGCCCCAGATGCCCGGCCGGCGTGTTGATCAGGTCCCGCCCCCGGCAGATGGCCCGGGCCTCGGCCTGCGCGGTCTCCGTGCCCGTGGGCGGCACCAGTCGGGCCGGCTGGCGGCTTGGCGCCTTGAAGCGGGTGTAGCGATAGGCGCCGAGGCACCAGCCCAGCACCGCGGGGCCGGCCTCCGCCTCACCCTCCAGCCGCCATTCCGTGCCCTCCGGCAGCGCCATCGGCAGGGCGCCATAGGCCCAGGGTGATGCGGCATCCTCCCCCAGGCCCGCGACCGCACCCTCGATCCCCGCGCCGCCGGGCAGCAGCCGGACCTCCTGCGCCCGGGCGGTGAAGCCGCTGGCGCGCAGGAAGGCGGCCTGGGCGGGCGGCAGGCGCTCCAGCAGCCCATCCAGGCCCGCCCTGGTCACCAAGTGCAGCGGCAGGGCCGTTGCAGCGCCCGTGGTCAAACAATCCAGCATCGCGACTCCGTGGGCGGTCTTCCCGCCGGGACAGTCCAGATTCCACGATGGTCTCTGAACGATGTGTTAACATCTCTGATGAATGCAACCAATGATGGTACCATCACGGTTGCGATACACCTTTTGGTGGGGCGGCCTCACGCCCACCCGAAGCGCTGCGGGGCTTCTGATGGACCTGCTTCCCCGCCGTCCGGCCGGGTGGTAGGGCAGGGCATGCGGATCCTGCTGTGGTATTGGGGGCGGCGCGGCGGCGGCGCCCAGTTCTCCCTCGGCCTTGCCCGCGAACTGGCCGGCCGGCCCGGCATCGGGCTCAGCCTCTCCGTCTCCGCGCAGGGCGAGTTGGTGGATGGGTTCCGCGCCGTGGGCGCGCCGATCGACATGGTCAAGACCTATCGCGACCTCCGCGGATTCGCCACCGGCCTGCTGCGCGTGCCGGCCCTGGCGCGGCGCCTGGTGGACCAGGCGCGGGGTGCGGATGTGGTGCTGTCCGGCATGACCCATACCTGGACGCCGCTGGTGGCGCCCGCCCTGGCGCGCGCGGGCATCCCCTTCGTGCCGGTGGTGCACGATGCCGCACCCCATCCCGGCGACCCCGCCTTCGCCTGGGGCTGGCGCCTGCGGCGGGAACTCGGCGCCGCGCGCGCCGCCGTCGTGCTGTCCGACGCCGTCGCCGCCACCCTGGCGCGGGAGGCACCGGCCCTGCCGGTGATCCGCATGGCGCTGCCCGCCCTGGTGCAGCGCCCGGCGCCCGGCGAACGCCAGCCGGGCGCGGGGCTGCGCCTGCTCTTCTTCGGCCGCTTCCGCGCCTATAAGGGGCTCGACCTGCTGCGGGACGCCTTCCGCCTGTTCCGCGCCGCGCACCCCGCCGCCACGCTGCGGGTGGTGGGTGAGGGGGATGCGGAGGGCCTGGCCCCCGGCCTCTCGGCCATCCCCGGCGTCACCATCGAGCCGCGCTGGGTGGCGGAGGATGCGATCGGCCCCCTGCTGGCGGAGGCGGATGCCGTGGTGCTGCCCTACCGGGAGGCCAGCCAATCCGGCGTGGCGCCGCAGGCGCTGGCCATGGGCATTCCCGTGGTGGCGACGCCGGTGGGCGGCCTGGCCGAACAGGTGCGGGAAGGGCAGGGCGGCCTGCTGGCCGCTGCGATCTCGGCGGAGGCCTTCGCCGAAGCGCTGGAGCGCCTGGCCCAACCCGGCGCGCGGCAGCGCCTGGGCCAGGAAGCGCGCCAGGCCGGCGGGCCGGACTGGCGGACGGAGGTGGACCGCCTGCTGGCGGGGCTGCGCCCCGTGCTCAGCGCGCGATGATGGCGCCGGTGCTCCATTCGAGGATGCCGAGCGCGAAGACGACCGCGCCGATCCCGTAGACGACGGCGGCCGGCGCCGGCGTGGCGCGCAGCGCCGCCAGGGCCAGGGTGCCGAACAGCGCCCGCCAGAAGGACGCGCCCAGCATCAGCAGCCCGAAGAAGGTCATGCCGAGGAAGAACACGATACGCAGCGCCTTGATCATGCCCCGCCTTTCCACGCCAGGGGCATGATCCGCCCGGCTGGACGGGCCTCATGCCCCGGAAGCTTTTGTTTCCACGGCACGAAATCCGATCACGCGAGGCCGCGTGCCGCGATGGTGCCTGCGCCGTCCTTCTGACCCAAGCGGCGCGGCCGGGCAAGCGGCGCGGGTCAGCCGAGCAATTCGCCATTGGCGGCCCGGACCACATCCGCCTGGTGGACGCCGGCCACGCCGAAGTCGTCCCAGGTGACGCCGTTCCAGACGAAGTCGTATTCGCTGCCGAGCCCGCCCCGGCCGCTCGGCAGGCCGTTGAAGCGGCCGTAGTAGTAGGTATCCAGCCACTGGCTGGACCCGGCATCGAAATAGGCCGCGGTCCAGACGGTGCCGAGCGCGTAGTCCGTGCGCGTCGTCGGCGTCTCCGACTGGATGGTGTAGGTGCCGTTGGCGCGCACGATGGTGTTGCCGGGGGCGTAGGTGTCGGCATCCTCCAGCAGCAGGCCGGTATAGGCGTCGCCGCTGTTGGCGCGGAAGATCCAGCTGACCATCACGCGCATCTCCACCTTCACCTGGTGGACGCCGCCGACGCCGAAATCATCCCAGGCGCCGTTGTTCCAGACATAGTCGTATTCGCTGCCGAAGCCGCCGCGGCCGCTGGGCTGCGCGCCGGCGACACTCCACCAGTAGGTGTCGAAGGTGCGGTTGCTGGCGGCGTCGAAGTAGCTGGTGGTCCAGATCGTGTTCTTGCCCGCGCTGCCGCCCCAGGCGCCTTCATAGGTGATGCGGTAGCTGCCCTGGCTGGTGGCGATGGTGTCGCCGACGGCGTAGCGGGTGTCGTCCTGGATCAGCCATCCCGTGTAGCGGTCGCCGCTGTTGGCGGTGAAGGTCCAGCCGAACAGCGTGTTGACCGTGACATTGGCCTGGTGGATGCCCCCCACCCCGAAATCATCCCATTCGTCGCCGTCCCAGATGTAGTCGTATTCGCTCCCGAGCCCGCCGCGCCCGCTGGGCTGCGCGCCGGCGACGTTCCAGGAATAGGTGCCGAAGGACCGGTTGGCCTGCGCGTCGTAGTAGCTGTCGGTCCAGATGGTGCCGCGGCCCTGCGTGCCGCCCCAGGCGCCTTCATAGGTGATGCGGTAGCTGCCCTGGCTGGTGGCGATGGTGTCGCCCACCGCGTAGCGCGTGCTGTCTTCCACCAGCCAGCCCGTGTAGCGGTCGCCGCTGGTGGCGGTGAAGGTGAAGGCGTGCAGGGTGTTGATGGTGTAGGTGGCCTGGTGGACGCCCCCCACCCCGAAATCATCCCATTCGCTGCCGTTCCAGACATAGTCGTACTCGCTGCCGAAGCCGCCGCGGCCGCTGGGCTGCGCGCCGGCCACGGTCCAGGAATAGGTGGAGAAGGTGCGCCCCGACCCGGCATCGTAGTAGCTGTCGGTCCAGATGGCGCCGCGGCCCTGCGTACCGCCCCAGTCACCCTCATAGGTGATGCGATAGCTGCCGGCCGAGGTGGCGATGGTGTCGCCCACCGCGTAGCGCGCGCTGTCCTCCACCAGCCAGCCCGTGTAGCGGTCGCCGCCGGAGGCGGTGAAGGTGAAGGCGTGCAGGGTGTTGATGGTGTAGTTGGCCTGGTGGACGCCCCCTACCCCGAAATCATCCCATTCGCTGCCGTTCCAGACATAGTCGTATTCGCTGCCGAGGCCGCCGCGGCCGCTGGGCTGTGATCCGGCGACGCTCCACCAATAGGTGTCGAAGCTGCGGCCCGACCCCGCATCGAAGTAGTTGGTGGTGTAGACCGTGCCCGCGCCGGCGATGCCGCCCCAGCCGCCTTCATAGGTGATGCGGTAGCTGCCCTGGGCGCCCGCGACCGTGTCGCCCACCGCATAGGCCTCGTCGGAGGCGATCAGCCAGCCGGTGTAGCGGTCGCCGCCATTGGCGGTGAAGGTCCAGCCGAACAGGTTGTTGCGCTCGACGCTGGCCAGGTGGATGCCGCCGACGCCGAAATCATCCCATTCCCTGCCATTCCAGGCGTAGTCGTATTCGCTGCCCAGCCCCCGCGTGCCGCTGGCGGTGCCGGCGACGTTGAACTGGTAGGTCCGCAGCGTCTCGTTCACCGAGGCATCGTAATAGCGGAACACCCAGACCAGCCCCTGGGTGCTGGCGGGGCCCGCATAGGTGCTTTCCTGCTGGATCTGGTAGCGGCCATTGGCCGTGTCGATCCGGTCGCCCACCGCGAAGGCGGTGCTGTGGCCGACGAAGGATCCCTCGTACCAGTCGCCCTTGTTGGCGGTGAAGCGCCAGCTGAAGACGCGGTCCGGCATCCGGTCCGCCTGCAGCGCGCCCCCCTGGCCCACCGGCACCCAGGCCGAGCCTGTCCAGGCGCGATCCCATTCGCTGCCGAAGCCGCCATAGCCCGCGGGGCCGGAGGAGCCCGTCTCCAGCGCGAATTCGACCTCGGCGAAGAAATCGGTGTAGCTGAGGATGGTGATCGTACCCTCGAGCCCCGCACTGCCGAGGTCGCGGCCATAGGCGGTCTCGGTGTCGATGCGGTAGGTGCCGAAGGCGGTGCGCAGCGTGTCGCCCGGCTTCCAGTCCCGCGTATCGGCCAGCAGGGTGCCCTGCATGACGTCGCCGGTATCGGCGGTGAAGGTCCAGGTGAAGAGGCTGTCCGGCAAATCCCCCGGATCGGCCTGGTCGGCGCCGCCCTGGCCGAAGCTGTCCCAGGCTTGCCCGTTCCAGGCGGCGTCGCTTTCCGATCCCAGGCCCGCGCGGCCCGATGCGGCGCTGGAGCCGTTGCGCGTCACCATGAAGACGCCGGTGCTGTCGCGGTACCAGGCGACGGCGGTCCAGCCCTCATCCATCCCGAAGGGGGACAGGTCCACGCCCTGTGGCGCGGCGGCGACGATGGTGTAGCGGCCGGCGGCCGTGTTCAGGATGGAGCCGACGACATAGCGCGAGCTGTCATCGACCAGCGTGCCCCCCCAGCTGTCGCCGGAGTTGGCCGTGAAGGTCCAGGTGAAGATGCTGTCGGTGACGTTGTCGCCCGAAAGCGTCTGCGACATCCAAGGGGGCTCCATGACCCCTGTTGGGTCCTGGACCACCCCTACCGCAGCGCGGTGAAACCCCGGTTAAGTCGGGGTTCCGCCAGCTGCCAGCCTGGAGCGATAGGCGTTCAGGTGAACGCAGCCTGCTCTGGTCAGGCCAGCTTCTCGAACCACATGGACCCGCCGCCCCGCCAGCCATCATTGGCGGCGCCGAGGTCCACGGGCGGGATGGAGAACCAGTCGGCGAAGGCCGCGTCCCGGCAGACCCAGGCGGTGGGCAGCACCGGGCGCAGCTTGTCCGCCGCGCCGATGATGTAGGCGGCCAGGATGTAGGCCTCGCTCCAGTACCAGTTGGTGAACATGTCCGGGTAGTCCCAGGGCAGCTGGATGTCGTGCACATGGATCAGCACGCCCGGCTTCACCCGCGGCAGCACGTCCAGCATGAACACCGTGACGTCGCTGTTCATGAAGACGCGGTGCGACCCGTCCAGGAACAGGATGTCGCCTGCCTCCAGCTGGTCGAAGACCGAGAGGTCGCAGGTCTCGAGCCCCGCGCGCACGACCTCGTCGCAGATGCCGTCGATCGCGGCGCGCGGCTCCGGGTCGATGGAGACGATGCGGGTGGACAGGCCGTGGTCCTTCACCGACCGCCAGGCGAAGGCGGTGGTCACGCCCGACCCGATTTCCAGGTAGAGCTTCGGCTTGCGCTCTCCCACCAGGGTGTAGAGCGCGGCGCTGTCGAAGGGTGCCACGGGCACGCCGCGCCAGGCGGGCTCCGGCAGGCGGGCGGGGTCGAAGTCGAGGGCGATGCGGGACAGGGCGGGCGCCCGGGCGCGGATCGCGGCCAGCACGGCGCGATACTCGGCTTCATGCGGCCGGATCCAGTCCACCATCGGCTGCAGCAGGGGCTTCGTCTCCCCCCAGCGCGGCCGCATGTCGCGGGATGGCGGGTATTCCATCGGGATCGCCACGGTGGAGTAGGGCGTGCCCGGCAGTTGCGGCAGCGGCTGCTTGATGGCGGCGAGCGTCGCCTCCGCCGTCGCATTGGCGCGGGCCAGTTCGGCGCGCAGCCCGGCCATGTCGGCCTTCAGGCTGTCCACCTCCCGGATCAGGTGTCCCGTGCCGGTGACGCGCCGGAGCGTGTCCAGGATGATGCGGCGCATGCTGGCCTCTGTGTCTCGGTCGGGGTGCGGCTTGGGGCGGTCAGAAGATCAGCGGGCCGGCCACGCCGTCGAAGCCCGGCAGGCGGATCACCTCCACCCCGCGCCAATCGAGCGTGGGATCGGACCCGTTCAGGAAGCGCAGGAAGGGGGCGACCTTCGTCGGCCGGTCCAGCTGCACCACCCATTCGCGGTAGCATTCCGCCAGGAAGGCGGTGTGGGTGTGGTAGCGGAAGACCACCTCCCCATCCGCTTCCAGCCCGGCATAGACCTCGTTCTGCTTGCCGCTGGCGGAGAAGTCGGCGCGCACGACGTAGCGCCCGGCCGGCAGGGTCGGCGGGTCCGCCAGCGTCGCGCCACCGGCCGCGTCGCGGGTGAAGCGGCTGCCCGGGATGGCCATCACCACCTCCTGCCGCTCGTCGCAATAGGGGTTGGTGGCGGCCTTCTCCTCCGGCACGAAGAGCACGTTCACCACGCCGGTGGGGGAGGAGAAGTCGGAGGCCTGGCGGATGCGCTTGCCGGTCGAGAGATCGACCGCGACATAGCCGGCCGCCAGCAGCAGCGCGTGGCAGCGCATGTCGTCGGGCGCCTGTTCCAGCGCCATCACCGGCCGGCCTTCCGCCAGCAGCTTCGGGCAGCCCTTCAGCGCGTCGAGTTCCGCACCCTCGATGTCCATCTTCACGAAGCTGGGGCTGAGGCCCGTGGCGGCGATGAAATCGTCCAGCGCCAGCGTCGGCACCGGCACGCCGCCCGCGCCTTCCGCCACGCGGTCGTTCAGGTGCGAGCCGGCCTCGATATGCACGAAGTCGCCGCTGCGGTGCCAGATGGCGCGGTGGTAGAGCGTGACGTTGTTGGCGCCGGCCTGCACCAGGTTGTGCTGGGTGCGGCCGATGATGCGGGGGCTCGCTTCGAAGGCGCAGATGATGCCGCGCGGGCCGACCTGGCGGGACATCTGCATGGCGAAGGCGCCGGCATTCGATCCCACGTCGAAGGCGATGTCGCCGGGCCGGACATGGTCCCGGATCGCCATCTGCACCACGGGTTCCCAGTAGGACCGTTCCCACCAGGCCTGCAGCGGGAAGTCGCCCACCCGGACCAGGCGCTCCATCACCTCCCGCCGCTTCGCGACCTCGCTGCCCGGGCCATGCGTCCCGAGAAGGGTCGAGACCTCGGTCGCCAGCGCCTCCACGGTGCCGCGAAGTTGCTTCGTGCCGGCGGCGCGACGGAAGGTGTCGAGGATCAGTTGGCGCATCAGGTCCTGCATCCATTCTGGCGGCGGGCCGGCCCATCGGCCGGCAGTCCAGCGGAGGCTTGTGGAGAATTGTCGACCGGCTGTCCAGCGAACAGCCCCGGGATATCCGTCCCGCCCTCAGCCCGCCGGCTTCCGGCAGACCATCAGGTCCTGGAAGGATTCCCGGTGCTGCGGCGGCAGCAGGTCGATCACCTCCACGTACCGGCCCCAGTAGCGGCGCGCGACCTCCGCCTTCCAGAAGGCCTGGCTGATGCCGATATCGCCGCGATGGATCCAGTCATGCGGCATCGCCTCATGCTCCAGGATCGCGGGCGGCAGATGCTGCATGATCCCCGGCACATCCTTGTGGCGGCGGTAGAAGTCCCAGGCATTCTCCGTGTGGATGGTCTGCAGCAGCAGCCCGCCCGGCTTCAGCACGCGCTTCAGTTCCAGCAGCCAAGCATCCCAGAGGTACTTCACATGGGTGAAGACGCTGATGCCGTAGATGACGTCGAGGCTGTTGTCCGGCAGCGGCAGGTGCGGCAGCACGGTGCCGGTGAAGACTTGGTATTCCGGCGGGAAGTGCAGCCGCAGCCATTCGATGCAGGTGGCCTGCACATCCACCCCGTGCAGTTGCCAGCCGAGGTCGCGGCGCTCGCCGTCGAAATGCCGCAGCACGCGGCCGACGGAGCAGCCGAAATCCAGCACCGCGAGCCCGTCCCGCCGGTCGAGGTGCCGGGCGATCTGGCCCTTGAACATGTCGGCGTCCGACCGCCCCATGGCGAGGTAGGTGGCGTCATCGGCGGGGTAGCCGTAGCGGTCGGCCGGCGCGGGCAGGGGCAGCGGATCCCCCGGCACCGCCACGGGCGGGCCGAAGACGGGGGGGATCGTGGTCTCCAGGTAGTCGATCGGCTGGTGGAAGCCGTAGCGCGGCATCACCGTGTATTCGGCCCGCACCATGCTCAGCGTCTGCTCGATGATGGCCGGGGGAAGGGCGCGGGCCGTCTCCTCCAGCCGCTGCGCGGCTGCCGCCTTTTCCTGCGCCAGCGCCGCCTCCAGCGCCTCGACGCTGCGGGACAGGGTGATCTGGCGGTCATGCAGGGTGCGGATCAGCGGGACCATCCGGGCCAGGCTGCGGATCAGCGGGTGGGTCAAGGCGTCTCTCCCGGTTGGCGCCAAGGGCGCGGGGGATAGAGCGGGTGTTGTTACGATTCGTCAACCGGCGCGTGTGTGCTGCTTGACGCCCACCCCGGCGTGACGGACACGCCTAGCATGACCGATGCCGCCGTGCCGCCCCCGGGCGCAACCCCGGGTTCCCCCGCTGCGAAGATCCCCTTCGGCCGCCCGACCATGGTGGGGCGCGAACTCGCCTATATCGAGGAGGCGATCCGCAACGGCACCATCGCCGGCGGCGGCCCCTTCATGAAGCGCTGCGAGGCTTGGCTGGAACGCGAATTGCCGTCCCGCCGTGCCTTGATGGCCCATTCCTGCACCGCAGCGCTGGAGATGGCGGCGATGCTGGCGGAGGTCGGGCCGGGGGATGAGGTCATCATGCCCTCCTTCACCTTCTCCTCCACCGCGACGGCCTTCGTGCTGCGCGGCGCGACGCCGGTCTTCGTCGATGTCCGCCCGGACACGCTGAACATCGACGAGACGCTGATCGAGCCCGCCATCACGCCCCGCACCCGCGCCATCGTCCCCGTGCACTACGCCGGCGTCGCCTGCGAGATGGATGCGATCATGGCCATCGCCGATCGCCACAAGCTGCTGGTGGTGGAGGATGCCGCGCAGGCGCATCTGTCGCACTACAAGGGCCGTGCCCTCGGCACCATCGGCCATCTCGGCTGCCTGTCCTTTCACGAGACGAAAAACATCATCTCCGGCGAGGGCGGCGCGCTGCTGGTGAACGATGACCGGATGATCGAGCGTGCGGAGATCCTGCGGGAGAAGGGCACCGACCGCAGCCGCTTCTTCCGCGGCGAGATCGACAAATACACCTGGCGGGACATCGGCAGCTCCTACTGCCCCGGGGAGATCGTCTCCGCCTTCCTTTACGCGCAGTTCGAGCAGGCGGAAGGGATCATCCAGGCGCGGCGCGCGAGCTACGAGGCCTATCGCATCGGCCTGGCGGGCCTGGCGCGCGCCGGCCATGTCACGCTGCCCGCCGCCACGGCGGATGAGGCGAATGGCCACATCTTCTGGCTGCTGACGAAGGATGCTGAAGCGCGCGGCGCGCTGCTGGCGCATCTCAACGCGCGCGGCATCCATGCCGTCTTCCACTACGTGCCGCTGCACTCCGCCCCGGCCGGGCTGCGCTATGGCCGCGCCCATGGCGACCTGTCCGTGACGGACGACATCGCCGCCAGGCTGGTGCGGCTGCCGATGTATCTCGGGCTCGGGGAGGGCGAGGTCGCGCGCGTCATCGACGCCATCGCGGCGTTTTATGGGAAGAACGCGTGATATCCGGACGCGTCGATCGTGATCCGATGGCGGCCAGCGTCCTTCACTCTGGCCGAGGCCGCGAATGCGGCCCGCCGCCAATGCGGCGAAGCCAAGCGAAGCGCCGGCGCCTGAGGACCTTTTCGTGCCAACGAAAAGGCACGGCGATATGACGCGCGTCGCCATCGTCCAGTCCAGCTACATCCCCTGGCGCGGCGCCTTCGCCATGATCGCGCGGGCGGACGCCTTCGTCTTCCTGGACAGCGTGCAGTTCACGCGGCGGGACTGGCGGACGCGCAACCGCATCAAGACCGCGCAGGGTCCGCTCTGGCTGACCATCCCCGTGAAGCAGAAGGGCAACTACCTCAGCCCCATCGATGCGATGGAGATCGCGGAGCCCGGCTGGGCCGCCAAGCACCTGCGGAGCATCGAGGGCGCCTATCGCCGCGGCGCGGGCTTTTCGTCCGTCATCGACGCCGTCCGCGACGCCTATGCGGGGGTGGCGGAGCAGCCGTTGCTGTCCGGCGTGAACCAGCACCTGACGAAGGCGCTCTGCGGCCTGCTCGGCATCACCACGCCCTTCCTGCGGGACGTGGACCTGCTGCCGCGGGAGACGCTGGATTCGCTGGACCCGACGCAGCGCCTGGTCGAACTTGCGGCCGCGGCCGGCGCCACGCGCTACCTCTCCGGCCCCTCCGCCCAGGCCTATCTGGATGAGGGCGCCTTCGCCGCCCGCGGCATGGCGGTGGAATGGATGAGCTATGCGGGGCTGCCGGAATACCCGCAGCTCTGGGGCGGTTTCGAACCGGCGGTCTCCGTGCTGGACCCGCTGCTGACGTTGGGGGCGGAAGGCGCGCGGGCCGTGCTGGGTGCCTAGCCCCGCGCGGCATCGCTGCCCCCTCTGCGCCGCCCCCGGCGCCCTGCCCATCGCCGCGCCTCGCCGCGGCGCCATGCTGAGCGACGGCGCCCTGGTCGGCGTCGCGGTGGAGCGCCGGCATTGCCGGGCCTGCGGCGCGGCCTGGCTGCCGGCCCGCCAGGCCGCGCGCCTGCCGCGTCACACCTTCGGGGACGCCTATCGGCTGGGCGCCGCTCCGCCCTCCGCCGCCGACATCGCCCGCGCCGATGGCTATGCTCGTCGCATCGCCGCGCTCTGGCCCGGCCCGCCGCCGGATTCGCTGCTGGATGTGGGCTGCGGCAATGGCGCGCTGCTCGCCGCACTGCACGCCCGCTGGCCGGATGCCCGGCGCGCCGGGGTGGAAGTCGCGTCCCGCGTGGCCGCCGCCGCGCGCCGCACCGGCCTGCTCGTGGCCGCCACGCTCCGCCCCGGGATGCGCGCGCGGCTGGTCCTCTCGGTCAACGTCATCGAGCACACGCCGGACCCCCGCGCCTTCCTGGCCGCGCTGCGCCGCGCCGTCGCGCCCGGCGGGGGTGCCATCCTGGTCTGCCCCGATGGCAGCCTGCCCTGGATCGAGCTTCTGATGGCCGACCATCGCTGGTCCTTCCCGCCGGCGGCGCTGGCGCGCCTGGCCATCGAGGCCGGGTTCCGGGTGGCGGCACGCGACCCCATGCCCGGCGGCTTCCAGGCCCTGCTGCTGCGCCCTGTCCTGCCCCCTGGCCTGCCCCGAAGCGCGCCGCCGCCCCGCGGCGCCATCGCCGCCACGCCCCGCCGCGCCTACCTCGCCGCCTGGCGCGCGCTGGACGCCACCCTGCTTACGCGCCTCGATCCCGGCCGGCGGCTGGTCGCCTTCGGGGTGGGGGAGGCGGCGCGCCTGCTGCGCGCCTTCGCCCCCGGGACCTGGTCCCGAATCGCCGCGCTGACGGCCGATGACCCGGCCGGTGCCGAGGGCCTGGGCAAGCCCGTCATCGCGGCGCCGGACCCGGCGCGCGACAGCCTGCTGCTGGCGCTGCGCCCCGACGCCCAGCCGGCCCTTGCCGCCCGCTTCGCCGGTTGCCACCTCATCCGCTGGGACGACCTCATTCCCCGCTGAGAGCGCGCCATGCAGTCCTACGGCATCACCCCCACCCCCGGCGGACCGGCCGACCCGGCCCTGGCCCTGGCGCTGGAGGAACTGGCGCGGATCGGCTTCACCATCCTGCCCGACGCGCTGCCGCCCGCCAGTGTCGCGGCCATGGCGGCGGCGCTGGATCGCGTGCTGGCCGACCAGTCCGCCCGCTTCGGGGGAGAGGCGGCGCTGGCCGCCATCGGCGATGCCGGCCAGGCCCGCGCGCTGCCGGAGGAGGACGATATCTTCCTCGACATCCTGCGCGCGCCCGCGCTGACGGCGGTGGTGGAGGCGGTGCTGGGCCCGGCCGCGCTGGTCATGCAGCAGAACGGCATCGTGATGCCGCCCGGCGGGGCTGGGCACCATCAGCAGGCTTGGCACCGGGACCTGCCCTACCAGGCCTGGGTCAGCACGAAGCCCATCGCGCTCGGCGCGCTGGCCGTGCTGGATGACTTCGACGTGACGAGCGGATCGACCCTTTTTCTGCCAGGGTCGCACAGGCATGAAACGTTCCCATCCCCGGCCTTTGCCGAACGCTGGGCCGTGCCCGCCCATGCGCCGGCCGGCGCCATCCTGGTCTTCGACGCCATGTGCTTCCACCGCGGCGGCGTGAACCGCGGCACGCGCCCGCGCCGCGCCATCAACACGCTGCACGGCATCCCCCTGCTGGCGCAGCAGGTGGCGTTCCGGGACCGGCCGGGGCTGGACCCTGCGCTGCGGCGGCGCCTCGGCCTCGACTACCAGCCCGCCGCCACGGCCGATGAATGGCGCGCCCGCCGTGCCGCCCGCCTTGCGAGGTCACGTCCCTGATGGCCCAACCAAGCCTGGCCCGACCGATCCTGGATGCGGTCACCGCCCATTACGAACAGGCGCTGGCCGCGCATGGCCCGACGGCGCGCGGCGTGGACTGGAAGGATGAGGCCGGGCAGCGGCTCCGCCACCAGCAGTTCCTGCGGCTGGTCGGCGACGATCCGGATGCCAGCATCCTCGACCTCGGCTGCGGCTATGGCGACTTCCTCGCCTTCCTGCGCGCGACCGGGCATCGCGGCCGCTACATCGGGATCGACATCGCCCCCGCCATGGTGGAGGCCGCGCGCCGCCTGCACGGCGAGGGCCCCGACCGCGTCTTCCTGCTGGGCAACGAGACGACGGAGACGGCGGACTACGCCATCGCGAGCGGCATCCTCAACGTCATCCGCGGCGCCGATGCGGGCGCCTGGCAGGCCTATGTGGACGGGGTGATCGACGGCCTGGCGCGGTCATCCCGCCGCGGCTTCGCCTTCAACATGCTGAGCCTGGACAGCGACCCCGAACGCCGGCGGCCGGACCTGCACTATGCCGACCCCGCCGCCATGCTGGCCGCGATGGTCGCCCGCCACGGGCGCCATGTGGCCGTGCTGCAGGATTATGGCCTCTGGGAGTTCACGATGGTGGTGCGTCACCCCTCCCACACCGCCAGGCCGATGCCGGACCGCCCGTATCCCGCGCCGTTGAACAGCAGCCAGCGCCGCCCGAGCAATTCGAACACGCCGGGATAGGTCACGGCGCCGCCTTCCCAGCCATCCGGCGCGGCGGTGATGCCGCCGGGCAGGCGCCGCCAGCACTGGCCATCGGCGCTGACGGCCCGGCCGATGCCATAGGGGCCGCTTTCCGTCCGCGCGGCGAACCACATCGCGAAGCCATCGCCGTCCCGCAGCACGGAGGGCCGGACCGTCGCGATCTCCGCCCCCTGCGGCGGGATGCAGACCGTGGCCTCCCGCTGCCAGGCGATGCCGTCGGCGGATCGCGCGGCGCGGATGGCGTGGTTCATGTCGGCCTTCTCCGCGCCCCAGGCCAGGTGGGTGCCGTACCACATCCGCCAGTCATCCGGCGCCATCCGCAGCACCCAGGGGTAGGACAGGCTGTAGGGATCGGTGATGTCGCGGTCCATGACCGGGCCGGCCGAGATCCGTTCGAACCGCCCGGCCGCCGCATCCCCGACCGCGAGCCCGATGGCGTTCCGCCAGGGCACCGCGCCGCCGACATTCCAGCCCATGTAGTAGAGGCGATCGCCCCCTGGCGCCGGCACCACGCAGCCCATGCCGCAGCCCGCATCGTCGAAGGCACCGATCCCGCCCGGCCCCAGCACCGGCAGGGGCGGCGCGTCCTCGACCCGCGGGGCCTCCCCCACGCGCAGCACCAGCGACCCGATGGCGGACCGGTTCGCCGCATCCCGCCCGCTGTAGAAGACCCGCACCAGGTCCCCGCCGAGGGGATGCGCCACGGGCAGCGCCGCATGGGTCGCCAGCGCCGGATCGGCCCCCGGCGCCGGCGGCGCGAAGACGCGGCCTAATCGCCGCCAGGCCATCAGATCCGCTTCAGCCGGTGGCTCGGCACCCGGCTGACCTCGGTGCCGGTGGGCGCCAGCACGGACCCGTCCGGGATGTCCTTCAGCACCAGCGCCCCTGCGCCGATCACGCAATCCGCGCCGATTGTCACATGGTCCCGGATGGTCACGTTGACGCCCACGAAGCTCCGCGCCCCGATCGTCACCCCGCCGGAGACGACGACGTGGGAGGCGATGAACACATCCTCCGCGATGGTGCTGTGGTGGCCGATGTGGTTGCCCGACCACAGCGTCACGTTCCGGCCCACGGTCGCGAAGGGCTGGATCGTGTTGTCCTCCAGGATGAACTGGTTCTCGGCGGGTTCGAAGGTGGAGAAGCGGGTGGCGCGGTTGCTGACGTAATGCGCGATGCCATAGCCCCGCGCCTTGGCCGCATCCACCTTCGCGCGCCGCAGCCGGTTCAGCTGCGTGTAGGCCAGCGCGACGAAGAGGTCATATTCCGCCGGCGGGAAGCGCGCCTCCACCTCCTCGAACGCCACCAGGGGCAGGCCAGCGAAGGCGGGGGTCGTCGCATAGGCCGAGTCGACCGTGAATCCTGCCACGCGGCGCCCCGCATCCTCCGCGAAATAGAGCGCGGCGAGTTCCGCGATGGGCCCGGTGCCGAAGACGACGATGTCTTTCAATGCCGGTCCCTTCCGCACCTGCCGGGGGGCAGCATAGCGGCCCCGCGCCGCTTGCCCACCACCGCCCCGGCAGGCCGCCGGGGTCTCAGGCCCAGATGCTGCTCGCCTCCGCCACCCAGAGCCCGGCATTGCCGAAGCCCGCAATGTCGGCGCGGCCGTCGCCATTCACATCGGCCAGGTTGCGCGCATAGACATTCTCATTGGCCCAGCCCGCATCGATGCCGAACTGGCCCGTGGCGAGCGTGGCGGTTTCGAAGCCGCCGCCGGCATTGCCGAGTGCCACGAAGGCGCCGGCATTGCTGAAGCCGATGATGTCGGCCCGCCCGTCGCCATTCACGTCGGCGAGGTGGCGGGAATAGACATTCTCGTTGTTCCAGCCGGCACCGACGCCGAACTGATTGGTGGCGAGCCGCGCGGTGTCGAAGCCGCCACCGGCATTGCCGAGGGCCACGAAGGCACCGGCATTGCCGAAGCCGATGATATCGGCGCGGCCATCGCCATTCACATCGGCGAGGTGGCGGGAGAGCACATTCTCGTTGTTCCAGCCGGCATCGATGCCGAACTGGTTGGTGGCGAGCCTAGCGGTGTCGAAGCCGCCGCCGGCATTGCCGAGGGCCACGAAGGCGCCGGCATTGCCGAAGCCCACGATATCGCCGCGCCCGTCGCCATTCACGTCGGCCAGGTGGCGGGAGAGCACGTTCTCGTTGTTCCAGCCCACATCGATGCCGAACTGGTTGGTGGCGAGCCTGGCGGTGTCGAAGCCGCCGCTGGCATTGCCCAGCGCCACGAAGGCGCCTGCATTGCCGAAGCCCACGATGTCGCCGCGCCCGTCGCCATTCACGTCGGCGAGGTGGCGGGAATAGGTGTTCTCGTTGTTCCAGCCGGAATCGATGCTGAACTGGCTGGTGGCGAGCCTCGCGGTGTTGAAGCCGCCGCTGCCATCGGCCAGCGCGACGAAGGCGCCGGCATTGCCGAAGCCGACGATGTCGGCGCGCCCATCGCCATTTACGTCAACGAGGTGGCGGGAGAGCACCTTCTCGTTGTTCCAGCCCACATCGATGCCGAACTGGCTGGACCGCAGCACGGCGGCTTCGAAGCCGGATGGCGTGGTCGCCGGGGCCGGCGGCGTCGGCGTGCCTTCGGGCGGGGAGGAATCGCGAGGATAGGGCAGGCCGTCGCCCGGTGCATTCGGGTTCAGCAGCTCGGCCGCCGTCACCTGGCGGTCGCTGAACTGGAACAGCTCGAAGTTCAGGACGGTGTTGGTGCCGTAGTTGCCGACGGTGTCAACGACCAGGAAGCCGTCCTGGATGGCGGAGACCTGGAAATCCGCGCGGTTGCCGAGGAAGAAGACGCGGTCGGTGCCCGTGCCGCCATCGATGTAGTCGTCGCCTTCGCCCGCGCGTACCAGGTCGTCGCCGCCGAGGGCGAAGATCGTGTCGTTGCCCATGAAGCCCTGGATGTAGTTGCCCAGGTCGCTGCCATAGATCAGGTCGTCATGGCCCGTGCCGGCGATGCCCGAGATGTTCTGCAGCGTGTCGCGCCCGCCGAAGCCGTCATTGTCGGTGGTGTTAGCAAACAGCCGGACCGTGATCCCGAAGGGGGAGGTCCAGTAGGCCGCGATGTTGAAGCCGCCGAGGCCGTTGATGACGTCGTCACCGGCCGCGCCGATGATGGTGTCGTCGGAGTCTGTCCCGAGCAGCGTTTCCGCGTCGTCGGTGCCGGTGATGAACATGTCGATCTGCCTCGGTGTGACCTGGGACCGCCAAAACGCGCCCTTCCTCCTTGCGGCTCCATCACGATTGCGAAGGTGGCTCGATGCCGGGCTGAAGGGGTGGCCGGGGCACCCGGGGCGGGGGCCCCGGGCGCGGCAAGGGAGCGCCCCCGCCCGCCCAGGGGGTGACGCCGCGCCGCCGCCGCCCTAAACCCGCGCGTTGACCCGGGCCCATGAACCCGGCGATGGAGAGACGCATGATCACGCTCGACGCCTGGTTGTCGGACGCCGCCGCGGTGCTCGCGGCCACCCGGGCCCGGGGGCTCGATGCCGCCATGCAGGCCGCGGTGGACGCCACCGTCGCGGCGCTCGGCGCCAACCGCCCCCTGCTGGTCTGCGGCAATGGCGGGTCCGCCGCCGATGCCCAGCACATCGTGGGGGAGATGGTGGGCCGCTTCCTGAAGGAACGCCGGGCGCTGAAGGCCATCTGCCTGTCGTCCAACCCCGCCGTGCTGACCGCCTGGTCGAACGACTACAGCTACGAGACGGTCTTCTCCCGCCAGGTGGAAGCCTATGGGGAGGCCGGCGGCGTGCTGCTCGGCCTCTCCACCTCCGGCAATTCCGGCAATGTGGTGAAGGCGCTGGAAGCCGCCCGCAAGCTGGGCATGGCGACCATCGGCCTGACCGGCGAGGGCGGCGGCAAGATGGCGCCGCTCTGCGACCACCTGCTGGCCGTGCCGTCCCGCTCCACCCCTGCCATCCAGCAGGTCCACCTGGCGCTCTACCACTGCTTCTGCGCGGCGGTGGAGGAACGGCTCGCGGATGCCTGACGTGCCTCACCAGGCCGCCATCCTCGTCGGCGGCCGCGGCACCCGACTCGGCTCGCTGACGGATGCCATCCCGAAGCCGATGGTGGAGGTGGCGGGCCGCCCCTTCCTCGACTGGCTGATCGAGGAAGTGTCCCGCTTCGGCTTCCCCAGGATCACGCTGTTGGCCGGCTATCTCGGCCACACCATCGCCGAACGCTATGACGGGAAGACGGTCCGGGGATCGCGGATCGAAGTGGTGATCGAGCCCCAGCCGCTGGGCACCGCGGGCGGCCTGAAGCTCTTCGCGGACCGGCTGGAGGACCGCTTCCTCCTGCTCAATGGAGACACCCGCTTCGACGTGAACCTGCTGGACCTGCCACTCCATGCCGGCGATGCGCTGGCCACGCTGGCGCTGCGCCGCACGGCGCCGGGTGCCCGCTACGGCACGGTGGAGGTGGACGGGGCCGGCCGGATCCGGGGCTTCGCCGCGCGGTCGCCTGACCGCTCCGGCCCCATCAATGGCGGCATCTACTGGCTGCGGAAGGACATCCTCGCCCATATCGGGGATGGCCCCGTCTCCATGGAATCGGACGTCTTCCCGAAGCTGGCAGAGGCCGGGGCGCTGCGCGGCGCGCTGTATGACGGCGACTTCATCGACATCGGCATCCCGGAGGACCTCGCCGCCTCCCAGACCATGATCCCGGCCATGGCGCGCCGCCCGGCGGTGTTCCTGGACCGCGACGGCGTGCTAATCGAGGATACGGGCTGGCCCCACAAGCCGGCGGAGGCCCGCTGGATCCCCGGCGCCGCGGCGGCGGTGAAGCGTCTGAACGATGCGGGCTGGCTGGTCTTCGTCGTCACCAACCAGGCGGGCGTCGCCAAGGGCTTCTTCCCGGAAAGCCAGGTCGGCGTGATGCATGGCTGGATGGCAGGCGAATTCGCCGCCGCCGGCGCCCATGTCGATGCCATCGAATACTGCCCGAACCACCCGGCCGCGCTGGAGGATCGCTACCGCGTCGATTGCGGCCGCCGTAAGCCCCAGCCCGGCATGATCCGGGACCTGCTGGCGGCCTGGCCCGTCGATGCCGGCCGGTCCTTCCTGGTGGGCGACAAGGACACGGACATCCAGGCCGCGAAGGCCGCGGGCCTGCCCGGCCACCTCTTCCCGGGCGGGGACCTGGACGCCTTCATCGCCCGGCTGCTGTGACCGAGGCCGCGCCCCGCTTCATCATCGCCGATCCCGGCCTGACGGGGCCGCTGGGTCACCATCTCTCCTACTCCCAGGCGGTGGCGGAAGCGGCGCAGCGGGCCGGCACGCCGGCGGTGATCCTGGCCGGGCGCGGCTTCACCGGCAGCATCCCCGGCATCGAATGCCGCCCGCTGCTCGGCACCGCCTACCAATCCGCGGGCGGGGGCGGGGCACTGCGGCGCGCGCTGTTCGGCGCGCTGTCCCACCTGCCATCCCCCATCGCCGGCGCCACGGCGGACCTGGTCCGCGCCACGCGCCGGCGCCTGTCCGCCCGCGCGCCGGATGGGCTGGCGGGCGAACTTCATGCGGCGCTCGGGGCGCTGTCGGCGGGGCCGGGCGACTGGCTGCTGCTGCACAGCGTCTCCGGCGCGAACCTCGCCTCCCTCGCCGCCGGGCCGGACCTGCACGGCGTGACGCTCCTGGTCGTGCTGCGGCGCATGCCGGCGGAGATGGAGGCCGATGACGCGGCGCCGGAACCGCTGCCCGCGCTGCTGCAGCGCCTCGCCGCCCGCTTCGGCCCGCGACTGCGCCTGTTTGCCGATACCGCCCCCCTGGCCGATGACTTCAGTCGGTTGTCTGGCTTGGCGGTGCGCACCGTGCCGCTGCCGATCGTGGTGCCGGAGGTGCCGCCCCGGCCCCCGGCCGCGACGCCGCACATCGTCTTCGCCGGCGGGGCTCGGCTGGAGAAGGGGTATCACTGGCTGCCGGAGGGTGTGGCCGCGCTCGCCGGGCGCGCCCGCTTCACGATCCAGTCCGGCCCCGTCGGCCCGGAATCGGACCCGCTGGTGCAGCGCGCCCATCGCGCATTGCAGGCCCGGCAGGGGCCGGACCTTGTCCTTGTGGAAAGGGCACTCGGCGGCGACGACTATGCCGCGCTGCTGGCCAGCGCCGACCTGCTGTTGCTGCCCTATGACGGCCCGACCTATGGCGCGCGCAGCAGCGGCATCCTGGCGGAGGCCCTGGCGCTGGGCCTGCCGGCCGTGATCCCGGAAGGTGGCTGGATGGAAGCGGTCGCCGGCCCCGGCCGCGCCGTCACGATCCCGCAAGGCGGTGGGGGGGCGGCCTTGTGCCGGGCGCTGTCTCGGGCCATGGACCACCTGCCGGCCCTGACGGCCGCGTCCCGCGCCATGGCACAAGCGTGGCGGGACGAACACAATCCTGACGCGCTTTTCAGGGCATTCGTTGCAACCCAATAACGCACCCATCCGGTTGCCCGGTGGGGTGACAGACTCTATACGCGCGGCGTTACCGGCGTCCGAAGGGAAACTGCTCGATGCATGTGCTTGTCACCGGCGGGGCCGGCTACATCGGATCGATGCTGGTTCCGGCCATGCTAGGCCGCGGCTGGCAGGTCACGGTGCTGGACACCTTTGCCGCCGGCGAGCCTTTCCTGGCCCATTCCTGCGCCGATCCGAATTTCAATGCCGTCCGGGGCGACACCCGCGACATGCGGGTGCTTGAGCCGCTGATGAAGCAGGCCGACGTGGTCATCCCGCTGGCCGCCCTGGTCGGCGCGCCGCTCTGCGCCCGGGACGAGATCGGTGCCACCAGCCTGAACCGCGACGCGGTGGTGAACCTGGTGAAGCGCGCCAGCCCCAGCCAGCTGATCGCCTACCCCACCACCAATTCCGGCTACGGCATCGGGGAAGGCAACGCCGCCTGCACCGAGGAATCGCCGCTCCGCCCCGTCTCCCTCTACGGCCGCACCAAGGTCGAGGCGGAGGAGGCGGTGCTGAGCCACGCCAACAGCCTCTCCTTCCGCCTCGCCACCGTCTTCGGCATGGCGCCACGCATGCGGCTCGACCTGCTGGTGAACGACTTCACCTGGCGGGCCGTGAACGACCGCGCCGTGGTGCTGTTCGAGGCGCATTTCCGCCGCAACTACATCCACATCCGCGACGTGGTGAAGGCCTTCCTGCACGGCATCGACAATGTCGGCACCATGCGCGGGCAGGCCTACAACGTCGGCCTGTCGGAGGCGAACCTCTCCAAGGCGCAGCTCTGCGAGCGCATCGCCAAGCACGTGCCGGGCTTCGTCTGGCTGGAGGCGCCGGTCGGCGAGGATCCGGACAAGCGCGACTACATCGTCTCCAACGACAAGCTGGAAGCGACGGGCTGGATGCCGGACCACGGCCTCGACAAGGGCATCCAGGAGCTGATCAAGGGCTACCGCATGCTGCGCAACGGGCGCTTCGCGAATGTCTGAGGTCGCCTCCCGGATGGTCGTTCCCGCGCCGGGCGTGAAGCTCGACATGGCCTGCCGCTGCTGCGGCGGGCGCAACGTCGAACTTGTCATCGACCTCGGCGACCAGCCGCATTGCAACCGCCTGGTGCGGCCGGACCTGGCCCCGGGCGTGGAGCCGCACTACCCGCTGCGCGTCGGCTTCTGCCGGGACTGCACCATGGTGCAGATCGACCATACGATTCCGAAGGAATCGATGTTCACCGACTATCCCTATGTGTCGGGCACGACGAAGACGCTGCCGGCGCATTTCCTTGAGACCAGCAAGCGCATCGCTTCCGCCTATGGCGTGAAGCCAGCTGACCTCGTCGTCGATATCGGCAGCAATGACGGCACCTGGCTGAAGCAGTGGGCCTTCTCCGGCGCCCGCGTGCTGGGGGTGGAGGCCGCGGGCAACGTCGCCAAGCTGGCGCAGGATGCGGGGGTGCCGACCTGGAACCGCTTCTTCAACGCCGCCTGCTGCGCCGACATCCGCCGCGAACACGGCCCGGCCAAGGTCATCACCGCCGCCGGCGTCTTCTTCCACCTGGAGGAGCTGCACAGCGTGGTGGAGGGCATCGCCTCCCTCCTCGCCGATGATGGCGTCTTCGTCGTGCAGGCCATCTATCTCGGCGGCATGGTGGAGAACACCGCCTTCGATCAGGTCTATCACGAGCACCTCTGCTACTACACGCTGAAGTCCCTCTCCGCCCTGCTGGCGCAGCATGGGCTGGAGGTCTTCGAGGCCAACCTCGTCGACATCCATGGCGGCAGCATCGAGGCGCATGTGACGCGCAAGGGCGTGCGCTCGGTGGGCGACAGCGTCCGCGCCATGCAGGCGCAGGAGATCGCCAAGGGCTTCGGCGAGATCGAGACCTATCGCAGTTTCGCCAGCAACGTGCTCGACCTGCGCAAGCGCCTGGTTGCGCTGCTCGAGGGCTACAAGGCGCAAGGCAAGTCCGTGTGGGCCTATGGCGCGCCGGCCAAGGGCGCGACGCTGCTCAACAGCTTCGGCATCGGGCCCGACCTGGTGCAGAAGGCGGTCGAGAAGAACGCCATGAAGGTCGGCCTCGCCATCCCCGGCGTGCGCATCCCGATCGAGGCGGAGGAGGGTGCCCGCCCCGACGCCTACCTCGTCCTCGCCTGGAATTTTATCAACGAATTCCTGGTGAAGGAGAAGGCGTATCTGGCCGGCGGCGGCGAGCTGATCGTGCCGATCCCGAAGGTGAAGACCTACGGGAAGGAATCGGCGTGAGCCTCCCGGAGGCGGTTGTCGTCTGGGGCGCCAGCGGCTTCATCGGGCGCAACGTCGTGGACGCGCTGCAGGGGCGCGTCGCGACCATCATCGGCGTCAACGCCTCAGGCACGCCCGTCCCGGGCTGCACGCAGACCGTCGCGGCTTCCGCGGTCGATACGCTGCCCGCGCTGCCCGCGGGCACGGCCATCATCCATGTCGCGGCCTTCCGCTACTTCGCTTCCATCTTCGGGAAGCAGCAGGCGGAAATCCTCTCGGCGAACTTGACGATGACGGAGGCGGTCTATCGCTTTGCCATGGCGCGCGGCATTTCCGAAGTGCGCGCGGCCTCGTCCTCCGCCGTCTATCCCGCGTCCTGGGACCTGCAGGACGATACGCTGCCCCTCGACCTGAACGCCTGGCCGCATGATGGCGAGGCCGCCTATGCCTGGTCGAAGCGCTGGGGCGAGATCACGGCGGAGCTCTGGTCGCGCCGCGCCGGCATCAGCACCATCAGCTTCCGCCTGACCAACCCCTACGGCCCCTACGACACGCTGGACGAGGCCGAGGCCCATGTCGCCACCGCCTTCGTCATCCGCGCCTGCGGTAACGCCCCGGAATTCGAGGTCCGCGGCGACCCCGATGCCGAACGCGATTTCATCTATTCGGGTGACGCCGCCGAGGCCTTCGTCGAATCGCTGACCCTGCGTGGCACGACGGCCACCGTGAACCTGGCGAACGGACAGACGCGCACGGTGCGCGACCTCGCCATCTCGACCATGCAGGCGGCCGGCAAGCAGCGCCCGATCAAGCTCACCTCGCCGCCCGCCGCCGGCAATCGCGGCGTGAAGGTGCGCCGCGCCACCGCGGCGAAGCTGCGCGACTTGCTGCCGGGCCTCGCCCCCTTCCGCAGCCTGGAAGACGGCATGGCCGCCACGCTCGCCTGGTACCGCGATGCCCTACGCCGATAGCCCCACCATCATCCTCGGCGCCGATGGCTTTCTCGGCCGGAACCTCGTCGATCGCTGGCGCGCGGAGGGCTGGCCCTGCCACCCCGTCGGCCGCGCCGCCGGCGACTTCACCGATCCGGCCGTGGTGGACCGCGTCTTCCGCGAAGCCCCCAAGGCCGGGCGCATCTTCCACGTCATCACCAAGCAGCGCACCGGCAACATCCAATGGGGCATCCAGGGGGAGCTGCTGCGCGACAATGCCAGCATCCACCTGAACATCCTGGAAGCCTGGCGGCACCACCAGCCGCAGGCGAAGCTCGTCTCGCTCGGCTCCTCCTGCACCTATGCGGAGGCCAGCCACCCGACGCCGGAGGAGGAATTCGGCATCGGCCGCCCGCACCCCTCCGTGCAGGGCTATGCGCTGGCGAAGCAGCTGCTGGCGACGGGCTGCGAGACCTACGGCAAGCAGTACGGCCTGCACTGGCTGCATTGCGTGCTGGCCACCGTCTATGGCCCGCACGCCCACACCGAAGACACGCGCGCCCATTTCATGGCCGCGATGATCGACCGCGCCGTGCGCACCAAGGCCACCGGCGCGATGGAGTTCGAGGTCTGGGGCAACCCGCGCACGGTGCGGGACCTGCTGCACGCGCATGACCAGATCGACGCCGTCCTGCTGGCCGACAAGCATTTCGAAGACCGCATCATCAACGTGACGCCCAACGCGCCGGTCGAGATCGGCGATTGCGCGACCGCGATCCTGCGCGCGCTGCGCTGGGATGCGCGCATCGTCAGCCCGCCCGGGTCCTTCCAGGGCGCGGGCTACAAGAGCCTCGATTCCTCCCGCTTCCTCGCCGCCACGGGCTGGAAGCCGAAGCTCAGCGTCGAAGCCGGCGTCGCCCAGGTGCTCGCGGCCGATTACGGGGAAGCCATCGCGCCATGATGATCGTCTCCCGCACGCCGCTGCGCGTGTCCTTCTTCGGCGGCGGCACCGACTATCCGGAATATTTCGCCCGCGCACGGGGCGCCGTGCTCGGCATGGGCGTCGACCAGTACGTCTATGTCGCGGCGCTCCGCCTCTCCACCATCCTCGACTACCGCTACCGCGTCTCCTACTCCCGCATGGAGCAGGTGGCGGAGCTCGACCAGATCCAGCATCCGGTGGTGCGGGAGGCGATCCGCCTCTACGGCTATGACCGCCCGCTCGACATCTCCATCATGGCGGACCTGCCCGCGCGCAGCGGCCTCGGCTCCTCCTCCTCCTTCGCCGTCGGCTTCATCAACCTGATCTTCGCGCTCCAGGGCCGCGGCGCCACCAAGATGGACCTGGCGCGGGAAGCCGTGCGGATCGAGCGTGACGTGCTGCAGGAGAATGTCGGCGTCCAGGACCAGCACCACGCGGCCTTCGGCGGGCTGAACCGCTTCGACTTCGAAGGCGGCCGCACGCGCATCAGCCCGATCCAGATGACGGCGCCCTGCCAGGACGCGCTGAACACCTCCCTCTTCCTCGTCTATACCGGCATGACGCGCTTCGCCTCCGCCACGCTCGGCGAGCAGATGGAGAAGACGAAGTCCGGCGCGGCCGACAAGGATCTCAGCCACCTGCTGGCACTGGTCGACCAGGCGCAGACGGTGCTGGAATCCGACGATCCCGAGGCGATGCTGCGCGATTTCGGCGCCATGCTGCATGAGGGGTGGGAGACGAAGAAGCGCCTCTCCTCCAAGGTCTCCAACCCGCATATCGACAGCCTCTATGCCCAGGCACGCTCGGCCGGCGCGCTCGGCGGCAAGCTCTGTGGCGCCGGCGCCGGCGGCTTCCTGCTGATGCTCGTGCCCCCGCACCGCCAGGCCGCCTTCCGGGCGGGCATGGAAGGCCATTCCATCATCCCCATCGCGCTCGACACCATCGGCGCAACCATCCTGAAGGGTTGAGCATGGCGATCGCGCTTCCGACCCGCACCGAGACCGGCGGCCGGCACGTCCTGCTGCTGGAATTCGACCTCTACCACCGGGTCGGCGGCGGCCAGTCCACCTACAAGCGCATCATCGCCGGGCGCCCGCAGGACACCTTCTACTATTTCGCCCGCCGCGAACCCGCGGATGCCGTGCGCCCCGCCAATGCGGTGGCCATCCCCTATGCCCGCGCCTGGCAGGTGATGCCGGAGATGCGGGAGCGTGGCGGCCACCTGCTGGAACAGTATGTGGAGTGCCGCAACCTCGCGGCCTCCGCCGCCGCGCATGCCGAGCGCAGGCATTTCGACGTGGCCGATGGCCCCGACTACAGCCAGCACACCCTCTTCATCCGCCAGGCCCTGGCGGCGGAGGGCATCACCGTCGGCACCGTCGCCGTCGCGCTGCATGGCACCCTCTCCTCCGCCTTCCTCGCGGGCTGGCCCGGCGCACCGGATGCCGATGGCGTCATCGCGAAGATGCAGGAGCGGGAGGCGCTGCAGTTCCGCGCCGCCGATGCGCGCTACGCCATCAGCGAATCCTACGCCGCCGAATGGCAGGCGGTGGCGGACCTGCCGGTCAACATCCTCGACCCGCTCTGCATCGTCGATCCCTTCACGCCCGTGGCGGCCCCGGCCGGCGGCGCGCCGGACCTGCTCTTCGTCGGGCGGCGTGAGAAGTGGAAGGGCCCGGACCTCTTCCTCGACATGGCTTGGTGCGTTGACCCCGCCGCGATCGGCCGGCTGCGCGTCATCGGCCCGGACGGCCCGAACCGCCAGGGCATCGGCTCGGCGGAGACGCTGGCCGGCATCGCCCGCCGCCGCGCCCTGTCGCCGGAGATGGTGGACGGCCTGCCCTTCGCGGAGCTGCGCACGCTGTTCCGCGGCCGCTCCGTGCTGCTGCTGCCCTCCCGCCACGACACCTTCAACCTGACGGCGCTGGAAGCGCTCGGCCAGGGCTGCGTCGTCATGGCCTCCGACCGCTCCGGCTACGCGCATTGGCTGCGCAGCCGCATCCCCGAACTCGCCTGGTCCATCGTCTCCCTGGATTGCAGCCGCACCACGGCGGGGCGGGTGGAGGCGGTGCTGCGGGACTATGACCGCCATCGCGGCCTGGTCCTGGCCGCGCTGTCCCGCGCCGCGCCGCGCGCCGATGTCGGCACGCTCGGCCGCATCTGGGACGCGGCCGGGACGGTGGATGGGCAGGCGCGGCAGACCGTCGTGGACCTCGCCGCCCGCTTCGCCATGCTGGCCGACCTGCGGGAGCCCTCGCTGCCGCGCCGCGCCGTGCTGCGGACGCTGGAGACGGGGCTCTCCACCGCCACCACCGCGGCCGCGCATGTGCCCGCCCCGCTGCGCAAGCCCGCGGCCAGGCTGGCGCGCAACGCCGCCGCGCTCTGGCGCATGCGCCACCGCGGCAGCATGGGCGAGATCACCAAGGAACGCATTAAGGTCCGGATGCGGGAGGTGACGGGCGTCTCCCCCCGCACCCTGCAGCAGATCGTCGGCGCATCCTCCCTGCCGCGCTTCCGCCGCACGATGTTCACCATGCCGGAGACGACGCCGGCCGAGATCAAGGCGAAGATCGCGGAGCTGTCGCGGGAGATTCCGTGGCGCCTGGTCGATCGCGTCCGCCTGTTCCGCGAACTGGCCAGCCTGGAGCGCCGCCAGGGCAACGACCTGATCGCCGCCACCTACATGCTGCGCATCATCCGCTGGCTGGGGGAGGACCGGACCGGCGACCTGCCCTTCGTCACCGCGACCCTCGCCGCCAACGGCTTCAAGCATGAGGCCGCGACGGCGCAGGCAATGTTCGGCCTGCCGCCGGCGGAGCGCGATGCCGCCTGTGCCGCGCTGATGAAGGACGCCTTCGACCGCAATCGCGCGAAGGCGCGCCAGCCGCTCGCCATCCTCGATGACCCGCGCAAACCCGGCACGGTCGCGCGCGTCGCCGTCATCGTCTCGCTCTACAACGCGTCGGACAAGCTGCCGACGCTGCTCGACAACCTGGCGCAGCAATCCCTCGCCAAGGCCGGCGGGCTCGAGATCATCCTGGTGGACAGCAATTCACCGAAGGATGAGGGCGCGGCGCTGCGCCGCTGGCAGGCCTCCCGCCGGTCCGCCATCCCGATCGTCTATGCCCGCTCCGCGGGGCGGGAGACGATCCAGGCAGCCTGGAACCGCGGCATCCACCTGGCCCGCGCGCCCTACCTGTCGTTCCTCGGCGCCGATGAGGGCCTGCACCCGGAGGCGCTGACAAAGCTCGCCGCGGCGCTGGACCGCGATCCGGGCGTCGATTGGGCGATGGCCGACAGCGTCGTCACCTCGGTCGATGAGCAGGGCGTCTTCGACGCCGATGTCATGCCTTATGACCGCACGGGCTACAGCCAGGACCTGGTCTATCTGGAGACCTGCTACCTGAGCTGGGTCGGCGGGCTCTATCGCCGTTCCATCCACGAACGCTTCGGCTGGTACGACGAGACCTACCGCGCTGCCGGCGACACGGAATTCAAGAACCGGATCATGCCGCATATCCGGTCGGTCCATGTCCCGGAGATGCTGGGCGTCTTCAACAACTACCCGGAGGAGCGCACCACGCAGCACCCCCGCGCGGAGATCGAGGATCTGCGCGCCTGGTACCTGTGGCGGACGCCGGCCGGCATGGACTACGCCTTCGGCCACCGCCCGGTGGAGGATGCGACGGCGCTGCTGCGGGCCTGCTTCTCCTACCGCAAATCCTATTGCGGGCACCTCAGCACGGATTTCGACCTGGCGGAGGCGCTGGCCCTGCACCTGATGAGGCGCGGCCATGCCCCCGCCTTCACCCGCGGTGCGCTGGAAGCGGCGCGGGAGGCCCTGGCGGAAATCCGGTCGGTGGAATTGCTGCCGGATGAGACGATGGGCCGCGCCGGCATGACGCTGCACAGCAGCCGCGCCGTCCATCGCCTGCGCCGCCAGATGCCGGCACCGCACCAGGCCGCGCTGACGCTGACGAGCGCGCCCTGGTACGAGATCTTCAACGACAACCGCTACGAGCAGCATTGGTGGAGCTGGAGCGGCTGAGAAAGCAGCCGGCGGGCTGGACCCGGGCGGGATGAACCCCGCCCTTAAGCCCCCATCGCCGCCAGGATCTCCTCCGCCGGTCCGTCGGCGATGATCACGCCGCCCTCCATCCGGATGGCGCGGTTGCACCAGCGGCGCACGACGCCGAAATCATGCGTCGCGATCACCAGGATGTCGGCGCCGCCGACCAGCCGGGCCAGCCGCTCCTCCGCCTTCGCCATGAAGGCGGCGTCGCCGGCCAGGAACCACTCATCCATCAGCAGCACCTGCGGCTGCATCGCGGTGGCCAGCGCGAAGGCCAGCCGTACGCCCATCCCCGCGGAATAGGTGCGGATCGGCACGTCGAAGAAATCGCCGAGGCCAGAGAAGGCCGCGACCTCCTCCACCAGCGCCTCGCACTCCGCATCGGACAGGCCGCGATAGAGGCCCCGCAGCGTGACGTTCTCACGCCCCGTCGAATCCGGGTCCATGCCGGCCGCGACGTCGATCAGCGCGCCGATCTGGCCCTCGACCCCGATGCGCCCCTGCACGGGTTCATAGACGCCGGCCAGCGTCCGCAGCAGCGTCGTCTTGCCCGCGCCGTTCGGGCCGACCAGGGCCACACGCTCCCCGGTCGTGATGCGGAAGCTGAGGTTGCGCAGCGCCGTCACCACCACGCGGTTGGAATCATCCGTGTGCAGCCGGGCGCCACGCAGCAGCCGCTTCTTCAGCGACCGCGCACCCAGATGGTAGAAGGGAAAGTCGAGGCAGAGCCCCGAAGCCTCGATCAGCGCCATGTGCGGTCAGACCCAGAAGGCCACGCGGCCGCGGAAGCGGACGAAGAAGGCGCCGGCGATGCCGACCAGCAGGATCGTGTAGCCCACCGCCGCGATCCAGGCGAGCATCGGCCCCCCGCCCTCGACCAGCGGCCCGCGCACCGTCTCCAGCACCGCGTAGAAGGGATTGAGGGGCATCAGCACCTCCCAATGCCCGAGCAGCCGGGGCTTCCACAGGATGGGCGTCAGGAAGAAGGCCAGCTGCATCACGCTGGCGACGATCGGGCCGATGTCGCGGAACCGCGCGCAGATCATGCCAAGCAGCAGGGCCGCGGCGAAGGAATTGATCGCGATCAGGATGAAGCCCGGGATGGCCAGCAGCGCCTCCGGCCCCGGGATGTGGCCGCAGGCCAGGAAGACGACGGCGATCAGCGGCAGGTTGTGCGCCGCCACCAGCCCGTTGCGCATCACGCAGCGCAGCGCGTGCACGGTGTAGGGCAGGGGCATCTGGCGGATGATGCCCTCCGACGCCGTCAAGCTGTTCGTGGCCTCGTTCACCATCTGCGCGATGGCGTTCCAGATCACCAGGCTGACCGCGAGGTGCGGCAGGTATTCGCCGAGCGACATCTTGAACAGTGCCGCGTAGAGCACGCCGAGGCCGAGCAGCATGGCCGCCGTGGACAGCGTCAGCCAGAAGGGGCCGAGGACCGAGCCGCGGTAGCGGTTGCGGAGGTCGAGCCAGGCGAGCGCACGGGCCAGCCGCCAGCGGCTGAAGCCGGTGGTCAGGTCGGCGATGGCGCGGCGCAGGTGCTGCGGGTCCGACGCATCGACGATATAGGCCGGCGTCGCCGCCGCGGTTCGGTCGAGCATGCCGCCTCATAGCCCGCCCATCCAGGGCGGGCCAGAGGAGGCGCCGCGCGTTACTTGCTCAGGCTGGCGGGCTGGCCCATGGGCTGCGTCATCGGCGGCACCGGGCCGCCCGCGGCGCGGGACAGGCGCACGCGGTCGCCCCGCGTGATCACGACCCGGTCACCGGCCTGCAGCCCTTCCTCATTCGTCTGGACCACGGCGATGTCGCCGCCGCGATCCTGGCGGACGATGAATTCCACGGCGTTGCCCTGGGTCACGCCACGCTCGATCGCCGTGCCGGCCAGGCCGCCCAGGATGGCGCCGCCGACGCCCGCGATGGCGTTGGACCGCCAGTCGCCGCCGATGAAGCTGCCCGCCAGGCCGCCCGCCACCGCGCCACCTACGGTGCCGACGCCGGACTGGCTGCCCGCGACGGTCACAGGGCGGGTGCCGACGATGGTGCCGTAGTTCACATAGGCGGCACCGCCCAGCGCGCCGGCGGAATAGGTCGTGCCCGTATTGGCGGGCGCGCAGGCCGGCACCGCGGCCAGCAGGGCAAGCGCGGCAACAGCAGGGATCAGGCGGTGGTTCAGGCGCATCGGGATGCCCTTCGTGATGGTTCGTCGCCAAGCGACGCGGTCGGTGAACAGGTAGCGCATCCCGGGCCGGAATGCCCGCCCTGGATGATTGCGTGCTGTTTCAACTGTTACCGTGGCCGCAACACGGCATGCATTGCCTTGATCTCGTCCTTGCCTCTGCCCACCGGGCTGCGGTAGGCCTTGCCCTCGCCGAATTTTTTGGCGTTCCTTCACGAACCCCATGCCAGATGGCCGCAAGGCCACCCGGTGCGGGACGGCTTGAACGAACGGGACGGGTATCGGGGGTTGGCCTGGGCCGGGTTGCATCGCGGGGGCGGTGTGCCGGCCGGGGGGGCGGGCCTCGGGGACTCCGGTTCCGTCAACGGACGGAGAGCAAGGCATGGTCGGGTTCAGCGCTGCGGGCCTGGTTCGCCCGTTGGCCGCGTGCCTGCTGGTGGGGGCGCTGGCCGCCTGCGGGCAATCCCCGCAAAGGCCCGTGACCCACGCGGCCTCGGCATCCGGCGAATGGGCCCGGCCCAGCTCCTATGATCCGCCCGGCCCGGCGCATGATCCATGGGGCCCCTACATCTCTGCCGCCTCCCGCCGCTTCGACGTGCCGGAACGCTGGATCCGGGAGGTGATGCGCCAGGAATCCGCCGGCCGCGTCGCCGCCACCTCCCGAGTCGGGGCCATGGGCCTGATGCAGGTCATGCCCGGCACCTACCGCGAATTGCAGGCCCGCTACGGGCTCGGCCCGGATCCCTACCACCCCTGGGACAACCTGATGGCCGGCACCGCCTATGTGCGGGAGATGTATGAGCTGTATGGCGCGCCGGCCTTCCTGGCCGCCTACAATGCGGGCCCGCGCCGGCTGGAGGACTACCTCTGGGGCGGCCGCGGCCTGCCGAACGAGACGCGCAACTACGTCGCCCGCATCGGGCCGCGCATCGCCGGCGCCCACCCCACCCGGCGCGCGGCGCCGGAGGTCTATGCGGCGGCCGAGATCCCGCTCGACATCCCGCCCGGCCCGCGCCGGGGCGATGCCGCCACCATGCTGGCGCTGCGCGAACAGCGCCGCGCGGTGGATCCGGGCGTGCAGGTGGCGCAGCTGCCCGCCGGCCCGGTGGTGCGGATGGAGCCAATCCCGGACGGCAGCACCAGCTTCGCCTCCTTCAGCCCGCCGCCGCCGCCCGCGCCCCGCACGCAGGTCGCCTCGATCGGCAGCGTCGTGGCGCCCGCCAGCGCGGGCAGCGTTGTGGCGATGGCGCCCATCGCCAGCCCCGGCGATTTCCAGACCCGCATGGAGCCGATCGAGAGCCCCGGCGACCGCGTGACCCGCATGGACCCGGTGGCCAGCGCCGGCGACCCCGGCGTGGCCCCGATCCGCACCGAGTCCCTGGCCCCGCCGCCGGCGCCGACCCCCGCCCGCGCGCCCATCGCCCTGGCCGCGGCGCCGGTGCCCGCGACGCGCGGCTTCTCCCTGATCCCGCAGGCGCATGCGGGCACCCTGCCCGTCGTCCCGCGCCCGGCGCCCGCGGCGGCGCCGGCGGGTGGCGGCGCCTGGGGCATCCAGGTCGGCGCCTTCGCGTCGGAGAACCTGGCCCGTGCCGCCGCTGGACAGGCGCGGGACCAGGTCGCCGCCAACGGCACGCGTGCCCTGGTGGAGCCCTCCGGCCAGGGGCGCGGCGCGCTGTTCCGCGCCCGCGTCACCGGCCTGTCCACGCGCGGGGCGGCGGAGCAGGCCTGCGAGAGGCTGCGCAGCCGCGGCGCCTGCATGATCGTGGCGCCAGGCGCCTGACGGCGCCGGGGCGCGCCCCGCCCCGGCCATCCCTGCGAGACCGGAAGAACGCGGCCCGTCGCTGGCGACGGGCCGCGATTCTTATTGGTCATGATCACCGCCGCGCGCCGCCCCGTGCCGGGATGCCCGTCGAAGTTGTGCTGTCCTGCCTCGGATCACGATCCCGGGGTCGAAAAAATGACGCGGGCTACGATTGCCGGGTGGAATGATTCGTCAAAATGTTTATAATGGTGACATGGCGATGGAAGCTCACCCACGGCAGGGTTCCCCCACCCTGCTCGGCCTCCGTCCCCCGGCCGACCTGGCCGAGGGTCCGGCGGCACGCGCGCCGGTCCGTCCGGCTCCCCGATCCCTGGCCACCGAACAGGTGCCGCCCAAGGACCCCCCCAAGGCCCCGGAACGCCCGGCCTATCCCGTCATCTCCTCGGGCTGGGACAGCGAGGATGAGGAAAGCCGCGGCAAGTCCAGCGACCTGATGACCGCGGTCAAGGCGCTGGCGGTGCTCAGCCTGTTCATCGTCGCGATCGCGCTGCTGATCCGCTGACGGCCCGGGCCTGGGGCCCGGGTCTTGTCCCCTTCGCACCGCTCCCCCACCCTGCGGCCGATTGGCCCAGGGGAGGCAAACCTGTCCTTCAAGGATCTCGACCGGCTGCTGCGGCCGCAGGCCGTCGCCGTCATCGGCGCGTCGGATGATCCGGTGCGCATCGGCGGCCGGCCCATCGCCTACATGAAGGCGCGCGGCTTCGCCGGGCCGCTGATGCCGGTGAACCCGAACCGGCCGACCGTCCAGGGCCTGCAGGCCTTCCCCTCCATCGCCGACCTGCCGACGACGCCGGACGCCGCCATCGTCGCCATCCCCGGGGAGGGCGCGATCCAGGCGGTGGAGGATCTCGGCGCCCGGGGCTGCGGCGCCGCCATCGTCTTCACCGCGGGCTTTGCGGAGGTGGGGGAGGCGGGTGCCGCCATGCAGGCGCGACTCGTCGCCGCTGCGCGCCGTCACGGGATGCGGCTGGTCGGGCCCAACTGCCTCGGCCTGTTCAACGCCGCGCTCGGCTACTACCCGATCTTCTCCGCGAGCTTCGAGGGCGGCTGGCCGTTGCCGGGCGCCGTCGGCATCGCGTCCCAGTCCGGCGCCTATGGCAGCCACCTGTTTGCCGCCGCGCGGGACCGCGGCATCGGCACGCCCGTGCTGGTGACGACGGGGAACGAGGCCGACACCAACCTGGCCGACATCATCGGCTGGATGGCGGAAAGCGAGGAGGTGGCGGTCATCGCCGCCTATGCGGAGGGCATCAAGGACGGCCCGCGCTTCATCGCGGCGCTGGAGGCCGCGCGCGCCGCGCGCAAGCCGGTGGTGATGATGAAGGTCGGCCGCAGCGCGCTCGGCCAGGCCGCCGCGCAATCCCACACCGCCTCCATCGCCGGCGATGACCGGGTGATGGACGCGATCCTGGCCGAGTACGGCGTCCATCGCGCGCGGACGACCGAGGAATTGCTGGACGTCTGCTACGTCGCGCAGAAGCGCATCTACCCCGCGGGCAACACGCTCGGCGTCGTCACCATCTCCGGCGGCGCGGGGGTGCTGATGTCGGATGCCGCGGAGGCCGCGGGGCTGCCCATGCCGCCCATGCCGGAAGCGGCGCAGGTGGCGCTGAAGAAGCTGGTGCCCTTCGCCTCGCCGCTCAATCCGGTGGACTGCACCGCGCAGGCCTTCAACGACATGAGCGTGATCGGCAGCTTCGCCGAGAGCATGGTCACTGATGGCGGCTACCAGAGCGTCATCGCCTTCTTCACGGCCTGGGGCGGCACGCCGTCCATGGCGCCGCGGCTGCGGGCCGAACTCAAGAAGGTGCTGGACCGGCACCCGGACCGGCTCTTCGTGCTGTCCATCCTGGCGAATACGGATCGCGTGCGGGAATGGGAGGCCGATGGCTTCCTCTGCATCGAGGACCCCTCCCGCGCCGTCGTCGCGCTGGCCGCCATGGGCCGCTTCGGCGACGCATTTTCGCAGGCTCCGCCCCCGGCGGCGGCGCCCGCGCCCGTCGCGCTGCCCGCCACCGCGCCGAATGAGGCCGAGGCCAAGCGCATCCTGGCCGAGGCCGGCGTGCCGATGGTGCCTGAAGCGGCCTGCGTGACGCTGGAGGAAACGCTGGAAGCCGGCCGCCGCATCGGCTTCCCGGTGGTGGCGAAAATCCTGTCGCCCGACATCCTGCACAAGAGCGAGATCGGCGGCGTCATCCTGAACATCGCCAACGAGGCCGCTTTGCGCGACGCGCATGCGACGCTGCTGGCCCGCGCGGCGGAACGCGCGCCCGGTGCCCGCATCGATGGCGTGCTGGTCGCGAAGCAGGTGACGGGCGGCGTGGAGATGGCGCTCGGCGTCGTGCGCGACCCCGTCTTCGGCCCCGTCGCCATGGTCGGCCTCGGCGGCGTCTTCATCGAAGTGTTCAAGGACGTGGCCTTCGCCCGCTGCCCGGTCGATCCGGCGCGCGCCGAAGCGATGATCCGGTCCCTGAAAGGCTTTCCGCTGCTGGACGGCGCGCGAGGCCGTCCCAAGGCGGATGTCGCGGCACTGACGCAGGCCCTCGTCGCGCTGTCCCGCTTCGCCGCCGGCGCCGGCCCGCGCCTCCTCTCCGCGGAGGTGAACCCGCTGCTCGTCACCCCGGACGGCGCCTTCGCCGCCGACGCCGTCATCGAGATCGAGTCGTAGCCATGCCCATCGTCACCGAATCCCTGCTGAACTTCCCGATCCCCGAGATCCGCCAGCACCTCCGCTGGCAAGACACGGCGCTCTACGCGCTCTCGCTCGGCGTCGGCCAGGACCCGATGGATGAGGACGACCTCCGCTTCGTGACGGAGGGCGCGGCCATGCAGGCGCTGCCGACCATCCCCGTCGTGCTCGGCTATCCCGGCTTCTGGCTCGCCGATCCCGCGACCGGCGTGGACGCCGTGCGCCTGGTGGCGGGGGAGCAATCCGTCGAGCTGCACGCGCCGCTCCCCGTGGAGGGCGAGATCATCGGCCGGTCCCGCGTCACGGGCCTGGTCGATCGCGGCGCGGGCAAGGGCGCGCTGCTCTATGTGGCGCGGGAGGTGATCGAGGCTTCGACCAACACCAAGCTGGCGACGGTGGAACAGACCATCTTCCTCCGCGGCGATGGCGGCTTCGGCGGCCCCACGGGTCCCGTGAAGAAGCCGGCGCCGGAGCCCGAGGGCGCGCCCGCCCTGACGCTCGACCTGCCGACGCGGCCGGAGATGGCGCTGCTCTACCGCCTGAACGGCGACCACAACCCGCTGCACAGCAGCCCCTCGCTCGCCGCCAAGGCCGGCTTCCCGCGCCCCATCCTGCACGGCCTCGGCACCTTCGGCGTCGTCGGCCGGGCGCTGCTGCGGCTCGTCTGCGGCAATGACCCCGCGCGCTTCGGCAGGATGGAATGCCGCTTCTCCTCCCCCGTCTTCCCGGGCGAGACCATCCGCACGGAAATCTGGCCGGACGCGGCGGGCGCCGCCTTCCGTGCGAAGGTCGTGGAACGCAACGTGGTGGTCATCTCCAACGGCCGCCTGGCGCTCCGGTGATCGTCTGGACGGCCCGGGCCCAAGCGGCTACCGAGACCCACCCCGACCGGGGCATTGGGTGGCGGAGGCAGCGGCAGCGCGCATGATCAACAAGATCGTCCAGTCCATCGCGGAGGCACTCTCCGGCATCAAGGATGGCTCCACCATCCTGATGGGCGGCTTCGGCGCCGTGGGCCAGCCCGATGAGCTGATCGAGGGCCTGATCGAGCAGGGGGCCAAGGACCTCACCGTCGTCGCCAACAACGCCGGCGCCGGCAAGGTCGGCCTCGCCAGGCTGATGGCCGAGGGTCGCGTGCGGAAGATCATCTGCTCCTTCCCCCGCTCCGCCGGATCGACGGTGTTCGAGGAACTGTACCGCGCCGGCAAGCTGGAGCTGGAGATCGTGCCGCAGGGCACGCTGGCCGAGCGCATGCGCGCCGCCGGCGCCGGCATCCCCGCCTTCTACACGCCGACCGGCGCGGGCACGAAGCTCGCCCAGGGCAAGGAGACGCGGGAATTCAACGGCCGCCCGCACATCATGGAAATGGCGCTGCCCGGCGACGTCGCCCTCGTGGAGGCCTGGGAGGCCGATCGCTGGGGCAACCTGACCTACCGGGAGAGCGGCCGGAACTTCAATCCGGTGATGGCCATGGCCGCGACGCTGACCATCGCGCAGACGCACAACATCCGCGACCTCGGCGAGATCACGCCCGACAACGTCCACACCCCCGGCATCTTCGTGCAGCGCGTCGTCCAGGTCGCGCGCGGCGCGCCTTGGAACTGAAGGGAGGAACGGCAATGACCAGCTTCACCCGCCAGCAGATGGCCGCGCGCGTCGCGCAGGACATTCCCGAGGGCTGGTTCGTCAACCTCGGCATCGGCATCCCGACCATGGTCGCGGACTACGTCCCGATGGAGCGCGAGGTCATCCTTCACAGCGAGAACGGCATCCTCGGCATGGGCCCCGCGCCGGCGCCGGACAAGGTGAATGCCTGGCTGGTCAATGCCGGCAAGCAGCCCGTCACGCTGCGGCCGGGAGGCAGTTTCTTCCACCACGCCGACAGCTTCGGCATGATCCGCGGTGGCCATATCGACCTCTGCGTCCTCGGCGCCTTCGAGGTCGCGGAAAATGGCGACATCGCCAACTGGGCGACCAGCGAGAATGACAGCGCGCCCGCCGTCGGCGGTGCGATGGACCTGGCCGCCGGCGCCAAGCGGCTCTGGGTCGTGATGGACCACACGACGAAGGATGGCCGGCCGAAGCTGGTCGAGAATTGCGGCTACCCGCTGACCGCGCATGGCGCCGTGCAGCGCATCTACACCAACCTCGCCGTCGTCGACGTGGTGCGCGGCCGCGGTTTCGTGGTGCGGGAGATCGTGCCGGGAATGTCGCTCGCCGACCTTCAGGCCAAGACCGGCGCCACGCTGCATACCGATTCATGAGCGCGCCTCCGATCTGCCGCGTCACGGAGGCGCGCGACGGCGCCGTGCTGACGCTGACGCTGGACTACCCGTCCCGCCGCAACGCGCTGAACGTCGCGCTGCGGGAGCAGATGTTCGGCATCCTGGAGGCCGCGCAGGGTGATGACGGCATCCGCGCCATCGTGCTGACCGGGGAGGGCGGGAATTTCTGCTCCGGCGGCGACATCTCCGGCATGGATGTGCGGGATGCGGAGCAGGGGCGGGAACGCATGCGCCGCACCCACCGCATGATCCGCCTGATGATCGGCGGCCGCATCCCGCTGGTGGCGGCGGTGGAGGGCTGGTGCGTCGGCGCCGGCCTCTCCATGGCCTGCGCCTGCGACACCATCGTCGCCGCCGAGGATGCGCGCTTCGCCGCCGGCTTCGGTCGCGTCGGCCTGATGGCCGATCTCGGCCTGCCCTGGACCTTGCCCAACCGCATCGGCCCCGCGCGCGCGAAGCAGATGCTGCTCTACCCCGACCAGATCGATGGCGCGGAGGCCGCGCGCATCGGCCTGGTGGACCGGATCGTGCCGAAGGGCGGCGCGCTGGCCAAGGCGCATGAACTGGCGCGCTTCCTGGCCGACCAGGCGCCCCTGCCCATCGCGCTGACCAAGCGCATGCTGGCGGAGGGTTTGGACGCGGCGCTGGAGCGGGAGCGCGACTGGCAGACCATGTGCTTCCTCAGCGCCGACCATGTGGAGGGCCGGACCGCCTTCATGGAGAAAAGGGCGCCCGTTTTTCGCAAGTGACGCTTTGAGCTCAACTTGACCGTGTAATTCGCGTCAGTCTATGCTCCGGATCAGGAATGATCCGGAATAGAAACTGTGCGTCGGTCCCGTCGGCTGTGGCTTGCCCTTCCCCTGATGCTGCCGCTGGTCGCCTGCCAGCAGCCCGATTGGGCCAATCGCGCCGCGCTCGAAATCGGTGCGCCGCGTCCCGATGCTGCCGCGATCCGGCAGAGGCAGACCGCCCGCTTCGACGGCGTCCCTGAGACAAGGCTGCTCGTCGAAGCCACGCAGGTCCTGCAGGATCTCGGCTTCACGATCGAGGAGAGCGCGGCGCGCCACGGCGTCCTGGCCGGGGCCAAGGATCGAGACGCGGTGGAGACGCCGCAGGTGGTCGGCCAGGTCGCGCTCACCATCGCCTTCGCCCTTCTCGGCGCGCGCTACGATCCGGTCTGGGACACCGACCAGATCATCCGTGCCACGCTGTCCACGCAGCAGGCCGGCGCGCGCGATTCCGTCCTGCGCGTTTCCTTCGAACGCATCGTCACCAACAACAAGGGCGGCACACGGGTGGAGCAGTTGACCGAGCCAGAATTCTCCACCGGCTTCTTCGACCGGGTCCGCGCCGGCCTGGTGAGGCAGGGTTGACGATGAAGCGCATCCTCCCCGCCTTCGGTCTTGTCGCGCTGCTGGCCGCCTGCGCGCCGCCGCAGACGCAGTTCATCGCCAGCCAGCGCAGCGCGGTCGAACTCCGCGCCATGCAGGCCCGCGTGGTGCCCGCCGATGCCGATGCCGCCATGCGCGCGGTCATTGCCACCCTGCATGACCTTGGCTACCGCATCACGCGGGTGGAGCCGGACGCGCTCACCGTATCCGCTACGCGCCAGACGGCGCTGCGCATGGCGGTCGTCGTGCAGCAGCGCGACCCTGGTACCAGCACCGTCCGGGCCAATGCCTCCATCGTGGCGGCCTTCCAGGAAGCCCAGGTCGACAGCCCTGACTTCTACCGCCGCAATTTCTTCGAGCCGCTGGAAGCAACGCTCGGCCGGACCCTGGCTGCCTTGCCGCCGACGGATGCCTCGCCGGAGGCGCCGCGCCCGGTTGCCGAACTGAACACGCTCCGGGAACGGCAGGCGGCGGCCAGCCGTGCCGCTACGCCCGTTACCGCCGCACCCGTCACAGGAAACACCACTCGATGACTCGCGCCAGGCTCACGGCTGCCCTGCTGCTTTCGGCTTTCGCCGCCGCCTGCACCCCCGCCAGCGAGCATGCGCGAGAGGTCGCATCCCGCGATTCGCGGGACCGCCTCACGCTCGGCACCGTCCAGCGGGAGATCCGGGAAGGGATGAGCGGCGCCGAAGTGGCCGCCGCCCTCGGCGCGCCGAACATGGTGACCAGCGACGAGCGCCGGCGGGAGACCTGGGTCTATGACCGCATCGCCACCGAGCAGGTCTATTCGAACTCCGCCGGCGGCGTGAATGCCCTGTTCCTGGCCGGCGTATCCGGCCGATCCGGCGCCGCGCAGACGACACAGCGCGCCCTGACCGTGATCATCCGCTTCTCCGAGGCAGGGACGGTGCGGGACTTCACCTACCGTTCCTCCTCCTTCTGATGCTGGGACGCCGGGCCGTCTGCGGCCTGTTGGCCGGGCATTCGCTGCTGTTGTCATCCTGCGGCCCGCCCAGCGGCGAGCAGCAGGCCAACGCCTTTGCCCCCACGGCATCCGCCGTCGCGATGCGTGCGCGCCAGTCGCGCCGCTTCGATACGTCCAGCCTGTCGCTCATGATGCAGGCCGCGCTCGGTGCCCTTCAGGACCTCGGCTTCACCATCGAGGAGAGCCAGAGCGAGGCGGGTGTCATCGTCGGCTCCAAGATCGCGGGGGGACGCATCCGGGCGCAGGTGTCCATCCGCCCCGTCCCGAACCAGAACGCCTCGATCGTCCGCGTGACCTTCCAGCGCATCGTCCCGCGCCCCGGCGCGATGCTGGCGCTGGGCGAGACGTTGGACGACCCGCTGCTGTACCAGGGCTTCTTCGAACGGATCGCCCAATCCGCCTTCCTGACCGCGCATGAGATCTGACACGATGCCGCGCTATCCGTCACTTTGCCTGGCTGCCCTGTTGCTGACGGCGTGCCAGACCGATAGCCGCCAGCACGTCCTTGCCACCACCAACAGCCAGGTCGCCCAGCGCGCCATCTCCACGCGCGCCTTCGATACCGAGGACCGCGCCACCGTTTTTCGCGGTGTCCTCTCCTCCCTGCAGGACCTCGGTTTCGTCGTCGATCGCGCCGATCCGGTCCTCGGCACCGTCTCCGCCACCCGCTTCGGCAATGGCGTTGTCCGTTTCACCGTCACCGTCCGGCCCGGCAACGGCCCTCGCACCATCGTCAGGGCTTCGGGCCAGTTGAACCAGCACGAACTCTCCGATCCCGCACCCTTCCAGCGCTTCTATGAAGCCCTGTCCCAGGCGCTGTTCCTTCAGGCCAACCAGATCGACTGAGGGCGGTTTTCCCGGGCATCCAGTCTGGCCGGCGCCAGCCAGCCGGCCATAATGGGTGAAGCCCGCGGAGATCTTCCCATGACCACCTTCTGGCGCCTTCCCGCCACCGAGATCGCCACCCTGGTCCGTACCCGCCAGGCCAGCGCCACGGAGGTCGCGAAGGACGCCCTCGCGCGCCTCGATGCGGTGAACCCCGCCCTGAACGCCGTGGTGGAGCACCGCCCCGCCGACGTCCTCGCCCAGGCCGCTGGCATCGATGCCGCCATCGCCCGTGGCGATGACCCCGGCCCCATGGCCGGCGTGCCCGTCACCATCAAGGTGAATGTCGACCAGGAAGGCTACGCCACCACCAACGGGCTGCGCATCCAGAAGGACCTGGTCGCGAAGCAGGACAACCCGGTCGTCGCGAGTTTCCGCAAGGCCGGCGCCGTGCTGCTGGGGCGCACCAACACGCCCGCCTTCAGCCTCCGCTGGTTCTGCCGCAACTCGCTGCATGGCCACACGAAGAACCCGCGCGATGCCTCCATCACGCCGGGCGGGTCGTCGGGAGGCGCGGCCTCCGCCACGGCGGCGGGCATCGGGGCGGTGGGGCACGGCACGGATATCGGCGGCTCCATCCGCTACCCCGCCTATGCCTGCGGCATCCACGGCCTGCGTCCGACGCTCGGCCGCATCCCGGTCTGGAATGCGTCAGGGGCGGAGCGGGCGATCGGCGGCCAGGTCATGGCCGTCTCCGGCCCCCTCGCGCGCACCATCGGCGACCTCCGCCTCTCCTTCGACGCCATGAGCCAGCGGGACATCCGCGATCCCTGGTGGGTCGATGCCCCTGCGGAGGGCCCGCCCGCCCCGAAGCGCGCCGCGCTCTGCGTGCGGCCCGAGGGGATGCCGACGACGCCGGAGGTCGAGGCCGCGCTGCGCGACGCCGCCCGCCGTCTGGAAGCCGCCGGCTGGACGGTGGAGGAGGTGGACGTGCCCCCGCTGCGGGAGCCCGCCGCCATCCAGGCCATGCTCTGGCTGGCCGAGAGCCGTCGCGGCCTCAACGCCGCGCTGCACCAGGAAGGCGATGCCGACGCCACCTTCATCTTCACCGCGATGGAGGAACTCTGCCCGATCCCCGACCTCAACGCCTTCCAGGACGGGCTGCAGAAGCGCGCGCATTTCGTGCGGGTCTGGATGCAGTTCTTCGAGCGCTACCCGGTCGCCATCACGCCGGTGTCGGCGGAGCTGCCCTTCCGCGACCAGTCGGATGTGGAGTCGACGGAGAGCTTCCGCCGCATCATGGAGGCGCAGCTGACGCAGGTCGGCCTGCCGCTGATGGGCCTGCCCGGCCTGGTGGTGACGACGGGCCTGGTCGGCCGCGTGCCGGTCGGCGTGCAGCTGCTCGCCGGCCGCTACCGCGAAGACCTGCTCTTCACCGCCGCGGAAGCCATCGAGGCCGCCGGCGTGCCGGCGAGCCCTGTCGATCCCTAACGGCCGAGCAGCACCAGCACGACGCCCGACACCACCACCAGCGCGCCAACGATATCGGCGCGCTTCGCCTTCTCCCGCAGGTAGAAGCGGGAGAAGGCGAGGGTGAAGAGGATCTCCACCTGCCCCACCGCGCGCACCATCGCGACGGGGGCGAGCGCGAAGGCGGAGAACCAGCAGGCGGAGCCCAGCGCCGACAGCGTGCCGACCTGCGCGGAGATCCGCCAGCTGCGGAAGACGGCCACGAATTGCGCGGGCTCCCGCCAGGCCAGGTAGCTGCCCTGCATCACCGTCTGCATCGCATTCGTCATCGCCAGGATCAGCAGCGCCTTGAAGATGAGGTCATCGCCCGGCATCACCTGGTTCGCCGCCTTGATCAGCACGCCGGTGAAGCCGAAGCAGAAGCCGGCACCGATGCCGCAGAGTGCCGCCGGCTGCGTCACGCCGCGCAGCAGCTCCACCGGCGTCGTGCCCCGCCCCGCCAGCGACAAGTACAGCACGCCACCGACGCCGACCCCGATGCCGAGCCAGGCGAGCGGCGAGAGATGCTCCCCCAGCAGGATCGTCGCGACGACGGCGGTCTGCATCGCCTCGGTCTTGGAATAGGCGGTGCCGACGGCGAAGTTGCGGTAGCCGAAGGCCATGATGAGCAGGTTGGTGCCGAGGATCTGGAGAAACCCCGCCGCGGCGCAGAGCCCGAGCACCGCGAGCCCGATCGCCGGCAGCGAATACCCCATCGCCAGCCCGTATCCCGTGGCCAGCGCCACGCCGAGCGGCACGCCGTAGAGGTAGCGCACGACGCCCGCCGCATTGACGGAAAGCTGGTCCCGCAGCCGCTGCTGCATGGCCGTGCGCCAGCATTGGAACAGCGCGGCCGCGACGCTGAAGGCGATCCAGCCCGGCATCACCCGAGCCTCGGGTCCAGCCAGGGCCGGTCCATGCGCTTCCATGCGGGCAGTGTCGTCGCCGCCAGCTTCACGCCAAGGCCCGTCGCCTGCGGCAGGCGTGCGGTGCCGCGGTCGAAGCGCAGAGGTTCGCCCTCGACGATGTCGAAGAAGGCCTCGGTCTCCCCGAACTGCACCTCCAGCATGAGAAAATTGGGGATGGTGGCGCAGAGGTGGACGGAATGGGCATGGCAGACCGGCCCGGTCGGGTTGTGCGGCGCCATCTCGATCCCCGCGGTCTGCGCCAGGGCGCCGATGCGGCGGATTTCCTCGATGCCGCCGGCATGTTTCGCATCGGGCATCAGCACGTCGTAGCAGCCGGCCTCGATCAGCGGGCGATAGGCGCTCAGGCCCGATAGCGTCTCCGCGCCCGCGAGACGCATCCCACGATCATTCGCCATGCCGCGCAGCCGCACGATCTCGCGGTGATTGGCCTCCGCCACCGGGCATTCCAGCCAGTACAGGTTGAGCGGCGCGACATCCCGCACCAGCGCCGCGGCACCGCCCGCCGAGAAACGCCAATGCGCATCGACCATCACGGCGACGCCGGGGCCGACGGCGTCGCGCACCGCGGCGATGCGGGCCAGGCCCTCCGCATAGGCGGCGCGGTTGGACGGTGTATGCCCATCCTCCCAGACCAGCGGCTCGAAGGGCGCGAGCTTCACCGCGACGAAGCCCTCCGTCACCGCGCGCATCGCGGCCGCGGCGAAGCCTTCCGGCGTGCGCGGGTTGGTCCCGCGATTGATGTTGGCGTAGAGCGTGACGGGATCATGCAGCGCGCCGCCGAGCCAGGCATGCACCGGCATCCCCGCCCGCTGCGCCGCCAGGTCACACAGCGCCTGATCGAGCGCAGAGAGCGCCGTCGCCGCCACCAGCCCACCTGGCGCATGCGGCAGGTAGCGCGCGATGCGGTTGCGCGCCCTTGCATCCTGGCCACGCAGAGTGGCGTCCAGCCGCGCCACCTCCGCCGCCACCAGCGGTTCCTGGTTGGCCAGGGTGCATTCGCCGAGGCCCACCAGCCCGTCCTGCGTCGTGACCTCGACGAAGCACCAGTTGGTCTTGGGCGTGACGTTGAGGCCGCGGAAGGCGATGCGCTCGATGATCATCCGTCGATCCTGATATTGGCGCGCTGCGCCAGGTCCTTCCACCGCGCGATGTCAGCGCGGACGCGCGCGGCCAGCACCTCGGGCGGTGAGGCGATAAGGTCGCCGCCGAGTGCCCGCAGCCGTGTCCGCACCTCCGGAATCGCCGATACGCGCTGCAATTCGGCCAGCATGCGCGCCACGATCGGCGCCGGCGTGCCGGGCGGCGCGAACATCGCGTTCCAGGCCAGTGTCTCGAAGCCGCGTAGCCCGCTCTCGTCGAGCGTCGGCACCTCCGGCAGGTCCACGCTCCGCGTCAGGCTGGTGACGGCGAGTGGCGTGAGCTCGCCCCGCTGGATGAAGCCCATGACGTTGACGAGGTTGCCGATCAGCACCGGCGCATCCCCCTGCACCGCCGCCTGCGCCATGGCCGGCGCGCCGCGATAGGGGATGTGCGTCAGGTCGATCCCCGCCACCGACTTGAACAGCTCCATGGAGAAATGCGCCGACGATCCCGGGCCCGCGGAGGCGTAGTTGATCTGCCCCGGCCGTGCGCGGACATGGGCGATCAGTTCCTGCACGCTCTTCACGGGCAGCGCCCGCGTGTTCACTGCCAGCAGGTTCGGGCCCGTGACGAGCAGCGAGACGGGGATGAAGGACGTTTCCAGGTCATAGGGCAGGTCGCGGTAGAGCGCGGCATTGATGCCGTTGGAGCCCGCATTGCCCAGCAGCCAGGTGTAGCCATCGCCCGGGCTGCGGAAGGCGGCCTCCACCCCGATGCGTCCGCCGGCGCCGCCGCGATTGTCCACCGCGACGGGCTGGCCGAGCCCCTGTTCCAGGTAGTGGGAGAAGATGCGCGCCGTGCTGTCATTCCCGCTGCCCGGCGTATCGGGCAGCAGCAGGCGGATCGGCCGCGCGGGCCAGGCCTGGGCGCGCGCCAGCCGCGGCAAGGCGATACCCGCAAGGGCGGAGGCGAGAAGGGCGCGGCGTTGCGGCATGGATGTCGTTCCCCGGGTGGCGTTTCCCGGGGACGATCATCGCGCGCCGCGCCCCATCCGGCTAGCGCTTGACCTTGCCCCAGCCCGGATCCTCGACGGTCATGTGCCGCAGGCCGGACTTCTCCAGCATCGCGTCGGCCTCCCGCCACGCCGCCGTCGCGATCTCCGTCGCGTCGAGATGCGGCGTCACGCGGTCCCGCATCAGCACGTTGCCGTCCACGACCACATCCATCACGTCATGGCCATTGGCGAAATAGACGACGCGCGCGACGGGCATGTTGGCCGGCACCATGTGCGGGCCGGTCAGGTCCACGGTGATGACATCCGCCTTCTTGCCGACCTCGAGGCTGCCGATCTCCGCATCCAGGCCCATGCCCTTGGCGGCGTCGATCGTCACCATCTCCAGCGCCTTGCCGGGCGGGATCATCGTCTCGTCGCGGAAATGGCGCTGGTGGTAGCGGATGCACTGGAACATGTGGCGGAACATGTCGCCGCTGCGGTCGGGCGCCGTCGCATCCGACCCGATCATCACCGTGACGCCGTCCTGCATCATCTTCGGCGCCGGGCAGTAGCCGCGCACCGCCGCGATGGCGGAAGGGTTGTGCACGACGGAGGCACCGGTCCGCACCAGCGTCTCGATGTCGGCATCGGTCAGGTCGGTGCAGTGGCTGTGCCAGCTGTCGGGGCCCATCAGGCCGAACATGCGGTCCGCCATCTCGATGCTGCCCTGGCGATGGCCATCCTGGTGGAACCAGGCGCCATGCTTCTTGCCGATGTCGCGCACCAGGCGGCCCTGGCGCTCGATCTCCTTGACCTTGGCCGGGTCGTGCTTCGCCTCCCGGTACACGGGCATCAGCGTCGCCAGTTTCACGCGGCCCTTGTTGTGCCAGGCCTCCAGCGCCGCGGTGATCGTCTCCAACTGTTGTTCGAAGGAGACGGGGCGTTCCACGCCATCCGGCCCGACATAGGGGCGCGGGAAGGGCGGGCGCGTCGGGCCGACCACCATGATGCTGCGGATGCCGACGGCCTCCGTCGCCGTCGCATGCGCATCGGCGAAGGCGGGGTCGTCCACCCGCCCGATGCTGTCGCCACCGCCGAGCAGCGAGACGCCCGTGGTCACGCCGAAACGCAGCCGCTCATGCGCCGCCAGCATCGCCTCCGCCTTCCAGAAGCTGGGCGGCGAGGCGAGGGTGTAGATGATGCGGCACGCCTCCGACCAGGCGGCGCCGTCATTGTTGCCCATGGTCTTCACCAGGCCATGGCCGGCATGGGCGTGGCCGTCGATGAGGCCCGGCAGGATCGCGCGGCCCTTGGCCTCGATGACGGTGGTCGCGTTGGGATGTGCGGCGACGACTTCCGCGGTCGGGCCGACGGCGACGATGCGCCCGCCCGCGATGGCGACGGCGCCGTCATCGATGACACGGCGCATGGCGTCCATGGTGATGAGGACACCGCCGCGGATGAGAAGATCGGTCATGGAGTCTCCTGGTCAGTCAGTCATTCGTTGATCGTGCTTCGTCATCGAGACGCAGCCCGTCCCGCCATATCGCCGGTGACATGCTATGCACGTGCACCTTCAGCCATCGCCGCCGTGCCACCGTCAGCCACAGCCAGAAGGCCGGCAGCAGGATCGGCGTGCCGTCGAAGGAGAACCAACTGCGCCAACTCCAGATGAAGAAGCCTTCGGTGCCCTGCATCTCGGTTTGACGGTGGATCGCCCAGACGCCGTTCCACGGCCAGGCTTCCTTGAACAGATACCAGGCGGGATCGACGGGATGCCGCCGGAAGGCGCGCAGCGCGTCCGGCAGCAGGAGCCAATCGTCCAGCGCCTTCACGGAGTCGGGCCAGCGTCACTCCACCTTCACCAGCCACAGCCGCAGCCGGTTGTCCGGCGCCTGGCGCAGGTCGATGCCCCGCCGCGATGCCCAGGCAATCGGCTGCTGGAACAGCGGCACATGCGCGATCTCCGCGCGCTCGATCGCCAGCGCGTCGCGGATGAAGCGGCGCCGCGCCGTCTCGTCCGCCGCTTCCGCCGCCTGTTCCACCAGCGCGTCGAAGGCGGCGTTGCTCCAGCGGCCGTAGTTCAGCCCGCCCGTCGTCCGCCCCGCCGTGCGCAGCACCTCGTTCAGCGTGGAATAGCTGTCCGCCAGCGGCAGGCCGGCATGGCCGAGCAGGTAGATGGAGAAGTCGCGATTCGCTGTCCGCCGCGACCACACCGCGGTCGGCTCGCTCTGCAACTGCAGCCTGACGCCGACGCGCGCCAGCATGGCGGCGATGGCCTGGCAGGTGCGTTCGTCATTCACGTAGCGGTCGTTGGGGCAGACGATGCCGACGGTGAAGCCCTGCGGGTAGCCGGCCTCCGCCAGCAGGCGGCGCGCGCCACCGGGGTCGAAGGGCAGGCGGCCGTTCAAATCCTGCGGCGCGCCGGTCAGGAAGGGGCTCACCATCATGCCCGCGGGCCAGGCCTTTTCCCGCATCACGGTGCGGACCAGCGCGTTTACGTCGATGGCGCGGTAGATCGCCTCCCGCACCCTTCGGTCCTTCAGCGGGTTGCGGCCGCGCACGTCGCTGTACAGCAGCTCGTCCCGCTCATGGTCGAAGCCGAGGTAGATGGTCCGCAGCTCCGGCCCCTCGATCACCTGCACGCGGTTGTCCTGCAGCAGGCGCGGGATGTCCTGCAGCGGCACCTCCACATTCGCGTCGATGGCGCCGGACAACAGCGATGCCGTGCGCGTCGCGGCACTGCGGATGGGCTGGAAGGTCACGCGCGTCAGGTTGTGGACGGGGCGGTCCCACCAGCCCGCATGCGGCTCCAGCACCGTCCGCTCATCCGGCCGGCGCTCCACGATGCGGAAGGGGCCCGTGCCGTTGGCGATGCGCGTCGCGCCGCTTTCCTGCTGCCCCGCCAGGTTCGCCGCTTCCGTCGCGTTGTTCGCGCGGCTCCAGCCCTCATCCATGATGAAGAACTGCGTGATGGAGGCCGGCAGGATCGGGAAGGGACGATGCGTCTCGATCTCGATCACGTGGCTGTCGACCTTGCGGACCTCCTTGATGGAGCCCAGCAGCCCGCGCGCCATCGATCCCGGTGTGTTCACCCGCGCCCAGGTGAACAGCACGTCGTCGGCGTCGAAGCTCTCCCCGTTGTGGAACACCACGTTGCGCCGCAGGTTGAAGCGCCACACCGTCGGCGTCGTCCGCTCCCAGCTCTCGGCCAGCGCCGGCTCGATCTCGATCCGGTCGTTGTGCCGCACCAGCGCCTCATAGACATTGCCCATGAAGGTGTTGGTGAAGGTGTTGTTGGAGCTGTGCGGATCCAGCGTCAGCACATCCGCATTGTAGGCCCAGGTGAAGTTGCGGGCCTCCGCCGCGGGGACCGACCCCAGGGCGAGCAGGGCGGCAAGGGCGAGGTGGCGCATGCGGCAGGAATCTCCAGGGCAGGATGCGCGCGAGCGTCCGTCCGCATCGCGGAATCGTCAACCGCCTTCCGAACCGCGCCACGGCCTTGCCGCCTTCCCGCCACGGCCCGCGCGGTAAGGTCGGCGTGATCGCCGTCTGATCGTCTACGAAGGAACCGTGCCGCCATGAATCGCCGCCTGCTTATCCTCGGCGCCGTCCTCGCCACGCTGCCGGCCCTCGCCGTGGCGCAACCCGTGGAGACCGCGCTCCATCTGTCCGAGACCGCGGAAGTAACCCGTGCGCCGGATGAGGTGGTGGCGACGCTCCGCGCGGAGGCTCGCGCCCCCACCGCCGCCGCGGCGCAGGAAGCGGTGAACCGCGCCATCGCCGCCGCCGTGACGCGCGCGCAGGCCGTGTCCTCCGCCCGCGTCTCCACCGGCGGCTACTGGACGGGGCGCGGTGAGGAGGGCCGCGGCTGGCAGGCGGCGCAATCCGTCACGCTGCGGGGCGGGGAGGCTCCGGCGCTGCTCGAACTCACCGCCGCCCTGCAATCGCAGGGCCTGGCCCTGCAGCACCTGACCTGGACGCTGACGCGCGACGCCGCCCGGCAGGCGCGGGAGGAAGCGTCCCGCCTGGCGCTGGATGCGCTGCGCCGTCGCGCCGATGCGCTGGCCGGGCAGCTCAACCTGGCCGTGGCCGGCATCCGGGAAGTCCGGATCGACGCGCCGGATCGCAGTCCCCGACCCATGCCGACGGCCGCGATGCGCAGCAGCGCCAGCGGCGCCGCCCCGCCCGTCGCGATCGCGGAGGACATCACCGTGCCCGCGACGGTGGAGGCGGTGGTGGTGCTCCGCCCGCGCTGACTACAGGGCCCGGCGCCGCCCACCGATCCAGGCGAGCGTCCCGGCCAGCGCACCGGCATCCGCCACCAGCTTGCGCGCCTGCAGCGTCGCCGCATGGCCGATCGCCTTGCCGGCATGCCGCCCGGCCATGCGCCAGGCCTCCGCCCCCACGCCACCGCCATGCAGGTCGAGGAACAGCAGGCGGGACCAGGCCATGTGCCAGGCCTTCCGCCAGGTGACGCGCGCCGAACCGCCGGAGGATCGCCCGCCCTCATGCGCCACGCCGATGGCGGGATCCACCAGCACGCCGCCGGCGCGCAGGCAGATGTCGTCATCCTCGTAGAACAGGAAGAAGCGCTCATCGAAGCGAAGCCCCCCCGCGGGGCGCAGCAGCAGGCAGGCGCCGGAAGCATAGTCGGCGCAGAAGGCGCCCTCCGGCCAGGGCTCGCCGTCCCGCCGTCCGGGCATCCGCCCGCGCCGCAACTGGGACGCGTTCCAGGACCGCACCGGCCGCCCCGCGCCATCCAGGATCAGCGGCGCCACCAGCCGGGCCTCCGGATTCGCCTCCGCCGCCGCCACCAGCCCCGCAATCGCCGCCGCCGTCAGCCGGGCATCGGGATTGGCCAGCAGCGCGAATTCGGTCGCGACGCGGTCGAGGCCCCGGTTGCACCCCGCCCCGAAGCCGAGATTGACGGCGTTCTCCACCACCACCGCATCCGGCCGGGCCGCGCGCACCGCCGCCACCGTCCCGTCCGGGCTGGCATTGTCCACGACGATGGTCGCCACCCCCGGCGGCAGCGCGGCCAGGAAGCCGCGCATGGCATCCTGGCTGGCCCAGGTGACCGTCACGATCGTGACGCGCGAAAGAGAGGCTTCCATCCACGCCCCCCTGCCACGCCGGCAGCCGCGGCGGCAAGCCGGGGCCCCGGCGCGGGTGAGCGCGGGATGACGATCTGCTCATGGGAAGGTCATGCCGTGCTTCGTATATCGTCACACGATAGCTTGTGGATAAGTCAGGAACAGAAGCCGAATCGCTGCGTTCTGAACAAAGATGACAAAAAACGCAGGGCGGACCTGCCCATTGAATGCATGCATCCAGCCCAACTATGCGCTAGACCGCCTGCTCTGATGGCAACTCGGTGACGGAAAAGACTCGAATGGGTGTCGTGATCGGGGAGGTGGCGCGCAAACTTGGCTACCGCCCGGGGATGGCCTGCGCGGTGCTGGGTGCCCCGCAGGGAATGACCTTTGGACTGCCGAACGGGGCAACCGCCGCCGCGGACCTGATCCTGGCCTTTGCCGCGGACAAGGCCACGCTCCGGGCCGTCGCGCCCCGCGCGCTGAACCTCTACGGCATCGGCGCCAGGCTGTGGTTCGCCTACCCGAAGAAGACCGGGCCGGTGCGGTCCGACCTGGACCGGGACCATGGCTGGGACCCCCTGACCACGGAAGGCCTGCTGCCCGTCACGCAGGTGGCGCTGGACGATACCTGGTCCGCGCTGCGCTTCCGGTTCCGGGAGGAAATCCCGAAGATCATGCGCGCCGGCGCCTGATCGGCACCGGTATGGGGCCCGCGGCGAAAGGCGAATGATGTGGCCTTTCGCTGGTCCCACGATTAGCGTCCCACGACGCCCGCCCCCCGGCGGCCGAATCCGGACGCCCGCATGAACCACGCCACGGGCACGCCACGCCCGGCCCCCGACCTCAACCGCAGCGCCGTCGCCCGCTACCTCCAGCTGGCGACCCTGTTCCGCCACCGCGTGGAACAAGGCACCTGGCCCGCCGGCAAGCAGATCCCGACCGTCGATGAACTCGCCGCCGAATGCGGCGTGGCCCGCGCGACCATCCGCCAGGCGCTGGACCAGCTGGCCCAGGAAGGGCTGATCGAACGCTTTCGCGCCAAGGGGACCTTCGTCCGCGCCACGCCCCCCGACCGCCTGTGGTGCGACGTGGAAACCGACTGGAACGGCCTGCTCCGCTCCCGCGAAGGGGCCGAGATCGAGATCCTCTCCGACCACCCCAACCAGGACGGCAGCGTCGCCCCCGTCAACGCAGGCCGCCCCGCGCCCAGCTACCGGCACCTCCGCCGCCGCCACTGGCGCAACGGCCAACCCTTCCTGCTCGCCGATGTCTGGATGGACGACCGCCTCTCCGACAAGGTCACCGCCGAAGACCTGGTGACCAAGACCAGCCTGAAACTGGTCGCCGGCCTGCCCGGCGTCACCATCGCCGAAGCCCGCCAGACCCTGACGATCGGCAGCGCAGACGTCGAAACCGCCGCCGCCCTCCACCTGCCGCTGAACGCCCCCGTCGCCCACGTCCACCGCACCGCCATGGACCCGACCGGCACCACCCTCCTCATCGCCAACGGCATCTACCGCGGCGACATGGTCCGGATCGACGTGAAGCTCCGGTAGCGGGCGGCACCGGGTTCGGGGCGGGCGTGCAGGTGGCCCCTGGAGAGGGGCTGCTCGCCCCTCTCCAGACCTCTCCCCAGCCAGGGTCCGGCGGGACCCTGGACCGCGAGGTTATTGGTCGGTGAAGGGAGGGGCACGACGCGACCGCTTGTTCGACGCGCCCGCCACGCCCCTCCCTTCACCGACCAATCTCATGGGTTCCCAAGGGCCCGCTGGCCCTTGGCAGGGAAGGGGTATCGGGGAAGGGACAGCGTCCCTTCCCCGGGCAATCCGCGCGCCAGTCCCGAACCCGGCGCCGCGCCCTGCTACCCGAACATCGCCGTGACCGTGGCCTGGTCGGGGGTGGGTTGCCAGGTGGGTTTGTTGTCCTTGTCCACCAGCACGGCGCGGACGCCTTCGGCGAAGTCGGGGTGCATGGTCACCGCGCGGGTCAGGGCCAGTTCCATGGCGAGGCAGCCGGCCAGGTCCAGCGTGGCGCCGCGCTTCAGCAGTTCGAGCGTCACGGCCATGGAGGTCGGCGACATGCGGGCGAGGATGGCGGATTGGGTGCGGGCCCAGTCGGTGTCCTCGGCGGCCAGGGCGGCCTGGATTTCGGCGAGGGTGGGGTGGTCGAAACAGCGGTCGATGGCGGGGCGTTGCGCGGCGATCGTGCCGGGGGGCACGGCTTCGGCCAGGCGGTCCAGGGCGGCGACGTCGCCGGCCAGCAGGGCGGCGCGCAGCGCGGGCAGGTTGTCCCGCTTCACGAAGTGGGTGGCGAGGCCCGCTTCCACCGCTTCCGCGCCGCGCAGCCGCGCGCCGGTCAGGGCCAGCCAGGCGCCGAGGGCGCCGGGCAGGCGGGGCAGGACGAAGCTGGTGCCGACGTCGGGGAACAGCGCGATGGCGGTTTCCGGCATGGCGAGGAGGGCGTGTTCGGTGACGATTCGGTGGCTGCCATGGACGGACACGCCGATGCCGCCGCCCATGCAGACGCCGTCGATCAGGCTGACCCAGGGCTTGCCGAAGGCGGCGATGCCGGCGTTGACGCCGTATTCGCCGGCGAAAAAGGCCTCGATCCCCGCGGCATCGCCGGCGAGCGCCAGTTCGCGGATGCGGCGCACGTCGCCGCCGGCGCAGAAGGCCTTGCCGCCGGCGCCTTCCAGGATCACCAGCCGCACGGCCGGGTCGTCCCGCAGGGCGGGGATGGCGGCGGCGAAGGCCTCGATCATCGGCAGATCAAGCGCGTTCAGCGCGCGCGGGCGGTTCATCAGCAGCGTGCCCGCGACGCCTTCGCGCCCCAGGATCACGGTGGCTTCGGTGGTCTCGCCCATTCAGGTCCCTCCCGCGGTCGGCGTGGCCCGGGGCGTTACGCGGCCCCGCCGTCCAGCGCAACCGCGTCCGGGCCGTGGTCGCCGCTGCCCGGGGCGATGCGGTCGAGCGGCATGGTGATGGTGGCGCGCAGGCCGGCGGGCCGCCATTCGAACCCGATGCGCCCGCCGAGCTGCGCCAGGACGCGGGCGATCATCCGGCTGCCGAAGCCGCCGGCGGCGGGTGGGCCCACCGTCGGCCCGCCTTCCTCCCGCCATTCCAGTACCAGGTCCTCGCCGGCACGGGTCCAGTCCAGCGTCACCATCCCGCCGGGTACGGAGAGCGCGCCATATTTCAGTGCGTTGGTGGACAGTTCGTGCAGCGCCATGGCCAGCGGCTGCACGGCCTCCGCCCGCAGCGGCATCTCCGGCCCGCGCAGGCGCAGCGTCTCCCCATGCGCGCGCAACTCGTTCTCCGTCACTTCGCGCACCGTCGATCCCGCCCAGCGGTTGCGCGCCAGCAGCGTGTGCGTCTTGGAGAGGGAGAGGATGCGGTGGGACAGCGCGGCGCGGAGGCCCTCCACCGTCTCCGCCCGGGTCATGGAGACCATGGCCTGCACCACCGCCAGCAGGTTCTTCGACCGGTGGTCCACTTCGCGGGCCAGCAGCAGGCGTTCCTCCTCCTGCCGCCGCAGATCGGTGACGTCCATGATCACGCCGGCCAGCCGCCCGGGGGCCACGAAGCGGCCGATGCTCTCGCACCAGCGCACCTGGCCGTCGCCTCGGCGGATGATGCGGTAGGTCAGGCGTAGCAGCCCGTCCGGGTGGTTGTCGCTCGCCCGCCATTGCTGGCGGACCAGGGCGCGGTCCTCCGGGTGGACGGCGTCCCACCACAGCGCGGCGGGAACGCGGCCGGAGGCTTCGCGCGGGTAGCCCAGCAGGTCGAAATGCCGGGGCGACCAGACGGCGCGGCCCGTCGCCTGGTCCGATTCCCAGGTGGCGAGCCCGGTCTTGTCGAGCGCGATGTTCAGCCAGGCGTCCTGGTTCTCCACCAGCCCGCGGGTGGATCGCCACGCGCCGCCCGACAGCAGCAGCGCGAGCACCGCCATCGCCAGCGCCCCGGCCGCGGTCACCGCCAGCAGCGTGCGCGCGCGGATCCACTCGGCCTCCACCACCGCCACGGGGGCGGCAACGCCGATGACGTAGTCCCGCGCCTGCTGCAGGGCGGTGAAGGCGACGACCACATCCTCCCCGTCCAGCGTCGCGCTGCGGAAGCTGCCGCTCATCGCCGTGCCGATGGCCGCGGTCACGGTGGGGTCCACCGTCTCCCCCACATGCACTTCCGGCACCCGCGCCAGCAGCCAGCCGGAACGGTGGAGCACGCCCGCCATGGCGCTGTCGGGCAGCGCCTGCGCGCGCAGCACGGCCTGCACGTCCGATTGCCGCAGGCTGATGGTCAGCACCGCGACCACCGCCTCGTTCCGCAGGACGGGGTAGGCAACGAGGAAGCCGGTATTGCCCGTGGCCTCGCTGTTGAAGGGCCGGCCCACGGCGGGCAGGCGCGTGCGGGCGGTGAGGCGGATCACCTCCTCCGCCGCGGGGACGGAGACGGGGGTCTCCAGCCGCGTATAGGGCAGCAGCGTGCTGACGATGCGCGTCGGCGTCTCGGCTGGGTCGAGTCGTGTCCAGACCGCCAGGTTGGCGCCGCCGAGGGAGGCGGCGCTGTCCTGCACGCGGCGGAACAGGCGCTGGAGTTCCTCGGTCGGCGCCTCGCCCAAATCGTCGAAGGCGGGGAGGGAGGCCAGCAGCCGCGCCAGGCCGATGCGCAGCTGCAATTCGGCGTCCATCGCCGCGGCGATGGTGCGGGCCACGTCCATCAGCCGCGCCTCGGTCTCAGCCCGGTGGCTGCGATTGGCTTCCGCCGCGGCGTAGAGGCCGATCCCGGCCAGCGGCACCAGCGCGGCCACAACGCCGACCAGCAGGATGGTGAAGCCCGTGCGGATGCGGCGCGGCGTCCCCAAGCGCACGGAGGACGCCACCGTCCCCGCCTCGGCCGGACCAGCTGTCACCGCCGCGGCTCCGGCTTCCGCGGCATCTGGTGTTGTGGCGCCCCTCACCGCGTTTCCTTAGCCCCCACGCGCAGCGAGGGCGCCCCGGGCGGGGCACCCTCACCATCATGTGACGGCGCGCGATGGCGTCAGCGGCGGGACATCAGCCCCACGACCGCGGCGGTGATCGCGGCGCCGAACAGGCCCTTCTTCGCCGATTGGCTTTTCAACAGGGGCGCCAGCATGGCCGCCCGCATCGCGCCGTCGGAAAGCTGGGCCGTCGCGGCCTGGCGGATGCGCAGCGCTTCCTCCGCCACCGGGTCGCGCGGCGGGTTGCGGGCCAGCATGCCCATTACCCCCGCCAGCACCAGGTCAACCAGCGCCACCACCAGCGCCGCCCAGACCGGGCCGAGGCCTGGCACCAGGGCCGCGAAGGCGGCGATGTGCAGCATCAGCAGCAGCAGCAGCGCGAAGGCCACCGCCGCTGCGCCGTAGCCGGCCTGCACGGCATAGCCACGGCTGGTGCGGCGGAGGTAAAGGCTTTCCGCCTGCCAGGCGGCCTGGGCGAGCCGGAACAGGCGCATGCCTACGATCCCCGCTTAGCGGTGCCGGTCCGGGTAGACGTAGGTGTTGCCACCCATCAGCCGGCCCAGCAGATAGCCGCCGATCGCCGCGATCGCGACCGTCACCAGCGGACGTTCCCGGACGGTGTCGGACAGCGCGTAGGCGTTCTCCTCGATCGTCTCCTTGGCGCGGCGGCCGTAGTCTTCCACCGTCTCGGCAGCGGAGCCGAGCGCCGGCGTCACGCGCTCCTCCATCAGGCGCTCGACCTGGCCGCGCAGGCGGGCGAGTTCGGCGCGCGCGTCGTCGGCCAGGCGGCTGCCGCTGTCCACGGCGTCGTCGCGCAGGTTGCGCAGGTCGTTGGCGGTCTGGGACATGGTGTCTTCCTTCATCCGGGTCTCGGGGTCGCGGGTCGAACGTCGCGGCCCGGATCGGGTTCCGGCGATTGTTTCATTTCCCTGGCGGCGCCGTGATCGCGCGCGCGGGCCCGTGGCCCTGCATCACCCCTTCGACGTGGCCGCCGAAGGCGCTACCCTTGGGCCCGACAAGAGCCGGGCGAGGATGGGTTGCCGATGCGTGCCAGGATGCTGCTGCCGCTGCTGGCCGCGCTGTTCGCCTGCGTGCTGGCGGGCGGCCTGCCGGCGGGGCCTGCGCGCGCGCAGATGCGCGACCTCACCATCGTCTCCTGGGGCGGTGCCTACCAGGAAGCGCAGCGGGAGGTGTTCTTCCGCCCCTGGATGCAGGCCCGCGGTGCCCGCATGCTGGAAGGCACCTGGGATGGCGGCATCGCCGTGCTGCGCGACCGCATCCGCGATGGCCGCAACAGCTGGGACCTGGTGCAGGTCGAGGCCGACGAATTGCTGCGCGGCTGCGAGGAAGGGCTGTTCGAGCGGATGGACTGGCCGCTGATCGGCGGGACGGAACGCTACCTGCCGCAGGCCGTGAACGAATGCGGCGTCGGCGCCGTCGTCTATTCCTTCGTCCTGGCCTGGGATCGCGGTCGGCTGGCCCAGGCCCCGCGCGGCTGGGCGGATTTCTTCGACACCGCGCGCATCCCGGGCCGCCGCGCACTCCGCCGCGGCCCGAAGACGACGCTGGAGATCGCGCTGCTGGCCGATGGCGTCGCGCCCGTGGAGGTCTATCCCCTGCTGGCGACGGAGGCCGGGACCGACCGCGCGCTGCGTCGCCTCGACGCCATCAGGTCGGAGATCGTGTGGTGGGAACGCGGATCCCAGCCGCCGCAATGGCTGGCGTCGGGGGAGGTGGCGCTGGCCATCGCCTATAATGGCCGGATCGCCGCGGCCAATGCGCTGGACGGCCGGGACCTCGGCATCCAGTGGGCGCAGAACCTGGCGACGCTGGACAGTTGGGTGATCATGCGCGGCAGCCCCAACCGGGCGCAGGCGCTGGACTTCCTGGCCTATGCCGGCCAGCCCCAGGTCCAGGCCCTGCTGCCGCCGCTGATCCCCTATGGCGTCACGGCGCGGGAGGCGAATGCCCTGCTGGCGCCCCCCGTCCTCGCCACGCTGCCCACCGCGCCCCCCAATGCCGCGACCGCGCTGCGGATCGATGACCGCTTCTGGCTGGACAATGGCGATCGCCTGTCCCGGCGTTTCGCGGATTGGCTGGCGCGGCCGTGACCCCATCTGCGTTCGGACGCTTTCCGGGAAAGGAAACACCCATGGCCATCCTCCAGCGCCCCCTGCTTCAGCGGCGGGGCTTCCTCGGCCTCGGCGCCGCGCTCGGCGCCACCGTCTGGGCCGCGCCGCGCAGTGCCCTTGCCCAAGGGGCGCCGGCGCCGACCGGGCCGCACAGCCTGGCCCCGCTGCCCTATGGCTTCGAGGCGAATGAGGCCGCGATCGACGCCCGCACCATGGAACTGCACTGGCGCTTCCACCACGGCGCCCAGGTCAACAACCTGAACATGGCGCTGCGGGAGCACACGGCCCTGCAGGCCCTGCCGCTGGACCAGCTGCTGATGAACCTCGGCCAGGTGCCGGAGGCCGTGCGCACCGCGGTCCGGAACAATGGCGGCGGCCACGCCAACCATTCCATGTTCTGGGGCATCATGGGCGGGCAGGGGGGCGAGCCCACGGGCGAGCTCGCCGCGGCCATCGCGCAGGACTTCACCGATTTCGCCACCTTCAGGACGCGCTTTAACACCGCGGCGAACGGCGTCTTCGGCAGCGGCTGGGCCTTCGTCACCGTCACGCAGGCCGGGCGGCTCGCCATCGTCACGAAGCCCGGGCAGGACAACCCGCTGATGGATGGCCAGCGCGTGCTGATCGGCAACGACGTCTGGGAACACGCCTACTACCTGCGCTACCAGAACCGCCGCCCCGAATACACGGCCGCCTGGTGGAACGTCATCGACTGGTCGAAGGTCGCGACCCGCTACGCCGCCGCCAAGGCCGGCGCGCTCACCGTGTGATTCGCTTCCCCCTCCCCCGTGCTTGCGGGGGAGGGGTGGATGGCCCACCGGAACCCCGCACCCCCTCCGGCCGTTGCCGACGACCATCGCAAGGGTTCGTCGTCACCATGGCCGTCCGCCTCAAGCCGCTCTCCCAGCAGACCATCGTCATCACCGGCGCCTCCTCCGGCATCGGGCTTGCCACCGCCCGCATGGCGGCGGGCCGCGGCGCCGCCGTGGTGCTGGTGGCGCGGGACGAGCCCTCCCTCGCTTCCGCCGTCAACGGCATCCGTGAATCCGGCGGCCGCGCGGAATACGCCGTCGCCGACGTGGCCGACCTCGATGCCCTGGAACGCGCCGCTGCCCTGGCGGAGGAGAAGTTCGGCGGCTTCGACACCTGGGTGAACGATGCGGGCGTCAGCGTCTATGGCACGCAGGAGGAGACGCCGCTGGAAGACCAGCGCCGCCTGTTCGAGACCAACTACTGGGGCGTGGTGAATGGCAGCCTGGTGGCCGCGCGGCGGCTGAAGTCCCGCGGCGGCGCCATCATCAATGTCGGCTCCGTCCTGTCCGACCGCGCCATCGCCTACCAGGGCACCTATTCCGCCGCGAAGCATGCGGTGAAGGGCTTCACCGACGCGCTGCGGATGGAATTGCGGGCGGAAGGCGCGCCGATCAGCGTCACGCTGATCAAGCCCGCCGCCGTCGACAGCCTGTTCCCCGAACATGCGCGCAACCTGCTGGGCTCCCCGGGCCTGGCCGTGCCGCCGCCGACCTATGACCCGAAGGTGGTGGCCCGCGCCATCACCTTCGCCGCCACCACGCCGCGCCGCGACCTCTATGTCGGCGGCGGCGGGGCGATGATCTCCGTGCTCGGCACGCTGTTCCCGCGCGCGACCGACGCCGTGATGGCCAAGGGCGCCCGCGCCGCGCAGACCAGCCAGCATGCCGGCCGCCCCGGGCGCCGCGACAATCTGCATGAGGGCCGGCCGGGCGGCGAGGAGCGGTCAAGCCTGCCGGGGCCGGAGGCGCGCAAGACCAGCCTGGTGCTGGAGGCGCAGATGCACCCCATGGCCACGCTGGCCGTCATGGCCGGCGGCGTCGCGCTGGTGATGGGGGCGCTCGCCGCCCGCCGCACCGGCCAGGGCCGCCTGGCGAGCCTCGCCATGGACCACCTGCCGCGTGAGATCGCGCGCCACGTGCCGCGCAGCATGCCCTCCGGGCTGCCGTCCCTGCCGCGGGCGCGCGACATCCCGGGCTATGGCTACCTGCCGAGCCGCCGGGACCTGCCGAGCGCCAGCGACCTGCCGCGCCTGCGGGACCTGCCGGGCTACAGCCGGCTGCCCAGCGCCCGCGACCTCCGCCGCAGCCTGCCCGGCCGCGACGAGCTGTCCCGCCTGGTGGATTTGCTGCCCGATCCCGCCCGGATCGGCGCCGCGCTGGTGCGCCGCGCCCGCCGCAGCGGCCTGTTCTGAACCCTGGTCAGGGGCGCCCTTCCGGCGCCCCTGCCGCCTGCCGGGGCGCCGCCGCAGGCTCCTCGGCCACATCCACCACCTTCTCGGCCCGGCCCTCCGCGCCGACGGGATGGGGCTTCCGCCGCCGCAGCCGCCCGCTCCAGGCCCGGGTGAACTCCGCCCCCAGCAGGAAGACCTGCGCGGAGTAGTAGACCCAGAGCAGCACGACGACGAGCGCGCCGGCCGCGCCATACTTCGCCGCGATGCCGCTGCCGCCGATGTACCAGCCGATCGCCGCCTTCCCGATGCCGAACAGCAGCGCCGTGCACAGCGCGCCCACCGCCACGTCCCGCCAGCGCAGCCGACGGTCGGGCAGGATCTTGTAGATCGCGGCGAAGAGCAGCGCCGTCAGCAGGTAGGACACCAGCAGATTGGCGCCCTGCAGCAGCGGCACCAGCTCCGGCGCCAGCCGTTCCGTCCACTTCCACAGCGCCGCGATGATGGTGGAGGCGATCAGCGACACCAGCAGCAGGAAGCCGGTCGTCGCCACCAGCCCGATCGACAGCAGCCGCGCCCGCAGCAGGGTGGAGATCGTCACCGGCGGCGGGGGGGACTTCCAGATCGCGTTCAGGGCGGATTGCAGTTCCGCGAAGACGCCCGACGCGGTGATCAGCAGCACCGCGACGCTGACCAGCGCCGGGATGCCGGAAGAACCCGTGCCGTCTCCGTCCACCCCTTCCATGATGGCTTCTACCGCCGCCGCACCCTCTCGCCCGACCAAGGCGCGCAGCTGTTCCGCGACCGCCAGGCTGACGCGTTCCTCCCCGAAGGCGGCGCCCGCGATCGCGACCGCCACCACCAGAAGCGGCGCGATGGAGAACATGGTGTAGCAGGCGATCGCGGCACCCCGCGTCATCGCCTCGTCCGCGATGAAGCCCTCCACCGTCTCCTTGATGATCGACCAGGCGCGCCTTCGCATCGCAACATCCCATCCACGCGGAACCGCAACGGCGTCCCCCCCGCGCGGGTTGCCCGGTTTCCTCCGCGGGGCCCGCTTGGCAAGCGCCGCCGGGCATCGTAGGGGCGGGCGACAGACCGGGAGTGACCACGGCATGGCCGACATCGAGATCGACATCGGGGGCGAGATCTTCCACGCCTTCTACGAGGAGAAGGACGCGCCGAAGACGGTGGCCCGGTTCCGGGAACTGCTGCCCTTCAGCGACCGCATCATCCATGTCCGCTGGTCCGGCGAGGCCTGCTGGATCCCGATGGGCGAACGCGACCTGTCCATCGGCTACGAGAACGCGACCAGCCACCCGGCCCCGGGCCAGATCATCGTCTATCCGGGCGGCCTGCCGACCAGCGTGAGCGAGACGGAGATCCTGCTCGCCTATGGCGCCGTCGCCTTCGCGTCCAAGGCCGGGCCGCTGGCGGGCAACCATTTCCTCACGATCCGGGAAGGCCTGGATCGCCTCTACAAGATCGGGCGTTCGGTCCTCTGGGACGGCAACAAGCCCATCACCTTCAGGAAGGCTGGCTGACCATGGCACTGGGCATGACCGACATCACCGAGGGCACGGGGACCATGGCGGTCTCCGGTAAGCAGGTGACCGTGCACTACACCGGCTGGCTGTTCGACCCGAAGGCGCCGGAGAACAAGGGCCGGAAGTTCGACAGCTCCCGCGACCGCGGCGAGCCCTTCGGCTTCCCGCTGGGCGCCGGCCATGTGATCCAGGGCTGGGACCGCGGCGTCGCCGGCATGCGCGTCGGCGGCCATCGCCGCCTGACCATCCCGCCGGAGTTCGGCTATGGCGCCCGCGGCGCCGGCGGCGTGATCCCGCCCAACGCGACCCTGGTCTTCGACGTCGAACTCCTCGGCGTCGGCTGACCTACCCGCAAGCCCTCTCCCCCCACCGGGGGGAGAGGGTTGGGTGAGGGGGGCCTTCGCGCCCCTTGCAACCGCGCCGGAAACTTCGCTACACGCTTCCCCAGCATCAGGAGTTGGGCCGACGCCCAACGCCAACCTGCCTTCCCGGGCAAGGTGGCGCTCCCGCAAGGGGGGATGCGGCCTTACCGGCAATTATTCGGGCAGCGCCGCCGTCGGTTTGACCTCCTGGACCATGGAGGACGGCATGCTGGACAGCGCGGGGACGCCCCCGGATCTCACCCTTCTGCTCGGCCCGCATGATGCGGCGGAGTTCGTCGCGTTCTGCGAGTGGCGGGACCGCCTCGGGCGATGTTCGCCTTCCCTGCTGTATGTCGTGCTGCATCGCCGTGGCAATGAGACCTGGACCCAGGCCATCCGCATCCTGCCGGATCGCCGCCCCGGCCACCTGACCATCCATGTCGAGCGCATCCGGGACGGCGACGACCGTTTGGCGCTACGTGCCTGGCTGCTGGCGGCCGCGGCAGGGATGAGGCGGTAGAGCAATATGCGTTCGGATGGAATCATCTGAACGCATTTCTTGCTCTAGATTCAAATACTTCTAGGCTCAGGACCCATTAATCAGCTTGCACCGACGCGGTCTGGCGTGATTCTGAACGGGGGGAGGTGTTGCCATGTCCGTCCCGTTCCTGCTCACTCCTGCCCAGATGCGGCGCAT
>JAIXWG010000036.1 GCA_027482245.1 Acetobacteraceae bacterium | reverse complement strand
TCAGAAACGGTCTTAGGACCGAAGGGCCGACGGCCTCGAGATCGCGCCGCCGGTGCTGGGCTGCAGCCCAGCACCGGCGGTCACACTATGCACCATCGCCAAGACACAAGGGGCCGCTGGCCCTCGGCAGGGAAGGGGTATCGGGGAAGGGACAGCGTCCCTTCCCCGGGCAATCCGCGCCACGCCCCGACCGCATCACGCAGCGCCCGCGGGCGATCAACCGCGCTCCCGGGATTTGAAGCGGGCCATGACGTACAGCGTCACGGTGGTGAAGCCGCAGATGACGACGGCGACGTCGTAGGTGCCGAGGGCCACGGCCACGCCGATGGCGCCGGTGGCCCAGAGGGATGCGGCGGTGGCGGTGCCGTGGACTTCGCCGCCGTTCTTGAGGATGGCGCCGCCGCCGATGAAGCCCATGCCGGTGATGACGCCTTCGATGATGCGGGCTGCGGCTTCGGGTTCGCCGCGGGTCAGTCCTTCGGTCGCCTGGATGAAGCCGCAGGCGGCGACGGCGACGAGGGGGAAGGTGCGCAGCCCGGCGCTGCGGTCTTCCTTCTCCCGGTTCCAGCCGATGACAAAGGCCAGCGCATAGGCGATGCCGAGGTCGCGGAGATGCGGCAGGAAGGCGAGGTCGGCGAGGTTGGGCACGAGGTCGGCGGTGTTCATGCCGCGCCAACGCCGGCCGGGCCGGGTCGTTTCGCCGCGCATCCGTGCCGGCATCGCCTTGTGCCGCCCACCCGGTTTCGGGTAACGGGCGCGTGATCGAACCGGAGGGCATCGCTTGGCTGGCCATCATCACGGCGAACACGGGGGCGACAAGCGCATCGCCCTGCTGATCGCGATCCTCGCCTTGTTCCTCGCCATCTCCGAGACGGGGGCGAAGAGCGCGCAGACCGAGGCCATCACGCGGAATGTGGAGGCCGCCAACCTCTGGGCCTTCTTCCAGGCCCGCACCATCCGCCAGACGGTCGTGCGCACGGCGGCGGAGGAGGCGGAGCTGGAGAAGGCGTCGCGCGCCGATGCCGCCGCCATTGCCGCCATCGAACGCCAGCAGCAGGCCTGGCGCGGCACCGCCGACCGGTGGGAGAGCGAGCCGAGTTCCGGCGAGGGGCGGCGGGAGTTGAGTGCCCGGGCCCGTGCCGCGGAGGCGAAGCGGGACCGCAGCATGGCGGCCTACCACAACTACGAATATGCCGCTGCCGCCTTCCAGGTGGCGATCGTGCTGGCTTCGGCCTCCATCATCACGGCGGTGCCGCTGCTGGCGCTGGCTTCCGTCGGCCTCGGGCTGGTGGGCGTGACGCTGACGAGCCTCGGCTTCTTCGCGCCGGAACTGCTGCATTTCTGACGGCGCGGCGGGGTGGATCACCCGCGCGGTCAACGCCACAGTGGCGCCACCGCGTCAAGGAGATGACCGCATGTCCGCCGAAGCCCGCCTTGCCGAACTCGGGATCGAGTTGCCGAACCCGCCGGTGCCGATGGCGAACTACGTGCCGTGGCGAATCGGTGGCGGGCTGCTGTTCCTGTCGGGCGTCGGGCCGCGACGGGCGGATGGTTCCTCCATCACCGGCGTGCTCGGCGCCGACATGACGGTGGAGCAGGGCTACGCGGCGGCACGGCTTTGCGGCCTGAACCTGCTGGCCAACATGCGCTCCGCCCTCGGCAGCCTGGACCGGGTGGACACCATCCTGAAGGTCCTCGGCATGGTGCGGGGCACGCCCGATTTCGCCGGGCATCCGGAGGTGATCAACGGCTGCACCGACCTGTTCGTGGAGGTCTTTGGCGATGGCGGCCGGCCCGCCCGCAGCGCGGTCGGCATGGGCAGCCTGCCGCGCGGCATCGCGGTGGAGATCGAGGCCGTCATCCTGCTGAAGGCCTGACGCCATGGCCGCCATCGCGCCGTGGCGCCTGAATGCCGCCAAGCAGGTGGAGATCCGGGAGGATTGGCTGGCGCTGGGGGAGGAGGAAATCCTCGATCCCGCACGGCCGATCGTCGATCCGCACCACCACCTCTGGGACCGGGACGACGAGACCTACCTGCTGCCGGACCTGCTGCGGGATACCGGCAGCGGCCACGACATCCGCGCCACCGTCTTCATCCAATGCGCCTCCATGTACCGCCCCGACGGGCCGGCGGCGCTGAAGCCGCTGGGGGAGACGGAGTTCGTCAACGGCATCGCCGCCGCGGCGGCCAGCGGCGCCTATGGGAAGACGCTGGCCTGCGCGGGCATCGTCGGCTTCGCGGATCTGCTGCTGGGCGATGCGGTGGCGCCGGTGCTGGAGGCGCATGTCGCGATCGCCGGCGCGCGCTTCCGCGGCGTGAGGAACCGCACCGCCTGGCATCCCGATCCGGCGGTGCGCAGCAACCTCATCACGCCCCCGCCCGGGCCGCTGGCGGAACCGGCCTTCGCGCAAGGGGCGCGGCGGCTGGCGGCGCTGGGGCTGACGCTGGATGTCTGGGCCTATCACACGCAGCTGCGTGAAGTGCTGGCACTGGCGAAGGCCGTGCCGGCGGTGACGGTCATCGTCAACCACATCGGCGGCGCGCTCGGCGTCGGGCCCTTCGCGGGACGGCGGGCGCAGGTCTTCGCCCCGTGGCGGGAGGACATGCGCGCCTTGGCCGAACTGCCGAACGTGCTGGTCAAGATCGGCGGCCTGGCGATGGAGGTGACGGGCTACGACTTCCACCACCACCCGTTGCCGCCGACCTCCGCGCAACTGGCGGAGGCGTGGAAGCCCTGGGTGGAGACGGTGATCGAACTGTTCGGCGCGCGGCGCTGCATGTTCGAAAGCAACTTCCCCGTGGACAAGGGCATGGCCAGCTACGTCGCCGTCTGGAACGCCTACAAGCGCCTGGCGGCGGGGGCCGGGGAGGCGGAGAAGGACGCGCTCTTCGCCGGCACCGCGATCCGCGCCTACTGCCTGGATGCCGTGCCGGGCGGCCGGGGATTGGCAGCGCTCGCGTGACGGCGGGCGCGAATCCCGCGTCGAAAAATCCCGCGTGGCGCGACGGCTCGGCTTCCTGCACACTCCCGCCGTGCCACAGACCGCGCCCCCGCCGAACCGGATCCCCTGGCCGCCGCTGATCTTCATCGGCGCGGGCGCGGTGGCCTTCGCGCTCGGCCGTGTCGCGCCCGCGCCCGAATGGCTGGACATCGACGTGGTGGAGGCCCTGGGCTGGGGCGTCATGGTGCTCGGCCTCGGCCTGGACGTCACGGCGGTGGTGACGCTCATGCTGCATGAGGCCAATGTCCTGCCGAACCGGCCGGCGACACGGCTGGTGACGACCGGGGTCTATGCCTGGTCCCGGAACCCCATCTACCTCGGCAATGCGCTGCTGCTGACCGGGGCGGGCCTCGCCTTCTGCAACATGTGGTTCCTGCTGGCCGCGGCGATCGCCGTCTTCGCCACGCTGCGCCTGGCCGTGCTGCGGGAGGAGCGGCACCTGGCCGCCCGCTTCGGCGCGGCGTGGGAGGATTACCGCAGCCGCACCGGCCGGTGGTTCGGCCGGTGGTCGGAAGACTGATCAGCCCGCCATCGCGGCGCCCGCGCGGCGCAGCGTCGGATCGAAGGGATTGACCAGGCGGCCGATCGCCGCGGCCTCCCGCTTCAGCATCTCTGCGATCACCTCCCGCCGCTCCGGCGTCAGCCGGTCCGTCGTGGTGCCGATGCTGATGGCGGCCACCGCGCGCTGGTCGCGGTCCAGGATCGGCGCGCCGAGGCCCGCCATGCCGGGGATCAGGCCGGCGGCGCCGCCGCAGAACCCCTCCCGCCGCACGCGGGCGATCTCGGCGCGGAGCGAGGCCTCGTCCGGCCCGCCGAAGTCCCGCATGCGGGGCAGGTTGTGGCGGACGATCTCGTCCTGCTCGGCAGGCGGCAGGAAGGCGAGGATGGCCGTCGCGCCCTGCCCGATGCCGAGCGGGACGCGCCCGCCGATATCGCCGGTGAAGGACCGGATGGGCAGCGGCCCCGCGCTGCGTTCGATGCAGACGGCGTCGTAGCCATTGTGCACCAGCAGGAACAGCGTCTCCCCCAGCGAGGCCGTGAGGCGCAGCAGCGTCGGCCGCGCCAGGTCGCGCAGCCCCGTCGCATCGCCGGCGCGGGCGGCCATCAGGAACAGGTCGAGCCCGAGGGTGTAGCGCTTGCCCCGCGGTTCGAAGGCCACCGCGCCTTCCGCCGCGAGCGCCCGCAACAGGCGGTGGACGGTCGGGCGCGGCAGGCCGGCGCGCGCGGCGATGTCCGTCAGCCGCAGCCCGCCCGGCGGCGCTTCCGCCACCAGGCGCAGCAGGCTGAAGACGCGGCCGACGCCGGAGACGGTACTGTCGGTGCCGTTTTCACTCATGGGACGGGAACGCTCCGTTACCATGCCGATACTTCCATTCAGTGAGAATATGCGGCGGATACTGTCATTCCGGTGAATAGGTGCTTGCCGCGCGTGAGAATGCAACGGGATAGTCACACCGAATGGCCGATCAGGCCGGGTTTGAGGATGGCGAAGCATGGCGCGTTGGCGGGTCGGCGTTGATTCCGGCGGCACCTTCACGGATGTCTGCCTGTTCGACGAGGATGACGGCCGGGTCGAGGTGTGGAAGGTCTCCTCCACCCCCGACGATCCCTCCCGCGGCATCGCGCAGGGCGTGGAGGAGGGGATGCGGCGCGTCGCGCCGCAAGGCGCGCCTGGCGATACGCCGGAAGCCGCGCAGCCCGGCGCGCCCATCACCTATTTCGGCCATGGCACCACGGTCGCGACCAACGCGCTGATCCAGCATCGCGGCGTGAAGACGGGCCTGGTGACGACGGACGGCTTCCGGGACCTGCTGGAGATCGGCCGGCAGAAGCGCCCCGACCTCTATGACATGCAGGCGGACAAGCCGCCGACCCTGGTGCCGCGCGACCTGCGCTTCCAGGTGGCGGAGCGCGTGCGCCATGACGGGCGCATCGATGCACCGCTGGACGAGGATGCGGTGCGCGCCGCCGCCCGCGCCCTGAAGGCGGCGGAGGTGAAGGCGATTGCCGTCTCCTTCCTCTACGGCTTCATCCGGCCGGAGCATGAGGCCCGCGCGGTGGCGATCCTGCGGGAGGAGATGCCGGACGTCTTCATCTCCGCGGGGCATGAGATCGCGCCGGAATTCCGGGAGTTCGAACGCCTCTCGACGGTGGTGCTCAACGCCTATCTCGGCCCCGTCATGCGCCGCTACATCGAGCGCCTGACGCCGCGGCTGCGCGACCTCGGCATGACCGCCACGCCGCACCTGACGCAGTCGAATGGCGGCGTCATCGGCTTCGGCACGGCCGCCGAGATGCCGGTGCGGGCGGTGCTGTCCGGGCCCTCCACCGGCGTCGTCGGCGCGCAGGCGATCGGGGAGCTGGCGGGCTTCCCGGACCTCATCACCTTCGACATGGGCGGCACCTCCACCGACGTGGCGCTGCTGAATGGCGGGCAGTGCAAGCTGGCCTCGGAGGCCACGGTGCATGGCTACCCGATCAAGGCGCCGATGCTCGACATTCACACGGTCGGCGCGGGTGGTGGCTCCATCGCCTATATCGATGGCGGGGGCTTGCTCAAGGTGGGGCCGCGGAGCTGCGGTGCGGATCCGGGCCCGGTCTGCTACGGCCGTGGCAACAGCGAACCGGCGACGACCGACGCCAATGTCGTGCTGCAGACGCTGAACCCGGAATACCTGCTGGCCGGGCGGATGAAGATCGACCAGTCTCTCGCCAAGGCTGCCATCGCCGGCATGGCGGAGAGGCTCGGCCTCGGCGTGATGGAGACGGCGCAGGGCATCATCAGCGTCGTCACCGCGAACATGGCGCGGGCCATCCGCGTCATCTCCATCCAGCGGGGCTATGACCCCCGCGACTACACGCTGATGGCCTTCGGCGGCGCCGGGCCGCTGCATGCGGCGCGGCTGGCGATCGAGCTCGACATGAAGCGCGTGCTGGTGCCGCGCAACCCCGGAATCCTCTGCGCCATGGGGCTGCTGCTGACCGACCTGCGCGCGGACTTCGCCGCGACGCGGCTGATGCCGGCGACCGAGGCCTCCGTCGCCGACGTCGCCGCGGCCTTCGAGGGCCTGGTGGCCCGCGCCGAGGAATGGTTCACGCATGAGGAGATCGCGGAGGCTGACCGCGCCCTGACCCGCACGGCCGATATCCGCTACGCCGGCCAGAACTACGAATTGCCCGTGCCCCTGCCGCCCGGCCCGGTGACGGCGGCGACGATCGCGGCGCTGGCCGCCGGCTTCACCGAAAGCCACCGCCAGCGCTACGGCTTCGTGGCGGAGGAGGAGCCGATCCAGCTGGTGACGCTGCGGCTGGAAGCCACCGGCCGCGTCGCCAAGGCCAAGCTGGCGTCGCACCCCGATCTCGGGCCGGATGCCTCCGGCGCCATCATCGGCAGGCGCGAGGTCTGGTTCCCGGAGGCCGGCGGCTTCGTCGCCACGCCGATCTACAGCCGCGACGCGCTGCACCCCGGCAACAGCTTCACCGGGCCCGCCATCGTCGAGCAGATGGACACCACCACCGTCGTCCTGCCCGGCATGACCGCGCGGGTCGATGCCTATCTGAACCTCATCCTGGAGGTCGCGGGCTGATGGATATCGCCGTGAGCACCCCGACGCTCGACCCCATCACCGTGGAGGTGATCGGCGCGGCCCTCTCCTCCATCGTCGAGGAGACGGGAGAGGCGCTGATCCGCGCCTCCTACTCCACCAACATCAAGGAAAGGCGGGACTGCTCCACCGCGCTCTTCGACACGGCGGGGAACACGCTGTGCCAGGCGGAGCACATCCCCATCCACCTCGGCAGCTTCATCGGCATCGTGCCGCATATCCTGAAGCTGCACGACGTGGCGGCGATGCAGCCGGGCGACGTCTTCGTGGGCAACGACGCCTATGCCGGCGGCGGCACGCACCTGCCGGACATCGTGCTGGCGGAGCCGATCTTCGTGGAGGGCCGGATCGTCGCCTGGACGGTCAACCTGGCCCACCATTCCGACTTCGCCGATCGCGGCCACCAGCACATCTACCAGGAGGGTTTGCGCATCCCGCCCGTGCGGCTGTACCGCGCCGGCGAGTTGCAGAAGGATGTGCTGGACCTCATCCTGCTGAACTGCCAGGTGCCGCGCGAACGCCTGTCGGACCTCCGCGCCCAGATGGCGGCCAACCGCGTCGGCGTGCAGCGCTTCCAGGCCCTGTGCCGGAAATACGGCACGGGCACGGTGCTGGCCGCCGGCGCGGCATTGCTCGACTATGCGGAGCGCAAGATGCGCGCCGGCATCGCCGCCATCCCGGACGGGACCTGGGTGTTCGAGGATGTGTTCGAGAGCACGGAAGTCACCACCCACCTGCCGCTGAAGGTGACGGTGACCGTCGCGGGCGACGCCATGTCGCTGCATTTCGACAGCCCGAAGCAGCTCCGCGCCGGCCTCAACATGACCTACACGGCGCTGCTGGCGACGGCCTATTACGTCGTGAAGTCCGTCGTGGACCCGACCATCCTGCCGAATGCGGGGCTCGCGCGGCCGCTGACCATCACGGCGCCGGAAGGCACGGTGCTGAACTGCAGCCATCCGGCGGCAGTGAATGGCCGCGTGCAGACCTGCCAGCGCGTCTCCGACCTGATCCTGGGCGCGCTCGCCCAGGCGGTGCCGGACCGCGTCACGGCCTGCTCCAACTCCGTCTGCACCGTCGCGACCTTCATCGGCCAGCGGAAGGATGACGGCGCCATCTGGGTGTACCTGGAGACGATGGGCGGCGGCGCCGGCGCGCGGGCGACGAAGGACGGGCTGGATGGCGTGCATGTCCACGTCACCAACACCTCCAACCTCCCGGTGGAGGCGCTGGAGATCGAGTATCCGCTGACCCTTCTGCGCTACGAACTCGTCGAGGATTCGGGCGGGCCCGGCACCTTCCGCGGCGGCATGGGCCTCAGGCGCGTCTATCGCGCGGATGAGGATTGCCGCGTCCGCGTCGATGTCTCCCGCCTCACCTCGAAGTCCTGGGGGCTGCTCGGCGGCGGGGCAGGGGGGCATGGCGCCGTCGAATGCGGCCCGGGCGTCGTCTTCGACCGTGACAATGCCGAGTTGAAGGCCGGCCAATGGTTCGCCATCGTGAGCCCCGGCGCCGGCGGCTATGGCCCACCGGAACGCCGCGCGCCCGAAGCCCTGGCGCGCGACCTGGCCGAGGGCACCATCAGCGCCGCCACCGCGCGAGAGGTCTACCACCACACTGCGTAGCGATCGTCTGGGAATGAGGAAGGGAGAACAACCATGAGCGTGTCAGCATCGCGTCGTGCCGTCCTGGCGGGTTCCGCCGCATCGGCCATGTTGCCCTTCCTCCGCGCGCCGGAGGCCAGGGCCCAGACGGCGGGGGTGCTGCGCTTCGGCCTCTCCTCCTTCCCGCCCTCCATCCAGCCCTGGCAGAACACGGGCACGGCGGCGGCGACGATCAAGCTGATGATCTATCGCGGCCTCACCTCCTACGGCCCCGATGGCGCGCTGCGCGGCGAACTCGCGGAAAGCTGGTCGGCCATCGGCACCCAGGGCTGGGAGTTCAAGCTGCGCGACGCCCGCTTCCAGAACGGGGAGAAGGTGACGGCGGCCGATGTGAAGTGGACCATCGAGCAGATCGCCGCCGAACGCTCCACCGCCTATTTCCGGGCGGAGATGCAGGGCGTGGAGCGCATCGAGACGCCGGACGACCTGACGGTGCGCATCTTCCTGAAGGAGCCGGTGGCGACGCTGCCGATCTGGATGGCGTCCTACCACCTGCCGATCATCTCCCGGAACTCCGCCCGCGGCACCTTCGTCGGCGCCGGTCCCTTCATGATCAAGGCGCAGGAGCGCGGCACCTCGCTGGAGCTCGAGCCCTTCCGTGGCTACTACCGGCCCGGCCTGCCGAAGCTGCGCAGCATCCGCGCCGTGGCCTATGCGGATGAGAACCTGCGCGTCGCCGCGCTGCGGTCGGGCGACGTGGACCTGATCGAATACGTGCCGTGGCAGTCCTTCGACGCCATCAGCGCGGACCAGCGCCTGAGCCTCGATGCCGTCGATGGCGCCTTCATGTTCCTGGTCTTCAACGGCAGCAAGGCGCCCTTCAACGACCATCGCGTCCGCCGCGCCGTGGCGCACGCCATCAAGCGGGACGAACTGGTGCGCGCCGCCTTCTTCGGCCGCGGATCGCCCCTGATGCAGCTGCCGGTGCCGGAATCGAGCCCCTTCTACAATGCGGAGTTCAAGGAGGGCTGGAAGTACGACCCCGCCCTGTCGCGCCGCCTGCTGGCGGAAGCCGGGCACCCCAACGGCATCAGCTGCAACCTGCTCTCGACCGCGCAGTACGGCATGCACAAGGATACGGCGGAGGTGGTGCAGCAGCACCTGGCCGCCGTCGGCATCCGGGCGGAGCTGAACCTGCCGGACTGGGCGACGCGGGTGAACATCGGCAATCGCGGCCAGTTCGACATGGCGGTCATGGGCACCGCCGCCGACAGCAACGACCCCGACGGCATCGCCAACTTCGTCGATGGTTCGCTCTCGCCGTCCTACGTCCGGAGCTTCGGCCTGAAGATCGACCGGATCACGGAGCTGCTGAACCAGGGCCGCGCGGAGTTCGACACGGCCAAGCGTCGCGACATCTACCGGGAGATGGAGCGCATCGCGATCGAGCAGGCGCCGATCGTGGGGCTCACCTGGCGCAGCCAGGGCTACGCCATGCGTCGCCAGGTCACGGGCTTCAAGAACATGCCGGGGGCGCTGACCTTCTATTCCGGCCTGACCTTCGAGACCGCTGAAGTCGCCTGACGTCGATAAGGGCCGCCGCCATGAAGATCACCCGCGCGCAGATCTACCTGACGGAGATCGACGGGCGGCGGCCCCTCATCCTCCGCCTCTGGACCGATGACGGCATCCAGGGGCTGGGGGAGGCCGCGCTGGCCTATGGCATCGGCGCGACCGGCGCCGCGTCGCTGATCGAGGAGATGCTGCGGAAGATCGTGCTCGGCCGCGATCCGCACGATGTGGAGCCGATCTGGTCGGACCTGTACGACCACACCTTCTGGGCCAAGGGCGGCGGGCCGATCATCTTCGCCGCGATCAGCGCCATCGAGACGGCGCTGTGGGACATCAAGGGCCGGGCGCTCGGCGTGCCGGTCTACCAGCTGCTCGGCGGGTCCTACCGCAAGGAGGTCCGCTGCTACGCCAATGGCTGGTCCTTCCGCGCAGTGACGCCGGAGGAGACGGCCAGGGCGACCGAGATGCCGCTCAAGGCCGGCTACGACGCGCTGAAATTCTATCCGCTGGCGACGCCGATCCGGAACCACCCGAACGGCATCTTCGCCCATGTCTCGCGCCGCGAGTTCGACCGGGACTTCGAGGATCTGGCCGTCGCCCGCGTGAAGGCGGTGCGGGACGCGGTCGGGCCCAAGGTGGACCTCATGGTGGACATGAGCGCGGAGCTCACCACCGCCGACATATTGCGGCTGGGGCGGCGTCTGGAGGAATTCGACCTGACCTTCCTGGAGGAACCGGTCGATCCCTTCGATCCCGAGGGGATGAAGACGGTCGCCGACGGGCTGCGCTGCCCGGTTGCGGCTGGCGAGCGCCTCTATACCCGCTACGGCTTCAGGCGGCTGTTCGAGCTGCGCGCGGTCGCCGTGGTGCAGCCCGATATCGGCACGGTCGGCGGGCTGATGGAGACGAAGAAGATCGCCGCCATCGCGGAGATGTACAACATGCGCGTGCAGCCGCATCTCTGTGCGGGCCCGGTCGCGACCGCGGCGGCGCTGCAGCTCGACGCCTGCATCCCGAACTTCCTCATCCAGGAACTCTACCCCTTCCGCGTGCCGGACCACTTCAACCTGGTCGATGCACCGCTGGAGCCGCAGGTGAGGAATGGCCGCCTCGCGATCCCGGACAGGCCGGGGCTCGGCGTCGATCTCGTGGAAAGCCGCGTCGCACCCTTCCTGACGGCGGAGATCGCGCTGGGCGACTAGCCAGCGCACGACGCCTGCGGCATTGCGGTCGGGCGAGACAGGAGACGCCATCGATGCCGCAGCCCGGAACCGTGATCTTCTACGATGTGCTGCCCGGCGCGCGCATGCCGAAGCTGGTGGAGGCCGGGCGGCTTCGCCCGCTCACCGGCCCCGCTGCCGTGGCTGAACTCAGCGAGGCGGAGCGCGCGGAGGTCGCGGTGCTCATCACCATGGCCAATACGGGCTGCGACGCGGCGATGCTGGCGCGGCTGCCGAACCTCCGCCAGGTGATCTCGCTCGGCGCCGGCACGGACAAGCTGGATTTCGTGGGCATGGCCGCACGCGGCATCGCGGTGCGCCCGGTGGGAGAGGCGCTGACGGATGACGTGGCCGACCTCGCCATGGGGCTCGCCATCATGGCGGGGCGTGACCTGGTGCAGGCGGATGGCTTCGCGCGCGGCGGCGCCTGGGCGGCCAAGGGACGCTTCCGGCCGGGGAAGACGCTGTCGGGCTCGACCATGGGCATCGCGGGGCTCGGGCGCATCGGCCAGGCGATCGCGGCGCGGGCACAGGCGGCGCGCATGACCGTCGTCGGGCTGGACCGGCCCTCCGCGCGCGGCCTCGGCTTCCAGCTGTTCCCGGACATGCGCGCGCTGGCGGAGGCCTCGGACTTCCTCGTCATCGTGCTGCCGGGCGGCGCGGAGACGCGCGGCGTCGTCGGCAAGGCGGAGCTGGAGGCGCTGGGCAAGGACGGCATCCTGGTGAATGTCGGCCGCGGCCCGCAGGTGGACACGCAGGCGCTGATCGAGGCGCTGGAGAGCGGCACCATCGCCGCCGCGGCGCTCGACGTGCTGGAAGGTGAGCCCGCGGTGCCGGCGCGCCTGGCGGCGCTGCCCAATGTGATCCTGACGCCGCATATCGGCGGCGCCACCTGGGGGGCGCGCGCCCGCGCCGCGGCGATCGCGGAAGCCGAGGCGATGAAGTCCCTCGGCCTGGATCAGTAGCGCAGCAGCAGCCGCAGATAGACGCCATCGGCCTCCAGCACCCGCACGCCGGCACCCTCCGGCGTCCGGGTCAGGCGGCGGACGGCTTCGAGGTCCATCTGCACGCGGTCGTCGAATTGCAGCCGCACGCCGCCGCCCCAGGACGCCAGGTGCCGCGCGGCGACGTTGCTGCCATTGTCGGCGGCGCGGCCCTCGTCCCGGAACAGGTAGAATTGGGACCCGAGCCGCGTGCCGCCATTCGGCCAGCGCAGGTAGAACTCCGTCGCCAGCTGCAGCTCTGCCGTGCCGGCCAGCGCGCGGTCGCCCGACAGCTGCCCCGCATGGAAGCCGCGGCCGAGGCGGTTGCCGCCGAGATAGAACTTCTCCGCCGGCGGCAGCCAGTCGTCGGTCCATTGCGCCGCGGCGATGCCATAGGCCGAGAGCAGCCAGCCATCGGCGGGGACGATCAGCGGCTGCAGCCGTGACGCCTCCGCCACCAGCCGCGTGAAGCCGAAATCGCTGCCGGCGCGCGCGGTGCCCCCGCCGCTGCCATCGCTGGCGCCGAAGGCGTCCAGCCCACGATGCAGGCGGAGCGTGACCGTGCTGATCGCGGCGGCGGGCGTGAAGGGGAGGAGCGCGTCCTGCGCCTGCCCTTCCAGGCCGAGCCGCAGCGCGCGCACCGAATCGCGGCTGGCGGTCTGGCGGGCGGCATCGGGGAATGGGCGGATCTGCACCTCGCTGTCGAAGGCATCGAATTGCGCGGTCAGCACCAGGTTGCGCGGCCGCGACCGGATCAGGGGATGGCTGAGCCCGATGCCTGCCACCCGCGTCTCGCCCAGGTAGCCGAGCGCCGCCAGCGCCGATCCCGGCGCCGCGCGGCCCGCGCCGGCGAAGGCCCGCAGCCGCAGCCCCGACCCACCCAGGAACCATTCCTGCGAGAGCTGCGCGAAGCCCTGTCCGTTCGCATCCGTCTGCAGCAGCGCGAGTTCCGTCCGTTCGCCGAACCGCGTCAGGCCGTTCGCCTGCCCGACCAGCAGGCTCTGCCAGGCGCCCGTCAGGCTGTAGCCACGGTTGTCGAGGCTGGCGAAGCCGGAGACCGGGCGGCGGGCGAGGCGCACCACCAGTTGCAGCGCGCCGGGCCTGCCCTCGACCGGGCGCAGCAGGCCACTGGCCGCCATGCCCGGGATGTCGCCGGCCAGCAGCAGGGCGCGTTCCAGCGCGGCATGGGGCAGCGGGCGCTGGCCGAGCAGTGGCGCCAGGAAGCGCCGGACCTGCTGCTCCGCCGGGCCGATGCCGGTACCGTCCAGCACGATGTCCGCGATGAAGCCTTCCGTCACCGTGAAGCGGAGGTCGATCCGCCCCTCCGCGCCCGGCCCCGCGGTGGCAGCGACGGCGACATAGGCGAAGCCGGCGGCGCGGTAGGTGCCGAGGATGGCCAGCCGCGCGGCTTCCACCTCCGCCAGTGTGGCCTCCTGCCCCTCCAGCAAGGGGCGCAGCAGCGCGGTGGGCAGGGCCGTATTGCCAGTGATGGCGATGCGGCCGACCGGGATGCGGCGCGTCGCGCCGGGGCCGGTGGTGGCGCTGGGCTCCGGCGGCAGCAGCGCGGGGCCGAGGGCAGGGGCCTCCGCCGGGGCCACACGCTCGATGATGCCGGGCAGCGGTGGCGGCACCTGCGCAGGCGCCGTCCCGCCCGCCAGCATCGTGCCGAGCGTGATCGGGAGCAAAGCGAGGCGCGGGCGCATCACGCCGGGCGGAATCCTTCTCTGCGGCGCGGAGGACGCAACCGGGGCGCGATCACCATTCCCGGCACTCTATCGCAACGTCAACGCTGCGTCGCACCATTTGCTTGACCGGACAAATCCCTGGGCTAGCGTTCCCGCGGCTGCAAGGATTCCCCGCGATGAAGTTCGGCAAGCGTTACCTCGCCTCCCTGCTCGGGCTGGCAGCCTTGCCCGGCCGGGCCTCCGCGCAATCGGCGGCGGCACGCAACCGCATCCTCGTCGTCGGCGTGAATGCCGATCCCGCGGGGCTGGAGCCGGGATCGAACCGCGCGGAGCCGATCGGCAGCGAGATCATCCTCAACGTCTTCGACACGCTGGTGGCCTGGACGCCGCCGGCCTTCGCGCAGCTGGAAGGGCGGCTGGCGCGGTCCTGGACGGTGTCGGCGGACGGCAAGATCTTCACCTTCGCGCTCCGCCCCGGCGTGAAGTTCCATGACGATGCGGCCTGCGACGCGGCGGCGGTGAAGTTCAGCCTGGAGCGCACGCGGGACACCAACCCCTACATGCGCGCGACCTTCGGCCTGATCGACGCGATCGAGGTGACGGGCCCGCTGGAGGTCCGCATCACGCTGAAGGAGGCGATGCCCGTCTTCCTGTCGCTGCTGGCGCAGCCGCAGGCGGCGATCGTGAGCCCGGCCGCCGTCGCGCGGCATGGTGCGGCCTTCAACGTGAACCCGGTCGGCACCGGGCCCTTCCGCTTCCGCAGCTACCGGCCCGACACCGATGTCGTGCTGGATGCCAACCCCGACTACTACCGCGGCGCGCCCCGGCTTCAGCGGATCATCTACCGCATCATCCCCGATGCCTCGACCCGGCGGCTGGAGCTGGAGAATGGCGGGCTCGACCTGGTGCAGCAGAACGCGCAGCTGGCGGCGCTGCCGACACAGGATGTGCGCGCGCTGCGCGGTCGGGCGGGGATCGAGGTGATCGAGGTGCCGAGCCAGATCATCCGGCAGCTGGAGTTCAACAATTCCGGCCTGCAGGGCCCGCTGCGCGATGGGCGGGTGCGGCGCGCCATCACCCATGCCATCGACTATGACGGGCTGCTGGAGGGCGTGCTGGGCGGCACGGCGGATCGCGTCTATGGCCCGCTGCCCACCAACAGTTGGGCCTTCGACCCGGCCATCCGCGACATGGCGCCGAAATACGATGTGGCGCGGGCGCGGGCGCTGCTGGCGGAAGCCGGCGTGCAGCCGGGGCAGCTGAAGCTGACGCTCTACAGCTTCCAGGGCAGCCTCTGGGGCGCCGTCGCCACTTTCATCCAGGCGAACCTCGCGGCCGTGGGCATCGAGGCGACGGTGGCGCAGACCGAATTTCCGGCGCTCCGTGCCCTCCATGTCGCCGGGCGGTTCGAGGTGGCGCTGGATGGCCGCCAGCCCTGGTACAACGACCCCGACGCGCACATCACCATTGGTTACCTGTCGTCGCTCGCCGACAGCGCCATGACCTTCCGCATGCCGGCCGACGCGGCGCTGGATGCGCTGATCCTCCGCGCCCAGACGACGGTCGATTTCGACGCGCGCAAGCAGCTCTATGGCCAGGTGCAGCGGGAGATCATGGAGCGCGTGCCGGCGGCCTGGCTGTTCAGCAACAAGCTGATCGTCTTCAAGCGGGCGAATGTGAAGGGGCTCGTCGTGAACAGCGCGCCGCCGCTCAACGAGTACCACGGCGTCTTCAAGGAATAGTCGATGGGGGGCTACGCGCTGCGGCGCCTGGCGGCGCTGCTGCCGGTGCTCTTCCTGGTGCTGGTCATCATCTTCCACCTGACCCGCTTCATCCCGGGCGACCCGGCGGTGACGCTGCTCGGCCCGGGCGCCACCGATGTGCAGATCGCCGCGCTCCGGGCGCAGCTCCGCCTCGACGAGCCGATGGCGATGCAGTTCCTGTCCTATCTCGGGGGGCTGCTGCGGGGTGACCTCGGCGTGTCGCTGAAGACGGGGGCGCCGGTGGCGCAGGAGATCCTGCTGCGCCTGCCGGCGACGATCGAGCTGTCGGTGCTGGCATTGCTGGTCGCGATCGTGGTGGGCATCCCTCTGGGGGTGGTGTCCGCCATCCGCGCCAACACGGCCTTCGATCATGCGGTCCGGCTGGTGTCGCTGCTCGGCGTCTCCATGCCGGCCTTCCTGCTGGCGCTGGTGCTGCAGCTGGTCTTCGGCGTCGCGCTGGGCTGGCTGCCGATCTCCGGCCGGACCAGTCCCTTCTTCCTGGATGATCCCGTCACCGGCTTCGCGGTGCTCGACGGGCTGCTGAACGGGGATGGGGAGGCGGCCTGGGACGCCTTCACCCACCTGCTGCTGCCAACGACGGTACTGGCCGCCTTCCTCGCCGCGACCCTCGGCCGCTTCGTCCGCAACACGATGCTGGAGACGATGGGGGAGGATTACATCCGCACCGCCCGCGCCAAGGGCCTGCCGGAGCGCGCGGTCTTCTTCGTCCATGCGCTGCGCAATTCGCTGCTGCCGGCGGTGACCGTGGTCGGGCTGAAATTCGCGGAGATGCTGGGCGGCGCCATCCTGACCGAGACGGTCTTCGCCTGGCCCGGCATCGGCCGCTTCATGTTCGACGCCATCCGCAACCGCGACTATCCGGTGATCCAGGGCGCGACGCTGGTCTTCGCGCTGATGTTCATGCTGGTGTCGCTGGCGGTGGACCTGATCCAGGCGCTGCTCGATCCCCGCATCCGCAAGCGGATGGCGTCGTGAGCGGCTTCTGGGCGCGAAACCGCCTGGCGCTGATGGGGGCGGGGTTGCTGGGTGCGATCCTGCTGGCCGTGTTGCTGGGCCCGTGGTTCACGACCTCCCCCATCGCCATCGATATCGGGAACAAGCTGGCACCACCCTCCGCAGCGCATTGGCTGGGGACGGATTTCTTTGGCCGTGACGTGCTGGCCCGCGTGCTGCACGGGGGGCGGGCGACGCTGGCGATCGGGATCGGCGTCGTCGCGCTGGCTTTCGTGCTGGGCGTGGCCTTCGGCACCGTCGCGGGCTTCGCGGGCGGCGCGGCCGACATGGTCATGATGCGGCTTGTGGATGCCATGCTGGCCTTCCCAGGCCTGGTGCTCGCCATCGCGCTCGCCGCCGCCTTCGGGCCGAGCCTGGAGAACGCCATGCTGGCAGTCGCCATCACCCTCGCGCCGCAATTCGCCCGGGTCGCACGCAGCCAGGCGCTGGCCATCTCCGTGAAGCCCTACATGGAAGCGGCGATGGCGATCGGCGTCGGCACACCGCGGCTGCTGCTGCGCTATGTCCTGCGCAACGGCATCGGGCCGCTGCTGGTGCAGGCGTCGCTCGCACTCGGTGGTGCCATCCTGCAGACGGCGAGCCTCGGCTTCCTCGGGCTGGGCGCGCAGCCGCCGGCGGCGGAATGGGGCGCGGATGTCGCGGGAAACCTCGCCTACCTCCGCGACGCGCCCTGGGTTGCGCTGGCGCCCGGGATCGCGATCTTGCTGGTCGTGCTGTCCTTCAACCTGATCGGCGACGCGCTGGCCGACTGGTTCAACCCCCGCCGCAGAGCGGCATAAACACATCGCCGCCGAGCGGCGTGATCCGGAGTCTCCCGATGTCCAAGCCCGATTACGCCATCACCTTCTTCTATTACGAGGACATGATGTCGGTCGTGCCCTTCTATGAGGAGGTGATGGGCTTCGAACTGGTGCTGGACCAGGGCATGGCCCGCATCTACCGGATCGCGCCCGGCAGCTATTTCGGCATCGTCGATGGCGTGAAGGGCCATCTGAAGCACCAGCCGACCAGCGCCGTGCTGCTGACCATCGTGGCGGAGGACGTGCCCGGCTGGCATGCGCGGATGCAGAAGGCGGGCGTCGCCAAGCTCACCGGCCTGCTGCGCGGCACCTATTGCGAGCATTTCTTCTTCGAGGACCCGGCCGGCTACGCGATCGAGGTCCAGCGCTTCCACAACCCGGAGGTCGCGAAGCTCTTCACGTGATCCCGCTCCTCACCGACTGGACGGAGGAGGACCGCGCCGCCAAGGGCCTGCGCCGCGGCCCGGCCGCGCTCACGGAGCCTGTGCATCGCACCGCGCTGGAACTGGCGGCGGAGGCGCCGCGACTGCTGCTGCTGGCGCCGCCGGGCGGCGGGCGGACGACGATGCTGCGCCACATCGCGCGCTTCGCCGCCGGTGCGGCGCCGGACCTGACGCCGGTGGTGCGGAACGAGACCGGCATCGCGAAGCCGGAAGCCTGGGATGCGCCCGCTGTCACGCCGGTCTTCTGGACGCCGGGCCTGTCGCTCGACACGCTGCCCGATGGCGCGCTGCTGCTGGTGGATGATGCGGAGGACCCCGGCCTGCTCGCCGCCATCGCCGCGCGCCCCGGCCTGCGCGCGCTGCTGGCCGGCGATCCGGAGGTCGCGGGCGGCTGGGTGCTGCCACAGGGCTTCCGCCGCCACCGCCTGCTGCCGCTGCTGGCGGCGCAGCGGGCGCATCTGCCGGAGCGGCTTCGCGCGCCGCTCTTCGCGCTGCCCGGCCATCTCGCGATCGCGCAGCGCCTCGGCATCACGGCTGGCAGCGCGCCGGTGCTGCGGGACACGCTGCTGGTCCGCGCCACGCCGGCCGAGGCCGATCTGCTCGACGCCGGCTTCATGCGCCCGCTGCTGGAAGCGCGGATGCTGGAGAATGCCAGCCCCGTCCTGCTGGCGCTGCGCTTCCTGGAGGAAGGGCCGCGCTTTGCCGCCGTGCTGCGCCACGTCGTGGCCGCGGATCCCGCCATCGCCGCGCCGCTGGCCGCCGCCCTGGTCCGCACGGGCGATGACGGCGCGCTGCTGGCCGCCGAGATCGAGCCGAGCGCGGTGCCTGGGCTGGTCGAGGCGCTGTGCGCGATCGTCGAAGGTGGGCGGCTCGGCGTGCCTCAGCGCGCACAAGCGGGGCGCGAGCTGGCGCGGCGCGGCGATCCGCGGGACCTCGCCGAGCTGGTCGCGGTGCCGGCCGGGCAGGTCGCGATGGGATCGGCGCTGACGGCGCCCTCCGCGCCGCCGCATCGCGTCGCGGTCGGCGCCTTCCGCATCGGGCGCTACCCCGTGGTCAACGCGCTCTATGCCCGCTTCGTCGCGGCGACCGGGGGCGCCTGGGTCTCGCCGGCGCGGGACAACCCATCGCTCGCCAATGCACCGGCGACCGACCTGACCTGGCGCGACGCGGTGGCCTGCTGTGCCTGGCTGACGGAAACCTGGCGCGCGGAGGGCCGGATCGGCGCCGCCGACACCGTCCGCCTGCCGAGCGAGCCCGAATGGGAATGGGCGGCGCGCGGCGCGCAGCCGCATGGCGAGGCGCCCGTGCACCCCTGGGCCGCGCCCTGGGATGGCGATCGCTGCAATGGCGACAGCGCGGGGCTCAACGCGCCCTGCGCGGTCGGGATGTTCCCGCGCGGGCGCTCGCCTAGGGGCGTGGACGACATGGCCGGCCAGGTCTGGGAATGGTGCCACACGCTGTGGGGGCCGGGCATGGCGATGCCCTCCTTCGCCTATCCCTGGACGCCGGATGACGGGCGAGAGGCCGCCGACGCGCCCCGCGACTGGCGGCGCGTGCTGCGCGGCGGCTGCTTCTCCTCGCCCGCCGAGAAGGCGAACGCACATTACCGCGGCAGCCTGGAGCCGGATGGGTTCTGGCGGGGCAACGGGTTCAGGGTGGTGGTGGGGTAGGGCGCGCGGTCCGGCCGAGCCCCCCTCACCCCGACCCTCTCCCCCCGTCGGGGGAGAGGGAGAAGCTGGATCAATACAGATGGCAGGCCGCCACGTGGCCGGGCGCGATCTCCTTCGCGACTGGCGCCTGCTGCGAACACACGGCCATCCGCGCGGGGCAGCGGGGGTGGAAGGCGCAGCCGGACGGGGGCGCGACGGGGCTCGGGATCTCGCCGGGGGGCGAGGCATCGGCGCGGTGGTCAGGCACCTTCGCGCGGGGCACGGCGGCAATCAGCATCCGCGTATAGGGATGGGCGGGCCGGCGCCAGATCTCGGCGCGCGTCGCCTGTTCCACGATCCGGCCAAGATACATCACCGCGACCCGGTCGCTCATGTGCTTCACTACGGCCAGGTCATGCGCGATGAACAGGTAGCTGAGGCCGTGCTGCTCCTTCAGCGCTCGCATCAGGTTCAGGATCTGCGCCTGCACGGAGACGTCGAGCGCCGAGACCGGCTCATCCGCCACGAGCAGCCTGGCCTCCACGGCCAGCGCGCGGGCGATGCCGATGCGCTGGCGCTGGCCGCCGCTGAACTCATGCGGCCAGCGCGCGGCGTGACTCGGGTCGAGCCCCACCTGCGCCAGCAGCGCCGCGACCCGCTCCGCCCGCGCCGCCGCGGTGGCGGGCGTGCCATGGACGATCATCGGTTCCTCGATGAGGTCACGCACGCGGTAGCTGGGGTTGAGCGACCCAGCGGGATCCTGGAAGACCATCTGCATCTCCCGCCGCAGCGGGCGGAAGTCGCGCGCGGGCAGGTCGAGGATGCTGCGGCCGCGGTATTCCACGCGCCCGGCCGTCGCCGGCACCAGCCGGAGGATCAGCCGCGCGGTGGTGGACTTCCCGCTGCCGCTCTCGCCGACCAGGCCGAAGGTCTCGCCTTCTTTGATCGTGAAGGAGACATACTCCACCGCGCGCAGCACCGGGCGCGGCGCGAGCAGGTGGGAGCGCGCGACGCGGTAGTGCTTGGTCAGGCCCTCGACCTTGAGCAGCGAGGTCATGCCAGCGGATGCCAGCAGGCGGCGGCGCGGCCGGGGCCGAGCGCCTCCATCGCCGGGGCCTCCGCTCGGCAGCGCTCGGACGCGCGTGGGCAGCGGGCGGCGAAGGCGCAGCCCGGCGGCAGCGCGGCCAGGTCCGGCACCTGGCCCGGGATGGCGTGCAGCACCGCCTCCTCGTCATCCAGGTCCGGCATCGAATCGAGCAGCCCGCGCGTGTAGGGGTGGCGCGGCGCCTCGAAGAGGTCGCGCACCGGCGCCGTCTCCACGATGCGGCCGGCATACATCACGGCCACACGGTCCGCATTCTCCGCCACCACGCCCAGGTCATGGGTGATCAGCAGCACCGCGGTGCCGCGGCGGCGGCGCAGATCCTCGATCAGCGCCAGGATCTGCTTCTGGATGGTGACGTCGAGCGCCGTCGCCGGCTCATCGGCGATGAGCAGCGCGGGGTCGCAGGCGATGGCCATGGCGATCATCACGCGCTGGCACATGCCGCCTGACAATTCGTGCGGATAGGCGTCATAGCGCCGTGCTGGGTCGGAGAGCCCGACCTCCCCGAACAGCTCGATCGTGCGGGTGCGGGCGGCACGGCGGTCGGCGCGGCCATGCGCGACCAGCGCCTCCGCCACCTGGCGTCCGACGCTCAGCACGGGGTTGAGGGAGGACATGGGTTCCTGGAACACCATGGCCAGCGTTTCGCCCCGCAGGGCCCGCAACGCCGCCGGTTCCATCGCGCGCAGGTCGCGGCCCTGGAAGCGGATCTCGCCCTCGACGCGCGCCGACGGGGGCAGCAGGCCCATCAAAGCGAGGGAGGTGACGGACTTCCCGCTGCCGGATTCGCCGAGCAGCGCCAGCACCTCCCCGCCCGCGATCTCGAAGTCGAGGCCATCGACGGCGCGGACCAGGCCGCGCCGCGTCGGGAAGGAAGCGCGCAGCCCGCGCACGGCGAGCAGCGGCGACGCCATCCGCGGCTGTGTTCAGCCGCCGCGCGGGCTGCGCGGACGGCCGCGGCGGATCACCTGCGCGCCACGCCCGCCGCGGCTTTCCGCCGCCAGCGCCAGGGTGGCGGAGGCGTCGGCGGCCTCGGCTTCCTGAAGGGTCTCGGCGGGCGGGGCCGGCGGCTCGCCGCTCTCGCTCGGGCCGAGCAGGGGGGCGAGGGTGCCGTAGGTCTCGTAGAATCCGCTCTGCGCCCGGCGGGCCAGGTGGGGCACGCCGTCGATGCGGAAGACGCGCCGCTGCATGGTGAGACGGGCCACCTGGTCTTCGGTGGCGGCGATGAAGGTACAGCCGGCGGCGCGCGCCGCCCTGACCTGGTCCGGGGAGAGATCCATGGGGACGGTCTAGCGCAACGGGGCGGCTTTGTCTGCGGCTTCGCGTGTCACGACAGCCGGCTCACAGGGCCCAGTCCGACGCGGCCAGCAGGCGCGCGCCCGCTGCGACGTCATCATTCGCGATCAGCCCGGTGGCGGAAGGGGTGGTGATGACCAGGCCGGCGCTGGGGGCGGAAAGGCGGACGATGAAGGCCTCCGCCGCCTCCACCACCGTGTCGCCCAGCACCTGCAGGGTGATGATCTTCTGCGTCTCCCCCGCCAGGAAGGTCACGCTGCCGGACGGCAGGATCTGCCCCGCGAAATCGGACGCCGTCGCGCGGTTGGTGCCGAGCGAGCCCGCGGCCCAGGAGACGCTGTGCTCCCCGTCCAGCACGCCGGTGCGGGTGATGGCGAAGGTGAAGGGCGTGGTGCCGGACTGGCCCTCCGCCTTGCTGGCGGACAGGGCCGTGATGCCGACATTGGTGTCGTCGTTGAGGATCGTCGCCACCGCCTGGGCTGGGGAGAAGGTGACGCCCGGGCTGGCGGCGGTCAGCTTCACGGCGAAGGTCTCGTCCTTCTCGGCGATGGTGTCGGCCGCGACGTTGACCGTGATGGTGCGCGTGGTCTCGCCCGCCTCGAACCGGATGGTGCCGCGCGGCATGCTGCCGCCCAGGAAGTCGGCGCCGGAGGCGGCGTTGCTGCCCGAATTGACGACGGACCAGCTGGCGGTCTGGACCGCATCCCCATAGCCGCTGCGGGTCACGGTGAAGGTGAAGGGCGTGCTGCCGCCGGTGCCTTCCATCGCTCTGCCGGTGGTGCTGGCGATGGCCATCACCGTTTCGTCCCGCAGGATCATGCCCTGCGCTTCCGCCTGGCCGATGAGGAGGCCGTTGGTCGGGCTGGCCAGGCGGACGGCGAAGGTCTCGTCCAGCTCCCGGCTGGAATCGCCGGAGACGTTGACCGTGATGGTCTTCCGCGTCTCGCCCGCGGCGAAGTCCACGATGCCGGACGGCGCGACGCCACCCACGAAGTCGGAGGCGCTGGAGCGGGACGTGCCGACGCCCGCGACCGACCAGGCGACGGACTGTACCGCATCGGTGGCGCCGGTCCGGGTCACGTGGAAGGTGAAGGGCGTGATGTCGCCGGGGTGCCCTTCCGTCCGCACCGCCTGGTGGGCGGTGATGGCGACGCTGCTGTCATCGGCCAGGATGATGCCGAGGGCGCTGGAATCGTCCAGCGACTGGTTCGCCGCCGTGGTGGACAGGCTGACGGTGAAGCGCTCCGCCCGTTCCGCCAGCCGGTCGCCAGCGACGTTCACGGTGATGGTGCGCGACGTCTCCCCTGCGGCGAAGGTCAGGGTGCCGCCGGGCAGGACGCCGCCCGCGAAATCGGCCGCATCCGCGGGGGCCGAACCCGTGCCGGTGACGGACCAGGCGACGGACGCCGCTTCCGCCAGCTGGCCCACGCGGGTGACGGTGAAGGTGAAGGGCGTGGCGCCCGCATTCCCTTCCGCCTGCTGCACGGTGGCGGATTGGATGTCGAAGGTCACGTCATCATCCCGGAGGGACCCGGTGATGGTGCTGCTCAGGCCGAGGCCGGGCGTCGTGGTCGTCAGCGCCAGGCGGAAGAAGGCTTCCGGTGCCTCGGCGACGCTGTCCGCGACGAAGGAGAGCGTGACCTCCTTCATCGTCTCGCCGGGGGCGAAGGTGACGCTGCCGCTGGGCGCTACGCCGCCCACGAAGTCCCGCATCTGCACCACGGCCGGCGCGCCGGCCACGGAGCGGGAGACGGCCCAGCCGACGACATCGGTGCCCGTCGCATCGCCGATCCGGACCAGCGGGATCACCATCGTCGTGACGCCGGCATGGCCTTCCGTGACCGTGCGGGTGTAGGTCCCGGCCTCGATCCGCGGGTCATCGTTGACGATGGTCACCGGCGTCTCACGCGTGTCCACGCGCAGGGAAGGCCCGGTGGGAGCCACGTTGAAGGTGAAGTATTCGTTGGGTTCGGACCGCGTGTCCCCGGCCACCGCGATGGTCACCGTCGTCGTCGAGGCGCCCGCCGCGAAGGTCGCGGTGCCCTCGGGCAGGGTGCGGCCGACAAAGTCAGCGGCATCGACAGCCTGCCCGCGCGTCACATCGGGCACCACTGCCCAGTTCACGCTCGCCTCGCCGGCGATGTAGCCTTCGCGGTGGAGGGTATAAGTCAGGAGGGTAGAGCCCGCCTGGCCTTCCGTCACCTGCGAGGCACCCGTGACCCGCATGGTGGCGTCATCGTCCAGCACCTCCACCGCCACACTGCCGCCGTTCAGGATATTCATTCCCGCGGAGGGGTCGGAAAGGCGGAAGGTGGCGGTCTCGCGCAGGCCTTCCAGAACCGCATCGTCGAGGATTGGCAGGACGACAACCTGCACCTGCTCACCCGGAGCGAAGGTCAGCCGCCCGGATAGTGGTGTGCCCGGCGCGAAATCGGCGCTGCCCAGCACGCCGTCCAGCGACCAGGCGACGCTGGCGGTGTCGGTCAGGGGGCCACGGCGCTCAACCGAGATGCGCAGCGCGCTGCCGCCGGACTCATTGACCGAGGTGCCGCCGGACAGGATCGCGAAGCCGGCATAGACGTCCCGGATCCAGAGCGCGGGCGAACTCGCGCCGCGCACGTCAAGCCCGGGCGAGGGGTTGGAAAGCCCGAACAGGACGTACTCCATGCCCTCCTGCAGGTCATCGGTGGCCACGGGCACGAAGATGGTCGTGGTGGTCTGGCCGATGGCGAAGACGGCACGGCCCGAGGGCAGGACTCCGCCGGGGAAATCGGCTGCCGTCGCGTAGTTCACCGTCGGGTTCAGATCGTCCCGGCTGGCAGGATCCAGTACCGCCCAGTCGACGCTCTGCTCCAGATGCGTATTGCCCGATCGCGTCAGGCGAAGGGGTTGGCCGCTCGTCGCGGCATTGCCTTCGAGAATTTCCAGGCCGGAATTGGTGACGGAAACGCTGGCATCATCGTTCAGGATTGTGGATCGGATTGTCGATGTGAAGACCCTTGGCCCTGCCATCGTGGGCAGGGCCGAGGTGAACGAGACGTCAAAGATCTCATTCAACTCGGCAAAGGAGTCACCCTTGATCCAGATGCTGAGCGTCCCGGTGCTTTCGCCTGCGTTCAGGGTCAGGCTGCCCGAGGTTGCGGGTGTTGTTCCAAGCATCGGATCGAAATCGTCGATGCTGGCTGCCAGGGAACTATTGATATTGGAAAGAGTCCAATCGACCGTCAGGGCCCCGCTGGCGTCGCCGGTGCGGCTGACCAGGTAGCGGAACTCGGTCGGGCCGGTCGAGCCCTCGGCCAGGGGGCCTTGCTGCGCGGTGACGCTCAGCCGGCTGTCATCGTCACGGATGACGGTCGTGGCCTCGCCGACCAGAATCGTGCTGCCGGATGGGGCGTCGCGCAGCCTGACCGTGAAGCTCTCATTTGGTTCTGCAACGCTATCCCTGTTGACGATGAAGCTGACACGTTGCGTGGTCTGCCCCGGCGCGAAGGTGACGACCTGTGACGCGCGAAACCCAAGGGCGAAATCGGCGGCATCGGTCGGCCAGAGGCCGCTGCCCGCGGCATCGAGGGTGATGCTGGTCTGGTCACGTACGCTGTTGCGGGTGACATCGAAGGAGATGGTAGTGCCCGCGGTGGGCGAACTCGCGCTCAGCGTCCCTTCCGCCACGCTGTCGGTGACCGCCCGCACGGAATAGATGACGTCATGGTCGGCGACGATGTCGATCCGCTTCGACACGCTGGAGATATTGCCGTCCTGATCGGTCATATTCGCGATGACGGTGATCGCGTCGTCAGGGTCGATCACCGAATCGCGGAGGGTCGGGATCAGGATCGTCCGGCTTGTCTCGCCGCCGCCAAGGACGAAGGTGCCGCCGGGCAGGACGCCGCCGAAGTCGAAGTCCGACGCGGTGATGTCACCGCGGGCGCTGGTGACCCTCCAGACGACGGTGTAGGTCTCCGAATCAGCCGTGTCGCGCCCGAAGACGAGGGCGAGTGTATTGCCCTCGACCACTCTGCTGGAGGTGCTGTTCAGGTTAATCATGCTGTCGTGCCGACCGATCAGGAGCGCCGTTTTGGCTGGGAGGGAACCGACAGGCTAAAGAACTGGTCGGGTAGAGGGCCTGCGCCGACGTTCAGGTCGGATCACGGTCACCCAACGCCCGCCACTCCCGATCCCCCGGTCATTACCGGACCGTTATCAGACAACAAACATTCCGGCTAGTTGTCTAAAATCACGCGTCCGTGAGCAAACAACCTTTCCGCGAGTTCCAGCGCCAGCCGCGTCGCCTCGCTCTCCCGTTCCGCGTTCCAGGCGAGTGCGACGCCGACGGCATGAATGGGGCCCGCCAGGGCGCGGAAGGCCACGCCGGGCGGGCGGAGGCGCGCCATGCCGGCGCTGACTAGCGCCACGCCGAGGCCCGCGGCGACGAAGCCCAGCTGCGCCATCGCGGAGCCCACTTCCCGCGTCACCCGCGGCGTGAACCCGGCCGCGTGGCAGGCGGCGACCATGGCGTCCGAATAGGCGGGGCTGATGCCGCGGGGCAGGACCAGCATCGGCTCATCCGCCAGGGCGGCGAGCGGCAGGGGGCCATCCTGGCGGGCGAGGGGATGTTCCTCCGGCAGGGCCGCCGCCAGCACGTCACGCCCGAGCGGGCGGAGCTTCACGGGATGGCGGTCGCGGTCGAGGCGCAGCAGCGCCAGGTCCACCTCGCCGCGGCGCAGCGCCTCCACCGCATCGGCCGTGTCCATCTCCCGCACCGCGATGGCGGAGGCCGGGCGCGCGGCCTGCAGGCCACGCACCAGCGGCGGCAGGTAGTCGAACAGCGCGGAGGTGACGCAGGCCAGCGCGACCGGCGCGCTGCGACCGGCGCGGAGATCGCGCGCCAGCGATTCGATCTGGCCCGCATCCTCCGCCATGCGGCGCGCGAGTGGCAGCAGCGCCTCGCCCTCCCGCGTCGGGCGCGCGCCCTTGCCGCTGCGCTCCAGCAGCCGCACGCCGAGTTCGCGTTCCAGCGCCTGGATCTGCGCCGTGAGCGGCGGCTGGGAGATGCCGAGCCGCGCGGCAGCCCGGCCGAAATGCCCTTCCTCCGCCACCGCGAGGAAATGGCCGAGGCGCCTGACGAGGCGGAAATCCATGCGCGGTCCCGTCGATCCGATACGGAAAGGCTATCGCGCCGCGACGCCAATCGGAATGGACGATCACGCGAAGCGGGTCCAAAACGGCGCATCACTACGCAAGCAATGGGGAACGCTGATGAAGCTGCATCCGGTGAAGGTCCACCCGTCCAAGGCGCTGCTGAAGCGCGAGGACCAGCTGGCCTGGAAAATGGCCGGCGTCGCCGTCGACAAGGTCGCGGTGCCGAAGGACGTGCAGGCGATGATCATCAACCGCATCATCGACAACGCCTCCGTCGCCATCGCCGCCATCAACCGCCGCCCGGTCGTCTCCGCCCGCGGCATGGCACTCGGCCATGCGAAGAAGGCAGGGGGCGCCACGGTGTTCGGCGTGAAGTCCGGCACGACGGTCAGCCCGGAATGGGCGGCCTGGGCAAACGGCACGGCGGTGCGCGAGCTCGACATGCACGACACCTTCCTGGCCGCCGACTACTCCCACCCCGGCGACAATATTCCCCCCGTGCTGGCGGTCGCCCAGGCCATGGGGAAGTCGGGCAAGGACATGCTCCGCGGGTTGGCGACCGCCTACGAACTGCACATCAACCTGGTGCGCGCGATCTGCCTGCATGAGCACAAGGTGGACCACATCGCCCATCTCTGCCCGGCTGCCGCCGCCGGCATCGGCACCATGCTCGGCCTGAAGCAGGAGGTGGTGTTCCAGTCCATCCAGCAGGCGCTGCACACCTCGGTCAGCTTCCGCCAGTCCCGCAAGGGCGAGATCAGCAGCTGGAAGGCCTACGCCCCCGCCCATGCCGGCAAGCTGGCGATCGAGGCGGTGGACCGGTGCATGCGCGGCGAGGGCGCGCCGTCCCCGATCTACGAAGGCGAGGACAGCGTGATCGCCTGGGTCCTGTCCGGCCGCACGCAGGCCGACAGCCAGGGCCGCAAGACGGTCTATGACCCGACCTACTACGAGGTCCCGCTGCCCGAGGCGGGCGAGCCCAAGCGCGCTATCCTGGACAGCTACACCAAGGAGCACAGCGCCGAGTACCAGTCCCAGGCGCTGATCGACCTGGCCTTCCGGATGCGCGACCAGATCACCGACTTCGAGGCGATCGAGAAGATCATCATCCACACCAGCCACCACACCCACTACGTGATCGGCACCGGCGCCAACGACCCGCAGAAGATGGACCCGAAGGCGAGCCGGGAGACGCTCGACCACTCCATCATGTACATCTTCGCCGTCGCCCTGCAGGACGGGCGCTGGCACCATGTGGACAGCTACGCGCCGAAGCGCGCCGGCCGGGCCGACACCGTCCGCCTCTGGCACAAGATCGAGACGACCGAGGACCCGGAGTGGACGCGCAAGTACCACTCCCGCGATCCCAATGAGCTGTCCTTCGGCGGGCGGGTCGAGATCCTGTTTAAGGACGGGTCGAAGCTGGTGGATGAGCTCGGCGTGGCGAATGCCCACCCGAACGGCGCCCGCCCCTTTGCGCGGGACCAGTACATCAACAAGTTCCGCATCCTGACCGAGGGCATCATCACGGCGCGGGAGCAGAACCGCTTCCTGGAGGCCGCGCAGAACCTGGCGAGCCTCGGCGCCGGGGAGCTGTCGGCGCTGAACGTGGTGCTGCCAGCGGGCACGCTTCTCGACGCCAAGCCCGGCATCTTCTGATCGTTAACGAGTACCGCATCCCGCGGGCGGAACCGCGCGTTCCGCCTGCCTTGCGGCAAGGGGAGTGAAGCCATGAGCGAAGCCACACCGACCCTCTACAAGGGCCTGGTCGGCGTCTATGCCGACGTGTCCAGCGTCTCCAAGGTGATGCCGGAGACGAACAGCCTGACCTATCGCGGCTATGCCGTGCAGGACCTCTGCGAGGAGAGCAACTTCGAGGAGGTCGCCTACCTGCTCTGGCACGGCGAACTGCCGACCGCCGCGCAGCTGGCGGCCTTCCAGGCGGAGGAACGGGCGAACCGCGCCCTGTCGCCCGCCCTGCTGCGCGTGCTCCGGGAGATCCCGAAGAACGCGCACCCGATGGACGCCATCCGCACCGCCGTGTCCTTCATGGGGGCGGAGGATCCGGAGGCGGCCGACGTCTCCGACGCCGCGCAGCGGCGGAAGGCGATGCGGCTGCTGGCCAAGCTGCCGACGGCGGTGGCAGCGACCAACCGCCTGTCCAAGGGGCTGGAGCCGATCGCGCCCGACGCATCGCTCCCGTTCTGCGAGAACTTCTTCCATCTCGTCTTCGGGCAGGTGCCGCAGCCGGAGGTTATCAAGTCCTTCGACGTCTCGATGATCCTTTACGCGGAGCACACCTTCAACGCCTCCACCTTCACGGCGCGCACCGTCACCTCCACCGGTGCGGACATCCATGGCGCGATCGCGGCGGGCATCGCGGCGCTGAAGGGCCCGCTGCATGGCGGCGCCAATGAGGCTGTGATGCACATGCTGACGGAGATCGGCAGCCCGGAGGCGGCGGAGGACTGGCTGGAGGGCAAGTTCGACCACAAGGCGCTGGTGATGGGCTTCGGCCACCGCGTCTACAAGAACGGCGACAGCCGCGTGCCGACGATGACCAAATACGCCGAGAAGATGGCGGAGGTCGTCGGCGATCGGCGCTGGATGGAGACCAGCCGCGTGCTGGCGGCGAAGATGATGAGGGTGAAGAACATCCACCCGAACCTCGATTTCCCGGCGGGCCCTGCCTACTACCTCATGGGCTTCGACATCCCGATGTTCACGCCGATCTTCGTCTGCTCCCGCATCACCGGCTGGGCGGCGCATGTGTTCGAACAGGCGGCGGACAACCGGTTGATCCGCCCGCTGTCGCACTACACCGGCGTGGAGCAGCGCCCGGTGAAGCCGATCGGCGAACGCTGATCGACGACGCCGCGCGCATCGTCGCGCGGCGTCTTCCGATGCGGCAGAGCGGCAGCACGACCGTCTCTCCGCATCGATGGATGGCACGCATCGCTGCCGTCGGATGCTCCTCTCCACGCGCTGCTGCACAGTCGATGCACATCGCTGCACGCCGTTCGTGCGTTTTCGTTTGACAGGCAGGTTGCACACACGGATAGCGTGACGATGCACGCATCGCTTGACGCGATTCGCGTGAGAGTCGGATCCGATGCGGCATCACCGGCGCGGCGACGACATCACGCAGAACACACGGGCGGTGCAGCGCAGCAGGAAGGATCGGTCCATGGACCGCAGGCTCGTGGAGCAGGGGATCGTGCACGGCACGCCATGTTCCGCACCGCCAAACAGCGCCATCGCGGCGCGGGCAACCAGCGCCATCGCGGCGCCGGGCGCTGGCGGGAGAGAAGCCGGAAGGGGCGCGACGCGGCGTGACGCCGCTGACATCGCGCTTCGCACCGGCGCCGGCGGAAGCGGGACAGCGGCTGCACCGGGACGGCGCGATACGGGATCCGCGCCGACCAGAGGCCGCACGGTTCGAACTGCCTTCGCGGGTGCTGCCTGGCGCAAGCCGTGTGGCGCTATCACCACCGGAACACCACTCACCGGAAAAAATCGGAGATCCTGACGACCATGACCGACACGACCGTGACCACCGAGACCGAGACCGAGGCCGCGCCGCGCGCCCAGGCGATGGCGATGGCCGCCGCGAAGAAGACGGCGAAGAAGCCCGCCGCCAAGAAGCCGGCCGCCAAGAAGGCCGCGCCGAAGAAGGCCGCTGCCAAGAAGCCGGCCGCGAAGAAGGCCGCGCCGAAGAAGGCCGCTGCCGCCAAGAAGCCCGCTGCCAAGAAGGCTGCGCCGAAGAAGGCCGCGCCGAAGAAGGCTGCCGTGAAGAAGGCCGCGCCGAAGAAGGCCGCCGCCAAGAAGCCGGCCGCGAAGAAGGCCGCGCCGAAGAAGGCCGCTGCCAAGAAGGCGCCTGCCAAGAAGGCCGCTGCCCCGAAAAAGGCCGCCGCCAAGAAGCCGGCTGCCAAGAAGGCCGCCGCGCCGAAGAAGGCCACGCCGAAGAAGGCCGCTGCCTCCAAGGCCGCGCCGAAGAAGGCAGCCGCCCCCTCCGCGCGCAGCGAAGCCGCGAAGAAGGCTGCCGCGACCCGCGCCGCGAAGAAGGCCGCCGCCGCTGCTGCCGCCCCGGCCCCCGCCGCGACGCCGGAAGCCGCTTCCTAATACGCCTGCCGATCCCGGCGAGGGGGCGTCGTCCGCGTCACGCGGGCGGCGCCCTTTTCGCGTCTGGAGCCCGTCCATGACGATCACCATCAAGCCCCTGCCGCGCGACCAGCGGCACCGCCTGGCGCTGCTGCTGGCGCTCTATGCGGCAGAGATGCGCAGCGTGCTCAATGGCGCGGAGACGGCGCCACCGGAAGCACAGGCGGCGTTGCTGGCCAGCCATCCGGCGGCGGAGGTGCTGCTGGCGGAAGACGGCGGCGAGCCCGTCGGCTTCGCCATCCTCTTCGACCTGCCGGAGGTCGTCTTCGCGCGGCGCTGCGGCAACCTCGACGACCTCTTCGTCCGGCCGGAAGCCCGCGGCCGCGGCACCGCGCGTGCGCTGGTCGCCGCCGCGGTGGCGGAAGGGGAGGCGCGGGGCTGGAGCCACCTGCGCTGGATCGTGCCCGAAGGCGATGTCGCCGCCATCGCGCTGTATGAGCGGATCGCGGAACGCGCGGATTGGCGGAGCTACGTGATCCGCATCGACCCCGCGGCGTCCCTGTAGCGGCTACCCGAAGGTCACCAGCAGGTCATCCACCTGCGCCGCCGTCAGGCGCCGCACGCCGGGCACGTCGCGCAGCAGCAGCGCGAGCCGCGCGGCTTCCTCCAGCTCCTCCGCCGCATTTACCGCCTCCACCAGCGTGGCGCCGCTGACGACGGGGCCGTGGTTGGCCAGCAACAGGGCCTTGGCGGCCAGCGCGGCCTGGTGGACGTCGTTCTCCATCGCCGCGTCGCCGGGGCGGTAGTAGGGCACGCAGGGCAGCCTGCGGCCGATGCGCATGACGAAGTAGGGCGTCAGCGGCGCGATCTCCGCATCGCCGCCCTTCGGCGCCAGGCAGGAGATCGCCGTCGCATGGGTGGAGTGCAGGTGCACCACCGCGCCCGCGTCCGGCCGCGCGGTCAGCACGGCGCGGTGCAGGAAGACCTCCTTCGACGGCTTGTCGCCGCCGATGTGCCGCCACGCCGCGTCCAGCCGGCTGATCCGCGCGGGGTCCAGCCGGCCGAGCGAGGAGTTGGTCGGCGTCATCAGGTAGCCATCGGGCAGGCGCACGCTGATGTTGCCCGCGGTGCCGACGGAATAGCCGCGGTCGAACAGTGACTTCGCCAGCTCGGCCAGCTGAAGCCGGAGCGCGGCCTCAGACATGATCGAACGCCTTGAGGAAGAAGTCGCGCGCGCCGAAATTGCCCGACTTCAGGGCCAGGTGGATCCCGGCCGGCTCCGCAAAGGTCCAGGGCACGCCTGGGTCGATCTCATGCCCGATGCGAAGCCGCGTGACGCCGAGGCGGGAGACGACGGCGCCCGAAGTCTCGCCACCCGCCACCACCAGCCGCTTCACGCCGCGCGCGACGAGCCCCTCGGCGATGGTGGAGAGTGCGTGCTCCACCAGCGCGCCCGCGGCGTCCCGCCCCAGCTTCGCCTGCAGCGCCGCCACCTGCTCCGGCGGTGCGGAGGCGGCGATGACGATGGGGCGCTGCGCGTCGAGCTTCCCCTCCGCCCAGTCCAGCGCCTGTGCCGCCAGCGCGGCGGCGTCCGGCGTCGCGAGCACGTCCAGCTCCAGCACCGGCGCATGATCGCGGGCGAAGCCGATCTGGCCGAGCGTGGCGCGGGAACAGCTGCCGGCGATGACGGCGCAGAGGCCGCCGGCGGCGGGCAGGTCGGCCGCATCGGCGCGTTCCGGCAGCAGCCCCTTCGCGCGGAAATTCGCGGGCAGGCCCATGGCGACGCCCGATCCGCCGGTGATGAGGGCGTGGTTCGCCGCGGCCTCGCCGATCGCCATCAGATGCTGGTCGCTGGTGGCGTCGACGATCGCGTAGCGGCGCCCGCCCTCCGCCAGCCGCGTCATCGCCTGGCGGATCGCGGTGGCGCCCTGGTCCACGACGGCGAAGGGAACCAGGCCGACCGAACCCTCCGTCTGGCGCGATAGGACGCGGACGAGGTTCGCATCCTTCATCGGCGTCAGCGGATGGTTCTCCATCCCGCTCTCGTTCAGCAGGCCGGCGCCGACGAAGAGGTGCCCCTGGTAGATGCTGCGGTTGTTGGCGGGGAAGGCGGGGCAGGCGAGGGCGAAGCCGGCGCCGAGGCGCTTCAGCAGCGCATCCGCCACGGGGCCGATATTGCCCTCATCCGTGCTGTCGAAGGTGGAGCAGTACTTGAAGAACAACTGCTTCGCGCCGGCGGCGAGCAGCGCTTCCGCCGCCGCCAAGCTTTCCGCGATGGCGTCCCGCGCCGGCGCCGTGCGCGACTTCAGCGCGACGACCACCGCATCGGCATCGGGCAGGGGGCCGGTCGGCACCCCGATGACCTGCACCGTCGCCATGCCGTTGCGGACCAGCATGGAGGCGAGGTCGGTGGCGCCGGTGAAGTCATCGGCGATGCAGCCGAGCAGGAGCGGCATGGGATTAACCCTTCTCAGGCGGCAGGCAGAGGATGTCGGTGTGGCCGACGCGGACCGACAGGCGCAGCAGCCCCGCCTGGGCGCGGCGATCCACCAGCCAGTCGAGCAGCTTCCGGCGGTCGCGGCGTTCATGCTCCATCGCGGCGCGGCCATGGCCATCCGCGATCTCCGCGGCCATGGCGGCATCGCGGCGGCTGATCACCCAGTCGCTCGGCGCGCGATGCACGGTGTAACCATGCGCGGCGAAGGCCTCCGCAATCACCGAAGGTGCACGGATGCCGAGCGCGGTGCCGCCGAAGCCCTTGTCGCGCAGCTGGTCGCGCGCGAAGCCGCGCGCCACCAGCGCGTCGGCGGGGTGGGACGGCATGAAACGCTCCCGCCCCGTCACGTTCAGCGCGGCGTAGAAGGGCAGGCGGTGTTCGACGCAGCCCGCAGCGATGCGGTGCACCCATTCCTCCGACACCAGGTCGCAGAGCGCGGTGTTCACCACGGCATCCACCTGGTCGAGCGGCAGGTTGTCCGGCGCCTCCCGCAGATCGGCGACCAGCGCCTCCACGCGCCAGGCGCCTTGCGGGGAATGGACCAGCAGCGTCTTGCGGCCGGGCCAGGTGACGGTCCAGTCGGCTTCCAGCGCGCGGCCGGCAATCGTCTCGAAGGCGCGGCCCACCAGTTCGGGATCCGCATCCACCAGCGTCCAGGCCTGCGCGCGGCCAATGAAGTGGCCGAGCCAGCGCAGCAGCGAACCGGTGCCGGCGCCGAGGTCGAGGATGCGCGGGCGCGCGGGCAGGGCGGCGGCCAGCTGCTGCGCCAGCGCCACGTTGCGCGCGGCGGCGTCATAGGGCTCCCGCAGGTCGAGCCAGTCGCCGTCGAAGGTCTCCGTCATCGGGTCGCGGCCTTCTCGATCTCGGCGACGAAGGCCGTCGCGCGGTCCTCCCAGCGCGGCAGGCGCTGGCCGGCCTCCCACGCCGCTTCCGCCATCTCCGCCCGCAACTCCGTGTCGAAGATCGCGCGCCGCATCGCCTTGCCGAGCGAGACGACGTCGCCGGGTGGCGAGATGACGCCGGCGCCGACGGGCACGACCTCCGCGATCGCGCCGCCGGCGGTGATCGCGACGGGAATACCGCGGGCGAGCGCTTCGGCCGCGGCCATGCCATAGCCTTCCCAATGCGTGGCCAGCGCGAAGAGGTCGGCCTTCGCCCAGAGCGGCGCCACGTCCGCCACCTCACCGGCGAAGGTCACGCGCTGGCTGATGCCGAGTTCCTGCGCCAGCGCGACCAGCCCATCCGCATGCACCTTATCGCGCGCGCCGCCCGCGATGGTCAGCGTCCAGTCGAGGTCCGGCAGCGTGCCAAGTGCGCGCAGCAGCACGTCATGCCCCTTGCGCGGGATCAGCGTGCCGATGGCGAGGATGGCGCAGCCGGGACCGCCGGAGCCGGTGCTACGCGGCGCGGGGTCGGTGCCAGGTTCGACCACGCCGATGCGGGCGGGATCGGCGCCGAACTCCGGCGCCAGGCGGCGCGCCGTCAGGTTGCTGGTCGCGACCAGGCGGCCGAGGCGCGGGAAGATCGCCCGCTCCGCCACGCGCAGCGCATCGCGCACGGGGCCGGGGTTGCCATGTTCCAGCGCCGTCGGGTGGTGGATGAGGCCGACGGCACCGCGCTGTTCCAGCGCGTCCAGCAGCGGTTCGAAGGCCGGCAGGCCGAGCCCGTCGATGACGATGTGTGCATCCACCGGCACCTGCGCGAGCGCGCTGCGCGCACTCGCCCGCGCCGCATCATCCGGCAGCGGGTGCGTGCCGGTCAGTTCCTGCACCATGACGTCATGGCCCAGCGCGCGCAGGCCCGCGATCAGCCGGCGGTCATAGCCGTAGCCGCCGGAGATGGCGGTGATGGGCCCCGGGACGAGGAAGGCGATCCGCATCGGTCAGACCGGGCCCTCGAAGGCGGCCCAGGCGATGTGGCTTTCCCGCAGCAGGATCTTCAGGCCCGTCACCGCCTTGCCGCCATCGCCCAGCACGCCGTCGCGGCAGGCCTTCGCCAGCAGCCCGTGGATGTGCAGGCAGAGATATTCGGTGGTGGTGTTCTTGCCGGCGAAGACGGGCTCCGCATCCAGGTTGCGGTAGTCCATCGGGGCCAGGATGGCGCGCAGGTGATCCTTGGCGAGGCCGATATCGACCAGCAGGTGCAGGTCATCCAGCTTCAGCGCGCGGAACTCCGCCTCCACGATGAAGGTCGCGCCGTGCAGGCGCTGCGCGGGGCCGAAGGCATCGCCGCGGAAGCTGTGCGCGATCATGATGTGGTCGACGACGGTCAGGCTGAACATCGGGCGCGATCTCTCACTTATATATAGGTGACGAAGGGGCAGAGCGGCTGCGGATCACCGGGCGGCGGCGACAGCACATTGCCCAGGGATTGCGGCAGATCCTTGAAGGGGATGCCGGGGCCGAGCAGCGCGTCGAGCCGCGCATCGTCCAGCAGCGACAGCGCCAGCGCCAGGCGATCCGCATAGGCGCGCCTGCCGCGCATCGCGGGCGCCACCTGGCCGACCTGGGTGGAGACGATCGACAGGCGCTTCGCGTGGAACGCCTCGCCGAGCGGCAACGAAACTTCCTTGTCCCCGAACCAGGAGGCTTCGACCACGCGCCCCTCGAACCCGCAGCGGGAAAGCGCCAGGCGCAGCCCGGCGGGGCTGGCCGAGGCATGGATGACGAGGTCGCGATCACCCGGAGCCTCGTCGGGCGCGACGAAGCGCGCACCGAAGCTCTCGGCGATGGTGCGGCGGGATTCGTCGATGTCGCAGACCGCGAGGTCGATGCCCGGGATACGCGCCAGCAGGAAGCTGGCGAGCAGCCCGACGACACCGGCGCCCACCACCAGCACGCGTTCGCCGACCAGCGGCCGCGCGTCCCACAGCACGTTGACGGCGGTTTCCATGTTGGCCGCCAGCACCGCGCGATAATCCGGCACGGCATCCGGCACGGGGATGCACATGCCGGCGGGGGCGACGAAGGCGTCGTGGTGCGGATGCAGGCAGAAGATGCGCCGGCCGAGCAGCGCCTCCGCCCCCGCGCGCACGCGGCCGACGGCGCTGTAGCCGTAGGACAGGGGAAAGGGGAACTCGCCGTATTGCAGCGGCGCGCGCATCACGGGCCACTGGCTTTCAGGCACGCGGCCCTCGAAGACCAGGCGTTCCGTGCCGCGGGAGATGCCGGTCGCGATGGTGTCCACCAGCACCTGCTCCGGCCCCGGCACCGACAGGTCGTGCTCCCGCAACTCGCCCTGCCGCGGTGCGACGGTCCAGAATGCGGTCGCCTTCATCACGCGGTGCCTTCGCAACTGCCCGGGCGACGGCGGCCGAGCGGGATGTCCAACAGCAGGTCCTCGCCGATCCCATGCACCGCCCAGCGGAAGCGCAGCCCCTGGTCCATGCGCACGGCCTCCGGCAGCGTGAAGGCCGGGATGCCGGAGCCGAGGATCACGGGCGCGAGCGTCACATGCAGGCGGTCGAGGCAACCCTCGGCGAGGAAGGCGGAGACCGTGCGGCCGCCGCCCTCGACGAAGATGCGGCGCAGGCCGCGTGCCGCAAGGGCGCGCAGCAGCGCCGGCAGGTCGATCGCGCCATCGCCGATGCGCAGTACCTCCGCCTGCCCATGCGTCGCGCCGCCAGCGGTGGCGGTGACCAGCAGCGTGGGCGCGGCGCCATCGGCGAAGACGCGGTGCGTGGCAGGCAGGCGGCGCGCGGGGTCCAGCACCACGCGCACGGGGTTGGGGCCTGGCGCCGCCCGCGTCGTCAGGCGCGGGTCGTCATGGTGGACGGTGCCGGCGCCCACCATCACCACGTCGCAGAGCGCGCGCAGGCGATGGGTGTGCAGGATGTCGCCGGGGCCGCCGATCCACTGGCTGTGGCCATTCGCGCAGGCGATGCGGCCATCCAGCGTCTGCGCCAGGCGGCCGATCACGATGCAGCCATCATCGGCATCGGGCGGTGCGAAGAGCGGCGCGAAGAGGTCGCCGAGCGCGCCATCCGGCACGGGACCACCATCGCGCACGCGCAGCAGCGCGGCCCAGGCGTCTTCCTCCGGCATTGTCGTATCCGTGCGCATCGCCGTCACGCTATGCCGAAGCGGCGCCTTGACCGCAACGGCGCCGGCATCAGCGCAGTGAAGCGCCGGGAAAGAGCGGCAGCAGCGCCTCCGCGCCCAGCCCCGCGAGGAAGGGCAGCACCAGGCTGGCCGAGAGCCGCAGCAGGATGAAGCGGGGGCCGAGGATCGGCAGTTCCCAGGACAGCGTGCGGTGCAGCCCCAGCACCGCCCAGCCGGAGATCAGCGCCACCATCTGCGCCGGCCCCGCGCCGGATTTGAGAAAACCGAGCACGAGCGGGAAGGCGACAAAGGGACCGCCCGGCAGCACGCTGCCCGCCAGCGTCGCCAGCGCCACGCCCGTGGCGCCGCTATCGGGGCCGAGCCAGCGCTCCGCCCAGCCATCGGGGATGAGTTCGGCCACGAAGGCCGCCATGGGCAGCGCCATCAGCATCACCGGCGCGACGCGCACCAGCGATGTGCCCGCTTCCCCCACCGCGCGGCGCGCGACGGTCGGGCTGCGGCGGAGGCACAGGAACAGCGCGCCCAGCGCCAGCACCCACATGCCGATGACGCCGACGCTCATGGCTGCCGCCCCGGCGCAGGCTTGAAGGCGGGCGCATCCTCCGGCGTCCAGCGGATCGGCAGCCAGCGGGCCAGCAGCCCGGCCATCACCGGCAGCGGCAACCCGCAGAGCAGGCGAAGCAGCGCGAAGTCATGCCCGAGGATCGGCAACTCCCAGACCAGGATCCGCTGGAACCCGTTCAGCGACCAGGCCAGCACGAAGGCGATCAACGCCCCGCGATCGGCCCCCGCCTGCGCCAGGACCAGCACGACGGGGAAGGCCGCGACCGGCCCGCCCGGCATCGCCATGCCCGCCGCGGTCGCCACCAGCAGCCCGCGCAGCCCGGACTCCGCCCCCATCCAGCGCGCCAGCGCGCCCGGCGGCACCAGCTGCCGAAGCGCGGCGGAGAGCAGCAGGCCCCCGATGATGGAAGGCGCGACGGTGACGATCAGCCCCCAGGTCGCCTCCAGCGCATGCCGGAACGCGGCCTCCCCACGCAGCAGCAGCACCGCGAGGGCGGCGGAGACGGTGAGCAGGGAGATGACGATGAAGGTGGCGTGGCGACGCAGCATGGGTGGTGGCGATGCTGCGCCGCGAAAGCCGCCCTGTCCATGAGCCGGGCGTGATCAGGCGCGGGAGGCGAGGGAGATCGGCCCGGGCCGCCCCTCCCGTGTGCCGCCCCGCTCCCCATAGGTGCCGGGGCGCTCCGGGCGGGCGGCGCCGGCGATGGTCTCGATCACGCGGGACTGCAGGTCGATCGCGCGTTCCAGCAGGCGGCGATTCTCCACGCCGAGGTCGCGCAGCCGCCCGGCCAGTTCCTCCGCCCGCGCGCGGTCACGCGGCTCGGTCTGCGCGCCGGTGCGGCTGGCGGCATCGAAGGCGGCGGCGAAGGCGTCGGAGGCCTGCTTCTTCGGCCCGGCCAGCGCCGCGGCGGCCGAGAGGTCAAGCTTGGCCAGCGCCTCGTTCTCCGCGCGCAGGGCTTCCGCCAGGCGCTGCGCCGCGATCAGCAGGGGTTGCATCATCGTCATGGGGTCGTGCTCTCCGGGGTCGTGGGCTGGCCGGATGCGCCGGCCAGCCGGGTGAGTTCGCGCAGCACCGCATCGGCCAGGCCGAGGCCGCCGGCGCGCGCCATGTCCTTCGCGATGGCGTCCACCATCATCGGGCGCCACTGCGCTTCGGCGGCGCCGCCGCCGAAGGGGCCCTTGGTATCGAGCCCCTGGAACATCGGCTGCAGCAGGGCGCCCAGCGCCTGCGCCTCGAAGTCCCGCGCCGCGCGGCGCAGTGCCGCGGGGTTGGGGGGCGTGCGGGCCAGGCTCGGCGCGGCGCTAGTCGCAACCGGGGTGGGGGTCGGCATGGTCAGCGCACCTCCAGCTCCGCCTGCAGCGCGCCGGCGGCCTTGATGGTCTGCAGGATGGTGATCAGGTCGCGGGGGCCGACGCCGAGGCCGTTCAGGCCGCGCACCAGCTCCTCCAGCGTCACGCCGCCGCGGAGGATGCCGAGCCGGCGCTCCGACTGGTCGTCCACCTCCACATTGGTGCGGGGGACCACCACCGTCTCCCCGTTCGACAGGGCGTTGGGCTGGCTGACCTGCGGCGTTTCGGTGATGCGGATGGTCAGGTTGCCCTGCGCGATCGCGACGGTGGAGACGCGGACATTCGCGCCCATCACGATGGTGCCGCTGGCTTCCTCCACCACCACCCGCGCCATCTGGTCGGGCACGACGCGCAGCTGCTCGATCTCCGCCAGGAAGCCCACGGCGTCGCGGCCCGTCATGTTGACGGTCACCGTCCGCGGATCGCTGGCGGAGGCAACGTTGCCGCCACTGAAGCGGTTGATAGCGGCGGCGATGCGGCGTGCCGTGGTCAGGTCCGGGTTGCGCAGCGCGAGCCGCAGCTGGTTGGTGGCGGCGAAGCGGAAGGCGATCTCGCGCTCCACCGTCGCGCCATTGGCGATGCGCCCGGCCGTCGGCACGCCGCGGGTGACGGAGCCCGCCGCGCCGCGGGCGGAGACGGCGCCGGTCACGATTGCGCCTTGCGCGACCGCATAGACCTCTCCATCCGCGCCCAGCAGGGGCGTGACCAGCAGCGTGCCGCCGGTCAGGTTCGTGGCGTCGCCCAGCGCCGAGACGGCGATGTCGATGCGCGATCCGGTGCGGCTGAAGGGCGGCAGGTTGGCCGTGACCATCACCGCCGCGACGTTGCGCGTATCCAGCTGGCGTTCCTGGTCGCGGGTGTTGACGCCGAGGCGTTCCAGCACGCCGATCAGGGATTGCCGGGTGAAGACGGCGCTGCGCAGCCGGTCGCCCGTGCCGTTCAGCCCGACCACCAGGCCGTAGCCGACCAGCTGGTTGTCGCGGACACCCTCGACATCCGCGATGTCCTTGATGCGGACCTGCGCGCCCGCCACCCCGGGAGCAAGGATGAGGAGGATGAGCAGCAGCGTGGCAACCACGCACCGCGCCGTGCTCATCCTCGGGCAATGTTTTGTCGCCACGCTCTCCTCCGTGCCGCCGCCGTCCTGGTGGCGGGACGCGGGATGGCTAGCGCAAGGCGCGTGCCAGCCCGGGGACGGGGTTGCGGCGGCAGTCTTTGCCGGGGCCGGGGCAGGGCTTGCCCCCGGGCGGCAAGAATGGCGGCGGGCCGCATGGAGGGTCAGGCGATGAGCGTGGGACCGGTTCGACCGGGGGCGATGGGCACGGTCGATCGCGGGCGGATGCGCCGCGCCGCGGGCGGCTTTGCGCTGTCGGCGGGCGCGAGCGACTCGGCGCAGGAGCCAGGGGCCGCCGGCGCCGCGGCGCCGCCCGGCAGCCTGCTCGCCCTGCAGGAATCCGGTGAGGCCCTGCCGGTGGAGGAGCGCGCCGCCCGGGCGCGGCGGGAAGCCGCGGAGGCGCTGGACGACCTGCGCGACCTGCAGATCGCGCTGCTGGACGGCGAAGCGAATCCCGCTGGGCTGGAACGGCTTTCGCGCCTCGCGGGCGGGATGCAGACGGGGCTGGACCCGGCGCTGGCTGCCGTGATGGCGGAGGTTGGGGTACGGGCGCGGGTCGAACTCGCGCGGCGCGGGCGGCGCTGACAACGACCGCAAACCTGTCGCATACGATTCATCAATCTGAAAAAGGGGCAAACATCAGGAGCTTGCGTACAAATGACGGCTTGCCCACCACCCGGCGCCGCCACTATGGTCCGCCCGCTTTCGCCTACCGGGGCGCCGGGCCTGGGGCGGCGGAGGTTGGGGAAAGTAAGCCATGCTCGTAACCCTGCCGCCGGACTACCGTCCGTCGAGCGACGAAGAATTCATGAACCCCCTTCAGCTGGAGTATTTCCGGCAGAAGCTGTTGAAGTGGAGGGGTGAGCTGCTTCGGGAAGCTGGCGAGACCCTGTCCTCCATGGGCCAGGGCGGCATCATCGAGGCTGACCTGACCGACCGCGCCAGCGTCGAGACCGACCGCGCCCTCGAACTCCGCACGCGGGATCGCGCGCGCAAGCTGATCTCCAAGATCGACCAGGCGCTGGAGCGGGTGGAGAACGGCACCTACGGATACTGCGAGGAGACGGGGGAGCCGATCGGCCTGCGCCGGCTGGAAGCCCGCCCCATCGCCACGCTGAGCATCGAGGCGCAGGAGCGCCACGAGCGCATGGAGCGCGTGCACCGCGACGATTGACGGGCCGGCTGGCCCATCCCCCTTTGCGCGGCGGGCGCGGAGGGGGTGGCGGGTCAGCCTTCCAGGTCGGGCGGCGTGTCGTCCAGCTCCGGCGGGGGCTGGGCGGTCGGATCGCGCCGCAGCAGGCGCGCATCGTTCTCCGCGACCTTCCCCACGCGGTTGTCCACCGGCCAGATCGCCAGATCCTCGGCCGGGCAGGGGACCAGCAGCTCGACCAGGTCCTCCGGCTCCGCCGGTTCGGCGCCCAGCCAGGCGTCCCAGACCTCCGGCGGCAGGATCACCGGCATGCGGTGATGCACGAGGGCCTGCTTCTCATTCGCCTCCGTCGTGATGACGGTGAAGGTGCGCAGCCAGGTTCCGTCCGGCTGCTTCCAGCCCTCCCAAAGACCGGCCACCGCCATGGGTTCGCCGGTCGCGAGCGCCACGGCATAGGCCTGCTTGGTGTCGTCCTCCGCCTTCCGCCATTCGTAGAAACCGTCCATCGGCACCAGGCAGCGGCGCTTGCGGAAGGCGTCGCGGAAGGAGGGCTTTTCCGTGATGCCGTCGGCGCGGGCGTTCATCAGCTTCGCCGCGTCCTTGGTGTCCTTCGCCCAGGACGGCACCAGGCCCCAGCGCAGCCGGTCGAGGTGCCGCGCGCCCTCGGGGTGCCGGCGCACCACCAGGCTGTCCTGCGTGACCGCCACGTTCCAGGACGCAGGGTGGTTCGGCGTCGGGTTCTGCGTCTCGAAGTAGCGCGCGAGGCCCGCCGGGTCCCGCTGCAAGAAGAATCGCCCGCACATGTTTTTTCCGCCCCGACTGTAGCCGCGACGCCAACCCTACAGTCGGGGCGGAACGGGGGGCAGGCCCCCCGTAGGCCCCCCAAGCGTTTGTGGCCTGGCTGTCTCTCCGCCCGCCCTCAGAACGGCAGAATGATATCCAGGATCTGCTGCCCGATGCGCGGCTGCTGCAGGTCGGACAGGGTGCCGCGGCCGCCATAGGCGATGCGGGCCTCGGCCAGCCGGTCATGCTTCACCGTGTTGTCGCTGGCGATGTCCTGCGGGCGGATGATGCCGGAGACTTGGAGGTCCCGCAGCTCCGCATTCACCCGCACCTGCTGCCGCCCCGCCACCACGAGGTTCCCGTTCGGCAGCACCTGCGCGACCGTGGCCGCGACGCGCAGCGTCACCGTCTCGGTCCGCCGGACCGTGCCGTTGCCCGTGCTGGTCTGGTTGCCGTTGGTCTGCACCAGGGAGGCGGGGTTGACCGCGTTGGGCAGCAGCCGGGTGAGCGAGGTTTCCAGCCCCAGCAGCCGCGGCAGGCCGAGCGTATCCGTCCCGTCCCGCTCCCGCTCCGTCCGGTTCTGCAGCTGCGCCTCGTCCGCGATGGAGACCAGCACCGTCACCAGGTCGCCGACCGCCGCGGCGCGCTGGTCGCGCAGGAAGGTCCGGCTGCCCTGGCGCCAGAGGCTGTTGGCGCCGGAGGTCGGTTCCTGCGGCGCCGGCATAGGCATGGAGACGGGGCGCCAGCGCGGATCGGCCGTCGGGTTGTCCATCCCCGCCATGGCGGGCGGGCGGCCGACTTCCGAGAGGCGCTCGCAGGCGGGCAGGGCCAGCAGGGCGAGCAGGGCAAGACGCGTCTTCATCGGCCGGGTCCCACGCGGACGCGGCCTGGCGCGACGACCTGCGCCTCCACCACGATCCGGCTGCTGAGGTTCATCACCGGCACCACCGCGCCCCGGGCTGCGCCTTCCATGGCCCGTCCCTGCGCCGTCAGCGCCATGCCGGGAATGTCGTAGAGCATCGTCACCGTCGCCCCCCGTTCCACCGCGAGCGGCTGCGTCAGGTCTGCCAGCATCAGCGGCTGTTCGGCCGCGGTCGGGCGGCGCACCGCCTGGCCCAGCGCCTGTTCCGGCCGTTCCGCGACGCCGGGGCGGAGCCGCCCGGCGGGCATGCGCACCAGCCGCACGTCATGCGGGCCCAGCACCTCCCCGATCGCCAGGCGGCGCGTGGCCACCAGCACGGGGACGGTGGGCTGGATGCGGCCGGTGATGCGCTGGCGCTGCGTGGCCATGCCCTCCGCCGCCACGACCAGCGTGGCGGCGAAGCGCTGGGCGACGCTGTCGATCGTCGCCTGTTCCACGGCCAGCTGCGCGAAGGCCGCCATGGGCACCATCGGCGCGCTGAAGTTCAGCAACTCGATATCCGCCTGGGGGTCCACGCCCTGGCCGCGCAGCGCGTTGCGCAGCAGGGCCACCACCTCCTCCCGCTCCACCGCGCGGCCCGGGCGTTCCAGCACCACGCGGTCCGCGCCGCCGGTCGGCCGCCAGGCGATGCCGTTCTGCCGCGCGATGGCCAGCAGCTGCGCGGCCTCCACCACCTGGCGCTGGCCGGGGGCGGGGGCGGGGCCCAGCACCACGCCGGCGCGCGGGCCCGATGTCTCGAACAGGTCGGACACGCGCACCACCGCGTCGTCCACCAGCGACAGCGGCTTGATGGCGGCGCCCTCCTGCGCCGCGGTGGGCGCCGTGAGCAGCAGGCCGAGCATGAGCAGCACCCGCATCGCCGTCACCGCAGCCTGGTCAGGGTGGAGAGCATCTCGTCGCTGGCGGAGATGACGCGGCTGTTCATCTCATAGGCGCGCTGGGCGGTGATGAGGTTCGTGATCTCCTGCACCACATTGACGTTCGACGTCTCGACGAAGCCCTGCAGCACCTGGCCGTAGCCCGGCGATCCCGGCGCGGCCGCCTGGGCGGCGCCCGATCCGGGGGTTGCCATCAGCAGGTTGTCACCGATGGCTTCCAGCCCCGTCTCATTGGCGAAGATCGCCAGCTGGATCTGCCCGACATTCTGCGGCGCCACCTGGCCATCGAGCTTGGCGAAGACCTCGCCGCTGGAATTGATGGTGACGTCGCGCGCGGCGGCGGGGATGGTGATGCCGGGCTGCACGACGAAGCCATCGGCGGTGACGATGACGCCTTCGGGCGACAGGGCGAAGGTGCCGTCCCTGGTATAAGCCGTCTCGCCGGAGGGCAGCGTCACCTGGAAATAGCCGTTGCCGCGGATGGCGAGGTCGAAGCGGTTCTCGGTCTGCGACAGGCTGCCCTGTTCGGAGATGCGGTACACGGCGCCGGTCTTCACGCCGAGGCCCACCTGCGCGCCGGAGGGCAGGACGCTGCCGGTATCGGCGCTCTGCGAACCCACGCGGCGGAGGTTCTGGTAGATCAGGTCCTGGAATTCGGCGCGGCGGCGCTTGTAGCCCGTCGTGCTCATATTCGCGATGTTGTTGGAGATGACCTCGACGTTGGTCTGCTGGGCCATCATGCCCGTGCCGGCGATGTGCAGGCTGCGCATGGTCTAGTGGTCCTTTGCCGGGGTCGTTGTGGCGCGGTTCATCATTGTCGTGCGGCTCATCGGCGCTTCAGGATGCGCTCGACAGCGCTGCCCAGGCGCTCGCCTTCCTTCTCCGCCATCTGCGTGACGAACTGGAATTCGCGCAGCTCTTCCGTCATGCGGGTCAGCTCCGTGATGGGGCGGACGTTGCTGCCCTCCACGGCGCCCTGCACAAGGCCGGGGGCGTCCACGCGCTGCGGCTGCATCGTCGCCGGCGCCGCCATCAGCCGGTCGCCCTCCGCCGTCAGGCGCTGGTTGTCGTCGAAGCGGACGATGCGGAACTGGCCGTTGTCGCCGTTCTCCGTCCGCAGCGTGCCATCGCCCAGCACGTCGATGCGGCTTTCCCCAAGGCCGAGGCGGAGCGGCCTGCCATTGGCGCCCTGCACGGCGTTGCCGTCCTGGTCCACCACCTGGCCCTGGCCATCCAGCACGAAGCGCCCGGCGCGGGTGTAGCGTTCGCCCCGCGGCGTATCGATGACGAAGAAGCCCTCCGGCGCCGTGATCGCGATGTCGAGGGGATTGCCCGTCGTCGCCATCGGGCCGGCGCGGTCGTCCCGCCAGGTCGCGCGGTCCTGCGTGAAGGCGATGGTGCGCCCGCCCGGGGGCTGACTGACATCCTTCTGCCGTTCCAGCACGGCGGCGAAGACGGGGCGGGAACCGCGGAAGCCCGGCGTTTCGGCATTGGCGATGTTGTTGGCCGTGACGGCCGCCGACCGGGCCTGCGCCACGAGGCGCGACAGGACGATGTAGCCGGGGCTGTCCATGGTGAAACTCCGCGATGCCAGTGGCCCCCCTGGCGCAAGGCCTGTGCCAGCGCCCCGGCCCGGTCCGCCCGGCAAGCCTTGCCCAGGGATGGAGAAAATCGCCCCGCCACCCGGCAGGCCTGTCCGCCCCGCCCCCGATCGCAATCCTTCCTTAAGCCGGACCGGCGATGGTGCGCCTCCGTCCCCCCTCCGGGTGGCGGCCGCGCGAAATGCGCGATGGGCATGTGGCGCGCAGGCAGAAGGACGCGGGCGACAGGATGGCGGCGGCAGCACCAGCCAAGGCGGAGGCAGCGGAAGGCGAGGCGCCGGCCGCGAAGAAGGGCGGCAAGAAGAAGCTGCTGCTCATCCTGCTGCCCTTGCTGCTTCTCATCGGCGTGGGCGCGGGGCTCTGGTTCACGGGCATCCTGCCGAAGCTGCTCGGCATGGGCCCGCATCCCGAGCCGGCGGCGGAAGCGGCGGCGGCGGAACCCGCGCCCCCGCCGCGCAGCCCGCCCGCCTTCGTGGATCTGCCGGAGATCGTCGCCAACCTGAACGTGCCGGGCCGGCGCGCCAGCTTCGTGCGGCTGCGCGCCAAGATCGAGATCAGCCGGGCGGAGGATACGGCCGCCGTGCAGGCCGCCATGCCGCGGCTGCAGGACCTGTTCCAGACCTATCTCCGCGAAGTGCGGCCGGAGGAGCTGCGCGGCAGCGCCGGCACCCACCGGCTGCGGGAGGAGCTGATCGCCCGCGCCAACCTGGCCGCCGCACCCGCCCGCGTCACCGATGTGCTGTTCGTGGAGATGCTGGTCCAATGAGCGGCACGGAGGATGATGACCTCGCCGCCGCCTGGGGCGCGGCGCTGGAGGAGGAAGGGGCGCAGCCGGAGGAGGCCGCCGCCGCCGCGCCGCCGCCCGCCGATGCCGCCCGCGTGCTCAACCAGGCCGAGATCGACAGCCTGCTCGGCTTCGAATCCGGGCCTTCGCGGGACCAGGCGGAGACGGGGATCGAGCGGATCATCTCCGCGGGCCTCGTGCAGTATGAACGCCTGCCGATGCTGGAGATCGTCTTCGATCGCCTGGTCCGGCTGATGTCGACGACGCTGCGCAACTTCACCTCGGACAACGTGGACATCTCCATCGATGCCATGACGTCGCTGCGCTTCGGGGACTACCTGAACTCCATTCCGCTGCCGGCCATGCTGGCGGTGTTCAAGGCGGAGCAGTGGGACAATTACGGGCTGATCGTCGTGGACAGCAGCCTGATCTATTCCATCGTGGACGTGCTGCTGGGTGGCCGCCGCGGCACCGCTGCCATGCGCATCGAGGGCCGGCCCTACACCACCATCGAGCGCACGCTGGTGGAGCGCCTGATCGGCGTCGTGCTCGGCGATTTGCGCGCGGCCTTCGAACCGCTCTGCCCCGTCGATTTCCGGTTCGAGCGGCTGGAGGTGAACCCACGCTTCGCCGCCATCTCCCGCCTCTCCAACGCCGCCGTGCTCGGCCGCATGCGGGTGGACATGGAGGATCGCGGCGGGCGGATCGAGGTGCTGCTGCCCTACGCCACGCTGGAGCCCGTGCGCGAATTGCTGCTGCAGCAGTTCATGGGCGAGCGCTTCGGCCGCGACAGCATCTGGGAAACCCATTTGGCGGAGGAGCTGCGCCAGACCGACGTCTCGCTCGACGTCGTGCTGGATGAGCAGACCATGCCGCTGTCGCAGATCCTGCGGCTGAACGTGGGCGACAGCTTCACGCTCTCCTCCCCCCCCGGGGCGCCGGTGCGGCTGCGCTGCGGGGAGGTGCCGCTGTTCGAGGCGCAGCTGGGCCGGCGGGAGAACCGGCTGGCGGTGCGGATCGAGCGCGAGCGTCGCCGGCAGCCGGCGGGGGAGGGCGCATGACCACCCTTGAATGGCTCGCCCAGGGGGCGCTGCTGCTGCTGCTGGCGGTCGCCGTGCCCTTCGCCTGGCGGCTGGAGCGCCAGATCGCGGCGCTGCGCCGGGAAGGTGCGGCCGTGACCAGCGGTGCCGCGGGGATGGCGGAAGCGACGGAGGCCGCGGAGGCCGCGCTTGCGCGGCTGCGGGCCACGGCCGAACAGGCCGGGCGTTCGGTGGCGGAGAAGGTCGCGGTGGCGGAGCCGCTGCGCGATGACCTGCGCTACCTGGCGGAACGCGCGGAATCGCTTGCCGACCGGCTGGATGGCCTGGTGCGCACGGCGCGCCCGCTGGCCAGCGGCATGCCCGAACGCGCGCCGGAGCCCGCCGCGCCGCGCCCCGCGCCACTCGGCGCGGTACCCCATGCGCCGCTGGGCGGGATGCCGCGCAGCGAGGCTGAACGCGACCTGCTGCGCGCGCTGCGGGAGGCGCGCTGAGATGATCCGCCGCCTGTCCCTGCCGCGCCTGCGCCTGATGCCGGTGGCCGCCGTGCTGGCTGGCCTGGTCGTGGTCGCGAAGATCGACCGGCTGCTGCGCCTGGATTCCGGCGCCCCGGTCGCGATCGGCACCGCCCGCGCCTCCACCCCTGCACCGGCGGAGCCGACGCGCAGCCCGGCGCCGACACCGCCCGCGGCGCCGCCCGCGGCACCCGCCGCTGCGCCCGCCGCGCCGCCCGGCCCGACGCCCGAACAGCTGGCCGAACGTGCGGTGCTGGAGGCGCTGCGCGCCCGCCGTGCGGAGATCGAGGCGCGCGAACAGCAGGCCATGGCGCGGGAGACGGTGGTGGCCGCCGCCGAACGCCGCCTGGCGCAGCGCGTGCAGGAACTGACCGCGCTGCAGCAGCGGCTGGAAGCGCTGGAGCGTGACCGCGCGGAGCGTGAGGAAGCGGGGCTGCGCGGCCTGGTGAAACTCTACGAAGGCATGCGCCCGCGCGACGCGGCGACGATCTTCGATGAGCTGGAGATGCCCGTGCTGGTCCGGATCGTGGACCGGATGCGGGAAGCGAAGGCCTCTCCGGTGATGGGCGCGATGCGCCCGGAACGGGCGAGGCTGCTGACGGCGGAGCTGGCGCGGATGCGCGCCGAGCGGCCGACCGTGCGGTGACTGGCGCCAGGATGGCGGTTCTGCGGGACATACGACGGGAAACAGGGGCGCGAGGCCGATGGACAAGAACACACCGGTGCTGATCGTGGATGACTACAAGACCATGCTCCGCATCATCCTGAACCTGCTGAAGCAGCTCGACTTCGAGAATGTCGAGGAAGCGACGGACGGGTCGGAGGCGCTGGCCAAGATGCGCGCCGGCAATTTCGGCCTGGTCATCAGCGACTGGAACATGGCGCCGATGACGGGCCTCGACCTGCTGAAGGAAGTGCGGGCCGATGCGCGGCTGAAGAACACGCCCTTCATCATGATCACGGCGGAAAGCAAGACGGAGAACGTGGTCGCCGCCAAGCAGGCCGGCGTCTCCAACTACATCGTCAAGCCCTTCAACGCCGAGACGCTGCGCGAGAAGATCGAGAAGGTCATGGTCCATGCCTGACGGAATCGCGCCGGTGAACGCCGGCGCCACGCCCGAGGAGGCGCGGATCGATGCCGCCGTCCGCGCCGTGCTGGGCAGCATGGCGGGGGATCTGACGGCGACCGAGGCGGCGCTGCTGGCGGAGCTCGAAGGGCTCGGCCGCACCGTCGCGCGGGCGAAGGAGGAGATCGCCTCCCTTCGCGTGGACGACATCAACATCAGCCACATCCCGTCCGCGACGGATGAGCTGGATGCGATCGTCGGCCACACCGCGCAGGCCACCAACGAGATCCTCGATTGCTGCGAGGTGCTCGAAGGTGTCGCCGGCCGCGTCGGCGGCGGGGAGGCGGAGGCGCTGTCCGGCGCCATCACGCGCATCTACGAAGCCTGCAGCTTCCAGGACATCACCGGCCAGCGCATCGGCAAGGTGGTGACGGCGCTGAAGGCGATCGAGGCGCGGGTGGCGCAGGTGACGGAGCGCTTCAGCGCCGTCGCCGCCGGCCACGCCCTGCCGGCACCGAAGGCTGAGCCCGCGCCTGCCGCGACGTCGGAAACGGAGGGGCGGCGCCTGGCCAATGGCCCGCAGCTGCCGGGTGCCGGTGTCAGCCAGGCGGACATCGACAAGCTGCTGGCGGATTTCGATTGATCCGCCAGGCCGCCACCCTGCTCGCCCTGATCCTGCCCGCCCTTCCGGTGGCGGCGCAGGACAGGGTGCCGATCCGGGTCGGGGACCATCCGACACATGGCCGGGTGGTGTTCGACTGGCCACGCCAGGTGAACTACCGGGTGGAGGAGGCGGAGGGCCGGATCACCCTGCGCTTCGCCGCCCCCGCCGAATTCGACAACGCCGCCAGCCGCCGTCCCGTCCGCAACCTGCGCGGCTTGGCGGTGGAGGGGGAGGTGGCGGAATTCACCCTCGCCCCCGGCGCGCGGGCGCGGCACTTCCGCCTGGGCAACCGCATCGTCGTCGATGTGATGAATCCCGGGGAGGCGACACCGCCGGCTGAGCCCGCGGCCCGGACGCCGGCTGCGCCCGCGGCCCGGACGCAGGCCGAGACCCCGGCGAGGACGCCGGCCGAGCCAGCGCCGCCCCGGGTCGCCGACGCGTCGCCGCGCCAGCCGGCGCCACCCCCGCCGCCACCGCCCGCGCC
>JAIXWG010000066.1 GCA_027482245.1 Acetobacteraceae bacterium | reverse complement strand
ATCGTCGGCGCCGGCCTCGCTTCCGGCAAGAACGTCAACGGCCATGCCCGCGGCATGGTGGATGGCGACCTCCAGGCCTATGCCAGCGCCGGCGTCACCAGCTGCCATGAGATCGTGGGGCCGGAGGATTTCCTCCAGAAGCTGCGCACCGGCATGACGGTGGAGCTGCGCGGCAGCCACGACTACGTGCTGCCCGGGGTGCTGACGGCCCTTGCCGCGCTGCCGATGCTGCCGCCCAACCTCGTCTTCTGCACCGACGACATCTTCCCGGACGAGCTGCTGGAGAAGGGCGGGCTGCGCGACACGATCGCGCGGATCATCGCCCGTGGGATGAACCCGATCGCCGCGATCCGCTGCGCGACCTTCCATGCGGCGATGCGGCTGAAGCGGGACGACCTCGGCCTGATCGGCGCGGGGCGGCAGGCGGATATTGTCGTGATGTCGGACCTGCCCTCCGTGACGGTGGAGCGCGTCTTCACCGCGGGGAAGCTCGTCGCGAAGGACGGCAAGCTGATCGAGCCGCCACGCCGCACGAAGGGGCCGACCGACACGGTAAAGCTCTCCGTGCAGCCCATCGAATCCTTCATGCCCCGCGTCAACGGCGTCGGCGACGGCACCGCGCGTTTGAGAAAGATCGTCGGCGCGCGGCACGGCAAATGGGGCAGCGTGGAGGTCGCGGTCCGCAACGGCTTCGCCGTGCTGCCGCCCGACCATGCCTGCATCACCATCATCCACCGCCACGGCCGCGTGCCCGCCACGCCGCAGACCGCCATCATCGAGGGATGGGGCAACCCCCGCGGCGCCATCGCCACCACCATCAGCCATGACAGCCACAACCTGCTCGTGCTGGGACGCGATCCCGCCGACATGCAGGCCGCCGCCAATGCGCTGATCGAGTGCGGCGGCGGCATGGCCGTGGCCCGGAACGGGAAGGTCACGGCCCTCGTGCCCCTGCCCATCGCCGGCCTGCTGGCGGAGACGCCGCCCGAGGTCACGGCGGCGAATTTCGCGGCGCTGCGGCAGGAGGCCGATCAGGTGATCGACTGGCAGGGCCCCTTCCGCGTCTTCCGGGCGATGACGGGCCTCTCGCTCGCCTGCAACCCGGCGCCACACCCGACCGATCTCGGCCTGACCGATGGCGCCACGGGCGAGATCTTCGACCCCGCGCAGCCGCTTCCCGCCTGATGGGACTTGTTGCGCCGCACCTGGCTCCGTAGCCTTCGCGTCCAAGGCAATGGAGAGCACGGATGCGGCGTCGCCACTGGCTGATGGGCAGCCTCGCTGCCTTCCCCCTGCCCGCCTTCGCCCAGGTTCCGCGCGCCTGGGCGCCGCCGACCCGCATGATCATCGGCTACGGCGCCGGCAACATCACGGACCAGGTGGCGCGCGTGCTGCTGGAGGTGATGGGCCAGCGCCATGGCTGGCGGACGGCGGCGGAGAACCTGCCCGGCGCGGGCGGCATGCTGGGCGCCAACAATCTGATCCGCGCGCCCGCCGATGGCAGCGTCTGCGGCGTGGTGGCGGCCGCGGCGCTCACCATCCTGCCGCACATCCAGCGCAACCCGCGCTTCGATCCCTTCCCCGACCTTCAGGCGGTGACGGGGCTGGCCATCTCCAGTTCCTTCCTCGCCGTCAACGCCGCGCTGCCGGTGCGCAGCCTGGCCGAACTCGTGGCCCATGCGCGGTCACGCTCCGCGGACAACCCGGTTTTCTACTACTCCCCCGGCAACGCCACCGTACCGCACCTGAACCTGGAGGCGCTGGCGCGGGGCCTCGACTTCCCGATGCAGCACGTGCCCTACCGCACGAGCGCGGCAGGCAACACCGATCTGCTCGCCAACCGCGTGCAGGTCACGATGGACAGCTTCTCCATCACCCTGCCGCATATCCAGTCCGGCGCGCTGCGGCCGCTGGCCTTCAACGGCACGGAACGCCATCCGCTGCTGCCGGACGTGCCGACCATGGCGGAGGCCGCGCCAGGCATCCAGCTCATGAATGCTTGGATGGCGGTCTTCTTCCCCAAGGCTACGCCCGCCGCAACGGTGGATCGCGCGGCGGCGGATATCCTGGATGCTGTGAGATCCCCCGCCTTCGCGGAGAAGCTGCCGATCGGCACCTCGCCCTTCGCGCTCGGCCCCGCCGAATTGGCGGAGCGCGTGCGCAGCGAAGGCGCGCGGATCGGCCGCCTGATCACGGAAATCGGGCTGACGCCGGACTGAGCGCCGCCGCTCAGCAGCACGCGATGCAGTCGATCGAGACGAGGAAGTCCGGATGCGCCAGGCGCCGGCTCTCGATCGTCTGCCGCGCGGGGTAGTTGCCGGGCTCGAAGTAGGTCTTGAAGATCGCGTCGAACTCCGCGTAGCGGTCCATGTCCGTCAGCGCGATGGTCATCTTCACCGCGCGGTCGAGGCCGGTGCCCGCCTCCTCCAGGATGGCGATGATGTTCTTCATGACCTGGTGGAGCTGCGCCGCGAAATCGCCCTTGGCGATCTGCCGGTCGCCATGGAAGGGCGTCGCGCCCGTGACATAGACCATGTCCCCCGCGCGGACGGCGTGGGAGACGCCGGAGCGCATCCAGGTGACCTTGGATGACGTGATGACCTGCCTGTCCAACGCGGAACCTCCTGACGGTGCGCCCCGACTGTAGCGGGCTGCCCGGCGCCCGATAGCCACTCCGCTGTTGAATCCCGCCCGCAATCCGGCACACTCCCTGCAATCGATTTCGGAGGAAACGGACGCCATGATCCGCATCACGCGCCGCCTGCTGCTGGGCACCACCGCCGCCGCGCTGGCGGCGCCCACCATCGCCCGCGCCCAGGCCACCACGGTCAAGGTCAAGGTCTTCCCGGGCCTGGCCAACCTGCCGCTCTTCGCCGGGCAGCACACAGGCGCCTTCGCGCGGCGGGGCCTGGATGTGGTGATCGAGAACACGCCCAATTCCGACGTGCTGCGCAACGGGCTCGCCGCCGGGGACCACCAGTTCGTCGTCGCCGGCGTGGACAATGCGGTGGCGATGGCGGAGGCCGGGCAGGAGATCGGCATCCTCATCGGCGGCGACAGCGCCTTCAACGCCTTCTACGTGAAGCCGGAGATCCAGTCCTGGTCGGACCTCCGCGGCAAGACGCTGATCGTGGACGCGCCCAACACCGCCTATGCGCTGGTCGGCTACAAGATGCTGGCGATGAACGGCCTGCCGCGCGGCAGCTACGAGATCCGGCCGACGGGCGGCACCTTCGCCCGCTACGAGCTCATGTTCAACGACCCGACCGCCCATGCCTCCATGCTGAACCCGCCCTTCTCCCTCCAGGCGGAGGATCGCGGCCTGCGGCGGCTTTCCACCGTGACCGAGGCGGTCGGCCCCTATCTCGGCAATGCGGGCTGGGCGATGCGGGCCTGGGCGGCGGCGAACCGGGACATCGTCCACCGCTACCTGCAGGGCTACATCGAGGGCATCCGCTGGATGCTGTCACCCGCCAATACGGATGCAGTGACGGCCCTGCTGGCGGAGCGGCTGCGGATCGACCAGCCGCTGGCGCGCCGCAACCTTGCCCTGGTGACAGCGCCGGAGACGGGCTCCGCCATCGATGGCCGCTTCGACCTGCAGGGCTTCCGCACCGTGCTGGCGGTGCGAGCGGAAGTGCTCGGCAGCTGGGGCGGGACGCCGCCGGCGCCCGACCGCTATCTCGACCTCGGCTACTGGGAACGCGCCGTCGCTTCCCTGTAGGACACCACCCGATCGCCTTCGCGCCACCGCGCGAAGGCGATCAGCACCATGATCCCCGCGGGGATCAGCGTGAGGTCCAGCACCAGGCGGCTGTCCGGGAATAGCCGGAACAGCGCCGCCGCGGTCCAGGACAGGAACAGCCCGATGCAGAAGACCTGCAGGCTGTTCCGGCCGATCGCCGCCATGGCCTGCGGCACCGCCTGGTGCATCCAGGCGGCCTCCCGCGGCACCAGCATCGACACCAGCCAGGCGAGCGACAGCGCATGCGCCAGGCGCAGCGGGGCCAGCACGTCCTTGTCCGTCAGGGCCAGGACCCAGGCTGGCATCTCCGGCGCGAAGCCATGCATCGACAGCTTCACCCAGAAGCCCAGCAGCACCACGCAGACCGCCAGCGACACCAACCACCAGGGCCGCGCCAGCGCCTTCGCGCCATGCAGCGCCCGCCAGCCCAGCCAGATGCCCGTCATGAACAGCACCTGCCAGGCGAGCGGATCGAAGGCGATGAAGGTGCCGCCGAGCGCCGGCGGCCGCAGCTCGAAGGCCTGCGTCGCGATGTAGAGTCCCCAGGGCAGCAGCAGCGCCCAGGCGCCGAAGCGATCGAGCAGCAGCACGAAGCCCGGCAGCAGCAGCATGCACAGCACGAAGAGAGGCAGCACGCCCATGAAGTCCGGCTGGTAGAGCCCGACCATGGCGCCGGGGATGGCGAACCAGGGCGCCTCCGCCAGCCAGCACCAGCCGCCGGCCTCCACCACGCCCGAGAGCGGCGTGAAGAGTTCGAAGCCGAAGACCATGGCGGCGAAGGCGAAGAAGACCAGCAGGTGCATGCGCCAGAGCCGCGCCGCCCGCATGGCGATGTCTCGCCACGCCGCCCCGAACCCATCGCGGGCGAATTTCAGCGAGAAGACGGAGCCCAGCACCAGGCCGGAGAGCAGCACGAACTGCTCGGACGAGTCGGAGACGCCCCAGGCCGCATGGATGCCCCAGGCGAAGGCGGTGCCGAAGGCGTGGCTGATGAAGATGGACACCTGCATCCATCCCCGCAGCACATCCAGCCGCAAATCCCTCGGCGGGCGCTTCAGCACCGCCATGGTCAGGCCGCCACCGGCAGGAGGCGCGCCCGCAGCCGCGTCAGCAGCCCCGCCGCCTCCGCGCGATGCGCGAACAGCACGAAGAGCGCCATGAACCAGGTGAAGACCGCTTCCTTGAACAGCACGCCGCCATCCCCGTAGGGGTCGATGCCGAGCGGGCTGACCACATGGAAGAAGATCGCGCCCGACATCGTCACCAGCGCCCCCACCGCGCCGATCATCCGCGTGCGCGGGATCAGCACCAGTACCGCGCAGATGATCTCCTGGATCGCGACGAACAGGCGGAAGGGCTTCTCGCCACCCGGGGTGCCGAGCCAGTCGGAGAGGATGGTGAAGAGGTAGACCGAGCCTTCGTTGCCCGTGAGCTTGTACTGCTCGTACCAGAGGAATTCATAGGCGATCCAGATCGCCGCCGGCCAGGCCAGCAGCGTCAGGATGCGGTCAGCCTTGGGCGAGAGCGGGATGAGGGGGGACATGGGGGAAGTCTCCGCTGGGGATCTGCCCCCTGCTTCGCCCCTTCCATGCGCCCCGTTACGCCACCGCGTGCGTGAACATTTCTTCAGAAGGCTCCACCCCGAGGCCCGGCCCGTCCGGCAGGATATAGGCCCCCGCCTCGCAGGCCATGTGCCGCGTGCCCGTCGGCCTGGTCAGGCGCAAATTCGGGTCGAAGATGCTGTGCTGGTATTCGTGGCAGGGCAGCTTCTGCTGTGCGGAGGAGGCCTGCAGGCTCGCCGCCATGAAGATGCCGACGCCGATCGTGGCGTGGGGCATGACCTCCAGATTGTACGCGTGGCACAGCGCGCCGATCCGGGAGAATTCGGTGATGCCCGTACGCCCCATCTCCGGCTGGCCGATCCCGAAGGCGCGGCGTTCCAGGCGCGGCAGCCATTCGAAGATGGTGCGCAGTTCCTCGCCGAGCGCCACGGGCACGCCGACGGATCGCGCGACCAGCGTCGTGCCCTCGATGTCTTCCGGCGCGCAGGGCGCCTCCGCGAAGGCGAGGCCGTGGGGTTCCAGGCGCCGGATCAGGCGGATGGCTTCCGGCGCCGTGTATTTCCAGTGGAGGTCCGCCATGATCCGCGCACGCGGGCCAAGGCCCTCCCGCAGCGCCGCGATCTCCGCCTCCGCGCCCTCATCGGCCACGACGGCGGCGAACTTGAATCCATCGAAGCCCCGCGCCTGCCAGTCCCGCGCGAAGTCCACGCGTTCCGCGAGCGTCGCGCGCGGCAGGCCGGAGACATAGGCGGGAATGCGGTCATGCCGCCGCCCGCCCAGCAGGGTCGAGACCGGGACGCCGAGCGACTTTCCCAGCAGGTCCCACAGCGCGATGTCCACCGCCGCCAGCGCATCCCCGTAGAAGCCGCCGAAGAAGCCGCGGACGCGCATCAGGTCGTACAGGTCTTCGTGGATCACGGCAGGCGCCGCGGGATCACGCCCTTCCAGCACCGGGGCCAGCACGTCATCGACGATGGCGCGCACCGCCTCCGGCGCCACGATCCCGTAGGTCTCGCCCCAGCCGGTCAGCCCCTTCTCGGTGTCGATGCGCAGCACGACGCTGCGATCCTTCGTCGGATACAGCGTGCGGTTGCCCTTGCGCACGATGTAGCCCGCGCGGTTGACGAACTCACCGTCGCGCAGCGGGCCGAGATAGGGAACCTCGCGCGGGATCTCGATGACGAAGGCGGAAACCCTCTCGATGCGGTCAGGCATGAGGGGGATGCATCGTCATGGCGGGGCGCGCCGTCTCGATCAGTTCGCCGATCTCGGCCAGGTCGCCCGCATCGAATTTCGGGCCGGCCGCGCGGGCGCCGGTGTGGTCCAGCAGGCCGCGGCGCTTCAGCACCTCCTTCGTCGCGCGGACGCGGAAGGTCATCTGCATGGCCAGCAGGGGCAGCGTGTCCCGATAGATGGCGCGCGCCGTCGCACGGTCCCCTGCCTGCCAGGCGCGCCACAGCGCGGCATGGGCATCGGCGAGTTCCAGCGCGGGCATGGTGCCGTTGGCGCCGCGCGCCAGCTCATCCAGCACGAAGCGCGCGCCGGCGCCGCCCATCACGCCATCCAGCCTTCCATCGGCGGCGGCCAGGATGCGCGTGACGTGCTGGCCGCAGGGCAGCGTCTCCTCCTTCACGTAGCGGATGGCGGGCACCGCGGCGGCGACGGCCGCGACCGCTTCCGGCGACAGTGCCGCGCCGTTCGGCGCCGGTGCGTTCTGCAGCATGATGGCGATGCCGGGCGCGCCATCCGCCACGGCCGCGTAGAAGGCCGCCTGCTTCGCCACATCCTGCCCGGCATGGGGCGGCGCCATGATCATGGCGGCGACGGCGCCGGCCGCCATGCCCTCCCGCGCCCGCGCCGCGCTCTCCGCCGGATCGGCGTGGGAGGCGCCGACGATGAAGGGCAGGCGCCCCGCCAGATGCTCCCCCAGCACCGCCACCATCCGCCCGCGCTCGGCGGCAGAGAGGGTCTCCACCTCGCTCGCCATGCCGGGGAAGACGATGCCGTCGGAACCGGCCTCCACGGCGAAGTCGACCAGGCGGCGGAAGGCGGCCTCATCCACCTGGTTGTCCGGCGTGAAGGGCGTGGGCAGCACGGGGAAGACGCCCGAAAGACTGGTCATGCTTGTCGTTTCCTCATCCCTGGAAGTCGGGTTCCGGCAGGCCGCGCGGGCCGCCGGGATCGATGGCGAAGACGCTGCCGGAGAGCGGCGCCGCGGTGAGTTCCGCCGCTGAGAGCCGCACCCGGGCGCTGGTGACGAACAACGTCGAATACCCCTCGCCCCCGAAGGCGACGCTGGTCGGCCGCGGCACGGGCAGGTGGATCACGCGGTCGGGCCGGCCATCCGGGGCGAAGCGCGCGACGCGCCAGCCATCCCAGAGCGCCACCCAGACGAAGCCTTCCGCATCCACCGTCAGCCCATCCGGCACGCCCTCCCCCTCCGCGAAGCGGGCGAAGGGGCGGCGGTTGCCGATCTCGCCGGTGGCGACATCGAAGTCGAAGGCATCGATGCGGTGCGCGGCGCTGTCGGCCAGGTAGAGCACCCGGTCACCCGGGCTGAAGCCGATCCCGTTCGCGACATGCAGCCCCGCCTGCATCACCCGCGCTGTGCCATCGGCGTCGATCCGGTGCAGCGCCCCCGCATCCGGCGTGGAATCCAGCGCGAGACTCCCCACCCAGAAGCGGCCCGCGCGGTCGCATTTCCCGTCATTGAGGCGGAGCCCCGCGCCCTCCGCCAGCGGCGCCGCCAGCACCGCGCCGAGGCCCTTGTCGTCCAGCGCGCGCAAGCCGCTGCGCGCTGCCGCGACCAGCCCGCCGCCGCGACGGGGCGCGAGCGCTGCCACCAGCTCCTCCACCGGCGTCACCTCGTCCTCGCCCGTGGCGGGATCGCTGCGATGCAAGGCCGGCGCCAGGATGTCCACCCAGTGCAGCCGGCCCTGGTGCCAGAGAGGCCCCTCGCCCAGCAGCGCCTCCGCCCGCACCGCGACCGTGACGCCCGGTGAGACAACGGCGGGGCGCGGCGCGACCGTCAGCGTCATGGCGCTGCCGGCCGCATTGCCGGAGATGCGGCGCGCGGCCTCCATCACCTCCCGCCCCAGCGCGTGCAGCCGCGCCTCCCCCAGCCGGAAGGCGGGCCCCACCAGGCAGAGCGCGCCGAGCGGCCGGGCGCGGCGGTCCAGCACCGCGGCGGCGACGCCATTCACCCCGGCCGTCGCCTCCTCCAGCGACAGGGCGTAGCCGCGGGCGGCGGAGAGCGTGAGGTCGCGCTCCAGCGCCGCGGCATCGTCGATGGTGCGTGGCCCGGGCGCGGCCAGCGGCGCGATCCGGTCCAGCAGCGCGCGGCGTTCCGCCGCCGGCAGCTGCGCCAGCATGGCCTTGCCGCAGGCGGAGGCGTGCGGGTGGGCGCGGGCGCCGACGCGGTTGACCAGCCGCACCGCCTCCTGCTCGGCCTCCCGCTGGTCCACATAGAGCACGCCATCGCCGTCCAGCACCGCGAGGCGCGCCGTCTCCCCGGCCAGGCGCGCCAGGCGTTCCAGCTCGGGTGCGGCGGTGGCGCGGAGGTCGAAGCCCTCCCACACCCGATGTGCCATCTCCAGGAAGCGGGAGCCCAGCGCATAGGTCTGGGTCAGCGGGTCGTGCCGCAGCATCCGCGCCTCCACCAGCGCGGCCAGGATGCGGTGCGCGGTGGGGCGGGCGAGGCCGGCACGGTCCGCGATCTCCGCGAAGCGAAGGGGGGAGGGCGCATCGGCGACGAGGTTCAGCAGCGCGATGCCGCGCGTCAGGGCCTGGGTGCCCTGCACGGCGGTGGCGGCGGTGTCCTCGTCCTCATTCGGCTTGCGCCGGTTCATGGCCTTCCCTTGCTGGCACGGTTGGGTGGGGGTTCGCGCAACCCGATTGACCCCGCCCCACCCTGTCCATATCCTGGAACCAAGTTCCACGGCCTGCAAGGCCGGCATGGAACACCAGGAGGAAGCCGACCATGCGCGCCACCCGCCGCAACCTCATCCTCGCCACGCTCGCCCTGCCCATGGTGGCGCGGGCGCAGGAGGCCTGGCCGAGCCGCCCCGTGCGCTTCATCGTCCCCTTCCCGCCCGGCGGTGCCGCGGACCTGGTCGGGCGCATGCTCGCCGCGCATTTCCAGGCCGCTTTCAACCGGGGCTTCGTGATCGAGAACCGCGGTGGCGCGGGCAGTTCGATCGGCGTCGATGCGCTCGCGAAGGCGGCGCCCGATGGCTACACGATCGGCCTGATCAACATCGCCGCCAACGCCATCCTGCCCGCGGTGCGGCGCGTGCCCCTGCCCTACCGCCCGATCGAGGATTTTTCCCCGATCTCCAACCTCGCGGTTACGCCGGCCCTCGTGCTGGTGAATCCGCAGAAGCTGCCGGAGGTCCGCACCGTCGCGGACCTGGTCGCGGCGGCGAAGGCCAATCCGGAGGGGCTGAACTACGGCTCCTCCGGCGTCGGCTCCTCGCTGCATCTCGGCGTCGAGCTCTTCATGGCCAAGGCCGGCATCCGCATGACGCATGTGCCCTTCAACGGCGGCGGGCCGCTGCTGCAGGCGCTCGTCGCCGGCACCATCGACCTCAGCTTCGACGTCGCCGCCACCACGGCGCAGTTGCTGCGGGAGGGGCGCATCCGCGCGCTGGCGACGACATCGCCGACGCGCATGCCTGACTACCCCGACCTGCCCGCCCTGGCGGAAACCTATCCGGGCGCCGAGCTCGCCTCCTGGCACGGCCTCGCCGCCCCCGCCGGCACGCCGGCGCCGATCCTGGCGCGCCTGGCGCAGGAGACGCAGGTCTTCCTCCGCAGCGCGGAGACCGCCGCCCGCTACAAGCAGCTGTTCCTCGAGATGCCGCAGCAGACGGAGCCCGCCGCCTTCAGCGCCTTCATGACGCGGGAGCTCGCGACCTTCCGCGACCTGGCCCGCGCGCAGAACATCGTGGTGGAGTGAGACCGATGCATCGCCGCGCCCTCCTCGCCACGCCCTTCCTCGCCGCGCTGCCGGCCCATGCGCAGACCTGGCCGGACAAGCCCATCACGCTGGTCGTCGGCTATGGCGCGGGCGGCGCCACCGACATCATCGCCCGCACCTTCGCGGAGCGGATGCAGCCCCTGCTCGGCCAGCCCATGGTGGTGCAGAACGTCACCGGCGCGGGCGGCACCATCGCCTCCGACCGCGTGGCCAAGGCGCTACCGGACGGCCACACCATCCTGCTGATCCCGAACGCCCATGCCGTGGCGCCGGGGCTCTATGCGCGCCTGCCTTACGACACCGTCGCCGACTTCACCGCGCTGTTCTTCGCGGGCAATTCCGCCAATGTCCTCGTCGTGCCGGCGGGATCGCCGGACCAGACGCTCGCGGCGCTCGCCGCCCGCGGCCGTGCCGCCAGCGCGCCGCTCCAGACCGGCAGCGCCGCGCTCGCGGGCTGGCAGCCCGCGCACCAGATCATGAAGGAGGCACTGGGCCTCACCCTGGAACACGTGCCCTATCGCAGCGGGCCGCAGGGGCAGACGGACCTCATCGCCGGGCGGCTCGACTTCATGGTCAGCAACGTGCTGGAGGTCGCGGAGCATGTCCGCGCCGGCCGCCTTCGCGCGCTCGCCGTCACCAGCCCGACGCGCAGCCCCCTGTTGCCGGAGGTGCCGACCTTCGCGGAGCTCGGCGTCACGGCGCTGCAGGCCGATAGCTGGTTCGGCTTCATCGCGCCGCGGGGCACGCCCGCCGCGGCGCTGGACCGGATGCATGCGGCCTTCACCAGCATCGCCGGGGTGCCGGAGGTGGCGTCCCGCCTGCAGAATCTTGGGCTGATCCCGGCGCCGATGGAGCGCGAGGCCTGGCAGCGCTTCTACGTCGCGGAAGTGGAGAAATGGTCCGCCGTGCCGCGCCGCGCGAATATCCGGATCGAGTGACGTTGAGGCCACTAAACGCCTTGAGGCCTCTCAACCGCGTTGAGTGCTCAACGAAAATCCCGGAAAACCTTCCGGAACAACGGGTTGGCGGCGTTTCCAAAGCCCGCTAACCCGTTTTAGCACCTTTAGCACCACCCTTCGTGGCGGCCCCGCGCCCGGGCATGGCTGGGGCGGTGATATCCCGAACATAAAGCGAACAGACGCGCCGCGCCAGCCTATTCCGCCGCCGCCGCCGCCGCCACGGCGCAGACCGCGCAATCATCCTCCGATCCCTGGGCCGACCCCGGCACCGCCCCCGCCGCCACCATCTGCGACAGGCGGGCCAGGGATTGCAGCCGGCGAGGCGCGTTCGCCACCGGGCGCAGGCCGAGCGCCGCCTGCATCTCCGCCAGCTTCAGCGCCACCGCCAGCGGGTTCAGGATGGGCACCGCCGCCCGCAGCCGTGCCGCGATCGGGGACATGCAGGTGCAGCCCAGGATGATGGCGTCCACCCCATCCTCCGCCGCCGCCGCGTCGCATTCGGCCTGGATGCGCGCCACGATGTCGCCTTGCGCGTGCTGCAGCGCGCTGACATAGCCATCGGGGCGCGCGCTGCCGGCCACCACATCCTCTGTCCCCACATGGCGGATGCGCACGCAGGCACCCTCCGCCCCCGCATCCCGCATCACCTGGCGCGGCATGTAGTCGAGGGAGCGCGGCCAGACCGTGACGATGGAGAAGCGCGGGCCGAGGATGCCCACGAAGCGCAGCGTGGCCTCCGCCGCCCCCACCACGGGGAAGTCCACCGCGGCCTTCAGCGCGGCGATCCCGTAGTCAGAGAAGGAGTTGATCACCAGCGCGTCGCAGCCCGCGGCGGCGGCGGCGACGCCCGCCTCCGTCGTGTTCAGCGCCTGCATGGCGAATTCGAGGGGGGTATGCGCGAAGACCGGCATGCGCGTCGGGAAGGCCTGGATCTCCGTGCCCGGCGCCGCGATGGCGGCAAGTTCCGGCGGCGCGCCCAGCCCCGCCACCGCCGCCTGCGTCGCCCCCACCAGGCCGATCTTCATCGCGCGTCCCTCCGCCTGCCGGCCACCCCGCCGGAGCACGATCCGTCCAGTTCTCATGCTGTAACGCCCCGCGGTGGGCGGGCTCAATGGCGGCGAGGGCCGGACCCGTCACGGCGCGGCCACGGGCAGGACCATGCGGCATTCCACCCCGGCGGGCCGGAAGTCGAGCGCGATGGTGCCGCCCGATCGCTGGAGCAGGCCGCGCTGCAACAGGCGGGATCCGAAGCCCTGGTTGCGCGGCGGCTGCACCGGGGGCCCGCCGCTTTCGCGCCACAGGATCTCCACCTGCCGCCCGGCCTCGTCCCACCGCAGCGCCCAGGTCAGCGCCACCTGTCCCTCCGGCACCGACAGCGCGCCATACTTGGCCGCATTGGTCGAGAGTTCGTGCAGCGCCAGGCTCAGCAGTTCCACGCGCTGCGCCGGCAGCCGCACCGGCGGGCCGGCCGCCGTCACGCGGCGATAGGGTTCCAGCACCCGGGCCACCACCTCCGTCAGCACGGCGCCGCGCCAGCCCTCGGCCAGCAACTGGTCGTGACTGCCGGCCAGCGCCATCAGGCGGCGCACCAGCACCTGCTGCACCGCGGGGGCCACGCCGGCATGCCGCAGGGTCTGCGCCGCCACGGCCTGGGCGGTGGCCAGGGCGTTCTTCACGCGATGCCCCATCTCCGCCTGCAGCAGCGCCTGGCGCTCGGCCTCCATCCGCTGCGCCGTCGCGTCGCGGAAGACGAGCAGGAACCCCGCGGCCTGCCCGTCCGGGCCGGAGAGCGGCGTGACGATGCCGCTGGCCCAAAGGCGCCCGCCATCCCGGCATGGCACCCAGGCTTCCAAGGCCGCCTGGCCGGCTTCCGTCGCGGCGCAGAGAAGGCGGGCGAAGCCGCCATCGCCCGGCGATTCCGGCGCCAGCAGCCCATCGCCGGCCCGGCCCAGCACAGCCGCACGCCCATGCCCGAGCAGCCGGACCGCACCCTCGTTCCAGTCGGTCACCCGGCCCGCCTGGTCCAGCGTGACGATGGCAAAGGCGGAGGCGCTGTCGATCAACCGGCGCAGCGCCGCGCACTCCCCCTCCAGCACCGTGATCCGCTCGGCACCCCGTCGGGTAGCTTGGTCGCCCGGGGCGTCCGCGCCGGGGTTGCGGGGATCGCGCCCGCTTTCGCTCATCGCAGCCTGCCTCCGGCGCTTTCCATGGCCGGAGTCTTGGCGCGGGGCGGCGCCGCGCCGCCGTCCGCTACCGTACATCGCCCCTGGAACCGGGGCGGTCCGCCGCATCACAGGTGCCGGAGCGCCCTTTCCCTCGCGTCGGCCGGCCCCGACGTGGCCGGCTGGAATGTGCCGGAAGCGGGCCGTGCCCCGCGCGCCAACATCCGGTACAGGCGGCGGCCGGAGGCGCCTTCGCCGGCATCAAGCGCGAAGGTCGCCCGCCATGTCCCATCCCCCCCACCCGCCGCCCCGCAACCGCCTTCTCGCCGCCCTGCCCGCGGAGGAGCTGTCCCGGCTGCTGCCGCGGCTGGAACCGCAGGAGGCCCGGCTGCGGGCGCCGCTGATGGAGCCCGACCTGCCCGTCACCGCCGTCCATTTTCCCGAAACCGGCTGGGTCTCCATGATCGCGCGCATGATGGACGGGCGCTCCGCCGAGGTCGGGATGTTGGGGTCGGAGGGCATCGTCGGCCTGTCGCTGCTGATGGGCACCGACCAGAACGCCCTGGAGGCATTGGTCCAGGCGCCGGGCACCGTGCTGCGCCTGCCGGCCGCCGCCTTCCGGGAATCGCTGGAGGATTGCCCTTCGCTGCGGCCGATGCTGCTGCGCTACGCCCTGGCCTTCCAGGCCCAGGTCACCCAGACCGCGGCCTGCAACGGCCACCACGCGCTGGACCAGCGCCTGGCCCGCTGGCTGCTGATGGCGCATGACCGGGCCTGCGGCGACAGCTTCCCCATGACGCAGGAATTGCTGGCCCTGATGCTCTGCGTCCATCGCCCCGGCGTCACCGTCTCCGCCCGGCTGTTCCAGCAGGCCGGGCTGATCCGCTACGCCCAGGGGCAGATGACGATCACGGACCGGCCGGGGCTCGAGGCCGCGGCCTGCGAATGCTACGGCGCCGTGCGGCGGCAATTCGAGGCCCTGCTCGGCGCACCGCGGGGCTGACGGCCCCGCGGCGGGCGGGACCAGGACCGCCGGGTCAGGGCTGCGGGCCCGTGGTGGCGCCCCAGACCGGGGTCGAGGCCAGCACCGCCTCCCGCAGGTCGCGCGGCTCCCGGAACCCCGGCGCCGCGGCCTCTCCCAGCACCGCGGCGCGGGAGAAGGCGACCATGCGCTCCCCCACCATCCGCATCGATTCCGCGGCATGGGTGTTGAGCTGGTGCGGGCCGCGGAACAGGTGGATCTCCCGCAGGCCACGGGCGCGCTGGAAGGCGGCGAAGGAGCCTTCCAGGCCCTCGACATAGTCGTAGGTCCCCTTCACCACCATCAGCGCCGGCCATTGCGCGATGCCGGCATAGACCTCCCCATCCGGGTAGTAGGTGGTGTTGCGTTCGGTGCGCAGCGCGGCCTCGATCATGTCGTGGCCGGCGAGCCGCCAGCCGAGGCCGCCCGAATTGGGGCCATACAGGATCGCGCCGCGGATGTTGGGCTGGCCGCGCGGAGGGGCGCAGGCGGTGCCGGGCTGGTCGCGATCGCAATCCGCGACGAAGTTCTGGTGCATCGCCCAGGCCGTCGTGTAGCTGCCGCGCGAATAGCCGCCGATGACGATGGGGATGCCGGCCGCGCCCATGCCCGCCAGCAGGCGCCCGCCCGCCGCGCGGCCTTCCAGCAGCTGGCCATCGGGGGTCAGCATCCGCAGCCCCTCACCCGTCTCCAGCTGGTGCAGCTGGCGCCAGATGTCGCGCGCCTGTTCCGCCGTGTTGAAGCCGGACACGCCGCCGGAGATGCCGTTGCCGCGCCGGTCGCTGACCAGCACGTCGAAGCCCGCCGCGTTCAGCGCGGCGGCGAAGCCGCGCCAGTGGCGCATGCCGGGCTGTTCGGACCGGGTGGCCGCCGCGGCATCGGGCACCCATTCGCCCTGCGCGTTGCGCGTCACGCCATTGGCCTCGGGATCGTCCAGGCCCGTGATCTCGTTGCCGCCGCCATTGTTCAGCATGACGAGGGCGCGGCGCCGACCCGCGCCGGCCTCGATCCCCTGCCCTTCCAGGTACCAGCCGCGCAGCTTGATCGGGTCGTGGCGGTTCAGGTGAAGGCGTTCGTAGCTGTCCCGCGGCACGGTGAATTCCACCGTGAAGGTGCGCGGCTCCGCCGCCGCGATGGGTTCCTGCCAGCGCGCGAAGAAGGCGGGGCGGCGGATGGCGCGGAGATCGACGGTGCCCTGCGGATCGATGAGGCCGTTCGCATCCACCGTGCCAGTGCGCCGGCGCTCCGCCGCGGTGAAGGTGGTGGCGCCGGCGCGCGCGGCGGCGAGGCAGGCGGCATCGGCCTGGCAGGCGACGTAGCGCGCGCGGATGCGGGCATCCGTGAATTCATCGGCGTGGAAGTCGCCGCGATAGCCGGGGGGCGCAAACTGCGCCGTCGGCATGAAGGGGATGCAGACGCGCTGGCCGCCTTCCTCCGCCTGGTAGCCCGGCATCACGGCGTTGCGGTCGAAGCCCACCATCCGTTCGCAATCCGGCTGCGGGCTGTCCGGATGGACGGCCTGGCGGGGCTGTGCCGCGGCGGCCTGCGAAAGGCCGATCGCCAGCAGCGCCGCCAGCGTGGCGCGTGGAGCAGACAGCATCGTTTCCATCCCCAACTTCCTTGACCAGGAGCTTCCGCCCCGCTGCCGTGACCGGTCAAGGGAGGGGAATGATCACGCCATCAGGCCCATCGCCTCCTCTCCCGGCGGGTCGTCCCAGATGTCGGCGGCGTCGCGGATGCGGAAGCGGGCGCGCAGGTCATCCACGCTCGTCTCCCAGTCCCGGTGGTAGTCCCAGCCGACCAGGCAGGTGCTTTCCATCCCGCGCTGGAAGGCATTGGCGAATTCGCGCGGGTTCAGGTTGCCGGTGGAGGCCGCGTATTTCCCGCTCTGGTCCAGGCCGCCCTTGTTGTGGAAGGACAGCAGGCCGGTGACGGCGATCATCAGCGCGTGCTTCGGCATGGACCCGCCGGCGAAGGCGTTGGCGCAGATCTCCCCGTTCGCATCCGTGTTGTAGCCCGACAGCATGTGGGTGATGTCGTGCAGGGCCAGCAGGTCCTCCGGCATGCAGCCGGGCTCCCCGGGCAGGGCGAAGCCGCGGGCGCGGTGGAAGCGGTAGAAGACATTGCCGAGGCTGCGTTCGGGCAGCTTCCCCAGCGCCTGGAAGCGTGCGGCCTTGGCGGGATCGCCCCGGTTCTCCCGCAGCATGCGGATGGCGCGGCCGATCTGCGTCATCGGCCCGCCGGGCAGCAGCTTCGGCAGCAGCTTGCGCGCGATGCAGAACTGGCTGGCGCGGACATGCTGGTGCGCGATGTTGTCGAGGAACTTCAGCGCATCGCTGCCGCGGCCCACGAAGGTGAAGTAGTCCCGCACCATCTCCGCCTTCGCAGGCTCGATCGCCACATCCACATAGGGGACGATGGTGAGGTATTCGAGCGCGCGTTCCCGATGCTCCGTCACCGGCACCAGCGCCGCGAATTCGCCGGGGCCGACGGCGCGCACCGCCAGCGGGTCCAGATCGGGCTGGCGGAAGACGGCGTCCCGCATGGCCAGCAGGAATTCCGCATGGATCGGCGCCAGGTCGCGCTGGCCGTAGAGGGTGAAGACCGCCTTCATGGCGGCCAGTGCGAGTTCCGCGTCCCGCCGCGACCAGTCGAGAGGATGCATGCCGGCTCGCCCCGTTGCCTTTCCGCAACCTATCGCGGGGCGGCGGCGACGCTCAAGGATCGGTTGCGGCGATCTCGATGAAGATGGGGTAGTGGTCGCTGCCCCGCGCGTCGCTGCCGATCCAGGCGCGGCGCAGGCGCGGCGCGACCAGCGGGTGGAGGAAGGCGTAGTCGATCCGCCCGCCGGGTTCGTCGTTCCATTCCGCGAGCGTGCAGCCCGAGCGTTCCGCATGGCCGGCCTGCACCCAGGCATCGATGAACTGGCCGCGCAGGGGCACGCGCGCGCCCTTCAGGCCGATGTCGCCGACCAGCAGCGGGTATTCCGGCCCATCGGGGCGCAGGTTGAAGTCGCCGAGCAGGATGCAGGGCTCCGGCGGCACGGGCTCGGCCCAGCCCTCGGCCCAGGTCGGGTCGGTGTTGCGTTCATTCGCCCAGGCCATGCCGTCCCGCGGCGCGCTGGCGACCAGCGCCTTCAGCGCCTCCACCTGCGGGATACGCGTGGCGGGGGTGAGGTGGGAGAGGTGGATGGAATAGATGCGGATGGCCCCGCCCGGCAGGTCGATCACCGCCTCCACCGCGCAGCGCTGGATGTCCTGGTCCTTGGCGGGCGGGGCGAAGGGCAGCACGAGGGTGCGGGTGGAGCGGATGGGCCAGCGGGAGAGCACGGCATTGCCGAAGCGCCGCCGCCGGTTCACGACGCGGCCCGTCTCGGCATCGCGGTAGCTGGCATCGACGTCATAGGGCGCGCCGTAGACGGCGTAGCGGTCGAGCCGCTCCGCGAACCAGGCGGCCTGGTCCACGAAATCGTTGCGCGCGAAGCCGGTCGCGACTTCCTGCAGCGCGATGATGTCGGCGGCCTCGACCTCCCGCGCGATGCGCTCCAGGTCGAAGGCCTCGTCCTGGCCCTTGCCGTACTGGATGTTGTAGCTGGCGATGGTGATGGTCACGCGACCTCTTCCTCGTCCACCGGGACCAGGTCCACGCTGACCTCCAGCCCCTGCCGCCCGCCGCCCAGCAGGATGCCCTTCACCGGGCTGACATCGGCATAGTCCCGCCCCCAGCCCAGCAGCAGGTGCTCGTCGGAGACGATGAGGTCGTTGGTGGGGTCGAGGTCCACCCAGCCATGGTCGGGGCCCAGCCAGCAGCCGACCCAGGCATGGGACTGGTCCGCCCCCTGGCGGCGCTTCTGGCCGGGCGGCGGGCGGGTACGCACATAGCCGCTGGCGTAACGCGCGGGCAGGCCGATGGCGCGCAGCCCCGCGATCATCAGGTGGGCGAAGTCCTGGCAGACGCCGGCGCGCAGCGCGAGGACGGTGGCGACGGGGGTGGAGATGGTGGTGACGCCGGGCTTGAAGGCGAAGTCCCGCTTGATGCGGCCGCAGAGGTCCCTGAGCCCCGCCAGCACCGGCCGACCGGCCGGGAAGGACCGCGCCGCATAGGCCCCGGCGGCGCGGTCCGCGGGGGCGAGGATGGAGGGCAGCGCGAACTCCGCGGCGTCCCACCCTTCCGGCCGCATGGCCGCCGCCCGCACCGCTTCCCAGGCCGGCGTTTCCGCATCCGGCGGCGGTGGCGCGAAGGCGACATCGACGGTGGCTTCCAGCGTCACCTCGAAGGCCGCATGCGGGGCTTCCAGGAACAGCCAGGTGACGCCGTTGCCGAAATGGTCGTGGCCATCGGCGCGGTAGCCGAATTCGGGCGTCACATGGATGGCGGCGTGCTCCACGCGCTGGCCGGGCACCGGGCGTGGCGACAGGTGCAGCAGGTGGGAGGCGAGGTCCACCGCCCTGCCGTAGCTGTAGGCCGTGTGGTGCCGCAGCGCGTAGCGCGTCATGCCAAGCGCCGCCTTCGGCGACAGCTTGGCATTGTTTTTGTGCCCTCAGGTGCCGGGCGCGCGCTGGGCTCGCCGGACTGCCGGCGGGCCGTATTCGCGGCCTCGGCCGGCTTTGCCGGCCGCGAGGTCCAGGTATCGGTCGATGAGATCACCCGTTACCCTCCCCCCGTCTCGTCCTCGTCCAGCGCGCGGGCGCGGACGTGGCTGACATAGCGGCGCGCGACGGCGTCGGACAGCGCCGCCGTCTCATGCTCCAGCGCGATCAGCGCATCGGGCAGGCGGGCGGCGGCGGCGTCCCGGTCCACCTCCATCAGCACCTCATCCACCAGCAGCTGCGGCCGGGCGGCGAGGACGGAGGCCGTGGCGGCCAGCGCATCATCCGCGCCGCCGATCTCCGCCAGCCGGTCCTTCACGGCGTTCAGCTGGAAGCCGAGCGCCCGGGGGTTGCCGGGATCGGCCAGCACCAGGTCCAGCACCGGCGCGGGCTGCACCGTCGCCAGGTAGCGGGCGCGGTAGGTCAGCGCGCTGTCGCAGATCTCGAGCGCCAGGCGAAGCCCAGCCTCCATCCGGCGCGGCGGCTGGTCCAGCGCATGGGCCAGGTTGCGGGCCGTGGTGGTGGCGCGTTCGATCCGGCGGCCGAGGTCGAGGAACATCCAGGCGCCGCCGCGGACCATGTTCTCCGCCGCGATGCCGGCCACCGCGGTGCAGGCGCGGATGATGGCGCCCATCGCCTCCACCAGCGCATCGAGCCCGGTGGTGGCGGCGGCCAGGCTCGTGCGCCCTTCCTGGCTGAGCTGCGCGAAGGCGGCCCACATGTCATGCGTCAGCCGGTCCCGCACCGCGGCCTGGGGGCGTTCGACCGATTCCAGCAGCCCGGTCAGCGCACCCGCTGGCCCCGCTGCCGCCTGCAGGGCGCGTGGCAACGTGGTGCCATCCGCCGGGCTCGCCGCCGCTTCGGCATCGAGGATGCCGGAGGCATGCAGGCAGCGCGTCAGCGCGCGGATCTCCGCGAGTTCCCGCGGCAGGGCGGTGCCGCGCAGCAGGCGGGCCAGCAGCGCGCGGGTCAGGCGGGCATTCGATTCCAGCCTCTCCAGGTAGCGGCCGAGCCAGTAGAGGTCGTCCGCGACGCGGGACGGCAATTCGCCGGAGGAGCGGCGGATCGGCAGCGTCGCCACGCGCGGCGCGGCGGGGCCGAGGATGTCGCCCCCATCCTCCGCCAGCACCCAGACATCCTTGGCGGCGCCCCGGCGGGGCGGCGGGCCGGCGACCGCGCCGCCGCCTTCCAGCACATGGGCGAGGCCGCCCGGCATGGCGCGCCAGGCGCCGCCGGCATCGCGCGCCAGGAACATGCGCAGCACCACGGGCGCAGGGTCCAGCCTCTCCCCCATCAGGCGGGGCGCGCCGGAGGGTGCCATGGGCCGCGTCGCCGCCACCATCCAGGGCGGGGTGGCGGCGCGCGCGCCGAAGACTTCGAGCGCGCCGAGCGCCACGGGCTGGGCGGGGTCGAAGGCGGAGCGCAGCCGCCAGGCATCGGGGTCCGCCTGCACGATGCGGCGCGATTCCTCGTCGCCCATCCACAGCGTCTCCAGCGCGCCGAGGCGGAGATCCTCACCCAGCAGGAAGCGGGCGCAGCCGGGCAGGTAGCGCGCGGCGCCGGGGGCCTCCACCAGCATGGAGCCCGGCGCGTTCACCAGCCGCACGGCGCCCGACCGCAGCACCTGCATCAGCCCGGGCACGCCGGACCCCGCGTTGAATTCCAGGGGGTCCGACTGTTCCCCCTTGATGCGGCGCAGGATGACGTCGATGCGCCGCAGCCCGCGCAGCGTCTTCAGGAAGACCTGGCCGTCCCGCACGGTGAGGTCCCCGGGCTCTACGAGTTCGAGGCCGAGTTCGCGGGACAGCAGCAGGTGTTCCAGCCAGGTCTCCTGCTTCGCGCCCGGCGTCAGCAGCGCCATGCGCGGATTGTCCACGCCGGGCGGCGCCAGGTTCTGCAACCCGTCGAGCCAGGTGTCGAAGAAGGGGCGCAGCGGGCGGACCTGCACGGCGCGGAAGGGCTCCGGCAGGACGCGCGCCAGCAGGGCGCGGTTCTCCGCCGCGAAGCCCACGCCATTGGCGCCGCCGCAGCGATCCGCCACCACGCGCCATTCGCCATCCGGGCCGCGCAGCAGGTCCGCGCCGTAGAACATCAGCCGCGGGAAGGGCTGCGGCGCGGGGGCGCGGCAGGGGCGGAGGAAATGCGGGTTGCCTGCCACCAGCGCGGCCGGCAGCAGGCCCCGGCTCAGCAGCGCCTGCGGGCCGTAGAGGTCGTCCAGCATGGCGGAGAGCAGCCGCGCGCGCTGCGCCAGGCCGTCCTCCAGCGCCTCAAACTCCTCCGCCCGCAGGATCAGGGGCACGGGGTCGCAGCGCCAGGGGCGGCGGGATCGCGGGCCGCCGCCGCTGGCATCGGCGGCCAGGACGGTGGCCACGCCCTCCTCCTCGAAGGCGCGGTCCAGGCGGCGGCCGCGTTCGGCGACCGCGGCGTAGCCGAGCGACGAATAGGCGCCGAGCAGCCCGCGCCAATGCGGGCGCACGCGGCCCCGGCCATCGACCATCTCGTCCAGCTGGGCGTCATCAAGCACTGGGGGGGGCCCTCCCCCCGGCGCCGCCATATCGGTCAGCTTGCGCGCCTCAGGTCGAGGGTGCGGGGCGTGGCGCGGGAGGTGACCACGCGGGGCGGCGCCATCGGGCCGGGGGTGTGGCCCATCGGCAGGAACAGCGCGCGGCGCCGTGCCTCGGCCTCGTTCGCATTGACCGGGAAGGTCTGGTAGTTGCGCCCGCCGGGATGCGCCACGTGATGCGTGCAGCCGCCGAGCGAGCGGCCCGTCCAGCTGTCATAGACATCGAAGGTCAGCGGCGCCTGGGCGCGCACCGTGGGATGCAGGGCGGAGGGCGGGTCCCACGCCTTGAAGCGCACGCCTGCCACGTACTCGCCTTCCGTGCCCGTGGGCTGCAGCGGCACGGCGACGCCGTTGCAGGCGAGGGTGAAGCGTTCCTCCACCCAGCCCGTCACGCGGGCCTGCAGGCGTTCGACGCTGCTGTCCACGTAGCGCGTGGTGCCGCCGGCGGCCGCTTCCTCCCCCAGCACGTGCCAGGGTTCCAGCGCGTTGCGCAGCTCAAGCTCCATGCCACGCACGGCGATCGTCCCGACCTTGGGGAAGCGGAATTCGAAATGCGGCGCGAACCAGTCGGGGTCCAGCCGGAAGCCGAGGCCCGATAGTTCCTCAAGGACGTCACCGAAATCCTGCCGGCAGTAGTGTTCCAGCATGAAATCGTCATGCAGCCGCGTGCCCCACTTCACCAGGCGCCGGTCATAGGGCCGCTGCCAGAAGCCGGCGACGAGGCTGCGCAGCAGCACCTGCTGCGCCAGCGACATGCGCCAATGCGGCGGCATCTCGAAGCCCCGGAACTCGACCAGGCCGCGCCGGCCAGAGGGGCCGGAGGGATCGTACATCTTGTCGATGCAGAACTCCGTCCGGTGGGTGTTGCCGGTCATGTCCACCAGCAGGTTCCGGAAGATGCGGTCCACCATCCAGGGCGGCGTTTCGACGCCCGGCGGCGGCACCTGCGCCAGCGCCGTCTCCAGCTCATGCACCGCGTCGCCGCGCGCCTCATCCACGCGGGGATGCTGGCTCGTCGGGCCGATGAACATGCCGCTGAACAGGTAGGACAGGCTCGGATGGTTGTGCCAGAAGCCGACGAGGGACTTCAGCAGATCCGGCCGCCGCAGGAAGGGGCTGTCCGCCACCTCCGCCGCGCCCATGACCATGTGGTTGCCGCCGCCGGTACCGACATGCCGCCCGTCGAGCATGAATTTCTGGGAGTCCAGCCCGACCTGGCGGGCTTCCTCGTAAAGCTGTTCCGTGCGGGTCGCGAGGTCTTGCCAGTCGCTCGCCGGGTGGATGTTCACCTCGATCACGCCGGGGTCCGGCGTGACGGAGAAGTTCAGCAGGCGGGGGTCGGAGGGGGCGAGATAGCCTTCGAGAAACACCTTGCGGCCGGTGTCCCGCGCGGTCGCCTCGATGGCCGCGACCAGGTCCAGCCAGTCATCGGCGAGGGTCAGCGGCGGCAGGAAGCAGTGGATCAGGCCGCCGCGGGCCTCCACGCAGAGCGCGGTGCGCACCACGCCCGGCTCCTCCCGCCCCGGCACGGGCGCGGGCTGCTCCACGATGCGGGCGCGGCCTTCCGGCAGGTCGCGCCGCGGGCGGAGCGGTTCGCGGCGGGTGAAGGGATCGGGCTCCGGCTCGGCCTCGATCGCGTCTTCCGATGCCCAGGGCAGGCTTTCCAGCGGCAGGCGGAAGCCGATGGGGCTGTCGCCGGGGATGAGGAAGAGCTCGCCCTCCCGCAGCGCCCATTTGCCCGACTCCCAGGCGCGGGCCTCGCCATCGCCGCGGCGGCGCAGCGGCAGCACGCTGCCGACCTCCTGGCTCAGCCCCTGGCCGAACAGCTTGGCCAGCCGCGCGCGCTCCATCGGGTCGCGCAGCTTCGCGTCCTCCGCGACGACGTTCGCGGGCAGCTTCTTCTCCCGCCAGAGGTAGTAGTGGATGTCCTCATGCGCGGGGATGCGCACCGTGGGGTCGATGCCGAGATGGCCGGCCAGGACGGTCGCGAATTCCGCCGCGTCCTGCGCCGTGGCGTCGCCCTTGTCGTCGTCGCTGGCGAGCAGCGCGGGGTCGGTCCAGACCGGCTGCCCATCCGCGCGCCAGTGGCAGTAGAGGCCCCAGCGCGGCAATTGCTCCCCCGGATACCACTTGCCCTGCGCATAGGTCAGCGCGGCCCCGGGCGCCCAGAGCGGCTGGAGGCGCCGCAGCAGCCGGCCGGCATAGGCGCGCTTGGTCGGGCCAAGGGCTTCCGTGTTCCATTCCGGCGCGTCGCGATCGGCCTCCGCCACGAAGGTGGGCTCGCCGCCCACGGTCAGGCGCACATCGCCGGCGGTCAGCGCCTGGTCCACCTGTTCGCCAAGCTTTGCGATCCGCGCCCAGGCTTCCTCGGTGTAGGGCTTGGTGACGCGGGGCGTCTCCTCGACGCGCCGGACCTCCATGAAGAAGCCGAACTCCGTCTCCGCCTTGTCCACGCCGCCGGTGATGGGGGCGGCGGAGGCGGGTTCCGGCGTCGCGGCGAGCGGGATGTGGCCCTCCCCGGCCAGCAGGCCGGACGTAGGGTCGAGCCCGATCCAGCCGGCGCCGGGCACATAGACCTCGCACCACGCATGCAGGTCGGTGAAATCGACGGAGGTGCCGACGGGGCCGGTCACGGACTTCACGTCCGGCACCAGCTGGATCAGGTAGCCGGAGACGAAGCGCGCGGCGAAGCCGAGGTGCCGCAGGATCTGCACCAGCAGCCAGCCCGAGTCGCGGCAGGAGCCCTTGCGGTTGCCCAGCACCTCCTCCGGCGTCCAGACGCCGGGCTCCATGCGGACGATGTAGCCGATCTCGGTGGAGAGCTTCTGGTTCAGGTCCACCAGGTAGTTGACGGTGTTGGGCGCGCTGCGCGGAATGTTCTTGAGATAGGCCTCCAGCAGCGGGCCCGGTGCGTCCACCCGGCGGAAGGGCGCGAGTTCCTGCGCCAGCACGGGGTCGTACTCGAAGGGGAAGGCCTCGGCCTGCGGCTCCACGAAGAAGTCGAAGGGGTTGATCGTCGCCATGTCGGCGAGGAGATCGACCGTCACCTCGAACTTCCGCACGCGGTCGGGGAAGACCACGCGGGCGATGAAGTTGCCCTGCGGGTCCTGCACCCAGTTGAGGAAATGCGGCTTCGGCTGGATGTCGAGGGAGTAGGAGAGGATGGGCGTCCGGCAATGGGGTGCCGGGCGAAGCCGGATCAACTGCGGGGACATGCCGACCAGGCGGTCGTAGCTGTAGGTTGTCCGGTGCGTCAGCGCGGCGTGGATGCTCATGGGGAATGTTTTGTCCGTCGGGGAGGCGGTCTACCCGCTATCCCACCGGAACGCCCCGCCCCGCAAGGCCGGAGCGCAGTCCACACCCCGCCAGGGCGGTGCCTGGGTGGACAGCCGGCCCCCGGGCGATCCACCCTGCGCGCCGAAATCGACCTTATCGAGGGGGAAACCACGACATGGCCCAGAAATACGCGCTGGTGACCGGTGCCGGATCGGGCGTCGGCCGCGCCGCCTCCATCGCGCTGGCCGCCGATGGCTGGACCGTGGCCCTGCTCGGCCGCCGCCGCGATGCGCTGGAGGAGACGGCGGGCCTGTGCAAGGGCAAGACCCTGGTCGTCCCGGCCGACGTGACCGACGCCGCCCAGATCGACGCCGCCTTCGCCACGATCGAGAAGGAGTTCGGGCGGCTGGACCTGCTGTTCAACAATGCCGGGAACAACGTGCCCGGCACGCCGTTCGAGGAGCTGACGGCGGAGCAGTGGTTCAAGGTGGTCAACGTGAACCTGAATGGCGTGTTCCTCTGCGCCCATGCGGCGTTCAGGATGATGGCGAAGCAGCAGCCGCAGGGCGGGCGCATCATCAACAACGGATCGATCAGCGCGCATGCGCCGCGGCCGGGCAGCGCGCCCTATACCAGCACCAAGCATGCGGTGACGGGGCTGACCAAGTCGATGAACCTCGATGGCCGGCGCTTCGACATCGCGGTCGGCCAGATCGACATCGGCAATGCCGCGACGCCGATGGCGGAACGCATGGCCCGCGGCGTTCCGCAGGCGGACTGGTCCATCAAGGCGGAGCCGCTGATGGATGTGGACCATGTCGGCCAGGCGGTGGCGCAGATGGCGGCCTGGCCGCTGGCGACGAACGTGCTGACCATGACCATCATGGCCACCAAGATGCCCTTCGTCGGGCGCGGCTGAGGGAGCGCGGGCGATGAACAAGCTGGATCTGCAGGGCCGGGTCGGCATCGTCACCGGTGGCGCGCGGGGCATCGGGCTCGCGGTGGCGCGGCGCATGGTGCAGTCGGGCGCCAGCGTCTCCATCTGGGACATGGACCCCGCCAAGGCCGAGGAGAGCCGCGCCGCGCTGGCGGCCGACGGCAACGTGACGGCCGAAGTGCTGGACCTGGCGGATGAGGTCGCGGTGGCGGAAGCCACCAGGCGCACGGTGGCGGCGCATGGCAAGATCGACCTGCTGGTGAACAATGCCGGCATCACCGGCGGCAACATGCCGTCCTGGGAGATTCCGGTGGCGCAGTGGCGCCGCGTCATCGACGTGAACCTCAACGCACCCTTCATCGTGGCCAGCGCCGTCGTCCCGCACCTGATCGCCAATGGCTGGGGACGCGTGGTGAACGTGGCCTCCGTCGCGGGGAAGGAAGGCAACCCCAACGCGGCGCACTACTCAGCCAGCAAGGCGGGGCTGATCGGCTACACCAAGTCGCTGGCGAAGGAGCTGGCAACGAAGAACGTGCTGGTGAACTGCGTCTGCCCGGCGGCGGCCAAGACCGACATCTTCAACCAGATGACGGAAGCCCACATCGCCTTCATGCTGTCGAAGATCCCGATGGGCCGCTTCGTGGAGGTGGAGGAGATCGCGGCGCTGATCTGCTGGCTCTGCACGGCCGATTGCAGCTTCTCGACCGGCGCGGTCTTCGACATCTCCGGCGGGCGCGCGACCTACTGACGGGAGTTGATCCGCCGCAATGAGCATCGCATCCGCCGCACCTAGGCTGGCCCCGCCCCGGATGATCCGGGAAGGAGACCAGGATGCGATCGATTGGCGTGCCCCTGCTGGCGATGATGGTGGCGCTGCCCGCCATGGCGGAAGACGGGGTGGAGCGGGGCCGCTGGATGGCGACGCAGTTCTGCGGCAATTGCCACACGATCGCGGCGCAGGCACCGGCCGGGCGCAACCCCCGATCGCCGCCCTTCCCCGCCATCGCCGCGCGCGCGGGCATGAATGCGGACCACATCACCAGCTGGGTGCGCCAGCCCCATGCCGACATGCCCGACCACGGGCTGACGGCGCGGCAGGCGCAGGACATCGCTTCCTTCATCCTGGCTCAGAAACCGCGCTGACGCGCGGGGGCGCAGAAGCCGCGCTGAGGGCGGCGGCATGAGGGCGCTGCTGGCCGATATCGGCGGGACCAATGCCCGCTTCGCCGTGCTAGCGGAGGATCGCATCGGCCCGCCCGTGATCCTGCCCGTGGCGGAGTTCGCGACGCCGGAAGCCGCGATGGAGGCCGCGCTGCTGCGCCTGTCGCCCGGCCAGGCGGTGGAGGCGGCGGTGCTGGCGGTGGCGGGGCCGGTCACTGCCGGCACGGCGCGGCTGACCAATGCGCCCTGGCAGTTCGGGGAAGCGGCCATCGCCGCGCATCTCGGCCTGCGGCGCGCGCGGCTGGTGAATGACTTCCAGGCCCTGGCCCATGCGCTGCCGCACCTGCCGCCGGGCGACCTGGTCGCGATCGGTGGCGGCGCGGCGGACCCCGCGGCGCCGATGCTGGTGCTGGGCCCGGGCACGGGGCTCGGCTGCGCCGCGCTGGTGCCGACCGCGGCGGGGCCGCAGGTGGTGCCGACGGAGGGCGGGCATATCGGCCTGGCGCCGACCGATGCGGCGGAGGATGCGGTGGTGGCGGGGCTGCGCGCGCGATGCGGGCGCGCGGGGGCGGAGGAAGCGCTCTCCGGCCGCGGCATCGCCAACCTGCACGCCGTGGTGGCGGCGCTGCGGGGTGCCGCGGTGCCGGAACGCGACGCGGCCGCGGTGGTGGCGGCTTCGGGCGAATGCCCGGTGGCGGCGGAGGCGCTGCGCCACTTCCTGTTGCTGCTGGCGGGCTTCGCGGGCGACGTGGCGCTGGCCTGGGGCGCGCGGGGCGGCGTGTTCCTGGCCGGCGGCATCCTGCCGCGCCTGGCAACGACGCTGGACCGCGACGCCTTCCGCCGGCGGTTCGAGGACAAGGCCCCGATGGCGGGGTGGATGCAGGGCGTGCCGCTCTCCATCGTGACGCACCCGGCCCCGGCCTTCCCGGGCCTGGCGGCCATCGCCCGGGCCGGATAGCCCCCTAGAGACCGTTTGAGAACACTGGCGGGTCGGCTTCGCTGGGCTTTTCCGCCCCTGGTTCGTCGCCGGGCTTGCCGATGCAACCAGCATCGGCCGCGTCCGACTCCTGCCAGGGACGAAAAATCCCTCGCGAACCCTCAGCCGCCAGCATTCTCAAACGGTCTCTTTGCAGAACGCTAAAGCGGGGCCGCTATTCCTGTGCTTTGATCTCGGCGCTCAGCCATGCAAATTGTTGCATCGCAGCGCGTTGGATGGCCATCGCCTCCCCGGCACCCAGGAAGGAGCCACCCGCCTATGGACACCCCGACGACGTCGAGCGCGCCCGCCATCACCCCCCGCCCCGGGGAAAGCGCCGATGCCGCCGCGCTCCGCGAAGCGATCCTGCAGAAGCTGACCTATGACCTGGGCAAGAGCCGGCTTGGCGCGCGCGACCGCGACTGGTTCATCGCGACGGCGCTGGCGGTGCGGGACCGCATCGTCGATCGCTGGATCGACCTGACGCGCGCGACCTACCAGTCCGGCGCGAAGCAGGTCTACTATTTGAGCCTGGAATTCCTGATCGGCCGGCTGCTGCGCGACAATGTCAGCAACCTGAACCTGCTGCCGACGCTGCGCGACGCGCTGGAGCCGCTCGGCGTGGACCTGGAGAAGCTGCGCATCGCGGAGCCTGACGCGGCGCTTGGCAATGGTGGCCTGGGGCGGCTGGCGGCCTGCTTCATGGAAAGCATGGCGACGCTGTCCATCCCCGCCTTCGGCTACGGCATCCGCTACGACCATGGGCTGTTCCGCCAGATCATCCGCGATGGCTGGCAGCGGGAATACCCCGAGGACTGGCTGAACGACGGCAACCCCTGGGAATTCGCGCGCCCCGAGATCGCCCATGAGATCGGCTTCGGCGGCACGGTCGAGGCCGTCAACATCAGCGAGGCCCGCGTCAAGCATGTGTGGAAGCCCGGGGAGACGGTGCAGGCCGTCGCCTATGACACGCCGATCGTCGGCTGGCGCGGTGCGCATGTGAACACGCTGCGGCTGTGGTCGGCGCGCGCCGTCGATCCGCTGCGGCTCGATGCCTTCAACTCCGGCGATCACGTGGGCGCGCTGGCGAACAAGGTGAAGGCGGAGAGCATCTCCAAGCTGCTCTACCCGTCGGATGAGAGCGCGGCGGGGCAGGAGCTTCGGCTACGGCAGGAATACTTCTTCTCGTCAGCCGCGCTGCAGGATCTCGTGCGGCGGCATCTCCGCGTCTATGGCGATTTGCGGTCGCTGCCCGACCGCGTCTCCATCCAGCTGAACGACACGCACCCCGCCATCGTGGTGGCGGAGCTGCTGCGCATCCTGGTGGACCTGCACGACATCCCCTGGGACGAAGCCTGGCCGATCACGCGGAAGACGATCAGCTACACCAACCACACGCTGCTGCCGGAGGCGCTGGAAAGCTGGCCGGTGCCGCTGATGGAGCGCCTGCTGCCGCGGCACATGCAGCTGATCTACCTGATCAACGCCTTCCACCTGGACAGCGTGCGGCTGCGATACCCGAATGACGGCCGGATGCTCTCCTCCGTCTCGCTGATCGAGGAAGGGCATGGGCGGCGGGTGCGGATGGGGCACCTGGCGGTCGTGGGGTCGCACAAGGTGAACGGCGTCTCCGCCCTGCACTCGGACCTGCTGAAGCAGACGGTCTTCTCCGACTTCCACCAGATCTTCCCCGGCAAGCTCACCAACAAGACCAACGGCATCACCTTCCGGCGCTGGCTGCAGCAGTGCAATCCGGGGCTGACGTCACTGCTGGTGGACACGATCGGGCCGGTGGTGCTGGACGATGCGAATGCGCTGGCGACGCTGAAGCCGCTGGCGGGCGACAAGGCGTTCCAGGAGAAGTTCGCGGCGGTGAAGCGCGCGAACAAGGTGGCGCTGGCGGAGCTGGTGCGGGACCGCTTCCAGCTGCGGCTCGACCCCGATGCGATCTTCGACGTGCAGATCAAGCGCATCCACGAATACAAGCGCCAGCTGCTGAACGTGCTGGAAGCCGTCGCCCTCTATGACGAGATCCGCAGCCAGCCGACCAAGGACTGGACGCCGCGCGTCAAGATCTTCGCCGGCAAGGCGGCCAGCAGCTACCACCGCGCCAAGCTCATCATCAAGCTGGCGCATGACGTGGCGCGCGTGATCAACAGCGACCCCACCGTGCGCAACCTGCTGAAGGTGGTGTTCCTGCCGAACTACAACGTCTCCCTGGCCGAGATGATCGTGCCCGCCGCCGACCTGTCGGAGCAGATCAGCACCGCGGGGATGGAGGCGTCGGGCACCGGCAACATGAAGTTCGCGCTGAACGGCGCGCTGACCATCGGCACGCTGGACGGCGCCAATGTCGAGATCAAGGAGCATGTCGGCGACGACAACATCTTCATCTTCGGCCTGACGACGCCGGAGGTCGAGCAGCGGCGGCGGGAGGGCTGGCAGGGCCAGCGCGCCGTCGAGCAGTCCCGCCGGCTGCAGGAGGCGCTGGAGCAGATCGAGGCCGGCGTCTTCTCCCCGGACGATCCGGCGCGCTACCGCGAACTGGTCGGCAACCTTCGCGGCAGCGACTACTTCATGGTGACGGCGGATTTCGACAGCTACTTCGACGCGCAGCGCGCCGTCGCGGAACGCTGGCGCAACCCCGCTGCCTGGTGGAAATCGGCCGTCATCAACACGGCCAGCATGGGGTGGTTCTCCTCCGACCGCACCATCGCCGAATACGCGCAGGAGATCTGGAACGTGCCGGTGAAGCGTTGAGGATGGAGCCGTGGCGCGCCCCGCCGGCAGCGGTCGAAGCCCTGCTGGCCGCGCGTCACGGTGATCCCTTCGCCATCCTGGGCCCGCACGGCCACGCTGACGGAATCGTGATCCGCGCGCTGGTGCCGGGGGCGGAGGCGCTGGCGGTGCTGCCCTGGGACGGCGGCGACCCCATCCCCCTGCCCCGCCGCGATGGCGCACTGTTCGAAGGGCTGCTGCCAGGCCGCGCAGCGCCCTTCGGCTACCGGCTGCGTGCCTCGGCCGGCGGCGCGAGCTGGGAGTTCGACGACCCCTACCGCTTCGGCCCGACGCTCGGGCCGATCGACGATCATCTGATGGTGGAGGGCACGCATCGGCGGCTGCACCATCGGCTCGGTGCGCATGCCGTCGCGCATGAAGGCGTGGCGGGCACGCGCTTCGCGGTCTGGGCGCCGAATGCGGCGCGCGTCTCCGTCGTCGGCGCCTTCAACGACTGGGACGGGCGGCGGCATCCCATGCGCAAGCGCGTCGATAGCGGGCTGTGGGAGCTGTTCATCCCCGGCCTCGGCGCCGGCGCGGCCTACAAGTATGAGATCCTGGCGCGGGACGGCACGGTACTGCCGCTGAAAGCGGACCCCTTCGGCCGGGCGGCGGAGCTGCGGCCCTCCACCGCGTCGCTCGTGCCGGTGGATCGCGACTTCGCCTGGGACGACGCGGCTTTCGTGAAGGGGCGCGCCGTCTCGCAGGACCGGCGCGCGCCGATCTCCATCTATGAGGTGCATGCGCCGTCCTGGCGGCGGCATCCCGGCGGCGGCTTCTATAGCTGGGACGACCTGATCGGCTCCCTGATCCCGCATGTCGAATGGATGGGGTTCACGCATGTCGAGCTGATGCCGGTGATGGAGCATCCGCTCGACGAAAGCTGGGGCTACCAGCCCATTGGCCTGCATGCGCCGACCGCGCGGATGGGCGACCCCGACGGGCTCAAGCGCTTCATCGCCGCCTGCCATGCGCGCGGCATCGGGGTGCTGCTGGACTGGGTGCCCGCGCATTTCCCGAAGGATGTGCACGGCCTGGCGCGCTTCGACGGGCAGACGCTGTACGAGGACCCGGACCCGCTGCGCGGCTTCCACAAGGCCTGGGGCACGGCGGTCTTCGACTACGGCCGCCGCGAGGTCGCGGCCTTCCTCGCCTCCAACGCGCTCTACTGGATGGAGGAGTTCCACGCGGACGGGCTGCGCGTCGATGCCGTCTCCACCATGGTGCATCTCGACCACGGCCGCGCGCCCGGCGACTGGCGCCCGAACGCCGAGGGGGGCACGGAAAACCAGGAGGCCGTCGCCTTCCTCCGCCACGTGAATGCGCTGGTGGAGGAGGAGCATCCCGGCGCCATCATGGTGGCAGAGGAGGCGACATCCTGGCCTGGCGTGTCACGCCCCGCCAGCGAAGGCGGGCTCGGCTTCCGCTTCAAGTGGAACATGGGGTGGATGAACGACACGCTCCGCTACCTCGCCATCGATCCCATCCACCGGCGCTGGCACCACGACCTCATCACCTTCGGGATGATGTACGCCTTCACCGAGGATTTCGTGCTGCCGCTGAGCCATGACGAGGTGGTGCACGGCAAGGGATCGCTGCTGGGCCGGCTGCCCGGCGATGACTGGCAGCGCTTCGCCACACTCCGCGCCTACTACGCGATGATGTGGGCGCATCCCGGCAAGAAGCTGCTCTTCATGGGCGGCGAGATCGCGCAGTGGCGCGAATGGTCGGAGGCGCGGGAGATCGACTGGTGGCTGCTGCAGCACGCCCCCCACCAGGGCGTGCAGACCCTGGTCCGCGACCTCAACCTGCTGTACCGGTCGATGCCCGCGCTGCACGCGCGGGATGCGGAGCCCGAGGGGTTTCGCTGGATCGATGCGGATGACAGCACGCGATCGATGTTTTCCTGGCTGCGCTTTGACGGAGAGGCTGGCGCGCCGGTCGCGATGATCTGCAACATGACGCCGGTGCCGCAGATCGGCATCCGCTTCGGGTTGCCGCGCATCGGGGTGTGGCGTGAGGTGCTGAACACCGATGCCACGGTCTATGGCGGATCGGGTGTCGGCAACATGGGCGCGGTGGTGGCGGAACGGATGGCCTTCCAGGGCTTTCCTGCTTCCGCGACGGTTACGGTGCCGCCGCTCGGCACCATCTGGCTGGTGGCGGAGGGTCCGGAGCCCGATGAAGAGGCGCCGGAGGACGAGAAAGGGGAGAGCGATGCCGAATAGCAGGACCCAGGCGAGCGCTCCGCTGGCGCGTACGGCGATGGCCTTCGTGCTGGCGGGCGGGCGGGGCTCGCGCCTCATGGAACTCACGGACCGGCGCGCCAAGCCCGCGGTCTATTTCGGCGGCAAGTCGCGCATCATCGACTTCGCTCTGTCCAACGCCATGAATTCCGGCATCCGCCGCCTGGCGGTCGCGACGCAGTACAAGGCGCACAGCCTGATCCGCCACCTGCAGCGCGGCTGGAACTTCCTGCGGCCGGAGCGGAACGAGACCTTCGACATCCTGCCCGCGAGCCAGCGCGGCGATGGCGCGAACTGGTACCTCGGCACCGCCGACGCCGTGTACCAGAACATCGACATCATCGAGGATCTGGCGCCGCGCCACATGGTGATCCTGGCGGGCGACCACATCTACAAGCAGGACTACGAGCACATGCTGCAGCAGCATGTGGAGAGCGGCGCCGACGTGACGGTGGGCTGCATCGCGGTGCCGCGGCTGGATGCGCGCGGCTTCGGCGTGATGCATGTGGACCAGACCGGCCTGATCGTGGACTTCATGGAGAAGCCGAAGGACCCGCCCGGCATCCCGGGGCGCGAGGACCTGGCGCTGGCCTCCATGGGCATCTACGTCTTCGAGACGAAGTTCCTGTTCGACCAGTTGCGGCGCGACGCGGCGGACCCGAATTCGCAGCGCGACTTCGGGCACGACATCATCCCCTACCTGGTCAAGCACGGTAAGGCCGTCGCGCATCGATTCGAACGGTCCTGCGTCCGGTCCCGCGCGGAATCGAAGCCCTACTGGCGCGATGTCGGCACCGTCGATGCCTATTGGGAAGCCAACATCGACCTGACCGACGTGGTGCCCGAGCTCGACCTCTATGACCGTGACTGGCCGATCTGGACCTATGCGGAGGTGACGCCGCCGGCGAAGTTCGTGCATGACCTCGATGGGCGGCGCGGCGAAGCGATCGCCTCCCTCGTCTCGGGCGGGTGCATCGTGTCGGGCGCGCAGGCGCGCAAATCGCTGATGTTCACGGGCGTGCACCTGCACAGCTTCGCGAAGATCGATGGTGCGGTGATCCTGCCCTATGTCGATGTCGGGCGTGGCGCGCGGCTGACCAATGTCGTCGTCGATCGCGGCGTGAAGATCCCGGAAGGGATGGTGGTCGGCGAGGACCCGGTGGAGGATGCGCGCCGCTTCCGCCGCACGGAGAAGGGCATCTGCCTGATCACCCAGGCGATGCTGGACCGCCTGGCGTCGTGAAGGTTCTGTCGGTCGCTTCGGAATGCGTGCCGCTGATCAAGACCGGCGGCCTGGCCGATGTGGCCGGCGCGCTGCCGGCGGCGCTGGCGGCGGAAGGCGTGAAGGTCACGACGCTGCTCCCGGGCTACCCCGCCCTGATGGCGGCGCTCGGCGGCGGGCGGGCGCTGCGGCGGATCGACGACCTGTTCGGTGGCCCGGCCCGGCTGCAGAGGGGCGAGGCCGCGGGGCTCGACATCATCGCGATCGACGCGCCGCACCTCTTTGCCCGCACGGGCAACCCCTATCTGGCGCCGGATGGCGGGGAATGGGGCGACAATGCGCTGCGCTTCGCGGCCCTCGGCGCCATCGCGGCGCTGCTGGCGACGGGCGGGGTGCGCAACGTCAACTTCGATGTCGTGCACGCGCATGATTGGCAGGCGGGGCTGGCGCCGGCCTATCTGCGCTTCGGCGCGAAGCGCGTACCTTCCGTCTTCACGGTCCACAATCTGGCCTTCCAGGGCAAGTTTCCGCTCGACCTCTTCCCGCGCCTCGGCCTGCCGCCGCAGGCCCTGTCGGTGGAGGGGCTGGAGTATTTCGGCACCATCGGCTTCCTGAAGGCCGGCCTGTGGTATGCGGATCGCATCACCACCGTCTCCCCCACCTATGCCGCGGAAATCCGCACGCCGGAGTGGGGCATGGGGCTGGATGGGCTGCTGCGCGGCCGCGCGGGCGCGGTCTCCGGCATCCTGAACGGCATCGATACCGCGGAGTGGGACCCGGCGACGGACCGGCACCTGGCGGCGAATTTCTCTGCCGCGAAGCTGGCGGGCCGGGCGGCGAACAAGGCGGCGCTGCAGCGGCGGCTCGGGCTGGAGGAAGACCCGGACGCGCTTCTGATGGGCTTTGTCGGCAGGCTGACCTGGCAGAAGGGCGTGGACCTGATCCTAGGCGCCATCCCGGCCATCCTCGGCTGTGGCGCGCAGCTGGCGCTGCTCGGCACCGGTGAACGGCCGATCGAGGATGGCGCGCGCGGTGCAGCCTGGGCGCATCCCGGGCGCATCGGCGCCGAGATCGGCTATGACGAGGGCCTGGCGCGGCTGATCTATGGCGGCGCCGATGTCGTGCTGGTGCCGAGCCGCTTCGAGCCCTGCGGCCTCGCCCAGCTCTGCGCGCTGCGCTACGGCGCGGTGCCGCTGGTGGCGCATGTCGGCGGGCTGTCCGACACGGTGGTGGACGCGAACGAGATGGCGCTGGCGCAGGGGGTGGGCACCGGCGTGCATTTCGCGCCCGTGCAGCGGGAGATGCTGGAAGCCGCGGTCTGGCGCGTGGCGTCGCTGTGGCGGGACCGCGCGGGTTTCGCGCGTTTGCAGAAGAACGCGCTGGCGACGGATGTGTCCTGGACGCGATCGGCGAAGCGCTATGCGGCGCTGTATCGCGACGCCATCGCCGATGCAGGCTGACGCCACGCCGGGCCTGCCCGAACCGCTCGGCGCGACGCTTGACGAGACGGGCGCGAATTTCGCGTATCCGGCGCCGGGGGCGACGGCGGTCTTCGTCTGCGTCTTCGACGACCAGGACAGGGAAGTCGCGCGCATCCGCCTGCCGGGGCGATCGGGCGACGTCCATCACGGCCATGTCGCGGGCATCGCGGAGGGCACGCGCTACGGGTTGCGTGTCGAAGGCCCCTTCGAGCCCTGGCACGGCCACCGCTTCAACCCGCGCAAGCTGCTGATGGATCCCTGGGCGCGCCGGATCGACCGCCGCTTCACGGTGCATCCCGCGCTGTTCGACACGGGCGAGACGCCGGACGAGGCGGACAGCGCGCCCTTCATGCCGAAGGCGGTGCTGGCCGCACCGCTGCCGCCCATCCGCCGCAGCGGGCCGCGCGGCCCACAGGTGATCTACGAGCTGCATGTGAAGGGCTTCACGGCGACGCATCCCGGCGTGCCGGAAGCGATCCGCGGCACCTTCGCGGGCCTCGGCCATCCCGCCGCCATCGACCATCTCCGCACCCTCGGCGTGACCTGCGTGGAGCTGCTGCCGGCGGCTGCCTGGATCGATGAGAGGCACCTGCCGCCGCTCGGGCTCACCAACTACTGGGGCTACAACCCGGTCGCGATGCTCGCCCCCGATCCCGGCCTGGCGCCGGGCGGGATGGCGGAGGTGCGGGTGGCGGTCTCGGCCTTGCAGCAGGCCGGCATCGCCGTCGTGCTCGACGTCGTCCTGAACCACAGCGGGGAGGGCGACCAGCTCGGCCCGACGCTGTCGCTGAAGGGCCTCGGCAATGCCGCCTTCCACCGGCTGCGGGGGGATGATCCGCGCCGCTATGTCGATGACACGGGCTGCGGCCATGCGCTGGCGCTGGACCGGCCCTGGGGCCTGCGGCTGGCGATGGATGCGCTGAGGGCCTGGGCCGAACAGGCCGGGCTGGACGGCTTCCGGCTCGATCTCGCGACGACGCTGGCGCGGCGGGAGCACGAATTCGATCCCGATGCGCCGATGATCCAGGCCATGCGCCAGGACCCCGTGCTGCGCGACCTGTTCATCATCGCGGAGCCCTGGGACATCGGGCGGGATGGCTATCGGCTCGGCGCCTTCCCCGCGGGCTGGGGCGAGTGGAACGACCGCTTCCGCGACGATGTGCGCCGCTTCTGGCGCGGCGATGGCGGCATGGTCGGCGCGCTGGCCACCAGGCTCGCGGGCTCCGCCGATGCCTTCCGCGGGCGGTCGCTGACGGACAGCGTGAACTTCGTCACGGCGCATGATGGCTTCACGCTGCGGGACCTCGTCAGCTTCACCGCCAAGCGCAACCACGGGAATGGCGAGGACAACCGCGACGGCACGGACGACAACAAGTCCTGGAACAATGGCGCGGAGGGGCCGAGCGACGATCCCGCCATCAACGCCCGCCGCGCCGCCGATGCGCGCGCGCTGCTGGCGACGCTGCTGCTGGCGCGCGGCACGCCCATGCTCTCCATGGGCGACGAGGCCGGGCGCAGCCAGGGCGGCAACAACAACGCCTATGCGCAGGACAAGGCGCTGTCCTGGTTCGACTGGGATGGCGCGGACCACGCGCTGATCGGCTTCACGCAGCGGCTGGTGGCGGCGCGCCTCGCCCATCCCGCGCTGCATGACGGCGCGGCGCTGACCGGCGAACGGGATGCGGATGGCGTGCCGGATGTGATGTGGCTACGGCCGGATGGCGCGGCGATGGATCGCTGGCACGACGGCGATTGCCGCGCGCTGGTCGCAATGCTGCAGGCGCGGGGCGATCGCTGCCTGGTGGCGCTGAATGCCGGCGACGCCACGACGCTCGTGCTGCCCCCCGCCCGCCCCGGCCGCGCCTGGCGCCTGCTGGCGGACAGCAGCGCGCCGGACGCCGCTGGGCTGCCGGAGACGCTGCCCGCCCGCGCCGTGCTGCTGCTGGCGGAGGAAGCGATCGCCGCGCGCACGCCCGCCGATGATCCCGCGCTGCTGGCGCGCCTCGCCCTGGCGGCGGGGATCGACCCTGTGTGGCACGCGATCTCCGGTGAGCGGCATGAGGTGCCGGTGGAGACGCTGACGGCGCTGCTCGGCGCGATGGGCCTGCCGGCGGGCAACCGGGACGCGATGCGGGGCAGCCTGGCACGGCTTTCGGGGCAGCGGGCGCTGCCTTCCTCCGCCACGCTGCGCGCGGGGCAGCCTTTGCCGATGGCGCTGTCCGACCGCCCCGTGATGCTGCGCATCACCTGCGAGGATGGCAGCGAGCATCGCTGGGCCGTGCCGCCCGAAGCGGGGGAGACGCGCCGCCTGACGAGGGCCGATGGCAGCGCGGCGGCGGACCGGCTGGTGGCGCTGCCGCCCTTGCCGGAGGGGCGCCACGTCCTGTTCGACGAGGTGGTGCCGGAGATGCGCTGTTTGCTCTCCATCGTGCCCGCGCGCTGCTTCGTGCCGCCGCTGCTGGACCGGCCGCGCTTCGGCATCGCGGCGCAGATCTATGCGCTGCGCGGCGCGGCGGACCAGGGGATCGGGGATTTCAGCGCCGTCGCCGAACTGGCACGCGTGGCGCGGGACCAGGGCGCGGCCTTCCTCGGCCTCAGTCCGCCGCATGCGCTGACGCCGGTCGATCGCAGCCGCGCCAGCCCCTACCACCCCAGCGATCGCCGCTTCCTCGACCCGATCTTCATCGATGTGTCGGGCCTGCCCGGAGGCGACCGCCTGGGCGCGCTGGCCGCCGGCGCCAGCGTGGACCACGCAGCGGTCTGGACCGCGAAGCGCGCGGTGCTGCGGGCGGCGTGGGAGGCCGGGCCGAATGACGCCCTGCCGGAGCCCGGCAGCGCGCTGGCCCGCTTCTGCACCTACATCGCCATCGCGGAGCAGCAGGGCCACACCGACACGCGGCGCTGGCCGGACGGGCTGCGGCATGGCGATGACCACGCCGTCGCCGCCTTCGCCTTACGTCACGCCGATGCCGTGGGCTTCGCCGCCTTCTGCCAGCGGCTGGCGGATCAGCAGCTGGCGGAGGCCGGGCGCGCCGGCGCCGGGCTCTACCGCGACCTCGCCGTCGGTGCGGCGCCGGATGGCGCGGAGATCTGGTCTGGCGATGGCCGCTTCCTGCCCGGCTTCTCGGTCGGCGCGCCGCCCGATCCCTTCAGCGCGGAGGGCCAGGTCTGGGCCCTGCCGCCGCCCGATCCGCGTCATGCGCAGGAGACGGGCCACGCCGCCTTCGCCGGCCTGATCCGCGCCAATATGCGCCACGCCGCGGCGCTGCGCGTGGACCACGTGCTCGGCCTGCGCCGCCTGTTCCTGGTGCCGGAGGGGGCAAAGGGGTCGGACGGCGCCTACCTCGCCTACCCCTTCGCGGACATGCTGGGGCAGCTGGCGCTGGAGAGCACCCGCGCACGCTGCCTCGTGGTCGGGGAGGATCTCGGCACGGTGCCGGAGGGCATCGGCCCCGCGCTGCAATCCGCCGATGTGCTGTCCTACCGCGTGCTGTGGTTCGAGAAGGAGGGCGAGCGCTTCCGCCCACCCCGCGACTATCCCGCCCGCGCCGCCGCCTGCGTCGCGACGCATGACCTGGCGACGCTCGCCGGCTTCTGGAGCGGCGCCGATCTGGAGGAGCGGGAGGCGCTCGGCCTGCTGGCCGACCCCGCGGCGGAACATGCCAGGCGCGCCGCCGATCGCGCCGCGCTCTGCGCCCTGCTGGCCGACGAAGGGCTGCTGCCGGAAGGCGCCGGCCCCGACGCGCCCATGGACGATGCCCTGGCCGGCGCCATCCACGCGCTGGTCGCGCGCACGCCCTCCGCGCTCATGCTGGTGCAGGCGGAAGACCTGGCCGGAGAGACCGTCGCCGTGAACCTGCCTGGCACGGATCGGGAGCGTCCGAACTGGCGCCGCCGCCTGCCCGTGCCGGTCGCAGGCCTGACGGCGCTGCCGCGTGCGCAGGCGATCCTTGCAACCCTGCGCGGCGTGCGCCCTCTCTAGGCCCCACGCCACCCCCGTTGCAGACTGCGCGGCATCGATGGGGGAGACGCGCGGGATGTCGGCCGAGGGTCAGGAACGCTTCCAGACGCTGCATGAACTGGTGAAGGCCGCGAAGCTGCGGCTCAACGCCAATATCTGGGACTACCTGGTCGGAGCGACCGAGACCGAGACGACGATGCAGCGCAACCGCGCATCCCTCGATGCCTGGGCCTTCCGGCCGCGGGTGCTGCGGGATGTCAGTCGCGTGGACTGCACGGGCGACTTCCTTGGCAAGCGGCGCATCCGGCTGCCGGTGGCCCTCGCGCCCGTGGGCTCGCTCGACAGCTTCGATCCGGGCGGGGCGGCGACGGCGGGGCGCGCGGCTTCGGCCTTCGGCGTGCCGATCATCGTCAGCAGCGTGACGGAACCGGGGCTGGAGGGCTCCGCCCTGGCCAATCCGGACGGGCCCAAGATCTTCCAGCTCTATGTCCGCGGCGGGCCGGACTTCATCGACAGCCACATCAGGCGCGCGATGGATAGCGGCTACGACGCCTTCGCCATCACCGTGGACACCGCCCATTACAGCCGCCGCGAACGCGACATCGCCAAGCGCTTCGTCAAGCACTGGCGCGCGCGGAGCGAGGGCATGAACCACCAGGCCGCCCTCTCCTGGGCCGACATCGCGCGTGTCCGCGCGGCGCATCCCGGCGTGAAGCTCATCCTGAAGGGCATCGGCACCGCGGAGGATGCGGCGATCGCCGTCGAGCACGGGATCGATGTCGTCTACGTCTCCAACCATGGCGGGCGGCAGCTGGACCATGGGCGCGGATCGCTCGCCGTGCTGCCGGAGGTGGTGGAGGCCGTGGGCGGCCGCGCCCGCGTCTGGATGGATGGCGGCATCAGCCGCGGCACGGACCTGGTGAAGGCGATCATCCTGGGCGCCGAACTTGTCGGCATCGGGCGGCTCTACTGCTACGGCCTGGCGGCGGCTGGACAGGATGGCGTGCGGCGCGTGCTGGAACTGCTGGAGGACGAGGTGCAGACCTGCCTCGGCCTGCTCGGCGCCAGCAGCTTCGCGGCCGCGGAGAAGTCCATGCTGCACCGGGTGGAACCGCTGGTGGTGCCGCATGTCCATTCCGCCTTCCCCCTTCTGGCGGAGCCGCATCGGGGCTATTGATCCCGTTGTCACGATGACGTGACCGGCAGGCCGCGCCGCGAAACGGGCCATCGGCCGCGGGCAGCGGCCTTGCCGCCGTCCGGCGGCGGGTGGGATACTCCGCGGGCTGACTGCCCGCGACCTGCCCGAGGATCCGTGCGACCCCATCGCCCCACTGCCCATGCCACCGGTCGCTGGCTGGTCCCCGCCACCTTGGTCCTTGCCGCGCTGATCCTGTCGTCCGCGCCGGCGCTGGCGCAGCAGCGCCCGGCCCGGCCGGCGCCGCGACCGCCGGTCGCCGCCCAGCCCCTGCCCACCCCCGCCCCCGCCCCCACGCCCCCTCTGGAACGGCGCGTCGGGCTGGATGAACTGGGGCTGGAGGCAGGGCTCGCCTTCGGCACGGCGGGGCGCGAAGTGGCCTTCCCCGTGCCGCGCGACATCCCGGGCTTGGCCGCGCGGGCCAGCCTGTCCTTCGACCTCGTCGCCCCCTTCGGCGGCCGCCAGGCGGTGGAGGTCTGGGCCAATGGCCGGGTGCTCGCCAGCCGCGCGGTGGCGGAGGGCGAGACCCGCCTGACCATCGAGCTGCCGATCCCGGCGGAGGATCTGGCGCGCGACGCCGCCTCGCTCCGCCTCGGCCTGCGGCTGGTCGATACCGGCGGGGGCGCGCTGGCGACGCTGCGGGTGGACAGCCACCTGGCGCTGCTGCTGCCCGATGGCGCCCTGCCCTCCGTCGCCACGCTGTTCCGCCTGCTGCCCGCCCGCACCCAGGTGCTGACCCGCCCCGGCCCCCTGCCCGCCCTCGAAGCTGCCGCGGCGCTGCGCATCGGCCTGGCGCTGGCCGGCGCAGGGCGGGAGGTGCGGATCGGATCCGGCGCACCGCCGGCGATCGAGCGCGGGCCGGGTGGCCAGCGGCTCTGGACCACCGGGGCGGTCGTGGTGGGGCTCGGGCCGTCGGGCGCGGTGGTGCTGGACCTCGATGGCATGCCGGCGCTGGCCCTGGGCGGGCCGCAGCCGGGCCTGGCGGCAGGGCTGCTGGACGGCCCCTGGCGGGACGCGGCGGCGGGGCCGGCGATCGGCGTTCGGGAAGCCCGCGTGCCGGATGCCACCGTGGCCGCCCTGCCCTTCGCCGCGCTGCGCGGCGCGACGCTGCCGCAGGAAGGCGCGGCGCCGGGATGGGCGCTGGAATTCGCGCTGCGGGACCTGCCCGGCGGCGGCCTGCCCGCCGCCATCGACCTCGCCTTCACCCTGACGCCCGATACGGGCGGGCGCAGCGTGGCGACGGCGGTGCTGAACGACACCATGCTCGGCAGCACCGCCCTGCCGGCGGAAGGCCCGGCGCGGATCAGCCTGCCCGTGCCGCCCGCGCTGCTGCGGCTCGACAACCGGCTGGTCGTGACGCTGCAGCGCCCGGCGCCCGGGGGGCTGGCGCAGCTGATGCCGGACAGCGCGCTGCGCCTGGCACCGCCCGCCGCGCCGCGCGACTTCCTCGGCCTGCCCGGCCGCTTCGCCAATGGGGTGGAGGTGATCCTGGACGCCGCCCCGGAAGGCCCGGTGGCGGAGGCGCTGAACCCCGTGCTCTGGCTGCTGCGCGGCCTGGTGCCGGCTTCGGCGCCCATCACGGTGACTCTGCGCGACGGCGTCGCCCCGCCCACGCCCGGCGGCCCCTTCATCGCCGTCACCCTGGACCCGCCGGCGGGCAGCCGGCCGGTGCTGCGCTTCGATGCCGGGCGGCTGACGCTGTCGGACCGGGAAGGCCGGCCGCTGCTCGACCTCGATGGCGCGCAGCGCATGATCGCGGCGCAGCTGGTGACGGCGGAGGGCGACCGCCCCGGCCTCTGGCTGCGGCTGCCCACGCTGATGCCCGCCCTGCCCGCCGCCGCGCCGCGGCTGGAACGGGGCGATGTGGCCCTGCTGGACGGCCAGGGGGTGGCCTTCGCCTGGTCCAGCACGGCGCCCGCCCCGGAGGTCCGGCTGGCCTATGCGGAGGCGCCTGCCCCCGCCACGCCGGCCACGATCGCGGCAGCCGCGCCGGCCGCGCGGTCGGCCATCCTGGTCTGGCGGCCCTATGTGCTGGCGGTGCTCTGGGTGACCGGCGTCGGGCTGGTCGCCTTCGCCTTCATCCGGCCGCGCCGGGACGCCGCCGCTTGATCCGGCCCCTGCCGGCGCAGGTCGTCTTCATCCACCTGCCCAAGACCGGGGGCTTCGCGCTGCACGCCGCGCTGGCCCGCGCCCTGCCACCCGAGAGCGTGCTGCGGGTAGGGGACGAGGCCGAGCGCGCCGCCTTCCGCGCCCTGGCGCCAGACCAGGTGGCGGGCCACGCGTTGGTCAGCGGCCATGTCTCGGTCAACGAGGCGCTGGAACGCGCGCGGCCGGATGCCCGTTTCGTCACGCTGCTGCGGGACCCGGTGGCGCGGCTGCTCTCCGCCTTCAACTACATGGCCACCTGGCCCGGCCACCCGCTGCATGCGGTGTTCCGGGAACGTGGCTTCGCCGAGTTCATCCGCGATTCCGCCGATGCCCTGGCCGGCGAGGCCTGCCGCCAGCTGACCGGCGCGGGGAGCGCGAAGGAGGCGATCGCGATCCTGGAGGGGTGCTACGCGCTGGTCGGCACCACGGCGCGCGTGGACGACGTTTCCGCCACGCTGCATCGCTGGCTCGGCGTGCCCCAGGGCCGGGTGGAGCGGGAGAACGTGACCGCCGGCCAGGGCCGCATCAACCTGGACAGCGAGACCTGCGAGCTGCTGCTGGAGGTGACGCGGGAGGATCGCGCGCTGTTCGAGCATGTCGCGATCCGCCATGGCGGGCTGATGAGGCATCCCGGCGCGCCCGGGTAAATCCAACGGCACGTTGGAATGACCTGCGGCCGGCGAAGCCGGCCGAGGCCGCGAATGCGGCCCGCGGCCAGCGCCGCGAAGCCAAGGCCCCGGAGGGGCCGCCCGGCGTCTGAGGGCACAGCAAAAGCATGCCAACGGGTCGCTGCAAGCGGCCGTTGGCATAAGGTCAGCCAGCCTCCGCTGCCTCCACCAGCCCGCGCATCCCCTCGGCATCCGCCAGGCGCTGCTGCAGGGCGATGGTGAAGCGCGCCACCGCGGCGCCGTCGATCACCGCATGGTCCATGGCGCCGCCCAGCGACAGCACCCGCCGCGGCGCGCCGCCCGCGACCGCGGGCCGCGTCTCGATCCCGCCCACGGCGAGGGAGACGGTGAAGGGGTTGGGCGGGAAGGCGACCATGCGGAAATCGAGCCCCGGCCGCTGCAGGCTGGTCAGCCCGATCGTGCCCTGCACGCGGCGCAGGAAGTGCGGATCGGCGGCGATGCGGCGGAAGATCAGCGCGCGCAGCGGCTTCGGCAGGCGCAGCAGGCGGCGGCGGCGCTGCACCTCCGCCGTCTTCGTCAGGTCGCCCTTCAGGGCGGCGCGCAGCTCCTCATGGATCGCCCGCACGGATTTGTCCTGCGCGGCGCGGATGGTCAGGCCCATGGGCAGGCGCGTGCCGTCGGGCTGCTTGCGGTCCACCACCGTCGCCACATCGGCATCGCGGAAGGTGACCAGGTTCTTCCCGTGGCGGAAGGTTAGCACCCCCGGGTTCCGCGCCGCGGCGAAGGCCACGGCCTCGATCATCACGGCATGCAGCGACACGGCGTGCCGGTCCGCCCGGCGCAGCCGCGCCAGCCCCTCCATGATTCGGGTGACATCGACCTCCATCATGCCGTGGAAGGTCATCGGCCGGTGCAGCGACAGCATCCCGATGATCAGGTCGCGCAGCGGCGGCCAGGGGCGTTCCGTGAAATCCGGCGTCGTCGTCATGGCTGCTTCAGCACCCCATCCTCCATGTGCAGCCGCCGCGTCACCAGGTCGAGGCAGCGCTCGTCATGCGTGCCCATCACCACGGCGCACTCCGTCCCCCGCGTCAGCTCCGCCAGCAGCGCGACCACGGCGCGGCCGCTGCGGCCATCGAGAGAGGCGGTCGGCTCGTCCGCCAGCACCAGGGACGGGCGTCGCACCAGGGCGCGCGCGACGGCCACGCGCTGCTGTTCGCCGCCCGACAGTCGCGCGGTCGATTCCGCGCCGCGCCCGCCGAGGCCCACGGCTTCCAGCATCGCCTGCGCCGCCGCGCGGTCGCGCCCCGCATCGGCACCGGGCTGGCCATGCAGCGCGGCCTCCACATTCTCCACCACGCTCAGCGAGCGCAGCAGGTGGTGGCGCTGGAAGACGAAGCCGATGCGCCGGCGCAGCGCGCCGAGCGAGCGTGCCTCCAGCGCGCGGACATCCTGGCCGAGCAGGCGGAGCGCGCCCTCCTCCGGCACCCGCAGCGCGCCGAGCAACGTCAGCAGCGTCGTCTTGCCCGACCCCGAGGGCCCGGTCAGCGCGACGAAATCGCCGGCATGCAGGTCGAGCGTGATGCCCCGCAGCACGGCGCGCCGCTGCGCGCCCGCGCCGAAGCCGTGGCTGACATCGCGCAGTTCCGCCAGCAGCGCACTCACCCGAACAGCTCCAGCGGGTCGGCACGCTTCAGGCGCAGCGTGGCCAGAAGGGCGGCCACCGCCGCCATGCCGAGGCTCAGCGCCAGCACCATCGCGAGGTCCGAGCCATGCACGCCGATCGGCAGGCGTGTCACCTGGCTCGCCGTCTCCGTCACCGCCAGCGCCAGGCCGACGGCCGGCAGGTAGGTGACCAGCGCGACGGCGATGGCGGCCTGCGCGACGACGGCGGCCAGGAAGGCGGGGTGGTAACCCTGCGCCAGCAGCACCGCGTATTCGGGCAGGTTCGCATCCACCAGGCTGTTCAGCACCTGCAGGATGAACACCACGCCCACCGCGACGCCGACCAGCAGGCCGACATTGAAGATCACGCCGATCGGCGTGCGCCGCGCGTAGAAACCGCGTTCCTCCGCCAGGTACTCCGCCCGCGTCATCACGCGCGCCCGGCCATCCAGCCGCGCCGCCACCGCCGCGGCCACCGCATCCGCCCGCGCGCCGGGCGCCAGGCGCAGCAGCCCGATGGAGACGCGGTCCAGCGGCACGCCGATGGCGGCGTTCAGCGTCAGCTCGCTCATCAGCAGCGCGCCATCAATGGTGAAGGACGGGCCGAGGGTGAAAAGGCCCCGCACCTCCAGCACCGGCGCCAGGTCAGCCGTGGGGGCGTAGAGCGGCAGGCGCGCGAAGCCCTGCGCGCCGAGTTGCGCGATGACGCTGCGGAACTCCTGCCGCGACAGGCGGTCCAGCAGCGCGGTCTCCGGCACCGACAGCGCGCGCTGCGCCGCCACCACCTCCGGCAGGTCCAGCACCCTTGCGGAGGGATCGATGCCGAGCATCCAGACTGAGAGGTTGCTGCCGCCCTCCGGCCCCCGCACCTGGCCGCTATAGGCAAAGAGGCTCGCGGTCTCCGCCACGCCCGGCACCCCCGCGGCATCGCGCAGCGCCGCGCGGGGGAACCAGGGGGGGGAGAAGGTCAGGGCGCGGTAGGACGGGCTGACCAGCACGAGGTCCGCCGCCAGCGCCCGCGGCAGGGCGAGCGCGCTGTCGTAGAGCCCGTTGCGGAAGCCCACCTGCACCAGCATGAGCATGACCGCGACCGCCACCCCCGCCAGCGCGGCGAGCGAGGCGAGCGCGCGGTGGCGCAGCTGGCTGAAGGCCAGCAGGGCGGCGAAGCGAGCCAGCGCCATCATGGGCGCGCGGGCACCAGCGGAAGACGCACCTCCACCTCCGCCCCCACCACCGGCGGCAGGGTGCCGAGGGGGCGGATCGTCACCTCCACGATGCGGGCATCGCGGCCGATGAGGACGTCGGAGCTGGTGCGGCGCTGGCGCATGACCTGGCGGCCGACCAGCTCCACGCGGCCCTCCATGGGCGCCGCCAGGACGCGGCCGGCGATGCGGGCGGGCTGGCCCGGGGCGACGCGGGGGGCCTCGGCCTCCTCCACCTCCGCCACCACCACCAGGCGGTCGAGTGCCGCCATCTGCAGGATGCCCTCATCCCCGATGCTCTCCCCGCCTCGGCGCAGCAGGGCGAGCACGGTGCCGGCGAAGGGGGCGCGGATGCTGGTGCGGGCAAGCTCGGCCTCAGCCTCCGCCACCGACGCCCGCTGCACGGCGGTGCGGGCGGCGGCGGCGCGGCGATCCTCCTCCCGCACCTCGCTGAGGGCGCGGAGCTCGGCTTCCGCCTGGCGCAGCGCGGCCTCCGCGCGGTCCAGCTCCGCCTGGCGCTGTTCCAGCGTGGCGGGGGCGGCGATGCTGGTGGCGCGGAGCGTCGCGATGCGGGCGTGTTCCTGGCGGGCGAGCGTCAGCTCCGCCTCCCGCGCCCGGACCAGGGCGCGCTGGGCCAGGATGACGCCGGGCTTGGCAGGGGCGGCGACCTGCGCTTCCTCCGCCTGCGCCAGGGCCAGGCGCGCGCGCGCGGCCTCCGCCTGCGCTTCCGCCACCGCATGGGTGTCGAGCGTCGCCACCACCTGCCCAGTGGCAACGGCCTGGCCTTCCTCCACCAGCACGCGGCCGAGCACGGCGCGGAAGGGGCCATGGAGGGCGATGACGCGACCCTCGGGTTCGATCCGGCCGCGGGCGACGAGGGCGGCGGGCGATTGCGCCGCGGGCGCGGGGCCATCGGGGCGCGGCAGCAGCAGGGCCGCCGGCGCCGCCAGCAGGGCGAGGCCCAGGAGCCAGAGGCGGCGCCTCATCCGCCCGCGTCCCGCCCCCGGGGCTCCACCGTGAAGTCGAAGCGCAGCAGGTAGCGCGCCTCCCCTTCCAGCCACCGTTCATCCGTCACCACGGACCCGAAGCGGCCATAGGCGGCGAGGGGCCGGCGGCGGGCGGTGCCGTAGCCGCAATGCAGCCCGCGGGCGCGGAGGTCCGCGTAGCAGGCGCGGCGGAAGCGCAGCGCGCCCCGCAGATCGTGCGGGCCATCGGAGAAGAAGGTCAGCATCTCCACGATCCCGGGCTCCGCCGGCAGGGTGAAGCCGAAGCGTGCGGCCTGCACGGTGCGGAGCGCGAGGTTCACGGCCAGGCCGCGCCGTACCTCCCCCCCCGCATCGCGCAACACATAGACGACCTGGTCCGCATAGGGCACGGGGGCGGCGATGCGCCCCGCCGCATCGTCCCATTCCCAGAGGCGGCGCAGCAGCCCCGCCGGGCGGATGGGCGCGAAGGCGCGGTAGAAGGACCGTTCATAGGCGAGCACCGCGGCGGGGTCGGTGGTGTCCAGCACCTCGAACCCCGCCAGCGTCGGGGGCGCGATCCTCATGCCAGGGGGACCGGGCGCAGCAGGATGGGCCGGTCAGGCGCCAGGGTGGTGCGGCCCTTCATGCCGACCGGCGCCTGGCTGGCGGGGTCGAGGCGGTAGCGCCGCACCAGCGCCAGCAGCGCCACGACCAGTTCCAGGTCGGCGAAGTGGTTGCCGATGCATTGGTGCCGGCCCCAGGCATAGGGCAGCAGGTTGCGCCGCCCCGCCGCGCCGGCGCCCAGGAAGCGGTCCGGGCGGAATTCCTCCGGCGCCTCCCACAATTCGGGGCTGCGGTGGATGGCGAAGATGGAGACGACGACGGTGGTGCCGGCGCGGATGCGGTGGCCGCCCAGATCGTCATCCGCCGCGCAATCCCGGCCCATGTTGTAGACCGGCGGGTAGAGGCGCATCGCCTCCTCCACCACCGCCGCGGCATAGGGCAGGCGCGGCAGGTCGGCGGGGGTCGGCGCGCGGTCACCGAGCACGGGCACCGCTTCGTCCCGCAACGCCTGCGCGACATCGGGGTGGCGGGCCAGCAGGTGCATCAGCCAGGTCAGCGCCGTCGCCGTCGTCTCGAACCCCGCGGCGAAGAGGGTCTTGAGCTCGTTCAGCAGGGCCTGGCGCGGCAGCGGCGGGTCATCGGGCCGGCCGCGGATCAGGGCGGCGAGCAGGTCGTCCGGCTGGGCGTCCGGCGCGGCCAGGCGGCGGTCCAGCTCCTCGCCCAGAAAGGCCTCCAGCGTGCGGCGTGTGGCGTTGACGGCGCGGTTGACGGGGACTGGCACCCAGAGCGGCCAGCGGACCAGCGACCAGTTGCGGCGCATGAGCTGCGCCAGGCAGTCCTGTACCGCCGCGACGAAGGCGGTGCCCTCCCCGTCCTCGATCCGGCGGGAGAGCAGGACGCCGCCGATGACGCGGATGGCGATGCGCCCGGCTTCCTGCCCGGCATCGATGGCGTCGCCGGTCCAGCGGGCCATCGTCTCCGCCATCACCGCATCCGTGGTCGCGGCGAGCGCGCCCAGGCGGTCCGCGCGGAAGGAGGGCTGCATGCGCCGGCGGCGGGCGCGCCAGAGGTCGCCCTCCGTCGCCAGCAGCCCGTCGCCGATGACGGCGCCGAGGTTGCGGTTGATGCGGCCGCGGGGATAGCGGTCGGCCCGCGTGACCAGCACTTCCCGCGCCAGGTCGGGGCGGCCGATGGCGACGATACGGCGCGGGCCGAGCCGGATGGCGACCAGGCCGCCATGGGCCTGCAGCGCGGCGGCGGGGAAGCTGTGCGGTGCCGCGGCCATGGCAGGCAGGTGGCCGAGCAGCCCGCCGCCTTCCAGGACGGGAACATCGGGCAGGGCGGCGGGAGGGGCGGGCGGGCTGCCGGCGATGGTCATGTCGGCGGCAAAATGCACCAAATGCCGGTTGTGGCATAGCTCAACCAGCACGCGAGGCGCCGATGGTTGCCGCGCCGCGGGGGCCGGAAACGCAGAAGGCCGGGTCAGTGATGACCCGGCCTTCTGCGTGGCGTGGAAACCGGCGTTTCCAAGTAATCGGATGGCGGACCCGAAGAGATTCGAACTCCTAACCCCCAGATCCGTAGTCTGGTGCTCTATCCAATTGAGCTACGGGTCCGCACGAGGGGCGATTTAGCGGGACCGACGGGGGGGCGCAACCCCTCCGTCCGGCCCATGTCACCAATTTTACGCGGAGAGCTTTTCCAGCTCCCGCAGCACCGCCTCACCCATCACGGTGGTGCCCACGCGGGCGCGGCCGGGGGACATGATGTCAGCGGTGCGCAGCCCACCGGCCAGCACCTTCTCCACCGCCGTCTCGATCAGCTGCGCATCCTCATCCATGCCGAAGGACAGGCGCAGCAGCATGGCGAAGGAGAGGATCTGCGCGCAGGGATTGGCGATGCCCTTGCCTGCGATGTCGGGCGCGCTGCCATGGATGGGTTCATACAGCGCGTGCCGCTTGCCGGAAGGCTGCATGGCGCCGAGCGTCGCGGAGGGTAGCATGCCGAGCGAGCCCGTCAGCGCCGCCGCGAGGTCGCTCAGCACGTCGCCAAATAGGTTGCCGCCGAGGATGACGTCGAACTGCTTCGGGCGGCTGGCCAGCTGCATGGCGCAGTTGTCGGCATACATGTGCTGCAGCTCGACATCCGGGTATTCGGCGGCACCCACTTCACCGACCACGGCACGCCAGAGGCGGCCGGACTGCATGACGTTGGCCTTCTCCACGCTGGTCAGCTTGCGGCTGCGCTTGCGGGCGATGTCGAAGGCGACGCGCGCGACGCGGGCGATCTCGTCCTCGGAATAGATCTCCGTGTCGATGCCGACGCGCTTGCCCTGCTCGTTCACATGGATGCCGCGGGGCTCGCCAAAATAGATGCCGCCCGTGGTCTCCCGCACGATCATGATGTCGAGGCCGCGCACCAGCTCCGGCCGCAGCGCGGAGGCATCGGCGAGCGGGTCGAGCACCACGGCGGGACGGAGGTTGGCAAACAGGCCGAGGTCCTTCCGCAGCCGCAGGATGCCGAGTTCCGGGCGCTGGTCGAAGGGCAGGCTGTCCCATTTCGGGCCGCCGACGGAGCCGAACAGCACGGCGTCCGCTTCGCCGGCCGCGGCCACCGTCTCATCCGGGCAGGGGCTGCCGGTGGCATCGAGCGCGGCACCGCCGACGATGCCTTCCTTCACCTCGAAGGTCACGGAGCGGCGGCGGTCCATCCAGTCGATGATGCGGCGAACCTCGCGCATCACCTCGGGGCCGATTCCGTCGCCGGGAAGGATGAGCAGCTTCTTGTTGGCGGGCATGGATGCGGTGGTCCTGGACGGTAGTGGACATGCGGGGGCCGTGGCCCCCGCCGGGTGGTCAGACCTTGGCGTCGTAGAGCCAGGGCTGGGACGCACGCTGCTTCGCCTCGAACCCATCGATGGAGGGCGCGTGCTGCATGGTCTGGCCGATGTCGTCGAGCCCGTTCAGCAGCAGGTGGCGGCGGAAGGGGTCGATGGTGAAGGGAATCTCCTCCCCGTTCGGGCGCACCACCACCTGGCGTTCCAGATCGACGGTGATGCGGGAATTCGGGCCGAGCCGCGCATCCTCCATCAGCTGTTCGCAGACCTCCCGCGGCAGCTTCACCGGCAGCACGCCGTTCTTGAAGCTGTTGTTGTGGAAGATGTCCGCGAAGTCCGGCGCGATGACGCAGCGGATGCCGAAATCGAGCAGCGCCCAGGGCGCATGCTCCCGCGACGACCCGCAGCCGAAATTCTCGTAGGCGACCAGGATCTCGGCCTTGCGGTAGGGCTCCTGGTTCAGCACGAAATCCGGCTTCTCCGACCCGTCATCCTCGTAGCGCATGTTGGCAAACAGGTGCTTGCCGAGGCCCGTGCGCTGGATGGTCTTGAGGAAGCGGCCGGGGATGATCTTGTCGGTGTCGACATTGGCGAGCGGCATGGGCGCCGCGATGCCGGTCAGCGTGGTGAAGGCCCGCATCTCACACACCCTCCTTCGGCTGGTAATCGCGCACATCGACGAAGTGGCCCGCGATCGCCGCCGCCGCCGCCATGGCGGGGGAGACGAGGTGGGTGCGGCCGCCAGGGCCCTGGCGACCCTCGAAGTTGCGGTTGGACGTGCTGGCGCTGCGCTGGCCGGGCTTCAGCTTGTCCGGGTTCATGCCGAGGCACATGGAGCACCCGGCTTCGCGCCATTCGAAGCCCGCTTCCAGCAGGACCTTGTCGAGCCCTTCCGCTTCCGCCGCTTCCTTCACCAGGCCGGAGCCCGGCACGACCAGCGCGCGGACATGCGGCGCGACCTTGCGGCCGCGGGCGATGGCGGCGGCGGCGCGGATGTCCTCGATCCGGCTGTTGGTGCAGGACCCCACGAAGACGACATCGACCTTGAGGTCGGTCAGCTTCTGGCCAGGCGTCAGGCCCATGTAGTCGACCATGCGCTGCACCTGCGCGCGGCGTGCCTCATCCGCGATCTCGGCGGGGTTCGGCACCACGCCGGTCACGGGCAGCACGTCCTCGGGGCTCGTGCCCCAGGTCATCTGCGGGATGATCTGCGCGGCGTCGAGCGTGACTTCCTTGTCGAAGACAGCACCCCCGTCGGAGGGCAGCGTCTTCCACCAGGCGACGGCGCGGTCATAGGCCTCGCCCTTCGGCGCGAAGGGGCGGCCCTTCACGTAGTCGAAGGTGGTCTGGTCCGGCGCCACCATGCCGGCGCGCGCGCCGGCCTCGATCGACATGTTGCAGACCGTCATGCGGCCGGCCATGTCGAGCGCGCGGATCGCCTCGCCGGCGAATTCGATCACATGGCCGGTGCCGCCGGCGGTGCCGATCTTGCCGATGATGGCGAGCACGATGTCCTTGGCCGTGCAGCCCGCCGGCAGCTTGCCATCGACCGTGACGCGCATGTTCTTCGCGGGCTTCTGCAGCAGCGTCTGGGTGGCGAGCACGTGCTCGACCTCCGACGTGCCGATGCCGAAGGCCAGCGCGCCCATCGCGCCATGGGTGGAGGTGTGGCTGTCGCCGCAGACGATCGTCATGCCGGGCAGGCTCAGGCCCAGCTCCGGGCCGATGACGTGGACGATGCCCTGGCGCTTGTCGGTCAGCGGGATGTAGGGGACGCCGAAGGCCTTCACGTTGGCTTCCAGCGTCTCGACCTGCGTGCGGCTCTCGGGGTCCTCGATGGTGCCGTAGCGGCTGGCATCGGTCGCGATGTTGTGGTCCACGACCGCGAGCGTAGCATCCGGGCGCCGCACCTTGCGGCCAGCGAGGCGAAGGCCCTCGAAGGCCTGCGGGCTCGTTACCTCATGCGTGAGGTGCTTGTCGATGTAGAGAACCGCGGTGCCGTCGGGCAGCGTCTCGACGACATGCGCATCCCAGATCTTGTCGAACAGTGTCCGCGGCTTCGTGGCCGACATGCCGGATTTCCCCCAAGACAAAAGCGCCCCGGCCTGGTGGGCCGGGGCGTTCGGTAACGCGTAGGCTCAGGCGGTCGCTTCGACCTTGGCCCGCGCCCGCTCCTCGATGCGGGCGGACTTGCCGGTCCGGCCGCGCAGGTAATACAGCTTCGCGCGCCGCACCTTGCCGCGGCGCACCACGACAATCTCCGCGACATTCGGGCTGTATAGCGGGAAGACGCGCTCCACGCCCTCGCCGTAGGACAGCTTGCGAACGGTGAAGTTGCTGTTCAGGCCGCGGTTGCTGCGGGCGATGCAGACGCCTTCATAGGCCTGGGTGCGGATGCGCTCCCCTTCCACGACCTTCACCATGACGCGGAGCGTGTCGCCCGCATCGAAGGCCGGGGTCTCGCGGGTGGCCGAGAGCTTCGCCTGCTGGGCGGCCTCGAACTGCTGGAGCAGGTTCATCGGGGTGGTTCCTTCCGTCTGAAGCAATTAGGCGGCGGCCGGGTGGCCGTCCAGCCGCCCCGCCTTTGCCTGGTTTGGTTCCGCAGATCTGCGGAGGATGTGTTGTTCCCAGAGGTCGGGGCGCCGCGTCCGCGTCGCCGCTTCCGCTTCCGCGCGCCGCCAGCGCGCGACCTCCGCATGGTGGCCGGAGAGCAGCACCTCCGGCACCTTGCGGCCCTGCCATTCGGCGGGCCGCGTGTAGTGGGGGTATTCCAGAAGCCCCTCGGCGCCGTGGCTCTCCTCCTCCGCGGATGCCGCGGCGCCCATCACACCCGGCAGCAGCCGGATGCAGGCATCGAGCATCAGCAGGGCGGCGGGTTCGCCGCCGGAGAGCACGAAATCGCCGGCCGAGACTTCCAGCATCCCGCGGGCCTCGATCACGCGCTGGTCGACGCCCTCATAGCGCCCGCACAGCACGGTCACGCCGGGCCCCGCCGCCAGGTCCCGCACCAGCGCCTGGTCCAGAAGTCGCCCGCGGGGCGTCAGGTAGACCAGGGGAGCGCCGGGGTTGCGGCTGGTCGCGGCCTCGCAGGCCACGTCCAGCACATCGGGGCGCATCACCATGCCCGCACCGCCGCCGAAGGGCGTGTCGTCCACGGTGCGGTGCCGGTCCGTCGCGAAGCTGCGGATGTCCAGCGCCTCGATCGCCCAGCGCTGCTCGCGCAGCGCGCGGCCGGCCAGCGACAGGCCGAGCGGGCCCGGGAACATGTCCGGGAACAGCGTCAGGATGGTGGCGCGCCAGGTCATGCCGCCGCGCCCTCCCCTTCCCTGGCCCCGCCTTCCGGACGCACCAGCACCTCCGCCGGCGGCACCACGGTGATCCGTCCGCCTGCCACATCCACCACCGGCACGCAGGCCTTGGTGAAGGGCAGCAGCAGTTCGCCCGCGCTTCCGTCGATGATGAGGAACGGCCCCGCGCCGTGATCCTCCACCAGCCGGACCTTGCCGATCGCCTCCCCGGCTTCCGTGAAGGCCGACAGGCCCTCCAGGTCGCTCAGGTAGAACTCGTCCGGGTCGGCGGGCGGCGGCAGCTGGCTGCGTTCCACATACAGCTTCGTGCCGGTCAGCCGCGCGGCGGCATCGCGATCCGCGATGCCCTCAATGCGGCCGAGCCCGTCAGGCAGCGGCGTGATGCGGAACGCCTTGGCGCCGGAGGCGTCGGTCAGCGGGCCATAGCTGCCGATGGCGCGCGGGTCGGCCGTGAAGGCATGCAGGCGCACGAGCCCCCGCACGCCATGCGGCCTCCCGATCTCCCCCACCAGCACGCGCTGCACCCGCATGGCCCGATCCGCCTATGGCGTCGTTCAGCCGCCGGCCGCGGCGCGTTCCTGCGCCTTCTTCTTCGGCGCGGACTGCTTCGGCTGCTCGTTGTACACGGGCATCGGCGCCAGGCCGGCATGGCCCAGGAACTTCGCCACGCGCTCCGTCGGCAGGGCGCCGACGGACTTCCAGTAGGTGATGCGCTCGGCCGACAGGCGCACGCGGTCGGCGTGGTCGGACGGCAGCATCGGGTTGTAGCTGCCCAGCTTCTCGATGAAGCGGCCGTCGCGCGGGCTGCGGCTGTCCGCCACCACGATGTGGTAGTAGGGACGCTTCTTGGCGCCGGCGCGGGCGAGGCGAATCTTGAGGCCCATGAGGGTTACCTTCTCCTGATCGTCTAGAAAGGTCGTCGGTTGCCAAGGCCGGGCATGAGGGCGCCGAGGCCCCCACGCATCAGCCCCTTCTGGCCGAGCTTGTTCATCCGCTTCATCATCGCGGACATCTCGTCGAACTGCTTCAGCAGGCGGTTCACGTCCTGCACCGTGGTGCCGGAACCGGCGGCGATGCGCCGCTTGCGCGAGGCCTTCAGCAGGTCCGGGTTGCGTCGCTCCTTCGGCGTCATCGAACCGATGATCGCGGCCTGGCGCTTCAGCATGGTCTGGTCGAGGTTGGCGTTCTCGATCTGCGACTTGATCTTGCCCACGCCCGGCAGCATCCCGAGGATGCCGGACAGCGAGCCCATCTTGCCGATCTGCTTGATCTGCGATGCGTAGTCCTCGAGGTCGAAGGACCCCTTCTGCATCTTCTTCGCAAGCTTCTCGGCTTCCGCCTGGTCGATCGTCTCGGCCGCGCGCTCAACCAGGCTGACGATGTCGCCCATGCCGAGGATGCGGTTGGCGATGCGATCGGGGTGGAAATCCTCGAGCGCGTCCAGCTTCTCGCCGGCGCCCAGCAGCTTGATCGGCGCGCCGGTGACGGCGCGCATGGACAGCGCCGCGCCGCCGCGCGCATCGCCATCGACGCGCGTCATGACGATGCCGGTGACGCCGACCTTCTCCTGGAACGCCTTGGCGGTATTCACCGCATCCTGGCCGGTCATCGCATCGACGACGAGCAGCGTCTCATGCGGCTTCACGAACGCCTTCACGTCCGCGACTTCCGCCATCAGCGCCTCATCGATCGCCAGCCGCCCGGCGGTGTCGAGGATGACGACGTCGTAGAGCTCGCGGCGGCCCACATCCATCGCGCGTTCCGCGATCTGCCGCGGCGTCTGCCCGGCGATGATGGGCAGGCCCGTCACCTGGGCCTGATCGGCCAGGGTCTGCAGCTGCAGCTGCGCGGCGGGGCGATGCACGTCGAGCGAGGCGAGCAGGATCTTCTTGCGTTCGCGCGTGCGCAGCCGCAGCGCGATCTTGCCCGAGGTCGTGGTCTTGCCCGAGCCCTGGAGGCCGACCATCAGGATAGGGATGGGCGACGGCGCGTTGAGGTCGAGGCCCCGCTTGCCGTCATCACCCTCGCCACCGCCCAGCGCTTCCACCAGCGCGTCGTTGACGATCTTGATGACCTGCTGCGCCGGGGAGACGGAGCGGATGACTTCCTGCCCCACGGCGCGTTCGCGCACGCGGGTGACGAGGTCCTTCACCACCGGCAGGGCGACGTCGGCTTCCAGCAGCGCGACACGGACTTCCCGCAGCGCTTCCTGGACATCGGCATCGGTCAGCGCGCCGCGGCGGCGCAGCTTGTCGAAGACCCCTGTCAGCCTGTTGCCCAGCGCCTCGAACATCGCGGCGGGAACTTCCTTGCCAAACCGTTGAGCTCGCCCCAAACGAAATCGCGCCGCTGCGCGAGCCTTCGCGGAGCGACGGAGCCGACCCGCATCAGGCGGGGCGACCGATCAGGTCCAGGGCGGACCGAGGGGCGCCATTAGGCGTGATCGGCCACGGGGTCAAGCGCCGCCGCGTGCGCAGCCCGCCGGCGATTCGACGCGGCCACGCGATTATTGCGCTTAACTACCTGAATTTCCCGCGATTTCTCATCCCCGTCATCTGACATCCATCCCGGTTGGGCCGACACCCGTCGCCTCCGGGAAGGAAAACTGCATGCCGAAGCGCCCACCCTGGCCGCCACACGCGGCCGCGCTACCGTTCACGCCCCGCAACCTCCTCGCCCTGCTGCGAAAGCCAGGCATCGCCGCGGAATGCCGGGCACCCCTGCTCTTCGGCGCCCTCGCGCTCAGCGTGCTGGCGATCGACCTGGTCGGGCCGGTGCTGGGCCTCGGTCTCGCGGTGCCGCTGCTGCATGCGGCGGCGGGCTACCGCCTGGCGCCGCTGGCCGGTGCCGGCATCGCCGGCGGCCTTGGCTGCCTTGCCTGGCTGATCCTGTAGGAGCCGCGCCGCCATGCTCGACAACCTCATCCTCGGCTTCAGCGTCGCGCTCAGCCTCCAGAACCTGGCCTTCGCCTTCCTCGGCGCCATGATCGGCACGGCGATCGGCGTGCTGCCGGGGCTTGGCCCGACAGCCACCATCTCCCTGCTCCTGCCGCTGACCTTCGGGCTAGATGCGACGACCGCCATCATCATGCTGTCCGGCATCTACTACGGGTCGCAGTACGGCGGATCGACCACCGCCATCCTGCTGAACCTGCCGGGCGAGATCTCCAGCGTCGTCACGGCGATCGAGGGCTACCAGATGGCCCAGCAAGGGAGGGCGGGCGCGGCGCTGGCCACGGCCGCGCTGGGGTCCTTCTTCGCGGGCACGGTGGCGACGGTGGTGGTGGCGGCATCGGGGCCGCTGCTGACCTCCGTCGCGCTGTCCTTCGGGCCGCCCGACTATTTCGCGCTGATGCTGCTCGGCCTCATCGTCTCCTGCATCCTGGCGCAGGGGGGCATCATCAAGGCCATCGGCATGGTGATCCTGGGCCTGACCCTAGGCCTGGTGGGCACCGACGTGCAGACCGGCCAGCAGCGCTTCACCTTCGGCGTCCCGGAACTGTCGGACGGCATCAACTTCGTCGTGCTGGCGATGGGCCTCTTCGGCATCGCGGAAGTCATGGTGAACCTGGAGAATCCGGAGATCCGGAAGGGCATCGTCGCCAGGCACGGCAAGCTGTGGCTGACGCGGGAGGAATGGCGCTATGCCGCGCCCGCCGCCGTGCGCGGCACCGTGCTCGGTACCGTGCTCGGCATCCTGCCCGGCGGCGGCGCCTCGCTCTCCGCCTTCGGGTCCTACATGCTGGAGCGGCGGATCAGCCGGCGGCCGGAGAAGTTCGGCCATGGCGCGATCGAGGGTCTGGCCGGCCCCGAATCCGCCAACAATGCCGGCGCGCAATCCAGCTTCATCCCGCTGCTGACGCTGGGCATCCCCTCCAACGCCGTCATGGCGCTGATGACGGGGGCGCTGATCATCCAGGGCATCCAGCCGGGGCCGCGGATGGTGGAGGCGCAGCCGGAGCTGTTCTGGGGGCTCATCGCCTCCATGTGGGTCGGCAATTTGATGCTGCTGGTCATCAACCTGCCGCTGATCGGGCTGTGGGTGATGCTGCTGCGGGTGCCCTACCGCTTCCTCTATGTCGGCATCCTGATCTTCTGCTGCATCGGGTCCTACAGCCTCAACAACAACGTCTTCGACATCTACCTGATGGCCGCCTTCGGGGGGCTCGGCTACCTCTTCAACAAGCTCCGGATGGAGCCGGCGCCGCTGCTGCTGGGCTTCGTGCTGGGCCCGATGATGGAGGAGCACCTGCGCCGCGCGATGCTGCTGAGCCGGGGCGACGCGACGGTGTTCTTCGAACGCCCGATCAGCGCGACATTGCTGGCGCTGGCGGCGATCTCGCTGGTGCTGATGCTGCTGCCGAGCCTTCGGAAGAGCAAGGAGCAGGCGATGGAGGCGGATTAGGGTCCATAAACGGCAAGGCCCGCGCCATTCCTGGCGCGGGCCTTGTCCCGTATTGCCGGTTGGCGCCGGTTACTTCGGCGCCAGGACCATGATCATCTGCCGGTTCTCGAGCCGCGGCATCTGTTCGACCTTGGTCGTCTCCGCCAGTTCCGTGCGGATCCGGTCCAGCACCTTCAGGCCGAGGTCCTGGTGCGCCATCTCGCGGCCGCGGAAGCGGAGCGTGACCTTCACCTTGTCACCCTCGCCGATGAAGTCCTTCATCTGGCGCATCTTCACGCCGTAATCGTGGTCGTCGATGTTCGGACGGACCTTGATTTCCTTCAGCTCGACGACCTTCTGGCGCTTGCGCGCCTCGTTGGCCTTCTTCTGCTGCTCGTACTTGTACTTGCCGTAGTCGAGGATCTTGCAGACCGGCGGGATGGCGTTGGGGCTGATCTCGAGCAGGTCGAGGCCCACGTCATAGGCGCGCAGAAGCGCCTCGCGCGCCGACATCACGCCGATCATCTCCCCATCCTGGTCGATCAGGCGGACCTGGGGGACTCGGATATCCTCATTGACCCGCGGGCCGTCTCTCGTCGGCATCTGGGCGGGCATTGGACCACGGGCTATGGCGCTCTCCTGTCGCTGTTCAAGTCTAGTGACTCATTGTTATGGCGAGTGGGCGGCCCCGGTGCAAGCCGCTGCCTTAATGGGCAGGGCTTGCCGGGCGCGAAAAAAGCCGCTCAGCCGCGGATATCGGGGGGTGTCGCTTCCGCCGCCAGGGTCGCGACCGCCTCCGCAAGCGGCAACTCCACCTGGTCCCGCCCCGGCAGGCGGCGGAGCACCAGCTTGCCCTCCTCCGCCTCCCGCCGCCCGACCACGGCCAGCACGGGCACGCGCTGGGCGATGTGGTCCGGCACCTTGCGGTTGATCTTCTCGTTCCGCAGGTCCAGGTCCACGCGCAGCCCCGCCTTGCGCAGCGCTTCCGCCGCTTCCTTCGCGAAGGGGGCGGCATCGTCCACGATAGTCGCCACCACCACCTGCACAGGCGCGAGCCAGAGCGGGAAGCGCCCGGCATGCTGTTCGATCAGGATGCCGAGGAAGCGTTCGAAGCTTCCCAGGATGGCACGGTGCAGCATCACAGGGCGCTTCCGCGACCCGTCCTCCGCCACGTATTCCGCGTCCAGCCGCTCCGGCAGCACGAAATCCACCTGGAAGGTGCCGCATTGCCAATCGCGGCCGATGGCGTCGCGGAGGACGAATTCCAGCTTCGGGCCGTAGAAGGCGCCCTCTCCCGGGTTCATCTCGTAATCCACGCCGGCCTTGCGGCAGGCCTCGTGCAGCGCGCCCTCCGCCCGGTCCCAGATGCCGTCATCGCCGGCGCGCTGATCGGGGCGGTCGCTGAACTTCACGCGGAAGCTCTCGAAGCCCAGATCCTTGTAGATGCGGGACAGCAGCGCGGTGAAGCGAACCGCCTCATCCGCGATCTGGTGTTCCTCGCAGAAGATGTGCGCATCGTCCTGCGTGAAGGCGCGCACGCGCATGATGCCGTGCAGCGCGCCGGAGGGTTCGTACCGGTGGCAGGCGCCGAATTCCGCCATGCGCAGCGGCAGTTCGCGATAGCTGCGGATGCCCTGGTTGAAGATCAGCACATGGCAGGGGCAGTTCATGGGCTTGAGGGCCAGGAGGCGATGCGCCTCGTCCTGGTCCTCCACCGTCGCCATGAACATGTTCTTCCGGTAGTTGTCCCAGTGGCCGGAGCGTTCCCACAGCCTGCGGTCCAGCACCTGGGGGGTCTTCACCTCCTGGTACTCGCCGTCATCCAGCCGCCGGCGCATGTAGTCCTCGACCGTGCGGTAGAGCTTCCAGCCTTTGGGGTGCCAGAAGACGCTGCCGGTCGCTTCCTCCTGCAGGTGGAACAGGTTCATCTCCCGCCCGATGCGGCGGTGGTCGCGCTTCTCCGCTTCCTCCAGCTGCAGCAGGTAGGCGTCCAGCTCCTTCTGGTCGCGCCAGGCGGTGCCGTAGATGCGGGAGAGCACGGGGTTGCGGTGGTCACCGCGCCAATAGGCGCCGGCCACCTTCATCAGCTTGAAGGCGGTGCCGACATCGCCGGTGCCGCGCATATGCGGGCCGCGGCAGAGGTCGACCCAGTCCCCCTGGCTGTAGAGGCTGATGGTCTCCGATTCAGGCAGGTCCCGGATCAGCTCCACCTTGAAGCGCTCGCCCTTGCCCTCGAACAGGGCGATGGCGTCCTCCCGGCTCACTTCCTGGCGGCGGAAGGGGGCGTTGCGGCCGACGATCTCCCGCATCTTCGCCTCGATCGCGGCGAAGTCCTCCGTCGTGAAGGGCTGGTTGCGGGAGAAGTCGTAGTAGAAGCCGTTCTCGATGGAGGGGCCGATCGTCACCTGGGTGCCGGGAAACAGCTCCTGCACCGCCTCCGCCAGCACATGGGCGGTGTCGTGGCGGATGAGGTCGAGGGCCTCGGCATCCTTCCGGGTGACGAAGCGCACGGCCGCATCGGCGGCGATCTCGTGGCTCAGGTCGCGCAGCCTGCCGTCCACCTGCATGGCGAGGGCAGCCTTGGCCAGGCCCGGGCCGATGGAGGCGGCGATCGTCGTGCCCGTCACGGGCCCGTCGAAAGCGCGGACGGAACCGTCGGGCAAAGTGATCGCGGGCATGAGGGCAGCAGGCTCCACTGGCGTGAAATGGGGCGGGACCATGGCCAGCCCGGCACGCCGTCGTCAAGGTTGACCGGTAGGGTTACAGGCGACCCTCAACTTGGGGTTATGGTGCACCACTATCCTGAGTGACGGAGTCTCACATTCACATGGCTGAAGCCGAGAAGCCGCCGCGGGCGGCGCTGTATGTTGATTTCGATAATGTCTTCATGGCGTTGCTGCGGTGGGATGAACGGGCGGCCTATGCCTTCGGGGAACGGCCGGATGCCTGGCTGGCCTGGCTGGAGGGGCGTGAGGAGGGCGGGGCGCCCACCACGCGGCGCACGCTGATCCGGCGCTGCTACCTCAATCCCGGCGGCTATTTCGACTTCCAGATGGGCCGCGCCGTCGCGCGCTACCGCCAGCAGCGGGACCTGCGGAACCGGACCTATTTCGGGGAATTCCGCGCCGCCTTCGTGCAGGCGGGCTTCGACATCGTTGACTGCCCGCCGGTCGCCTACCTGAAGAACAGCGCCGACATGAAGATGGCGCTCGATATCCGGGATGCGCTGGACCACAAGACGGTCTTCGACGAGTTCGTCATCCTGTCCGGCGACAGCGACTTCCTGCCGGCGCTGGCGCGGCTGCGCGCGCATGACCGGCGCATCACCATCCTGGCGCAGAACACGGCCAAGCGCGCCTACCTGGCGGCGGCCGACATCGTGGTCGGGCTGGACGACTTCGCCCATGACGGCATGGGCAATGTCGCCATCGCGCAGGTGGAGCAGGCGCCGCCGCGGCCCGAACCGCCGCCGCGGCCGGACTACCAGCGCCCGGAGCCCGTGCGGGCCGAAGCCCCGCCGGTGGCGCGCGGGCCGGACCTGCCCGCGCTGCGCGCCGGCGCCGTGGCCTGGCTGCGGGAAGCGCTGGCCCGCAGCCCCTCCGGCGCGCTGCGCATGACGGAGGTGGGCAGCCAGATCGGCCGGTCCCTGCCCCTGCTGAAGACCACCAACTATGCCGGCGCCGGCACGCTCGGCGCGCTGATCGAGGAGGCGCGCGACCCGCGCCTGCTGATGACGGGCCCGCCATCCCGCCGCTGGGTCTTCGACCCCGAACGCGGCCCGCCGCCCGGCGACCTGCCGCCGGGGGTGGAGGACCAGCCCGGCCTGCCGGCCGAGACGCCGAGCGTACCGGAGGAGGCGGCGGAGCCGGTGGCCGAGGCCGTGCCATCCCCGGTGCCGGCGGCGCCCGCCGTGGCCGCCGAACCGCCGCCGCCCGAGCCATCCGTGCCGGAGCCGGAACCCGTGGCGGTGCCCGAACCCGCGCCGGAACCAGAGCCGGAGCCGGAGCCGGAGCCGCCGAGCCGCGAAGCGCTGATGGCGGAGGCCGCGCTGCTGGTGCGCGACCTGCTCTGGGGATCGCGCGACCTGAAGGGCCTGGCGCAGGACCTGCCGGCCTTCACGCCGGCGGAGATCGGCTTCGTGCTGAACGCCATCACCGCCCGCCAGCCGCTCGACCTGCCGGACCTGCCCGCCGCCGCCGCCGCCATCGCGGCGGAGGGCGCCGGCCAGGGGCTGCACGTCTCCGCGCGGGAGGTGACGGCCATCCTGCGCTGGCTGATGCGCGGCTTCGCCAAGCTGAACGAGGCGCCCGCGCCGGACGCCGCGGCGCAGCATGCCCGCCGGCTCTACGCCACGCTGGTCGCGGCCGTGCGCGCGGTGGAGGAGCCGCTCAGCGAGGCGGAGAAGGAGGCGCTGCGGAACTGGACGCAGGCAGGCGTCGCCGCAGCGTAGCGCCAGGGCGGTTCAGCGCGGTACCAGCCCCGCCATGGCCGCGCGCACATCCTCCACCCCCAGGGCGGATAGGGGCGCGTGGCGCAGCACCGCGACCGCGGGGCCGCGCGGCGCGCAGAGGGCCGGGTCGCTCTCATCCCCGAACAGCGCCAGCGTCGGGCAGCCGGCGGCGGCGATCAGGTGGGTGGGGCCGGTGTCGTTGCCGAGCGCGAAGCTCGCCCGTCGCGCCAGCGCCGCGACCTGCGGGATGCTGGTGCGGCCGGCCAGGTCGATGGTGCCGGGCGCGGCGCGGGTGATCCCGGAAGCCAGCTCCGCCTCCCCCTTCCCGCCCAGCACCACGCAGGGCAGCCCGCAGCCCGCGGCGAAGGCGGCGAAGCCCGCCACCGGCCAGCGCTTGCCGGGGCGATGGGGCGACGCGCCCGGCACCAGCAGCGCGAAGCGCGGCGGCAGCGCGAAACCGGAGAGGTCCGCATCCAGCCAATCGAGCGCGGGTGCCGGGAAGTGGTGGATGCCCGCCAACTCCAGCTGGTCCCGCTGGCGTTCCAGCGTGTGCATGACGGTGCGGCGCGGATTGGCGTGGGGGTGGGACGCGCCCCAGGCGGTGCCGGACCAGTTGGCGCCGAGCCCCACCATCAGCCGGTAGCGGGAGGATCGGCCGGAGGTCTGCAGGTCATAGACCCAGTCGAAGCCCTCCGCCCGCAGCCGGCGCGCCAGGCGCAGCACGGCCGGGATGTCGGTCCAGGCGGGACGCCCATCCTCCCACACCTCGTCGAACCAGGGGCTGCGGCGGGCGAGCGGGGCGAAGGGCGGTGTCGTCAGCAGCACGATGCGCCGGTCCGGGTGATGCGCGCGGATGGCGGCGAAGGGGCCGAAGGACTGCACGAAATCGCCGAGCGCGCCGAGGCGGATGACCAGGACGGGCGCCGTCATGGCAGCAATTCCCGGTAGACGCCGATGGTCGCGGCCTGCATCGCCGCCGTGGTGTGCCGGGCCAGCACCGAATCGCGGCCCGCGCGCGCCACCGCCGCCCGCTCCAGCGCCGGCATGGCGAGCACGCGGCCGATGGCGGCCGCCAGGGCGGCGGGGTCGCCAGGCGGCACGCGCCAGCCCGTGACGCCATCCTCCACCGTCTCCCGCGGCCCGCCGAGGTCCGCGGCGATGACGGGGCGGCCCATGGCCTGCGCCTCGATCACCGTGCGGCCGAAGGCTTCCGCATCCGTGCTGGCATGGACGACCACATCGGCGGCGAGCAGCGCCGTGCCCATTGCCTCCACATGGCCAAGGATGCGGACGCGATCCGCCACGCCATGCTGGCGGGCGAGCGCCACCAGGCCCGCACGGTACTCGCCTTCGCCGCCGCCGCCGGCCAGCACGGCCATGGTGTGGTCAGGCAGCCTGGCCATCGCCTCGATCAGCACGGCCTGGCCCTTCCAGCGCGTGAGGCGGCCGGGCAGCAGGATGACCTGCCGGTCCTCCGCCGCGCCCCAGGCGGCGCGCAGCGCGATGACACGCTCCGGCGCCACCGATTCGGGGTCGAAGCGGCGGGGATCGACGCCGCGCGGGATGATGCGGAGCCGGTCCTCCGGCACGCCATGGCGTTCGCGGACCAGGTCCGCGATGAAGCGGCTGACGGCGATGACGCGGTCGCCCCGCGCCATGACGGAATTGTACAGCCGCTTGCCCGGGAAGCCTTCGTTGTAGGCGCCGTGATAGGTGGTGACGAAGGGGATGCCGTTGCGCCGCGCCGCCATCAGCGCGGACCAGGCCGGCGCGCGGGACCGGGCATGGATCAGCGCGACGCCTTCCTGCCGCGCCAGCGCCGACAGCGCGGCGCCGTTGCGCCACAGGGCGAGGGGCGACTTGGCGCGCAGCGGCAAGGTGACGTGGCGGACGCCCAGCGCCTCCAGCTCCGCCACCATCGGGCCGCCGGCGGAAGCGACGATGGCGCGCAGCCCCGCATCGCGGATGGCCTCCGCGATCTCGATCGTCCCACGCTCCACGCCGCCGGTGACGAGCGCGGGGAGGACCTGCAACACGGCGGGGGGGAGAGCCATCGGGGGCGTTACCTAGCCCCGCCGGGCCCGCGCGTGAAGGGTTCAGCCGGCCTCGCGCCGATGGGCGTAGGTCTCGTCGAGCTTCGCGCGGAGGTAGGCCGCCCCCGTCACCGGCGCGTATCGCGGCGGGTTGCCGGGGCCGGTGCAGCCGGGCAGGACCGCGACCACGGCATTGGGGTTCGGGTCGAGGAAGAAGGCGGCGGAATAGCGCTCCGCCTCCGGCGCGCGGACGCGATGCGGGGTGGAGGCATAGACGTCATTCGTCCAGCGCATCAGGCAGTCGCCGATGTTGCAGACGAAGGCGCCGGGCAGGCTCGGCACATCCTCCCACCCCCCGCCGCGGCGCTTCACCTGCAGCCCCGCCACGCCATCGGTGGCGAGGATGGTGACGCAGCCATAATCGGTGTGCTCCCCGGCGCCGAGCGCCGCATCCGCCCCGCCAGCGGGGTAGTGCAGCAGGCGCAGGGTCGCGAGCGGGCGGTCCAGCCTGGACTCGAAGAAATCCTCGGGGATGCCGAGGTCGAGCGCGAAGCCGCGATGCAGCAGGCGGCCGAGCGCCCAGGCCGCGTCGAAATGCGCGAGGATGGCGGCGCGAAGGTCGGGACGGCCCTGGGGCCAGAGGTTCACGCCGCGGAAGGGCACGCCGGCCAGGATCTCCGGATCGTCCGCCGCCATCTCCAGCCCGACATTGAAGGCCTCCTTCCGGTCGGCGGGCTTTGTCGGGTCCAGCTGTTCCTCCGACAGGCCGACATAGCCGCGGTTGTGCGGCGAGCGGCGGATGGACATGGCCTGCTTCTCGGCCTCCGGCAGGGCGAAGAGGGTGCGGGCGGCGTCGAACAGGCCGGTGGTGATCGCAGCGGGGATGCCGTGGCCGGTGACGAGGAAGAAGCCGGGGCCGCGACAGGCAGCGCCGAGTTGCGCCGCGACGGCCGCGCGCGCGGCGGGATTCGCGCTGCGGAGGCCGGAGACATCGATGAGGGGGACGAGGTCGCTCATCCCCGCATCGTGGCGCGGCAAGGCCGCGCTGTCAGCGGGTCATCAATCCCGCAGGCGGCCGCGCAATGCGGCCGAGGCCGCGAATGCGGCCCGCGCCTCGTGGCGCGAGGCAAGCGGCCGAAGGCCGCGCCCGCCGACTGAGGGGTTGGAAAAAGCCGCAACGCATCGCCGCAGGCGATCGTTGCGGTCAGCCGCCCTTCACGCCGCCCTGGGTGAGGCCCGCCACGATCTGCTTCTGCGCCACCAGCGTCAGCACCAGCACCGGCGCCGTCACCAGCAGCGCCGCGGCGGAGAGCGGGCCCCAGCTGATCTGCTCGAAGGTCAGCATGTTGTTGACGGCAACCGGCAGCGTCCGCGTCTCCCGCCCCGCCAGCACCATGGCGAAGATGAAGTTGTTCCAGGAGAAGATGAAGGCGAGGATCGTCGCGACGGTAATGCCGGGGCGCGCCAGCGGCAGCGCCACGTGGCGGAAGGCCTGCCAGATGGTCGCGCCATCGACCAGTGCGGCTTCCTCCAGCTCCCCGGGCAGCCCCTCGAAGAAGCCGATCATCACCCAGACCGCGATCGGCACCGTCAGCACCAGGTGCGTGATGAGGATGGGCCAGAGCGTCCCTGTCAGCCCGATCCACTGGAACAGCAGGAAGAGCGGGATGAGGTAGGAGAGGCCCGGCGTGATGCGGGCGATCAGGATCAGCACCGCCGCCTTGGTGGCGCGCATCTTCGCGATGCCATAGCCCGCGGGGATGCCGACGGCCAGCGCGATGCCCGTGGCGCCGAAGCTGACGACGATGCTGTTCCAGGCCTGCAGCAGGAAGTCGTTGCGTTCGAACACCGCGCGGAAATTGTCGAGCGTCGGCGGGTTGGGGATGAAGACCGGCGGGAAGGCGGTGTTGTCCACCTCGTTCTTCAGCGACAGCGACAGCATCCAGAGGAAGACCAGCGCCGCCGGCGAGACCAGCGCGAAGACCGCAAGGCCGAAGCCTAGATCCTCCAGCCGCCGCTTCCAGGGCCTGGCGCGCATCGTGCTGCCGCTCATCGCGCTGCGTCCTTGAAGCGTTCGCGCGACCACAGCAGCAGAAGCGCCAATCCGATGATGAGCGCGAAGAACACCACCACCACGGCGCTGGCATAGCCCATGTTGTAGTAGGCGAAGGCATTGAGATACAGGAAGATGTTGATCGTCTCGCTCGCCGTTCCCGGCCCGCCCTGCGTGATGACGTAGATGGTGTCGAAGGCCTTCAGCGCATCGATGGTGCGGATGATGATGGCGACCATCAGAAAGGGCGCCAGCAGCGGCAGGGTGATGAAGCGGAAGGCCTGCCACCCCGTCGCGCCATCGATCTTCGCGGCCTCATAGGGATCGACGGGCAGCGACGCCAGGCCGCCCAAGACCAGCAGCATGACCAGCGGCGTCCAGTGCCAGACCTCCACCATCACCAGCGTCGGGATGACGGTCGCGGCATCATAGACCCATAGGCTGGGCGGGATGCCGAACTGGGACAGGATCCAGTTCAGCACGCCGAGCTGCGGGTGGAACATCATCGTCCAGACCAGCGCGACGGCGACGGGCGTCGCCATCATCGGCAGGATGAAGATGGTGCGCGCCAGGCCGCGCAGCGGGAATTTCCGGTGGAAGGCGATCGCCGCCGCCGTGCCCAGCACCACCGGGATCACGACGGCGAGCGCGGTGAAATAGAGCGTCCGCCAGATGGCCCTATGGAAGCGTTCGTCGCCCCAAAGCCGCTGGTAGTTCGCCATGCCGACGAAGCTGCGGCCGGAGCCCAGCTTCCATTCGTTCACGCTCATCCACAGCGTGAATATCCAGGGGAAGACGATGACGGCCACCACCACCACCGCGGCGGGCACGACGAAGGGCCAGTAGTGGCGGGCATAGGCGCGCCCGCGCCGGGCCTTGTCCGCGGCGGCGCCCAGTCGCGCCGCCGCCTTGCCCTCGGTGGTGGTGATGCCGGACATCAGGTCGCGCGCTCGGACTGTTCGAGGATGGGTCGGAAGGCTTCGGTGGCGCGGCGGAGTTCCGTCGCGACATCGGCGCCGCCGATCATGTTGGTCAGCCCCGCACCCAGCGTGTCGCGGAACTCCGTCACCGGCACGATCTCCGGCAGGCCGGGATGCGCGATGCGGGAGCTTGCGATCAGCGTCTCGAAATAGTCGCGGCCGAAGCGGCTGGAGCGGATCGCCTCCTCGTCCCGGTAGGGGCTCTGGCGGGCGGGGGCGCCGGCGCCGGCGGTCAGGAAGCGCAACTGGTTCCGCTTGTTTAGCGCCCATTGCAGGTAGAACCAGGCCGCGCCGCGCTTCCGCTCGCTGGAGCCCGCGCTGATGCCGAGGCCCGTGCCGAACAGCGCGCAATGGTGGCGTGCCGGGCCGCGCGGCACGACGGCGTAGCCGACCTTGCCGGCCACGCGCGACCGCGTCGGATCCTCCAGCGGCGCCGCGAAGCCGACGCCGTCCAGCCACATGGCGGCGCGGCCCTGCGCGAAGCTCGTCTGCGCCTCGTTCCAGTTGAAGCCGGCAACACCCTGCGGCGCGCAGTCCCGCATGATCTTCTTGTAGTATTCGCCGGCCGCGATGGCATCCGGCGTGTCCGTCAGCAGGCGCTGGTTGGCATCCGTGCAGTCCCGCTGCTGCGTGCCGAGCAGGAAGCTGGTGTAGAGCACGACATTGGCGTTGCGCACGCCGCGGCCGACGAAGCCCGCCTGGCCGGCGCGCGCATCGGTCAGGCGCTTCGCCGTCTCATACATCTCGTCATAGGTGGTCGGCACCGGCAGGCCGGCGCGCTGGAAGATTTCCTTGTTGTAGTAGAGGATGAAGTAGTCCGTGAACTCCGGCAGCGTGTCCATGCGGCCATCGGCCTGCGTCGAATAGGCGACGGCACCGGCGCCGTAATCGGCGAAGTCGAAGTCGGGCGCGGTCATCGACGCATCGGCGATCAGCGGCTTCAGATCGGCGGTCCAGCGCGCGCGGCCGACTTGGCGCTTGTTGACGTGCAGGCTGATGCCGATGACGTCGAAGCTCGGCCGGCCGGAGGCGAATTCGATGACGAATTTCTGCCGGTGCTGCTGTTCGGGAATCGCCTCGGACCCGACGCGGATGCCGGTCAGCTCCTCGAACTCCCGCTGGTTCTGGATCAGGATCTGGCTGCGGGGGTTGGCCGTCAGGCTCACCTCGATCCGCTCGCCCGCGAAGCGGCGCCAGTTGAAGGCATCCTGCGCGTCCACCTGGCTCACCAGCGCCGGCGAGGCCAGCAGCCCCGCGCCGCCCAGCAGCGCGCCGCGCCGCGTCATCATGGTCATCGTATCCCTCCCTCAAGGCTCGGATCGGCCCGTCTGGCGCGGATGCTCCGCCGAATCACCGCCCTGGGGCAAGCCCCGCCATCACGAGACGGGGTCGGTTCGGCATCCGATCCGCCACGCCTCCCCCTTCCCCATCGCGCCGATGCGGCTAGGCTCGCCGCGAACAGGGAGAGATAGGCCATGACGACGACGCACAGCCTGCCCGAGGATTGGAAGGATGGCGCCTTCGCGCTGCGGGTGCAGACGCCCGACGGCCCCTCGGTCTTCGCGCTGCTCGGCGGCGCCGCCTTCGACATGACGCCCGCCTTCGGCACCGCCAGCGCCTGGCTGAACAGCGAGGATCCGGTCGCCGCCATCCGCGCCCAGGGCGTGCCCGCGGCGCTGGACCTGCCCGCCGCGCTGGCCAACGCGCGGCACGGCGCGCGAAACCCGGAAAAGCCCTGGGTCATCGCCCCCATCGACCTCCAGGCCATCAAGGCGGCCGGCGTCACCTATGTGCGCTCCATGCTGGAACGCGTGATCGAGGAGCGCTGCCGCGGTGATGCCTCCCAGGCCGATGCCGTGCGGGGCGAGGTCCGCGCCATCATCGGCGACGATCTGCAGAACCTGGTCCCCGGCAGTGCGGAGGCGATGGCGGTGAAGGCCGCGCTCGTCGCCAAGGGATGGTGGAGCCAGTACCTGGAGGTCGGCATCGGCGCGGATGCGGAGATCTTCACCAAGTCGCCCGTGCTGTCCGCCGTCGGCACCGGCGCCAAGGTCGGCGTGCACCCGATCAGCCACTGGTCGAACCCGGAGCCCGAGGCGGTGATGGTGGTGAATGGGCGCGGGAAGATCGTCGGCGCCACGCTCGGCAACGACGTCAACCTGCGCGACGTGGAGGGGCGTTCGGCCCTGCTGCTCGGCCGCGCCAAGGACAACAATGCGAGCTGCGCGCTCGGCCCGATGATCCGCCTCTTCGACGCCGGCTTCACGCTGGAGGATGTGCGCCAGGCGGAGATCACGCTGACCATCACGGGCCGCGACGGCTTCCACCTGTCCGAATCCGGCCGCGTCGGCGCCATCAGCCGCGATCCCGCGGATGTGGTCGGCCAGATGATCGGGCCGCACCACCAGTATCCCGATGGCGCAGTGCTGTTCCTCGGCACGCCCTTCTCGCCGACCAAGGATCGCGGCGCGCCGGGCATGGGCTTCACGCACCAGCCCGGGGACGTGGTGCGGATCGCCTCCCCCCGCCTCGGCGCGCTGGAGAATGAGGTGGACCGCACCGATGAATGCCCGCCCTGGACCTTCGGCATCGGCGCGCTGATGGCGAATCTGGCGCGCCGGGGCCTGCCGCGGTGAGCGCCACGCCGCCAGCGGCGATGAAGGAGGAGACAGGCCGCTTCGACGGCCGCCTCGCCTGGGCACGCCTGCCCGGGCGCGGCCCCGGCGTGGTGTTCCTGCCGGGCTTCCGCAGCGACATGCAGGGGTCGAAGGCGATCTTCCTGCGCGACCACTGCGCCGCCCGCGGCCAGGCCTTCCTCCGCCTGGACTATTCGGGCCACGGCGAAAGCGATGGCCGGTTCGAGGACGGCACCATCGGGCAGTGGGCGGCCGATGCGCTGGCGCTGTTCGACGCGCTGACGGAGGGGCCGCAGATCCTGGTCGGCTCCTCCATGGGCGGCTGGATTGCGCTGCTGATCGCGCGCCAGCGGGCGGCGCGGCTCGCGGGCCTCATCGGCATCGCCCCCGCGCCCGACTTCACGGAGACGCTGCTGTGGCCCGCCCTGCCGGCGGAGGCGCGGCAGGCGCTGATGCGCGACGGCATCATCCAGCTGCCGAGCCAGTACGGAGAGCCGACGCCGGTGACGCGGGCGCTGATCGAGGACGGCAAGCGGCAGTCGGTGCTGGACGCGCCGATCGACCTGCCCTGCCCCGTCCGCATCCTGCAGGGCATGGCGGACCCCGACGTCCCCTGGCGCCACGCCATCCGCATCCTGGACACGCTGGCGCAGGGCGATGCGCGGGTCACGCTGATCAAGGATGGTGACCACCGCCTGTCCCGGCCGGAGGATCTGCGCCTGTTGGCCGAGACCGTGGACAGCCTGCTGGCCTAGCCCCCCGCCGCCAGGATGCGCGCCAGCCCCTCCCGGTAGGTCGGGCAGCGCCATGCGATGCCGAGCGCGGCCTTGGTCGCGGCGTTCCGCACCACGCGGTTCTCCGACCAGAAGGACAGCGCCATGGGGGACATGCGTGGCGCGGCCTGGTCGAAGGGCAGCGCGGGCGGCGGTTCGACCCCGAGCAGCCGCGCAGCTTCCGCCACCACATCGGCCGACGGCGCCGGTTCGTCGTCCACGAGGTGCAGCACGCGAACGCCATCCGGCCGCCGCGCCGCCGCGGCCACGGCCAGGGCGATGTCGTCCCGGTGGATGCGGCTGAAGGCATGGCCCGGCTTCACCACACGCCAGGCCGTGCCGGACCGCACCTCATCCAGCGACGAGCGCCCCGGCCCGTAGATGCCGCCGACGCGGAACAGGTCGAGCGCCCGCCCACCCGCTGCCGCGCGCCAGGCCTCCTCCGCCTCCAGCCGCCGCTTCGACCGGTCCTGGCCTGGCGCGGGCGCCGTCGTCTCATCGACGCTGCCGCCGCCGCGATCGCCATAGACGCCGGTGGTGGAGAGGTAGCCGATCCAGCGGAGCCCCGGGGCGGATGCGATGGCCCCGGCATGGGCGGCCAGCACCGGGTCGCCGGCTTCGCCGGGTGCCGCGGTGACGACGAGGTGCGTCGCCGCCCGGATCGCCGCGCCGGCCTCCGCGAAGGCCACGACCGTGACGCCCGGCGGCGGCGCGGCGCGGGCGGGGTCGCGGGCCGTGCCGGTCACGGCGAAGCCGGCCGCGACGGCCTCCCGCGCGATCGCGCCGCCGCTGTAGCCGAGACCCGCCACCACCAGACGATCCGCCATGCCAACCCCCCTGCTCTCCCCGCCGATGTGCGCCGCGGCGGCGCGGCTGCAAAGGGGTTGCGGCAACCGCGATCGTTCCGCCATGGTCGCGCATTACAAACAAGACAGGAAACGTCCCGCATGCTGCGTCGTCGCCACGCCCTCGCCCTGGCCGGAGCCGGCCTCGCCACGCCTCTGGCGGCACGCGCCCAGGCTTTCCCGCAGGACCGGCCGATCCGCGCCGTCGTGAACTTCCCGCCCGGCGGCACGGTGGACACGGTGGCGCGCCTCGTCGCGCCGGTGCTGTCGGAGAAGCTCGGCCGGCAGGTGGTGGTGGAGAATCGCGGCGGCGCCTCCGGCCTCATCGGGGCTGAGGCCGTGGTCCGCAGCCCGGCCGATGGCCATACGCTGCTCTTCGCGCTGTCCACCCATGCGGTGAACCCGCACATGGTGCCGCGCATGCCCTTCGACACGCTGGCGGATTTCGCGCCGGTCGGCTTCATCGGTGGCGCGCCGGTGCTGATGGCGGCGCATCCCTCCGCCCCCTTCCGGACCCTGGCCGATGTGATCGCGGCGGGGCGTGTGGGAGAGGGCCCGCATTACGGCACCATCGGCAACGGCTCCACCGGCCACCTGATGATGGCGCAGTTGTCCACGCTGACCGGCGCGCGCTTCACCCATGTGCCCTTCCGCGGCGGGGGGCCGGCCGTGCAGGCGGCGCTCGGCGGTCAGGTGCCGCTGGTCATCACCTCCACCGTCGCGGTCGGGCCGCATGTCACGGCGGGGTCGCTGCGCGGCATCGCCCTGTCGGGCGCCGAGCGATCCGCGGTGCATCCGACCGTTCCGACGGTGGCGGAGCAGGGCTTTCCGGGCTTCGCCGCGGATAGCTGGGTCGGCGTGTTGGCGCCGGCGCGGACGCCGGAGGCGATCGTCGCGCGGATCGACGCGGATTTGGCCGCCACCCTCGCCGATGCCGGCGTGCGGGAAAGGCTGGCCGGCATCGGCATGACGCCCCGCGCCATGGCGCCGGCGGAATTCGGCGCCTTCGTCGCCAGCGAATACGAACGCTGGGGAAAGGTGGTGCGGGAACACCGCATCGTGGCGGACTGATGCCAACCACCAAGGGTTGAACGCGGGCGCGATTCTCCGCCGGCGATTCCCGTATCGCGAAAGGTGGTATAGAAGCGGGCCATGCGACGCCCTGCCCGCACCATGCTCCTCGGCGCCTTCGCCGCCGCCGCGCTGGCGGCGGGGGCGGCGTTCACCTGGATCATGGTACTGCCCAGCCCTGCCCTGACCGCCGAGGAAGCGCTGCCGACGCCGCCGGAGCCGCCGCGCCTGGATGGCAGCCCGCGCAGCGAACGCTGCATGACCCTGGCCCGCACCGACGCCGTGGAGGCCCGCAGCTTCGCGGAGGCCTGGGAAGCCGAGGGTGGCGGAGAGGGGGCGCGCCACTGCCTGGCCATCGCCATGCTGGCGCTGGGCGAACCGGTGCAGGCGGCGCGGCAGCTGGAGGTGCTTGCCCGCAACTCCCGCGCCGGCAGTTCGGCCCGCGCCGCCGTCTTCGCCCAGGCGACGCAGGCCTGGCTGATGGCGGGCGAAGGCGACCGCGCCTATGCCGCCGCCACGCTCGCCCTGAGCCTGTCGCCCGATGACCCGGACCTGCTGACCGACCGCGCCGTGACGCTCGGCGCCCTCTCCCGCTACCGGGAGGCGCTGGAGGATCTGGACCGGGCGCTGGTGCTGGATGCGGAGCGGACGGAGGCGCTGGTCTTCCGCGCCGCCGCCTGGCGCCACCTGGACCGCGTGGACAATGCGGCACGGGACATCGACCGCGCCCTGGCACTCGACCCCAACTACGCGGAGGCGCTGCTGGAACGCGGCATCATCCGCCAGCTCCGCGGCGACAGCGCGGGGGCGCGGGAGGATTGGGAGCGGGCGATCGAGCTGTCGCCGGACAGCCCGACCGCGGACCTCGCCGCGCAGAACCTGGCGCTGAACGAGGCCGGGCCCTTCCGCCGTTGACCCCCTTCCCGTGATTGGCGCCATCACCGCCCTGCTGGTCTGCCAGCTGGCCGGTGAGATCGCGACGCGCGCGCTGCACCTGCCGGTGCCCGGCCCCGTGGTCGGCATGGTGATCCTGTTCCTGGTGCTGCTGGTCCGCCGCAGGCCGGCACCGGCGGCGCTGGGCGGCGCGGCGGATGCGCTGCTCGGCAATCTCGGCCTGCTCTTCGTGCCGGCGGGGGTCGGCGTGGTGCTGTTCCTGCCGGTGCTGGCGCGGGACTGGGCACCGCTGTCACTCGCCATCCTGGCCGGCACGCTGGCCGCCATCGCCGCGACGGGGCGGATCGCCCAGGCGCTGTTGCCGAAGGACGGCGAATGACGCCGCTGGCGGAGATCTGGGTCTACCTGGCGCAGGAGCCCCTGGCGGCGCTGACGGCGACGCTGCTGGCCTGGCTGGCGGCACTGCGGGTCCATGCCTGGTGCGGGCGGCATCCGCTGGCGAATCCCGTGCTGGTCGCGGTGGCGCTGCTGGCGGGCGGGCTGCTGGCGGCGGGCATCGACTACCGCGCCTATTTCAGCGGCGCGCAGTTCGTCCATTTCCTGCTCGGGCCCGCGACGGTGGCGCTGGCCGTGCCGCTGCATCGGCAATTCGCGCTGGTGCGGCGATCGGCGCTGGCGGCCGGCGCCTCCATCATCCTGGGCGGGGCCTTCGCGGCGCTGGCGGGCATCGGCCTCGCGCTGGCGCTGGGCGCGGCGCCGGAAGTGGTGGCGAGCCTCGCGCCGCGTTCCGTCACCACCCCCGTCGCCATGGGCATCGCGGAGCGGATCGGCGGCCTGCCGAGCCTGACGGCGGTGGTGGTGATCCTGTCCGGCATCGTCGGCGCCGCGCTCGGCCCGGTGGTGCTGGACCTTGCAGGGGTACGAGACTGGCGGGCGCGCGGCATCGCCATCGGCACCGCCTCCCACGGCATCGGCACGGCGCGGGCGCTGAGCGTGAACGCGACGGCCGGCGCCTTCAGTGGCTTGGCGATGGGGCTGAACGCGCTGGCGACGGCGCTACTGCTGCCGCTGCTGTGGGGGTTTTTCGTTGGCTAGGCGTCAGAAGGGTGCCGGCAGCGGCGCGCTGGGCTGCCGACCATAGAGCCCGCGCCGAAGTTCCGCCCGCACCTGTCCGCCCCACGCATCCAGGCGCTGCACGAAGGCCTCCTGCGCCGCATCGCGCGCACCATCGTTCCAGCCGGCCGCGGTGCTGACGGCGGTGGCGAAGAGGGCTGGCGCGAAGCGGTACTCCACGCTGAGGTAGTGCATCGTCTCGCTGAGCAGGAACTGCGCACTCACCCAGCGCGGCGGCATCCAGCCGGGACGGCGCTGGCCCTCGTCATACAGCGCGTTGAGGTAGGCCGGCGTGCTGGCCACCCGACCGGCGCTGACCAGCACCTGGCCCCGGCAGTCCAGCGCGGATCGCACGGCAGATTCGATGTGGCGGGCGAAGGCGCCGGCATTGGTGCAGACGCCATGCGGGTTCCAATGCGTCCCTGCCTCCTGTGCCGCCCGCGCGATGATCACGGCAGCGGCCTGGCCGCCGCGTTCTTGCACCAGCACCATCTCGTTCAAGTGGGTGGAGCGGGTCATGTCGGACGTGCGCCCTTCATCGACGCCGCTATGCAGCACCCGCCACGGCCCCGCCGGCAGCGGCACGACCTTGCCGCCCAGCGACAGGCTGCCCTGCACCACCGATCCCGGCGCCTGAGCATGGGCCATCGGCGAAAACAGCAGCAAACCCAACAGCAGCAAAAGCTGGCGCCTCATGCGCAACCCTCGATTGCCTTTCCGGCAATGCTGGGCGTGCGCCCGTTATCATGTCAATCGCGGAATGGCGCCTGTCACTCCGGCCTGGATTGTGGCGGGGCGCCCGCCGGGGGCGTCGCGGGGTCCCGCGCGCCGGAGGTGCTCTCGCCCAGGAAGCCCTGCGGCGTCGTCCCCGTGCCCGCGGGCTGGTCGCGCCCGACCGCCGATCCGTCCGTGCCGCGGTTCACCGCCTGGGGGCTGTCGGTGCGCGGCGGCTGGCTGGCCGGGCCGGCATCCCGGCCGATCTCCTCCACCCGGCCCGGCGGCGGGCCACCGGCCTGGGGCGGCGCGACGGGCTGGGCCAGGGCGAAGCCCGGGACAAGGAGGGCGGCGAGGAGGAGGCGGTGCGTCATGGGGAGCGTAACGTCCGCCCCCCGGGACGGTTTCTAGAAGTCGAGGTCCGCGTAATGCGCGGGCGGCGTCACGCCGCTGACCCGGTCCGCCAGCAGGTTGCGGAAGGACGGGCGCGACTTGATGCGCGCATACCAGTCCTTGGCGCCGTCGGAGATCGTCCAGTCCAAATCCCCGATATAGTCCAGCGCCGAGAGCTGCGCCGCCGCGGCCAGGTCCGCCAGGCTCAGCGCCGGCCCCGCCAGCCAGGCCCGCGTCTCCGCCAGCCAGCCGATGTATTCCAGATGCGGCTTGAGGTTCGCATAGCCCGCGCGGATGGAAGCCGCGTCCGGGTTGCCGCGCCCCAGAACGCGCTTCATCTGCTTCTCGAACAGCAGGTTGCGGGTGACCTCGGCGTAGAATTTCTGGTCGAACCAGGCGACCAGGCGCCGAACCTCCGCGCGCTCCGCCAGCGTCCGGCCCAGCAGCGGCATGTCCGGATAGGCCTCGTCGAGATACTCGCATATGGCGTTGGAATCGACGATGGAGAGGCCGTTCGCCTCCTGCAGCACGGGCACGGTGCAGGCGGGGTTCACGGCCAGGAATTCGTCGCGCCGCTCCCACACCTTCTCCACCCGCAGGTCGAAGGGGATGCGCTTTTCCGCGAGGGCGAGCCGGACCTTGCGCGAGAAGGGCGAGAGGGGAAGGTGATAGAGAATCCGCATGCAGGCTGGCGCTTCGGTTCGGGGCAGGCCCGCCCTATCGCATGCGGGACGCGGCAGGCCAACAGGCCGTGTCATCACGCCCGGGTCGGCGCCCCGTCGAAGGCGATGGCGATGGCGTGCCACATCGGCTTGCGGCGCATCGCCTCATCCAGCGGCAGGGGGCGCGCGCGGCCATTGTCGCGCCTTCGGTGTTCCGGCAGGCGGCCCTCATGCACCCAGCTGTGGCGGTCGGACAGGCCCCAGGTGACCACGGCGCGCACGGCGGGCTGGGCGAGCGTCGCCTCCAGGAAGCGCCGCACCAGGTCGGCGCTGCCGGCATCCCGCAGCGCGGTGTCGGCCGGCAGGGCGCGGTCGTTCACGTCGAGTTCCGTCACCTCGATCGTCAGGCCGAGCTCCGCGACGTCTGACAGGAAGTCCTGCCATTCATCCGCGGCGAAGGGCTGCCCGGCCTGGAGATGCGCCTGCACCCCCAGCACATCCACCGGCGCGCCGGCCCGCTTCAAGCCGCGCAGCAGCGCCAGCACGCCCATCCGCTTGCGCCGCGCCGCGACGGTGGCGTGTTCGCAGCCGAAATCGTTGTAGGCGAGGCGCGCGGCCGGGTCCGCGGCGCGGGCGGCGCGGAAGGCCATGGGGATGTAGTCCGGGCCCAGCACCTCCAGCATCCGGGTGCGGCGCAGCCAGTCCACGCGGCCATCCTCGGCGCGCACGGCCTCGTTTACCACGTCCCAGGTGCCGATGCGGCCGCGCCAGCGGCCGACCGTCGCCTCGATATGCTCCTGCATGGCAGTGGCCAGGCCGCGCGCTTCCAGGCGGGGCATCCAGGCCGGGTCGCTTTCGTGCCAGACCAGCGTATGGCCGCGCATGCCCATGCGGTTGACGCGGGCGAATTCCATGAGGCGGTCGGGATTGCGGAAGCGCCGGTCGCCGCGATTGGGCTCCAGCTGGTTCCACTTCATCTCATATTCCGCGACCAGCAGCCCGCATTCCGCCCGGATGGCGGCGGCGGTGTCGGGTTCCGCCATCTGGCCGGTGGTGACGGCGGTGCCGAAGGCCAGCCCCTTGGCCGCGGCCCGCGCATGCAGGCCGGGCCCCGCCGCCGCCTGCGGGATGGGCGGCGGCACCTGCGCGCTGGCACACCCCGCGCCGAGCAGCGCGGGGGATGCCAGCAGCGACCGGCGTCCGATCACTCCGCGGCGACAGCCGGGGCGTCGGTCATGGGCTTCGGCAGGTACTTCGCGTATTCCTTCGGCACGACGTGCCAGAAGTGGCCGCGTTCCTCCGCCCAGGCGTTCAGGATGCGGGCGGCGAAGGGGCTGCCCGTTTCCTTCACATGGCGCTGCACATGGTCGCGCAGCACCTCCTCCCAATGCGTGCTGCCGCCGAGGCGCTGCCACAGCAGCGTCTCCGGGTTCACGCGCTTCTCGAAGGTGCCGTCGGCATCGTAGAGGAAGGCCATGCCGCCGGTGAAGCCGGCGCCGAAATTGTCGCCTACGGCACCGAGGATGACGACGCAGCCGCCCGTCATGTACTCTGCGCCGTTCGCGCCGCAGCCTTCCACCACCGCCAGCGCGCCGGAATTGCGCACCGCGAAGCGTTCACCCGCCTGGCCGGCCGCGAAGAGCGCGCCACCGGTCGCACCATAGAGGCAGGTGTTGCCGATGATCGTGTTCTCCCGCCACACCAGCGTGGAGGACGGCGCCGGCCGCACCACGATGGTGCCGCCCGAAAGCCCCTTGCCCACATAGTCGTTGGCGTCGCCGAAGACTTCCAGCTTCAGGCCCCGCACCGCGAAGGCGCCGAGCGACTGGCCGGCGGAGCCGCGGAGGCGGACGGTGAGGTGCCCGCGCTGCAGCCCCTCCATCCCGAACTTGCGCACGATCTTGGAGGAGATCTTCGTGCCGATGGCGCGATGCGTGTTCCGGATGTTGTAGGCCAGCTGCATCTTCTCGCCGCGCTCGAACAGCGCCGCGGCGTCGCGGATCATGTCGGCGTCGAGCGTCTCCGGCACCTCGTTCCGGCCTTCCATGGTGCAGTAGGCGGCGTGCGCGCCGGCATCCGCCTTCACCAGGAGGGGGTTGAGGTCGAGGTCGTCGAGGTCGTCGGAACCGCGGCTCACTTGGCGCAGCAGGTCCGTGCGGCCGATCACATCCGTCAGCTTGCGGAAGCCGAGGCCGGCGAGAATCTCGCGAACTTCCTCCGCCACGAAGGAGAAGAGGTTGATGACCTTCTCCGGCGTGCCGGTGAACTTCTGCCGCAGCGCGTCATCCTGCGTGCAGACGCCGACCGGGCAGGTGTTGGAATGGCACTGCCGCACCATGATGCAGCCCATGGCGACGAGGCTGGCCGTGCCGATGCCGAATTCCTCGGCGCCGAGCATGGCCGCGATCACCACGTCGCGCCCCGTCTTGATGCCGCCATCGGTGCGCAGCTTCACGCGATGCCGCAGCCGGTTCAGCATCAGCACCTGGTGCGTCTCGCTGAGCCCCATCTCCCAGGGCAGGCCGGCATGCTTGATGGAAGAGACGGGCGAGGCGCCCGTGCCACCGGAATGGCCGGAGACCAGGATCGCATCGGCCTTCGCCTTGGCGACGCCGGCCGCGATGGTGCCGATGCCGCTGCGCGCCACCAGCTTCACGCAGACCGTCGCTTCCGGGTTGATCTGCTTCAGATCGTAGATGAGCTGCGCCAGGTCCTCGATCGAGTAGATGTCGTGGTGCGGCGGTGGCGAGATCAGCATCACGCCCGGCGTCGAGTGCCGCAGCTTCGCGATGAGCTCCGTCACCTTGAAGCCGGGAAGCTGCCCGCCTTCACCGGGCTTGGCGCCCTGCGCGACCTTGATCTCGATCTCCTTGCAGTTGTTCAGGTATTCGGCGGTGACGCCGAAGCGGCCCGAAGCGATCTGCTTGATGGCGGAGTTCGCGTTGTCGCCATTGCGGCGCGGCCGCGCGCGCGCCGGATCCTCGCCGCCTTCGCCGGAGTCCGAGCGGGCGCCGATGCGGTTCATGGCGATGGAGAGCGTCTCATGCGCCTCGGGGCTCAGCGCACCGAGAGAGATGCCGGGCGCGACCAGGCGCTTGCGGATCTCCGTGATGCTCTCGACCTCCTCCAGCGAGACCGGGACGCGGCCATCGGCGCGGAAATCCAGCAGGTCCCGCAGCGCCACCGGCGGCAGCTTCCGCACACCCTCCGAGTAGCGCTTGAAGGTCTGGTAGCTGTCCGTCTCCACCGCCTTCTGCAGCGTGTGGATCAGGCTGCCGTCGAAGGCGTGGTTCTCGCCGCGCTTGCGCAGCTTGTAGAGCCCGCCGACCGGCAGCGTCACCGCATCCGCATCCCAGGCCTTGGCATGCAGTTCCAGCACGCGGCGCGCGATGCCGGACAGGCCGATGCCGGAGATGCGGCTGGCGACACCGGGGAAGAACTCCGCCACCAGGGCACGGGAGAGGCCGATGGCCTCGAAGTTCATGCCGCCGCGATAGGAGCTGATGACGGAGATGCCCATCTTGGACATCACCTTCAGCAGGCCCTTGTCCACCGCCTTCTTGTAGCGGCCGACGCAATCCTTCAGCGACAGGCTGCCGAACAGGCCGCGACGATGGCGGTCCGCGATGCTCTCCTGCGCGAGATACGCGTTCACCGTCGTCGCACCCGCGCCGATCAGCACGGCGATGTAGTGGACGTCGATGGATTCCGCACAGCGCACGTTGAGCGAGGTGAAGGTCCGCAGCGAATGGCGCACGAGATGCGTGTGCACGCCGCCGACCGCCAGGATCATCGGGATCGCGGCGCGCTCCGGCCCCTGCTTCTCATCGGACAGGATGACGTGGGCGCAGCCGCTGCGCACGCCTTCCTCGGCCTCGCGCCGGATGCGCTCGATCGCGCGGCGCAGGCCCTGTTCGCCGTCGGAAACCGGGAAGGTCGCGTCCACGGTGCAGACGGTGGCGCCCATATAGGCGCGCATCGCGGCGAATTCCGCGTTGGACAGCACGGGGCTGTCCAGCATCAGCATGTCGCACTGCGTCGGGTCCTCGTCGAGGATGTTCCCGAGATTGCCGAGGCGCGTCTTCAGCGACATCACCCGCGTCTCGCGGAGTGAATCGATCGGCGGGTTCGTCACCTGGCTGAAGGACTGCCGGAAGTAGTGGTGCAGGCCGCGATACTGGCCGGAGAGCACGGCGATGGGCGTGTCGTCGCCCATGGAGCCCACGGCCTCGGTCGCCTCCTCCACCATCGGGTGCAGGATCGTCTCCAGCTCCTCCAGCGTGTACCCCACCGCCAGCTGGCGGCGGCGCAGCGCCTCCCCGCTCCATTCCGCCTGTTCATCCGCGCCGGCCTTGACGATGCCGTCGATGCGCGTGGTGCGGCGCGTCCAGTCGCCGAAGGGCTTGCGGCTGGAAAGCTGGTCCTTCAGCTCCGTGTCGCCATAGAAGCGACCGGTCGAGAGATCGACGGCGACGCACTGCCCAGGCCCGACGCGCCCCTTGGCGATGATGCGATCCTCCGCGATCTTCACCATGCCGGTCTCGGATCCCGTCACCAGCATGTTGTCGGTGGTGATGGTGTAGCGCATCGGGCGCAGGCCATTGCGGTCCAGCCCGCCGATCGCCCACTTGCCGTCCGTCGCCGCAATCGCCGCCGGACCGTCCCAGGGCTCCATCACCGCGTTGCAGTAGAGGAAGAACTCGCGGTGGGCCTCCGGCATCGTCGCGTTGTTGCCGAGGCTTTCGGGGATCAGCATCGCCTTGGCCATCGGCGCGTCGCGGCCGCCGCGGACCAGCAGCTCGAACACGTTGTCGAGCGTCGCGGTGTCGGACCCGCCGGCCTGCACCACCGGCTTGATGTCGTCCATGCAGGCATCGAGCAGCGGATGGGCGAGCCGCGTCTCGTGGCTCTTCATCCAGTTGATGTTGCCGTGGACGGTGTTGATCTCGCCGTTATGGGCCAGCGTGCGGAAGGGCTGGGCCAGGCGCCAGGTCGGGAAGGTGTTGGTGGAGTAACGCTGGTGGTAGATGGCGAAGCGCGAGACGAAGCGCGCATCGTTCAGGTCCGGGAAGAAATCCGTCAGGTTCTCCGCCAGGAACATGCCCTTGTAGATGATCGAGCGGCAGGAGAGCGAGCAGAGGTAGAGCTCCGGGATCTGCGCCGCGATGGCCTGCTTCTCGATCCGCCGGCGGATGACGTAGAGGTCCCGCTCATAGGTGTCGTCATCGACGCCGCGCGGGTTCCAGATCAGGATCTGCTCGATCTCCGGCCGCGTCGCATTGGCCTTCTCGCCGATGCAGGCGACGTCGATCGGCACCTGGCGCCAGGAATAGATGTTGTAGCCGGCGTTGAGGATCTCGGTCTCGACGATCTGGCGGCAGCGTTCCTGCGCGCCGAGGTCGGTCTTCGGCAGGAACACCATGCCGACCGCGATGCGGCCCGGGCGCACGGCATCGCCGCCACGCTGCACGACCTCCGCGAAGAAATCCTGCGGGATCTCGATATGGATGCCGGCGCCGTCGCCGGTCTTGCCATCGGCATCCACCGCGCCGCGGTGCCACACGGCCTTCAGCGCATCGATGCCGGCCTGCACGACATCGCGCCGCGCGCGGCCGTCCAGCGCCGCCACCAGGCCGACGCCGCAGGCGTCATGCTCGGTCAGGTCGACATGCGCGTCCTGCAGGGTCTTCAGGTTCGCGGCGTAGCCTTCGGCGAATTGCGCGCCAGTCTCGAAGCCGTTGTCCATCGGAGTCACTCCGCCGCCACGGCGAGCGCCGCGGTCTTCTGCTGGATGTAGTTGTGCATGTATTCCGCCGCGTCGCGGCCATCGCGGATCGCCCAGACGACCAGGCTGGCGCCGCGCACGATGTCACCCGCGGCGAAGACGCCGGGCAGGTCCGTCATCATGGTGCGGTGGTTCACCTTCAGCGTGCCCCAGCGCGTCACGGGCAGGCCCGGCTCCTCGAAGGCCTTGGGCAGGTCCTCCGGATCGAAGCCCAGCGCCATGATCACAAGGTCCGCCGGCATGGTGAAGCTGCTGCCGGCGATGGGTTCCACTTGCTGGCGGCCCGACGCGTCCGGCAGGCCGAGATGCATGCGGTGCGCGCGCACGGCATTGACGTGGCCATCGCCCAGGAAGGCTTCCGGCGCGCCGAGCCATTCGAAGGTGACGCCCTCCTCCTCCGCATGATGCACTTCGCGCATCGAGCCCGGCATGTTCGCCTTGTCGCGGCGGTAGAGGCAGGTGACGGAGGTCGCACCCTGGCGCACCGCGGTGCGCACGCAGTCCATGGCCGTGTCGCCGCCGCCGATGACGACGACGCGCTTGCCGGCGGCGTTGAGCGCCCCCGATTCCATCGCCGCCACCGTCTCACCGAGGCCCGCGCGGTTCGACGCCGTCAGGTAGTCGAGCGCGGGGACGATGCCGTCCAGCCCGATGCCGGGTGCCGCCATGTCGCGCGCCTTGTACACGCCGGTCGCGACCAGCACCGCATCGTGCTTCTCGCGCAGCTCGGCCAGGGTGATGTCCTTGCCGACCGCGACGTTCAGGTGAAAGTGGATGCCGCCTTCCTCGAACTGCTTCCAGCGGCGCAGCACCACTTCCTTCTCCAGCTTGAAGTTGGGGATGCCGTAGATCATCAGGCCGCCGACGCGGTCGTAGCGGTCATAGACATGCACCTGGTAGCCGCGCATGCGCAGGCGCTCCGCCGCCGCCAGGCCGCCCGGGCCGGCACCGATGATGCCCACGCTCTGCGCCAGTTCCCGCCGCGGCTTCGGCGCCTTCACCCAGCCGTTCTCCCAGGCGGTGTCGGTGATGTACTTCTCCACCGACCCGATGGTGACACTACCAAAATCCTTCTCGATGACGCAGTTGCCTTCGCAGAGGCGGTCCTGCGGGCAGATGCGGCCGCAGATCTCGGGGAAGGTGTTGGTGGCGGAGGCGACCTCATAGGCCTCCTCTAGCCGCCCTTCCGCGGTCAGCTTCAGCCAGTCCGGGATGTTGTTGTTCAGCGGGCAGTGGACGGAGCAGAAGGGCACGCCGCACTGGCTGCAGCGGCTGGCCTGCGTCTTGGCGCCTTCCGGGTCGAAGGCCTTGTAGATCTCGTCGAAATCCTCGCGTCGCAGATCCGCCTTCCGCTTTTCCGGCAGGCGTTGGTCGAGGCGCACGAATTGCAGCATCCGGTCAGCCATGGCGGCGACGCTCCCTAGGGGCGAGACGAGGCACGCGCCCCCTCTCATCCCCCGGGGTTCGCGCTAGGCCCCTCTACAGCACCGAAAACAGCGACGCGAGTCCGAAATGCATTAATAAGACAGCTTTGCTGTCATTATTTCTGCCTGTCCGGTCCGGCACCCCAACCAGTCGGGCCAACCGGACCGCGATTAGGTCCGGTTTGGTCCATCACCCGCGATCAGGCCGCCGCCAGGTCCCGGCGCCCGCCACCCGGACGGAAGCGACGCAGGTAGCCCGGTACCACCGCCTCGACCGAGGTCGGGGCGATGCCGAGATCGGCAAGGCCCGGTACGCCCTCCCCCACCACATTGTCGCGGCCGAGCAGCTTCAGCTGGTCCGTCGTCAGGGCCGGATTCGGCAGCTTCTCCAGGATGCTGGCCTGGAAGCCCATCAGCCCCATCGGCATGTCCACCAGGCGCTTGGACCGCCGCGTGGTGTCCAGGATGAAGCGCAGCACGTCCCGCATCGTCATCACGCGCGGCCCGCCCAGTTCATAGGTGCGGCCCGCCGCGTCGTCGCGCGCGATGGCCGCCATGACCGCATCGGCCACGTCGCCCACGAAGACCGGCTGGAACCGCGTGGCCCCGGAGACGACGGGCATGAAGGGCAGCAGCCGTGCCATGCCGGCGAAGCGGTTGAAGAAATTGTCCTCCGCCCCGAAGACCACGGAGGGACGCAGGATGGTCGCCGCGGGGAAGGCGGCGCGCACCGCGGCTTCCCCTTCCGCCTTGCTGCGGGCGTAGCGGCTGTCGCTGGCCGCATCGGCGCCAATGGCAGAGACCTGGACCAAGCGCCGCACACCGGCCGCCGCCGCGCCCTGCGCGACGATGCCGGGCCCGCGGGCCTGTACCTGTTCGAAATCGCCATGCAGGATGCCGACCAGGTTCACCACCACATCGGCGCCTTCCACCGCGCGCGCCACATCGGCGGCATCCGTCACCGGCGCGCGCAGCGGCACGATCTGGCCGACGCGGCCCTGGGTGCAGAGGAAGCGCGCCGCCTGCGGGTCCCGCCCCGCCACGCGCACGATGTAGTCCTGCGCCGCCAGCCGCTGCACCACGTAGCGGCCGATGAAACCGGTGCCGCCGAACACCGTCGCCACCTTGCGATCCGCCGTGCGCATGATCCCTAGCTCCCATCCAGCAATTCCGTGCCGGACCATATGGGGGCGACCCCCAGCCGCCAAGCATCGGAAACCATCCACAACTTGTCGCGCCACCCCCGCTTGACGCCCCCCGCCCGGGCCCGTAAATCGCCCCTCGTCAAACGACGCCTCCTGCCCAGGTGGTGGAATTGGTAGACGCGCTGGCTTCAGGTGCCAGTGACCGCAAGGTCGTGAAGGTTCGAGTCCTTTCCTGGGCACCACTACAGCGTTGAAGCCCGCGAGGCGGCGGGCGGCCTGCGGGCCACAGCCCCTCATCTTCCCTGCCATCCGCTGATGCACCGCTCGCGCAGCGCTTTCGTTGCGGCTTCGGGTTCCGCTAACAACTCGTTCACGGCCGCCGCGCATCTCGCCATCAAGGCGAGTGCGGGGGGGATACGAGATGCGCGCGTTTCCCCCGCTCACGCGGCGAGGCGTCAGGAACGCCGCCGGCCTGGCCCTTCTCGGCCTGCTGGCGCTGGGGGCGCTGCTCCTCCTCGCGCGTGAAGTCGGCCGGCAATCGATCCAGGCCGTGGTGACGGCCGCCATGCAGCGCGCCGCCGGCGCGACGGCGGCGACCGAGCAGTTCGCGCTCCGCGCCCTCGACGAGGCCCGGATGACGCACATGCTGGCGCAGCGCTGGGTGGACAGCGCGGCGCCACAGGCCAGCCCCGGCCGCGACGACATCCAGCGGATGATCCAGTTCCTGCTGCTGCGCAGCGGCCTGCACCTGTCCTACGCCATCCTCTTCGATGCCGCCGGCGACGTGGCCTGGGCCTCCATCCCGACGGATAACGGCAACGTCGCCGACCGCGCCTATTTCCAGTTCCACCGGGACGAAGGCGGCGCCGAATGGGTCGGCACCGCCATCACCGGCCGCGCCAGCGGCCAGGTGGTGATCCCCTTCACCGCCCGCCTCACGACCCCGGAAGGCGCCTTCGCCGGCGTCGCCTATGCGCCGATGAACGCCCGCGCCCTGTCCATGGCGCTGGAGACGCTGGTCTCCCGCCCCGGGGATGTCGTGGCGGTCATCCGATCCCAGGGCGACATCATCGCCCGCAGCGCCGATGCCGACCGCCTGGTCGGTCGCCCCCTGCTGGCGCAGGCGGCGCTGCACGCCTTCGGCGACCGGGACAGCGCCACCTTCCGCGACATCAGCCCGGTGACGGGGCATGACGTCGTCGTCTCCTTCCGCCGGCTGCCTTCCATCAACCTCATCGCCTTCAGTTCCATCGACATCGCGCAGGAGGTCGCCGCGTCGAACCGCCTGCTGCGCTGGGCCGTGGGCGCCGCCATCGCGGCCTGGGGTGTGCTGCTGGGCATCGGCATGTCGGTTCGCATGGCGCTGCTTCACCGGGGGCGGATGACGGAAGTCGCGGCCCGCCAGGCCGGGCGGGACGAGATCGAGCGCCTGGTCGCGGGGCTGCCCGCCATCATTTTCGTCCGCACGGTGGATCATGCCGGCGACGGCGTGCAGCTCTACCGCAACGGGGACGCCGTCGTCGTCTCCGGCTGGCCGGCCGGCACCTTCCCCCATGGCACCGCGTGGTCTTACTACGCCGCGCCCGGCACGGATTTCAGGCGGCTGGCGCGGAAGGCGCTGGAGGAAGGGCGCGCGACCATGGACTGGCAGCTGCGCCAGCCCGATGGCGGCTATGCGTGGATGCGCAGCAATGTCCGCCGCCTGTCGATCGATGCCGGGGGCAATGGCGTGATCGTCGGCTACATCCTGAACGTGACGGCGGAGCGGGAGGCCGCGGCCCAGGCCGTCGCCTCCGCCCGCCTGGCCTCGCTGGGAGAGATGGGGGCGGGGCTGGCCCATGAGCTGAAGCAGCCCCTGACCGGCATCATGCTGGCGGCCGGCAACGCCCAGGCCGTGCTGCGGCGCGGCGATACCGAAAAGGGCCTGGCCCGGGTGCAGCGGATCATCGACCTGGCGCAGCGCGGCGGGCAGATCATCGACCACCTCCGCCGCTTCGCTCGCGGGGAGGAGCGTGGCGCCACGGCGGTGCCGACCCGGCTGGCGGAGTCGATCGGCCATGCGCTGCGGCTGGTCCAGGGATCGCTGGAGGATGCGAGGGTCTCGGTGGAGACCGACCTGCCCGATCCGGCGGTGGAGGTGCTGGCCCTGCCCATCGGGCTGGAGCAGGTGCTGGTCAACCTGATCGGCAATGCCCGCGACGCCATGGCGGACCGCCCGCCCGACCTGGACCGCACCCTGACGATCGGCGCGGCGGCGGAGCCCGGGGGTAGCGTGCGGATCACCGTCACCGACACCGGCGGCGGCATCCCGCCGGAGATCCTGCCCCGGCTCTTCGAGCCCTTCGTAACCACCAAGGGGCCGGACCGCGGCACGGGACTCGGCCTGTCCGTCAGCCGCGGCCTGCTGAAGGCGATGGAGGGCAGCATCCAGGCCGCGAATGTCGAGGGCGGTGCCCGCTTCACCATCATCCTGCCCGCCGCCTAGAAGGCGACCAGGCCGCGCCGCGCGCCCGCCCCGCGTTGCGGTGGGCTTGTCCGCACAACCGCAGGCCATTGTTGCGGTGCGGTCGCAGGGATGCCAGATTGCATTTGCCGCGCGTGACCGCCTGCCCGTGAATGCGCGACCCGGACTGCGTCCGCCGGCACGCCACCGCCCCTGGTGCCGAACCCGCCCACGGCCGCAACCGGCGGCGGCCCCGCCTGCGCCTGCACAGACTTCCACGAGATCCTTCCCAACCCATGCGAGACTGGTCTTTGGGCGGCTTCGGCTCCAGCACCCCGGCGAATGGCGACCCGGCACCGCTGCCTGCGAGGGGTGTGTCGCCACTCGCGGCGATGATCGCGCGGCCCCTGCCGCTGCTGGCCGCCAATATCCTGGTCGCGGTGCTCTATGCCGGGCTGGGCGCCGCGGTCGGGCTGTTCTTCGGGCGCTACGGCCTGTTCCCGGCGCCCATCTGGCTGCCCGCGGGCATCGCCGCCGTGGCAACCCTGGTGGGCGGCTTCCGCCTGGCGCCGGGCATCTTCGCCGGGTCCTTCCTGGTGAATGGCTGGCTGCTGGATGCCGGGCTGCTGACCGCCGCGCTGATCTCCGTCTCCAACAGCCTCGGCCCCTGGGTGGGCGCGGTGCTGACGCGCGCGCTGCGCCCGCCCACCGGCCTGTTCACCCGCCTTCGCGGCGTGCTCGGCTTCGTGGCCGGCGGCGTGCTGCTGCAATCCATCCTGACCGCCGCCGGGGGCACGGCCGCGCTGCTGGCCACCGGCGGGCTGCCGCTGGACGCCGCCTATTCCGTCTTCTCCCGCTGGGTGCTCTGCGATGCCGGCGGCGTCTTCTTCTTCGCCCCGGCGCTGATGCTGTGGATCGGCGCGGAACGCACCCCCGCCGTACCGGGCCACCGCATGGCGCCGGGCGATGCGGCCGTCTTCGCCGCGACGGCGGGCGTCACCGCCCTCGTCTTCGCGCTGCCCCCGCCGCTGGCGGCCCTGGTGCAGCCGGAAGCGGTGGTGCTGCTGACCATCCCGGTCACCTGGATCACGCTCCGCATCTCGCTCCGCGCCGCCTACAGCCTGCTGACGCTGATCAGCGTCGTCGCCACGGTGGGCACGCTGGCGGGGCTCGGCCCCTTCCAGCCCGATGTCGTGCCGAACCCGCTGCGTGCGGTGGGCATGATGATCGTGCTGATGGCGACCAATGCCCTCGCCCTGATGGCGCTGCTGAGCGAGCGGCGGGAGGCGGAGGCGCTGCTGGCGGAGGGCAATGCCCGGCTGACGGAGGAGGTCGCCGACCGCACCGCCGAACTGCGCTACCGCGCGGAGACGGATGACCTGACCGGCATCGGCAACCGCGGCCATTTCCTGCGCAGCCTGGCGGAGCACATCTCCGCCGCGCGGCGCCACGCCACGCCGCTCGGCCTGGTGCTGCTGGACCTCGACCAGTTCCGCCTGCTGAACGACATGCGCGGCCACGCCGTCGGCGATGCCGCGCTGCAGGCCGTGGCCGGGCTGGCGACGGCGCGGGTGGAAGGCATGCCGGCCAGCCTCGGCCGGCTGGGCGGGGAGGTCTTCGCCATCGCCCTGCCCGGCCAGGACGCCACCCAGGCGGCGGTGCTGGCGGAAAGCCTGCGCGCCGCCGTGGCGCGCCACAACTTCGTCCAGGGGGATGGGGAGGCGCCGGCCCGGCTGACGGCCAGCGTCGGCGTCACCGGCCTGCTGCCCCGCGACCAGTCGCCGGAGGACCTGCTGAAGCGCGCCGACGCCGCCGTCTTCCTGGCCAAGACCAAGGGCCGCAACCGGGTGGAACTGCGCATGGTGAGCGAGGTACCGAAGGAGATGCGCGCCAGCAGCCTGTCCCGGTAGCGGCGCCCCCCTTCCCGCGCTATAGCGCCAGCAGGGCTGACGGCCGCGGCGACCATCCGGACCGGCCAGGCCTTTCCCCAGACAGGGCCCCTTCCCCGATGGCCCCACCACCCGCGGCCGCGCCCCGGCCACCGCCCTGCCCCGCCCGGGGCGCCGGCGGCCAGGGCCAGACCCTTTTCACCCGGAACGCCATGATCCAGCTGCATCGGCACGACCTGCCGGAAGGACTGAGCTTCGGCTCCTCCGTCGCCATCGACACCGAGACGATGGGCCTCGACCCGCGGCGGGACCGGCTTTGCCTGGTGCAGCTTTCCGCCGGCGATGGCACCGCGCATTGCGTGCAGATCCTGCCGCCCTCCCTCGGCGGGCGCGGGGCCGACTGCCCGAACCTCAAGCGGCTGCTGACCGACCCGTCGGTGCTGAAGATCTTCCACTTCGCCCGCTTCGACGTCGCCGCGCTCTACAACGCGCTCGGCGTGGAGGTCGCGCCGGTGGTCTGCACCAAGATCGCCTCCAAGCTGGTCCGCACCTACACGGACCGGCACGGGCTGAAGGACCTGTGCAAGGACCTGCTGGGGGTCGAGATCTCCAAGCAGCAGCAATCCAGCGACTGGGGCCAACCGGAGCTGACGCCGGAGCAGCTGACCTATGCGGCGTCCGATGTGCTGCACCTGCACGCCCTCTGGGCCCGGCTGAAGGCGCTGCTGGAGCGCGAGGGGCGGCTCGACATCGCGGAGGCCTGCTACCGCTTCCTGCCGATGCGCGGGCGACTCGACCTGCTGGGCTACGAGGATCCCGACCTGTTCAGCCACTGATGCCTTGAAATCGCGCGATCGTTGCAAAGTCGCGCCAGGGTTGACGAAAGGTTGGCACGTTTCTTGTCCGGACATCGTCGGAACGGCGACAGGCTCGTTGACCCTATGGCTTGGCAGGCCCATACAAGCCCCGTGCGATTGCCCCCGCCCATCTCCTCCCGCCCTGCCGGCTCCGCCCCCGGCGGTTTCCGCGCGCCGCCACGCCGCATGCTGGCCCCGTCCCGGGAACGGCGCGCGCCACGGCCCGCGGAGCTCGCGCGGCGGCGGATCTTCGTGAACGTCGCCAAGCGCGTGCTGCCGCTCGCCGCGGTGTGCCTGCTGGCAGCCATCGCGCTGTGGCCGGAATTCGACAGCGCGGCAGATCGCGGGCGCATCTCCTTCCAGCGGGTGCTGTCGGCGCGGCCGGATGCGCTGCGCATCGTCGATCCCCGCTACCAGGGGGTGGATGAGCAGAACCGCCCCTACAACGTCACCGCCACCCTCGCGACCCAGGCGGGCAACGAGGATACGGTGAACCTCCAGGCCCCGCGCGCCGACCTGCTGATGAGCGACGGCGCCTGGATCTACATCGAGGCGCGCGATGGCCGCTACGACCGCCCCCGCAACCACCTGGACCTGGTGGGCCGCGTGACCGTGCACCACGACGACGGCACCCAGTTCGTGACGGAAAAGGCGGCGGTGGACCTCGCCGCCGGCGCGGCTTCCGGCGACGATCCCGTGGCGGCGCAGGGGCCCTTCGGCACGCTGACGGCGCAGGGCTTCCGGCTGATCGACCGCGGCCAGGTCGTGATCTTCACCGGCCGGTCGCGGGCGGTGCTGGAGGGCGGGCGATGACCCGGCGCGCCCTTCTCCTCGCCGCCGTGCTGGCCCTGGCGGCCGGCCCGGCGCCGGCGCAGAACCTGGACCTGACGCAGGGCGGGCCAGTCGAGATCACGGCCACCGACGGCATCGAGTGGCGCCAGCAGGACCAGGTCGTCGTCGCCCGCGGCAATGCCCGCGCGGTGCGCGATGGCGTGACGGTGGATGCGGACCGGCTGATCGCCCGCTACCGCCCCCGCGCCGGCACCACCACCCAGCCCGGCGAAAGCCCGCTCTCGGGCGGTGAGATCTACCGCTTCGAGGCGGAGGGCAATGTCCGCGTGACCTCCGCGACCGAACGGGCGGAGGGCGACCGCGCCGTCTATGACATCGACCAGGCGGTGATGGTGATGTCGGGGCGCAACCTCTCCCTCACCACCCCCGAACAGCGCATCACGGCGCGGGACAGCCTGGAATACTGGCCGCAGCGCCGCATGGCGGTCGGACGCGGCAATGCCGTGGTCACCACCAGCGACAACCGGCGCATCGCCGCCGATACGCTGGTGGCCTATTTCCTCGAATCTCCCGCCCCCGGCGCGGCCGCTGCCACGCCGGCGCCGGCGCCTGCCCCGGCACCGACCACCGCCGCCAACCGCCCGGCCGCCATCCCCGGCCTGCCCGGCAACACGGAGAACAGTCGCATCGACCGCGTGGAAGCCTATGGCAACGTCGAGATCCGGTCGCCGGAGGAAGTCGTGCGCGGCGACCGCGGCGTCTACAGCCCACCCACCGGGCTCGCCCGGCTGGTGGGCGGCGTGCGGATCACCCGAGGCGACAACCAGTTGAACGGCCAGGAAGCGATCGTGAACCTGCGGACCGGTGTCTCCCGCCTCGTCTCCGCGCCCGGCACCCGCGTGCAGGGGCTGGTGGTGCAGCAGCAGCAGCCGGACCAGGCCAGCGTGCCGCCCGCCAACCGCCCGGCCGCGCGGCCTGCGCCGACGCCGATCCCGACGCCACCGCCCCCCGCGCCCCGGCCGCAGCAGGGGACCACGCGATGACGCCGCCGGATGGTCCCCCGAATGGCGGGCCGCGCGATCCGCGAACGGGCGCGCCGCCCGTGCGGCTGGCCGCCGACAATTCCGGCCTCGTCGCGAAGGGCCTCGGCAAGCGCTACAAGAAGCGGCCGGTGGTTCGGAACGTCTCCGTCAGCCTGAAGCGCGGGGAGGCCGTCGGCCTGCTCGGCCCGAACGGCGCCGGCAAGACCACGACCTTCTACATGATCACCGGCTTGGTGCAGCCCGATGAGGGCATGGTCACCATGGATGGCCACGACGTGACCTTCCTGCCCATGTTCCGCCGCGCCCGCCTCGGCCTCGGCTACCTGCCGCAGGAGGCCTCGATCTTCCGCGGCCTGTCGGTGGAGGACAACATCCGCGCGGCGCTGGAGGTCGTGGAGCCCGTCCGCGACCGGCGGGAGCAGATGCTGGACAGCCTGCTGGCCGAATTCGGCATCGGCCATCTCCGTCGCGCGCCCGCCCTGGCCCTGTCCGGCGGCGAACGCCGCCGCTGCGAGATCGCCCGCGCCCTGGCGACGCAGCCCGCCTACATCCTGCTGGACGAACCGCTGGCCGGCATCGACCCCATCGCGGTGGGGGAGATCCGCGACCTGGTGAAGCACCTGAAGGACCGCGGCATCGGCGTGCTGATCACCGACCACAATGTGCGGGAGACGCTGGAGATCATCGACCGCGCCTACATCCTGCATGACGGCCAGGTGCTGATGGAGGGCAGCCCCCGGGACATCGTCGCGCATGAGGGCGTGCGCCGTGTCTACCTCGGCGAACGCTTCTCGCTGTAGGACCCGGACCATGACGGGCGCCGCGCATCACCGGGCGGGGGGCTGAAGGCGATGGCCATCGGCCCGCGGCTCGACATGCGGCACACCCAGTCGCTGGTGATGACGCCGCAGCTGCGCCAGGCCATCAAGCTGCTGCAATCCTCCAACATGGAAGTCACCGCCTTCGTGGAGGAGGAGCTGGAGCGCAACCCGCTGCTGGAGCGGGATGAGCGCCCGGAGCCCCGCACCACGGCGGATGAACGCGCGCCGGAGGCGCTGGCGCCGGAGCCGCGGGATTCGCTGGAAGCCGCCACCGCCACCGCCATGGCGGAAAGCCCGCTCGATGCCGATTACGGCAATGTCTATGACGGGGATGGCAGCGGCGGCGGCGCCGGGCTCGGCGGGGGCGATGGCGGCGGACGCGGCGGACGCGCCGATTTCGACGACGACCTCTCCGGCATCGAGGACCTGGCCGATGCGCGGAAGACGCTGCGGGAGCACCTCGGCGAACAGATCCGCCTGACCTTCGCGGACCACCGGGACCGCCTGATCGCGGCGCAGATGCTGGCGATGGTCGATCCCGCCGGCCGCCTGCCGGTGGCGGATGCCGCCATCGCCGCCGCCATGGGGTGCGAGGAGGCGAAGGTCGCCGCCGTGCGCGCGCGCATGCAGCGCTTCGACCCCGTCGGCATGTTCTGCCGCGACCTCCGCGAATGCCTGGCGGTGCAGTTGGCGGACCGCAACCGCCTCGACCCCTGCATGGAGGCGCTGCTCGACAACCTCGAGATGCTGGCGCGGCGCGACCTGCGCGGGCTGATGCGCGTCTGCGGCGTGGATTCCGAGGACATCGCGGAGATGGTCGCGGAGCTGAAGCGCCTCGACCCCAAGCCGGGGGCGAGCTTCGACGCGGCGCCCGCCATGGCCGTGGTGCCCGATGTGCTGATGCGTCGCACCAATGATGGCGGCTGGGCGGTGGAGCTGAACCCGGAGACGCTGCCCCGCATCCTGGTCAATCGCGGCTTCCACGCCCGCGCCGTGGTCGGCGCCCGCAACCGGGACGACAAGGCCTTCATCGCCGACAAGCTGCAGAGCGCGACCTGGCTGGTGAAGTCGCTCGAGCAGCGGGCCAACACCATCCTGAAGGTGGCCGCCGAGATCGTGCGCCGGCAGGACGCCTTCTTCCGGCTCGGCGTCGGCCACCTCCGCCCGCTGATCCTGCGGGACGTGGCGGAGCATGTCTCCATGCATGAGAGCACCGTCAGCCGCGTGACGGCGAACAAGTACATCGCGACACCGCGCGGGACCTTCGAGCTCAAGTATTTCTTCACCACTGCCATCGCCGGCACCAGTGGTGGCGAAAGTCATAGTGCGGAGGCGGTTCGTTTTCGCATCCGCGAGATGATCATGGCCGAGGGTATTGACGACGTCTTGTCGGACGACGCGATTGTCGAGCGGCTGCGCAAGGAAGGTGTGGACATCGCGCGCCGAACGGTGGCCAAATACCGGGAGGCGTTGCGCATACCATCGTCTGTGCAGCGCAAGCGGGAGAAGGCCGTCCCGGCCTGACCTTGGCGCTTTTCCGCCGGTTCCATCCGGGCGGCCTTTTCCGAACCGGAGAAGGAGCAAATCCCTCATGCACATTACAGTCGCGGGCAAGCAGGTCGAAACCGGTGATGCGCTGAAGACGCATGTGCGGGACGGCCTTGGCACCATCGCGCGGAAGTATTTCGACCACGCCCTGGAAGCGAACGTCACCTTCCGCCGCGACGCGAAGGGCCATGCCTTCGTCTGCGACATCAACCTCAAGGCCGGCCGCAACCTGTTCATGCGGGGCGAGGGAGAGGGGGCGGATGCCCACCGGGCGTTCGAGGAGGCGGCGGAGCACGTCGCCAAGCGGATGCGACGATACAGGCGCCGGATGAACGACCACGCCCGCCACCTGGCCGGGGAGCGGGAGCCGGAGATGGGCGAGCCCGCCCGCCAGGTGGTCCTGCGGTCGGAGCCGGAGGAGGAGGTGGAGGCCGAGCCCGTCATGGCGAATTCGGCCGACCACCCCGCCGTGGTGGCCGAGACGCCTGCCACCATCGACCGTCTGACGGTCGGCGAGGCGGTGATGCGCATGGACCTGGCGCATGTCCCCGTCCTGATGTTCCGCAACCGCGCCACCAACGCGCTGAACGTCGTCTACCGGCGAGAGGACGGCCATATCGGCTGGATCGACCCCCGCACGAACTAGGGACCGAGTCCCTGCCAGATCCCCCGGGCTTCCGGGGGGTCGCGGCACTGCCGCGACGCCGAAGGCTGGTCGGGGTGGGGGTCCGGCGCGGCCTTCTTCCGTCCAGGCCGGCCCCTCACCCCGATTTATGGCCAGAAGCTGACTTCCCCCCCGCCCCGCCCCCCTCGCGCGGTTGACGGCGGGGCGGCCCCCTCCCTATACGTCCGGGCCTTCGTCGGGGCGCGCCCTGGGTCAATCGCGGCCGCCATGACGATCCCTTAGAGATACCTGCCGGATCGTCGGCGCCACCGGGGCTTCCCCGCGGCGGTGTACGGGCCCGGTCACCGCGGGAGTGTGTCGTGAAGCGTACCTATCAGCCCTCGAAGCTCGTCCGGAAGCGCCGCCATGGTTTCCGCGCCCGCACGGAGACCGTGGGCGGCCGCAAGGTGCTGGCGAACCGCCGCGCCAAGGGCCGCAAGAAGCTCTCTGCCTGATCGCGGCGCGGGCGAGGCCAGTGCCATGCCGGCGCGCCCGCCGCGACTGAAGCAGCGCCGCGAGTTCCAGCGCGTCTCCTCCCGCGGCACCCGCGTGGCGCGGCCGGGGCTCGTGCTGCAGGTCCTCGCGGGGACCGAGGCGCCGCTGCGCGTCGGCTTCACGACGACGAAGAAGATCGGCAACGCCGTCACCCGCAACCGCGCGCGTCGCAGGCTGCGGGAGGCGGCGCGCCTGTTGCTGGCCGAGGGCGCGCCCGAGGGCTACGACCTGGTGCTGATCGGGCGGGACGCCACGGCGACGCGGGATTTCCGCACCCTGGTCGGCGACCTGCGCGGCGCGCTGAAGCAGGCGGGGCTCCGGGTGGGCAGCCCGCGGCCCGTGGACGCCGTGCCGTGACCCCCCAGCAGCACCTGCTGCGCGGCGCCATCCGCACTTACCAGTACACGCTGCGCCCGATCATCGGCTGCAACTGCCGCTTCCTGCCGCATTGCAGCGACTACGGGCTTGAAGCCGTCGCGGCGCATGGGGCGTTGAAGGGGTCCTGGTTGACCGCCCGCCGCATCCTGCGCTGCAACCCCTGGCATCCGGGTGGCTACGACCCGGTGCCGCCATCCTCCTCCCCGAACGCCGCCGGCGCGAATCCCGCTGCCGCCGGCGTGACGAAAGGCTGAACCAGGCCGTCATGGACCAGAAGCGCCTCCTCGCCGCCATCGCCCTGTCGGTCGGCATCCTGCTGATCTTCGACCTCTGGAATCGCCCCGCGCGGGAAGCCGAGCGCGCCCGCCAGGCGGAGATCACTGCCCAGCAGCAGGCCGCCGCCCCCGCGGCACCCGGCGCCAGCCCCGCGGCCTCCGGCGCCGCGGTGCCGGTGCCCGCCGGCCCGACCGCCGTCGCCAACCAGGCGCCCGGCGGCGCCACCACCGCACCCGCCGCGAACCGCGGGCCGGAACAGCGCGTGCGGCTGGAGAACGCGTCCCTCCAGGGCAGCATCGGCCTGCGCGGCGCGCGGCTGGATGACCTGGTGCTGCGCCGGTACCGGGAGACGGTGCGCCCGGACAGCCCGCTGGTGCGCCTCTTCGCGCCACGCACCGAAGCCAACCCGTACTTCGCGCAGTGGGGCTGGACGGCCGCCGATGGCCGCACCGTGGTGCCCGGCCCGGACACAGACTGGACGGTGGAGGGCGGGCCGCTCGGCCCCAACGCCCCCGTCACGCTGCGCTGGGACAACGGCCAGGGCCAGGAATTCCGCATCCGGCTCGAACTCGACGACGAATTCATGGTCACCGCGCGCCAGTCCGTGCGGAACAGCGCGGCGGAGCCGATCCAGGTCCTGCCCTGGGCGCGCGTGCGCCGAGAGACGACGCCCCAGGTCGCCGGCTACTACATCCTGCATGAGGGCTTCGTCGGCGTGCTGAACGGCCGCCTGGTGGAGTGGACCTACAAGGATGCGCGGGCCGAGGCCGAGAAGCGCCGCGGCCCGGCGGTGGAACAGGAAAGCCCCGGCGGCTGGGCCGGCTTCACCGACAAGTACTGGCTCGCCGCGCTGACGCCGGTGGAGCAGGCGACGCAGGTGCGCACCGCCTATCGCCATTCCGCGGAAGGCGGCCAGGACCGCTGGCAGGTGGACATGGCGACGCCGGCCGCGCAGACGGTGGCCGCGGGCGCGGAGGCCATGCTCTCCACCCGGCTCTTTGCCGGCGCCAAGGAAGTGCGGACGCTCGACCGGTACGAGAGCCAGCTCGGCATCCAGGATTTCGACAAGGCGATCGACTTCGGCTGGTTCTACTGGCTGACCAAGCCCTTCTTCTACGCGATCGACTGGCTGTTCCACATCTTCGGGAACTTCGGCGTCGCGATCCTGATCTTCACCTTCTGCCTGAAGCTCGCCTTCTTCCCGCTGGCCAACAAGGCCTACATCTCCATGGCGCGGATGAAGACGCTGGCGCCGAAGATGACGGAGGTGCGGGAGCGCTACAAGGACGACCCCGCCAAGGCGCAGGCGGAGATGATGGCGCTGTACCGGACGGAGAAGGTGAACCCGGCCTCGGGCTGCCTGCCCATCCTGCTGCAGATCCCGGTCTTCTTCGCGCTCTACAAGGTGCTGTTCGTGACCATCGAGATGCGGCACGCGCCCTTCTTCGGCTGGATCCACGACCTGTCCTCGCCGGACCCGACGAACCTGTTCAACCTGTTCGGCCTGCTGCCCTTCAATCCCGAGGTCTATTCCAGCTTCCTGCACATGCCGGCCTGGGCCATCGCGATGGGCATCACGATGTTCCTGCAGTTCAAGCTGAACCCGACGCCGCCGGACCCCGTCCAGGCCAAGATCTTCGCCTGGATGCCGCTGATCTTCACCTTCATGCTGGCCTCCTTCCCGGCGGGCCTGGTGATCTACTGGACCTGGAACAACCTGCTCTCCATCGCGCAGCAGTACTGGATCCAGCAGATGGACAAGAAGCGGCAGGCCCGCCCGCCCGCGGCCCCGCCGCCGGCCAAGCCCGCCGTCGCCGCGCCCGGCAAGGGGCAGAAGGGATGACCCTTCCCCCGGCCGCCCCGCTTCCCGCGGGCGGCCTTGCCGAGGCGAAGCTGGAGGAGGACCGCGCGGCGCTGATCGAGGCCGGGCGGCTCCTCTTCGCGCGTCCCTGCACCTTCTTCTACGCCTCCCAGAAGATCGACCAGCTGCCCCCGATCCGCGGGCCGGAAGTCGCCTTCTGCGGGCGGTCCAATGTCGGCAAGTCGTCGCTGCTGAATGCGCTGACGGGGCAGAAGGCGCTGGCGCGCGTCTCCGTCACGCCGGGCCGCACGCGGCAGCTGAACTTCTTCGACCTGGACGAGGGCCGGCTGACGCTGGTGGACATGCCGGGCTATGGCTACGCCCAGGCCAGCAAGGCGCTGAAGGAGGACTGGCAGGGCCTGATGTTCGACTTCCTGCGCGGCCGCCCGACGCTGCGGCGCGTGCTGCTGCTGATGGATGCGCGGGTCGAGACCAAGCCCGCCGACCGCGCCGCGATGGACCTGCTGGCCGATGCCGCTGTCGCCTACCAGATCGTCGTCACCAAGGTGGATGACGTGAAGCCGCCGCAGCTGAAGAAGCGGATGGCGGAGATCGAGGCGCTGGTGAAGAAGCGCACCGCGGCGCATCCGCTGGTGATGGTGACGTCGAGCGAGAAGGGCTTCGGAATCCCGGAGCTGCGCGCGGAGCTGGCCGGCCTCGCGGCCTGAGCGACAAGACTCCTCGCGGCCTGAGCGAAGGCACCTCGCGGCCTGAGCAAAGCCTGGGCGCCCCCGAAATAAATGTTGTTTCCCCCGGGGATCGACGAACGTCGTCAATCAAGCTTTCATCCTGGCTGCGCAATGCTTGCGCCCGCGGCCTGCCGCGACCACAGCCAAGGATCCTACGATGTTCCGTCGCCTCCTGCTCGGCGCCACCCTCCTCGCCACCATGGCCGGCGCCGCACCCGCCTTCGCGCAATGCGACACGCGCTTCACCTTCCGGAACAACTCCGGCGCGCAGGTGAACGAGTTCTATTTCGGCCCCTCCTCCAACTCCAACTGGGGCCGCGATCGCCTGGGCGAGAACGTGCTGCCGCATGGCCGCAGCGTCTCCTACACCCCGGGCGGCCGTGGCGGCGCCTATGATTTCAAGGTGGTCTGGGCCAGCGGCGAGACGGCCGAGCTGATGCGTGTGAACATCTGCGAGGCGTCGGAGATCATCGCGACCCGGCGCGGGATCGAGGCACGCTGAACCGGCCGGCGGCGGGCCCCACCCGCCGCCGACACCCTTGACCCTGCCGCGGTTCCGTCCCAAACCGCGCCGCCCGTGGCGAAAGGCCCGGGGCGCACGGGGACGCCTTGACCATGACCGATGACGCGCTCGACCAGATGGCGATCCTCGCCGGCGCGCTGCCCTTCCTGAAGCGCTACGACGACCAGATCGTGGTGGTGAAGTATGGCGGCCACGCGATGGGGGAGGAAGAGACGGCGCTGCGCTTCGGCCGCGACATCGCGCTGCTGGAGCAGGTGGGCGTGAACCCCGTGGTCGTCCATGGCGGCGGCCCGCAGATCAACGCCATGCTCAAGCGCCTGAACGTGCAGTCCACCTTCGTCCAGGGCCTGCGCGTGACGGATGAGGCGATGCTCGACGTGGTCGAGATGGTCCTGGCCGGCCCCGTCAACAAGCAGGTCGCCTCCGCCATCACCCGCGCCGGCGCGCTGGCCGTCGGCATCTCCGGCAAGGATGGCGGCCTGGTTCGCGCGCGGAAGCTGACGCGCACCTACCGCGACCCCGGCTCCAACATCGAGAAGGTGTTGGACCTCGGCTTCGTCGGCGAACCCGAAAGCGTCGATGCCCGCGTGCTGCGCCTGCTGATCGGCGCGGACATCGTGCCCGTCGTCGCCCCCGTCGGCGTCGATGGCCAGGGCCAGACCTACAACATCAATGCCGACACGGTGGCGGGCGCCATCGCCGGCGCGCTGGATGCCGAACGGCTGCTGATGCTGACCGATGTGCGCGGCGTGCTCGGCCCCGATGGCAACCTGATCCCGGAGATGACGGTGGCCGAGGTGCGCGCGGGCATCGAGGCCGGCTGGATCTCCGGCGGCATGATCCCGAAGGTCGAGACCTGCATCTACGCGGTGGAGCGTGGGGTGAAGGGGGCCGTCATCCTCGATGGCCGCGTGCCGCATGCGGTGCTGCTGGAACTCTTCACCGATAAGGGTGCCGGCACGCTGATCCGCGCCTGAGGACGAGGGGGGGCGTCAGCCCTCCCACCCCAGCACGGCGGCCAGGTGCCGGGCCGCCTGCTGGTGGCGGCCGCCGCGCAGCGTGCGGAACACCGCCGCCATCCGCGCCACGACCATCAACTCGTCCGGGCCGACGCCCGGCGGCAGCGGCCGCGCCCAGGTGATGCGCGACAGCGCCGGGGGTGTGGCGTCCGGCGTGTTCAGCGGCCAGCCCGCGCCGATCGGCGCCAGCCACCAGCGATCCCAGTCGATCACCGTCGGCACGCCCTGCGCATCCACCAGGATGTTCCCGGCATGCAGGTCGTCATGCAGGACGAAGACCGGCATCGCGGCGACCAGCGCCTCCAGCGCCGGCAGCCGGGCCGCCACCCGCGCGGGCACCGCGGCGGCGTCCGGCAGATGTGCCGCCAGGACGGCCGGCATCTCCCCGCCCGCGATGGCGCGCAGCGCGTCGAGCATCGGCCGCGCCAGGCGCATGCCGTGCTTCAGCCCGGACGCCGGCACCTCGTTCCAGTAGCGGTAGAGCAGTTCGCGCACCACGACGTCCCAGCGGGACACGGGCAGCGCCTCCCCCTCCACCATCGCCCAGAAGCTGGAGGTGAAGCGCCCTTCCCGCAGCAGCCCGTGATAGGCCGGGGCGAGCAACCGGGCCGCGGGCATGGCGCGGAACAGCAGGTCCTGCTGCGCCGCCTTGACCTGGTCCGTGCGCCGGTCGGTGAAGACCTTCTCCACCAGCACCACCGGCTGCGACCGGCCGGCCAGCGTCACCTCATGCCGGTAGAGCGCCATGGCAACCAGGCCGGGCCGCATGCGGGCGGTGGCGATGTGCCGGACCGGCCGGTCCAGGCGCTTCTCCAGCACCGCCGCCAGGCGGGCGACGGGCGATTTCTCCTCGAACAGTGCATGGAATTCCTGTTGCAGGGATGCACGGCGCGCCATCCATTCCTGCTGCCGCATGAAGGCCGAATGCCCCGCGGCGACCAGCACCTCATAGGCCAGGTGGCCAGCGACCCAGTCCAGGCTGGCGCTGCTGTCCTGCGCCAGGCGCAGCAGGGGCGCGGGATCGGCGAGCACGCAGGCATCCGGCGCCTGCTCCGCCGTGGCCAGGACGGGCTGCAGCAGCGCGCGGGCGCGGTCCCGCTGTTCCTGGCGCAGCGCGTCCAGCGCGTGGCGCAGGACGGCATGCGGCGGGAAGATCCTGCGCCCATCCGCTCCGCCAACCGCCCCCGGGCCCCAGGCCGCCATCCGTCACCCCGCACGCCATGACGTGGCCACCGCGTTGCCGGGCGGCCATGTCCAGCGGCAGCTTGGTGACAATGACGTTACAGGTCCAGTATTTTCCGGCTGCGCAAGACCGAGACCGTCACGCGGGAAGGCTTTCCAGCAGCTCCGCCTGCCATTCCAGCTCCGCATCGCCCATGGCCCAGCCGCCGGTCGCGGTGGGGCGGACGATCTCGTGCGGCGGCAGCGCGCCGAGGACCAGCTGCACCGCTTCCGCCAGCGCCGGCGACCAGCCGGCACGGTGGCAGAGCCCGGCCAGCGCGCGGCCGCTGCGCAGCGTCAGCGCGGCCTCCACCTGCCCGGTCGTCATGGCGGCATCGCGCGCTAGGGCTTCCAGCAGCGCGTCGCGGTCGCCGACGCGGGCGGCGGTGAACAGCGTCGCCTCATGCGGCGCCACCTGGCCCTCGGTCTCCGCCATGCGGGCGATGACGCGCGACCGCAGCGATTCCGCCAGCCCGGCCGGCAGGTCGGGCCGCGCCGCCAGGCGGCCGATGAGGTGGTCGGCCACGATCTCCCCCAGCGCGCGGGCGGCGCGCGGCGGCAGCCGGGACCGGCGGATCAGCGCCGCCTGCCAGCTCGGCCGGCTGCCGGAGGCCGCGACGAGCGAATCCAGCGTCGCCTCCCGGATCGCGGCGGAAGGGTTGGCCAGCAGCACCGCGACCGCGGCGGTATCGGCCGTGGCGGCGATGGCGTCGGAGACGGGCTCCGTCAGCGACGGGCGGCGTGCGACGGCGCGGCGCGTGCCGGGCGCCGGCGGGTCCGCCACCAGGGCCATCAGGTCGTCATCGGTCAGCAGCGGCGACAGGCGGATGACGGGCTCCGCCACCGGCATCGCCGTGTCCCGCGCCAGGCGCAGGATCAGGTCCCGCGGCGCGTCGGGCATGTCGCGCAGCACCGCGGCCAGGGCGGCACGGACCTCGACGGCCGTGTCCTCCACCAGCAGGGCCAGGGTGCCGCCGGTCAGCCGCGTCATGCGGTCCTGCGCGTCGGCATTCAGCGCCGGCGCCATACGGCCGACGCGGCGCGCGAGTTCCGTGCGCACCGCCGCGTCCCGGTCATCCGCCAGCAGGCGGTCCGCGGCCGGGGGTGTCGCCGCATTGGCGGCCACGGCGCGCCGCACCTCCGCCGCCGGGTCGGCGGCCAGGTAGGTCAGCAGTTCCGGCGGCGTGCCCGCCTGCCGCGCCACCGCGGCGCGCGCCGCCGTATCGCCATGCCGCGCCGCATGGACCGCTTCCGGGCTCGCCCCATGGGCCGCCGCCGCCAGCGCCGCCATCAGCGCCTCTCCCCGCCCTTGGTGCGTTTGACCCGGTACATCGCGGCATCGGCGCGCATCATCAGGCTGCCGAGATCCTCCCCCGGCGCCGGCAGCGCGATGCCGAGGCTGGCGCGCAGCGCGCAGTCGCCGGCCTGCGGCCAGCCCGGCAGCGGCCCGGGCTGGCCGAGCGGCAAGGCGCGGTCCAGCGCCGCGGCCTCCCCGCCCACCCCATCCAGCCAGAGGCAGAATTCGTCCCCGCCGAGCCGCGCCGCCACATCCCCGGGCCAGCATACGGCGCGCAGCCGTTCCGCCATGCCGCGCAGCGCCGCGTCCCCGGCCTCATGCCCGAGCGCGTCGTTCAGCGGCTTCAGGCCATCGAGGTCGATGAACACCAGCGCCCCCGCGCCGGGCCGCACGCGCCCGGCCAGGGCCAGGGTGAAGCCGCGGCGGTTCAGCAGGCCGGTCAGCGCATCGCCATGCGCGGCCTGGGCCAGTTCCTGCTGGCGCAGCGCTTCGGCATGCAGGCCCGCGACCGGCATGGCGAGCGCATCCAGCAGGTCCCGGTCCTCCGCATCGAAATCCGGCTGCTCCGCGTCCCGCCAGGCCACCACGCAGGCGCCGCCCTCCGACCCCGCCAGCAGCAGCCGCGCGCCCGCGGCCGGGGCCTCCCCGGGCGGGGGCAGGCGATCGAGCGGCACGGGGCCGGTGCCCTCCATCGCCAGGCGCCAGCCCTGCCCTTCCGGCACCAGCAGCGCCGCGCCCACCGCGGGCAGCGCCGCCGGCAGGGCGCGCAGGATGGCCGCCAGCGCCGCGCCCGAATCGCCCTGCCGCTGGCCGAGACGCAGCAGGCGGCCGAGCGTGGTGGCGCGGCGCAGCGCGCGGGCGGAAACCTCCGCCATCCGCTCCTCCGCCGTCACGTCCCGCGCGGCGCCGCGCAGCCCTTCCTCATGCGGCACCACCGTGACGTCGAGGCAGGTGGCCGTGCCATCCGCCCGGTTCAGCCAGACCCGCGCGCCGCGCACGGCGTGGCGGCTGCGGAACAGCGCGGCGCAGCCGGATGACAGCAGTTGCGCGGCCGGCTGCCCCAGCAGCGTCTCCGCGCGATAGCCCAGCGCGTCGTCCGGGCCGATGAAGGTGAAGCAGCCCGCGCCATCGGTCTCGAACACCAGATCCGCCGCCAGCAGGGCGAAGTCGCGCCAGCGCGCGCGGCTGTCGATCAGGGCGGATGCCAGCGACTGGGCGCGATCATCGGGGAAGACATCCATGTGCGGCAGGATGCGGGAGGCGGGTGAATTGCCGGTTAGCGCGGCGCGCGTACCCTGTTCCGCCCCCCTTCCGTTGACATCGCGTCGGCGCGCTATGCATGGTCCCCGCGCATCGAACCCTCCCCGCCAGGACACGCGAACCACCATGGACAAGACTGCCCTCCAGGCCCGCATCGAGGCGCTCTGGGCCCGCCGGGACACGCTGAACGCGCAGACCCATGGCGCCGACCGCACCGCGGTGGAGGAAGCGCTCGCGCTGCTCGATTCCGGTGGCGCCCGCGTGGCGGAGCCCGATGGCCATGGCGGCTGGAAGGTGAACCAGTGGCTGAAGCAGGCCGTGCTGATGTCCTTCCGCCTGTCCGACAGCCAGCCGATGGACACCGCCGCCGGCGCGTATGACAAGGTGCCGCTGAAGTTCGAGGGCTGGGGCGAGAACCGCTTCAAGGCCGCGGGCTTCCGCGCCGTGCCGGGCGCCGTGGTCCGCCGCAGCGCCTACATCGCGCCGAACGTCATCCTGATGCCGTCCTTCGTGAACCTCGGCGCCTATGTCGACAGCGGCACCATGGTGGATACCTGGGCCACGGTCGGTTCCTGCGCGCAGATCGGCAAGAACTGTCACATCTCCGGCGGCGCCGGCATCGGTGGCGTGCTGGAACCGCTCCAGGCCAACCCCGTCGTCATCGAGGATGACTGCTTCATCGGCGCGCGGTCGGAAGTGGCTGAAGGCGTCATCGTGGAACGCGGCAGCGTGCTGTCCATGGGCGTCTATCTCGGCATGTCCACCAAGATCATCGACCGCGCGACGGGCGAGATCTTCTACGGCCGCGTCCCCGCCTATTCCGTCGTCGTCTCCGGCTCCCTGCCCGGCAAGCCGCTGCCGGACGGCACGCCGGGCCCCAGCCTCTACTGCGCCGTCATCGTCAAGCGCGTGGACGAGAAGACCCGCGCCAAGACCAGCATCAACGACCTGCTGCGGGATTGAGGGAGGCGGTGGCCGACCCCCTTCCCCTTGCCCAGGCGCTGATCCGCTGCCGCTCCGTCACTCCCGCGGATGACGGCGCGCTGGCGGTGCTGGAAGCGGCGCTGACACCGCTCGGCTTCGCGTGCCAGCGCGTCGATTTCGGTACCACGCCGAACCTCTATGCGCGGCGCGGTACCAAGGGCCCGCACCTCATGTTCGCCGGGCACACGGACGTGGTGCCGCCCGGCCAGGCGCCCTGGACCACCGATCCCTTCGGGGCGGAAGTGCGGGACGGCGTGCTGTATGGCCGGGGCGCCACCGACATGAAGGGTGGCGTCGCCGCCTTCGTCGCCGCCATCGCCGCCGTGCTGGACCGCCGGCCGGACCTGCCCGGCAGCCTGTCGCTCCTCATCACGGGGGATGAGGAAGGCCCGGCGCTGGATGGCACGGTGAAGGTGCTGGGCTGGCTGAAGGACCGGGGGGAAATCCCCGATTGCTGCCTGGTGGGGGAGCCCACCAGCAAGGTGGAGCTTGGCGACACGATCAAGGTCGGCCGCCGCGGCAGCCTGAACGCCGCCATCACCGTGCACGGCACGCAGGGCCACGCCGCCTATCCCCAGCGCGCCGACAACCCCGTGCACCGCCTGGTCCGCGTGCTTCACGCGCTGACGGCGGAGCCGCTCGACCAGGGCACGCGGTTCTTCGAACCGACGAGCCTGCAGGTCACCAGCGTCGATGTCGGCAACCCCGCCACCAACGTCATCCCCGGCAGCGTGACGGCGCGGCTCAACATCCGCTTCAACGAATTGCACACCGAGGCCAGCCTGACAGCCCGCATCAAGGCGGCGCTGCAGGCGGAGGCCCCGCGCCACGACCTCGCCATCGAATGCTCGGGGGAGAGCTTCCTCACGCAGCCCGGCCCCTTCGTCGATGCGCTGGTCCGTGCCGTGCGCGCGGAATGCGGGCGGGAGCCGAAGCTGGATACAGGCGGCGGCACCTCCGATGCCCGCTTCGTGGCGCGCCACTGCCCGGTGGCGGAACTCGGTGCCGTCGGCGCCACCATGCACCAGGCCGATGAACGCACGCCGGTCGAGGAACTCCGCGCCCTCTCCCGCCTCTATGCCCGGGTGATCGAGGAGGTGCTCGGCTGAGCGGTTCCGCCCCGACGGGTCCGCCGCCGGAGCCGCCGCTGCGCCTGGCGATCGCCGCCGGCCTGGCCGGGGCGTCCCTGCTGGCGCGCGGGCGGCCGGAGGGGATCGTGCTGATGGCCGGCACGCCGGCCGGCGCCTGGCGGTCCTTCATCGCCGCCGCCATCTGCCTGCCCGCCTTCCTGGCGCTGCGCTTCTTCGGCTGGGCGCAGGCCGGCGCGGGGGTCGAGGTGCTGGGCCGGCCGCTGCTGGCGGAACTCATCACCTATGCGCTGGGCTGGGTGGTCTTCCCGCTGGTGTCGCTCTGGATCGCGGAGCTGTGGGGCCGGGGCGCCGCCTGGCCACGCTTCATCGCGGGGTGGAACTGGATCAACATCGTCCAGTACCTGCTGTGGCTCGCCCTCGCCGTGCCGGTCGCGCTTGGCGTCACGGGGCTGGTGGTACAGGGGCTGACGCTGGCCTGTTTCGGCTACCTCGTCTGGCTGGAATGGTTCACCGTGCGGGTGGGGCTCGGGCTCACCGGCAACAGGGCGACGGCGATGGTGCTGCTCGACCTCTTCATCGGCGTGTTCCTGGCCGGGCTGGCGCAGCGGCTGTCGCTGGGCTGAACGACCATCAACGGGGGGAGAACGTCGCATGACCGTTCGGCATGAGGTCGCGGGCCTGCGCCAATTCGCCATCAGCGCCTGCGCGGCCGCGGGGCTCGATCCCGAGAAGGCGCGCGCGGTGGCGGAGGTGCTGCTGGAAGGCGACCTGATGGGCCATGACACGCATGGCCTGGCACTGCTGACGCCCTACCTCGATGCCCTGGCCAGCGGCGACATGCGCGGATGCGGGGAGCCTGACATCGTGGCGGCGACGCCGGTGGCGGAGACCTGGGACGGCCGCAAGCTGCCCGGCCCCTGGCTGGTGCGCCGCGCCATCGACAAGGCGCAAGAACTGGCGGCGGGTTCCGGCATGGGCGCGATCAGCATCCGGCGCTGCCACCACATCGGGGCGCTAGCCGCCTATGGCCCGCCGGTCGCCGCGGCCGGGCGGATGCTGATCCTGACCTGCTCCGACCCCGCCACCGGCAGCGTCGCCCCCTGGGGCGGCACGCGGCGCGTCTACACGCCGAACCCGCTGGCCGCCGCCTGGCCGACGCCCGCCGGGCCCGTGATCATCGACGTCTCCATGTCCAACACCACCAATGGCATGACGGCCCGCAAGCGCGCGGAGGGGAAGCAGTTCGACCACCCCTGGCTGCTGGACGGCCAGGGCAACCCGACGACCGACCCCAACGCCTTCTGGGCCGAGCCCGCCGGCACGCTGCTGCCGCTCGGCGGGATCGAGGCCGGGCACAAGGGCTATGCGCTGGGCCTGCTGGTGGAGGCGCTGACCAGCGCGCTCGCCGGCCATGGCCGCGCCGACAACCCGACGGGCTGGGGTGCCTCCGTGCTGGTGATGGTGCTGGATCCCGCCAAGTTCGGCGGCACCGACGCCTTCATGCGGGAGACCGGATGGATGGCCGATGCCGTCCACACCAACCCGCCCCGCCCCGGCCAGGGTGCCCCCCGCCTGCCTGGCGAACGCGCCATGGCCAGGCGAGCGGAGGCGATGGAGAAGGGCGTGGCGCTCCATCCCGGCATTCCGCGCGCCCTGGCGAAGCTGGCGCAGCGCTTCGAGCTGGAGGCGCCGGAGCCGCTGTAGCGCGGCGGGGCCTCGATCCATGAACGAAACATCATTATCCGTATAGCCGGCGGCCATGATGCCGCCGGGACGGGGACCTAGGCTTGCCCGCGTCGCAACCGCGCGAGTCCCCGCCCGATGCCCATCCCCGTCACCACGCGCCGTGCCGTGCTGGGCGGCGCCATCCTCTCCGCCAGCCTGGCGGCCACCCCCGCCCGGGCCTGGCCCGACCGTCCCGTCACCATCATCGTGCCCTCCGCGGCCGGGAATGGCGGCGACCTGATCGCGCGCATGATCGGCCCGGCGCTGGGCCAGGCCTGGGGCCAGCCCGTGGTGGTGCAGAACCTGCCCGGCGCCGGCGGCGTCATCGGCGTGGAGCGCGCGGCCCGCAGCGCGCCGGATGGCCATGTGCTGGTCATGTCGGGCGATGCCGCGATCGTCGTCCGCCCCTCCATGCAACCTCCTCTGCCCTATGACGCGCAGCGCGATCTGGCGCCGGTGACGCTGGTGGCGCGCATGCCGAACCTGCTGGTCGTGCGGGCCGCTGACGGGCCGCGCAGCCTGGGGGAGCTGGTGACGGCCGCGCGCGCCGCGCGGGGCGCCTTCAACTACGGCCATCTCGGCCCCGGCACCTCCATCCAGCTGGGGGCGGAACTGCTGAAGCAGATGGCGGAGCTCGACATCACCGGCGTCGGCTATCCCGCGATGGGGGCGGTGATCCAGGACGTCCTGGCGGGGCGCCTGCAATTCAGCTTCGTCAACGCCTTCGCCGCCGGGCCGCTGGTGCGGGACGGGCAGTTGCGCGCGCTCGCCGTCTCCGCCGCCACGCGGCTGCCGGGCTTCCCTGATGTACCGACGGTGGCGGAACAGGGCTTCCCGGGCTTCGAGGCCAGCGCCTGGTTCGGCCTGCTGGTGCAGGGCGGCACCCCGGCGCCCGTGGTGCAGAAGCTGCGCGCCGACATCCACGCGGCCCTCGCCGACCCCGCCACCCGCCAGCGGATCGAGGGCATGGGCGGCGTGCTGGTGGACAACACGCCGGAGGAATTCACGGCCTTCATTGCCGCGGAGATCCCGCGCATGGCCGCCGTGCTGCGCCGCGCCAACATCACCACCGCCCAGTGACCCGGTCCCTGCTGACGGCCGAGGCCGATTACTGGCGCGGCACCGCCTCCCGCGCCTGGGCGGAGGGGCATCGCCGCACGGACCGCGCCTTCGGCAGCCTCGGCCTGGCGGTGTTGGACCGCGTGAAGCCCGCTGCCGGGGAAAGCGTGCTGGATATCGGCTGCGGCAGCGGCCATTCGGTGCTGGAACTCGCCCGCCGCGTCGGCGCGGAAGGCCGGGTGCTGGGCGCCGATATCGGGGACGCGCCGGTCGCCCAGGCACGCGCGCGCGTCGCGGCGGCAGGGCTGGCGCAGGCCTCGCTGGTCTGCGCCGACGTCGCCGCGCATCCCTTCCCGGCGGCGGGCTTCGACCTGGCTTTCTCGCAGCTCGGCGTGATGTTCTTCGGCGATTCGGTGGCGGCGCTGGCCAATGTGCACCGGGCGCTGAAGCCCGGCGGGCGCATCGGCTTCGGCGTCTTCCGCACCGCGAAGGAGAACCCCTGGCCCGCCGCCCCCATGGCGACGCTGAGGGACCTGCTGCCCCCCACCGCCCCGCCAGCACCGGACGGCCCCGGCATGTTCAGCTGGTCCGACCCCGCCCGGGTCCGCGCGCTGCTCGGTGCCGCGGGCTTCAGCGACGTGGCGATGACACCGGTCGACCTGCCCCTTGTCTTCGCCGCAGAGGGCGGCGTGCCGGAAGCCGTCGATTTCGCCCTGCAGGTCGGCCCCCTGACCCGCGCGCCGGGCGACGTGCTGGACCGCCACGGCGCGGAGATCCGCGAAAGGCTGGCCCGCTACTTCGAGAGCTTCGCGACGCCCGAGGGCGTGGTGCTGCCTGGCGCCTTCTGGATCATCGAGGCGCGGGCCTGAGGCGCTACACCCACTCCGGCTCGGGCTCGTACTTCGCGTAGCGGAAGACGAGCCCGTCCGGCGGCGCCGTCATCCCCGCCTTGGTGCGGTCCCGCCCCTCCAGCAGCGCCCGTGGCCAGATAACGGGCCGCCGCCCGTCGCCGACCTCGACCAGCGTGCCGACGAGGTTGCGGACCTGGTGGTGCAGGAAGGATCGCGCTTCCGCCACGATCACCACCTCCTCCCCCACCCGCGACACGTCCAGCCGGTCCAGCGTCCGCAGCGCCGACTTCGCCTGGCAGGAGGCGGCGCGGAAGGCGGAGAAGTCGTGCCGCCCCAGCAGCCCCTGCGCGGCCTCATGCATCGCCCCTGCATCGAGGCGCCGCTTCACATGCCAGACCTTCCCCGGCTCCATCGCGGGGCGGGAGGGACGGTTGAGGATGCGGTAGCGGTAGCCACGGCCGATGCAGTCGAAGCGCGCGGACCAGTCAGCGGCCACCCGCGCCGCGGCGGTGACGACGACGGGGTGCGGCAAAGTGCGGAAATTGATGGCATCCCGGATGCGGTGCGGCGGCAGGTCCTGCGCCAGTTCCACATCGGCGACAGCGGCTTCGGCATGGACGCCGGCATCGGTGCGCCCCGCCGCCGTCGCGGTCGGCAGCACGCCGTGGTTCAGGAAGGCGCAGGCTTCCTCCAGCACCTTCTGGATGGAGGGCAGGTCGCCCTGCCGCTGCCAGCCGCAGAAGCCCGAACCCTCATATTCCAGGCGCAGCGCGTAGCGCGGCATCAGGCGGGCGCGAGCACGGTGCCGACCGGCATCGGGAAGCCGCGCAGGAAATCCGCCGCCGGCATCGCTGCCCTGCCCGCGCGCTGCAGGCGGAGCAGCCGGATGGCGCCACTGCCGCAGGCGATGGTAGGCGCGCCGTCCAGCACCGTGCCGGGCAGGCCCCCGGCCTCCACGGGTTCCGCCGCCAGCACGCGGATCACTTCCTCCCCCGCCTGGAAGAAGCAGCCGGGCCAGGGGTTCATGGCGCGGATGCGGCGGTCCAGCGCCACGGCATCCTGCCACCAGTCGATGCGGCCATCGGGCTTGGCGAGCTTGGGGGCATAGGTCACGCCATCCTCCGGCTGCGGCACCGGCTCCGGGATTTCGTCGAGCGCCCGCAGCACCAGGGGACCGCCGATGGCGGCCAGGGCGTCGTGCAGTTCGGGCGTCGTCATGCGGGGCCCGATGGGCACGCTTTGCCGCAGCAGCATGGGGCCGGTGTCCAGCCCCTCCTCCATCCGCATGATGGTGATGCCGGTCTCGCTGTCCCCGGCCAGGATCGCCGCCTGGATCGGCCCCGCACCGCGCCAGCGTGGCAGCAGGGAGGCATGGATGTTCAGGCACCCCCGCCGAGGCGCGTCCAGCATCGCCTTGGGCAGGATCAGCCCATAGGCCGCGACCACCGCCACATCCAGGTCGAGCGCGCGGAAGGCTTCGTGCGCCGCCTCGTCCCGCCGCACCCGCGCTGGCGTCCGCACCGCCAGCCCCAGCTCCAGCGCCGCGCGATGTACCGGGCAGGGCGTCTCCTTCTGCCCGCGCCCGGCGGGCTTCGGCGGCTGGGTGTAGACCGCGACGATGTGGTGCCCCGCCCCATGCAGCGCCCGCAGCGCCGGCACGGAAAAATCCGGGCTGCCCATAAACGCGATTCTTAGCTTCGTGCCCTCAAGCGCCGGGCGCGGCCTCCGGCCGCTTGGCTCGCCGGACTGCCGGCGGGCCGCGTTCGCGGCCTCGTCCGCCTCCGGCGGCCGCCAGGCGCTGGCGCCGCTCATTCCTTCTCCGCCGCCTTGGCCTTCAGCTCCTTGGCCAGCTTGCGCAGCAGCATGTTGCGCTTCAGCGCGGAGAGGTGGTCCACGAACAGCACGCCATCGAGGTGATCGATCTCATGCTGGAGGCAGGCGGCCAGCAGCCCGTCCCCCTCCACTTCCTTCTTCGCGCCCGTCAGATCCTGGTAGGCCACCTTCACCCGCGCCGGCCGCGTCACCTCCGCGAACTGGTTCGGCAGGGACAGGCACCCCTCCTCCCGCGTCGCCAGATCCTTGCTCTCCGCCACGATGGAGGGGTTCACCATCACCAGCGGCGCGCGGATGTCGTTCTCATGCAGGTCGATCACGACCAGGCGCAGCAACTCGCCCACCTGCGGCGCGGCCAGGCCGATGCCGGGCGCCTTGTACATGGTGGCCAGCATGCGCTCCGACAGCGCCGCGATCTCCGGCCCCGCGGCGGTCACGGGCTTGGCCTTGGCGCGCAGCCGGGGGTCCGGGACGTAGAGAATGGGCATCAGCGCGGGATCAGCGGACATGGCGGGCCTTGGTGGCGGCGGGGCGGGCACAGGTAGCCCCGGCCCGCCCCCCTTGCAACGGCGCCCGCTACCGCCAAAATCAGGGCCTACGGGGTGCCTTGGGGCCCCGCGGACCAACGCTTCGCTCCTATGCGAGGAGGCATAGACTAGACCATGTCACGCCCTTCCCTGTTCGGCTCGCCGCTCTTCCTCGGCTTCGACCATCTGGAACAGATGCTCGACCGCGTGCAGAAATCGGCCGACGGCTACCCCCCCTACAACATCGAGCAGACGGGCGAGACGCGGCTGCGCATCACGCTGGCGGTGGCCGGCTTCTCGATGGACGACCTGCAGATCACGCAGGAAGACAACCAGCTCGTCATCCGCGGCCGGCAGCGCGACGATTCGGAAGGGCGCATCTTCCTCCATCGCGGCATCGCCGCCCGGCAGTTCCAGCGCGCCTTCGTGCTGGCCGAGGGAATCGAGGTGGAGGGTGCCTGGCTCGACAATGGCTTGCTGCATGTGGACCTCCGCCGGCCGGTGCCGGAGGTGCGCGTGAAGACCATCCAGATCGCGACGCGCGGCAACGGCGCGCCGCAACGCCCCGTCGTCAGCCAGGTGGGTGACCTGCCGCCCGCGCCGATGAACGGATTCCGCAACAGGGAGGGGTGATCCCGGATACCCCTGCCGCGTTAGACCCGCACGGGCCTTCGGGACGTGCCGGAAGGAGAAGACCATGAACGACCATGACAGCCACGCCGACGAAGCCCCGAGCTTCCTCAGCAGCCAGATGCTCCGCAGCCTGTCGAACCGCGATTTCGCGCAGCTCGGCGCCGACCACGTCGCCTATCTCCGCCCTGTCGTCATGAACGGCGCGGTCGCCTTCAGCATCCACGCCGCGGACGGCACGCCGATCGGCGCCGCCCCCAGCGCCAGCCTGGCCGCCGCCGCCATCCGCCAGCACGACATGGAACCGGCCTCGGTCCACTGAGGCTTCCCGCCGAGGGCGACCACCTCTAGCCTCCCCCCAACGAGACAGGTTGGGGGGAACACCATGCGCATCACCCGCAGGGCCGTGCTGGCCCTTGGCATCGCAAGCCCCGCCCTGGCGCAGGCGGCGCCGCTCCGCCTCGTGGTGCCCTTCCCGCCCGGCGGGTCCGTCGACATCGTCGCCCGCATCCTGCAACCCCGGCTGCAGGACGCGCTGGGCCACGCCGTCGTCATCGAGAACCGCGGCGGCGCCGGCGGCATGATCGGGACGGAGGCCGTGGCTCGCAGCGCCCCCGATGGCGCCACGCTGGTCGCCGGCAACATCGCAACCCATTCCATCAACCCCGCTGTCTATGAGCGGATGCCCTACGACCCCGTCGCGGATTTCGCCCCCGTGACGCTGGTGGCGCATGTCGAGTTCATGCTGGCCGTGCATCCGGAGGTGCCGGCGCGGAGCGTGGCGGAACTGGTCGCCTTCGCCCGCGCCAACCCGGCGCGCCTCTCCTATGCCTCCGCCGGGTCGGGCAGCCTGCCCCACCTGGTGACGGAGATGCTGAAGCGCGCGGCCGGCGGCATCGCGATCGAACACGTCCCCTTCCGCGGCGGCGGGCAGCTGCTTCTGGACCTGACGGCCGGCCATGTGCAGGTCGCGATCGCCGATGTCGCGGGCCTCTCGCCCCATGTCCGCGCCGGGCGGCTGCGCGGCCTGGCGGTGGCCGGGGCGCGGCGCAGCGCCGTGCTGCCGGACCTGCCCACCATCGCGGAGACGCTGCCCGGCGTGGAGGGAACCGCCTGGCACGGCATCTTCGCCCCCGCCCGCACAGCCCCCGACACCATCGCCCGCCTCAACCGCGCTTTGGTCACGACGCTCCGCGACCCGCAGGTGCAGGAGCGCATGCGGAATGCGGGGACGGAGCCCGTTGGCAGCACGCCGGAGGAACTGGCCAGCTTCCAGCGCGGCGAGATCGCCAAATGGGCGGAGATCGCCCGTGCGGTGGGCGCCCGGGCGGAGTGATCGGCGCGGGGCTTGCCCCCGGCCGCGCCACGCTTCATTGCCGGAGCCGGTTGGCAGAGGACGCGGCCCATGGCCTTCGGCAGCACGCCTGATTTCGATGTGGTGGTGATCGGCGCCGGCGCCGCCGGGCTTTCCACCGCCGCCTTCTCGGCGGGCCTCGGCCTGAAGGTCGCGCTGGTCGAGCGGGCGGTGATGGGGGGCGACTGCCTGAATTTCGGCTGCGTCCCCTCCAAGGCCATGCTCGCCGCCGCCCACGCCGCGGCCAGTGCCCGCAACGCCCACCGCTTCGGCATCCGCCTGCCCGCGCCCGAGATCGACTGGGCGGCGCTCCGCGCCCATATCCGCGGCACCATCGACCACATCGCGCCGACGGATAGCGAGGCCCGGTTCAGGGCCATGGGGGTGGAGGTGATCCGCGCCTCCGCCCATTTCGCGGCGCCCGACGTGATCGAGGCCGGCGGCCGGCGCCTGACCTTCCGCCGCTGCGTCATCGCCGCCGGCAGCCAAGCCGTGGTGCCGGACATCCCCGGCCTCGGCCCCGTCCCCTGGCTGACCAACGAGACGATCTTCGACCTGGAGGAACCGCCGGGCCACCTGATCATCCTGGGCGGCGGGCCGATCGGGCTGGAGATGGCACAGGCCCATGCGCGGCTCGGCTGCCTCGTCACGGTGATCGAGGCCGGGCGCATCGCCGGCCGCGACGACCCGGAACTCGCGGACGGGCTGCGCCGCGTGCTGGCGGCGGACGGCGTCACGCTGCTGGAAGGGGCGAAGCTGGCGCGGGTGGAGCCCGACCCGGCGGAGGACGGCACCCCGGGCCTGGTCGCGGTGCTGGAGGATGGGCGGCGCATCGGCGGCACGCACCTGCTGCTGGCCGTCGGCCGCACGCCCCGGCTCGCGGGGCTCGACCTCACCGCCGGACAGGTCGCGCATACCAAGGCGGGCATCACCACCGATGCGGGGCTGCGATCCACCACCAACCGCCGCGTCTTCGCGGTGGGGGACATCGCGGACCCCGTCGGCATCGGCCCCCGCGCCTTCACCCATGTGGCGTCCCAGCATGCCGGCGTGCTGGCCCGCGCCATGCTGTTCCGCCTGCCCGCCAAGGTGGACTACGCCGCCCTGCCGCGCGTGACCTACACCGACCCGGAACTCGCCCAGATCGGCATGACGGAGGAGGAGGCGCGGAAAGCCGGCCATGATGTCCAGATCCTTCGCTTCCCCGTGCCGGAAACGGACCGCGCGGTGACCGAGGGCGTGCGCCACGGCCTGGTCAAGCTGGTGGCGACGAAGTCCGGGCGGCTGCTCGGCGCCGGCATCCTGGCCCCCCATGCCGGGGAGATGGCCGGCACCTTCGCGCTGATGATCGGGCGAAAGATGAAGCTCTCGGCGCTGGCGGGCCTGGTGCTGCCCTATCCGACGCTGGCCGAGGCCGCCAAGCGGGCGGCGGGCGATTTCTACGCGCCGAAGTTGATGTCGCCGCTGGTCAAGCGCGTAGTCGGCTTGCTCAAGCGGCTGCCCTGAGCAACCCTTCCCCACTTGCCGCGCTGCAACATGCCCATTCCCCGCCGCGGAGCGGCAATCTCTTGCGAACGAAGGATCGACCCATGACGAGGAAGCTGGAGGGCCGGGTGGCCCTGGTGACGGGCTCGACCTCCGGCATCGGCCTCGCCATCGCGCTGGCCTATGCGGCGGAGGGGGCGAAGGTGCTGCTGAACGGCTTCGGCAAGCCGGAAGCGATCGCGGAAGCGCGCGCGAAGGTCGGCGCTGCCATGGGGGTCGCGGAAGCGCCCTACTCCGCCGCGGACATGTCGAAGCCCGCCGAGATCCGCGCCATGGTCGTGGAATGCCAGGCGACACTCGGTTCGCTCGACATCCTGGTGAACAACGCCGGCATCCAGCACGTCTCCCCGGTCGAGGAATTCCCGGACGAGCAGTTCGACCGCATCATCGCGATCAACTTCGCCTCCAACTTCCACGCCATCAAGGCGGCGCTGCCGGCGATGAAGGCGAAGGGCTTCGGGCGCATCATCAATGTCGCCAGCGCCCACGGCCTGGTCGCGAGCCCCTTCAAGACGGCCTATGTCTCCGCCAAGCACGCCGTGGTCGGGCTGACCAAGTCGGTGGCGCTGGAAGTCGCGCGCACGCCCGTGACCTGCAACGCCATCTGCCCCGGCTTCGTCCGCACGCCGCTGGCGGAGGCACAGGTCGCGCCGCTGGCCGCCAAGCACAACGTGTCGGAGGAAGTGGCCCTGACCGACTTCCTGCTGGAGCGCCAGCCCAACAAGCGCTGGGTGGAGGTGGAGGAGATCGCGGAAGGCGCCCTCTACCTCGCCGGCCCCAACAGCGGCTCCATCAACGGCACCGCCCTGTCCATCGACGGCGGCTGGGTCGCGCAGTGATTCCTGCCCTCAGACGGCGGGCGCCGGCTCCGCCGGCTTGCCTTCGCGCCCTGCACTGCCGCACCGCGCCCGGCGGTTGGTCTGGGCGCGGGCCGCGTTCGCGGCCTCGGCCCGCCAAGCGGGCCGCCATCGCGGACGGCGCGGTCGTGCCCTTCCTCCCATGATCGACGAATTCAAGCGCGAAGCCGCCGACACCCTCGCCGTCCCTGGCGCCACCCAGGCGCCGAGGCCCAACATCCGCCCCCAGCGCGCCACCCGCCGCATCAACCTGGCGCTCCAGGGCGGCGGCACGCATGGCGCCTTTACCTGGGGTGTGCTGGAACGGCTGCTGGAGGATGAGCGGCTGGAGTTCGAGGCCGTCTCCGGCACCTCCGCCGGCGCGGTCAACGCCGTCGTCTTCGTGCAGGGTCTCTGCGAGGGCGGGCGCGACGGCGCCATCGCGGCGCTCGACCGCTTCTGGCGTGGCGCGGCGGCGCGCATGGCGACCAGCCCGCTGCAGAACACGCCGATCGAGAAGGCGATCTGGGGCCACGACCTGACCTGGTCCTTCGCCTACCAGGCCTTCGAGACGCTGACCCGCGTGCTCTCCCCCTACCAGATGAATCCCACGCCCTACGACTTCAACCCGCTCCGCCAGGTGCTGGAGGAAGCGGTGGATCCGGTGGTGCTCTGCCAGGGCAAGGGGCCGAAGCTCTACATCTCCGCCACCTCCGTCCGCACCGGCAAGCCGCGCGTCTTCGCGAAGGAGGAGGTGACGGTGGACACCATCCTCGCCTCCGCTTGCCTGCCGCAATTCTTCAAGGCGGTGGAGATCGATGGCGAGCCCTACTGGGATGGCGGCTACCTCGGCAATCCCGCGCTCTGGCCGCTCTACGAGCAGGGCGGCGCGCCCGACATCGTGCTGGTGCAGCTCAACCCCATCGTCCGCGACGAATTGCCGACGCGCCCGACGGAGATCGTGAACCGCCTGAACGAGATCAGCTTCAACGCATCCCTGATGGCGGAGATGCGCGCGATCGATTTCGTGCAGCGCCTGCTGGATGCCGGCCGCCTCGAACAGCCGCGCTACCGGCGCCTGTTCATCCACTGCATCGAGGACGAGCCGCGGATGCGGGAGTTCCGCCTGTCGACCAAGCTGAACGGCGATTGGGAATTCCTGTCCACGCTCAAGCGCTACGGGCGCGAGGCCGCGGACCTCTGGCTGCGCGAGCATTTCGACAAGCTGGGGCGGGAAAGCAGCGTGGATATCCGGGAGCGGTTTCTCTGAGGCATCGCCTATCGCCGCCATAGGCGCCGCCACCACCCTTCCCTTTCTTGCAGTCCCCGCCTGCAACAAAGGCAATCCCTATCGCCCCCACAGGCCCTTCGGATTGGCCGCGAGACGCACGCCCGTGCTTCATCCTCGCATCGAACAACGATGCGGAGAGGAGCTTCGGCGATGGACAGGACAGCCCCCCATTCTTGGGCCTGCGAGGCCGAGGAACCGCCCCACTTCAGCCGCTGGCGCACCGGCCCCATCCACACGCGGCTCCGCGCCCGCAACCCCGTGCAGGTCTGGCACCCCGGGGATGGCGATTTGCGGCTGACGGAGGCCGATGGGGTGGAGACGCTGCAGCTGGAAGATACCGGCTGGACGCTGGACCAGGTGCGCGCCGCCATCGTGACAGAGTCGCGCAGCGCGACGCCGGTGCTCGGCACCGGCGCCGTCGATGTCCAGCGGGTCTGCGGCCGCCTCACCATCGGGCGTGAGACGATCCGCTTCCGCGGCATCCTGCGGATCGTCGTCGGCGGCTGGTCGCTCTACAAGCGCTGAAACCTCCTACGGCGTCAGCACGACCTTGATGCAGCCATCCTTCTTGTCGCGGAAGGTCTCATAGGCCGCGGGGCCTTCCTCCAGCGACAGCTTGTGCGTGATGACGAAGCTCGGGTCGATCTCACCCTTGTCGATGCGGTCCAGCAGCGGCTGGAGGAAGCGTTGCGCGTGGGTCTGGCCCATGCGCATCGTCAGCCCCTTGCCGAAGGCGGCGCCCATCGGGAACTTGTCGGGGAAGCCGATATAGACGCCGGGGACGGAGACGGTGCCGCCCTTGCGGCAGCAATTGATGGCCTGGCGGAGCGCATGGATGCGGTCCGTCGTCAGGCCCACCGCCGCCTTGGCCTTGTCCAGCACCGCGTCGACCGACCCGAGGCCATGTGTCTCCGCCCCCACGGCATCGATGCAGACATCGGGGCCGCGGCCCTTGGTCATGGTCTGGAGCTGGTCGTAGACATCCGCGTTGGAGAAGTCGATCACCTCCGCCTTACCGTGCATGCGCGCCATCTCCAGCCGCTCCGGCACCCGGTCGATCGCGATGACGCGGCCGGCGCCCATCAGCCACGCTGAGATGATGGCCATCTGCCCGACCGGGCCGCAGCCCCAGACGGCAACGGTGTCGCCGGGCTGGATGTTGCCCTGCTCCGCCGCCTGCCAGCCCGTCGGCAGGATGTCCGACAGGAACAGCACCTTGTCGTCCGGCTGGTCGCTGCGCACCACCACGGGCCCGACATCGGCATGCGGCACGCGGAGGTACTGCGCCTGGCCGCCGGGATAGCCGCCATAGAGATGGCTGTAGCCGAAGAGCCCCGCCCCCGCATGGCCCTGCATCTCCGCCAGCGCGGCGGCGTCGGGGTTGGTGGTGTCGCAGCAACTGAACAGCGACTTCTCGCAGAAGAAGCAGGACCCGCAGGCGATGACGAAGGGCACCACCACGCGGTCCCCCTTCTTCAGCCGCGTGACCTCCGGCCCCACTTCCTCGACGATGCCCATGGGCTCGTGGCCCATGATGTCGCCCGACTTCATCATCGGCACGTAGCCGTCATACAGGTGCAGGTCGCTGCCGCAGATCGCGGTGGCGGTGATGCGGATGATGGCATCGCCCGGCTGTTCGATCCGCGGGTCGGGCACCGTATCCACCCGCATGTCGCCCTTGCCGTGCCAGCAGATCGCGCGCATCGCCGCCTCCCTTGATGTCTGGGGGGCAACGGGGCGTGACAGCGCCGGTTGCAGGCCGTTACGCCACCAGCAGCCTTGGCGCCTGTCCGCGGGCAAGGATGATGATGGCGAGTTGCCGGAACCGCCGGGCCAGCACCACCGTGCGGCGAGGATCTCCGGCGATGAGCAGGTGATGCTCCGCCCAATCCCGCCCGCGCCCCCAGCCCTGCCCGATCACGCGCCCGCGCGCATGCTGGCGCAGCCTGTCCTGCATGCCGTCGTTCCAGCCGCGCGGCATGGCGTGGCTGAAGGGGTTCCATGCCGTGGCCAGCGCCGCCTCCCGCATCCCATGCGCCGCCAGCATCGCATCGAGCGCGTGCGATCGACGCCCGATGCGAATCGGCAACCCCTCCGCCTCGTATCGTGTGGTGCGGAAGGCCCGCAGCAGCTTCGGCGTCAGCATCGTCCTACCCCAGGTGAAGCAGCAGCCCCTTGAGGTAAGCGCTTTCCGGCAGCGCGGGATGCACGGGATGGTCCGCGCCGGCGCCGACGCTGGCCAGGATCCGCGCCTCCCGCCGCGCCTTGTGCACGCCCCAGGTCACGGCCTCCGCGAAATCGGGCGGGGCCACGTGGTGGGAGCAGGAGGCGATGAACAGGATGCCGTCGGGCGCCACGAGCCCCGCCGCCAGCCGCGCCAGCTTGGCGTAGCCGCGCAAGGCCGCGGGCTGGTCCTTCCGCGTCTTGGCGAAGGCGGGCGGGTCCGTCACCACCACCTCGAACCGCCTTCCGCTCGCGGCCATCTTCTCCAGCTGGTCCAGCGCCTCGGCCTTGAGAGGCGTCACGCGACCGCCGAAGCCGGCCAGCCGCGCCGCCTGCATCGCCAGGTCCAGCGCATGCTCGCTGCGGTCCAGCAGCGTGACCTCCTTCGCCCCCGCCGCCGCGGCCGCCAGGCCGAAGCCGCCGGTGTGGCAGAAGGCGTCGAGCATCGTCCGCCCGGCGCAGAAGCGCGCCACCATCGCCCGGTTCGCCCGCTGGTCGAAGAACCACCCGGTCTTCTGCCCGCCGAGCAGGTCCACGGGGAAGCGAAGGCCGTGTTCCTCGACCGTCGCGGTGCCGTCGGTGCCATGGAGCAGCGTCACCGCCTCCTCCATCCCTTCCAGCTTGCGCACGGCGCTGTCGTTCCGCGCCACGACGACGCGCGGGTCGAACAGGTCCCGCAGCGCGGCCAGGATGTGGGGCGTCGCCGCCTCCATCCCCGCGGTGTTGGCCTGCATCGCGACGGCATCGCCGTAGCGGTCGATGATGAGGCCCGGCAGGCCATCGGCCTCCGCATGCACCAGGCGGTAGAAGGGCGTGTCGAACAGGCGCTCCCGAAGGGTCAGGCAGGCGCCGATCCGCGCCTTGTACCAGGCGGCGTCGCAGGGGGCGTCGGGGTTCGCGTCCAGGCGCCGCGCGGCGATCAGGCTGTGCGGGTTGAAGTGCCAGGCCCCGTGGCGCCAGCCGTCATCGCCTTCCAGCCGCACGACGCTGCCCGGCGGCAGGGCGCGGAGCGCCGGGGTCATGGCGATCTCGTTGGAGAAGGCCCAGGGGTGCCCCGCCTTCACGCGGCGGTCGCCACCGGGGGCCAGGCGGATGAGGGGACGGTCGGTCATGCGGGGCCTAATGCCCTGCCTAACCGCGCACCGCCAGCACCACCCCGCTGACGGTCAGGGACAGCGCCGCCACCTCCCGCAGCCCCAGCGGCTCCCCCAGGATCAGCGCGGCGCTCACCACCCCCACCACCGGCGTCAGCAGCGTCCCCGCCGCGGCGGCGGAGGCCGGCAGGCGCTTCAGCGCCCCGAACCAGGCGAGGTAGCAGAGGCCGAGCGGCCCGACCCCGCCATAGAGGATCAGCAGCCAGCCCTGCGTCGTCACCGCGGGGAAGTCCGGATGCTCCACCAGCAGCGCGCCCGCCAGCAGCGGCAGCGTCCCCAGCCCCATCTGCCAGATGACGGAGGACGCCGGCGGCAGCCCGAGCGGCCAGCGCTTGGTCACGACGGTGCCGAGCGAGAAGAGGATCGCCCCCGCCAGCGCGAAGCCGACGCCGGGCAGCTTGCCGACCCCGGCCTCCACCCCCTGCGCCAGCACTAGCACGGCGAGGCCCGTCAGCCCGACGCCGAGCGCCAGCAGGCGCCGCGCCGTCAGCCTCTCCCCCAGCACCAGCCAGGCGAAGATCGAGGCCCAGACCGGCATGGTGTAGCAGACGATCGTCGCCTCCCCCGCCGCCAGCCAGACCAGGGAGAAGGAGGCAAGGCCCATCCAGGCCGTGACGTTGAGCAGCGAGGCCACGATCAGCCGCGGCCAGAGCCCCCGCGGCACCGCGAGCGATTCGCCCCAGGCCCGGGCGATGGCCGCCAGCAGCGCGATGCCGACCATCGCGCAGACGACCCGCATGGAGAAGGGCGGCACCTCCACCAGCAGCAGCTTCATCGCCGGCCAGTTGAAGCCCCAGCCCGTGACGGTCGCGAGCAGCAGCAGGAGCCCCGCGGGGGCGGGGCGCGTGGGGGGCGTTGTCATGGTGGCGGACCGGTCACTCGACCGGTCCGAGCGCCCGAACGGGCGCCGCCACCGATGTGGCGAAGGCAAGCCGGCGGAGCCGGCGCCCGCCGTCTGAGGGTCATGATATCAATCGAGAAAATCAGGTTCTTCGCGGGAGAGGATGCGCTTCACGCTCTCCAGCGCGAGGCGCGCGCTCTCCCGGTCCCCTTCCCGCATCTGCGCGGCGGTCTTGGCGGCGATGTCGGGGCGGACCTGCTTCAGGGGGCGGCCGGTGGACAGCGCGAGCCGCTGCGCCTCCGCCGCGCGTTCGAGGTAGTAGAGGTCGTCCCACGCCTCCGCGATGGTCGGGCCCACCACCATCACGCCGTGGTTCTTCATGAAGACGATGTCGGCATTGCCGATGGAGGCCGCGATGCGGTCGCCTTCATCGGTGTCTAGCGCCAGGCCGTTGTAGTCCTCGTCCACCACGGTGCGGCCATAGAACTTCAGCGCGGACTGCCCGGCGAAGAGCAGCGGCGGCCCCTCCGTCATCGCCAGCGCCGTCGCGTTCGGCATGTGGGTGTGGAAGGCGGCCTTGGCGCGCGGGACGTTCTTGTGGATGCGGGCATGGATGAAGAAGGCCGTCGCCTCCGGCACACCCTCTCCGGCGATCACGTTGCCCGCGAAGTCGCAGACCAGCAGGCGGGATGCCGTGACCTCGCTGAAGGCCCAGCCATAGGGGTTGACCAGGAACAGGTCGTCGCGGCCAGGCACGACGAAGGAGAAGTGGTTGCAGATGCCCTCATGCAGGCCAAGCCGCGCCGCCATGCGGAAACAGGCGGCGAGGTCGACCCGCGCCTGCCTCACGGCTTCCGCATCCAGCGCGCTATTGCGCAGCACGGCCGGCGCCGCGGCGCCGCCAAGGGCATGGGCCATGGGGATGTTCCTCCATCAAGGCCCCATGCATCGCAAGCCGGCACCGATCCGGCAAGGAGGACAACGCCGTGACCACATCCATCAGCGCCTTCCCCGTCCCCGAGATCGAGACGCTGCCGGAGGATGTCCGCGCCCGCATCCTGGCGGTGCAGGAGAAGTCGGGCTTCGTCCCCAATGTCTTCCTGGCCCTCGCCTGGCGGCCGGAGGAGTTCCGCGCCTTCATGGCCTACCACGACGCGCTGATTAACAAGCGGGAGGGTCTGACGGCGGCGGAGCGGGAGATGATCGTCGTCGCCATCTCCGCCGCCAACCAGTGCCAGTATTGCGTCGTGGCGCATGGCGCGATCCTCCGCGTCCGCGCCAAGGACCCCGCGATCAGCGAACTGGTAGGGGCGAACTGGCGCAAGGCCCCGATCGGCGCCCGCGGCCGCGCCATCCTGGCCTTCGCGACCAAGGTGGCCGCCGAGGCGCATCTCGTGACAGCGGAGGATCGCGCCGCGCTGCGGGACGCCGGGCTCTCGGAGGACGAGGCCTGGGACGTCGCCGCCATCGCCGCCTTCTTCTCCATGTCGAACCGGCTCGCCAACGCCATCGACCTGAAGCCCAACGCCGAGTTCCAGACGATCGGCCGCGGCTGACCGCCAAGCCCTCTCCCCCCACCGGGGGGAGAGGGTTGGGTGAGGGGGGCTCCCGACGTAATCTCCGCGCCAGGACAGGGGACCCGACGGCATGACCGGCAGCAACCAGCGCATCGACGGAAAGCGGCTGTGGGACAGCCTCATGGCCATGGCCCGGTACGGCGCGACGCCCAAGGGCGGCGTCCGCCGCCTGACGCTGACCGCCATCGACAAGGCCGCCCGCGACGATTTCCGCCAGCAATGCGAAAGCCTCGGCCTCACCGTCCGCGTGGACGCCATCGGCAACATGTTCGCCCGGCGTGAGGGCCGCGACCCGACACGCTTGCCCGTCCTCCTCGGCTCCCACCTCGACAGCCAGCCCTCGGGCGGGAAGTTCGACGGCGCGCTCGGCGTGATGGCGGGGATGGAGGTGATGCGCACGCTCCACGACCTCGGCATCACCACCGAAGCGCCGCTGGAGCTGGTGAACTGGACGGATGAGGAAGGCAGCCGCTTCGGCCTCAGCCTGATGGGCAGCGGCACCTGGGCGGGCGTCTATCCGATCGAGCGCAGCTACGCCCTGCGGGACATCGAGGGCACCACCGTCGAATCCGCGCTGCGCGACATCGGCTACCAGGGCGAGCACGAGGCCGCCCCCTTCCCCGCCGACAGCTATTTCGAGTTGCACATCGAACAGGGCCCGATCCTGGAGCGCGACGGCGCGCGGATCGGCATCGTCACCGGCGCGCAGGCGCAGGTCTGGTGGGACGCCCGCATCACCGGCCAGGACAGCCACGCCGGCACCACACCCCCCTACGCCCGCAAGGACGCCCTGGTCGCGAGCGCCCAGGTCATCACCCTGGTGGACCGCCTGATGCGGGAGCGGGGCGATGACGGCCGCGGCACCGTCGGCTTCCTCAAGGTGGAGCCCAACAGCCGCAACGTCATCCCGGGCGAGGTCAGCTTCAGCATCGAGTTCCGCCACCCCGACAGCGCCGCCATCGCGGTGCTGGCCCGCGACTTCCCCGCGATGGCACAGGCGGCCGTCGCCCCCACCGGCTGCACGCTCACCCTCACCCCCGTGCTGCATTACGACGCACAGCCCTTCGATGCCGAATGCGTGGCGCTGGTGGAGGCCGCGACGAAGCGCCTCGGCTACCCCGCGCGGAAGGTCGTCTCCGGCGCCGGGCACGATGCCGTCTATGTCGCCCGGCGCATGCCCGCCGCGATGATCTTCACCCCCTGCAAGGACGGCCTGTCCCACAACGAGGCCGAGAGCATCGAGCCGGAGGAGGCCGAGGCCGGCTGCCAGGTGCTGTTCGAGGCGGTGGTCGCCCGCGCCAACCGGGTGCCGGGCTGATGGCGCGCCGGGACCGGGGGCGGGGAACCCCGCCGCGTCCGCCGCGCTCCCCGCGGAAGCCCGCCACGCCGGCGCGCCCTGCCGCAACCGTGAAGGCTTCCAACCCTTCCGTGAGTGGCACGGTCGCGCCGCCGGTGGCTTCTTCCGTCCCAAGCAGCAGCGAGCGACGCAGCACCATGAACCCGACGCTGAACCCGATGCTCTGGCCGCGCGCCGCGCAGGTCACGGCCGGCCTTCTCCTCCTCCTCGCCCTGGTGGGCTGGGTCTTCGCCATCAGCCGCGGCGGCGACATCCGCGACGCCAACGCCCGCGCCCGCGGGATCGAGGAACGGCGCATCGCGCTGGAGACCAACCTGGCGGAGGAACGCCGCGCCAATGGCGACCTCGCCGCCATCCGCACCCGGGCCCAGCAGGCGGAAGCCGCGCGCACCCAGGCCGAAGCAGCCCGCACCCAGGCCGAGGCCGCCCGCGCCGAGGCCGAGACCCGCACCACCGCGCTGCGCACGGACCTCGAGGCCCGGACGCGGGAGGCCGAGGCCGCGACCGCGCGCGCCAGCGAACTCGCCGCCGGCATCGGCCAGTCGGAAGCCCGCCTCGCCGAGCTGACCCAGGGCGTGCAGGCGGCGGAGCAGGAGGTGGCGCGCCGCACCGAAGCCGCCCGCGCCGCGGAAGCCGAGCAGACGCGCCTGGCCGCCAGCCGCGATTCGACGGCGGAGGCGCTGCGCAACCTGGAAGCGCGCCTCGCCCAGGCCTCCGCCGGCGTGCAGGCCGCGGAAGCGCGGCTGGCCAGCCTGACGGCCGAGACGGGCCGCGCCCAGGAAGCCCTGACCACCCGCGAAGCCGCCGTCGCCAGCATCGAACAGCGCCTGCGCGGCCTGAATGACGAGGTCGCGCTGCGGGAGGCGGACCTCAACACCCGCCGCGCCGCGCTGGCCGAAGCGCAGACGCGCCTCGACCAGGCGACGCAGGGCGCCGAACAGGTCGCAAGCCGCCTCGCCGCCACCCAGGCGGAGATCGCCCGCGCCACCACCGCGGCCGGGGAGGCGCAGTCGCGCCTTGCCACCCTGCGTGCGGAGACGACCCAGGCCGAGCAGCAGCGGGACGAACGCCGCCAGGCCGCGGAACGCGCCCAGGCGGAGATCGCCCGCCTGACCGCCGCCCGCGACGAAGCCGCCCGCGCCGCGCAGCAGGCCGAGGCCCGCCAGGCGGAACAGGCCACCCGCGCCACCGCCGCCGACCAGCGCCTGCAGACGCTGGCCGCCGGCACCCAGGACCAGGAACGGCGCCTTGCCGCGCTGCGGGAGCAGGTGACCCAGGCCGAAGCGGCGCTGGAGGAACGGCGCCGCCGCGTGACGGAGGCGGAGCAGCAGGCCGCGACCCTCGCCACCCAGGCGCGGCAGGCGGAGGCGACGCTGGCGGAGCGCCGCACGGCGATCGAGCAGGCGGCGCAGCGCGCCTCGGCGGTCGCGAATGACGTGACGGCGGCGGAGCGCCGCGTGGCGGCGCTGGCCGACCAGGCCCGCCAAGCCGAACAGCGCACCCGCGCCAGCGAGGCGAACCTGACCCGGCTGCAGCAATCCATCGCGGAGGCCGAGCGCCGGCTGCGCGACGCGGAGCAGCGGGCGAGCGAGGCGGCGCGCGCGCCGGCGCCGAACTGAGGGACAAAAAGGGGGAGCGCTGCTCCCCCTTGGACCCCCTCGCCAGGGTCCGGGGGGACCCTGGACCGCCGGGGATTGGCGCTACGCGGCCAGGCGGCCGACGAACCAGGCGATGGCCGCGACGGCGGCACCCACCGCCAGCGCCTGGACGGCGCCACCCGCCGCCGGCAGCCCCTTGGCCCGCGCCCGGATGGCACCAAGGCCCAGCATCGCCAGCGCGGTCAGCAGGGCGGAGACCAGCAGCGGGCGGTCCGCCGCCATGAAGGGCAGCAGCGGCAGCAGCCCGGCGGCGATGCCCGCCACCCCCGTCGTCAGCGCGGAACGGGCGGCGCGGGACGGGTCGGGCTCGCTGAGGTCGAGCTCGAACCGCATCATGAAGTCCACCCATTTCCGGCGATCGGCGGCAATCGCCTCCACCGCCTGGCGTAGCACGTCGCCCTTCACGCCGTAGCGGTGCAGGATCGCCGCGACCTCCCAGCGTTCGCGGTCGGGGTAGAGCTGGCTCTCCTCCTCCTCCCGCCCCCGTTCCAGCGCGTAATGCGCCGCTTCCTCCCGCGCCTGCGCCCAGCTGCCGAGCGCGCTGGCGACGGAGGAGGCCGCGACGGCCGCCAGCCCCGCGGTGACGATCACGCCCGGCGCGACGCCCGCGCCCGCCAGCGCGGCGGCCAGCGCGAAGGGCAGCGGCAGCCCCTGCGCCGCCCCCACCACCAGGTCCCGCCCCGCGCCATCCTGCCCGAAATGGCGTTCCTCGTGCGGCGGGCCGGGCGGCATGGGCGGCAGGCCGTCTCGCGACGGCTCGGCCAGCACCGGGGGGGTCAAGACATCCTGCATGGCGCGAGACTACAGGCCCGTCGCGCCCCGCGTCACGCCCTTCCCGCGGGCCACACGGCTCTGGCATGATTCGCGAAACCCGAGGAGGGACCTGCAAATGCGTCGCATCGCCATCGCTGGCCTGCTGTCCTTGACCATCGCCGCGGCCGCCACCGCGCAGCCGCTCCAGGTGCGGGAGATCGGCAGCCTGCATGTCGGCGGACGGGTCGCGGAGATCAGCAGCCTGCCGGAGCAGGAGATCACCTTCAGCCCCGGCGCGCCGCCGCTCCGCATCAATCCCAACGGCCAGTTCCAGGTGGAGCAGATGTACGCGCAGTACGTGCGCCTGGCCGAGCCCCGCGCGCGCTACCCGCTGATCCTGGCCCATGGCGGCGGCCTGACCGGCGTGACCTATGAGACGACGCCGGATGGCCGGCCCGGCTGGCAGATGGCCTTCCTCCGCGCCGGCCACGACGTCTTCGTCACCGATGCGGTGGAGCGTGGCCGCGCCGGCTGGGCGCGATTCCCGCAGGTGTTCCAGGGCGAACCCGTCTTCCGCACCATGGGCGAAGGCTGGGGCCTGTTCCGCATCGGCCCGCAGGATGGCTGGAACGCCGATCCCGCGCAGCGCCGCGCCTTCCCCGACAGCCGCTTCCCCGCCGGCGCCTGGAACCAGTTCATGATGCAGGCGGTGCCGCGCTGGGTGACGACGGACCGGCAGATCCAGGCGGGCTACGACGCGCTGGTGCAGCAAATCTGCCCCTGCGTGCTGCTGGTGCACAGCCAGGGCGGCAATTTCGGCTTCCGCGCCGCGCTCAACGCGCCAGACAAGATCCGCGCCGTCATCGCCGTCGAACCCTCCGGCGCGCCGCCCGAAAGCCAGGACGCGGCGGCGCTGAAGGACATCCCGCACCTCGTCGTCTGGGGCGACTACACGGCCGACAACCCCTTCTGGCAGCGCATCCGCGCCAATATCGACCGCTGGCAGGCGCAAATCCGCACGGCGGGCGGCGTGGCCGACACGCTCGACATGCCGGCGGAGGGTGTCCGCGGCAACAGCCACATGATCATGATGGACACCAACAGCGACGACGTCGCCGCGCGGATCAACGCGTGGATGGAGCGGCGCGGACTGATGCGCTGACGGGTTGTCATTCCGCCCCCGGTCCTTCACAGGGACGGGATGGCATCCCCCCACGCGCCCATCCCCGCCTGGTCCTGGATCTTCCCCCTCGCCGCCGGCGGCGTGCTGGCCGCCTTCTTCGGGGCCGGCGGCTGGCTGGCGCTGCCCATGGCGGCGCTGCTCGGCGGCACCGTCTTCGCCGCGGTCCACCATGCGGAGGTCGTGGCCGCCCGCGTGGGCGAGCCCTTCGGCACCCTGATCCTCGCCATCGCGGTGACGGTGATCGAGGTCGCACTCATCGTCTCCCTCATGGTCTCGGACCCCGAGGGCCAGGCGGCGCTGGCGCGGGATACGCTGTTCGCCGCGGTGATGATCGTGCTGAACCTGCTGGTCGGGCTCTGCCTGCTGCTGGGCGGCGCGCGGCATCACGAACAGGGCTTCCAGGCGCGCAGCGCCTCCGCCTTCCTCTCCGTCACCGTCGTGCTGGCGACGCTGGTGCTGGTGGTGCCGAACACCACCATCAGCGCCGCGGGGCCGCTGCTGACGCCCGCGCAGATGGCCTTCGTCGGCATCGCCGCCTTCGCGCTCTACCTCGTCTTCGTCTTCGTCCAGACGCTCCGCCACCGCGACTACTTCCTGCCGGAGGATGATTCGGAAGGCGCGCATGCCGCGCCGCCCTCGCTGCGCGACACCTGGTTCGCGCTGGCGCTGCTCTGCGCCTCCCTGGTCGCGGTGGTGCTGCTGGCGAAGTCGCTGACCCCCGCGGTGACGGGCGCGCTGGATGCGGCCGGCGCGCCGGCGGCGGCCGTCGGCGTCGTCATCGCCTGCCTGATCCTGATGCCCGAATCCGTCGCCGCCATCCGCGCGGCGCGGGCCAACCGGCTGCAGACCGCGCTGAACCTGGCGCTCGGCTCCGTCCTCGCCTGTATCGGGCTCACCGTGCCCTGCGTGGTGGTGGTGGCGCTGCTGCTGGGCAAGCCGCTGGTGCTGGGCCTGCCGCCTTCGGGCATGGTCCTGCTGGCGACGACCTTCCTGCTCTCGGTCCTGACGCTGGGCGCCGGGCGGACCACGGTGCTGCAGGGCGCGGTGCACCTGACGCTGGGGCTGGCCTGGCTGTTCCTGGTCTTCGTCCCCTGAACCGCGGCCGGTTGCCGCTCGCCTCCCCCCCCTTTATAGGGTCGGCGCCCGCGACACCCCCCGCGTACGAGGTCCCTTTTCCCTTGGCCAGCACCGAACCCGATACCCAGCCGCGCGCGGAGCCGACCCCGGCCCAGGCCGCCCAGGCCCTGCTGCTCGCCCGCCCCGCGACGGAGGAGCGCCGGATGGCCGACGCCATCCGCGCCCTCGCGATCGATGCGGTGGAGCAGGCGAAGTCCGGCCACCCCGGCATGCCCATGGGCATGGCCGATGTCGCGACGGTGCTGTTCACCCGCTTCCTGAAATACGACGCGGCGGACCCCCGCTGGCCGGACCGCGACCGCTTCGTGCTCTCCGCCGGCCACGGCTCCATGCTGCTCTACGCCCTGCTGCACCTGACGGGTGCCGGCATGGGCATCGAGGACCTGAAGAAGTTCCGCCAGCTGCACTCCCCCGCCGCCGGCCACCCGGAATATGGCGAGCATCCGGGGATCGAGACGACGACCGGCCCGCTCGGCCAGGGCATCTCGACCGCGGTCGGCATGGCGCTGGCGGAGCGGATGCTGGCCGCGCGCTTCGGCAAGTCCCTGGTCGACCACCGCACCTGGGTCATCGCTTCCGACGGCGACCTGATGGAGGGCATCAGCCATGAGGCCGCCTCCCTCGCCGGCCACCTGAAGCTCGATCGGCTCTGTGTCCTCTACGACGACAACAACATCTCGATCGATGGCGACACCGCGATCTCCCTGTCGGATGACGCGCTGAAGCGGTTCCAGGCCTATGGCTGGGCGACGCGCCGCGTCGATGGGCATGACCATGAACAGGTCGCCAGCGCCATCGCCTGGGCGATGCGCAGCCGCAAGCCGACGCTGATCGCCTGCCGCACCATCATCGGCTTCGCCGCCCCCACCAAGGCCGGCACCGCCGCCAGCCATGGCAGCCCGCTCGGCGCCCAGGAAGCCGCCGCCGCCAAGGCGGCGATGGGCTGGAACCACGGGCCATTCGAGGTGCCGGAGGGGCTGAAGGAACGCTGGGAGGCCGCCGGCCGCCGCGGCGCCGGCACCCGCCGGTCCTGGCTCAAGCGCCTGGCCAACCACGCCAGCCGGGACGAGTTCGACCGCGCCATGGCCGGCCGCCTGCCCGAAGCCTGGCACGAGCCCCTGGCAGCGCTGCGCGCGAAGCAGGCCGAGGACAAGCCCAAGATCGCGACCCGCATCGCCAGCCAGCGCGCGCTGGAGGCCCTGGTGCCGGCGGTGCCGGAGATGGTGGGCGGCTCCGCCGACCTCACGGGGTCGAACAACACCAACGTGAAGGGCATCCCCGCCATCAGCCCCGGCAACTTCGCCGGCCGCTACGTCCACTGGGGCGTGCGGGAGCACGGGATGGCCGCCGCGATGAACGGGATGGCGCTGCATGGCGGCATCATCCCCTATTCCGGCACCTTCCTCGTCTTCGCCGACTACCTCCGCCCCGCGCTGCGCCTCGCCGCCCTGATGCGCCAGCGCGTCATCCATGTGCTGACGCATGACAGCATCGGCCTCGGCGAGGATGGGCCCACGCACCAGCCCGTCGAGACGCTGGCGAGCCTTCGCGCCATCCCGAATGTCTGCGTCTTCCGCCCGGCCGATGCGCTGGAGACGGCGGAATGCTGGGAACTCGCGGTCAAGCGCGCCGATGGCCCCTCCGTCCTCGCGCTCACTCGCCAGAACCTGCCGGCGCTGCGCACCGATAGCGGGGAGAACCGCTCCTCCCGCGGCGGCTACGTCCTGGCGGAGGCGTCCGGCGAACGCCGCGCCACGCTGATCGCCACGGGGTCCGAGGTGAGCCTGGCCATGGCGGCGCGGGATGCGCTGGAGGCCGATGGCGTGCCGACCGCCGTCGTCTCGCTTCCGTGCTGGGAACTCTTCGCCCTCCAGGACGAATTGTATCGCAGCCAGGTGCTCGGCAGCGCGTTGCGCGTGGGCATCGAGGCAGCGCTCCCCTTCGGCTGGGATCGCTGGCTCGGGCCGGAGGGCATCTTCATCGGCATGCAGGGCTTCGGCGCCAGCGCGCCGGCCGAGGAGCTGTTCCGGCATTTCGGCATCACCGCGGAGGCCACGGTGGCCGCCGTGAAGAAGCGACTGGGTTGAGAAAAGGGGAGATCGGGTAATGGCAGTGAAGGTCGCCATCAACGGCTTCGGGCGCATCGGCCGCCTGGTGCTGCGCGCGATGATCGAGAGCAACCGCACGGATGTCGAGTGCGTCGCCATCAACGACCTCGGCAGCGTGGAGGCGAATGCCCACCTGTTCCGCTACGACAGCGTGCATGGCCGCTTCCCCGGGGAAGTCGCCGTCGATGGCAACAAGATCATCATCACCGCCAACGGCCGCACCTACGCGCCGATCGTCGTGAGCGCCGAGCGTGACCCGACCAAGGTCCCCTTCCAGGGCGTCGACGTCGCCCTCGAATGCACCGGCATCTTCACCAGCAAGGAGAAGGCCTCCGCGCTGATCACCGCGGGTGCCCGCAAGGTCGTCATCTCCGCGCCCGGCGACAACGCCGATGCGACCATCGTCTATGGCGTGAACCACCAGACGCTGACGAAGGAGATGACGGTCATCTCCAACGCCTCCTGCACCACCAACTGCCTGGCGCCGATCGCCAAGGTGCTGCATGAGAATTTCGGCATCGTCCGCGGCTACATGGTGACGATCCACGCCTATACCGGCGACCAGAACACGGTCGACACGCTGCACAAGGACCTGCACCGCGCCCGCGCGGCCGCTGTCTCCGCCATCCCGACCTCGACGGGTGCCGCGAAGGCCGTGGGCCTGGTGATGCCGGAGCTGAAGGGCAAGCTGGACGGCACCGCCATCCGCATCCCGACGCCGAACGTCTCCCTCGTCAGCCTCGACTTCGTGCCCGCGAAGACGGAAGGCCTGACCAAGGAAGCGATCAACGCGGTGATGAAGGCCGCCTCCGAGTCCGGCCCGCTCAAGGGCATCCTCGGCTACAACACGGCGCCGCTGGTCAGCATCGACTTCAACCACGACCCGCACAGCAGCACCTTCGACGCCACCCAGACCCAGGTGGTCGATGGCGGCCTGGTGCGCGTGATGTCCTGGTACGACAACGAGTGGGGCTTCTCGAACCGCATGTCCGACACGGCAGCGCTGTTCGGCAGCCTTTGATATCCGCCGTCGCCCGGCCCCTGCGGGGCCGGGCGATCGCGACTCAGAACCGGTTCAGCCTGCCGCGGGACAGTTCGAAGCCCCGCCCCTCCGCATTGCCGCAGCGCAGCCCGGCCTGGCTGGCGGTGCAGGTCACCCCGACGCGGTTCCAGCGCGCCCCATAGCCCAGCACCGGCAGACGCGGGTCCACGATCAGATCCCCCGCGCAGAGCACGCTGGAAGCACCCCGTGCCGCCAGCCCATAGGCGTGGCCCCAGTCGCTGTCGCACTCATCGGGCGACGGCGGCCGTGGGAAGCTGAAGTTCACGATCTCGCAGCGGACCGCCCCCTCCCACACCTGGCAACGGATATTGCCGGAGGGCAACTGGAAGCCTTCCTGGGCCGATGCTAGGACCGGAAAGAGTCCGAAAACCGCGATCCATCGGATCATTCGTCACCTCCAGCCCAGCCCTGGGCAGCGTTTCTCTCGGCAGGATGATCGGCCCCATGAGCTTCAAAACCATTGATGCCCTCGATGCCGCCGGCAAGCGCGTGCTGCTGCGCGCCGACCTGAACGTGCCCGTGCGCGACGGCCGCATCACCGACCGCACGCGGATCGAGCGCCTGGCGCCGACGATCAAGGAACTGTCCGACAAGGGCGCGCGCGTCATCGTCTGCAGCCATTTCGACCGCCCCAAGGGCCAGCGCGTGCCGGAAATGTCGCTGAAGCCGATGCAGGAGGCGCTGGCCGCCGCCCTGGGCCGCCCCGTCGCCTTCGCCGATGATTGTGTGGGCCCGGAGGCCGAGGCCGCCGCCGCCGCGCTGAACGATGGCGACGTCCTGCTGCTGGAGAACACGCGCTACCACGCGGGCGAGGAGAAGAACGACCCTGCCCTCTCCGCCGCCCTCGCGAAGCTTGGCGACGTCTTCGTCAATGATGCCTTCTCCGCCGCCCACCGCGCGCATTCCTCGACGGAAGGCGTCGCCCGCCTGCTGCCCGCCTATGCCGGCCGGCTGATGGAGGCGGAGCTGAAGGCGCTGGACGCCGCGCTCGGCAATCCCGCCCGCCCGGTCGTCGCCATCGTTGGCGGCGCGAAGATCAGCACCAAGCTCGACCTGCTGGGCAACCTCACGGGCAAGGTGAACGTGCTGGTCATCGGCGGCGCCATGGCCAACACCTTCCTCGCCGCCCAGGGCCACAGCATGGGTAAGTCGCTGCAGGAAGCGGAGATGCACGACACCGCCCGCACCATCATGGCGGAAGCCGCCGCCAAGGGCTGCGAGATCCTGCTGCCCGTGGACCTGGTCGTGGCCGGCGAGTTCAAGGCGAATGCGCCGTCCCGCACTGTCGCGATCGACCGCGTGCCGGCGGACATGATGGCGCTGGATGTCGGGCTCGACACGGTGGCGATGGTGGAGGACCGGCTGCGCAACGCCTCCACCCTGGTGTGGAACGGCCCCTTCGGCGCCTTCGAGATCCCACCCTTCGACACGGCGACGGTCGCGGTCGCGCAGACGGTGGCGAGCCTCACCGCCTCCTCCGGCCTGAAGTCCATCGCGGGCGGCGGCGACACCGTCTCGGCGCTCCGCCATGCCGGGGTGATGGAGCGGATGACCTATGTCTCCTCCGCCGGCGGCGCCTTCCTCGAGTGGCTGGAAGGCAAGACGCTGCCGGGCGTGGCGGCGCTGGAACAGGCCTGACCGGCAGCCCGCCCCACCAGCGGGGGGTTCCTACTGCCAGGCACTCCGACATTTCCCGACAATCTTCATCCTTTTTGAAGAAATGTCGGGGTTGCTACCGGCGGTTGCTAGAATGTTAACGGCGGGGGGCGGCACGCTCCCCCTATGCGCATCGTCCGCCCCACCTCCGCGATTTCCTCTGGCCGCTTCACGAAGCGTTCAGACCTTCGTCCCATGGTGGTCCGCATGATCAGCATGAACTCCCTGGCCGCCTTCACGGCCGAGGTCTCGCGGATGCCGGGCCTCGCGCAGGTCCGCGGCGTCACCGGCCAGCAGGGCCAGCCCAGCAATGGCGAAGCGCCCCAGCGCAAGCTGGAGAGTCTGCCGAGCATGCCGACCAGCCCGACGCCCCGCGGCTCCCTGCTCGACCTTCGCGTCTGACACGACCCGCCCCGCGGTGATCCCACCGGCCTGGTGCGCGGGCCGGAGTCGCACCGCCGGTGCGCGGGGCTGATCTTCGCGCGACTCGGCGCCCCCACACCATTCCAGCATCGCCGAATGTCTTGCTCCCGGCTCGCCGAGGGGCCACCCTTCGGTCATGTCCAGCACGGCAACCCGTTTCGTCCGCAGAACCCCGGAAGGGGAGGATCGCGAACGGCTGACCTGCGCGGATTGCGGCTACATCGCCTACGAGAATCCGAAGATCGTCACCGGCTCCGTTGTCGTGGTGGATGGCAAGGTGATGCTCTGCCGCCGCGCCATCGAGCCGCGGCGTGGCTTCTGGACCATCCCCGCCGGCTACATGGAGTTAGACGAGACGGTGGAGGAAGCCGCCATCAGGGAAGCGCGGGAGGAAGCCTGCGCCGAACTGGCGCTGGACGGCATCCTGGCCGTCTATTCCATCGCCCGCATCGGCCAGGTCCAAATCCTGTTCCGCGCCCGCCTGGCCACGCCGGGCTTCGCGCCGGGGACGGAGAGCCTGGAGGTGCGGCTGTTCGACTGGGACGAGATCCCCTGGGGGGACCTCGCTTTCCCCTCCGTCCATTGGGTGCTGAAGGCGTGGCGGGAGGTGGGCGACGGCCCGCTCGGCGCGCCGCGGACCAACCCGCGGGAGGACCGGCGCGGCACCGCGGGCCTGACGGAGGGCGCATGAGGACCCGGACGTTCCACATCCCGCTCGCCGTCCTGCTGAGCCTGCCCGCCGCCGCGCAGGGCACGCCGGTCACGACGACCGAGACCATCATGCTGCCCCGCGCCACCGTCGCCCGCCCGGTGGTGACGCGCCCCGCCGTGACGCAGCCCGAGGTGCCCAAGCCCGAGGTGGCGCGCCCCGAACGCCCGCGCATGGCGCGGCCCGGGGAACCCCTGCCCCTGCCGCCGCCGCCGGCGCCGCCCGTGCTGACGCCCTATGCCGGCTGGGATGCCGCGCCGGTGCCGAACCGCAGCATCGAGGCACCGCCCGACCGCTTCGCCCGCCCGCCGCGCCCCACGCTGGAACCCGCGATCATCGAGCCCATGGAGCGCCGGCGCGGCTTCACCTTCGGCCGCGAGCACCTGCCGGACCGCCAGGACCGCCTGTTCAACGAGATCGCGCCGGGCGCGCGGCTTCGCATCCCGCTGGACTGACCTTCGCGCCGCGCCTCAGCGCATGGGGATCGGGTAGAGCAGGCCGCCGCGGTCGAAGAGCTGGTTCAACCCGCGCGCCAGGCCGATCGGCGAGGCGGCACCGAGGTTCCGCTCATAGACCTCCGCGTAGTTGCCGACCTGCGTCACCACGCGGAACACCCAGTCATCCGCCAGGCCGAGCGGCGCACCGATGCCGGGCAGCCCGCCCAGCAGGCGCCGGACGCGCGGCGGCCCGCTGTCCCGCAATGTTGCGGCATTGGCGGCGGTGATGCCCATCGCCTCCGCCTCGACCAGCGCATTCACCGTCCAGAAGGCGATCTGTTCCCATTGCCGGTCGCCGTCGCGGACGAAGGGGCCGAGCGGCTCCCGGCTGATCACGTCGGCCAGCATTCGGTGGTCCGCCGTGCCGAAGCGGGTCGCGACCAGCCCGGCCAGCGGCACCATGTCCGCGCTCAGCGCCTCGCACCGCGCCTCCCCATAGGCGGCCACCAGCTCGGGCAGGGTCGGCAGCGGCAGGGGCGTGACGGCGATGCCGGCGCGCTTCACGGCATCCGCCAGGCCAAGTTCGTTGGTTGATCCGGCGGTGACGCAGACGGTCCGGCCATCCAGCCCGGCCAGGTCCTCGATGCCGGAGGCGCGGCGCACGACGAAGCCCTGGCCGTCGAACACCGTCACCCCGGCCGCGGCCAGGCCCTGCGCCGTGTCGCGCAGCATGGTCTGGGTGGCGGCGCGGGCCAACAGGTCCACGCGCCTCGCGGCCGTGGCGGCCAGGCTGTCCCCCATGCTGCCGGGCACGAAGCGCACCTTGCCCGCATCGCCCAGCACCGCGGCGGCGACGGCGCGGCAGGTATCGGCATCGATCCCCGCCACGCGCCCGTCGGGCGCCGCCATGGCGAAGCCGGGCAGGCCGGTATGGATGGCGCAGGTCACCTCGCCCCGCGCGCGCACGGCGTCCAGGGTGGAAGGCTGGGCAGCCGCCGCGACGGGCAGCGCCAGGATCAGGGATGCGATCAGCTTGCGCATGGCGTCGTCCTCCGCGTCAGCGCAACGGCATCGGGTAGTGCAGCCCGCCGCGGTTCCAGTTGTCGTTGAGCCCGCGGTCCAGCCTGAAGGCACTGCCGGCGCCGAGGTTGCGGTCGAAGACCTCCGCGTAGTTGCCGACCTGCGCGATGACCTGCAGCACCCAATCCTCCGAAAGGCCGAGCGCCGCGCCGATGCCGGGCTCCACGCCCAGCAGCCGCCACAGCGCGGGCTCGTTCCGCTGCATCACGGCCACGAGGTTGCTGCTCGCGGCCTCCAGCTCCTCCGCCTCCAGCATCGCCTGCAGGGTCCAGAAGACGATGCTGCGCCAGGCGGCGTCCCCCGCCCGCACGAAGGGGCCGAGCGGCTCCCGCGTCACCACGGTCGCCAGCATCCGGAAGCCCGCGGGGCGTGCCAGGTCGCTGACGCGGCGCACCATGAGCTGGGAGGCATCGGACGCCGCGGCATCGCACTCCCCCGCCTCCAGCGCGCGCATCATGGCGGTGCCGTCCGGCGCCTCGACGATCGTGGCAGCGCCGATCGTCGATTCCAGCGCCTCCCGCGTCGCGGTGCCGCCGGCGGCGCTGATGCAAAGCCGCCGTCCCGCCAGATCCCCCGGCAGGGTCGCGGGCGATGCCTCCGGCACCAGGAAGCCGAGCCCGTCGAAATAGAGCGTGCCAGCGGAGGCAACCGGCCGCCCGGCTTCGCGCAGGTAGAGCCGCGTCGCGTTGCGGACGACTAGGTCGGCGGTGCCGCCTTCCAGCGCGCCCAGCGCCTCCGCCACCGTGGCGGCGGTGGCGAAGCGGACCTTGGCCGCGTCGCCCAGCGTGGCGGCGGCGACGGCGCGGCAGAAATCGGCATCCATCCCGCGCATCGCGCCGCCCGCATCGGGGGCGGAGAAGCCGGGCAGCGCGCCGTTCACCACGCAGCGCAACTCGCCCCGGGCGCGGATGTCGGTCAGTGTCGGGCTGGCGGTCTGCGCCGCCGCGGGAAGGGCCAGCAGCAGCGCGGCCAGGACATGGCGGATCATGGCGATGCCCTCAGCAGCCGGTGGCGACGACGCGGCAGGTGGCGCCGCCCGGCAGGCGGCGGCAGGATTCCAGCGCCGCGGCCTCCGCCGCCTGGGCGCTCTCGGCCGTCGCGGTGAAGTTGCGGTTCAGCACCATGGTGCTGAGGTCGCTGGTCATGGCGACGGCGCTGGGGTGGCGGGACACCGCCTGCACCAGCGCGCCGCAGCGGTTCACCAGCTCCTCCACGAACTTGCAGGGCACGCGGCCGGCCATGGTCTGGCAGGACCGCACCGCAGCGGTGTTCACCGCCAGCCGGTCCGGCAGCCCGTTGCCGAAGCCCCAGGCCGCCATCGGCGCATCCGTCGCGTAGATCGCCCCGAAGCGGCTGCCCGGCGGCGGCGCGGCCGAGGCCCCGGCCGCGACCCCCCGCCCGTCATTCGCCGCCACCGCGGCGGCGGCAGTGCCGACCGGCTGGAAGCAGGGGCCGGAGGCGATGCTGCCCGTGCTGGCGCCGCAGACTGCCAGGCTCGGCCGCCCGTTGCGCTGCGCCGGCAGGGCCATGCGGTACATCGCCCCTTCCCGGCAGCGGCTGTCCCAATAGGCGGTGCGCGCGCCGTCGAAGCCGGAGAAGGCCATGGCGATGATCGCCTGGCAGCCGGCACCGCTGCCGGTGATGAGGCGGAAGACCTCCGCCCGCCGGGCCGTCTCCTCCATCCCCGCCAGCTGGTCGTGCAGCGGATTGCCCGTCTGCGCCCGCGCGGCGGGCATCATCACCAGGGCAAGAAACGCGCCAAGCAGCGCGAGACGCACCCCACGGCACAGCAGACCAAGAAGCATGAGACGGCGATCCCCTGACGCGCCCTCTCTCGTCAGGCGCGAATATCTCCCGCTGTTTCGCGCGCTGTGGGACCATGAACAAGGCGAAACAGTTGTGCGGATTTTCACGAACGGTTGAGTGTCGCCGCCGTCATTATTCTCGCGTTTCCGTGAGTACTGCCATGGGAGTGGGCAGGCTCAGCCCAGCCCGACCAGCCCCCGCGCGAAATCCCTTGCCGTGAAGGGGCGGAGATCGGCCGCCTTCTCCCCGACCCCCACCATGTGCACCGGCAGCCCGATCTCCTGCGCCAGCGCCACCACCACGCCGCCCTTGGCGCTGCCGTCGAGCTTGGTGACCGCCAGGCCGGAGACCTCCACCATCTCCTTGAAGATGCGCACCTGCTGGATCGCGTTCTGGCCCGTCGTCGCGTCCAGCGTCAGCAGCACGGAATGCGGCGCCGTCGGGTCGAGCTTGCGCATGACGCGGATGATCTTCCGCAGCTCCTCCATCAGCGCCGACTTGATGTGCAGCCGCCCGGCGGTATCGACCAGCAGCACATCGACGCCCTCGGCCTTCGCCCGCGCCAGCGCGTCATGCGCGAGGCCCGCGGCATCGGCGCCCTGCTTCGCCGGCGCGACGACGGCGCAGCCCGTGCGATCCCCCCAGATCTGCAGCTGCTCCACCGCGGCGGCGCGGAAGGTGTCGCCGGCGGCGAACATCACCTTCAGCCCCTGGTCGCGATACTGCTGGCCGAGCTTGGCGATGGTCGTCGTCTTGCCCGTGCCGTTCACGCCGACCATCAGCACGACATGCGGGGCGTGCCCGCGATCGATCGCCAGCGGCTGCGCGACGGGGACCAGGATCTCGGCGATCGCCTCCGCCAGCGCCGCCTTCACCTCCTCATCCGTCACCTCGCGCCCGAAGCGCGTCCGGCGGAAGCCCTCCACGATGCGGCGCGATGCCGCCACGCCGAGGTCGGCGGCGATCAGCGTCTCCTCCAGCTCCTCCAGCGCTTCCTCATCCAGGCGGCGCTTGCGGAAGACCGTGGTGATGGCGTCCGTCAGCCGCGCGGTGGAGCGCGACAGCCCGGCCTTGAGGCGGGAGAACCAGCCGCCCTTCGCAACCTCCTCCGGCTCCGGCGCCGCCTGAGGTTCGGGCGCAGGTTCGGGTTCGGGCTGCGTCTCCGGCACGCTGCGCGCCAGCGCCTCCCGCAGCGCGGCGCCGTCGTCGGTGGGCGCGACGTGTGGCGTCTCCACCACCGGGGGCGGCGCGGCAGGCTCGGGCAGCCGTGCCTCGAAATCCGGCGCGGTGCCGGCGGCGGGCGGCACGGCGGGCACGGGCAGCACCGGCGCCTGCTCCGGCACCGCATTGCCCGGCGGGTAGAGCTGCGGCGGATGCCCCGGCTGTTCCGGCGGCGGCGTGGGTGCCGGTTCCTTGCCGCGGATGCGGTCCCAGAGGCCCTTGAGTGCCATGGATGCTACGCCGCCTCCGCGATCAGGCCCTGGTCGTCCACGCCAACGACGCGGAGCCGGCGCAGTTCGCCGGCCATCCCGCGCCCCTCCGCCAGGCGCACCGGCGCGAAATGCTCGGAATGCCCGCGGCCGGAGGCCTCGAACAGCACGCGCTCCTCCGCCCCCAGCCGGCCGGCGTGGAAGCGCCGCGCCGCCTGCCGCCCCGCTTCCCGAAGCCGTGCCGCCCGTTCCCGCCGCACCGGCACGGGCACCGGCGGCATGCGCGCGGCGGCGGTGCCGGGACGTTCGGAATAGGGGAAGACATGGAGGAAGGAGAGGTCGGCCTCCTCCACCAGCGCCAGCATCCGCGCGAACTGCGCCTCGTCCTCCGTCGGGAAGCCGGCGATGAGGTCGGCGCCGAGCGCAATGCCCGGCCGAAGCTCCCGCGCCCGCCGCGCCAGCGCCAGCGCATCGGCACGCGAATGCCGGCGGCGCATGCGCTTCAGGATCAAATCATCCCCATGCTGGAGGGAGAGGTGGAGATGCGGCATCAGCCGAGGCTCCTCCGCCAGCAGCCGCCAGAGGTCGTCATCCATCCCCGCGGGATCGATGGAAGACAGCCGCAGCCGCGGCAGTTCCGGCACCAGCGCCAGCAGCCGCCGCACCGCCTGGCCGAGCGTCGGCCGGCCCGGCAGGTCCGGCCCGTAGCTCGCGATGTCCACGCCGGTCAGCACCACCTCCCGGTACCCCGCCGCCACCAGCGCCCGCGCCTGCTCCACCAGCGCGCCGAGCGGCACGGAGCGCGACGGCCCCCGCCCCTGGGGGATGACGCAGAAGGTGCAGCGATGGTCGCAGCCCTGCTGGACCTGCAGCATGGCGCGCGCGCGCCCCGCGAATTCCGTGACGAGTGGCGGGGCGAGCGGCGCGGCATCGAGGGCGGGCACCGGCCCGGCGGGGGCGGCCCAGGCCTCGGGCTTCAGCTTCTCCCCATTGCCGATCACGCGCACGACGCCCGGCAGCGCGGCCCAGGCATCCGGGGCGATCTGCGCGGCGCAGCCGGTGACGATGATGCGGGACCCGGGGCGTTCGCGCGCCACGCGGCGGATCGCCTGGCGCGCCTGCGCCTCCGCCTCCGCCGTCACGGCGCAGGTGTTGACCAGCACGGTACCCTCCCCGTGCCCCGCCTGCGCGGCCAGCCCCCGCATGGCGGCCGATTCATACGCGTTGAGCCGGCAGCCGAAGGTCAGGACCTCCGGCATCATGCGCCGAAGGCCGCGGGGTCCAGCTGGCCCGTGAAGCTCGTCGCGACGGGGCCGGTCATCAGCACGTGGCCGTCGCCGTCCCGCCATTCCATCACCAAATCGCCGCCCGGCATGGTGATGGTGGCGCGCCGGCCCGTCAGGCCGCGGCGATGGGCGTTGACGATGGTGGCGCAGGCGCCGGACCCGCAGGCCAGCGTCAGCCCCGCACCGCGTTCCCAGATCACCAGCCGGATGTGGTCCGGCGACAGTACCTGCGCGAAGCCGATATTGGCGCGGTCGGGGAAGATCGGGTGAGTCTCGAGCCGCGGCCCGATCTCCCGCACCGGAATGGCGTCGAGGTCGTCCACGAAGAAGGTCGCGTGCGGATTGCCCATGGAGCACGCCGCCGGGTCAGCGACCGGGCCGAGGGCGAGCGGCACATGCAGCGTGTCGGCCTCCTGCGCCAGCGGCACGTCCTGCCAGCCGAGCCGCGCCGGGCCCATGTCGGCGCGCCAGAGCCCGCCCGGCAGGCGCTCCACCGGCAATTCGCCGGCGATGGTGCGGACGACGACGCGGTCCTTGCCCAACTGGTCCGCGACGAGGGAGGCGATGCAGCGCGTCGCATTGCCGCAGGCCCCGGCCTCGCTGCCATCGGGGTTGCGGATGCGCATGAATACATCGGAGCCCGGCGGCGGCGGCTCCATGACGATGAACTGGTCGCAGCCGATGCCGAAATGCCGGTCCGCGATCCCGGCCGCCTGGCGCGGCGTCAGCCCCAGGTCGCGGTCACGCCCATCCAACACGACAAAGTCGTTGCCCAGGCCATGCATCTTGCGGAAGGGGATCATCACGCATCGCATATAGAGCGCCCCCACCCCTGTTGGAACCCGGCCGTCCCGCCGTCACGCGCCCGACCGCGACCCGTCATCGGCCTGTCGCGGGCCTCCCCTACAAACCGCGCCGACGAAGGAGGCCGCCATGCCCACCCGCCGCGCGATTCTCGAGGCCTCCCTGGCCCTGCCCGCCCTGCTGCCGCGCGTGGCCGGCGCGCAGGCCGATACGCGCCCCGTGCTGCGCGTCGCCGTGCAGGCCCTGCCGCCAACGCTGGAGCCGCTGGAGGCCATCTCCAATGTCGGGCTGCGCGTCACCGGCAACGTCTTCGACACGCTCTGGCGCCGGGATTTCGCGGCCGAGGCGCGGGATGGCGGCCAGCGCCTGGCGCCCTTCCTGGCCACCACCCTGCAACAGCGCGATCCCCTCACCTGGGTCGCGACGCTTCGCCCCGATGCCCGGCTGCATGATGGCGGGCTGATGACCAGCGCCGACGTGCTCTCCACCTTCTCGGCGGAGCGCATGTGGGGCCCGCAGGTGCAGACCTTCGAGGGCCGCGTGAACTTCGGCCACCTGGCCGGCGTCGATGCCAATGGCCCGCACCGCGTGGTGTTCCGCACCCGCACGCCCGACGCCGTCATGCCCCAGCGGCTCGCGGCCTATGGCGGCTGGATCCACAGCGCGGCCGCCTATGTGGAGAGCGGGTTGCAGGGGATGCGGGCGCGCCCCATCGGCACCGGCCCCTACCGCGTCGCGGGCTTCCAGCGCGACCAGCGCGTGACGCTCGACGCCCATGACGAGTATTGGGGCGGCCGCCCGCCGGCGAAGCAGGTCGTGTTCACGGTGGTGCCCGAAGCCTCCTCCCGCCTCGCCGGCCTGCGCGCCGGGGACTACGACATCGTCACCAACCTGCTGCCCGAGCAGATCGAGGGGCTGGACCGGAACCCGACGATCGAGGGCGTCGATGTCGCGCTCGATTTCGCGCATATCCTCTACTACGACACCCGCCGCCCCTTCCTGCGGGATGCGCGGGTGCGGCGCGCGCTGAACCACGCCGTCGATACCGAAAGCCTGGGCCGCAGCCTCTGGGGCCCCTCCTTCCGGCCGATGCGCGCCTTGCAGATCCCGGCCTTCGGCGACCTGTATGACGCCAACCGCCGCGGCTTCGCCTTCGACCCCGACCTCTCCCGCCGCCTGCTGCGGGAAGCGGGCTACCGGGGGGAGGAACTCATCATCCGCATCGCGCCGGGCTACTACCTGCAGATGCTCCAGGCCGTGCAGGTGATCCAGCAGATGTGGCTGGCCGTCGGCATCAACACGAAGCTGGAGACGCGGGAGAATCTGGCGCTGATCACCCAGCCCGGCGCCGATATCCGCCCCACCTCCATCGCCTTCCGCTTCCCCGATCCGCTGGGCGGCGGCCTCGCCGTGCATCTCGCCCGCGACTACTCCCTGCAGCAGGCCGGCTTCTGGCAGCCCGTGCGCTTCAACGAGATCGTCGATGCGCTGCGCGTCGCGGCCGATCCCGCGGAGCGCCGGCGCCTCTTCCTCGCCCTGATGGACGAGTTCGAGGCCGAGGCCCCGGCGCTGATCCTCTACCCCGTCCGCGAATACCTCGCGAAGCGGCGATCCATCCGGTGGAGCCACCCGCCGCTCTACTTCATGGATTTCCGCGCCTCCCAGCTCTCCTTCGCCTGAGGACCACCATGAGCAGGATCGTCTTCCTTTCCGACCTCCACCTCTCCCCGACGCATGGCTTCTTCTGGGAGAATTTCCGGCTGGCGCGGGACGCCGCCGATGCGGCGGGGGCGGAGGCCGTCGTCGTGAACGGCGACCTCTGCATCAACGGCCCCGACAGCGATGCGGAGATGGATTTCGCCCGCGCCGCGCTGGCCAGGCTCCGCACCCCTGTCCTGGCGCTGCCCGGCAACCACGATGTCGGCGACGAACCGCCGGGCCAGGACCCCGCGCAGCTCGTGAACGAGGCGCGGCTGGATCGCTGGGATGCGCGCTTCGGCACGGACCGCTTCGCCCTCGATGCCGGCGCCTGGCGGCTGCTGGGTGTGAACGCCCAGCTCTTCGGATCGGGCCTCGACCGCGAACGGGAGCAGTGGGACTGGCTGGAGGGGCGCCTCATCGCCTCCTCCTACCGCCGCATCGCGCTGGTGCTGCACAAGCCGCTGTTCATCGAGGATGAGGGTGAGACGGCCGAGACCGCGTCCTGCATCACCCCCGGGCCCCGCGCCGCGCTGCTGGCGCTGCTGCGCCGGCACCGCGTTACGATGGTCGTCAGCGGCCACCTGCATGCGGAACGCGACCGCGTGGTGGGCGGCATCCGGCACCTCTGGCTGCCGGCGCTGGCCTTCCTGGGCAGCGGGGACCATGGCGGGCGCCCGGCGGTCGGCGCCGTGGTGGTGGATTTCGCGGGGGCCGAGGCCAGCGTCATGCCGCTCGCCGTGCCGCCGCTGGCGCCGCACGACCTGGCCGCCATCAAGGGCCATGGCCGCTACCGCTTCCTGCGGGACATGCCGGAAAGCCCGCCCGCGGCGGAGCCGGCAGGCCGGCCCGCGGCGGAGTGAGCCCTTCTCGGGCAACCACCCCGCGGAGCAAGCGTTTTCACTGCCGCGGCCAAGATTTGGGAAGAAAATTCTTTTGCACGGGCAGGTATTGCGGAGCGGAAGAAAAATCATCTTCTCTGGGGCCGAAACGCCGCCGCAGGGAAAGACCGAGCCCGTGACCAAGGTCCATGTCATCCACGAGAACGACGCCTGGGTGGAGCCGCTGCGCGCGGCCTTCGACGCGCTCGGCACCCCCTATGAGGAATGGTTCCTCGACACCGGCATCGTGGACCTGACGCGCCCGCCGCCGGCCGGCGTCTTCTACAACCGGATGAGCGCCTCCTCGCACACCCGCGGCCACCTCTACGCGCCCGAATACGCCGGCGCGGTGATCGAGGTGCTGGAACGCCACAACCGCCCGCTGGTGAATGGCCGCCGCGCGCTGCAGCTGGAACTCAGCAAGGTCGCGCAGTACCAGGCGCTGGCGACGCATGGCATCCCGACGCCGGCGACCATCGCCGTGGTCGGCCGCCAGAACATCCCGGAAGCCGCGGCGAAGCTCGGCTACCCCGTCATCCTGAAGCACAACCGTGCCGGCAAGGGGCTCGGCGTGCGGCTCGTGAACAGCGAGGCCGGGCTGCGGGAAGCGCTGGCGCTGCTCGACATCACCGGCGATCCGGAGGCGCATCCGCGCGACGGCATCTGGCTGGTGCAGCGCTATATCGAGGCGCCGGAGCCCTTCATCACCCGGGCCGAGTTCGTCGGCGGCCGCTTCCTCTACGCTGTGCGCGTGGACACGAGCGAGGGCTTCGAGCTCTGCCCCGCCGATGTCTGCGCGATCGGCGAGGGTGCCGTGTGCCCGGCCGTGGCGCCGACGCACAAGTTCAGCATCCGGGAGGGCTTCAGCCACCCGCTGATCCACCGGATGGAGGCCTTCCTGCTGGCCAACGGCATCGGCGTCGGCGCCATCGAGTTCATCACGGACCGGGACGGCAACACCTTCGCCTACGACGTGAACACCAACACCAACTACAACGGGGATGCGGAGCGCCGCGCGGGCCGGACGGGCGCGCAGACCGGCATGGGCGCCATCGCCGCCCACCTGACGGCGCTGCTGCGCCGGGACGTGCTGGCCCAGGCGGCCTGAGAAAGCCGTGGCACGGCGCTTGCGTTCGTGTTATGTTCTCCACATCACGCGCCCGTCCTTTGCCCGAACGGGTGGAGGGCGGGTTTTTCATGGGCGGATGCGGGGCGGAACACCCCCTGGAATCGGTGCTAAAAGTGCAAAGAGGGTTAGCGCGCTGTATTGTTGAGGACGTCAGTCCTCCATCACCCCCGGCCGGCGCCGCGCCAGGCGGGTATAGCCCTCCACCCCGCAGCCCTTGGCCCGCGCCAGCTCCGCCGCCGCCGCGGCCGGAGAGGCATGCGGCCCGGTGATGACCATGTAGACGCCGGTCCGCAGCCCGACATAGGCGCCCGAGGAATCCTGTTCATTGGCGATGCCGCAGCGCGTCAGCGCCCCCTGCACCCGCCGCAGCGTCGCCTGGTCCGGCGCATCGGGGTCGAGCGAGGCGTAGATGTTGTGGGGGCGAAGGTCCTGCGGCTGCGCCTGCGCCGGCAGGGCGAGCGCGGCCAGGACCAGGGGGATGGCGGGACGCAAGCGGGCCGCCCTACCGGTTCGCGGCCTTGTTGGTACCGACATTCTCATGCCACTCCACCGGCAGCCCGTCCCAGCTGGTGATCTGCTTGCCCGGCCATTTCCGGCGGGTGTAGACGGCGAAGCCATCCGCGGTCGCCTCCACATAGCCGGTCTTGCCGTCGTTCAGCTTGAGCTTCGCGGCCAGCGCCTCGGCCTGTTCCTGCATGTAGGTGTCGGTCATCGGTCTCTCCTCCGCCGTTGCAACGCCGCCGGTCAGGCAACCGTTCTGCCGCGTCCTTATACCCGGGGATTGCGCCCGGCCGCACCCGCCGCTATGAGGCGCCCTCCGCGCGCCAGGCCTTGTGTTGGACATGCCTGGCCGTGGATACGCGTCCCCGCCGCATGGTGCGGCCCCGAACCCCGCGAGGGATGTAGGGTGCAAGGTGGGACGTGCCCGACCCGACCAGGAGGTCCGAAATGTCCAAGATGAAGACGAAGTCCAGCGTGAAGAAGCGATTCACGCTGACGGCGACCGGCAAGGTCAAGGCTGGCGTGGGCAACAAGCGCCACATGCTGACGGCCAAGACCAACAAGATGAAGCTGCAGAATCGCGGCACCTTCGTGCTCCGGAAGCAGGACGGCGACACTGTGAAGCAGTGGATGCCCTACGGTGCGGCACGGTAAGGGGAGCGCGCGAGCATGGCACGTGTGAAGCGGGGCGTTACGAAGCACGCCCGTCACAAGAAGATCCTGAAGCTGGCCGAGGGCTATGTCGGCCGGTCCTCCACCGCCTATCGTCCCGCGCTTGAGCGGGTCGAGAAGGCGCTGCAATACGCCTACCGCGACCGCCGCAACAAGAAGCGCGAGTTCCGCGGCCTCTGGATCCAGCGCATCAACGCCGCGGTCCGCGAGCACGGCATCACCTACTCCCGCTTCATCGCGGGCTTGAAGGCCGCCGGGATCGAGATGGACCGCAAGGTGCTGGCCGCCGTCGCCTATGACGACGCGGCGGGCTTTGCCGCCATCGTCGAAAAGGCGAAGGGCGCCCTCCCCGCGCAGGCCTGAGCCCCTTCCGGGCGCCAGGCTGATCGAAGACAAGAGGGCCGCTCCCGGCAGGGGGCGGCCTTTTTCGTATCCGGGTGCGACGATGAGCGATGATGCCGCGGCGGAGGACACGCTGTTCGCCCGTGAACGACTCACGGACCTGATGGAAGTGCTGATCGAATGGTTCGTCACGGATCGGGACGCTGATCCATGGAGGACGTGGGACGATCTCTGCTACGTCGCGGCCGACCTCGATCAGCGCTTCAAGGCCACGATGCGACCGCTGGTCGAGCATGATCTCGATGCGCTCTGGCTCCAGGCGATGCGCAACGTCGAGTGCATGATCGAGCGAGCGAACACATCATCGGCCCTAGGCCCCGTCACCGGCCACCTCGCCACGCCGGGCGAGCCGCCAAGCGCCCCCTGGCCAGGACGGCTGGGTGACCTTATTCAGCACTGCCCGCTGACCTTGGACGAACTGGTCGGCAGCCTCCACCTCTTGCCGCCCGCGCCGATCTTGCGAGAGCGCCTCGCGGGGCCCCATGCAGGAAAGCCAGCATCATGACTGAGACGGACGACCTTTCCGCCCTGCGGGCCGAGACCGAGGCCGCCCTTGCCGGCGCCCCCGACCTTCGCGCGCTGGATGCCGTGCGTGTCGCGGTGCTCGGCAAGTCCGGCAGCCTCTCGGCCCTGCTGAAGGGCCTGGGCCAGGTGCCCGCCGAGGCCCGCAAGGAACGCGGCGCGGCGCTGAACCGGCTGAAGAACGAGATCGAGGCGCTGCTGGAAACGCGCCGCACGGCGCTGGAGGAAGCGGCGCTGGATGCGCGGCTGAAGGCGGAGCGCATCGACGTCTCGCTCCCGCCCCGCCCCTTCGCGCCGGCGACCGCCGCCGAGGGCGGCATCCACCCGATCAGCCGCACGATCGAGGAACTGACCGCGATCTTCGGCGCCATGGGCTTCAAGGTCGTCGAAGGCCCCGACATCGAGAGCGACTGGCACAATTTCGGCGCCCTCAACATCCCGGACCACCACCCGGCGCGGCAGGACCACGACACCTTCTACATGCCGGGCACGGATGCCAACGGCCATCGCCGCGTGCTGCGCACCCAGACCTCGCCGCTGCAGATCCGCACCATGCTGGGCGAGGCGCCGCCCATCCGCATCATCGCCCCCGGCCGCACCTACCGCGCCGACCATGACGCGACCCATTCGCCCATGTTCCACCAGGTGGAGGGCCTGGTGATCGACCGCGGCATCACGCTCGGCCACCTCAAGGGCTGCCTCATCGATTTTCTCCGCAGCTTCTTCGGAATCAGCGACCTGCCCGTGCGCTTCCGCTCCTCCTACTTCCCCTTCACCGAGCCCAGCATGGAAGTGGACATCGGCTGGAACCGGAAGACCGGCGAACTCGGCGGCGGCGGCGACTGGCTGGAGATCCTCGGCAGCGGCATGGTGCACCCGAAGGTGCTGGCCAATTGCGGGCTCGACCCGCGGGAATGGCAGGGCTTCGCCTTCGGCATGGGGATCGAGCGCATCACCATGCTGAAGCACGGCATGCCGGATTTGCGTCCGTTCTACGAAAGCGACCTCCGCTGGCTGCGCCACTACGCCGCCGACCCGCTCGCCCCCGCCTCCCTGCACGAGGGGATCTGACCTCATGAAGTTCACGATGAGCTGGCTGCGTGAGCACCTCGAGACCGAGGCGACGCTCGACCAGATCAGCACCACCCTCTCCGCCATCGGGATCGAGGTGGAGGGCATCGAGGATCGCGCCGCCGCCCTTTCCGGCTTCCGCATCGCGCGCGTGATCGAGGCGACACAGCACCCCAACGCCGATCGCCTGCGCGCGCTGCGCGTCGATCTCGGCGATGGGCGCGAATACTCCGTCGTCTGCGGCGCGCCCAATGCCCGCACCGGCATGGTCGGCGTCGCCGCCCTTCCCGGCAGCTTCATCCCCGGCACCGGCATCACGCTGAAAGTGGGGGAAATCCGTGGCGTGAAGTCGGAAGCGATGATGCTGTCGTCGCGGGAGATGGGGCTCGGCGACGACCATAGCGGCATCGTGGACCTGCCCGCCGATGCCCCGGTCGGCACGCGCTACGTCGATTACGCCGGGCTCGACGACCCGATCATCGAGATCAAGGTCACGCCGAACCGCGGCGACGCGCTTTCCGTCCGCGGCATCGCACGGGATCTGGCGGCAGCTGGCCTCGGCACGCTGAAGCCGTGGGAGGTGGAGCCGGTCGCGGCCGCCTATCCCTCCCCGCTCACCTGGACCATCGAGGATCCGCGCGCCTGCAGCTGGGTGCTCGGCCGCGCCGTCCGCGGCGTGAAGAACGGGCCGAGCCCGCAATGGCTGCAGGACCGCCTGGTGGCGATCGGGCTGCGCCCGATCAACGCGCTGGTGGACGTCACGAACTTCTTCACCTTCGCCGTCGGCCGCCCGCTGCATGTCTTCGACACCAGCAAGGTCGCGGGCACCACGCTGTCCATGCGCATGGCGAAGGATGGCGAGGAGTTGCTGGCCCTCAACAGCAAGACCTACGCACTGACCAGCGAGGATGGCGTCATCGCCGACGAAGCCCGCGTGGAAGCCCTCGGCGGCGTCATCGGCGGCGAGCATTCCGGCTGCGACGAAGCCACCACCGAATGCTTCATCGAATGCGCGCTCTTCGACCCCGTGCGCATCGCGCTGTCCGGCCGCCGGCATGATGTCCGCACCGATGCGCGGTCCCGCTTCGAGCGCGGCATCGACCCCTCGCTGCTGCCCAAGGCGCTTGATGCCGCCACGCGGATGATCATGGAGCTGTGCGGTGGCGAGGCCTCCGAGGTCTCCGCCGCCGGCGCCGAGCCCGCCTGGGCGCGGGAGGCGACGCTGCGCTTCGCCCGCATCCGCGACCTCGGCGGCCTCGACATCGCGCCGGACCTCGCGGTGGAGCGGCTGACGCGGCTCGGCTTCTGCCCGGTGAAGCGGGACGAGCATTCGGTCACGGTCGCCGTGCCGCCCTGGCGGAACGACATCGCCGGCGCCGGCGCGCTGGCGCAGGACCCGTCCCTGCCCGCCGCCCGCGCCCAGGCCGCGGCCGAGGGCTGCGCCGCGATCGAGCCGGAATGCGACCTGGTCGAGGAGGTGCTGCGCCTCGGCGGGCTGGATGCCGTGCCGGCCGTCTCGCTGCCCGTGGCCAGCCCGGTGCCGCGCCCGGCGCTGTCGCCCAAGCAGTCCCGCGCCGCGCTCGCGCGCCGCGTGCTGGCCGCGCGCGGGCTGCTGGACTGCGTGACCTATGGCTTCCTGGCCAAGGACCAGGCGGCGCTGTTCGGGGAGGTGCCGGCCAACCTGCACCTGGAGAACCCCATCGCCAGCGACCTCGACCAGATGCGGCCGACGCCGGTGGCCTCGCTCGCTTTGGCCGCCGCGCGCAACGCGGCGCGGGGCTTCGCGGATGTGGGCCTCGCCGAGATCGGCGGCGCCTATCGCGACCCGGCGGTGGGCCACAGCCAGCTGGCCTTGGCCGCCGGTGTCCGCACGGGCATGACGGCGCCGAACTGGGCGGCGCCCGCGCGGCCCGTCGATGCGATGGACGCGAAGGGCGATGCGCTGGCGGTGCTGGCGGCGCTCGGCGTGCCGATGGCGGCCGTGTCCGTCACCACCGATGCGCCAAGCTTCTACCACCCCGGCCGCTCCGGCGTGGTGCGGCAGGGCCCGAAGGTGGTGCTGGCGACCTTCGGGGAGCTGCATCCGAAGCTCCGCCGCGACATCAACCTGGCCGGCCCCGCCGTGGCCTTCGAGGTGTTCCTGGATGCCATCCCGGAGCCCAAGCGCCGCAAGAAGGCGGTGCCGGACCTGCCGGCCTTCCAGCCGCTGCGCCGCGACTTCGCCTTCCTGGCCGATGCCGGCGTCTCGGCCGACGCGGTGCTCCGCGCCGCCCGCAACGCCGACAAGGCGCTGGTGACGGATGCCGTGCTGTTCGACCGCTATGCGGGCGAGAAGGTGGCGGATGGCAAGATCAGCCTGGCCATCCAGGTCACGCTGCAGCCCCGGGAGCGCACCCTGACGGATGCGGAGATCGAGGCCGCGTCGCAGAAGATCGTCGCCGCCGTCACCAAGGCGACGGGGGCGATCCTCCGCGGCTAGCCTTCCTGCCACACCACCTGCGGCGGGTCGCGGAAGGCGAAGCGCAGCAGGTGGTCGGCGACCACCTTCTGCATCCGCGCCATCACCGCCTCATCGCTCGCGGTGAGGCGCATGACCAGCGCGCCCTCCTCCGCCTGCAACTCGCAGAGCGCCCCGGGGAACTCGATGCGGCCCTGCGTCTCGTCATGCGTTGCCGGGATGCGGTGGCCGAAATGCTTGCAGAGCTGGCCGAGATAGCGGCCGGGGGTCGCGATCTCGACGCGGGCGATCGTCCTCATGGCGCTCACCCCTGCTCCACCACGCGGGCCGCGGCATCGATGGCGTCGGCGATGCGCTGGCGATGCGCGGCGTCGATCGGGCCCTGGCCCATGCGCATGCGCAGCGCGAGCTTCAGATTCTCCATGGCGCGGCGGATCTGCAGGGTCGCGGCAACGCCCTCATCGCCGCCGGCCTGGGTCATGCGGGCCAGGATGGCATCCACCATGGCCCGGTTCTCGGCCAGCGCCTGCTCGCCCTCCGGCGTCAGCGTGTAGAGCTTGCGGCTGCCCTCCGCGGCGGCGGTGACCTGGCCGATCTCCTCCAGCAGGGTCAGCGTGGGGTAGATGACGCCGGGGCTCGGCGTGTAGGTGCCGGCCAGGCGCTCCTCGATCGCCTTGATGATCTCGTAGCCATGGCGCGGCTTCTCCGCGATCAGGGCGAGGATGACCAAGCGCAGATCGCCCTGGCCGAACATGCGGCCGCCGAAGCCGCCGCGGCGGTGATGGTGGTGCGGGCCGTGGCCGTCGCGGCCGAAGCCATGGCCGAAGCGACGGCCCTCATGGCGGTGATGGTGATGGAACATGGGCTCTCCGATTGAACTCCGATATATCTGAAGTCCGATATATCGAAGTCCAGTCGGCAGACTCTAGTAAGATATATCGACGATATGTAACTCAGCCTGCGACCATCAGCATCCACTGCACCCCGAAGCGGTCCACCACGACGCCGAAGCGGGGCGAGAAGAAGGTCCGGCCCGGCGGCATCCGAACCTCCCCGCCCTCCGCCAGCGCCGTGAAGTGGCGGTCCACCGTCGCCTCGTCCGGCAGGGTCACCGCCAGGCCGAAGCCGCTGAAGCGCGCGCCATCCGTGCAGCCGCCGTCGGAGGCCATGACGCTGGCATCGCCGATCCGGATCTCGGCATGCATGATCTTCTCCTCCGACCCCGGCGGGCCGTATTGGCCGTCCGGGTTGTCGCGGAAGCGCATCAGGGCGACGACCTCCGCGCCCAGCGCGTCACGGTAGAAGCCCAGCGCTTCCTCGCACCGGCCTTCGAAGAACAGGTAGGGTTGGACGGGCATCGCGTGCCTCCCTCAATTACTGAACCGATTGGTAAAGTTATGCCGTGTGGATGGCAAGTGCCTTCCCCGGGCCTGACGCCGCGGCCGATCTGCGGCACCCTGGCCGGCATGGGTGGAGGCGGGTGATGGGCAAGACGCGGCATTTGGCGGTGCTGTGCCTGGCGGTGGTGCTGGTGCTCTCCGTCTGGTTCGCCGGTACCGCCGCCGTGCCGCGGCTGATCGCGGAGGGGCTGATCGCGCCGGCCCGCGCCGGGTCCCTCACCATGGCCGTGCAGCTGGGCTTCGTGGCGGGCACGCTGGTCTCCGCCGTGCTGTCGCTGGCGGACCGGCGCGACCCGCGGCTTCTGTTCCTGGCCTCCGCCCTGCTGGCCTCGGCCGCGACGCTGGCGCAGACGCAGGTGGAGCCCTCCGGCGCCCTGGCGCTGGTGCTGCGCTTCGTGGCGGGGGCAGCGATGGCCGGGGTCTACCCCGTGGGGATGAAGCTGGCGGCGAGTTGGGCGAAGGGGGACCTTGGCCTACTGATCGGGCTGCTGGTCGGCGCGGTCACGCTGGGCTCCGCCCTGCCCCATCTGGCGCCGACCCTGCTGGCCGGACTTGGCTGGCAGGCGGCCTATCTCGGCGCGGGGGTGCTGGCGGCGGCGGGCGGCCTGCTCATCCTGGCCTTCACGCCCGGCCCCATCATGGGCACCCGCCCGCCCTTCCGCCCCGCCCAGGCGCTGGAGGCCTGGCGGAACAAGGGCTTGCGCCTGGCGAACCTCGGCTATCTCGGCCATATGTGGGAGCTCTATGCCATGTGGGCCTGGGTCGGGCTGTTCCTGGCTGGCGTGCTGGGCGGCCAGGCGGGGCCCTGGACCTTCGCGGTGGTGGCGTCCGGTGCGCTGGGCTGCGTGGCGGCGGGGTTGCTGGCGGATCGCTGGAACAGGGCGAGCGTGGCCGCGCTTTGCATGCTCGTCTCTGGTGCTTGCGCCCTGCTGGCGGGGCCGGTGGCGGCGCTGGGGCCGGTGGTGGTGCTGGCGCTCGCGCTGGTCTGGGGCTTCGCGGTGGTGGCGGATTCGGCGCAGTTCTCGGCCTGCATCGTCACCCTCTCGCCGCCTGATTATGTCGGCACCATGCTGACGGTGCAGACCAGCCTCGGCTTCCTGTTGACGGCCTTCACCATCTTCCTGGTGCCGGCCGCGGTGGGCTGGCTTGGCTGGGACTGGGCCTTCGCGGTGCTGGCGCCGGGGCCGCTGCTGGGGGCCATCGCGATGCTGAAGCTGCGGCCCTTGCTGGCGGCGCGTTAAGCCAAAGCTTTCCTCCGCGCCACACAACCCCTATGTGAGCCTCAAACCCGCAGGCCCCCCATGACCGACGTACCCCTCGACCGCATCCGCAACTTCTCCATCATCGCCCATATCGACCATGGGAAATCGACGCTCGCCGACCGCCTGATCCAGACCACGGGCACGGTCGCGCTGCGCGACATGAAGGAACAGCTCCTCGACAACATGGAGCTGGAGCGGGAGCGCGGCATCACCATCAAGGCGCAGACCGTCCGCCTGGCCTACAAGGCGCAGGACGGGCTGACCTACACGCTGAACCTGATGGACACGCCCGGCCACGTGGACTTCGCCTATGAGGTCAGCCGGTCGCTCGCGGCCTGCGAGGGCAGCCTCCTCGTCGTCGATGCCTCCCAGGGCGTGGAGGCGCAGACGCTGGCCAATGTGTACCAGGCCATCGACGCGAATCACGAGATCGTCCCCGTCCTCAACAAGATCGACCTGCCCGCCGCCGAGCCCGACCGGGTGAAGCAGCAGATCGAGGATGTGATCGGCATCGATGCCTCCGACGCCGTGATGATCAGCGCCAAGACCGGTCTGAACATCGAGGGCGTTCTGGAAGCGATCGTCACGCGGCTGCCCGCGCCCTCCGGCAACCCGAACGCGGCCCTGAAGGCGCTGCTGGTGGACAGCTGGTACGATGCCTATCTGGGCGTCGTCGTGCTGGTGCGCATCAAGGATGGCGTGCTGCGCAAGGGCCAGAAGATCCGCATGATGTCGAACGGCTCCACCCACACGGTGGAGCAGGTCGGCGTCTTCACGCCGAAGATGGTGCCGGTGGATTACCTGAGCCCGGGCGAGATGGGCTACGTCACCGCCGCCATCAAGACGGTCGCCGACACCAATGTCGGCGACACGCTGACCGAGGACCGCAACCCCGCCAGCGAGGCCCTGCCCGGCTTCAAGCCCAGCGTCCCCGTCGTGTGGTGCGGCCTGTATCCCGTGGATGCCGACGACTTCGAGAAGCTGCGGGAAAGCGTGGGCAAGCTCCGCCTGAACGACAGCAGCTTCCACTACGAGGCCGAGCACAGCGCGGCGCTCGGCATGGGCTATCGCTGCGGCTTCCTCGGCCTGCTGCACCTGGAGATCGTGCAGGAACGCCTGTCGCGGGAGTTCGACCTCGACCTGATCGCGACGGCGCCTTCCGTCGTTTACAAGATCCGCCGCACCAACGGCGTGGTGAGCGAGCTGCACAACCCCGCCGACATGCCGGACCCCTCCGTGATCGATGAGATTGAGGAGCCCTGGATCAAGGCGACGATCATGGTGCCGGACGAATACCTCGGCCCGGTGCTGACGCTGTGCAGCGAGCGTCGCGGGCAGCAGCTGGAGCTGACCTATGTCGGCGCCCGCGCCATGGCGGTCTATCGCCTGCCGCTCAACGAGGTGGTGTTCGACTTCTACGACCGCCTGAAGTCGATCAGCCGCGGCTATGCCAGCTTCGACTACACGGTGGACGACTACGTCGCCGGCGACCTGGTGAAGATCTCCATCCTGGTGAATGCGGAGCCGGTGGACGCGCTGTCCTTCATGGCCCACCGCAGCCAGGCGGATCGTCGTGGCCGGCAGATCTGCGAGAAGCTGAAGGAGCTGATCCCGCGCCAGCTCTTCAAGATTCCGATCCAGGCCGCCATCGGCGGCCGCGTCATCGCGCGGGAGACCATCAGCGCGATGTCGAAGGACGTGACCGCCAAGTGCTACGGCGGCGACATCAGCCGCAAGCGCAAGCTCCTCGACAAGCAGAAGGAGGGCAAGAAGCGCATGCGCCAGTTCGGCAAGGTGGAAATCCCGCAGAGCGCCTTCATCGCCGCGCTCAAGATGGACGCCTGATCCAAGCATCCGGGGCGGCCCATTCCGTCATGGAGGGCGCCGCCCCGGTTCCCATCAAGCCTCGACGCGGATGTTCTGTTCCCGCACCAGCTGCGCCCACTGCGCACGCTCGGCCCGCGCGAAGGCGGCGAGTTCCTCCGGCGTGGAGGGCTCGGCCACGCCGGCCTGCTGGCGGAACACGGACTGCGTCGTCTCATGCCGCATGCCCTGGCGCACGGCCTCGTTCAGCCGGGCGATGACGGCCGGCGGCGTCCGCGCCGGCGCGTAGAGCGCGAGCCAGAGGCCGGTCGAGAGCGGCACGCCCAGTTCCGCCAAGGTCGGCACACCCGGCGTCAGGTCGATACGGTTGGCATGCGCCAGGCCGATGATGCGGGCGCGGTTGTCGCGCGCCAGGCTTTCGGCTCCGCCGACCGGCAGCATCATCGAATCGACCTGCCCGGCCGCCACCGCCTGCATGCCCGGCGCCTGCGCGGCGAAGGGCACGTGCAGCTTCTGGAAGCCCTGCGACCGCGCGACGAATTCGAAGGCGAGGTGGGAGGAGGAGCCGACGCCCCAGGAGGCATGCGACAGGCGCCCGGCTTCCCGCTTCGCTTCGCGCACGAAGCTGGCGAAATCCGTGATCTCCCGCCGATGCGCGCCGATCATCAGCGCGAAGGGCACGCGCGTGACCATGGAGATCGGCGCGAAATCGGCCTCGTCGTTGTAGGGCAGGGTCGGGAAGGTGGAGCGGTTGATGGCGAAGGTGTCGGTGATGCCCATGGTGATGGTCGTGCCATCCGGGGCGGACCGCGCCGCGGCCAGCGTGCCGACCGTGCCATTCGCCCCCGGGCGGTTATCCACCACGACGGGCTGGCCGAGCGCGGACTGCAGCCCGACAGCCATGCCGCGGCTGATCACATCCGTGATGCCGCCGGCATTGTAGGGGACGATGATGCGGACCGGGCGGTCCGGCATCGCGGTCTGCGCGATGGCAGGCGAGGCCAGCTTCAGGCCAGCCATGGTGGCAACGCCGGCCAGGACGGCGCGGCGGTTCAGACGCGTCATTGGATGCTTCCCTGTTTATTTGTGGAGTTCGCGTAACTTTTCATCCACAAAGTTGCGTTCAAGAGGCCGCGCGAAAAAAACCGCCGTGGCCATCGCGCCCTGGTTGCATCAGCCTTCGCGCGCCGTCCGTGCCGCAAAACGGAACTGGCGCCCTGTAAACGGATGACATAGACGGGTCATCAAGGGTCCGGCCCTGTTCGGCCTCGGACCAGCCTTTTCACCACGAGGAGACGCACCGCAATGATCGGTTTCGGCAAGCGCGCCCTGATGGGGCTTGCGGCGGCAGCCATGCTGTCCGCGCCCGCCCTGGCGCAGGCCCCCTACCCCACCCGTCCCATCACCATGATCATCCCCTTCGCGGCCGGCGGCCCGACGGACACGGTCGGCCGCCTGATCGCGCAGACCATGGGCAATGACCTCGGCCAGCCCGTGGTGGTGGAGAATGTCGGCGGCGCCGGTGGCACGCTCGGCGCGCAGCGCGTCGCGCAGGCGCGGCCCGATGGCTACACGATCCTGCTGCACCACATCGGCATGGCCACCATCCCGACCCTCTACCGCCGCGTGCCCTATGACGCGATCAACGGGTTCGAGACTCTGGGCCTGGTGACCGACGTGCCGATGACGCTCGTCGCCCGCCGCAACTTCCCCGCCAACAACCTGCAGGAACTGGTGCAGGTGATCCAGCGGGACCGGGAGAAGCTGAACTACGCCAATGCCGGCATCGGCGCGGCCAGCCACCTCTGCGGCCTGCTCTTCATGCATGCGATCAACGCGCCGATGACGACGGTGCCCTATCGCGGCACCGGCCCCGCCATGAACGACCTGGTGGCCGGCACGGTGGACCTGATGTGCGACCAGACGACGAGCACGACGGAACAGATCCGCGGCAACACCATCCGCGCCTATGCCGTCACCACGCCGGCGCGCGTCGCCTCCCTGCCCGAACTGCCGACGGCGGCGGAAGCGGGCCTGCCCGGCTTCGACGTCAGCGTCTGGCACGGCCTCTACGCGCCGCGCACCACGCCGCGCCCGATCGTGGATCGCCTGAACCGCGCCCTGGTCAACGCGCTGCGCGACGAGACCATCGCCCGCCGCTTCGCCGAACTCGGCACCGCGCCCGTCGCGATCGAGCGTGCGACGCCGGAAGTCCACCGCACCTTCTGGCAGGCGGACATCGCCAAGTGGCGCCCCCTGATCCAGGCCGCCGGCCAGTTCGCCGATTGATTCGTCGGCTTGCCGCGGAGCGGCTGCGAGGCGGGGCGGCCTCCCGTCGCAGCCGGTGCCAGCGTTGACGTCACGAAGGGGGCGGTCCGAGGGGGCCGCCCCTTCTTGTTTCAGCAGCGGGTGACGGAGAGGTCCAGCGTGCGGTCCTCGGGATCGAGGTCCCGCTCCAGCGCATCGAGCGCCTCCGTGAAGGCAGCCCGCAGCGCGGCCTTGCGCGCCGCCGGCAGCCAGCTCGCCTCCACCCCCGCCAGCGACAGCGCCCGCGCCTCCGCCACGCCCCAGCCGAGGTCGGCGAAGACGGTGCGCCAGCTATGGCCCATCGTCGTGCCGAAGATGGCGGGATCGTCGGTGCCGAGCACCAGGTTCAGCCCGGCATCGCGCATGGCCTTGATCCGCTGGCGGCGCGGCGCGCGGTTGAAGGGCATGCCGGACCAGCAGGCCATGGTGAAGGGCACCTGCTCCGCGCGCGCCCGCGCCACCACCAGCGGGTCGGCCAGGATGCCGTAGCCGTGGTCCAGCCGGTCGCAGCCCAGCGCGTCCCGGCAATGGGTGAAATGCGTGGGCGGCGCCTCGAACGGCGCCTGGTTGTCCTCGCACAGATGGGCGGTGCGGCGGTAGCCGGCGCGGCCGGCCTGGCGCCAGGCCTCCACCCAGACCAGCGGCGGGCCGGCACGCTCCGCCCCATCGAGCCCGATCCCCACCACCTCCGGCCGCGGGTGCTGCGCCATCCAGTCCAGCATCTGCAGCGCCTCCGACGGCAGGCAGACGCTGCGGTCGATGCAGGCGATGAGGCGGGAGGAGACGCCATAGGCCCGCTCCGCCCGCGCCAGGCCCTCGATCAGGCCATCGACGAGTTCCGGGTATCCGATGCCGGTCGGCGTCGCGTAGTGCGGGTTGAAGAAGATCTCGGCGTGCCGCGTGGTGCCGTGGCGGTGCAGGTCCTCGATGCATTCGAAGGCGACGCGGGCGAAATCCTGCGGCGTCGCCATGGCGAGCGCCGCCAGGCGCAGGATCTCGAGGAAATCGTAGAAGGTCTCGAACCGGTAGAGCTCGGCGGCCGGCTTCGGCAGCCGCAACTCGTTCAGCACCGCCAGCTCGTCCAGCGTCTCCGGCCGTATGGCGCCGGCGATGTGCAGATGAAGTTCCACCTTCGGCACGGCGTCGAGGTAGTCCGAGAAGCTGAGCCTGGCCATCAGCGGGCTGGCTCAAGCGGGACAAGGCGTGGCGGCATGGCGGGGCGTTCCGTCGGGTGGCGGCGAACGGTCCTATGCGCCCCCGCAGTCGTCAATGAGTTGCCGCATTTCCCGGCCGCCGGGGTTGCCGCCCCGCTCCGGGCTGGCTAGAACGCGGCCGCGTAGGACAGGTGGCCGAGCGGTCGAAGGCGCACGCCTGGAAAGTGTGTAGGCGCGAAAGCGTCTCGTGGGTTCGAATCCCACCCTGTCCGCCAGCATCCCTCCCCCATCGAGCATGGACAGCGGCGACCAAGCCGTGCCGCTTCGACGCCGACCAGTTCGGCGCAGGAGGCGGGCGGCAGGGTGCCTTGGCGGTCCGGCGCCGCGGGGCAGCCAGTCATGGCGTCGCCCTGCACGGCTTCGGCTGCCGGGCCTCCACCGTCATCCCAAGCGCTTGGCGCGATCGAAACGCCCCGAAGTGGTCACACGGCCGGGCTGTGGGCGTCAGTGCATCCCGGGGCGGGGGGTGCCGATGCCGTCATCGGCGGGCGCCTGCGGGGACGGCGTGATGGTTGCCTGCGACAGCGCCTTCGCCAGGTCGCACAACGCATCCAGGATGCGCGCCGCGGCCTTGTAGGAGGGGCTGCCGATCGGCGCCTCGGCGCAGACCTTCACGGCGGCGCGGCGCGCGGCATCGGCGGCCCGCATCGCAGCCAGGCGGGTTTCGGCAGTCATCAGGCGAGGGTTCATGGCCATGCCCTCACGCGTAGCACCCGCACCGCATCAGAGTGTGAACGATCGCCCCCGGCGTGCCCCCCACGCGCGGCGTCAGCGATGACGGAGGGCGCAATCCTGGGAGCAATGGTCCGCCTGGCCTGCCAGGCAGCGACCGATCATGCCGCCGCGCTGCATGGCGCCGGCGCAGTTCAGCAGCGGGAAGCTGGGCTGGCGAAGCGGCTGCGCGGCCCGGGGCCGCGCACCCGTCTCCTCCTCCGCGATGCAGAGGGCTTCATCCTCGTCTGGCGCCAGGACGCACCCTGGGGCGCGTCCTTCGAACATCACCCACCAAGCGCCCACGATCGCCATCCTGCACGGCTGTCAAGCTGACTTTACGATTCCTTACGCGGAAGGCAAGCGCGCTTGACAACTGTCCAGTGGAAACATCCGCCGGGCGGTATCTCACCCCGGGCCGAGGCGGAGGATCGCCCGCGCCATGGCCTGGGCCCGCGGCACCAGGCTGCCAACCTCCAGGTACTCCTCCGGCGTATGCGCCCGGCCTCCCACGGGCCCGACGGCGCAGAGCGTCGGCGCGCCCATCGCCGCGGTGAAGCCGCTATCGGCGCAGCCGCCGCTGAACTCGCCTTCCGGCACGAAGCCCGTCTCCCGCGCCGCGTCGCGGTACAGGTCGAACAGGCGCTTCGCCTCCGGCGACTGCGTCAGCGGCAGGAACTCCCCCTTGATGGTCAGCGTCGCGCGCGTGCCGGGGACGAAGCTCTTCGCGATGATGGCCTCGATCTTCGCCATCACCTCGTCGCGGTCGGCGGGCTCGACGTAGCGCAGGTCGATCTGGCCCTGCGCCCAGGGCGCGACGGTGTTGACGGATTGCCCGCCGCTGACCAGGCCGACATTCAGCGTGATGCCGCGCTTGAGGTCCGTCAGCGCATGGATCGCCGTGATCTTGGCGGCGAGTTCGCCGATGGCGCTGATGCCGGCCTCGAAGTTGCCGCCGGAATGGGCGGCCTTGCCCTCGATGTCGAAGACGGAGAAGACGCCGCCCTTGCGGCCCGTGACGATGCCGCCGGTCGGGCGCCCGGGTTCCGAGTTGAAGACCACGCGCGCGGCCCGGGCCTCGGCCTCGATCACCGGGCGGCCTTCGGGGCTGCCGATCTCCTCGTCACCCGTGAACAGCGCCACCAGCGGGCCCGGCGCGCCGCCGAACTTCCGGAAGGCGGCGAGGACGAACATGTTCATGACGAGGCCCGCCTTCATGTCGGCGACGCCGGGGCCATAGGCGCGGCCACCCTCGATCCGGAAGGGCCGCCGCTCCGGCTCCCCCTTCGGGAAGACGGTGTCGCGATGGCCCATCAGCACGATGTTTTCGCGGGCATTGCCGCCGCGCGTCAGGTCACCGCCTTCGACGATGGCGCGGATGCAGTCGCCGTGCTTCTGCTGGGGCAGGACTTCCGTGGGAATGCCCTGCGCTTCCATGAAGCGGCGCACCTGGGCGCCAACGCGATCGACGCCTTCCTTGTCGTAGCTGCCGCCATCGGTATCGACCATCTCCCGCAGTGTCGCGACCATCGCCTCCTGCTGCTGCGACAACCAGGCGAGGATCTCGGTCTCGGACGACATGCGGTGCTCTCCGTCAGCGGGGGGCGCATTCAAGCGCCTCCCGCTGGGGAGCGGAAGCTACTCGACCCTTCCGATACGCTGCACGGCGCGCACGAGCCGCGCGCTGTCCTCCGCGAAGAAGGCGGCGAATTCGGGCGCGTCCATGTACCGCACCGGCGCGCCGGCGGCGGTAAAGGCCTGCACCAGCTGCGGATCCTGCACCGCCTCCCGCATCCCGTCGCGCAGCTTCTGCATCACCGCCGCCGGCGTCGCGGCGGGAGCGAACATGCCGGCCCAGATGTAGAACTCGACGTCGCCGAATCCCCTCTCGAAGAAGGTCGGCACATCGGGGAAGGCGGAGACGCGCTCCCTCCCCCAGCAGCCCAGCACGCGGATGCGGCCATCCCGCGCATGCTGCGTCAGCGTGCCGGGTGCCGAGGCCAGCGCCTGGATCTGGCCGCCGAGCAGCGCCGTGATGGCCGGCCCCGCGCCGGTGAAGGGCACGTGCAGCAGGCGGATATTGGCGGAGGCCGCCAGCATCTCCATCGCCACATGCAGCGTGCCGTAGGTGCCGGAAGAACCGTAGGGGATGTTGCCCGGATTGGCGCGCGCGGCGGCGATGAACTCCTCCATCGTGCGCCAGGGCGCGGAGGCCGGCACGGCCAGCATGGTCGGGTCCGCATTCACCAGCGCGACAGGCGCGAACTGATCGGCGGTGTAGGGCGGCGCGCGGTTGAACAGGCGCTCCGCCTCCGGGATCACGGCCAGGGACGACAGGGCCATCACCAGCGTGTAGCCATCCGGCGCGCTGCGGGCGACGAAGCCGTTGCCGATGGCGCCCGCCGCGCCCCCGCGGTTCTGCACCACCACCGGCTGCCGCAGGATCTTCTCCAGTGCCGCGGCCACGGGCCGGGCGGCGAGATCGGCCTGGCCGCCCGGGGGGAAGGGCACGATGAGGTTGATGGGGCGGGTCGGGTAGTCCGTGCCTTGCGCCTGGGCGGCGAAGGGGACGAGCGCGGAAGCGGCCAGCAGGCTGCGGCGGTCGATCATCATTCTTGTTCCTCCCGGTGGTGTCGCAGCCCCCTCCCCCGCCAGCGCGGGGGAGGGAGAGTCATTCAGGCGACGGGGTTTTCCAGGATGCCGATGCCCGGCACCTCGATCCGCACCACGTCTCCCGCCTTCATGAACTTCGGCGGGTTGAAGCCGATGCCGACGCCGGCGGGCGTGCCGGTCGCGATCACATCGCCCGGCTCCAGCGTGATGGCGGCGCTGATCGCCTCCACCAGGGTCGGGATGTCGAAGATCAGGTCGGAGACAGGAGCGTGCTGCCGCTGCTCCCCGTTTAGCCAGGTGGTCAGGACCAGCTTCGTCGGGTCCGGGCACTCATCCGCCGTCAGGATGGCCGGGCCCATGGGCGCGAAGGTGTCGAGGCCCTTGCCCAGGATCCACTGGCTGTGGCGCTTCTGCAGGTGCCGCGCGGTCACGTCGTTGACGATGGTGTAGCCGAAGATGTGCTTCAGCGCGTCAGCCTTCGCAATCCCGCGCCCGCCCGTGCCGATGACGACGCCCAGTTCGCCCTCGTAGTCGAGGCCCCCTGTCGGGTCCATCGCGCTCAGGATCGCCTCGCCATTCGCGATGATGCTGGTGTGCGGCTTGCTGAAGACGACGGGGAACGGGGGCACCACATCCTTGGCGCCGCCATCGAAGCCCGATCCGGCGAATTCCTTCGCGTGTTCGTGATAGTTCTTGCCCACGCAGAAGATGTTCTTGGGCGTGCGCGGGATGGGGGCGAGCAGCTTGGCACCCGCCACGACCGGCACCTTGGCCGCCGCGGCCTGCGCCGCCGCCAGGGCACCCGCCGCGATCAGCCCGATCATGTCCTTGGGCAGGCCCGCATCGACGGCGGTGATGTCGAGCACCTGACCCGCCGCATCCAGCGCGCCGACGCGCGTGCCCTTGGAATCCTTGAACGTCACCAGCCGCATCGCGCGGGTCCCCCGGTCAGTTGAGCTTGGCGCGCATCTGCCCGGAATCCGGCGGGTTGGCCAGGGGTAGGCTCGCCGCCGTCTCCAGCGCGCGGGCCGCGCGGAAGGCGAGGTCGTCGCGGTAGAGCGCGGCCGCCACCTGCACGCCGCGCGGCATGCCGGCCTCGTCCAGGCCGATCGGCACGGCGATGGCGGGCTGGCGGGTCAGGTTGAAGGCGAAGGTCCAGGGCGCCCAGTCCCGCCACAGCGCCTCCACCGGGCGGATGGTCGGTGCATCCGCGTCCAGAGCCGCGGTCGGCGTCGCCGCCGTCAGGATCAGGTCGTAGCGCTGGTGGAAGCGCGCCATGGCGTGCCCGCATTCCACGCGGAGCATGTCGGCGCCGAGGAAATCGGCCGCGCCCATGTCACCCATCTTCCGCGCCACTTCCTCGATCCCCGCATCCAGCAGGCCGCGCTTCTCCTCGGCCGTGCCGGTCCAGATGCGGGCGATGGCGACGCCCCAGACGCGGGAGAAGATGGCCCGGGTGTCGGGCAGCTGGGGATCCGCTTCCTCGACGATCGCGCCCTGTTCCGCCAGCAGCTTGGCCGCCACCTGCAGCGCGGCCTCCCCCTCCTCATCCAGCGGCGGCTCGAAGCCCAGGCGCCGCACGACAGCGACGCGCAGCCCCGCCACGCCCTGGTCCATGCCCGCCCGCCAGTCCCGCGGATCGTCCGGCAGGCAGACGGGGTCGCGGAGGTCGTGGCGCGCCATGGCGGACATCATCAGCGCGGCATCGCCCACGCTCCGCGTCATCGGCCCGGCGCAGGCGACGGCGGAGAAGGCGCCATGCGGCCATTGCGGGATGCGCCCGTAGCTCGGCTTCACGCCGACCAGGCCGCAATAGGCGGCGGGGATGCGGATCGATCCACCGGCATCCGTGCCGATATGCAGCGGGCCGAAGCAGGCCGCCCCCGCGGCGCCGGCGCCGGAGGAACTGCCGCCCGGCGTCCGCTGGGGGTTCCAGGGGTTGCGGGTGATGCCGTGCAGCGGGCAGTCGCCCGGCGTCTTCCAGCCGAACTCCGTCGTCGTCGTCTTGCCGATGATGACGGCCCCCGCCGCCTTCAGCCCGACCACGGCCGGCGCGTCCTCCGTCGCCGGTGCGGGGTCCGTCACCAGGCTGCCACGGCGCGTCGGAAAGCCCGCGATGTTCAGCAGGTCCTTTACCGTGCAGGGCACGCCATCCAGGATGCCCATCGGGCGGCCCACGGCCCAGCGCGCCTCGCTCTCCCCGGCATCCTTCAGGGCGCGGGGATTCATGGCGGCGAAGGCGTTGACCCAGGGGTTGTAGCGGGCGATCCGCTCCGTCACCGCCTTCAGCGCCTCCACCGGCGACAGGGCACGCCTGGCGTAGAGCGAAAGAAGCTGCTCCGCGGTCATCAGCGCGGGATCGGTCGGTGTGGTCATGCGGGGCTTCCAGGGGGGCTCGGTGCCGGGCAGCATGGCGCCCCATAGCCTCCGAGGAAACCCCGATGCCCGAACCGACACCGCCCTGGGAACTGACCGAGCCCGAGTGGCGCAAGATCGTCGGCCGCGCCCGCGCCGGCCGCAGCCTGCGCCCGGCCTCCTGGCCCGGCGGCGCGCGGTGTTGCGTGACGCTGTCCTTCGACGCGGACCATGAGACGGGGCCGCTGCGCGACTCCGATGACAGCCCCATGCGCATCAGCCAGGGGCAGTACGGCAGCCGACAGGGCATCCCGCGCATCCGCGCCCTGATGGCGAAGCACGGCATCCCCGCGACCTTCTTCTACCCCGCCGTCAGCGCCATGCTGCACCCCGAGGAGATCCGCGCCGTCGCCGACGAAGGCCACGAGATCGGCATCCATTCCTGGATCCACGAGGCCAACACCAAGCTGCCGCAGGGCGTGGAGCGCGACCTGACGCTGCGATCGGCCGACATGCTGGAGAAGCTGTCGGGCCAGCGCCCCGTCGGCATCCGCACGGCGTCCTGGGACTTCTCCATCGACACGCTGTCGATCATCAAGGAGATGGGGCTGCTCTACGACAGCTCGCTCATGGCCGATGACGATGCCTATGAGCTGCTGGATCAGGGCGAGCCCACCGGCATCGTGGAACTGCCGCCGGAATGGATCCGCGACGACGCGGTCTACTTCAACATGCTCCGCTTCAGCGGCCTTCGCCCCTACACGCCGCCCTCCGCGGTGGAGGAGATCTTCACGGCGGAATTCGACGGCGCCTACGCCGAAGGCGGCATGTTCCTGCTGACCATGCACCCGCACATCATCGGCCACAGGTCGCGCCTGCCGCTGCTCGACCGGCTCATCACCCGGATGAAGAAGCATGAGGGCGTGTGGTTCGCGACCCATGCGCAGGCCGCGCAATGGTGCAAGGACCATGGCGGCGGCTGACCGTCGCCTGCTGCTGGCCCTGCTGCTGGCCCTGTTCGCCTGGGTGCCGCTGGCGGCCCAGGCGCAGGACCGCGCGCTGCAGGCGGGCTGGTATGCCGGGGAGCCGCAGCAGTTCCTCCGCCAAGGGGAGCTGACGGGCCTCGACGTCGAGATGGTGCGCGCCATCGCCCGGGCGGTGGGGGAGGAGGTGAGATTCACCGCCACGCCCTACCCCGCCCTGATGGAGGCGGTCGCCGCCGGGCGGATGGATGTCGCCACCGGCATCGCCCGCACGGCGGAGCGCGCGCAGCGCTACGCCCTATCCCTGCCCTACCGGCACGACATCAATGTGCTGGTGGTGCGACGCGGGGAGGCTGCCCCCCTCCTCTTCGCCGATGCCGGTGGCCTCGCCGCCTTCATGGCGGACGACCAGCAGTTCCGCCTCGGCGTGCGGGAGGGCTTCTCCTACTTCGACGCCGCGCTGGACACGATCATCGCCGCGCCGCCCGCGCCTGGCCGGATCCGCGCAGCCGGCAGCGACGAGGCGAATATCCGACGCCTGCTGGCGGGCGAGATCGACGGCTTCATCACCGAACGCCTCTCCGGAGCGCTGGCGCTGACGCGCCTCGGCGTCGCGAGCTCGGTCGAGGAAGCGCGGATGCGCATCGTCATCCCGCTGCACCTCGCCTTCAGCCGGGAGGTCGCGACGCCGGAGCTGATGGCGCGCATCGACGGGGCAATCCGGCAGCTGACGCAGGACGGCACGCTTGACCGCGTCGCGGCGCGCTTCCGCTTCCCGATCCTGCTGTCGCTCTCCATCGAGGGCAGCTGGTACCTGGCGCTGCTGGTCATCGGCACGGTCGCGGCCGCGCTGGCAGGGACGCTGGCGGCGCGGCAGAGCGGCTGGTCGCTGTTCGGCACCATCGTGCTCGCCTGCGTCACGGCGCTGGCCGGCGGGGTGCTGCGGGACCTGCTGGTGGGCCGCCATCCCATCGGGATCCTGCGCGATCCCCTGTTCCTGCAGCTGGTGCTCGCCACCGTTGCCGTGGTCTGGGTGGCGATCCGCGCCGCCCCCCTGCTGCGGCGCTGGACGATACTCGTGCAGGGGGCGGCGCGGATCGCTGGCCTGGCGCGCAAGCGCGACGCGGATCGCTGGCTGTTCGACTTCGCCGATGCCCTCGGCCTTGGCGCCTTCACCGTCTTCGGCGTCACCGTCGCCTTCGGCATGGGCGCCGATCCGGCCTGGCTCTGGGGCCCGCTGCTCGGCACGCTGACCGGCGCGGGCGGCGGCATCCTGCGCGACGTGCTGCGCGGCGGCGGCAGCATACCCAACCTCACCACCGGCTTCTACGGCGAGGTCGCGGCGATCTGGAGCCTGGCGCTGACCGGCTACCTGCTGGCCCGCGGCCCGGGCATCGAGATCGACGAGGTGCTGCCGGCGGTCATCGTCGTGGTCATCGGCTGCGTCGTGACGCGCATGGCCGCCCTTGTCTTCCGCTGGGCCCCGCCCCGCCTTGGCTGAACAGGAGCCCGCATGACCTCCCCCTTCGTTCCCGGCACCGCCGTCTATATCGAGGGCCGCCCCGGCGGCCCGCTGTCCGGCCTCAGCTTCGCGGCCAAGGATCTGTTCGACGTTGCCGGCCACCCGACCGGCGGCGGCAATCCCGACTGGGCGCGGCAGAACCCGGTGCCGACGCGCCATGCCTGGGCGGTGCAGGCGCTGCTCGATGCCGGCGCGACGCTGATGGGCAAGACGATCACGGACGAGGTCTCGCTCGGCATCCTCGGCGAGAATGCCTTCGAGGGCACGCCGCTGAACCCCGCGGCACCGGGCCATGTGCCGGGCGGCTCCTCCTCTGGCTCCGCCAGCGCGGTCGCGCAGGGGCTCTGCGACACGGCGCTCGGCACGGATACAGGCGGTTCGGTGCGCGTGCCGGCCAGCTTCTGCGGCCTCCATGGCATCCGCCCGACGCATGGGCGGCTCGACCTGACGGGCATGATGCCGCAGGCGCCGTCATCCGACACGACCGGCTGGTTCGCGCGCGATGCCGCGACCTTCGCGCGCGTCTCGGCGGTGCTGCTGCAGGAGGCGATCGGGGATGCGATGCCGACGCGGCTGGTCATCGCGACGGACGCCTTCGGCTTCGCCGATCCCGAGGCCGCGGACGCCCTGGCCCCGATGCTCGACCGGCTGAAGCGCCTGGTGCCGGATTGGCGGGAGGAGGTGATGGCGCCGCAGGGCCTCTCCGCCTGGTCCCGCGCCCAGCGCACCCTGCAACCCATCGAGGCCTGGGAGACCTTCCGCCCCTGGGTGGAGCGCGACAATCCGCGCTTCGCCTTCGGGGTCGCGCGCGGCCTGGTGATGGCGGCGATGACGCCGGAGGCCGATCGCGGCTGGGCCGCGCTGGTGCGGCGGGAGGCGCGCGGGCGCCTGCGGCACCTGCTGCCGCCGGGCACGATCCTGGCCATGCCGACGACGCCCTTCGCCGCGCCCCGTGCCGGCCTGCCGCTGCCGGCATTGGATTCGGTGCGCGCCGCCATCAACGTGCTCTGCGCCCATGGCGGCCTCGCGGGCCATCCGCAGGTCAGCATTCCCGGCGCCACGGTCGATGGTCGCCCCATAGGCCTCAGCCTGCTTGCCGCGCGCGGCGCGGATGCCATGCTGGTGCGCATGGCACTGGCAATGGAGCGCGCGTGATGGAAGTGAACATCCCCGAGGTGGTGGAGGAGATCCGCGCGCTGTTCGAACGCTACGAGCAGGCGCTGATCGACAAGGATGTCGATGTGCTGGACGCCACCTTCTGGAACAGCCCGCACACCATCCGCTACGCGATCCATGAGAATGGCTACGGCTTCGACGAGATCCACGCCCATCGCGTGCGCCGGCCGCCCGGCCCCGGCATCAAGCTGGCGCGACGGCGGCTCGTGATCACCACGCTCGGCCGCGACATGGCGACGGTGAACCTGGAGTTCGACATGCGCGGCCGGAGCACCACGGGCCGGCAGAGCCAGACCTGGGTACGGTTCCCCGACCTCGGCTGGAAGGTCGTCTCCGCGCATGTGTCGGTGACGGAGGCGACGCCCGCCTACTGAGTCATACCAACGGCCGCTTGCAGCGACTCGTTGGTATTCCCTTTTCGTGCCTCAATCGCCGGCGCCCGCTCCGCGGGCTTGGCTTCGCGGCATTGGCCGCGGGCCGCATTCCGGGACCCCATGAGCGTTGCGAAGCAACGCACATGGGCACCCGTCGCGGCCTCGGCCAGCTTCGCCGGCCGCAGGTCACTCAATAATGCCGGTGGTATCAGTGAATGGCGCCCTGGCGCATCAGGGCGGCGTAGATGTCGCGCGTCGCGGCGCCCAGCGACCGCGACAATTCCTCCAGCGCCGCGATCCGCTCCACCCGCGGCGCCGCCGTCGCCGCCTCCTCGGCCGAGAGCAGCAGCGGCACCAGCGCGGTGGCGCGGGCCACGCCGATCAGCAGCGCGTCGCGGGGTTCCGGGATGCTGTCATCCAGCAGCACGTGACGAAGCCGCGCGCGCACCTCCTCGACCTCCGCCCGGCCTTCCGCCTTGGGATAGCGGCGTTCGGGGAAGACCCAGAGGAAGCGGTCCTCCACCCGCCGCAGCACGCCCTGCTGCACCAGGCGTTCCAGCACCTGCGTGCGCAGCCGCGCCGCGCCCTTGGCGATGTCCTGGATCCAGCCGCGGCTGGTCCGCGCCGGCCCCGGCGCCGCGAGGCGCGCCAGCACGCCATCCAGCACCGCATCGCCCAACGGCGCGCTGTCCACCACCGTCAGGCTGTCGAGGTCCGTGTCGATGCGCCCGGCCAGCGCCAGTTCCATCAGGATGGCGCCGACCACCGCCAGGTCCCCCGCCGGGCCCGGCAGCCCCACGGGCTTGCCCGTCTGGTCATCGAGGAGGAGGAGCAGGATCTCCTCCGGCATCGTGAGCGGCATAGCATCCATCCCGGGCATCGGGGCGGAGTGTGCAACAAAAAGGGGCGGCCGTCAGGCGGCCGCCCCCGATTCACCACCGAAGGCTCGTTATCAGCTGACGGTGATGTTGAACTGCCGGGCGACGGCGGTCCATTCGGTGATCTCGCGCTGCATCAGCGCGATGAAGTCGGCGCCCTGCGGCGGCGGGTTGCGCGGCATGGTCTGCAGTTCGACGAAGCGCGCCGCCAGTTCCGGCCGCGCCAGGATCGGCGGGACGATGGCGGCCAGGCGCTCCACGATCGGCGCCGGCAGGCCCTTGGGGCCGGACAGGCCGAGCCACTGGGCGGAGGTCAGCTTGGGGTAGCCGAGTTCCGCAAAGGTCGGCACGTTCGGGAACATCGCCAGGCGCTGCGCCGTGGAGACGGCGAGCGCCCGCAGCGACCCGTCGCGCATCTGCTGCGTGTTGGTGGTGATGGGGTCCACCATGCATTCGATGTTGCCCGCCAGCACGTCCTGCATCGCCGGCGCGCTGCCGGCATAGGGGATGTGGTCGAGGTTGGGGGCACCGGCCTCCGCCGACAGCATCGCGCCCAGCAGGTGCGGCGCGGAGCCGATGCCGGAGGAGCCATAGCGGACGGGCCGCGTCTTCGCCGCCGTCACCAGCTGTTCCAGGGTCTGGAACGGGGAATTGGCGCGGACCAGGATGATGTTCGGCGCCTCCACCAGCTGCATGATGTGGGTGAAGTCGTTGATCGGGTCGAAGGGCAGGCTGGGCCGTGTCGCGGTGCTGAACACCTGGACGGAGGCATGGCTGACCAGCAGCGTGTAGCCATCCGCCGGCGCCTTCGCGACCAGGTCGGTGCCGATGATGCCGCCGGCGCCGGGCCGGTTCTCGACGACGATGTTCTGGCCCAGCGCCTGCGCCATGGCGGGCGCCATCAGGCGGGCGACGGTGTCCACCAGCCCGCCCGGGGGAAACTGGGCGACCAGGCGGATGGTGCCGCGGGTCGGCCAGGCGCCCTGGGCACGCAGCGCGGCGGGGGCGGCAAGGGTGCCGATGGCGCCGGCGGTCAGGCCCAGCAGATGACGACGTTGCAACATGGATGCGCTCCCAGGGGTCAAACCGGGGCGGGGATCTGCTCAAATTCCAGGCATCAAACCCTGGGGCCGTTGAGCATCCCCCGACCTGCCCGCGGGATAGGCAAACGCCGTGCCGCGGCGCCGCGTATACCTGACGGCGCCGCCACCTGCCTGTAGGCTGGCCTACACCTCCCGCTGCGTGGTCCCGATACCGACGCCGCGGATATCCGCGACCGCAACGGCGAGCGATCGGTTCAGGCTCTCGATCCGCGTCACCACGGCCAGCCAGGGCTGCACGCCCGCCAGTTCCGCCGCGGAGAAGATCAGCGGCAGCAGCCCCGCGGCCCGGGCCAGGCCCAGCAGCAGGGCGTCGTGCGGATCGGGGATCTCCTCCTGCATCAGCAGGGCGCGGAGCCGGGCGCGGGCTTCCGTCACCTCCGCCCGCCCCGGCGCCTTGGGGTAGCGCCGGTCGGGCAGGATCCACAGCAAGCGTTCGTCCAGCCGCCGCAGGATGCCGCGCGCCACCAGGCGGTCCAGGATCACGGCCCGCGCCTCCGCCGCATCCCGCGCCAGCAGCGGGATGGCGCCGCGGGCATCGGTGGGGGCGCCGGGCGCCGCCAGCCGAGCGAGTGCCGCATCCAGCACCGCATCGCCCGTCGGCGCGGCATCCACCAGGATCAGCCGGTCCCGGTCCGTATCCACCCGGCCGGCCAGCGCCAGCTGCATCAGCAGCGCGCCGGCCAGCGCGCGGTCCGGCGCCATGCCCGCGCGCCCGACCGGCCGCCCCGTCTCGTCATCCAGGGAGAGGAGGGTGATCTCCTCCGCCAGGGTCAGCGCGCCCTCCATCCCGGTCAGCCCTGGGCGAGCGCCGCGGACCAGGGCGACATCACGTCGGTGATGCCCTGGCGCGTGCCGCCGGCGGCGATGCGGATCAGGTTGGGACAGGCGAAGTTCACGGGCAGCACGGCGTGCTCCACCACCTCCAGCGGCCCCATCGCCGCCAGGGCATCGAGCGTCGCCTGCGGCAGGCGGCGATCGGCGGTGGCGCCTTCTGGCCCGCTGACGTCGATGCGGGGGAAGTGCGCCGCCGCTTCCGGGTCCATGCCGAAGCCCGCGACCAGCGCCAGCGTCTGGTACACCGCCGCCAGGATGCGCCGCCCGCCGGACGCCCCCAGCGCGATTTCCGGCACGCCCTGCGCGTCGGAGACCAGCACCGGCGACATGTTGGTCAGCGGCCGCTTGTTCGGGCCGATGGCGTTGGGCGTGCCGGGCCGCGGGTCGAACCACATGACGCCGTTGTTCATCAGCACGCCCGACCCCGGCAGCACGACGCGGCTGCCCATGGAGGACAGCAGCGTCGTCGTCATCGCCACCATCATCCCATCCGCGTCGCAGACGGTCAGATGCGTGGTGCAGCTATCCGCGCCCTTCGGCTCCGCATCGCCGAGCCCCGCCAGCCGCTCCGCATAGGCGCCCTGCATCGCCTTGGCGAAGGCCAGGTGCCAGGCGGAGGAAGGCTCGGCGCCCGACCAATCCGCCGCCTCCATCCGCTCCATGGCGGCGCGGAAGGTCGGTGTCGCCGTCAGCCCATTCGACAGATGCAGCGTCCGCCCCCGCCCGGTCACCGAGACCCCCCACAGCGCCCGCCCCCGGCAGCCCGCGAGGTCGGCGGCCGACAGCACGCCCCCCATCGCCGCGACATCCGCCGCGATGTCGGCCGCAATCCCGCCTTCGTAGAAGTCGCGGAGCCCATGGCGCGCCAGCCGCT
>JAIXWG010000046.1 GCA_027482245.1 Acetobacteraceae bacterium | reverse complement strand
TAGAACTCGCGCAGCGACGTGCTGAACCGGTCTATCAAAGGCTTAATGATGTATGTGGCCACGCTCCGCTCACCGCGCCGGATGAGAACTTCAGCGTGCATGCCGCTTTGCAGCTTGAGCTCCGCGTGCTTCTCAAGTTCTTCGGCCGTTACACCGATCCGGACGGTGAAGTAAGACGCTCCCGTACGCTGATCCACCATGCGGTCTGGCGAGACGCGCTCGACCACGCCTTCGACCACGGGCGTCCTGCGGGCAGTGGCTTGGGAGAGGCGGATGCTGGCGGCCATGCCAGGCCGCACCGTATCAACTTCATTGGGGTTTAGTTGCGCCTCAACCACGAGGCGCTCCTCACGTGGGACGATGGTAGCGATTTGAGCGCCTGGCGCGATGACGCCGCCGAGTGCGGTGAAGCGGAGATCCATAACGGTTCCACCCTCCGGCGCAGTCACGTCAAGACGTTTCAGTTGGTCAGATGCTGCCACATGCCGCTCTCTGAGTTCGAAAAGGCGGCCCTGTACATCACGCAGATCCTTCGCGATCTCCTCCTGCCGGGACCGGAAGAGCTGGGCACGCTGCATCTCGGCCTCACTTATTGCCTGCTCTGTCCGGCTTACGTTCTCGATTGTCTCGCCTCGTTCGCCAAGTAGGCGCGCCTCCTCACGTTGTAGGCCGAGCAAGCGCGGAAGGCGCTCTAGGCCGCTGCGGACAAGAATCTCAACGCCCCCTATCTCCTGACGGATCAGCGCGAGTTGGCGGTCGTTTGAGGTGATTCGGACGTTCAAGCCGTCGATTTGCTTGCGAAGTTGGAGGATGCGCTGACCGATAAGTTCCCCCTGGCCTTGAAGCGAGGCCTGCCGAGCGAAAAACTCGTTACGCTGAACAGCAAGGATATCGGCAAGCTTCGGATCAGAGGCCCTGCGCAGAAGATCTTCTGGAAAGGCCGGCGCCTCCAGCCTGTCACGCTCGGCTATCAAGCCGGCCTCGCGCACGCGCAGTCGGTCCGCCTCGTCGTCAATCATGGTGACTTGTGCCTGCGTCCTGGTTGCATCAAGACGCAATATGACTTGGCCTTGCTGAACCAAGTCGCCCTCACGGACAAGGACATCGCCCACGATGCCGCCCTCAAGGTGCTGTATGACTCGTCGGTTCAGATCGACAACGAGAGTTCCTGTTGCAACAGCAGCGCTGTCGATCTTGGCCATAGTGCCCCAACCAACTACGAGCATACCAGCAATTAGGACGGTACACAGTGCGTAGCGGAGCGGCCGCCAAATATTAACTTGTGAGAATGCCGCCTTGGCATCCACAGCGGGCAGATCGATCTTGCCAAGAGTTAAGGACATGCTCAGTATTCTTCTTGTTTAGCCGAGGCTACTGACGCTTGTGATGGCGCGAGCAGCAGGCTGTTGAGCGGGCCTGGTCAAACGGGGAAGAATTTCTTCTCTGCGACCGAATGCTTCAGCTTGGCCTGCACGCAGGATCAGGATCTTGTCGACGGCGGCAAGAACGCTGGCGCGGTGCGTTATCACCACGCAAGTGACCTTTTTTTCTCTTAATACAGCGAGCGCCCTTGAGAGAGCAGCCTCGCCCTCGGTGTCGAGGTTGGAGTTCGGCTCATCCAGGATGACAAGGCGGGGACTTCCATAGAGCGCACGCGCCAAACCAATGCGTTGTCGCTGTCCCGGCGATAGGCCTGCTCCAGCAGGGCCCAATACGGTGTCGTAGCCATCTGGTAGATGAAGGATAAGGTCATGCAGGCCCGCTTCCTGGGCCGAGCGGACAACCAACTTCGGGTCCACCTCGCCAAGGCGTGCGATGTTCTCCGAGATGGTACCCTCAAAGAGTTCGACATCCTGCGGAAGGTAGCCGATGTGCGGGCCGATCTGAACGCGCTGAATCCGCGAGATGTCAGCGCCATCAAGCCGCGCGCTGCCGCTGAGTGGCGGCCAGATGCCTAGAAGGCCACGGGCGAGCGTACTCTTGCCTGCCGCGCTGGGGCCGATGACCGCCAAAGACTCGCCTGGCTCGAGAGCAAAGCTCACACCACGTATAATCAATTCTTGCCCGGGCCGACCGAGTACAAGACCCTCGACGGTGAGTTCTCCCTTCGGCGGAGGAAGGGGCATGCGCTCCATTTCCGCCGGCACAGTATCAAGGAAGTCACAAAGCCGGCGGTGCGATGCCAGAGCGGCGGTCATCTGCTGCCATAGTCCGACTACCTGGGTGGTAGGCGCGACTGCGCGCCCTAGGATCATTGTCGCAACTATCATGGCCCCTGGGGTAATCTGTTGCTCCAAAACGAGCAAAGCGCCAAGGCCAAGACCCAGAATGCCCGTCAGGGCAAGTTGCAGAAACTTCAACGAGGCTGCGAAGCCGCCAGCTACACGGCTGGCCTGCTCCTGCTGACCGAGCATCGCGAGATGGCGTTCCTGCCACCGCCGCCAGACGCCAGAGTGCATACCCATGGCTTCAGCGACCTCGGCGTTACGCACGCTGGCCTCAGCAAAAGCGTAGGCCTGCACATTAATATTGGAAGCCTGGCGCAGGCGCCTAGTAGCAAGCAACGCCTGTGTCACAGCAAGCGCAGCGAAAAGCGCAACACAGACTAGCCCGAAAACTCCGAAGGCTGGGTGAAGGATGTAGAGGATCCCGATGAAGACCGGGATCCATGGAACATCAAGCGTAGATGTTATGCCGTGCGTAGCTACAAAATTACGGATCTGCTCCAGATCACGCAGCGGCTGCACGCCAACGCCGCCCTTATTTAGGGCTGCCGCGCGAAAAAGCGCATCGAAGACGCGCGAGGCAACCACCCGATCTATAACGCGACCAATGCCTATTAGCGCTGCTGTCCGGCAGCCTTCAAGTATCGCGTAAATCGCAACGAGACCGATGGCGAGAATAGTAAGCGCCAGCAGGGTTGCCTCGTTCTGGCTGGCCAGAACGCGGTCATAGACCTGCAACATATAAAGTGTGCCAGTGAGCTGAAGGATGTTGATAAAAAGGCCCACAAGCAGGAGCGCTAAGATCGCCGTCCTCATTTGCATTAATACGCCAGCAATGGGCGATGGCTGAAGTTTTTGTCTTGAAGAGGCTGGCGAACGCATGAATCTTGAATCTTTCAGACGCGCGCTCTGCGCTTACGAAGATTCTCTAACCCTACCCCCCCCTAAAGTCGACAAGCAAATAGTGTTGCGTTTAAACAACAAAACTCAACCTAAATGCTCAAAAAAATTCAATGGTCATTATTGATGGACATAGCGTCACGGATGGCAGCTGGCGCCCTCGATGCGCACGACGATGCATAGTGGAAAAGACGGTCGAACAGCGCGGTAGCGACAACCGGCCTACAGCCGGTTCGATGGATACTGAGTTTAGCCTGAACTGGCCAAGCGTTCGAACGCCACAGGGCTGATATAGCCGATAGCGGAGTGGCGTCGCGGGTCCGGTAGATAGTGCGGGCAAGGCGCTCAGTCTTCAGTAATGAGAAGAAGCTCTCCATCGCGGCGTTGTCCCACACGTTGCCCGACCTGCTCATCGAGCAGGTGACACCGTGGTCGGCCATCAGCCGCTGGACCCCCTCGCTACTATACTAAATGACCCTATCCTAATGATGCAGCAGGGCTTTCGGCCTGCTACGTTGCCAGATCGCCATGACCAGCGCATCGGTGACGAGTTGCGCCGCCATGGTGGCGCTCATCGATCAGCCGACGACGAGGCGCGAAAAGAGGTTGATGACGACGGCGACATAGAGCCAGCCTTCCGCCGCCCAGATGTAGGTGAAGCCGGCCACCCACTTTTGGTTCGGAGCCCCTGCATGGAACTGGCGATCCAGGATGTTGGCGGGGACGACGCCTGGTGCCCGCTCGCCCCTGTCCAGCGGCAGGCTGCGTCGTCGGGGCCTAGCTCGCAGCCCTCCTTGACGCATCAGCCACTCGATCTTGTGCAGACCTCAATCGACGCCGTCTGCCAGCACATCATGCCAGACCCGGCGGGCACCATAGGTCCGGTCACTCGCCAGGAAGCTGGCGCGGGCCATCGTGCCAATCTGCTCGTCGTCGCAGGTGCGCCGGCTCGGCTTTCGGGTCAGCCAGGCATGAAAGCCCGAGCGCGATACACCCAGCAGGCCACACCTCGGCGTTGAAGTGCCGGCCCTTGAAGCTCAGATCCGCCCAAAGCTTCTGTCGCTGCCGTCTTGCCGTGCCGATCGGGCCAAGCCGCAAAGGATGCAACAGAACTTCTGAGAATATCACCCGCGATAATCCTTCCTTACCGCGTGTGAGTAGAGGCTTGCCCTAATTGAGAACGGCAGCCAGAATCAATGCCATGCCAGACCCCCACCCCGAACCGACCGCGCCTCCCAACGCCGCCGACCACGCCGCGGCACCCGTCGTGGCGGGGGGAGGGGGGCTGCCCAACCCCTTCGTGTCCGAGGCGCTCGCCGCCGCCCGGGCCTATGCGCTCGGCTCGCTCGCGCCAGAGACCCGCCGCGCCTATGCGACCGACTGGCGCGACTGGGCCGCCTGGTGCCGCCAGGCGGGTATGACACCGCTGCCGGCCGATCCCGTCGCCGTCGCCGGCTACCTCGCCTCGCTCGCGCCGCGCTTCAGCCGGGCCGTGCTGGACCGGCGCCTCGCCGCGATCGGCCACGCCCATCGCCTGGCCCAACTCCCTTGGTCGGCCGGGCACCCGGCCCTGCGGAGCACGCTCCGCGGCATCCGCCGGCAGCACGGCAGCGCCACCCGCAAGGCCGCCGCGCTGACCTCGGCCGAACTTCGCAAACTCGTCGGCACCTGCGCCGGCGATGCCACCGACCAGCGCGACCGGGCGCTGCTGCTGCTGGGCTTTGCCGGGGCGCTTCGCCGCTCCGAGCTCGTGGCGGTGGATCGCGAGCACATCCGCATCACCGAGGCCGGTCTGCACCTGCACATCCCCTCCTCGAAGACTGATGCCGAGGGGCGCGGCACCGAACTCGGCATCGGTCGCGGCCGGCGTGCCGAGACCTGCCCCGTCCGTGCCCTCGAGGTGTGGCTTGATGCCTCGGCCTGTCGCTTTGGCCCGGTGTTTCGCAAGGTCGATCGCTGGGGGAACATCGAGCATCGGCGACTGGGCGGTGATGCGGTACGGGAGATCCTGCTGCGGCGCGCCCGGCTCGCCGGCCTGACGGTCGATGCGGGCGAGCGTCTCTCCCCGCATGGGCTGCGCGCGGGCTTCGTGACCGAGGCCTATATCGCTGGCGCCCGCGACGAGCAGGTGATGGAGCACACCCGCCACCGCGACCTGAAGACCATGCGCGGCTATGTCCGCCGCGCGCGGCTGATCGCCGACAGCGCGACGAAACTGGTCGACCTGTGACGGGGGGAGGGGAGACATCCCTCGCGCCCGCCCACACGGACTGGCTGTACCATCACCTGTGGGTTCGCGGTGAGGCCGACGAGGTCGCAGCGTTTCGCACAAGGGCGGCGGGCGCCGGCGTCATTCCCTGGTGCCATGACCTTGGCACCGCGGCCGAGGGCTGGTTCGGGCTGCTGGTAGCGCCACCCGAACCCCAGCAGCGCAGTCTCAGCGTGGAGGGTGCCCGCATCCTGGCCGGGCAACTCCGCGATGCTGCCGAGAGCCGCCAGCGTCATGTCGTCGAGCGGGCCGCAGCCAGCCGCGCCTGTCCTCTCGACCTGCATCGCCTGCTGCCGGTGCCGGCCGCGCTGTTGTGGCTGGGGCCGGACCACCCGACGGCCCAGGCGTGGCTCTGGGAGCATTGGGGCACCACGGAAGCGCTGCGGGATGTGGTGGAGCTGCCACCGGCTGGTCGCGGTCAGCCGCGCCGCCGCGACCCTGGACTCTACTGGGTGGGCTTCTGGAGCGCCGACTGGAC
>JAIXWG010000035.1 GCA_027482245.1 Acetobacteraceae bacterium | reverse complement strand
TCCAGGCCTTGTCCGACAGCCAGTACAGCCGCGCCATAGCCGCCTCCCTCCAGGCCAAACCCATTCAGGAGGAAAAAACGCCCGACTGATCAGAAGGTTGTTTGAGGTCCCTACCTAGCGATGCCGATGCTGGGCATCGACTTGGTGGTGCGGATTGCGAGGCGTGGGGTTGCGGTCTGACGGGCTTGGCGGGGACAGAGGCCCCGGCGATCAGATGACGAGATGAGCTGCGCTCGGTTTTTCTGGACACCCATTTGTCCGAGGAGATACCGGAACGATGATGCCCAGCATGACACAGATCGATCATCTTGATGCCGTTGATGGGCCTGTGAGCAGCGAGGGCGGGCGCAGTCCGTCCGAACTGTCCACAGGCCAGGCGCCGACCACGGCGGCCATGGTGGCAGGCGCTACCGCGACGCCCGCTGCGGCATTGCCCAAAGTCGCCCCCCTGGCTCCCGGGCAGCGCTGGAGCGTCGCGCGCAAGCGTGAGGTCGTCCTGCGCCTACTGCGGGGCGAGAACGTGGACCTCCTTTCCCGCGAGCTCGCCGTTACCATCTTCAAGCTCGTGCAGTAGCGCCAGAAGGTCGACCTCGACAGCGCGCTCAAGGAGCGCGAGGCGGAGACAGCCAGCACCGAGCTCGCCGCGGCCATGCAGCGCATCGGCGAGCTCAGCATGGAGAACGAGCAGCTGCAGGCGAAAATGGAGCGGCCCGGCCCTTCGGCTCGTAGGAGGTCGCGCTGATGGCCATGGCGCCCTCCCCGACCACCGGCCAGGCCTACGGCGTCAAGTACGTCTGCCAGGTCTGGGACGTGCCCCGCTCCAGCTTCGACGCCGCCCAGGCGCCGGCACCGGAGAGCGCCGTGACGGCGGCTCCAACCGCACTGCGCAGCCCCAAGCCCGTGATCACCCACAAGGCCCTGCTCGCCGCCATCAGGCGGGACCTGGAGACCTCGCCCTGGACCGGCGAGGGCCACCGGAAAGTCTGGGCCCGCCTGCGCGTGCGCGATGGTATCCGCGTCTCCCGCAAGCGGCTCCTGCGCGTGATGCGCGAGAACACCCTGCTCTCGCCCCGCCGCACCCGCCGCGAGGACGAGGACAGTGACCAGCGGCAGATCACCACCACCACGCCGAACGTCATGTGGGCGATCGACGCAACCCAGGTCACCACCGTCCAGCACGGCAAGGTCTGGATCTTCGGCATCGCGGAGCATTGGAACGCCGAGTTCCTCGGATGGCGCGTGACGAAGCGCGGCACCCGCTTCGAGGCCACCCAGCCGCTCGCCCTAGCCGTCCGCCAGCAGTCCGGCCATATCTCCGCCGGCGCCGCCCGTGGCCTCGCAATCCGCCACGACCACGGCAGAAACTTCATGGCCGAGCAATTCCAGAAGCAGGTCAGGTTCTGGGGCATATCGCCAAGCTACACCTCCGTCGGCGAGCCCGAAACGAATGGCATCGAGCGGTTCTTCCAAACGCTGAACGAGCAGGCCATCCACGGCCGCGTCTTCCAGAACATCCACGAGGTCCGCGACGCAATCCGCAACTTCGCCGCTCGCTACAACGTGAGAGTGGCTGTCGAGAAGAACGGCTACCTCAGCCCGCTCAACGCTCGCGCCGCGCGTCTCGACACGACCTTCAGACGCGCCGCAAAATGCAACCGCGTTTCCAGGAAACCGGGTGCGGTACACCGGATAACAACGCGCGCCTTGCCACGATCAAGACTCGACAAAACTCCATTTGAAGCGGACAGCGGCGTTCGTAAAGTCGGCGGTGGACACTGGGGTTAAAATTCTTGCCGCCCGATGGGTGCCGGTTACGGTGACAAAAGATGGCCGGGAGTCCGGAGTGGACGATGCGACCATCGCCTCGCTAAAGTCCGCGCCGGACGGCACGCCTGCGCTGATCGCTGGCCGCTACGAGTTGCGCGATTCGATTGGTCGCGGCGCCTTCGGCGAGGTGTTTGAGGCCTATGACCGCGTCCTAGGCCGTCTTGTCGCGGTCAAGGTCCTTCCGGTTACGCAAAATCTTGGCGCGGAGGGGCGGGAGAGCCTGCGCCGCTTTCAGGTGGAGGCGCGCGCCCTCTCCCGGCTTAAGCATCCTAACATCGTCACCATCCACGATTTCGGCCAAGGCGAACGCTTTGCTTGGTTCGTGATGGAACTAGTGATCGGCGAGACGCTCGCCGACGCGCTGCGCGGCACCGGTCCGCCGCCAATCCTCGAGACCTCCCGCATTCTGTGTGCACTACTTTCCGCCCTGCATGCAGCGCATGAGCGCGGCATTGTCCATCGCGACGTGAAGCCAGCGAACATAATGCTGGAGATGAACCTGGAGGACGGGCTCGGCGAAGTACGCCTCACTGACTTCGGAGTAGCGCAAGCTGGGGTCGAGGAACGCACGGCCATCGACCAGATGATTGGCACGCCCTGGGTGATGGCGCCCGAACAGGTGGTCGGGGGGGCGGTGGACCGACGCACCGACATTTGGGCCGCCGGCGTCATACTCTACGAAATGCTGACCGGTCAGCGGCCTTTTAAGGGCACGATCCCGGGTATCTTCCATCGCATCATGAACGAGGGTCCGCCGCCGCCAACGAGCATTCGCGCTGAGCTTCCGCCGGCCGTTGATGCTCTAATTGGGCGCGCACTGGCCAAGGCGCCCGAGGATCGCTTCGCCACTGCCGAGGAAATGGCCGCGGCGATCCGCGCCGCCCTTTGCGAGCCGGCTCTCTGGCTGGACACACCGCCTTTACCTTGGGGCGATCCGGAAGCGCCCGCGGCGGGTGCACCGCTCCCCCCTCTTCTTCCGCCGCAAGCGGCGCCTCCCGCGAACCGGCGCTTCGGCCATGGACTCGCGGTCGGCCTGCTGGGAGGCTTGATGCTTGGCGTTACCGTGACGCTGATCGCCGGCATGGTTCCTACTAGCGTGGCGGATCTGGGCCTACGATTCAGGGGCGTCCCGGAGCCGCCGCACGCGGCCGTGGTTGCCCGAGCTTTGCCGGAGCAGGGCGAGGTAGCGTCAGTGTTGTCCGCACCGGCTGAGCCCGTGCCATCGATACCAGCACCGGAGCGTTTGCCGACTGCGGCATCGGCGCAGCTTGAAGCCTCATGGGCGGGGTCGGCGCCGACGGCGTTAGCGCCGCACGGCCACGCAACCGCACTAGCAGCGTTGGAAACCGCCCAGCATTTTGCTCTGCAGCACGGCCCGGCCAGTTTGTTACTTGCAGGAAGCCTCACGGCGGAGGCCGTGTCGCTTGGGGTGCAGGGAACTCTGCCCAGCCAGCGTCCCGACCTCGGCTCGGATGCGTTCCTAGAAGCGAGTATTCCAGTGTTGCTTCCGGAGGTGGTCTCGTACGGAGTTGATGCTAGCGCGGAACAGTTGCTTCACGGCTTGCCTAACCCGCCAAGTACGAACCTGGCGATCGAAGCCGCCGCGGAAGCTTGGCGGGTTGCTTCCGAGCGTACCGGCTCTGTTGATCCGCCGGCTATGCAGGCTGTAGCGCTGCCTCCTCCCGCCGTGACAGCGCCGACGGATCGCCTTTCCGTTGGCGCAGTGCAGGAGTTCTCGGCCACGATAGCGGCGGCGGCCGAAGCCGCGGCGACAAGAACTGCTGCGCCGGGAAATGACGCGCTAAGCGCTGTTGCGCCGCGGGCGATGGCACGCTCAAGCAATGCCCCGCCGCCGCTCGAAGCCATAATCCCTATCCGTACTGCGCGCACGGCCGCCTGCAAACCTGAGCGATTGCGCATCCGAACCGGGTCGCATGATGGGTATGGGCGCATCGTGTTCGACTGGTCAGGGCGTGTCGCCTATCGGATCACCCAAGATGCGTCGGGAGTAGGCATCCATTTCCCCGACGCCGGCTGCATGCCTGCCGCAGAGCGCATCCGTCCCGCGCGAAATCTGAGCGGCGCCGATGGCGACGACACGGGTTCCGGCCTGCTACTGCGCGTCGTCCCCGGCGCGCAGGTGCACGACTTTAGGCTGGGCAACCGGGTGGTCATCGACATCGGCGATGCGGCGCGCTGACGCGCTGCCCCGACCTATGCGGCAGGCCGTGCTAGCGTAGAAAGTGTTTATGGCGACGGAGAAGCTAGGCTCAGGACCCATTAATCAGCTTGCACCGACGCGGTCTGGCGTGATTCTGAACGGGGGGAGGTGTTGCCATGTCCGTCCCGTTCCTGCTCACTCCTGCCCAGATGCGGCGCATC
>JAIXWG010000058.1 GCA_027482245.1 Acetobacteraceae bacterium | reverse complement strand
GCTGCTCCAGCGTCGCGCCCAGCGTGTGGCTGAACGGCGTATAGATCCGGTCGATGCCCCCATCGACCGCCTCCACGATCTCGTCGCCAGCATCGTCAACGATGTAGAAGTCGTTGCCCGCGCCACCGACCATGCTGTCGGCGCCCGCCCCGCCATCCAGCAGGTCGTTCCCATCGCCGCCCAGCAGCGTGTCCGCACCATCCAACCCGGTCAGCGTGTCGTTGCCCTGCCGGCCATCCAGCAGATTGGCCCCGGCATTGCCGGTGATCACGTTCACCAGCGCGTTGCCCGTGCCGGTGACGTCGCCCGTGCCCGTCAGCGTCAGCTGTTCAAGGTTCGAACCCAGCGTGTAGTCGAGCGCCGTGAAGACCCGGTCGGTGCCGCCATCGACCTCCTCGATGATCCGGTCGCCGGCATCGTCGACGCCATAGACGTCGTTGCCTGCGCCGCCCACCATTCTGTCGGCGCCCGCCCCGCCATCCAGCAGGTCGTTGCCGTCCCCACCCAGCAGCGTGTCCGCGCCCCCGAACCCGTTCAGCGTGTCGTTGCCCGCATCGCCCGACAGGACATCACCGGCCGAGCCACCCCGCAGCACATCGGCGCCACCTAGCCCCGAGACGGAGGCGGTGGACGCGCCGCCCGTGAAGGTGTCGGGCCCCTCGCTCGGGCCGCCAGCGCTCCAACTCATCGCGTCTCATTTCCTGGGGCGCGTCTCAAATCTCCATCGATCCGCGACCGGGCCCGAGCGCAACGTCGCAAATCGTCTCGATACGAACCAGCAACTTGTAGTTGCAAATCGGCTTCACTCTGTGTCGCAAGTGTCGCCAGCGCCAGGGAAATGGCGGAGATCAGAGCCTCCGGCGCGGATTCTCGCAGCGCCGCCGGCTGGTCGTCACCTGGGCGCGTGGCCGCCTGGGTCACTCGCCTTCCAGGCGAGTGAATCGACGCCGGAAGCGACGGCACGAAAAAGGGCGCGCCCGGCCTGGCCGGACGCGCCCTTCATGGCGCAGGCAGGGGCGTCGCCGCCCCGGCGGGCCTTACAGCCCGCGGCGGCGCTTCGCCTTCAGGCGCTTCGCGGCAGCGGCCAGGCGCTCCTTCAGGTCGGCGCCCTTGAGGTTGGCCAGGGCCTTGCGGCGCTTGCGGTTGACGACGCGGAGGAGCGGCATGGCGGAAGGCCCTTCTTGCTTGGTTGGGGTGGAAGGCCCGCCACTTAGCCCGGACGCCCCGCCGCGACCAGCCACCAACACGGCGCCCCTCACCGTTCCGTGAGCCGAAACCCTTGACGCTCCCGCCATTCCCGGCCTAGGGCCGCGCGCGCCACCGAACCTGTCATCCTGGGGTCACACGAAAAAAATGGCTCTCGCCTTCACCTTCCCCGGCCAGGGCAGCCAGGCCCCCGGCATGGGCCGCGACCTCGCGGCCGCCTTCCCCGTGGCGCGGGAGGTGTTCCAGGAAGTGGACGACACCCTCAGCCAGAAGCTCTCCCAGCTGATGTTCGAGGGCCCGGCCGAGGAACTCACCCTCACCGCCAATGCCCAGCCCGCGCTGATGGCCGTCTCCCTCGCCGTCGTCCGGGTGCTGGAGAAGGAGGGCGGCTTCCAGCTGCGCGACCGCGTCGCCCTGGTCGCCGGCCATTCGCTCGGCGAATACGCCGCCCTCGCCGCCGCCGGCACCTTCAGCCTCGCGACCACCGCGCGCCTGCTGCGCCTGCGGGGGGAGGCGATGCAGAAGGCGACGCCGCCCGGCACCGGCGCCATGGCCGCGCTCCTCGGCGCCGAATTCGACCAGGCCGCCGCCATCTGCGCCGCCGCCGAGGCCGATCCCGAGACGGGGAAGCGGGAGGTCGTGCAGATCGCCAATGACAATGGCGGCGGCCAGATCGTCATCTCCGGCGGCGCCGCCGCCGTCGATCGCGCGATCGAGGGCGCGAAGGCCGCCGGCGTGAAGCGCGCCATGAAGCTGCCCGTCTCCGCCCCCTTCCACTGCGCCCTGATGGCCCCCGCCGCGGACGCCATGGCCGAAGCCCTGGCCGCGGCCACCATGGCCGCCCCCCTCGTCCCCGTCGTCGCCAACGTCACCGCAGCCAAGGCGACCGACCCCGACACCATCCGGGACCTGCTGGTCCGCCAGGTCACCGGCACGGTCCGCTGGCGCGAATGCATCCTGGCGATGGGCACCATGGGCTGCGACCGCTTCGTGGAGGTCGGCTCCGGCAAGGTGCTGACCGGCCTGATGAAGCGCCTGGCGCCGGAGGCGCAGGCCAGCGCCATCGGCACCCCCGCCGATATCGAAGCCTTCCTCAAGGCGCTGTGACGGCCTCCCTCCACCTGACCGCCGCGCCCACGGCGGCGGAGGAGGCGCAGGCGCGGGGCGCGCTGCGGGACGCCAATGCGGCCGCCGGCTTCCCGCACGATTCGCGCCCCCTTTGCGTGCTGCTGCGCGAGGAGGGGGGCGCGGTGATCGGCGGGCTGGTCGGGCGCACCGGCTGGTCCTGGCTCTATGTGGAGAACCTGGCCGTGCCGCCCGCGCTCCGCGGCGGCGGCTGGGGCACACGGCTGCTGGACGCCGCCGAATCGGAGGCCCGCGCCCGGGGCTGCATCGGCGCCAGGCTCGACACCTATACCTTCCAGGCCCGCGGTTTTTATGAAAAGCAGGGCTACCGCGTCGTCGGGGCGATCCCCGACTGCCCCCCGGGCCAGACGCGCTTCACCATGATCAAGCGCCTGGATGCAGGCGAGGAGACACGCTGATGTTCCGTCTCGACGGCAAGGTGGCGCTGGTGACCGGCGCCACGGGCGGCATCGGCGCCGCCATCGCCACCGCCCTGCACGCGCAAGGCGCCAAGGTCGCCATCACCGGGCGGCGGGAGGCGGAGCTGGCCGCGCTGGCCGAGGCACTCGGGAACGACCGCGTCCTGGTCGCCCCCGCCGACCTCGCCGACCCCGCCGCCCCGGCCGCGCTGGTGGAGAAGGTGGAAGGCGAGCTCGGCTCGCTCGACATCCTGGTCAACAATGCCGGCTTCACGCGGGACATGCTGGCGCTGCGCATGGGCGACGCCGACTGGAACGCGGTGCTGGAGGTGGACCTGACCGCCCCCTTCCGCCTGGCCCGCGCGGCGCTGCGGGGCATGATGAAGCGGCGGTCGGGGCGGATCGTCTCCATCGCCTCCATCGTCGGCGTCACCGGCAATGCCGGCCAGGCCAACTACGCCGCCGCCAAGGCCGGGCTGATCGGGATGAGCAAGTCCCTCGCCCAGGAAGTCGCGACCCGGGGCGTGACGGTGAACGTGGTGGCGCCGGGCTTCGTGAAGACGGCCATGACGGACGCCCTGCCGGAAGCCGCCCGCACCGCCCTGCTGACCCGCATCCCGACCCAGAAGATGGGCACGCCGGAGGACATCGCCGGCGCCGTCGCCTACCTGGCGAGCCCGGAGGCCGCCTGGGTCACCGGCCAGACCATCCATGTGAATGGCGGCATGGCGATGATTTAGGGGCAGGCGGACCCGGAGCGCCCCAGCCCGGCAAAAAAGGCGGGGCTTACCCCCGCCTTTCCGCCGGTTCCGTCCGCCGGGCGGCTTGCGCGCGACGCCCGCCTAGGCCAGATGACGCATCCATGTTAAGCGGCGCCGCCCCGGAACCAAGGGCCGGGCGCGCACGCATAGCGTTCGCAGCACGGCACTTACCAGCAGGAGATATCGCGGGATGAGCGACACCGCCGACAAGGTGAAGAAGATCGTCGTGGAACACCTCGGCGTCGAGGAATCCAAGGTGACGACCGAGGCGTCGTTCATCGACGACCTGGGCGCGGACAGCCTCGACACGGTCGAGCTGGTCATGGCGTTCGAGGAAGCCTTCGGGGTCGAGATCCCGGACGACGCCGCCGAGAAGATCACGACCGTCAAGGACGCGATCGACTACATCGAGAAGCAGAAGTCGGCCTGATTCCAGGCAACGGCTCGGCAGGGTAGGGGGTCCAGGGGTGTTCGTTCATCTCGAGGCGCCGCGGCGCGTCGTCGTCACGGGGATGGGCATCGCCTGCCCGCTCGGCCTTGGGGTCGAGAATGTCTGGAAGCGCATGCTGGCCGGCGAAAGCGGGCTGGCGGCGATCCAGTCCTTCGACGTCAGCAACCTGCCGGCGAAGATCGCCGGCCAGGTGCCGGTCGGCACGAAGGCGGAGGGGAAGCTCGACATCAACGAGTGGATCCCCGTCAAGGACCAGAAGAAGATGGACCGCTTCATCCAGCTCGCGCTCGTCGCGGCGCAGGAAGCGGTCGAGGACAGCGGCTGGATGCCTGGGGAAGACCAGGAGGAAGCGCGCTGCCGCACCGGCGTCATGATCGGCTCCGGCATCGGTGGCCTGCCCACCATATATGAAGCCTCCCTCCTCATCGCGCAGGGCAAGCAGCGGCGGATCTCGCCCTTCTTCATCCCCTCCGCGCTGATCAACCTGGCCTCCGGCCACGTCTCCATCAAATACGGCTTCAAGGGCCCGAACCACGCGGTGGTCACGGCCTGCGCCACCGGCGTGCATGCGCTGGGCGATGCCGCGCGCCTCATCGCGCTCGGCGATGCCGACGTCATGGTGGCCGGCGGGGCGGAAGCCGCGGTGGCGGAAATCGGCATGGCCGGCTTCTGCGCCTCCCGCGCCCTTTCCACCGCCTTCAACGACGCCCCCACCAAGGGCAGCCGCCCCTGGGACAAGGACCGCGACGGCTTCGTCATGGGCGAGGGTGCCGGCGTGGTGGTGCTGGAGGAGCTGGAGCACGCGAAGGCCCGCGGCGCCAAGATCTACGCCGAGGTCATCGGCTACGGCATGTCCGGCGACGCCTACCACATCACGGCCCCGACCGAGGATGGCGACGGCGCCTTCCGCGCCATGCGCGCCGCGCTCCGCAGCGCCGGGCTGAGCCCCGCGGACATCCAGTACGTCAACGCGCACGGCACCTCCACGCCGATGGGCGACGACCTGGAGCTGCAGGCGGTGGAGCGGCTGTGGGGCGACGAGGCGAAGAACCTCGCCATGTCCTCCACCAAGTCGGCCATCGGCCACCTGCTGGGCGCCGCGGGCGCGGTGGAGGGCATCTTCTCCATCCTCGCCATCCGTGACAGCGTGGCGCCGCCCACGCTGAACCTGGAAAGCCCGTCCCGCGAAAGCCCGATCGACCGCGTGGCCCTGCAGGCCCAGCCGCGGAACATCGACATCGCGCTGTCCAACAGCTTCGGCTTCGGCGGCACGAACGCGAGCATTATTTTCAAAAAGGCCGCCTGAGGGCTGCCTGATGGCAGCGGCCCCGCGCGGAGTTTGACGCGCGGGCGCCTTGCCAGACGCGGAAGGCGGCGCCACCACTAGACCATGCGCCGCCTCGTCGCCCTCCTCCTCGTCCTGTTCGTCGTCGCCGGCCTGGCCGGGGGGTCCTGGTGGTGGGCGAATCGCGCCTGGACCGCGCCGGGCCCGTTGGCGGAAGCCGCGCAGGTCGTCGTCCCCCGGGGCGGCACCACCATCATCGCGGAAGCGCTGGCCGAGCGTGGCGTCATCGCCGACCCCCGCGCCTTCCTCGCCGCCGTCTGGCTGACCCGCGGGGATGGCGCCGTCCGCGCCGCGGAATTCACCTTCCCTGCCCGCGCCAGCCTGCGCGACGTGCTGGAGATCCTGCGCAAGGCCCGCCCCGTGCAGCGCCGCGTGACCATCCCGGAAGGCCTCACCGCCCGCCAGATGGCCGCCATCCTGGAACGTGCCGAGGGCCTGACCGGAGAGATGCCGGAAATCGCCGAGGGCGAGATCCTGCCGGAGACCTACAGCTACCAGTTCGGCGACACGCGCGCCGCGCTCGTCCGCCGCGCCGAACAGGCCATGGACCAGGCGCTGGCGGAGATCTGGGCCGCCCGCCAGCCCGGCCTGCCCATCGCCACGGCGCGGGAGGCGCTGATCCTCGCCTCCATCGTGGAACGGGAGACTGGCCGCGGCGACGAACGCGCCCGCGTCGCCGGCGTCTTCATCAACCGGCTGCGGCGCGGGATGATGCTGCAATCCGACCCCACGGCCGCCTATGCCGCCGCCGATGGCGGCCTGCTGGACCGGCCGCTGACCCGCGCCGACCTCGATCGCGACCACCCCTTCAACACCTACCGCATCCGCGGCCTGCCCCCCGGCCCCATCGCCAGCCCGGGGCGGGACAGCCTGCGCGCCGTGACGCGGCCGGAGACGACGGAGTTCCTGTACTTCGTCGCGGACGGCACCGGCGGCCACGCCTTCGCCCGCACGCTGGAGGAGCACAACCGCAACGTCGCCCGCTGGCGCGAGGTCGAGCGCAACCGCGCCGCGGCCCCATCCCGGTGAGGCTGCCCCCCGCCCCATGACGCCCATCACCGGCCCGGCGCTCTGGTGGCGGCTTCTCGTCATTGGCGGCCTCTGGGGTTCCTCCTTCCCCCTGCTCCGGCTGGTGGCGGGGGAGATGCCGCCCTTCGCGCTGGCGGCCTGCCGTGGCGCCTTCGCGGCGCTCGGCGTGCTGGCCTTCCTGGCCGTCACGGGCCAGCTGCGGGGCGGCGGCTGGAATGTCTGGCGGGCCGCGCTGGTGCTCGGCACCTGCAATGGCTGGGTGCCCAACCTGCTGACCGCGCTGGCGCTGGACCGGATCGAGGCCGCGCCCGCCGCCCTGATCCATGCCGCGACGCCGTTGCAGGTGGCGCTGATGGCCAGCGTGCTGCTGCCCGGGGACCGCCCCGGCCTGCGCGGCCTGGCGGGGCTGCTGCTGGGCTTCGCCGGCATCGCCGTCATCCTCGGCCCGGCCGCGCTGTCGGGCAACGCGTCCTTCACGGGCGGGCTGCTGATCCTGGTCTCCGGCTGTTCCTACGCGGCGGGGACGATCTACGCCCGCATGGCGCGGCCTGGTGCCTCCGCCCAGCTCGTGCTGGGGCAGCAGGTGGTGTCGGGGATGGTGGCGGGGATGCTCTCCCTCCCCTTCAACGGCATCGGCGCCTATGACCAGCCGGCCTGGGTCTTCGGCGTCATCGCCATGCTCGGCATCCTCACTTCCGCCATTCCGCTGACCATGTTCCTCCGGCTGCTGACGCGGGCGCGGGTCACGGATGCCTCCATGGTCGGCTACATCCAGCCGCCCTTCGCGGCCGGCGTCGGCGCCCTGCTGCTCGGCGAATGGCCGGCGGCCGGGGTCCTGCTGGGCGGGCTGGTCGTGCTGGCCGGCGTCTGGCTCGCCACCTCCCGCCCCCCACCCGCCAAGGCCCCCGCCTGAGGCTGGACGCGCCCGCCCACCTCATGCGCTGATGCCTGGTCCAGCAAGGGGAGGCGTCCATGGCCATCGGCGGGATCGAGCACATCAACATCTGGGCCGTCGACCTCGACGCCACCATCGCCTTCTACCGGGATGCGCTGGGGCTGGAGCAGGGCGACCGCCCGCCCTTCGATTTCCCGGGCGCCTGGCTCTATGCCGGCGGGGTGCCCGTCATCCACCTGGTCGGCCCCCGGGCGGCGGATGCGAACCGCCCGCCCCGCCGGGCCCAGCCCACGGGGCAGATCGACCACGTCGCCCTCTCCGCCACCGGCCTGCCCGCCATGCGCGCGCGCCTCTCGGCCCAGGGCGTCGCCTTCCGCGAACAGGTGGTGCCGCGCGATGGCGTCACGCAGCTCTTCATCACGGACCCGAACGGGGTGGTGCTGGAGCTGAACTTCCCCGCCGCCGAGACGGGGTCGTGACCGCTACTCCTCCTGCCCCAGCGCGGCGGTGCTGAGGAAGACCTCCACCACGACGGCGGCGAAGGCGGCCGCGGCGGGGAAGAAGACGGCGAAGGCGACATCGGCCCAGTCATCGATCCGCAGCCCGCCAATCGGCTCCACGAACCACACCACCGCCAGCGCCCAGCCGATCGCCGCGGCGCACAGGCCGGGCGCCAGGCCCAGCAGCACCGTGGTCAGCACCACCATGGGCAGGAAGGGCAGGTAGGCCGAGCCTGGCTGGAAGCCCAAAATCGCGATCCGCAGCGCGAAGGTCGCCAGGATGATGGCGGCCGCGATCAGGCAGCGGCGCGTGCGCGGCAGCCGCCGCATGGCGAGGAGGGCATGCGTGGCGCCGGTCATGGCGCGGGGGTCCCCTGCCGTTGACAGGCAGGGCCGGCAAGCGACTGCATCGGTGGCATGAGGATGAGAACAGCACGATGCCGAGTTTCGATCCATGACAATGCATCATGGATCGGGCGGTTTCCCGCCGGGCGCGGCCTCCACGCCACGCCGGCCCGGCAAATGGCGCCAGGGCCCCGCTTCGGATAGCATCACCCTGCCGCGGGGGGCCGCCATGACACAGCGCATCACCATCACGCTCGATGACGAGACGGTCACGGCGCTCGACGCCTTCATGGCGCGGCGCGGCTATTCCAACCGGTCGGAGGCGATGCGGGACCTGCTGCATGGCGGCTTGGCCCGCAGCGCGGAGGAAGCGGGCGACCCGCCCGGCGATTGCGTCGCCGTCGCCTCCTTCGTCTATGACCATGCGGAGCGGGAGCTGGGCCGGCGGCTGCTGGATGCGCAGCACGCGCATCACGACATCAGCGTCGCCACGCTGCACGCCCATCTCGACCACCAGCATTGCGTGGAGGTGGCGCTGCTGCGCGGCCCCTCCGCCGCCGTCCGCCCCTTCGCGGAATCGCTGATCGTGGAGCGCGGCGTGCGTCTCGGCCGGCTGAACCTGATGCCGGCGCCCGGCCGAAAGCGGCACGGGCACCACCACGACTGAGCCTCAGGCGAAGTGGGAGGCCTCCGTCAGCAGCGGGCCCGTCGCCATGGCGCCGCGGAACTCGAAGCCGTAGTCGAAGCGCGCACGCCGCGCCCAGACGCCCATCGTTTCCACGAGCGGCACGGCGCAATGCGCCTCGGCGATCCTGCGCTGCGCCTCCGCCCAGGCCCGCGCCTGCTGCGCGCCATCGGTCGCCACGCGCGCGGCCTCGATCGCCTCATCCGCGACGCTGCAATGGGAGAAGTTGGTCACCGCCCCCGGCGTGGCCACGATGCTGCGGCCATGGAAGAACTGCGTCAGCATCACATCCGCCACCGGGAATCGCGCCGCCGAGTAGTGCACGACCGGGCTGAGGTCCTGCCGGATCATGGCGTGGTAGGAGAGGTGGTCCACCACCTGCACCTCCAGCGCGATGCCCGCGCGACGGAGCTGCGCCTGCACCACCTGGATCGCGCCCAGCATGCCGGTGTTGCTGGTGTGGATGGTCCGCAGCGCGATACCATCGGGGTAGCCGGCCTCCGCCAGCAAGCGCCGCGCGGCCTCCGGATCGGCCGCTGGCAGCCCGGTCTCCACGAAGCCGAAGGTGCCCGCCGGCAGCACGCCCCGCGCCGCCCGCGCCACATCGCCCCGCCACCGCGCCAGCGCCGCCCGATCCACCGCAAGCCCGATGGCGCGGCGCACCCTGACATCGTCCAGCGGCGCGCGCGTGACGTTGAGATGCAGCTGCGAGAGCTCCGCCGGCTCGATCACATCGACCACCGCGCCGGCGGCGCGCAGCCGTGCGATCCAGGCGGGATCGCCCTGGCCCTCGATGATGTCCACCTCATTCGCCTGGAATGCCAGGTCCGCCACCGCCGGCGATCCCACGAAGCGGTACAGGATTTCCGCCAGTTGCGGCCGGCCGCGGAAATAGGCCTGGTTGGCGGCGAGCCGCATGAACTGGCCGGGCTGGTGCTCCGCCACCGCGAAGGGGCCGAAGCCGACCATCCCGGCCTCCGTGCCGCCGGCCTCCATGGCGCGGCGGGAGAGGATGAAGCCCCCCGCATAGTTGGTCAGCGGCCCGAGCGGCGCCGGCGGCGCCACGCGCCAGCGCAGCCGGACCGTGGCGGCGTCCGGCGCCGAAACCTCCTCCAGCCCCGCGAAATCGGCGGCATGGGCGGAGGTCGCGGGATTGGCCGCCTTGCGCAGGCTGAAGACGACATCCTCCGCCGTCACCGGCCCGAAGCCGCGATGGAAGGCAACGCCGGGGCGCAGCCGGAACAGCCAGTCCCGCCGATCGGCCGAATGCTCCCAGGCCTCGGCCAAATCGGGCTCGATCTCGGCGGGGCTGGTGGAGCCCGGCCGGAAGCGCACCAGCGCGCCATGCACCCAGGAGGCCAGCATGCGGTCCGGATGGGCGGAGGCCAGGTGCGGGTCCGCCGCGCCGATGCCACGCGGCGCCGAAACCGCCACCCGCACGACACGCCCCTGCCCCTGGGCGCGCCCCGGGCGGAGCGGCGGCACGGCCAGGGTGGCCGCCAGCAGGGCGCGGCGGGGCAAGTGCGGCACGGGGAGGCCTCCGGTTCGGAGGGCCGATGCTAGGGGCGGGGCGAGTATGACGTCCAGGCAGGATCGTCATACCGGTGCGTCGTCACCCGCGTTCGAAGGGAAACGGCACCGGCTGCCAGTACTTCGCCATGCCATTGGCCTTGATGGTCTGTCGCTCAAGCGCGTGCAGGAAGGCGGCAATGGTGCCGCGCTCGCCGGTACGGAGCACGCGATGGATTTCGTGTTCAAGGCGCCGTTGATCGCCGGCAGGACCATCTCGCGTCGGTCCCAGACGATCGAGGAGCCGATGCATCAGGTCGGCTGCTTTGGAAAAATCACCGTGCATCGCGGCAATCCAGCTATCGATCGTCTCAGGCGCGCCCTGGCGCTGCAGCAGATTCCGGAAATCCGATATCCAGAGGCTGATATCGTCGAAGCCGCGAACGCTGTCGAGAAACGGGCGCATCTTTGCCGCAAAGTTGGCGGGCAGGTACGCCTTGTAGTCGGGCAAGAACATGTCGTGACAAATATCGGGAGCAGCGTCGCCCAAGGTGTGAGGATGCACCCCAGTCGAACCCTCGGACAGGTTCCGACTGACATGAAGGTACCGCTGATATCCAGGGGCCTTGGGAAGCATGAATCGAGACAAGGCGACTACTGACAGGGCGAGATCGGACCGGCTGGCATAGGCGGTCTGGCCGATGTGCAACCCGATGATAGCCAGTCCGACCGGCGGCTTGATGATCCAACGCCTGTGCATCACCAGGTCGGGATGCTCGGCAAGCACTGGCGCGAAGATATCGCGAATCTGCCTTGGCGTGGCCATCCGGCCCTACCCTCCCTCGAACGGAAACGGCGCCTCCTGCCAGTAGCGCTCCAGCCCATGGGCCGCGATGGTTTGGCGTTCGAGGTCATGCAGGAACGCCGCGATGGCGTTGCGGTCAGCGGACTGGAGCAGGCTTTGGACCTCGCGCTCAAGCAGCGTTATTTGATCCGTACCGACAAGGCCACTGGCAGCACGCCGTTGCAAAAGCGCCTCCAAATGCCTTGCGCCCGCGGCGAAGTCCCCGCGCATGGTCGCCAGCCAGGCATCCACCCGCTCGACAGCGGTCAGGCACAGCGGCTGTTGGCGGAATCGGCTCAGCCAGTCGGCAATATTCTCGAAGGTCGTCAGAGCATCGAGCCGTGGTTTTGCTGTGGCGTTGCACGTCGCCAGCAGGTGTCTCCGATAGTCAGGTGCCAGGATGTCGTCCTGTAATCGCGATGCGGCGGTACCGGCCATGCCATTGCCTGATGCTAACGACCTGTCCAGGCTGTGATCCTGGACGATGAAGGGAATCTCGAAACCCACCGCTGCAGGCGGCAGGAACCGCGAAAGAGGCACCACCGAGACTACGATGTCGGCCACGCGCGCCGAGGAAGTCCGGCCGATATGCAGCCCGCACAACGCGGTCACGATCGGTGGTCGAAACACCCAGCGGCCATGCAGGACCAGGTCAGGATGGGCGGCGAGGACCGGCGCGAAGACGCCGCGGATCTGTCTGGGCGTAGCCATCCCTCGTCACCCGTGCTCGAGGGGGAAACGGCGCCGGCCGCCACCCCGGCGCCATCACGTAACGCGATCGATGGGTCGGAACAAGCAAAGAGCCCCGACCCCTACCCTTCCCGCGGCTTCGCCGGCACCACCCCCATCAGCCGGTTCCGCCACGCCGGCGGCAGCGCCCCCACCAGCCGCGCCGCGGCATAGAGCGGCCAGGGATAGACCACCCGCACCCGCCCGGCCGCGATGCCAGACAGCGTCCGCGCCGCCGCCTGCTCCGGCGTCATCAGCAGCGGCATGGGGAAGGGGTTCCGGGCCGTCATCGGCGTGCGGATGTACCCTGGGCAGACCGCGTGCAGGCGGATCCCCCGCGCCCGCTCGCTGGCGTCCAGCGCCTCCGCCCAGCGCTGCACCGCCGATTTGCTCGCGCAATAGGCCGGCGCCCCCGGCGCCGCCACGAAGGCGGCGATGGAGGCGATGACGGCGATCCGCCCCCGCACCCCCGTCGCATCCGGCGCCTGCGCCGCCATCACCTCCAGCGCCGGCAACGCGGTGTTCAACACGCCGCCGAGATTGGTGGCGAAGATACGCTGCACCTGGTCCGCCGGCTCCGTCTGCCCGCCCGTGCCGCCCGAAACCCCCGCATTGGCGATCACCAGATCGAGCCTGCCCGCCCCCGCCACCCAATCCGCCATGCCCGCCCGGTCCGTCACGTCCAGCACCTTCGGGCTGACCGCCGCCCCCCGCGCGACGCAGGCGCCGACCACGGCATCGAGCCGCGCCGCGTCCCGCCCGCTGAGGTGCAGCGTCACCCCCGGCGCCGCGCAGGCCTCCGCCAGCGCTCGGCCGAGGCCGGAGGTCGCGCCGGTGATCATCACGTCACGCCAGGGGTATGCCGCCACCTTGCCCTCCTCCGCCGCACGGGGGAAAAACCCCCATGAGCAAGCTCGCTTCCATGACCGGCTTCGCGCGCGAAGGCGGCACCCTGCCGGACGGCACCTCCTTCGTCTGGGAACTCCGCAGCGTCAACGGAAGGGGCCTCGACCTCCGCCTCCGCCTGCCCGGCGGCCTCGATGCGCTGGAACCCGCGCTGCGGGAGGGCCTGGGCAAGCGCCTCAAGCGCGGCAACGTCTCCGCGACGCTGACCGTGAAGCGGGAGGAACGCGCGCCCCGCCTGACACCCGACCCCGCCGCGCTGGAACAGGCCATCGCGCTGGTCATGGCGGTCGCCGCGAAGATGCCCGGCGCCGCCGCCCCGCGCCCCGAAGCCGTGCTGACGCTCCCCGGCGTGCTGCGCGCCGAGATCGTGGAGCCCGACGAGGCAGCCGAGGAAGCCCGCCGCGCCGCGCTCGCCAGCGCCTTCACCACGACCCTCGATGGCCTCGTCGCCTCCCGCGCCCGGGAAGGCGCGCAGCTCGCCGCCATCCTCGGCACACTGCTGGATGAGATCGCCTCCCTGCGGGAAGCCGCCGCCACCGAGGCCGCCGGCCAGCCCGCCGCCCAGCGCGCCCGCCTGATGGAGAACCTCGCCAGCCTGCTCGGCGAGGGCGACCTCCGCGCCCGGGTGCCGGAGGAGCGCCTCGCCCAGGAAGTGGCGCTGCTGGCCCAGCGTTCCGATGTGCGGGAGGAGCTGGACCGCCTCGGCGCCCATATCAACGAGGCGCGGTCCCTGCTGAAATCCGGTGACGCCGTCGGCCGCAAGCTGGAATTCCTGACGCAGGAATTCGTGCGGGAGGCCAATACGCTCTGCAGCAAATCGGCCAGCACCGCGCTGACGCGCATCGGCCTCGACCTCAAGGCCGCGATCGAGCGGCTGCGCGAACAGGCGGCCAACGTCGAATGAACCTTTGCCTTGCGGATCGTCGCCGATCCGCCCTCAAACGCCGGCGCTTCGCTTGGCTTCGCCGGACTTCCGGCGGCGGCCATTCGGCCGCTCGCCCGCCTGCGGCGGGCGCAGGTCGCACGGAATGGACACGGTCATGACACTCCCCGCCCGCCGCGGCATCTGCCTGGTCCTGGCCGCCGCCCCCGGTGGCGGCAAGACCAGCGTTTCCCGCAAGATCCTGGAGACGGAGCCCGACCTGTCGCTGTCCATCAGCGCCACCACCCGCGCCCCCCGCCCTGCCGAGACGGACGGCGTCCACTACTTCTTCAAGACGCCCGAGGCCTTCGAGGAGATGGTCCAGCGCGATGAGCTGCTGGAACACGCCGGCTTCCTAGGCCGCCGCTACGGCACGCCACGCGGCCCGGTCGAAGCGGCGCTCGCCGAAGGCCGCGACGTGCTCTTCGACATCGAATGGCAGGGCCATCGCCAGCTCAAGGACAAGCTGCCGGAGGATGTCGTCGGCATCTTCCTCCTGCCCCCCTCGATGGAGGAGCTGGAACGCCGCCTGCGCGGCCGGCAGCAGGAGAACGAGGCCGAGATCGTCAAGCGCCTGGCGATCGCGCGGGAGGAGATGACCCACTGGTCCGACTTCGACCATGTGCTGGTGAACCGCGACTTCGACGCCTGCGTCGCGGAGGTCCGCGCCATCCTCCACGCCGCGCGCACCACCCGCGCGCGCCAGCCCTGGCTTCCCGGCTTCGTCGACACGCTGCTGGGGAAGTAGCGCGGCATGGGAGGCGTCGTCGAAGTCGTCCTCCCGGTCTTTGCCCTCATCGGGCTCGGCTTCATCGCGGGAAGGCGGCACCTGCTGCCGCGCGCGGCCTTCGATGGCATGTCGGCCTTCGTCTTCGGCCTCGCCGCGCCGTCGCTGATCTTCCTCGGCGGCACCAGGCCGCATGACAGCGCCGGCGGCGCCGCGGCGGCGCTGCTGACGGGCGGCGTGCTGGTCTTTCTCGCCGCCACCTGGGCGGGGCGGCGCTTCTTCCGCATGGGACTCTCGGAAGCGGCGCTCTTCGCGCTGGCCTGCGTCTTCGGCAATTCGCTCATGATGGGCGTGCCGATCATCGTCGCCGCCTATGGCCAGGCCGGCGTGCCGCCCATGCTCGGCATCCTTGCGCTGCAGACCATGGTCCTGCTCGGCCTCGCCACCATCGTGACGGAGATGGGCCTGAACGAGCACGCGCCCTGGCGCCGCGTCGCCGTCACCACCGCGCGCGGCGTCGCGCGCAACCCGGTGGTGATGGCGGTGGTGGCGGCGCTGCTGTGGACGACGCTCGGCCTCACCATGGTCGGCCCGATGGAGCGCACGCTGGAACTGCTGGGCAATGCCACGCCCGCCGTCGCGCTGTTCTGCCTGGGCGGCGGGCTTTCCGCCATCAGCGGCCGCGCTGCCTGGGCGGAGACGCTGACCATCATCGTGGTGAAGCTGGTGGCGCTGCCGGGCCTGGTCTGGCTGCTGGCGATGCTGTTCCGCATCACGCCGATCGAGACCGCCGTCGCGGTCACCATGTCCGCGCTGCCGACCGGCGCCAACGCCTTCATCTTCGCCCGCCGCTACACGATCGGCATGGACCGCTCGGGTGCGGCCGTCGTCATCACCACCGCGCTGTCGGTCCTCACGCTGTCCGCGCTGATCGGCCATTTCAGGGGAGTGCTGCCGTGACCCTCGTCATCGAGCCCGGCTGGGTCTGGGACGCCGAGAACGGGCTGCGCACCGGCCACCACGTGGTGGTGCGGGACGGCGCCATTGCCGATGTCACGCCGCATCGCCCGACGATGGAGGCCGAGCGCATCGTGGCCCCCGACAGCCTGCTGATGCCCGGCCTCATCAACCTGCACAACCACGCCATGTCCGGCCCGCTGTTCCGCGGCCTGGCCGATGAACTCGCCCCCGGCGACCTGCCCGGCCACATCGTCTTCTCCCTGCTCATGCCGCTCGGCGATGTCGCCGCCGCCCTGATGACGGAGGAGGATATCGGCGACGCGGTGGAGATGGCGCTGCTGGAGGGGCTGCGCAGCGGCACCACCGGGCTCCTCGACGTCTATCGCGTGCAGCAATGGCCCTTCATCGAACGCGCGAAGCGGATCGGGCTCCGCAGCTGGTCCTGCCCCTACCTCTTCAGCGAGACGGTCGGCATGGGCGCCGACGGCAAGCCCATCTACACGCCCACCGACAACACGGGCTTCGAAGCCACGTTGAAGCTCTTCGAGCGCTTCGACGAGGGCCCCCGCGGCGTCACGCGCGTCGGCTTCGGCCCGCATGGCCCGGACAGCAACACGCCCGGCCTGCTGCGTCGCGTCGATGCGAAGGCGCGGGAGCTGGACACCATCGTCTCCATCCACGCCGCGCAGAACCTGATCGAGATCGATCGCGTGAAGGCCGCGCATGGCGTCGGCTCCATCGAGCACCTCCGCCGCCTCGGCCTGCTGCGCCCCGGCGTGGTCCTGGCGCATGGCATGTTCGCGACCGATGAGGAGATGGCGATGATCGCGCGCGAAGGCGCCGCCCTCGCCTCATGCCCCCTCGCCTTCGCGCGTTCCGGCCGCTTCGTGCCGCTGGCGCGGATGGAGGCTTCGGGGCTGCGACTCGGCATCGGCACGGATGGCGTCACGCTCGACATGTTGCATGAGATCCGCAGCGCCGCCGTCTTCGCCAAGGTGCAGTCGGGCACGCCGCATGGCCTGGCGGCGCCGCGCATCCTGCGCGCCGCGACGCGGGATGCGGCGCTCGCCTTGGGGCGGGACGACCTCGGCCTGGTCGCGCGCGGCGCGCGGGCGGACCTCGTGATGTTCGACCTCTCCTCCTCCCGCTACCAGCCGGTCTGGGACCCGCTGAAGTCGCTGATGACCAATGGCAGCGCGTCAGACCTGACGCTGGCGATGGTGGAAGGCCGCGTGCTGCTGCGCGACGCCAAGCCCACCACGGTGGACGCGGCTTCCGTGACGAAGCGCGGCCGCGCGGCGATCGAGCGCGTGTGGCGCGAAGCCGCCCGGCGCGGTGCGATTCCGGCATCGATCGCCGCGCGGGCCGCGATACCGTTGCAGGAATAGCCACGGGCTTCGTAGGCTCCCCGCCACAACGGGAGACAATGCGATGACACCCCGCCTGACGCGCCGGCTGCTGCTGGCCGCCACCACGCTTGCCGTGCCCTCCCTGTCCCATGCGCAATCGCGCCGGCCGCTGCGCATCGTCATCCCCTTCCCGCCGGGTGGCTCCGTCGATGGCCTCGGCCGCGTGCTGGCGGACCGCCTGGCGCCGGTGCTGGAGCAATCCGTCGTGGTGGACAACCGCAGCGGCGGCGGCGGGCTGATCGGCGCGGATGCGGTCGCCAAGGCGCCGCCGGATGGCACCACCATCGGCGTGATCGGCGCCGCGACCCTCTGCGCCGCGCCCTTCCTGCAGCAGACCATGCCCTTCGACGTGGCGCGCGACTTCCGCGCCATCACCCAGATCAGCGACAGCGCCGTGCTGCTGGCCGTGAACACGGAAGCCGCCAACCGCCGCGGCTGGACGGACATGGCGGCCCTGCTGGCCTGGTGCCGCGCCAATCCCGGCGTCTTCAAGGTCTCCCACGCCGGCGCGGCGACGGTCAGCCACCTGACCCTCGCGGCGCTCTCCGCCCAGTCCCGCGCGGAGTTCAACCAGATCCCCTATCGCGGCGGCGCGCAGATGACGGCCGACCTGCTGAACGGCACCATCGAGGGCAGCGCGGACCTGCCGACCGCCCTGGTGCCCCAGCTGGAAGCCGGGCGCATCCGCATCCTCGGCACCTCCTCGGGCCAGCGCCTCGGCATGCTCCCGACCGTGCCCGCCTTCGCCGAGACGGCGGGGCTGGAGGGTTTCGACATCCGGTCCTGGAACATGATCGTGACGGCCGCCGCGACCCCGGCCGCCGAGGTCGAGCGCCTGGCCGCCGCCATCCGTCAGGTCGGCACGGCGCAGAGCTTCAGGGATGCGATGCGGCCACTGGGCTACGACGCCGTGGTCAGCGAGAACACGGCCGCGGCGGCGGCGCTGATCGCCAGCGAGACGCCGAAGTGGCAGCGGCTGGTCGAAGTGTCGGGCGCGCGGGCGAATTGATGCGGCTCCCTCCCCCGCGCTTGCGGGGGAGGGTCGGGGTGGGGGTTTGTGCGCCCCCTCAGTCCGCCGTCGCGCCCACGGCCTGGATCACCGTCCGCCAGCGCGCGCTTTCCGCCGCCATGAACTCCGCGAACTCCACGCGGCCCATGCGCCGCGGGACGGAGCCGCCCGCCATGATGCGGTCGCGCAGGCCCTGGTCCTCCATCGCGGCCAGCAGCTCCGTCTCCAGCCGCGCCAGGATCGGCTCCGGCACCCCCACCGGCGTGCAGAGCCCGAACCAGCCGGTGGAGACGATCTCCACCCCCTGCTGCTGCATCGTCGGCAGGTCCGGGAAGGCCGCCACGCGCTCCGCGCCGCTCACCGCGATCGGGCGCATCCGGCCGGTCTGCGCCATCTGCGCGACGGCCGAGATGGACTGGAACAGCATGTCGATCCGGCCCTCGATCAGGTCCGTGTTCATCTGCCCGCTATTCGTATAGGGCAGGTGCTGCATCGGGATGCCCGTGATCACCTGGAACTGGCTGCCCGCCAGGTGCTGCGACGACCCCGCGCCGACCGAGCCGAAATTGATCGGCCGGTTCTGCGCCCGCGCCCAGGCGATGAACTGCTGGAGGTTCTGCGCCGGCACGGCGGGCGGGATCACGACGATGTTGGGCACCAGCGCGATCATGCCGACGGCCGCGAAATCCTTCTCCGGGTCGAACTGCATGTTGCGGTACAGCCACTTGTTCGCGGCATTCGCTGCGATGGAGGCGAGCCCCACCGTGTAGCCATCCGGCGCCGCACGGGCGACGGCCGTCATGCCGATGTTGGTCCCCGCCCCCGGGCGGTTGTCCACCACCACGGGCTGGCCGAGCCTGCCCTGCATCCGGTCCCCGACCAGCCGGGACAGCACGTCGCCCGCGCCGCCGGCCGGGCCCGGGTTGATCCAGCGGATCGGCCGGTTGGGCCAGTCGCCCGTCCCCTGGCTCCCCCCTTGGGCACGCGCCACGCCGGGCAATGCCAAGGCACCGCCAGCCGCCAACAGGGCACCACGTCGCGTGACCATGGGCTTCGACATCATCCTTATGCTCCTGGAACCTTGCCGCGGAGGGTGGGGTTGTATCCCACCCCTGTGCAAGACCGCCAGGACGGTAAATCATCGCCCCGCCGGCCGGCCCCTGCCACACTCCGTGGCAGCCTGCCCGCCGGCTTGGCGAATGGAGAGCCTCTGATGGGTGACGTGCTGGGCTGGCGCTGCAAGTTCGGGGTGATGGGCCCCTCCACCAACACGGTGGTACAGCCGGATTACGACATGATGCGCCCCGCGGGCGTCACCAACCACTACAGCCGGATCTACACGCCGAACGCCGACGCCATCTCCAACGAGACGTTCCTCGCCGGCGCGCGCCTCATCGGCAACAACACGCTCGATGCCGTGAAGTCGGTCATGACCTGCAAGCCGGACCACCTGGTCATGGGCATGTCGGCCGTGACCTTCTTCGACGGCGCGAAGGGCGCCGACGCCTTCGTGAAGCAGGTGGAGGAGGTCTCCGGCCTCAAGATCAGCGTCGGCAGCCATTCCTGCACCGCGGCGATGAACGCCTATGGCGGCGTCAAGAACATCTCCATCATGTCGCCCTACTGGCCCGCCATGAACGAACAGGTGGCGCGGTACTTCACCGACATGGGCTTCACGGTGAAGAAGGACATCGCGCTGCACTGCCCGTCCTGGACCGGCATCGCGGAAGTCACGCCGAAGCAGTGCGTGGAGGCGATCAAGGCCATCGATGGCGATGACGTCGATGCGATCGTCCAGGTCGGCACCAACCTGTCCATGGTGAAGCTGGCGGTTATGGCGGAGATGTGGCTCGGCAAGCCTGTCATCGCCATCAACACCGCCACCTACTGGCACGCGCTGCGCACCATGGGCATCCAGGACAAGGTCGCGGGCTGCGGGCCGTTGCTCGAACGCTTCTGAAACTCGGGCGGGGCAGCGGCGTTCCACCCACGCATCCTTCCAGGAAGCGTGAGAGATGGAACGCCGCCACTTCTTCCTTGCCGGCCTGGCCGGCACGCTGGCCGCCCTGGCCCGCCCCGCCGATGCCGCCCGCAGCATGCCGCCGCCGGAGATGACCCGGCCGGAGGAACTGCTGATGGACGACATGGACGCGACCTTCGAGGAAGCGCAGTACGGCCCGCCCGGCCGTGGCCGCGGCCGCCGGCGCCGCTGCTGGATCGAGACCCGCCGCGTGCCCTTCCGCGACCGCTGGGGACGCGTGCGCACCCGGATCGTGGAACGAGAGGTCTGCCGGTAGGCTACAGGTTCCGCCGCGCCGCCCGCAGCGTCGGCAGGCCGATCCCCGTGCCCTGGAACCCGCCATCCACCGCCAGCACCTGGCCGGTGATGTAGGACGCCTTGTCGCTCGCCAGGAAGAAAATGGCCTCGGCCAACTCCTCCTCCAGCCCGTAGCGGTTCAGCGGGATGGTGTCGTGGTAGTCGCGCCGGATTTCCGGCGTGTGCACCGCCTTCGCCATGGCGGTGTCCACCGGCCCCGGCGCCACCGCATTCACGCGGATGCCGAGGCTGGCGAGTTCCGCCGCCTGCTGCTTCGTCAGATGCGCCAGCGCCGCCTTGCTGGTCCCATAGGCCACCCGAAGCGTGGAGGCGCGGAGCCCGGAGATGGAGGTGATGTTCACCACCGCGCCGCCGCCCCCCTCCGCCATGATCGGCGCCGCCGCGTGCACCATCAGGAAGGGCCCGGTGAGGTTCACCGCGAGGACGCGGTTCCACTCCTCCAGCGTCGTCTCCAGGATCGGCTTGAACACGGCGGTGCCGGCATTGTTCACCAGCGCGTCGATCCGCCCGAAGTGGCGCGCCGCCGCCTGCACGGAAGCCGTGACCGAGGCCGGGTCCGCCACATCGCAGGCAAGCGCCAGCGTCTCCTCGGGCGCCGCCAGCCGCGCCATGGCGTCGTCCAGCAGCGCCGCATCGATGTCGAGCAGCGCGACGCGCCAGCCCTCCGCCCGGAAGCGCTTCGCGGTGGCGAGCCCGATGCCCCGCCCCGCGCCCGTCACCAGCGCGACCGGTGATGCCATGACCCGCTTCCCTTCCTGTCCCCACGCCATCGAACCATGGCGCGGGGACAGCCGGAAGCCTTACAGCGCCAGCGCCGCCGCCACCCGCTTGGCGAAGCCCACCGGGTCCCGCGGCACGTCGCCATCCTGCAGCCGCGCGAGGTCCAGCAGCAGCCCCGCCTCCTCCTTGAGGTCCGCATCCCCCGCCGCCTTCTCCGCCAGCTTGCGGACCAGGGGATGGCGCGGGTTGATCTCCAGGATCGGGCTTCCCGCCCCCGCCGCGCGGCCCGCGCGCTTCAGCAGGCGCTGCATCTGCAGGTCCGGGCAATACTCGGGCGCGGCCAGCACCACGGCGCTGTCCACCAGCCGGTTGGTCGCCCGCACTTCGCTGACATCCTCGCCCAGCGCGTCCTTCACCAGCGGCAGCAGGCGCGTGAGGTCCGCGGCCTCGCCCTGCTCCGTCGCCTCGCCCGCCACCTTGGACAGGTCGATGCTGCCCTGGGTAATGCTGCGCAGCTTCTTGTCCTCGAAGCTGTCGAGGCGTTCCGGCCAGAAGGCGTCGATGTTCTCCGCCATCAGCAGGACCTCCACGCCCTTGGCGCGGAAGCCCTCCAGCTGGGGCGACTGCGCCAGCGCGGCGGCGTCATCACCGGCGAGATAGTAGATCGCCTCCTGCCCCTCCTTCATGCGGGAGACGTAGTCGGCCAGCGTCGTCCAGCCCTCGACGGCCGAGGACTTGAACCGTAGCAGCCCCGCCAAATCCTTGCGGTGCTCGCTGTCCTCCCACACGCCCTCCTTCAGGATGGAGCCGAAATTCTCGTAGAACTTCGTGTAGCCCTCGGCGTCCTTGGCACGCGTCTTCAGCTCGGAGATCACGCGGTTCGTCACGGCGCGGCGGATGCGGGCCAGCACCGGCGTCGCCTGCAGCATCTCCCGCGACACGTTGAGCGGAAGGTCCTCCGTGTCCACCACGCCATGCACGAAGCGCAGCCAGGGTGGCAGCAGCTCGGCCTCGTCGGTGATGAACATGCGGCGGACATGCAGCCGCACCTTGCTCTCCCGCTCCCCCTCCACGGCCTGGAAGGGCTTCATGCCGGGGATGAAGAGCAGCGCGGTGAAGTCGATCTGCCCCTCGGCGCGCCAATGCAGCGTGGCCCAGGGCTCGTCGAAGACATGGCCGAGGTGGCGGTAGAATTCCGTGTAGCGCTCCGTCGTGATCTCCGACTTCGGCTTGCGCCACAGCGCCGTGCCTTCGTTCGCCGGCTCATCCTTGCCGTCGCGCGCCACGGTGATGGGGATGGTGATGTGGTCGGCCCATTTCCGGATGATCGACTGCAGCCGGTAGGGCTCCAGGAACTCCGTCGCATCCTCCTTGATGTGCAGCACGATGTCGGTGCCGGCCTCGGCGCGCTCCGCCGGCGCCAGCGTGTATTCGCCGCGGCCATCGGAGGCCCAGAGCCAGGCCTCCTCGCTCCCCGCCCGGCGGGACGTCACCTCCACCCGGTCCGCCACCATGAAGGCGGAATAGAAGCCGACGCCGAACTGGCCGATCAGGCTCGGCTTGTCCGCCCCCAGGGATTCTGGCGCCTGTCTCTCCGACAGCGACTTCGCGAAAGCCAGCGTGCCGGACCGGGCGATGGTGCCGAGGTGCTGCGCCAAATCGGCCTTGCTCATGCCGATGCCAGTGTCGCTGATGGTCAGCCGCCGCGCCTCCTTGTCCGGCACCACGCGCAGGCTGGCATCGCCCGGCAGCATGAGGCTGGCATCCGACAGCGCCTCGAACCGCCGGCGGTCCACGGCATCCGCCGCATTGGCGACCAGCTCACGGAGAAAAATCTCGCGCTCGGAATAGAGGGCATGGACGACGAGATCGAGAAGGCGCCCCACCTCGGCGCCGAATTCATGCCGTTCCACGGTCTCGCTCATGGTGATGTCCCCTGTGGTGAGAAGTCTGGGCGGGCGGCGATATGCGCGGTCGGCATGAAGGTTTCAACCGCGGGGGAACGCTGTTCCCCCGCACCCCCTTGCCAGGGGCGAACCGCCCCTGGACCGTCTCGAATCAGGCGGCGACCAGGCGCAGCAGGGCGGCCGAGGCCAGGCGGCTGTTGGCGTCGTCGCTGCGGCTCGTCAGCGCCATGGGCACCCGCAAGCCCAGCACGATGCCGGCACTCGCCGCGCCGCCCAGCAGGGCCAGCTGCTTCGCCAGCATGTTGCCGGCCTCGATATCCGGGCAGACCAGCACATCCGCCCGGCCGGCGACCGCACTGACGATGCCCTTGGTCTTAGCGGCCTCCATCGAGACCGCATTGTCGAAGGCCAGCGGCCCGTCCAGCACGCCGCCCGTGATCTGCCCGCGATCCGCCATCTTGCACAGCGCCGCGGCATCCAGCGTGGAGACCATCTTGGCCGTCACCGTCTCCACAGCCGAGAGCAGCGCGATCCGCGGCAGCTCCACCCCCATCGCGGCGGCCAGCCCGATCGCGTTCCGGATGATGTCCGCCTTGGCGTCGAGGTCGGGGGCGATGTTGATGGCGGCATCGGTGATGATCAGCGGGCGCGGATAGAGCGGTGCATCCATGACGAAGCAGTGGGAGACGCGGCGCTCCGTCCGCAGCCCCGCCTCCCGCGCCAGCGCCGCCGCCATCAGCTCATCCGTGTGAAGACTGCCCTTCATGAGCGCGGCAGCGCGGCCCTGCGTGACCAGCCGCACCGCCTCCTCCGCGCTGGCATGGCTGTGGGGCGTCGGCACGATCTCGAAGCCCGAGAGGTCCAGCCCCTCCGCCGCCGCGCGGATGCGCGCCTCCGGCCCCACCAGGATCGGGGTGATCAACCCGTGGCGGGCCGCCAGCAGCGCGCCGCGCAGGCTCTCCCCGTCGCAGGGATGGGCGACGGCGGTCGGCACGGGCGGCCGGCCGGCGCAGCGCGCCAGCATGGCCGCCAGCAGGCGCCGGGGCTGGGTGCCGAAGGGCCCGGCCAGATCGCCATGCCGCTCCAGCGGCTCCGTCAGTTCCGCGACGCCTGTCAGGACCGGGTCGCCGCCCGCATGCCGCACGGCGCAGCGCAGCCGCACCACGCCGGGGTTGGTCGCCGCCTCCACCTCCGCGCTGATGACGACCTCGTCGCCCTCCGCCAGCTGGCCGGTGAAGCAGAAATCCTCCCGCAGCAGGCGGCATCCCGGCCCGGGCAGGCGGGTCAGCAGCAGCCGCGTCATCAGCGTGCCCGCCGCCCGCACCGCCAGCGCCGGGTCGTCGGAGCCGATCAGCGCCGCGACCGGCGCCAGTTCGGAGGCCAGGACCTTGTGCGTGACGCTGCCGCGCGTGCCCGGTGGGAAGAGCGTGTTCATTCATCCCTCCGGGGGCGCGCCAGCAGCCGCCCCATCGCCTCGGCGACCGTCAGCTTTCCCGCCAGCAGATCCGCCACCGCCGCGCCGATCGGCAGTTCGACACCCGCCTGCGCCGCCCGCGCGACGAGGGCGGGCGCCGTCGCCACCCCCTCCGCCACGCTGACCCGCGCCGCCAGCACGGCCTCCAGCGTCGCCCCCCGGCCGAGCTCAATGCCGAGCGAGGTGTTCCGGCTGCCTGGCCCCGTCGTCGTCAGCAGCAGGTCGCCAAGGCCCGACAGCCCCGCCGCCGTCTCCGCCCGCCCGCCCAGCGCCACCACCAGGCGCGACAGCTCCGCCAGGCCCCGCGTTACCAGCGCGGCCCGCGCATTCTCGCCCAGCCCCGCGCCGATCACGGCCCCGGCCGCGATGGCGATCACGTTCTTCGCCGCCCCGCCCACCTGCACGCCCATCGGGTCGTCGCCGCCATAAAGACGGAAGCCGGCCGTCCCCAGCCTCTCCTGCGCCAACGCCCGCAGCCCCGCATCCCGGCTGGCGATGACGGCCGCCGCCGGCAGCCCCTTCGCCACCTCATGCGCGAAATTCGGCCCGGAGAGTACGGCGGTGGCGGCGTGCGGCCGAACCTCCTCCAGGATTTCGAGCGGCAGGCGCAGCGTGCCCCGCTCCACCCCCTTGGCGCAGACCACCAGCGGCGCGCCGGTATCGGGCAGGGTCGCCAGCGTTGCGCGGAGGTGCTGCGCCGGCACGACCAGCAGCCAGAGATCGGCGCCGACCAGCGCGGATGCCTCCGCCGTCACGCTGATCGCCGGCTGCAGCGCCACGCCCGGCAGGTAGCGCGCATTCTCCCGCGCCGCCTCGATCGCCGCCGCGCGCCCGGCATCCCGCGCCCAGAGCGTGACGGCATTCCCCGCCCGCGCCGCCTGCTGCGCCAGCGCCGTCCCCCAGGCGCCCGCGCCGAGCACCGCGATCCGGCCCGTCCCCGCCATGCTGGTCCCTATTCCGGCGTCACGCGGGTCACGCCCGCGCCGGCCCCATCCTCGCCGCGGGAAAGCCGAGGCAGCAAGCTCCGCAGGATGACAGCGGCCTGTTCCTCGAAGCAGAAGGGGGCGTTGGCCACCAGCAACCCGCAGCCATTCAGCCGCGTGGGGTCGACGGGTTCGCGGATGACGATCTCGGCGGCGATGCAGTCCGGCACCGCGGCATCCTGCAGCGCGTGGTGGAAGGCGCGGACCGGCGCGCGGTGCTTGATGGGATACCAGGCGGCGACGATGCCGGCGCGGAAGCGGTGGCGCAGCCGGGCGATGGCGGCGGCGAGCCGGTCGAACTCGCCTTCCTGCTCGAAGGGCGGGTCGATCAGCACCAGGCCGCGGCGCTCCGGGAAGGGCGTCAGCGCCTCGATCGCCTCCCAGGCGTCGCGCTTGTGGACGGCAACCTGCGCATCGCCCCGGAAGCGGGCGCGGAGCGTCGCATGGTCCTCCGGGTGCAATTCACAGAGCAGGAGCCGGTCCTCGGGCCGCAGCAGGGCGCGCGTGATGGCGGGTGATCCGGGATAGTCGCTAGGATAGCCGAGCGCCTCCACCAACTGGAGAAAATCGGCCAGCGCCGGGTCATCCGCGCCCGAGACGCGCCCGATCCCGTCCCGCCATTCGCCGGTCCGCTGCGGCTCCGGCGCCGAGAGATCGTAGCTGCCGATGCCCGCATGGGTATCCAGCACCCGGAAGGGCTTCGGCTTGGCCAGCAACCCGCGCAGCAGCGCCACCAGCAGCGCGTGCTTGGCGACGTCGCAGAAATTCCCGGCATGGAAGGCGTGGCGGTAATTCACGCCGCGCGGGTAGCGCCGGGGCCGGGGCGGTGCAAGCCGGCAGCCGGTGCGATGGTCGTTGAAGCCCGACCAATTTCCGGGTTATGTTTCCGGAAATAACTGGGATCACCGCCATGGCGCCCCGGCCTTCCCCTGGCTCCGCCACCCCTCTCGCCGCCCATCGCCGCCGCCAGCGCAGCCGCGGCCTGCAGCGGCTGGAGGTTCAGGTCCGGGTCGAGGATGCGGCCCTCATCCGCGCTGTCGTCGCCGCGCTCGCCGACCCGGTGCAGGGCGAGCAGGCGCGAGCCTCGCTCCGCGACCGCTTCGCGCCACAGCCCGGGCTGAAGGCGCTGCTGGAAGCCGCCCCGCTGGACGACATCGACCTCACCCGGTCGCCCGACATGGGGCGGGAGATGGCGTTCTGACTTGGCTGGTCGACACCAACGTCATCTCGGAGATCCGCAAGGGGACACGCGCCCATCCCGGCGTCGCCGCCTGGTGGAGAGGCGTGGGGGAGGAAGAGTTGTTCCTCAGCGCGCTGACGCTGGGCGAGATCAGGCGGGGGATCGAGGGTGTCCGACCACGCGACCCCGCCAAGACGGCAGCCCTTCGGCGCTGGCTGGATGCGGTGGCCCGCGGTTTCGGGGCACGCATCCTGCCAGTGGACACGGCGGTGGCGGAGACCTGGGGCCGCATTGGTGCCGGGCGCAGCATCCCGGTCATCGATGGCCTGATCGCTGCGACGGCGATCGTCCACGACCTGGTTTTGGTCACGCGGAACCTGGGGGATGTGGAGGGGCTGGGCGTCAGGACGCTCAACCCCTTCACACCCGTAGGCTAGGTCACCGCGCCGTCACGGCCCCGCCCACCGCGCCGAGCCCGCCGCCCACCAGGGCGCCCGTGCCCGCATTGCCGGACAGCGACCCCACCGCCGCGCCGGCGCCGGCGCCCAGCAGGCCGCCACTGACCGCCCGGCTGCCGGGCGAGGAACCACAGGCCGCGACGGAAAGGGCGAGCGCCACGGCCATCATGAAACGGGGTGCGAAACGCATCGGCGTATCCTCCATACCTGTGCGGTGGTGGAACGCCCGAGGCCCGATAAGGCTCCGTCCCCTCACACGGGGGTGACAGCCAGCTCAGACAGCGGCCAGCGCGGCCGCGGCGCGTGGTCCAGCGGCTCCGTCAGCCCCGCCCGCAGCCGCTCAATCCCCGCCCAGGCGATCATCACGGCGTTGTCGGTGCAGAGCCGGATGGGCGGCGCGACCAGCGGCAGCCCGGACTTGGCGGCGACCGCCGTCAGCGCCGCGCGGATGCCCTGGTTGGCCGCAACACCTCCGGCGACGACCAGCGCCGTCGCATCCGGCGCCATGGCGAGCGCATGCGCCGCGCGATCCGCCAGCGTCGCCGCGACGGCGGCCTGGAACCCCGCCGCCAGGTCGGCCCGTCCCTGGTCGTCCAGGCCCTTGGCGACGATGTTCGCCACCGCTGTCTTCAGCCCGCTGAAGGAAAAGTCGCAGCCCGGCCGCCCCAGCAGCGGCCGCGGCAGGACGAAGCGGGTTGGGTCGCCGGAGGCCGCCAGCCGTTCAAGATGCGGCCCGCCCGGCCAGGGCAGGCCGAGCAGCTTGGCCGATTTGTCGAAGGCCTCACCCACCGCATCGTCCAGCGTGGTGCCGAGCCTGGTGTGCCGCCCCACCCCCTCCACCTTCACACACTGGCAATGCCCGCCCGACAGCAGCATCAGCAGGTAGGGGAACCGGAGCCCCCCCGGATGCACGCCCGGCAGCCGCGGCGTCAGCGCATGCCCCTCCAGGTGGTTGATGCCGAGATACGGCACCCCCGCCGCCAGCGCGATCCCCTTGCCGAGCGTCGCGCCCACGATCAGCCCGCCGATCAGCCCCGGCCCCGCCGTCGCCGCCACCGCCGCCAGGTCGCCCGGCCCGATGCCGGCCTCCGCCATCACCCGCCGCACCAGCGCGGGCAGGTGGGCCAGGTGCGCCCGGGCCGCGATCTCCGGCACCACCCCGCCATAGGGGGTGTGGTCCTCCAGCTGGGAGAGCACGGCCTCCGCCAGGATGGTCCCATCCGCGCGCAGCAGCGCCGCCGCCGTCTCGTCGCAGGATGATTCGAGGCCCAGCACCACGTCGCTGCCCTGCAACCCCGGCATGGGTTTCGTCGCCTGCACCACTTTCACCTTTCTGATACCGGGCCTATGTCCGGCGCCCATGTCGGTAGCCCATCCCCACGCCATGTCCCAGCCCGGCGCGCCCCACCCGCATCAGGCCGTGAAGCCCCATATGCGGTCACTCCCGCTGCGCGTCGGCACGCGGGGATCGCCGCTGGCGCTGTGGCAGACCCGCCACTTCCTCCACCTCATCACCCGGTTCTGCCCGGTGCTGCGGGACGTGAAGGCGTTCGAGGAGCACGCCATCACCACCTCCGGCGACCGGATCCAGGACAAGCGCCTGGCCGATATCGGCGGCAAGGGCCTCTTCGCCAAGGAGATCCATGAGGCGCTGGCCGATGGCCGGATCGACTTCGCCGTCCACAGCCTGAAGGACCTGGAGACGGAGATGCCGCCCGGCATCGTCCTCGCCTGCACCCTGAAGCGGGAGGATGCGCGGGATGCGCTGATCCTGGGCCCCAGCTGCAACCCGCCCGATCCCTCCGACCCCTTCGCCTGCCTGCCCGCCGGCGCCGTCATCGGCACCGCCTCCGTCCGCCGCCAGTCGCAGATCCTGCATGCGCGGCCGGACCTGAAGGTGGAGATGATCCGCGGCAACGTGCAGACGCGCCTCGCCAAGGTTCGCGAACCCGGCGGCCCGACCGCCTCCCTCCTCGCCCTCGCCGGCCTCCGCCGCCTCGGCCTGGAAGCGGAAGCGGGCGTGGTCATCGACCCCGACGCCATGGTGCCGGCCGCCGGCCAGGGCATCGTCGGCGTCACCGTCCGCGCGGACGACACGGAGCTGCACGAACTGCTCTCGGGCATCGAGGACCGGGAGGCCAAGGCCGTCTCCTCCGCGGAGCGTGCGCTGCTGGCGGCCCTCGATGGCTCCTGCCGCACGCCCATCGGCGGCCATGCCCGCCTGCTGCCGGATGGCCGCCTGCACCTGACGGGCCTGGTCGCCCGCGCCGACGGGTCCTTCCTGCTGAAGCGCAGCCTGCATGGCGCCGCCGCGGATGCGGCGCGGATCGGCCGCGAACTCGGCGACAGCCTCCGCCGCGACAGCCCGGCCGACCTCTTCGGGTGACCCCCATGCGGGGGGTGCTGGTCACGCGGCCGGAGCCCGGGGGGGAGGAAACCGCCGCGCGGCTCCGCGCCCTCGGCCTCTCGCCCGTGCTGGCCCCGGCCCTGGTGCTGGAAGCCCGGCCCTTCGCCCCGCCCCGGGCCCAGGCGATCTTGATTACCAGCCGCGCCGCCGCCCGGGCTCTCGCAGCCCAAAGCCCCCCCCTCCCCCTCCTCGCCGTCGGCGAGGCCTCCGCGAGCGCCGCCCGGGAGGCCGGTTTCACCGATGTGACCGCGGCCGCCGGCACGGCGATCGACCTTGCCCGCCTGGCGGCCGAGCGTCTCGACCCCCGGGCCGGGCCGCTGCTGCTCGCGGTCGGTGAAGGCTATGCCCTTGATCTCGCGGCCGATCTCCGCGCGCGCGGCTTCCGCGTGGCGCGCCGCATCGCCTATCGCGCCGTGCCAGCCCTGACACTGCCGGAAGCCTCGCGCGCGGCTCTTTCCGAGGGCGGCATCACATCCATCCTGTTCCACTCGCCTCGCTCCGCCGCCTGTGCCATCACCCTGCTCCAAGCCGCCGGCCATGCGGCAACCCTGGCGGGGATGGAGGCGTTCGCGATCAGCCAGCGGGTGGCGGATGCCGCCGCGGCCGCCATCGCCCCCCTCTCCTTCCGGGCGATCCACGTCGCCGGCCGGCCGAGTGAAGACGCCTTGCTGGCGCTGCTTTCGGGCCGCGCCGCGCCACCAGCCGCGCCAGGAGCATCATGAGCGCCCCTCCCCCGCCCACCTCGCTGACCGACCGCCTGCGCCGCCTGCGCCTCGACCCTGCCGCCCTGCCCATCGCCGTGGCGGGCGTGGTGCTGGTCGGCGCCGTCGCCTGGCTCATCGCGCGCCCCCTGCCCGCGCCCGTGCCCCCGGGCAACCCGCTGGCGGCGGAGGTCGCGGAGCTCCGCGCCCAGCTCCAGCAGGTGGCCGGGCTCGACCGGCGCCTCGCGGCGCTGGAAGGCACCACCGCCCGCATCGCCGGCCTGGAAGCCCTGCCGCCGCGCATCGCCGCGCTCGAAGGCCTGGCGCAGCGCGTGACGGGGCTTGAGGGCCTGACCCAGCGCGTCACAGGCCTGGAAGCCCGCCCGCCCGTCGACCTCGCGCCGCTGCGCGACCAGGTGGCGGAAGGTGAACGCCGCGCCGCCGCGCTGGCCGAGCAGCTGGCGGGGGTCGAGCGCATCGCCCGCGACACCGCCGCCCGCCCAGCCATCGATCCCACGCAGCTTGCCGCCCGCACGGCGGTGGAGGCGCTGACCCAGCGCCTGGACCGCCTGTCCGACCGCACCGAGGCCTCCATCCGCCAGGACGAGACCCGCGCCGCCGCCACCACCGCGCGGATCGAGACGCTGGCACGCGAAGCCGCCGCCCGCGACAGCGCGCTGGAAGCCGCGCAGGCCCAGGCGACGCAGCGCATCGGCACGGCGGAATCCGCACTCTCCGGCCGCATCGCCGCGCTGGAACAGACGCTGGCCACCCGCACCGCCGCCCTGGAACAGGCGATCGCCAGCCGCGCCACCACGCTGGAACAGGGCCTCGCCGCCCGTACCAGCGCGGCGGAAGCGCAGGCCAGCCGCCTGGCCGCACTGGAAGGCGCGGCGCAGCGCCTCGCGGCGCTGGAAGGCCGTGCCGGCCGCATGGCGACGATCGACGCGCTCCGCGCCACGCTGGAAGCCGGCCGCCCGCTCGGCGGTGCGCTGGCCGGCCTGCGCGACGCGCCGGAAGCCCTGACCCGCTTCGCGACCACGGCGCCGCCCACCGAATCCGCGCTGCGCCTGGGCTTCGAGGATGCGGCCCGCGCCGGCCGCGCCGCCAGCGAACCGGCCCGCGAAGGCTCGGGCGTGCTGGACAGCGCCGTCAGCCGCCTCTCCGGCCTCGTCACCGTCCGCCGGGGAGAGGAAGTGCTCTGGGGCGACGCTGCCGCCGCCGAGATCGAGCGTGCCCGCCGCGCGCTGGAAGCCGGCGACCTGGAAGGCGCTATCCAGCGCCTCGCCCGCCTCTCGCCGCCGGCGAAGGAGGCGATGCGCGGCTGGATCAGCCAGGCCGAGGCGCTGGTCGCGGCGCGCGCCGCGCTCCGCAGCCTGGCCGCGGGCTGAGGACGCCGCCATGCGCAGCGCCCTCCTCTACCTGGTCCTGCTGGCCGGCGGCCTTGCCGGCATCCTCTGGCTCGCCCGTCTGGGCGGTGCGGTCGAGATCCGCGTGGCGGATGCGGAAATCCTGGTCAGCCTGCCGGTGGCGCTGCTGCTGCTGGCGGTGCTGTTCCTGGTCCTGCACCTCCTCCTCGTGCTGATCGGCGCGCTGCGTCGCCTGCCCGGCCGCATCCGAGCCAACCGCGCGGCGAAGCACCGGAACGAGGGGGACGCCGCCCTGACCCGCGCGCTGATCGCACTCGCCGCCGGCACACCCGATGTCGCGCGGATCGAGGTGAAGCGCGCTCGCAAGGGCCTGGGCGACACGCCCCAGACCCTGCTGCTGGCCGCCGAGGCCGAGCGCCTGGCAGGGCGGGAGGATGCGGCGGCCGAGGTCTTCCAGGCCCTCGCCGCCCGCCCCGATGCCCGCTTCCTCGGCCTCCGCGGCCTGCTCCGCCAGGCCATCCAGCGGGAGGATTGGCCCACCGCCCAGCGCCTGGCCCGTGAAGCGGAAGCCGCCCAGCCCGGCGCCGCCTGGCTGCGGCAGGAGCGGGAGACGCTGGCGCTCCGCACGCGGGACTGGCGGGAGGCCCTGTCGCTGGCCGCCCCCGGCCCGACCCAGGCCGGCCTGGCGCTCGCCGCCGCGCAGCAGGAACCCGATCCCTCCCGCGCCATCGAGCTGGAACGCCAGGCCTTCCAGGCGGACCCGGCCTTCGCCCCCGCCGCCCTGGCTTTCGCGTCGCGGCTGCGCGCCGCGGGCAGCCCGCGCCGGGCGCGCTCCACGCTGGAGCAGGCCTGGGCCGCCCGCCCGCACCCCGACGTGGCGCGCGACTACCTGCTGGAGGAGACGGACCCGCTGCACCGCGTGAAGGCGGTGGAGGCGCTGATCCACAACAACACCAAGCACCCGGAAAGCCAGCTGCTGATGGGCCGCGCCGCGCTCGCCGCCGGGCTGACCGGCCGGGCGCGCACGGAGCTTGACGCGCTGGTCGCCTCCGGCCGCGCCGACCGCCGCGCATACCTGGCGCTGTGCGACCTGGAAGAGGTGGAGAAGGGCGAGCTGCCGGAAGGCCGCGCCGCCCAGGCCCGCTGGCTGCGCGCCGCCGCGACGGCGGCGCCGGAGCCGCGCTGGCGCTGTTCGTCCTGCGGGACGGACCATGCGGATTGGGCGCCGGCCTGCCCGGCGTGCAATTCGGTCGGCACGATCGGGTGGACGAGCCCGCAGCAGTTGCCAGCCTGACGTGGCCCGGGGGGAGCGCTGCTCCCGCCGATACCCCCCTCGCCAGGGTCCAGCCGGACCCTGGACCGGGGAATTTTCATCCGATGACGGTCCAGGGGCGTCTCGCCCCTGGCGGATGGGGTACGGGGAAGGCAGAGCCTTCCCCGGAACCACCAGGACCGCCCCCGCCATGGACTTCCCCCAGCCCCTCGACGGCGCCATCACCCCCCGCTTCGCCGGCCCCGTCACCTTCATGCGCCTCCCCCAGGTCGAGGACGCATCCCAGGTCGATATCGGCCTGCTCGGCGTGCCCTTCGACCTCGGCACCACCAACCGCACCGGCCCCCGCCACGGCCCGCGCGAAATCCGCAACGTCTCCTCCATCATCCGCCGCGCCCATCCCGTGACGCGGATCGAGCCCTGCCGCCTGGCCCGAATCGCCGATGTCGGCGACACGCCGACCAACCCGGCCGACCTGATGCAGTCGCTCACGATGATCGAGGATCGCGTGGCGGAGATCAGGGCGACCGGGGCCTGGACCCTGGCGCTGGGCGGTGACCACCTGATCTCGCTCCCGATCCTGCGCGGCCTACACCGCGCGCAGCCTGGCCTCGGCCCGATCGGCATGGTGCATTTCGACGCGCATTCCGACACCAACGACACCTATTTCGGCGGCGCCCGCTTCACCCACGGCACGCCCTTCCGCCGCGCGATCGAGGAAGGTCTGCTGGACCCGGCGCGCATCGTGCAGATCGGCATCCGCGGCTCACTGTTCGATGCCACCGACATGCACTGGGCGCGCGACCAGGGCGTGCGCATCATCACCATCGAGGAATTCCAGGACCTCGGCATCGAGGCGACGATGGCGGAGGCGCGGCGCGTGGTCGGCGACCAGCCCTGCTACCTCACCTTCGATGTCGATTGCCTCGACCCCGCCTTCGCGCCGGGCACCGGCACGCCCGAGATCGGCGGGCTGATGCCGCGGGAGGCGCAGCGCATGCTCCGTGCGCTGCGCGGCCTGCCCATCATCGGCGCCGATGTGGTGGAGGTCGCACCACCCTTCGACCTCAACAACGCCACCGCCCTGGTCGCCGCCACGATGATGTTCGAGATCCTGTGCCTGATGGCGGAAGCGCGCGTCACGAAGACGTAACACTGGCGCGGGTATTGCTTCGCGGGCGGAACCACCCCGCCCGAGGACACCCCCCCGCATGCGCCTCCTGCTCTCATCCCAACGGTCGCTTGCAGCGGCTCGGTGGCATGCTTTTGCTGCCCTCAATCGCCGGGCGGCCGCATCCGCGGCCTTGGCTCGCCGGACTGCCGGCGGGCCACATTCGCGGCCTCGGCCGGCTTCGCCGGCCGCAGGCCACTCCGTCATGCCGCTTCTCGCCCTGGTTCTGGCCGGCTTCCTCGCCATCGGCACCGCCCGCGCCCAGGCGCCCGTCACCATCGTGGTGAACTTCGGCGCCGGCGGCAGCGCGGACCGCATGGCGCGGCTGGTGGCGCCGGGGATGGCGGAAGTGCTGGGCGCCGCGGTGGTGGTGAAGAACACCACCGGCGCCGCGGGCGCGATCGGCGCGCAGGAAGTGGCGCGCGCGCGGCCGGATGGCGCGACGCTGCTGCTGACCACGACCGGCCCCATGGCCATCCAGCCGCATTTCCGGGCAGACCTGCCCTACCGCCTGGCCGACTTCGCGCCGGTCTGCCTGCTGGGCGATGCGCCGGTGATGATGATGGCCGCCCCCGCCAGCGGCCTGCGCAGCGTGGCCGAGGTTGTCGCCCGCGCGCGGACCAGCAATGGCGGCTTCAACTACGGCTCCGCCGGCCCGGGATCGATCCCGCATGTGGTCATGGTCGCGCTGGCGCAGCGCGCCGGCGTGCCGATGACGCATGTGCCGTTCCGTGGCAGCGCGGAGGCCATCATCAGCCTGCTGCGCGACGACGTCTCGATCTACGCCGACCTGCCGGGCGGCCTGCGCGCCAACAACTTGGTCGGCGTCGGCGTCATGGCGGAGGCGCGCACGGCGGAATTCCCGGAGGTACCGACGCTGCGCGAGCAGGGCTTCGACCTGGTCTATTCCATCTGGGCCGGGCTCTACGCGCCGGCGGCGACGCCGCCCGATGCCCTGGCCCGGCTGGAAGCCGCCTGCCGCCACGCCCTTGGCACCCCGGCGACGATCGAAGGCTTCGCGCGACTCGCCACGCCGATCACCTTCCGCGGCCAGCGCGACTTCGCCGCCTTCCAGCAGGCGGAGTTCGAGAAATATCGCGCCGTGGTGCAGGCCGCGGGAATCCGCCCCGGCGACTGATTTGCAGGGCCGCGCGCCCGGAACGGTTCAATGACGATTAATGTCTCTCGGGAAATGTGCCCGTGGACACCCCAACGCCGGACTCCGCCACCATGCGCCTTCGCCTTGCCGCCCTGCTCCCCACCCTGGTCGGGCTGGTGGCGCTCCTCGCGCTCGGCACCACCGGCTTCGGGGCGCTGTCGCTGCGCCAGGTCTCCGATTCGCTCTCCCGCGTTTCCCACCAGGCGGTGGAACCGATGGTGCACCTGAAGGCGCTGTCGGATGCCTATGCCGTCAGCGTCGTCGATGCCTCCCACAAGGTGCGCAATGGCGGCTTCAGCTGGGAGGAAGGCGCGGCCGCGCTGGTGGAGGCCGCGACCGTCATCGACCGCTCCTGGCGCGCCGTCTCCACCATGGAACTCTCCCCGGCCGGCGCGGGGCCGATGGCCGATGCCCGCGCGCGTATCGCCGCCGCGCAGCGCCTGCTGGCGGACCTCACCATCATCGTGCGGGACCGCGATGCGGCGCGGCTCGATTCGCTGGTGCGCGAACGCCTCTACCCCGCCATCGACCCGCTGACCGAATCGATCGGCCTGCTGCTCGACGCGCAGATCGCCGATGGCGGCACGCTGGTCACCGCCGCGCTCGATACGGCGGAGGCAAATCTCTGGATCGCCATCGGCCTGCTGGCCGCCATGCTCGCCCTGCTGCTGGGCGTCGCCGCCATCATCGTGCTGCGCGTGACGCGCCCCATCACCCAGGTCACCAACGCCACGCGCATCCTGGCCAATGGCCGGCTCGACATCGCCATCCCGCATGGCGAACGGACGGATGAGGTGGGGGAGCTGGCGCGCGCCGTCATCGTCTTCCGCGCCGGGCTGCAGGAGGCCGAGGCCGCGCGGGCCGCGCAGGCGGATGCCCGCGCACGCGGGGAGGCGGAGCGCGCCGCGGCGCTGCGCGACATGGCCGAGAAGGTGGAGGCCGAGACCGGCCAGGCCGTGGACATCGTCGCCGCCCAGATGGCCACCATCGCCCGCGACACGCAGGTGATGGCCGACACCGCCAGCCTGGTCTCGGCCGAGAGCGGGGAGGTGCGCGCCTCCGCCGCGGAGGCGCGGTCGAATGTGCAGACGGTGGCCACCGCGACCGAGGAACTTGGCGCCTCCATCCGGGAGATCGTGCAGCAGGTCACCGCCACCGCCGCCGCGACACACAAGGCCGCGGCAAGGGGGCAGGAGGGGCGGCAGAGCATCCAGGCCCTGTCGCGGGAGGTGGAGCGCATCGGCGGCGTCGCCCGGCTGATCGCCGACATCGCCGGCCAGACCAACCTCCTCGCCCTGAATGCGACGATCGAGGCCGCGCGCGCCGGCGACGCCGGCAAGGGCTTCGCCGTGGTGGCGAACGAGGTGAAGACGCTGGCCGCACAGACCGCCAAGGCGACGGAGGAGATCGCCGCCCAGGTGGAGGAGGTGACCCGCGCGACGGAGAGCACCGTCAATGTCGTGACGGAAATGGCCGATGCGGTGGCGGAGGTGAATGCCGCCGCCGGTGCCATCGCCGCGGCGATGGAGGAACAGGGCGCCGCGACGCAGGAGATCGCCCGCGCCATCGCGCTGGCCTCCCAGGCCACGGGCAGCGTGACGGACAGCATCGGCGTGGTGGCGGCGCGCGTGGCGGATACCGGCACCCGCGCCACCCAGCTGCGCACGGGCGCGGAGGCTGCGAGCGAGGCGGTCGGATCGCTCCGCGGCCGCCTGGTGCGCGTGGTGCGTCATTCCGCGCCGGAGGTGGACCGCCGTTCCGCCCCGCGCTGGGCGGCCAGCCTGCCGGCGCAGCTCCGCCTGCCCAGCGGCGCGGTCCGCACCGCGACGGTGATCGACCTGTCGATGACGGGCTGCGCGCTGGATGCCGGCACGGGGCTGCCGCCGGTCGGCACCACCGTCTCGCTCCAGCTCGTCCATCCCGGAATCGTCTTCAACGGCACCGCCATCGTGGTCGGCACCGAGGGGCGGCTCCGGCTCTGCTTCAACACGCCGGAAGGCGCGGCGCGGGATGCGCTGACCGCGATCGTCGCCACCCTGTCGGCCCGCCAGGTGGCGTGATGGCGGCGGGCATCGCGCCCGCCGCCACCGCCTCGCTCAGCCCTTCGCGACCGCGACCTGCGCGCGCGCGGCCGTCAGCATCAGGCCGCTGTCGTTCATGATGGTCGCCAGGTTGAAGCCGCGCTCGAACATCTCCTTCGAGTACTGGCCCGTCATGGTGTGGATGCCGACCTTCACGCCGGCCGCATGGGCCGTGGTGCGGATCTTGTCGAGCACCGCCAGGAACTCCGGCTCACGCCGGTCCTGCAGCGGCGCCATGCCGAGGGAGAGGCTGAGGTCGGACGGGCCGATATAGATCCCGTCCACCCCCGGCACGCGCACGATGGCCTCCAGGTTGTCGAGCGCCGTCTTCGTCTCGATCATCGGGATGACCAGCACGTCGTCATTGGCCGCGTTGGTGTCGGCCGCCGCCCCATAGATGCCGGACCGGATCGGGCCGAAGCTGCGGGCACCCTTCGGGGGATAGCGGCAGAAGGACACCAGGTCCCGCGCCTCCTTCTCCGTGTTCACCATCGGGCAGATCACGCCCTTGGCACCGCCATCGAGGCACTTGCCGATGATGCCCGGCTCGTTCCACGGCACGCGCACCAGCGGCGTCACGCCGTGCGGCTGCATGCCCTGGAAGCAGGCGACCATGGACATGTAGTCCTGCACGCCATGCTGGATATCGACCGTCAGGCTGTCCCAGCCCGCCTGGGCCATCACCTCGGCCGAGAAGCCGTTCGGGATGGCGAGCCACCCATTGACCACCGGCTTGCCCGCCGCCCAGGCCGCCTTGACGCCATTTGCCATTGGAATTCCGTCCCCCCTTGGGTTGTATGATGACAGGACAAGTGCGGACGCTAGGCCCGTGCCGGGGGGAGCGTCAACGCAGGGCCGGCGCCTTTGCCCCAGGCGCCTCCGCATGGCAGGGTGGCGGCGCGGGCCGGCCGGTTTGGCCAGGCCGCCGGAGCCCTTCATGAACACCATCTCGCCCCGCCCCGTGGATGCCGTCATCGCCGCCGCCAGCGCCTTCCTCGGCGAGCGCATGACCACCAATGGCGCGATCCGCGAACAGCACAGCCATGGCGAGGACAGCTCCACGCCGACGCTGCCGGACGCCGTCGCCTTTGTCGAAACCACGGAGGAAGTCAGCCGCCTGCTCGCGCTGTGTCACCAGCACGCCGTCCCCGTCGTCCCCTTCGGTGCCGGCACCAGCCTGGAGGGGCATGTGAATCCCGTCCGCGCCGGCATCTCGCTCGACCTGTCGCGCATGGTGTCGGTGCTGGAGGTGAACGAGCAGGACATGGACTGCCTGATCGAGCCGGGCGTGACGCGCCAGCAACTGAACGAATACCTCCGCGACAAGGGCCTGTTCTTCCCCGTCGATCCCGGCAGCCACTGCACCATCGGCGGCATGGTCGCGACGCGCGCCTCCGGCACCAATGCCGTGCGCTACGGCACGATGCGGGAGAATGTGCTGGGGCTGGAGGTCGTGCTCGCCGATGGCCGCGTCATCACCACCGGCGGCCGCACGCGCAAGGCCGCGAACGGCTACGACCTGACCAGGCTCTTCATCGGCAGCGAGGGCACGCTCGGCGTCGTCACCAAGGTGCGGCTGCGCCTGCACGGCATCCCGGAGGCGATGAGCAGCGCCGTCGTGCAATTCCCGACGCTGGCCGGCGCGGTGGAGAGCACGATCCAGGTCATGCAGATGGGCATTCCCGTCGCGCGGATCGAGCTGCTGGACGACGACATGATGGCCGCCTCCATCGCCTTCTCGAAGCTCGAGGGTTTTCAACCGTCCACCACCCTCTTCCTCGAATTCCATGGCACGGAAGCCGGCGTGCAGGAACAGGCGGAACTGGTGGAGGCGATCACCAACGAACACGGCGGCAGTGGCTTCCGCTGGGCGACCGATCCCGCCGAACGGGCAAAGCTCTGGAAGGCGCGGCACGACAGCTACTGGGCCGGCGTCGCCTGGATCCCCGGCCGCCGGGCGCTGACCACCGATGTCTGCGTGCCCATCTCCCGCCTCACGGAAGCCCTCGTCGGCGCCAAGGAGGAAGCGAAGGCACTCGGCCACACCACCTGCATCGTGGGTCACGTGGGCGACGGCAATTTCCACCAGATGGTGCTCTACGATCCGAATGACCCGAAGGGGCTGGAAGGCGCCTGGGACATGGACCGGCGGATCGTCGCGCGCGGCATGGCGCTCGGCGGCACCTGCTCCGGCGAACACGGCATCGGGCTCGGCAAGCGGGAGTTCCTCGAGACCGAGCACGGGATCGAGGCGCTGGCCGTGATGCGCAGCCTGAAGGCGACGCTTGACCCGAAGGGCATCATGAATCCCGGGAAGATGTTCCGGAACTAGCGGCGGCCTGACCCCCACCCCGACCCTCCCCCGCAAGCGCGGGGGAGGGGGTATCGGACGCTCCCTCCCCCGCGCTTGCGGGGGAGGGTCGGGGTGGGGGAAAGAAACAGCGCACCACGCCAAGACAAAGCACCCAGGGAAACGCCATGCCCGCCACGCCCGTCGCGCTGGCCATCCTGCTGCTCTGCACCGGCCACATCTTCTCCAATGCCGCGCGCACCCTGCCGGCCGTCGCGGTCGATGTGCTGACGCGCGACCTCGGCATCACCGCCACCGACCTGGCGCAGATCACCGGCATCTTCCCGGCATCCTTCGCCGCCGTGATGATCCCGGTCGGCATCGCGCTCGACCGCTACGGCGTGAAGCGCACCAACCTCTTCCTGCTGACGGTCGCGGGGTGCGGTGCCGTGATGGCGGCACTCGCCACCGGCCCCTGGTCGATGGCGCTGGCGCAGGCCGTGCTCGGCGCCGGCTGCTCGGGCATGCTGATGTGCCCCATCACCTTCGCCGCCCGCGCCCTGACCGCCCCGCGCTTCGCCGTCTGGTCCGGCATCATCCAGGCCACCGGCAATACCGGCATGCTGCTCTCCGCCAGCCCCCTCGCCCTGCTGATCGAGGCGGTGGACTGGCGCGCCGGCTTCTGGGCCTGCGCGGGCATCGCCGCCATCGCCATCGCGCTCGTCGCCCTCCTCGTCCCCTCCGACCGCCCCGCCCCCGCGCCGCGCCGCGGCCTGATGCATGACCTGAAGGAGGTCGGGCGCGTCGCCCTCACCCCCGGGCTCCGCGGCGTCATGGTCTTCACCTTCGCAAGCTTCGCCGCGGTCCTCGGCGTGCGCGGCCTCTGGGGCGGGCCCTGGCTGATGGAGGGCAAGGGGCTCGACCGCATCACCGCCGGCAACATCCTGCTCGCCTGCACCGTGGCGCTGACCATCGGCCCCGCGCTGGCCGGCCTGGTGCTGAAGCGCTTCGGCCAGGCCCCCGTGCTGATGACGCTGAGCCACCTGACCTGCGCCGGCCTCATCGCCCTCATCGTCGCCGGCGAGCCGATCGCGCATCTCCTCGGCTGGCCCACCATGCCGGTCGCCTGGGACCTGGTGCTGCTGGTGCTGTTCGGGGCCATCATCTCCTTCCAGGTGCTGGCCTTCTCGCTGGTCCGGGGCGCGGTGCCGCCGGAGCAGACGGGGCGCGCGCTCTCCTGCTCCAACCTCAGCTTCTTCTTCGGCGCGGCCGTGCTGCAGGGCCTCTCCGGCCTGGTCGCGGGCTGGGGCGGGAATGGCGCGGCGCTGCTGACCTTCGCGGTCGCCCTGGTCATCTGCTCGCTCGGCTTCTGGGCGCTGCGGCCGGGCCGGTAGTCCCGGCCCCCCGTTCCGCGTTAGGCTGGCCCGGAGGGAGACACACCATGCTGCGCAGCATCCTGGTCGCGCTGGACGATACGCCAGGCGCCCAATCCGCCCGCGACGCCGCCTTCGCGCTGGCCCGCCGCACCGGCGCCAGCCTCACCGCCGCCGTGGTGCTGGACCTGCCGCATACCCGCAGCGAGCACGAATTCGTCCCCCTCGGCGGTGCCGCCTTCAAGGCGCGGCGGGACGAGGCGCTGGCGAAGCGGGCGGAGGAGGATGCCGCCGCCGCGCTGGCTGCCTGCGCCGCCGTCGCCGGCGATACGCCCTATACCGAGCTGCGCCTGACCGACGCCCCCGAACCCGCGCTGCTGCGCGCCGGCGCGACGCATGACCTGGTGGTGGTCGGCCGCGACGCGACGCTGGGGCGGGAGCAGACGGAGGACAGCGTCGCCCCCGTCATCGAGCAGCTGCTGATGGACGGCGCCCGCCCGCTGCTGGTGGTGCCGCCCGGCGCCACGCTCGGCACGCAGGGCCCGGTGCTGGTGGGCTACGACGCCTCGCTGCCCGCCATGGCCGCGCTGCAGCTCTTCGCGCTGCTAGGACTCGCGGAGGGATCGCCGGTGCGCGTCGCCTCCGCCGCCGAGGATCGCGACGGGGCGCTCGCCATGGCCGAGGAAGCCTGCGCCTTCCTCCGCCGCCACGGGATCGAGGCCTCGCCCCTGCCGCTCGTCGGCGGCCGCCCGGCCGACCTGCTGCTGGCGGAGGCGGAGGGGCTGGGCGCGCGGCTGCTGGTGCTGGGCGCCTTCGAGGAGAGCGGGCTGCGGCGGCTGGTGACGGGCAGTGCGACCCATGTGCTGCTGCGGGATGCGCGCTGCCCCGTGTTCATTCACCACTGAGGGCGGGCAGCGCACGCTTGGGCGCGACGCGCGACAACCCTTACCGCGACAACGGGCGATCACCGAGGTCTGGCGAGGCCTCGACCCGTGCGGCGATGTCACGCATCGGCGCATCATCGGCCAGGCGCCATTCCTGCGCAGCGGATGGGGTCGGCAAGGATCCTTGCGCCCTCCCTATTTCACGGCGAGCGCGTCCCCTATCAGTTCGGGCGCGTCGCTCAGCTCAGGCTCCGCAGTGCCGCCCAGGAGAAGGCTGGCCGGCAGGTGGATCCGACAGGTCAGCCCCTCTGGCAGCCACTCCGCGGTGAAGTGTCCACCGAGTTGCCGCTCCACTGTCGCCGTCAGCAGGCGCGAGCCGAACCCGGTCGTGCATGGCTCGGCCACAGGCGGGCCGCCGCGTTCCCGCCAAGCCAGCAGCAGCGATGGCAGGGGTCCAGGCTGCAGCGCCCAGGACAGCTCCACGACACCGGTCTGCACGCTCAGCGCGCCGTACTTCGCTGCGTTGGTCGCAAGTTCATGCACCGCCATCGCAAGCGGCTGCACCGCACGGGCCGCCAATTCCACCTTCGGGCCGGCATATTCCACCAGCGGGCCGTGCGGTGCGGTCCCGGCGAAGATCGTCAATTCGCTGCGCAGCAGCCCTTCCAGTTCCGCGCCTTGCCAGCTGGTCGCGGCCAACACGCCCATCGCGTGGGCCAGCGCGCCAATGCGCCCGTCAACGGCGACGATGAACTCCTCCACGCTCGCAGCCCGGGTCAGCCGCAGCGCGGCGCGGGCCGTCGCGAGCGCATTCTTGGCCCGGTGGTCCACCTCGCGCAGCAACAGGTCGCGCCGGGTCTCCGCCTCGCGCTGCTCGGAGATGTCCTGCACCATCACCACGATCTGTCCCGGCTCACCTGCCAAGGGAGCGGAGGAGATGCGGACCGGCACCCGTCCGCCGTCAGGCCGCTGGTATTCCTTTTCGTAGGGCGGCCACCAGCCGCGCTGCCGGCCTTCCGCGATGGCCGCCTCGTCGGCCGCCAGGTATTCGGATGGCGTCACGGCGCGCCAGTTGAACCCGGCGCCGCCATCCCCAGGCGCCGCGCCGTCGGCGCCGCCGCCGACCATGTCGAGCAGTTTCGCATTCGCCACCAGGACCCGGTCGGTGGTGAGGTCGAACACCGCGATGCCGACGACGCGGCTTTCGAAGATGGCGCGGAAGCGGGCCTCTGCTTGGCGCCGCGCTTCGGCCTCCGCGCGTGCGGCCTCGGCGGCCTCGCGGCGCTCAGCTTCCCGGAGCAGGGCAAGGCGCGCGGCTTCCGCCGCGCGGGATTTGCGCCACAAGGCCCAACCAAGGCCCAGCATCGCGGCGAGCGCCGGCAACCCTACCGCAAGGCCACGCATCATGGTGTCGCGCCAATCCGCCCGGATCACCTCCAGCGGCCGCGCCAGCGTGACATAGAGCGGCAGCCCCTCCACGCGACGAAAGGCGATCAGCCGCGACGCTCCCACAGGGTCCGGCCCCAGCCCAAGTGTGACCCCGAGATAGGTGCCGCGCCCTTCGCCACGCATTGCGGCTTGGCGCAGGTGGCTGGTAGCGGGGATCTGCGGCAGCAGTGCCGGCGCGCCAGGCGTGCGGACGAGGATCTGTCCATCGTCGCGGACCAGGGAGACCGTGTCGACCGATCCCTTCGAAAGATCCACGAAGGCGGCGGCCACAGCGTTCGGCGCGACGGCGACGGCGATTGCGCCGTCATACGCCTCCGCCGGCAGGCCATTGCCCGCGCCGATCCGCCGTCGCGTGACGGAGAAGAACGGGTCGGAATGGATGCGCCCGATGCTGACACGGCTGACATGCAGCAGGGGTGGTGAGGCCTCGGACAGCGCCCGGTGCCATTCGCTGTCCGAGAAGTCGAGGTCGGGCGCCGGGAAAGCGTCGGACGCCACCAGCAGACGTCCTGTGCGGTCCACCACAATGGCCGACCGCACCAGCGGCAAGCCGTTCACCAGCGCAGTGATGCGCTGGTGCAGGTCAAGCTCACGGTCGCGGACCTCGTCGTCCGACACGCCATGCAGCATCTCGCCGATGACATCGGAGGCAAGGCGCTGGCCTTCGATGATGCGCAGGGCCGAGGCCGCCCCGGCATCAGCCGCGCGCACCAGTTCGCCTTCCGCCTTGGCCCACGCTGCGCGCCATGCAAGCCAGCCAAGCCCGCTTACCGCGGATGCAGCAATGGAAACGCCGACCAAGCCGACGATCCAGGGCCAGGCTCGTCCAGTGCGGAACAAAGCTGCCACAGGCTGCAGAACTGGCTGAATGGAATGCATCCTCGGCTTACGACGGCGGCGCAAAACCCGGGCGAACGCGAGTAGCCCTATCAGAAAGTGAAATCGTCACGGTTTGCGAGGCACATTGTCGCGACTTCGCGCGGTCCGCCCATCACGCCTTGACCAACGCGACCGCCACCGGATGGTACAGATCTGGAATGCTGCCTGCAGCGGCCTGGCAGCAGCTGTTGGATCCCGCGCCATCAGCCGCGGTGGCTGCGATTGGCCGTCTGCCGCCGAAAGGCAATTCCGAAAGTGCATGGGCGCGAGCCGACATCCGGCTGCCGTCAGAGCCAAGCCCTGCACGCTCCCCTCACACCACCGCCCGCACCACCCCCGCCAGCACCCCCACCCCCCGCTCGATCGCCGCCACCTCCAGCCCCGCATACCCCATCACCAGCCCGACCCGCCCCGGCACGCCCTCCGCATAGAGCGGCGTCACCGGGTGCAGCCCGATCCCGGCCGCGCGCCCCGCCGCGACCAGCGCGGCCTCCCGCCCCGCCGGCACGTCCAGCAGCCAAGCCAGCACATGCAGCCCGGCCTCTGCCCCCTCCACCATCACGCTATCGCCGAGGTGCCGGGACAGCGCCGCCAGCAGCGCCGCGCGGCGATCGGCGTTCAGGCGCCGGGCGCGGCGGATGTGGCGCTCATAGGCCCCGTCCTCGATCAGCGCGGCCAGCGCCTCCTGCTCCAGCCAGGGCGCGTGGCGGTCCGCCAGGCGCTTGGCGCGGGCGAAGGCGTCGGCCAGGCCGGGCGGCACCACCAGCCAGCCCAGCCGCAAGGTCGGTGACAGCGTCTTGGAAGCCGTGCCGAGGTAGAGCACCCGGCCCGCCTCATCCCCGGGGGCATCCATGGCCTGCAGGGGCGGCACGGGGGCGATGTCGTAGCGGTATTCGCTGTCGTAATCGTCCTCGATCACATGGGCGCCCGCCCGCGCCGCCCAGGCCAGCAATTCGCGCCGCCGCGTGGCGGACAGCACGGCCCCCAGCGGGTATTGGTGGGATGGCGTCGTGTAGGCCAGGCGGGCCGGCGGCAGGTCCGCGGTGCGCATCCCCTCCCCATCCACCGTCACCGGCCGCACCGCGGCGCCGAGGGCGGCGAAGACGTGCCGCGCCAGCGCGTAGCCGGGGTCCTCCATCAGCACCGTCTCGCCGGGGTCCAGCAGCAGCCGCGCGACGAGGTCGATGCCCTGCTGCGACCCGTTGACGATGATGATCTGCTCGGCCGTGCAGCGCAGCCCACGCGCCCGCCACAGATAGCCCTGCAAGGCCGCGCGCAGCCGGAGCGATCCGGCCGGGTCGCCATAGCGCAGCACCCCCGGCGGCCGCAGCAGCGCCGCCGTCACCGCCTGGCGCCAGGCCATCCGCGGAAAGTCGCGCGCCGCCAGCTCCCCATAGCGGAAGTCCGCCAGCAGCCCGTCCATGCCCGCGGCCGGCAGCGGCGGCAGGGCGGCCAGGCGCTGGCCGAAGCCGGAAAGCCGCGCCGTCGCCGGCGGTGGCGCGGGCGGGCCGGCCTTCCCCCGCCCGAGCCCCGGCGCGACGCGCGCCCGCGCGCCCTGCCGGACTTCCAGGTAGCCCTCCGCGATCAGCTGGTCATAGGCCGCCGTGACGGTGGTGCGGGAGACACCCCATTCCGCCGCCAGCGCGCGGGTCGAGGGCATGGCCGTCCCGGGCCCATCCAGCCCGGTCTCGATCCTCTGCCGGATGGCGGCGACGATCCGCTGCCCGATGCCCGCCGGTCCGTCCATGCAACTGGCCCACCCGTTCTGCCGGAAACTGGCCATTCCTTCTGGACCAGAAGCGGGCCAGCTTCCAGGGCTGAGGAGCTTCGCATGTACATCCCCCCCGCCTTCCGCCTGGACGACCTGCCCGCCCTGCATGCGGCGATCCAGGGCGCCGGCCTCGCCAACCTGGTCACCGCCACGGCGGAGGGGCTGATGGCGAGCCCCCTGCCCCTGTTTCTCGACCCCGATGACGGCCCCTTCGGCACGCTGCACGGCCACCTGGCCCGCGCCAATCCGCAGTGGAAGACGCCGATGGTGGGGGAGGCGCTGGCCGTCTTCATGGGCCCGGACGCCTATGTCAGCCCGTCTTTCTACCCCTCCAAGGCCGAGCACCACCGCGTGGTGCCGACCTGGAACTACGTCACCATCCAGGCCCGCGGCCCCGCCGAGTTCTACGAGGACCCGGACCGCCTGCTGGCCCTGGTCACGAAGCTCACCGAGCGGCACGAGGCGCCCCGCGCCACCCCCTGGGCCGTTTCCGACGCGCCGCCCGATTTCATCCGCGGCCAGTTGAAGGGCATCGTCGGCCTGCGCCTGCCGATCACGCGGCTGGAAGGCAAGCAGAAGCTCAGCCAGAACCGGAATGCCGCGGACCGCGCGGGGGTGCGGGACGCGCTTTCCGCCAGCGACCGCCCGGCGGAGCGCGCCGTGGCGGCGGCGATGCCCGAATGACGGAGACGCTGCCCCTCTTCCTGGCCGCGGCCCTGCTGCTGGCCGTCACGCCGGGCCCCGGCCTGTTCTATGTCGCGGCGCGGACGCTGGCCGGCGGGCGGGCGGAGGGCATCGCGAGCAGCCTCGGCACCGGGCTGGGCGGCATGGCGCATGTGCTGGCCGGCAGCCTCGGCGTCTCCGCCCTGGTGCTGGCGAGTGCGGAGCTGTTCAACGCCCTGAAATGGGCCGGCGCGCTGTACCTGGCCTGGCTCGGCTGGCGCGCCATCCGCACCGCGCGGGCGGAGGCGCTGGCCGGCGCCGCCAAGCCCCCGCTCGGCCCGCGGAAAGCGTTCCGGGAGGGGGTGGTGGTGGAGGCGCTGAACCCCAAGACCGCCGCCTTCTTCCTGGCCTTCGTGCCCCAGTTCGTCGACCCCGCGGCGGGCCATGCCGGGCTGCAATTCGTGGCGCTGGGGACGGTGTCGGTCCTGCTGAACACGCTGGCCGATATGGCGGTGGCGCTCGCCGCGGGCCGGCTGCGGCAGGGGGCGGCGGCTCGACCCACCCTGGTGCGAAGGCTGCGGGAGGCCTCGGGCGGAGCGATGATCGCCCTCGGCCTGGGGCTGGCGGTGGCGAAGCGGCCGGGGTGAGGGCCGACGCCAGGAAAAGGATGGCGCCGGGATTTTGTTCGTATTATGTTCCCATTCATCACGGGCCGCCGCTGTAACCCCGCGGGAGTGATGGCATTCCTGGCCATCTATTGGCATGGTCGCCTGGGATGCTTGGCCAGAGCAGCCCGATGTCGGAGGAGCCCATGCCGAACGTCAATCTCGGCCCCCATTTCGATCGTTTCGTGCAGCAGCAGATCGAGGAAGGGCGCTTCCAGAACGTCAGCGAGGTGATCCGCGCCGGACTCCGGCTGCTGGAGGATGCCGAGGCCCTGGCACGGGACCGTCGGGCCGCCATTCGCGCCGAACTCGCGGAGCGGACACAGGATGGCCGCCCCATGGAACCCGCCACCCGCGTCTTCGCCGATCTTCGCGACCATCACGCGGCCCGGGTGAGAGCCGGCGCGGATGGCGCGTAGCGTCCGCTTCCACCCCGCGGCGCGCGCCCAGCTTTTCGACCTGTACGACTACATCGCCAATGAGGCCGGGAGCGCGCGGGCGCGTGGCTACCTCGATCGCCTCGAGGCCAGTTGCCTGCGCCTCGCGGACTTCCCGGCGATGGGCCGGGTGGCCGATGACCTGGGTCCGGGCCTTCGCCTGCATCCGGTCGATCGGCGGGCGATCATCGTCTATCGCGTCACCGCGGAGACCGTGGATGTGCTGGGTGTCTATCATGGTGGCCAGGACCTGGCGGCCCTGTCGCTGGACCCGCCCGGCGGAGAAGATCGGGATGCGGCCGCCTCCGCGCCCCGCGAAACACCGACTAAAGGTGCTAAACCGGCATAATCGGCATAAATCGCTTAGCGACTGAAAAGTCACACCCCGACCGTGATCACCCCGGCCTCGCGCAGCGCCGCGATCTCCGCCGCCGAATAGCCCAGCTCCGCCGCGATCGCCGCGCCATCCGCCCCCGGCGGCCGCAGGTCGCCCGCGCCGCCGGGCCGCGCGCCATCGATCGAGACCGGCAGCGCCGGCAGCCTGATCGCCCGCCCATCCGGCAGCGTCATCGGCACGAGGCCGCCGGAGCCGTTGAGATGCGGGTCGTCGAACAGCTCCGCCGGCCGCCCGATCGGCGCGAAGGGCAGGCCGAGCGCCTCGCACTTCGCCATCAGCTCCGCCTTGGTATAGGCGGCCAGCGCGGCCGCGATGCGGGGGATGGTCCGCGCCCGGGCCTCGACCCGCTGGTTCTTGGTGGCGAGGCTCGGGTCGGTCGCCATGTCCTCCAGCCCGAAGGCATTGCAGAAGATGGGCCAGGAGGTGTCGGTGACGACGCCCACGAAGACCTGCCCGCCATCGGCCGTGTCGAAGATGTCGTAGACCGGCCAGGCCGGCAGGCGGGTCGACATGGGCGGCGGCTCGATGCCCGTCATGTGCGCCTGCGCCATGTGCTGGGACATCAGCAGCGCGACCGATTCGAACAGGCCGGCCTGCACATGCCCGCCGCGGCCCGTGCTCTCCCGCTCCCGCAGCGCGGACAGGATCGCGACGGTCACGGACAGTCCGCCCATGATGTCGATCACGCTGCTGCCCGCGCGCAGCGGCCGTCCCGTGGGCCCGGTCATGTAGGCCAGGCCGCCCATCATCTGCACGACCTCGTCCAGCGCCGTCCGGTGCTCATAGGGGCCGGGCAGGAACCCCTTGCAGGAGGCATAGACGAGGCCCGGATTGACCGCGGCCAGTTCCTCATACCCCAGGCCGAGCTTCGCCATGGCGCCGGGGCGGAAATTCTCCACCAGCACATCGGCCCGCGCCGCCAGCTTCTGCACCAGCGCGATGCCCTCCGGCTTCTTCATGTCGACGCAGAGGCTGCGGCGCCCCCGCCCGAAGGCCGCGTAGAAGCCGGTGCCGGATCCCGTCAGGCGGCGCGTCGAATCGCCGTCCGGCGCCGGCTCCACCTTGATGACCTCCGCCCCCAGATCGGCCAGCGCCATGCCGGCGGAGGGCCCCATGATCATGTGGGTGAATTCCAGCACGCGGAGGCCGGCGAGAGGCGTGGGCGAGGTCATCGGTCGTTCCTTGCAGGCCGCCAGTATCGGCCCTCACGCCGCCCGGTCATAGACCAGGTGGAGCGCGCCGCCCTCCACCGCGCGGGCCTCCACCAGGCGGAAGCGGGTCTCCATCGTGCCCGGCGGGAAGAGCATCGGCCCCTCCCCCAGCACCAGCGGCAGCACGGCCATCTCCAGCCGGTCCAGCCGGCCGATGGCGAGCAGCCCGCGCAGCAATTGCCCGCCGCCCTCCGCCCAGACCCGCGCATGACCACGCGCATCCAGCGCTGCAACGGCGGCAGCGACCTCCCCCATGGCCTCCACGCCGGGCGGCGCATCGGCGAGCCGCCGCGTGGTCACGACCGTCACGGGCTTGCCGGGATAGGGCCAGTCGCCCATGGCGCGCACGGCGTCATAGGTGCCGCGGCCCATCAGGATGGCGTCGATGCCGGCGTAGAAACCCTCGAAGCCGAAGGCCTCGGGCGGCGGCGCGCCATCCATCAGCCAGTCCACGGACCCATCCGCGCGGGCGATCCGCCCATCGAGGGTGGTCGCGATGTGGCAGTGCAGGAAGGCGGGCATGGGGCGACTCCGGAGGGGGAATGACAGTCGGGCGGGCGCCGCCTTACGCTCCGCCCCGAACCGGAGGAACCGCCATGGCCACGCGTCGCAGCCTGATCGCCCTGTCGTTACTCGCGGCGCCGGCCCTGGCGCAGCGGCCGCCAGGCTTCCCGAACCGGCCGATCCGCCTCGTGGTGCCCTTCGCGCCCGGCGGCAATTCCGACACGCTGGCGCGCCTCATCCAGCCGCGCATGTCGGCCTTCCTCGGCCAGCAGATCGTGGTGGAGAACCGCTCCGGCGCCGGCGGCGCGATCGGCGCGGCGCAGGTGGTGCAGGCGCCGGCGGATGGGCACACGCTGCTGTTCGACAGTGCGTCCTTCGTCGTGGCGCAGTTCATCAACCGCAACCTGAGCTTCGACTATGAGCGCGACTTCGCCCCGGTCGGCACGGTGGCGGATGTGCCCTACCTGCTGGGCGTCGCGCGGGGGCGGGGGATCACCGATGTGGCGTCATTCCTCGCCGCCGCGCGGGCGGCACCGGGCGGGCTTTCCTACGGCTCCCCGGGTGTCGGCAGCATCGGGCACCTGGCGGGCGTCATGCTGGCGCATCGCGCGGGCGGCGTGCGGCTGGAACACGTGCCCTATCGCGGGGGCGCGGAGGCGGCGCGCGACCTGGCGGCCGGGACCCTCGATGCCGCCATCATCTCCGGCAACTCCCTCAACCCGCTGGTGGAGGGCGGGCGCGCGGTCATCGTCGGCACCACCAATGCGGCGGGCATCGGCCCCTACCCCTCCATCGCCAGCCAGGGCTTCCCGGGCTTCGACGTCACCAGCTGGAACGCGCTGTTCTGCCGGTCCGGCACGCCGGAGCCCATCCGCCGCACGCTGGAGGAGGCCGTGAACCACGCGACCTCCGACGCCGAGGTGCGCGCCCGCTACGCCGCCGCGGGGGCGGAGGCGACGCCGGCGGAGGCCGATGCGCTGGGCGCCCGCCTGGTCCGCGAACGCGCCCTGGTGCGGGACCTGATCCGGGAGACGGGGATCAGCCTCGGCTGATCACAGCAGCCGCCAGTCCAGGTCCGGGACGGGGGAGAGCGTGCCCCCGCCCAGGATGGCGATGCCGTTCATCAGCCACACCGCGGCCTCCCCGCCCTCCGACCGCCAGAGGATGTCGCTCCGCCCGTCGCCATTGACGTCGCGGGCGGCCGTCACATCCCAGGTGGGGCCGGGGTTGTAGGCCAGCGTGCCGCCGCCCCGCACCGCGGTGCCCTCCATCAGCCAGGCCGCGACCTGGCCGCTGTCGTTCTGCCAGACGATGTCCGCCCGGCCATCGCCATCCATGTCCGCGAAGGCGCGGGCCTGCCAGGCGGAGCCCGGATTCGTGGCCAGGACGCCCCCGCCGCGCAGCGTCGCGCCCTGCATCAGCCAGACCGCGACCGCGCCACCCTCGTGCTGCCACAGGATGTCGGCGCGACCATCGCCATCGGCATCCGCCACGCCCGCCACGCGCCAGGTGGTGTCCGGATTGACCGGCACCACGCCGCCGCCGGCCACGCGAGTGCCGTCCATCTGCCAGACCACGACCTCCCCGCCCGGGCCGCGCCACAGGATGTCCGCCCGCCCGTTGCCGTCGAAATCGGCCGCGGCCACGGCGCGCCAGTCCGGGCCCGGGTTCAGCGCCAGCGGCCCGCCGCTGATCGCCCCGGCGCGGGAGGCCAGCCAGATCGCCACCTGCCCGTCGGAGGCCTGCAGCAGGATGTCCGCCGTGCCGCTGCCATCGGCATCGCCGAGGCCAACCGCCCGCCACTGCGGCCCGATCGCCGGCCCGACCAGCCCACCGCCGCTGACCGCGGCCCCGTTCATCTGCCACACCGCCACCTGGCCGGAGCCGGTGCTCTGCCAGAGCAGGTCGGCCCGGCCATCGGCATTCACATCCCCCGCGACAGAGAGCCCGCGCGGCACAGGCTCCGGCTGCGGCGCCGGTGTCGGTGCCGGCGCGGTCACGACGCGCGGCGGGCCGTAGAGCGTCTGCGCCCCGGCGATGTCCCCGCTGCCGAGGTCCCGGGCGTAGACCGTGGCGTTCATGATCTCCGTCTGGTCGTTGACGTGGTCGAGCCCGATGCCGTGGCCGATCTCATGCAGCGCGATCTGGTAGAGGAAGCCTGTATCGGGCTCGATCGCGATCTCGACGCTGGTGATGCTGCCCGTGTCGATGTCGAAATAGGTGATGGCCTGGCCCGCCACGGGGCCCGGGAAATCGGCGTAGCCGATCCGGATGTCGGCGTTGCTGCCGGCCACCAGCGTGAAGTCGATGCCGCTCACCGCCTCCCAGCGGTCGAAGGCGCTGGCGACGGTCGCGCGCGCGGAGGGGACGATGATGGCGTCGGTGTAGAGGGTCGCGCGAGTCGGCTGGGCGAAGCCCCAGGTGACGACCGGCTTGTCCCAACGCACGCCGGTGAGGCTGAAACTGGGCATGACCCCAGCCTACACCGGCGGGCAGGACCCGCGGCAAGCCTCCCCCTCAGGGGGACGGAATCTCGGCCGCCAGCAGGCTGCCGGACTGGCTTTCCGTGATCACCAGCGTCCGCCCGTCGGGCGCGAAGGTGCAGTTGGTGGGCATCCGGCCGAAGCCGGTGCAGTCGATCCGGTGGGAGCAGAGCCCGTGCGCGTCCACCACCCAGACCTGGCCGTGGCCAGGATTGGCGACGAAGAGCCTGTCATGCGCATCCACCGCCAGCCCATCGGGGCCGGAGGTCCCGGCCGGGATGCGGAAGAACAGGTTGGCCTTGGCCACCACGGCATCCGGCCGCAGCACGAAGCGCCAGATCTCGCAGGACCGCGTCATCGCCACCATCAGATGCGTGCCGGCGCGGTTCATCACCAGTCCGTTGGGGCTCGGCCCGTTGCCGATCAGCTTGTCCATCCGGCCGTCCGGATGCAGCCGCCAGACGCGCCCGCTCGGGTCCTGCAGGCCCGTCTGCCCCTGGTCGGTGAAGACCACGCCGCCATCCGGCAGCAGGATCAGGTCGTTGATCCCTCGGAATCCCTCGCTGAGGATCGTCTCCAGCAGCGGCGCCATGGCGCCCGTCACGGGGTCGAGCGTCAGCAGCCCGTGGCGGTAGTCCGCGACCAGCAGATCCTCCCCCCGCGCCGCCAGGCCGTTCGGCCAGCCCTCGTATTCCGCCACCACCTCCCAGTGGGAACCGGAGACGCGGAAGATCCGGCCATGCGGGATGTCGGTGCAGTAGAGGTTCCCCGCCGCATCGAAGCAGGGCCCCTCCAGGAAGCTGTCCACCGCCTGGCCGGCGCGGTTGGCATCCGCCCAGGCGGTCGGCCGCAGGCGGCGCAGCGTGTCCGGCAGGCGGGAGAGGAGGGTCGGCTGGATCAGCTTGGGCGGGTCGGTCCACATGCCGCGCACCCTGCCCCGCACCCCTCTTGCCGTCCAGCGGGGGCGGGGCCAAGGTCCGGCCATGGGAAGAACGCTGTTTCAGAAGATCTGGGATGCCCATGTCGTGCATGCGCGCGATGACGGGCTGGTGCTGCTCTACATCGACCGGCACTATTTCCACGAAGGCAGCTTCCACGCCTTCAACATGCTGCGCGCCCGCGGCATCCCCGTCCGCCGCCCGGACCTGACCTTCGGCTTCGGGGACCACTACGTCCCCACCAATGCGCGCCGCACCGACGCGGTACAGGACCCCGAAATCCGCGGCATCATCGAGACCTTCGAGCAGAACGCCCGCGCCAACCGCATCCGCGCCTTCGACCTGGCCGACCCCGACCAGGGCATCGTCCATGTCGCGGGGCCCGAGCAGGGGCTCACGCTGCCCGGCATGACGGTGGTGTGCGGGGACAGCCATACCTCGACCCATGGCGCGCTCGGCGCACTCGCCTTCGGCATCGGCGCCAGCGAGGTCGCGCATGTGCTGGCGACCCAGACCATCTGGCAGTCCCAGCCCCGCCAGATCCGCGCGAGCTTCGAGGGCACGCTGCCGGCCGGCACCACGGCCAAGGACATGGCCCTCGCCCTGATCGCGACGATCGGCACGGGCGGCGGCCTCGGCGGCGCCATCGAATTCGCGGGCAGCGCGGTCCGCGCGCTCTCCGTCGAGGGCCGCCTGACGCTCTGCAACATGGCGATCGAGGCCGGCGCCCGCACCGGCATGGTGGCGCCGGATGCCATCACCGCCGCCTGGCTCGCCGGCCGCCCGCATGCTCCGGCGGCGCCCGACCCGGCCTGGACCAACCTCCACAGCGACGCCGACGCCGCCTTCGACCGGCAGGTGACGCTGGACGCCGCCGCCATCGCCCCCATGGCGACCTGGGGTACCAGCCCGGAAGAAGCCGTGGCCCTCTCCGCCCGCGTGCCGCGGCTCGACGAAGCGCCCGACGAGGCGCGGGCGCGCGCCTGGAAGCGGAGCCTCGACTACATGGGCCTCCAGGGCGGCGAGGCGATGGCCGATGTCCGCGTCGATCGCGTCTTCCTGGGCTCCTGCACCAATTCGCGCCTGGAGGACCTCCGCGCCGCCGCCGATGTCCTCAAGGGCCGGAAGATCGCCGTGCCCATGCTGGTCTCCCCGGGCTCCTCCGCCACCAAGCGGGCGGCGGAGGCCGAGGGGCTGGACCGCATCTTCCTCGAGGCCGGTGCGCGGTGGGAGGAGAGCGGCTGCTCGCTCTGCGTCTCCATGAACGGGGAAAGCGTGGGGGAGGGCGAACGCTGCGCCTCCACCTCCAACCGCAACTTCGCCGGCCGCCAGGGGCGCGGGGCGCGGACGCACCTCGTCTCGCCCGCTTCCGCCGCCGCGTCCGCACTGGCCGGGCGCCTGATGCAGGCAGGGAACTGAGTGATGCCGGAGCCCTTCACGACGCTGACCGCCGTCGCCGCGCCGCTCGACATGCCGAATGTCGACACCGACCAGATCATGCCCGCCCGCTTCATGCGGCGCCCGCGGGATGAGCGCTATGTCGCCTACGGCTTCCACGACCTCCGCTTCACGCCGGAAGGCGCGACGCGGCCCGACTTCATCCTGAACCAGCCGCCCTTCAGCCAGGCCGGCATCCTGGTGGCCAGCCGCAACTTCGGCGTGGGATCGTCGCGGGAAGCCGCGGTCTATGCGCTGCTGGCGATGGGCTTCCGCGCCGTGGTGGCGGAAAGCTTCGGCGACATCTTCTTCAGCAACGCGCTGAAGAACGGGCTGCTGCCGGTGAAGCTGCCGGAGTCGATCGTGAACGCGCTGCGCGGCGCGGTCGCGGCCGCGCCGGGCGCGACCATCACGGTCGACCTGCAACGCCAGGTGCTGACCGCGCCGGACGGGGCGGAGCACCCCTTCACCGTGCCGCCCTTCGCGCGGGACTGTCTGCTGCGGGGGCTCGACGAGATCGGGCTGACGCTGACCCTGGCTGGCGATATCGCGGCTTTCGAAGCTTCAAGGCCCCCGCTCGCCGCCGGGTAGTAACATTCACGAAACTTGACGCGCGGAGGGCGAGGCGCCCACATCCGATCCAATCGTCGGATGGTGTCCATGCGTCTTGCCCGCCTCGCCGCGCCCAGCGCGGCCCTCCTGCTTCTCCTTTCCGGCGCGCCGTCGCTGGCGCAGCCCGGGCCTGGTGGGCCGCCCGCCGTCGGCGTCGTCGCCGTCGAACGCCGTCCCGTCACGGAAAGCACCGAATTCGTCGGCCGGGTGGAGGCGCCGGAACGCGTCGAGCTTCGTGCCCGCGTCACCGGCTTCCTGCAGGAGCGGCTGTTCCGCGAGGGGCAGGAGGTGAAGGCCGGCGACGTGCTGTTCCGCCTGGAACGCGCCCCCTTCGAGGCCGAGGTCGCCCGCGCCCAGGCGACCGTCGCCTCCGCCGAGGCCGAGTTGCAGAACGCCAACATCTCCCTCGCCCGCGCGCGCGAACTGGTCCGCACCTCCGCCGGCACGCAGGTGCGGGTGGACGATGCGACGGCGGCGCAGCGTTCGGCGCAGGCCTCGCTGCTCGGCGCGCAGGCGCAGCTGCGGGTGGCGCAGATCAACCTGGGCTACACGGAAATCGCCGCCCCGATCGCGGGCAAGATCGGGCGGTCCACCTTCTCGGTCGGCTCCGTCGTCGGGCCGAGCAGCGACCTGCTGGCCACCATCGTCAGCCAGGACCCGATGCGCGTCGCCTTCCCGGTCAACCTCCGCACCGGCACGGAACTGCGCGACCGCTACGCCAGCCGCGGGGGCGCCGATGCCACCCGCGTTCGCATCCGCCTGGTGACGGGCGCGATCTATGGCCAGGTCGGGCGGATCGACTTCATCGACACCCAGGTGGACCGCAACACGGACACGGTGCTGGTCCGCGCGCTGATCCCGAACCCGCCGCGGCCCGGCCCTGGCACCGGCACGGAAGGCGGCGTGGACCGGGAGCTGATCGACGGCATGTTCGTGAACGTCTTCGTGGAGGGCGCGGAGCCGGTGCCGACGGTGGTGATCCCGCGCAGCGCCGTGCTGCAGGACCAGCAGGGCAACTACGTCTTCGCGCTCGACGCGGACAACAAGGCCGCGCGCCGCCCCGTGACGCTCGGCCGCAGCATCGCCGACCAGGTGGTGATCGAGCGGGGGCTGGAGGGTGGGGAGCGCGTGGTGGTGGAGGGCGTGCAGCGCGTGCGCCCGGGCCAGCCCGTGCAGCCGGGACCGGCCTCCGCGCCGCTGCGCAGCCCCGGCCGGGGCTGATCCGCCATGATCTCCTCCGTCTTCGTCGACCGGCCCAGGCTGGCGATCGTCATCTCCATCGTGATGACGCTGGCCGGCGCGCTGGCCATGCTGCGGATCCCCGTGGCGCAGTTCCCGGACATCGTGCCGCCGCAGGTGCAGGTCAGCACCTCCTACCCCGGCGCCTCCGCCACCGTCGTGGAATCGACGGTGGCGCAGGTGATCGAGAGCGCCGTGAACGGCGTGGAGGGCATGATCTACATGTCCTCCAACAGCGCCAATGACGGCACCTATGCGCTGAACGTCTCCTTCGCGCTCGGCACCAATGCCGACATCGCGACGGTGAACGTGAACAACCGCGTGCAGTCTGCGCTGGCCCGCCTGCCGCAGGAAGTGCAGCGCCAGGGCGTGACGGTGCGCAAGCAGTCATCCGCCGTGCTGCAGTTCCTGACGGTGACGTCGACGAATGCGGCGCATGACCCGCTCTATCTCTCGAACTACGTCACCATCAACATGCTGGACCGGCTGGCGCGCGTGCCCGGCATCGGCCAGGTATCGATGTTCGGTGCCATGGACTACTCCATGCGCATCTGGTTCGAGGTGGACAAGCTCATCAGCCTGAACCTGACGCCGTCCGACGTGGTGGCGGCGATCCAGGCGCAGAACGTGCAGGCGGCCGTGGGCCGCATCGGCGCCCGACCGATCAGCGACGACCAGCAGTTCCAGTTCAACCTGCAGACGCAGGGCCGCCTGTCGACGCCGGAGGAATTCGGCAACATCGTCATCCGCGCCAATGCGCAGGGGTCGCTGCTGCGGCTGCGGGACGTGGCGCGGGTCGAATTGGGCGCCGCGCGGATGGACACGGAAAGCCGCCTCAACGGCCAGCCCGCCATCACGCTCGGCACCTACCTGGCGCCGGGGGCCAATGCGGTGGCCGCCGCCGCGGCGCTGAAGGGCACGCTGGACGAGATGAACCGCCGCTTCCCCGAGGGGATGCGCACGGACGTCTTCTACGACACCTCCACCTTCGTCACCGACACGATGCATGAGGTGATCAAGACGCTGCTGGAGGCCTTCGTGCTGGTGGTGATCGTGGTGCTGCTGTTCCTCGGCAGCTTCCGCGCCACCATCATCCCGGTGATCGCCGTGCCGGTCAGCCTGATCGCGACCTTCGCGGTGCTGCTGGTGGTCGGCTTCTCCGCCAACACCGTCTCGCTGCTCGCCATGGTGCTGGCCATCGGCATCGTCGTCGACGACGCCATCGTCGTGGTGGAGAATGTCGAGCGCGTGATGGAGGAGGAGCCGGCGCTGTCGCCGGCCGAGGCGACCAAGAAGGCCATGGCGCAGATCACCGCGCCGATCATCGCGATCACGCTGGTGCTGCTCTCGGTCTTCGTGCCGGTGGGCTTCATCCCGGGCCTGTCCGGCGCGCTGTTCGCCCAGTTCGCGGTGACGGTGTCCGTCGCCATGGTGATCTCCGCCATCAACGCGCTGACGCTCTCCCCCGCGCTCTGCGCCGTCTTCCTGCGGCCGCATCACGGGCCGCGGAAGGGCGTGCTGGCCGCGGTGATGCGGGGCATCGACTGGGTGCGGGACGGCTATGGCAACATCGTCGCGCGCCTGGTGCGGCTGTCCATCCTGTCGCTGCTGCTGACGGCCGTCTTCATGGGCGGCATCGCCTTCCTCGCCGGCCGGACGCCGCAGGGCTTCCTGCCAGAGGAAGACCAGGGCGCCTTCTTCGTGCAGATGCAGCTGCCCCAGGGCGCATCGCTCTCCCGCACCCGCGCGGCGGTGGAGCAGGTGGAGGCGATCATCAAGCCCGTGCCGGGGGTGGAGCGCGTGCTGGCCATCGTCGGCTTCAGCCTGATCGATGGCGGCGCGCAGTCCAACGCCGCCTTCATCGTCGTGCGCATGAAGCCCTTCGCGGACCGCACCACGGCGCAGGAGAGCGTCTTCAGCGCCATCCGCACCGTCTTCGGCGCGACGCAGCAGGTGCGGGCGGCCAACACCTTCGCCTTCAACATCCCGCCCATCATCGGGTTGGGCACGGGCGCGGGCTTCCAGTACCAGCTGCAGAACCTGGAAGGCCGGCCGCCGGAGGAGATGTCGAGCGCCATGCTCGGCGTCGTCGTCGCCGCCAACCAGGACCCGCGCCTGCAGGCCGTGTTCTCCACCTTCGCGGCCAACAACCCGTCCCTGTTCCTGGATGTGGACCGCGACAAGGCTCAGGCGCTCGGCGTGCGGATCAGCGACATCTTCACGGCGCTGCAGACCACGCTCGGCGGCTTCTACGTCAACGACTTCAACTATTTCGGCCGATCCTGGCAGGTGAACATCCAGGCTGAATCGACCGACCGCGACGACATCCCCGACATCTGGCGCATCCATGTCCGCAACGCGGCCGGGGAAATGGTGCCGCTGCGCTCCGTCGCCGACATCCGCGTCGTGCTCGGGCCGCAGACCATCAGCCGCTACAACAACGTCCGCACCGTCTCCATCAACGGCGCACCGCGTCCGGGCATCTCCTCCGGTGACGCGCTGAAGGCGATGGAGGAATTGTCGGACCGCGTGCTGCCGCAGGGCTACGGCTATGAATGGACCGGCACGGCGTTCCAGGAGAGGCTGGCGAGCGGGCAGACGGGCATCATCCTCGCCCTCGCGCTGCTCTTCGCCTACCTCTTCCTGGTGGCGCTGTATGAGAGCTGGGTGATCCCGATCCCGGTGCTCACCTCCATCGCGGTCGGCGTGCTGGGGTCCTTCGCGGCGATCGGGATCGCGGGGCTGTCACTCGACGTCTATGCGCAGATCGGGCTCGTCGTGCTGATCGCGCTGGCCGCCAAGAACGGCATCCTGATCATCGAATTCGCGAAGGAGCAGCGGGAGGCGGGCAAGTCGATCCAGGAAGCCGCGGTGATGGGCGCCAGGCTGCGGTTCCGCGCGGTGATGATGACCTCCATCGCCTTCGTGCTCGGCCTCGTGCCGCTGGTGATCGCGACGGGTGCGGCGAGTGCATCCCGCCGCGCGGTCGGCATGCCGGTCTTCGGCGGCATGCTCGCGGCCTCTATCATCGGCATCTTCATGATCCCGATGCTCTACGTCGTGTTCCAGACGATGCGCGAATGGGTGAAGGCGCGCTTCGCGGGCACGCCGAAGACCCATGCCTGATAGACGCTGGGGTTACCGTCGGTAGCCCCAGATTGCGAAGATCCGGTGCGGGACCACAAGGGGATCCGCACCGAAGCGCTGGTCCAGCAGGGCCGCGAGTTCCGCATCGAAGCGCGCCACCCCATCGCCGCCCAGCGCGCCGCCCACGCCGGCGGAAGCCCGGACCCGGCCGCGCCAGTCCTCCCGGCTGTAGAGGGCTTCATGGTCGAAGCCCGCGAAGCCGATGTCGCGGAAGCCGGCCAGCGCAAGGTCGCCCGCCCAGGCCGGGTAGAAGCCCGTCCCGTTGCCCATGCGCCAGCGGGGGTTGTGGGCCTCGATCAGCCATTCGGTGGCGTGCGGGACGCTGCCGGGCAGGGGCAGCCAGTCGTAATGGCAGATCACCAGGGCGCCGCCGGGTTTCAGCACGCGCCATGCCTCCGCCGCCGCCAGGCCGCGGTCGAACCAGTGCCAGCACTGGCCGGCGATCACCAGGTCGAAGGCCTGGTCCGCCTGGCCCGTGCGCTCGGCAAGCGCTTCCTCGAAGCGGGCGCGAGCGGCGAGGCCCTCCTGCGCCGCCAGGGCGCGTGCGGCGGCGATCTGGCCGGGGGCGGGATCGATGCCGAGCACGCTCGCCCCCCGCGCCGCCAAGCCGCGCGCGAGCGTGCCCGTGCCGGTGCCGAGGTCGAGCACCGCCATGCCCTCCTGCAGCAGCGATTCCCGCGCCAGCAGGTCGAGGAAGCGGGGCGGGAAGCCCTGGCGGTGGCGCGCATAGTCGGCGCTGGTCAGGCTCCAGTCCGGGCTTTTCATCGGCGACTCCTGCGCAGCGCCGCAAGATCGGCGGCGGTGTCGACATCCCGCAGCCTCCGCACCGCGGCAACCCGTCTTCCCCTGAAGTTGGCGCGGGTATCGGCCAGCGCGTGGCGGGTGGACCAGCGGACGCCGGCGAAGGGCGCCGCGGGCCGGCGGGGGCCGAGGCCCACCAGCCAGTACCCGCCATCCCGCGCCGGCCCGAAGACGGCATCCGCCCGGCCGAGCGCGCGGAAGGCCGCCGCGATGTCGGCCGCGGTGATGCCGGGGATGTCGCTGCCCACCAGCACGCAGCGGCGATGCGGGCGCATGGCGCGGAGCATCCGCTGGCCGAGGTCCCCCCGGCCCTGCGGGACCCGCGGCAGGGCCATCGGCCAGCGTGCCGGCGCATGGTCCGGCGTGGCGGCGATGACCGTCCGCCAGCGCCGGTCCCTCGCCGTGGCGCGCAGCAGCGTGGCCAACTGCCCGACATAGAAGCGCAGCGCCGCCCGGGCGCCGATGCCCCGGGCCAGCCGGCGCTTGACGGCGCCGAGGCGCGGCACGCGCGCGAAGATCACCAGCGTGTCGCCCCTCATCCCCGCCCCCGATAGATGCGCTGGATGGTGGCCGGGCTGACGCCCGCGAACCAGAGGGCGAGGCAGAACAGGTTGCGCGCCGAACGCCGCAGGTAGCCATCCCGCCGGAAGCGCGCCGCACTCGTCACCGCCGCGACGTCCATCGCCCCGATGCGCGCCCGGCCGAGGCGGCGGACCAGGTCCACATCCTCCATCAGCGGCATTGGACGCATCCCGCCGACGGCCCGCAGCAGGTCCCGGTGGACCAGCAGCCCCTGGTCGCCATAGGGCAGGCCGAGCACGCGGCAGCGCCAGGCGACGGCGCGCTCCAGCCGGCGGGCGGCGGGCGTGTCGTCATCGAGCGCAAAGCGGAAATGCCAGGCACGGGACGGGTCGCGCATCACGGTGCGGACGGCTTCCTGCCAGCCCGGCGCCAGGCGGGTATCGGCATGCAGCAGCAGCAGCCAGGGCCCGGCGGCGGCCTCGATTCCCGCCGCGATCTGGCTGCCCCGGCCGCGCGGCGCCTGGACCACGCGGGCACCCGCTTCGCGCGCAACCGCGGCGGTGTCGTCCCCGCTGCCGGCGTCCGCCACGATGATGTCCTGCGGGCCGAGCGCCGCGAGCGTCGCCGGCAGGGTGGCCGCGGCATCGAGCGCGGGGATGACGATGGAAAGGCCCTCAATTCGCATTTTGTTCTTGACGCACTGCCCAGGGATACCCCACCTTCCGTGAGAACAAACCAGGAAATCGAAGGACCGGACGATGCCTGATGGGGGAGCCTCCGCGATGCCCTCCCTGGCCCGCAAGGGCCGGGGCGCCGTCACCAATCCCGGCGTGCGCTATGAAAGCACGCGGACGGAGGCGTGGGATGATGGCTGGGGCACGCTGGCCGCGGAATTCGCGGACATGCCGCCGCTGCCGACGACGCTGACCAGGGACCATGCGAAATCTGCCCTGTCCTGGAACGACAGCCCGGATATCGGCTTCGACCGCTCGCTGAACCCCTATCGCGGCTGCGAGCATGGCTGCGTCTACTGCTATGCGCGCCCTGCCCACGCCTATGTCGGCATGTCCCCCGGCCTCGATTTCGAGACCCGGCTGATGTTCAAGCCGAATCTGCCCGAGTTGCTGGAGAAGGAGCTCTCCAAGCCCGGCTATGAGCCGAAGCCGGTGGCGCTCGGCGCGAACACCGACCCCTACCAGCCCGTAGAACGTACCCTCGGCATCACGCGCCGGGTGCTGGAGGTGCTGGAGAAGTTCGGGCACCCCGTGACCATCGTCACCAAGGGCGCGGGGGTGGTGCGGGACATCGACATCCTGCAGCGACTCGCGGCGCGGAACCTGGTGCATGTCTGCCTCTCCGTCACCACGCTCGACATGAAGCTGGCGCGGGTGATGGAGCCGCGCGCGGCCTCGCCCCTCAAGCGCCTGGCGGCGATCACGGAGCTGGCGCGGGCGGGCATCCCGGTCGGTGTGCTGGCTGCGCCGATGATCCCGGGGCTGAACGACGCGGAGATGGAGCGCATCCTGGAAGCCAGCGCCCGCGCCGGTGCGACCCGGGCCGGCTACGTGCTGCTGCGCCTGCCACTCGAGATCAAGGCGATGTTCGAGGCCTGGCTGGCCGAGCACCACCCCGAGCGCGCCGCCCGCGTGCTGGCCCTGGTGCGGGAGACGCGGGGCGGGCAGCTCTACGATGCCCGCTTCGGCGCGCGGCAGACCGGCACGGGCGCCTATGCGGAGCTGCTGTCCCAGCGCTTCAAGCTGGCGCTGCGCCGCTACGGGCTGGATGGCCGCGGCTACCTCGGCCGCGGCGTCCACAACAGCTTCAGCGCCTCGCTCGACTGCACGCAGTTCAAGGTGCCGGGCGCCATGGCGGCGCGGCAGCTGGAACTGCTGTAGGGGTTACGCCTTCCTGCGGCGGAAGGCGGTGACCTGCAGGGCGGAGGCATGGACGTGCACCACCGCCGGCACGGTGCGGGGCGCCAGGGCGGCGTCCAGCACCGGGGCGATGTCCGCCTCGGTGCGGATGGTGAAGCCCTCCGCCCCGAAGGCGCGGGCCCAGGCGGCGAAGTCGGGATTCACGAGGTCCGCGGCCTCCGCGAAGGGCCGGCCGGGATAGCGGTTCTCGTGATGCATCCCGATGGAGCCGTAGGTCCGGTTGTCCGGAATCAGCAGCACCGGCGCGGCGCCGTGGCGCATGGCCGTCGCGATCTCGTTGCCCGTCATCAGCGCCCCGCCATCGCCCGCCACGGCGATCACCTGCCGGCCGGGGTGGCGGATGCTGGCGGCGACCGCCATCGGCATCCCCGCCCCCATCCCGCCAACCGCCGAGCCGAGGAAAAGCTGGCCCGGGCGGAAGGGGATGTGGCGGTGCACGAAGCTGGTGAAGTTGCCGGCATCCGTCGTCAGCACCGCGTCGGCCGTCATGCGCTCCGCGACGGCGATGCAGACGGCGGCGAAGTTCACGCCATCCGGCGCGGCCTCCCAGGACGGTGCCGTCAGCGCGCGATGGATGCCGTGCAGCCTCGCGATCCATTCGGCGCGGCCGGGGGGTGAGGAGGGCGCGCGGTCCAGCAGCGCCGCCACCACCGCGGCCGGGTCGGCCACGATCGGCAGGTCAGCGCGCCACACCCGGTTCAGCTCGCTGGCATCGGGCCAGACATGGACGAAGGGCACCTGCGGGTCGGGCGCCGCCGGCCAGCTCCAGGACTGGCTGACGACATCGGTCATGCGCTCGCCGAGCGCCACCAGCAGATCGGCCTCCCGCATCACCTCCATCAGCTTCGGCTGCACGCGGTTGCCGATATAGCCGGCGTAGTGCGGATGGTGGCTGTCGAAGAGGTGGGGCCGCCGATGCGTCGGCGAGACAGGCAGCTGCCAGGCCTCCGCGAAGCGCCGCAGCGCATCCAGCACCGCCGGCGGCTGGTCCATGGCGCCGCCGACCAGCACCAGCGGCCGCTGGGCGGCAGTCAAGCGCTCCGCCAGCTCGTCCAGCTGCGCGGCGGAGGGTCCGGGCGTCGCGCGCAGGCGCGGCTTCGCCATCGCCAGGTCGTCCGCGGGCTCGTCCAGCACATCCTCGGGAAAGACGATCGCGACGGGGCCGGGGGTGCCGGATTCCGCCAGGTGGAAGGCGCGGGCCACGGCCTCGCTGGCCTGGGACGGCAGGTCCACGTTGATGACGGCCTTGGTGATGTCGGCCAACAGCTTGCCGTAGTCGTGTTCCTGCAGCGCCATCCGCCCGCGCTCGCGGCGCTCCACCTGGCCGATCAGCAGCACCATCGGCACCGCGTCGTGATGGGCCGTGTGCAGCCCGATCATGGCGTTGGAGACGCCGGGGCCGCGCGACACCAGGCAGACCCCCGCCCTGCCCGCCCGCATCCGCCCATCCGCCACCGCCATATAGGCCGCGCCGCCTTCATGCCGGCAGACCACCAGCTTCAGCTGCGGCACATCGACCAGCGCATCCGTCAGCCCGAGGAAGCTTTCCCCCGGCACGCAGTACATCAGGTCCACGCCCTGCGCGGCGAGGCTTTCCGCCACCAGGAGCCCGACGCTGCGCCCCATCACTCCGCCGCCTGGCGCGCGGCCTGCGCGCCATAGACCGGCGTCAGCCAGTGCCGGTACTTCTCGTTCTTCCCGCGCACCACGTCGAAATACAACGACTGCAACTGCCGTGTGATGGCCCCGGGCTTGCCGCCGCCGATGTCGTAGTGGTCAATCGAGGCGATGGGCAGCACCTCCGCCCCGCTGCCGCAGAAGAAGGCTTCCTCGCACACGTAAAGCTCGGAGCGGTCGATGTCCCGTTCCACCACCGTCAGGCCGAGCTCGCGCTCCGCCAATTCCATCACCGTCTCCCGCGTGATGCTCTCCAGGATGTCGGCGGTGACGGGCGGCGTGATGAGCTTGCCGCGGCGGACGATCATGATGCAGGCGCCGGGGCCCTCCGCCACCTTGCCGGCGGCGTTCAGCATGACCGGCGGGCCGAAGCCGTTCAGCCGCGCCTCCACATAGGCGAGGCGGGAATTGTGGTAGTTGCTGCCGGCCTTGATGCGCGAAGGCGAGGCCATGTCGCTGTTGCGCCGCCAGGTGCTGACGCAGCTCTTCACGCCCGTCTCGATGGTGGGCTTGGACGGCATGGGGAAGGCCAGGATGAAGAAGCCCGTGCGGATCTCGCTCGGCAGGTAGTGCGTCAGTTCGCCCTCGGCGAAATAGACGACGGGGCGGTAGTGGATGGTCTCCCGGTAGCCGCAGGCGCGGATCAGGTCGAGCGACGCGGCCTCGATCTGTTCATCCGTGTAGGGCACGGCCATGCGCATGATGTGCGCGCCCTGGCGCAGCCGCGCGATGTGGTCGGCGTGGCGGAAGGCGTAGAGCTGGCCTTCCTCGGCGTTCCAATAGGCGCGGATGCCCTCGAACACATTCTCGCCGCGCAGCACCGCTTCGGTCGAGATGTGGATGGTGGCCTCCGACCAGGGGACCAGCTTGCCATCGAGCCATGCGTGGCTGGCGGATTTGGTCATGCGGCGTCTCCTGCGAGGTCGATGATGATGTTGCCGTGGCTGTCGGCCATGAAGGTCGCGTCAGGCCCGATGACGATGGTGGATTCGCGTTCCTCCACCACCGCGGGGCCGGCGTGGCGCTCCCCGGGACGCAGCCGGTAGCGGTCATGCACGCGGCAGGGGGCCATGCCGGTCTCGGGGAACCAGACCGGGCGCTCGCCCTTCAGCGACTGGCCGTCGCCGGCGGCGGAGGCTTCGGGGACGGTGGGGCGGGAGGCCGTGGCGTTGAGGCGCCAGGACAGCACCTCCATCGCCACCCCCGTGATGCGCCGGTCGAAGAGGCGCTGGTAGGTGTCGAGGAAGGCGGCCTCGACGCTGGCGGCATCGATGGTGTCGGACAGCGGCACGGCGATGTCGAAGCCCTGGCCGGCGTAGCGCATGTCGACGCTACGGCGGAAGGTGACGTCCCCGGGCGCGGCGCCCGCATCCTCCAGCATCGCCCGCGCCTCCGCCTCCATCGCCGCGAAGCGCTCCGCGATGGCGGACCAGTCCACGGCATTGAGCCGCTGCACGCCCGACCGCACCAGGTCAATCGCCGGGGCGGCGACGAGGAAGCCGAGCGCGGAGGCGACACCAGCGCCCTGCGGCACGATGACCCGCGGCAGCTTCAACAGTTTTGCCAATCCATAGGCGTGTACCGGCCCCGCGCCGCCGAAGGCGAGCATGGCGTAGCGGCGGGGGTCCCTGCCCTTCTCCGCCACATACATGCGCGTCGCCGCCGCCATGTTCTCGTTCACGATGGCATGGATGCCGGCCGCCGCCTCCAGCACGGAGATGCCGAGCGGCCGCGCCAGGTGTTCTTCCATCGCGCGCTCCACCGCGCTTCGGTCCAGCGCCATCTCCCCGCCCAGGAAGTATTCGGGAGAGAGATAGCCCAGCAGCAGATCGGCATCCGTCACGGTGGGATGCGTGCCGCCGCGGGCGTAGCAGACGGGGCCGGGCACCGATCCCGCGCTTTCGGGCCCGACCGTCAGCAGCCCCATGGCGCTGACCTGAGCGATGGAGCCCCCCCCGGCGCCGATCTCGATGAGGTCGATCACCGGCACCTTCAGCGGCAGGCCGGATCCCTTGCGGAAGCGGCGGACGCGCGCAGCCTCGAAGGTGGAGGAATGCTCGGCCTCCCCCTTCTCGACCAGGCACATCTTGGCGGTGGTGCCGCCCATATCGAAGGAGATCATGTCGGCGACGCCGGCGATGCGGCCGTGATGCATGGCGGCCGTGGCGCCGGCGGCGGGGCCGCTTTCGATCAGCTGCACGGGGTTGGCGCGGGCATAGCCGACGGTCGCGATGCCGCCCGCCGACAGCATGAGATGCAGCGGCCCGCCCAGCCCCTTGGCCTTCAGCGCAGCCTCCAGCACCGCGAGGTAGCGGTCCATCAGCGGCGTGACATAGGCGTTCACGCAGGCGGTATTCGCCCGCTCGTATTCCCGGATTTCCGGCGCCACGTCGGAGGAGAGCGTGACGGGCACGCCGGGCAGTTCTTCGGCAAGGATCGCGGCCGCGCGACGCTCATGGCTGGCGTCGAGGTAGCTGTGCAGGAAGCAGACCGCCACGGCCTCCACCCCCTGGGCCTTCAGCGCGCGCGCGGCGTCGCGCACCTCATGGTCCGCCAGCGCCAGGCGTTCGGTGCCATGGGCGTCGTGGCGCTGCGTCACCGCGATGCGGCGCGGGCGCGGCACCAGGGGCTCCGGCTTGTCGAGGAAGAGGTCATAGAGGTCGTAGCGCATCTCCCGCCCCATCTCGAGGCTGTCGCGGAAGCCGCGCGTAGTGACCAGGCCGATGCGCGCGCCCTTGCGCTCGATCACGATGTTGGTGACGAGGGTGGTACCGTGAACGATCTGGCGGACATCGCCGAAGCCGACGCCGGCTTCCGCCAGCAGCCGGTCCAGGCCCTCCAGGATGGCGCGGCCGGGGTCGTCCGGCGTGGTCAGGCGCTTGCCGGTCAGGACGCGCGAACGCGCTTCGTCCACCAGCACGAAATCGGTGAAGGTGCCGCCGACATCGACGCCGATACGGATGGGGGGCGCACTCATTCAGGCTTGATCCCCGCGGCCTGCACGACCTCTCCCCAGCGGCGCGTCTCCGATGCCAGCAGCGCGCGGAAGGCCGGCGGGCCGAGCGGCAGCCGTTCCAGCCCCAGCGCCGGCAGGCGCGATATCATGGCTTCGCTCGCCATGGACGCCTCGATGGCGGTGACCAGTTGCGCCAGCACGGGATCGGGGATGCCGAGCGGCCCGAGCACGCCCCACCAGAAGCCGGAGACGAGATCGACGCCCTGTTCCTTCAGCGTCGGCACATCGGGCATGGCGGCGATGCGCTGTTCGGACGCCACGCCGATCACGCGGATCTGGCCGGACTGCACCAGCGGCGCGGCCGTCGCCAGCGCCATGATGGTCGCCTGCACCGTGCCGGCCAGCACGTCCTGCACCGCCGGCGCCGCGCCGCGGTAAGGCACATGGGTGACGCGCACGCCGCTCCGCATCTGCAGCAGTTCCAGGATGAGATGCGTGGAGCTGGCGACGCCGGCCGAGGCGAAGTCGATCGCCGCCGGATTGGCACGCGCGGCAGCCAGCAATTCGCCCAGCGTGCGGAAGCGGGACTGGCCACCGACCACGACCAGCGCGGGCGCGATGGCAAGGCCGGCCACCGCCGTGAAGTCGCGCGCCGCGTCGAAGGGCGCGGGGCGGCCGCCGGCAACCTGCACGGCCGGGATGGTGGCAAGCGGCGTATCGCCCAGCAGCAGCGTCGTGCCATCCGGCGCGCTGCGCATCACCGCCTCCGCCCCGATCTGGCTGCCGGCGCCGGCGCGGTTCTCCACCACCACGGGCTGGCCAAGCCTTTCGCTCAGCGGCACGGAGAGCAGCCGCGCCAGCGTGTCGGACCCGCCACCCGCCGCGAAGGGCACGATCAGCCGCACGGGGCGCGTGATCTGCGCGCGCGCCACCGCGGGCATGGCCAGCGCGGCAGCGGCCAAGGCACGGCGCGTGATGGTCATCATGGCGTCACCCCGTAATCCCGTTGCGCCCCTTCGGGCGTCACATAGCCATCGGCCACATCGCGCTTGACCGCTGCCGAATCGCGCGCCCGCGGGTCGCCATAGCCGCCACCGCCGCCGAGATGCATCAACAGCCGGTCGCCGGGTTGCAGCGTGGATCGCGACTTCGGATGCGGCTTGCGCCCATCCTGCAGTTGCACCAGCGCGGGCGCGCCCGCAGCACCGCCGTCCAGCCCACCGGCGGGATGCTTCATGCGGTCGGCGATCAGCGAGAGGCGCACGCTCTCCTGCGTCATCACCTCCAGCTCGATCTCCTGGCCGAGCCCGCCACGGAACTGGCCGGGGCCGCCGCTGTCGGGCATCAAATCCTTCTTCCACACCAGGATGGGCGCCGAGGCCTCGAAGGCCTCGATGGAGCCGGAGCCGGAATTGGTGGGGAAGGCGGTGGTGTTGAGGCCATCACGATGTGCGGCCGCGCCCATGCCGCCGCTGCCGAACAGCACCTGGCTGAAGCGGTCGCCATTGTTGTCCCGGCCCGTATAGACCGGCCGCGGCGCGGGGCTCGCACTGTCCGCGACGACGATCCCCGGCACGATCTGCGCCAGGCACTGGTAGAGCGCGCCGGACAGGAACAGCCCCGTCAGGTGCCGCGCATTCACCGCCGCGGGCCAGCGCGGGTTGAGGATGCTGCCCTCCGGCGCCACCACCTCCACCGCGCGGTAGCTGCCCTCATTCCGCGGCGTCAGCGGGTCCAGCGCGCATTTCAGCGGATAGACGGTGTAGGCGTAGGTGTAGTTCATCACGCTGTTGAGGCCGCGCGCGATCTGGGGCGAGGTGCCGGCGTAGTCCACCGACAGCTGGTCGCCCTTGATGGTCAACGCACATTGGATGCGCGTCTCCTGGTCCTCATAGCCATCGGCAAAGACCGTGCCGTGCCAGGTGCCGTCGGGCAGCGCCGCGATCGCCTTGCGCATGGCGGCGTCAGCGCGGGATTGCAGCGTGGCCGAGAGCGCGACGAGGTCCTCGAGCCCCGTATCGTCCAGGAATTCCAGCACGCGGCGGGCGCAGACGCTGGTCGCCGTCACCTGCGCCTGGATGTCGCCCATCACCTGGTCGGGCACGCGGACATTGCCGCGGATGATGCGGGCGAGTTCGCGGTTTTCGCGGCCCTCGATGAGGAACTTCGCGGGCGGGATGCGGAGGCCCTCCTCGAAGACCTCCGTGCAGTCGGCCGACCAGAGCGTGCCGCCGATATCCGGCATGTGGGACGTGGCGCCCGCAAACCCCACCAGCGTGTCGCCGCGAAAGATCGGCTGCGCCATGGTGATGTCGAGCAGGTGGCCCGTACCCATCCAGGGGTCGTTGGTGATCAGGCAGTCGCCGGGGCGCAGTTCCTCCCGCGGGATCTCCGCCAGCATGTGGCGCAGCGTCTTCGGCAGCAGGCCGACGAAGCTCGGGATGCCGATGCTGTTCTCCGCCAGGCTGTTGCCCTCCGCATCCATCAGCACCGTCGCGAAATCGTTGGATTCGCGGACGATGGTGGAGAAGGAGGTGCGCAGCAGCGCGGCCGCGGCCTCATCGGCGATGGAGATCAGCCGGCTCCAGAGGATCTGGAGCGTGACGGGATCGAAAGCGGGAGCCTTGGCAGCCTCGGACATGCGGCATCCTTCGTGGTTGGGGCGCAGTCTGGCGCCGGGCTGGCGGGGGGGAAAGGCGCGGGATAGGCTCTCCAGCCATGAGTTCAACTCAAGGCATGGCCGGGCTGCCGCTGCAGGCGCTGCGCGCCTTCGATGCGGCGGCGCGGCACCTCAACATGGCCCGCGCGGCGGCGGAGCTCGGCGTGACGCAGGGCGCCATCAGCCGCCAGGTGAAGGCGCTGGAGGAACGGCTTTCCGCGCCGCTCTTCACCCGCGGCCCGCGCGGGTTGCGGCTGACGGAGGCTGGCGACGTGCTGGCGGATTACGCGCGGCGCGGGCTGGAGACTCTGGAGAACGGGCTGTTCCGCATCGGCCAGCCGCGCAGCCGCACGACGCTGGTGGTGAACGCGGCGCGCAGCTTCGCCATGCGGGTGCTGGCGCCGCGCATCGGCGATTTCGCGCGCGCCCATCCCTGGATCGACCTGAGATTGGAGACGCATCGCTACTTCGCGCAGGTGCATGGCGCCGATGTCGATGTCGCGATCCGCACCGGGAATGGCGACTGGCCGGACTATGTCGTGCGGCGCCTGACGCGGGAGCAGATGCTGCCGGTCTGCACATCAGCGCTGCGCGCCACGCTGCCGGATGACGCCGCCATCGCACTCCCCCGCGCGACGCTGCTGCATTACGCGGAGCGGCCCTATTGGCGCGCCTGGGCGGAGGCGACGGGAATCGATGCCAGCCTGGTCGCGCCAGGCCCGCGCTTCGACGAGACGGCGATGGCGCTGGCCGCGGCGGAAGCGGGCCAGGGCATCGGCATCGCCTGGGGCGTGCTGGTGCGGGACGCGATGGCGGCGGGACGGTTGGTGCGCGCCTTCGACGGCGTGATGGAGGATGGCACGGGCTACCATCTGGTGATGACGGAGATGGCGGCGCGGCGATCGACCGTGCAGGCCTTTTCGGAGTGGCTGGCAGGGGCGCTCCAGATCTAACGCAGCGCCGTATTCGCCGCTGCCTCCGACGGCCAGAGATGGCGCCGCCAATGCAGCGCGATCGCCCCCGTGCAGATCAGGCCGAGCCCCGCATACATCGTGATGGTGCGGGCAAAACCCATCCATTCGATCAGCGGCCCCGCCACCAGCAGCCCGAGCGGCAGGCCATAGACCGCCAGGATGCGCAGCCCCATGACGCGCCCCCGGAAGCGTTCCTCCGCGCAGCGCAGCAGGATCACCGACATCGGCACCAGCGCGAAGCTCTGCACGAAGCCCGCGAGGCCCATCAGCACCAGCCCCTTGCGCGGATCGGTCACCGCGGCGAAGGCGATCAGCAGCGGGAACCAGATGGCACAGGCCACCAGCATGACCCGCCCGGGATGCGCCACCCCGCCGCGCCCGATCATCACCAGCGACCCGAGCAGCCCCCCACCCGCGAAGCAGGCGATGAGGTAGCCGAGCACGGTGCGATCCACGCCATAGACCTCCCGCGCCACATAGGGCAGCAGCCCGCCGGAGACGGGATAGGCCAGCAGGTTCACGAGGAAGGCGAGCAGGATCGTCGCCATCAGCGGCGGCGTGTCCCGCAGATGGCCGAAGCCGTCGCGCAACTCCCGGAAGGGGGAGGCCGGCGCGCCCGCGATGCGCCGCACCGCCGGCACCGCCAGCGTCAGGCCGAGGCTGACGAGGTAGAGCAGCACGACGATGGCATAGGTCGCCCCGATACCGAGCGCCGCCACCAGCCCCGCCCCCGCCAGCGCGCCCATCACCCGCGCCGTATCGGCCGTGGTGCGGGAGATGCCCATGGCCGCCGGCATCTGCGCCGCCGGCACGCTGGCCGCGATCAGCGCGTTGCGCATCCCCATGTCGGAAGGCCGCACCAGCCCCGCCACGGCCGCCACCGCCATCACCGCGACGGGCGTCATCGTCCCCGTCAGCGCCATCAGCCCGATCACCGAAGCCAGCGCCGCGTAGAGCCCGCGCATGACGCAGAGCACGCCGCGATGGCCGAGCCGGTCGCCCATCACGCCGAACATGGGGGAGACCAGCGTGCCGAGGTACTGGACGGAGGCGAAGGCGGTCAGCCAGACCACCGATCCCGTGCTGACCAGGATGTACCAGCCGAGCACCAGGGTCTCCATCTCGAAGCCCCAGGAGGTCGCGATATCGGCGGGGAATTGCCGCCGGAAGCCCTTCTGCCGGAAGGGCGCCAGGCCGGGCAGGCGCATCACGCGCGCACCCCGCCGCACGGGCGCCCGGGCCTGATCGTTTCCTCCATCATTCCGCGCAGTATGCGGGAATGGCGGCGCGCGCCTACCCCCCGAGGAAGTCGCGGATCGCCGCGTCGTACTGGCCTTCCCGCTGCAGCCGCTTCATCGTGGTGGCGTCGGGCAGGCCCGGGAGATCCTTCGGCGCCACGCCGTCCCGCAGCGCCTGCAGCGTGTCCCGCATGGCCTTCACTGCGGCGGGGAAGGTGTGGTGGCCCTGCAGCGCCACGCGCGCGCCATGCGCCGCCAGCACCGCGGCGCCGCCGATCCCCGCCTTGGCGCTGCCGACCAGCAGGGGCAGGCCCGTCGCCGCCCGCAGCGCGTCGAGCTGCGCCAGGTCCGACAGGCCCGTGACGAAGATGCCGTCCGCGCCCGCCCTGGCATAGGCGGTCGCCCGCGCCACCGCATCCTCGGTGGAGGTCACGCCGAGCGCCCCGGTGCGCGCCACCACGACCAGGGAGGGATCGCTCCGCGCCGCCAGCGCCGCGCGGATCTTCCCCAGACCCTCTTCCAGCGGCAGCAGTGCCGCGGCATCCGGGCCGTAGGGACGGGGCAGCAGCGTGTCCTCGATGGTCAGCGCGGCGACGCCCGCCGCCTCCAGCTCCTCCACCGTGCGCATCACGTTCAGCGCATTGCCGAAGCCGTGGTCGGCATCGACCAGCAGCGGCGGCGCGCCGGCGCGCGTGATGCGCCGTACCAGCTCGGCCAGCTCCGTCAACGTGAGGATGATGTGGTCCGGCGCACCGAGCACGGCCTGGGAGGCGACGGAGCCGCCGAGGATCGCCGTCTCGAACCCGATCTCGGCGGCAATGCGGCCGGAGATGGCGTCGAAGACGGAGGCGGGGTGCACGCAGCCCTCCCCCGCCAGGATCGCGCGAAAGGCCTGGCGGCGCGCCGTTGCGTTCATGGTGCTGGACATCCCCTGCATCGCGTTCCGGGGCGGGGTGGCGGCAGCGCGGACGCGGCGCGAAGGGGGCCGCGCGGTTTGCCGCGTCCCCCTCACCCAGCCCTATCCCCCCAGCGGCGAGAGAGGGCTCATCGATCCGTCGCGGCCACCCTGCCGTTCATCGGCCAGGGTAGCCGCGAAGATCGCGGGGCCGGAACCCCGTCACCCCGCATTCAGCGGCAGGGCGATGAAGGCGCGGCCGCCCTCCCGCGCCACCTGCAGCGCGATCGCCGGGCGCCCCGCGCTGCGGGCGGCGGCGACGGCCTGGCTCACATCCTCGGGCCGGCGCACGTCACGCTCGCCGGCGCGCAGGATCACGTCGCCCGCCTGCAGGCCGCGGGTGGCGGCGATGCTGCCGGGCTCCACCGCGGCCACCGTCACGCCGTCGCTGCCCTTGCCCTGGGACAGGCGCAGGCCGAGCGAGGCGTTGCGCGGCGCCTCCGCCCCGCCGGCGCGGGCTTCCTGCCGCGGCGCCTCCCGCTGGCCGAGCGTCACCGCCTGCTCCACCCGCTGGCCGTCGCGCAGCAGGGTGAGCGTGGCCGTCGAACGGGGCGTGGCCTCCGCCACCGCCACCGCCAGGTCCCGCGCCGCGGCGACCGGGCGGCCATCGATGCCGACCACCACGTCACCGGCCTTCACGCCGGCGGAAGCCGCCGGGCTGCCGGGCTCCACCCCCGCCACCAGCACGCCGCGCGTATCCGGCAGGCGCAGCGCGGAGGCCAGTTCCGAATTCAGCGGCTGCATGGAGACGCCAAGCCAGCCGCGGGCCACGCGCCCATCCTGCTGCAGGTCCGTGATGACGTGCCGCGCCATCCGCGCCGGCACCGCGAAGCCGATGCCGACATTGCCGCCGGAGGGCGCGTAGATCGCGGTGTTGATGCCCACGACCTCCCCGTTCCCGTTGAACAAGGGGCCGCCGGAATTGCCGGGGTTGATCGGCGCATCCGTCTGGATGAAGTCGTCATAGGGCCCCGCGCCGATCTGGCGACCGCGGGCGGAGACGATGCCCGCCGTCACGCTGCCGCCGAGGCCGAAGGGGTTGCCCATGGCCACCACCCAGTCGCCGACGCGGAGCGCATCGCTGTCGCCCCAGGTCACCGCGGGCAGCGGGCCGCCGGCCTCCACCTTCAGCAGCGCCAGGTCCGTCTGCGGGTCCGTGCCGATGACGCGGGCGGGCAGTTCCCGGCCATCCGTCAGCTCCACCTTCACCGTGTCGGCCTCGCCGACCACATGGTTGTTGGTCACGATGTAGCCGGCGGCATCGATGATGAAGCCGCTGCCCTGGCCGACGCTGCGGCGCTGCTCACCCCGCTGCTCACCCCGCGGGCCGCGCTGCCCACGCTCGAACTGGCGGAAGAAGGGCTCGAGCGGCGTGCCGCGCAGCTCCGGCGGGATCTCCGTGGTGGAGGCCGGCGTCGCCTCCGCATGGCCCGTCACGGTGACGCGCACGACGGAGGGCGCGACGCGGGCGGCGAGGTCGGCGAAGCCCTGCGGGCCGCGCTGGTGCGGCAGGACCACGGCGGGGGCGGTCGGCGCGGCGGGCTGGGCGCGCAGCGGCAGCGTCGTCAGTGCGGTGGTGCCCATGGCGAGGGCGAGGAAACCGGCGGCCCAGAGGCGGCGGGTCTTGCGGGCGGGTTGAGACTGGTCGCTCATGGTTGCATCCCTCTGCGAAGCGTCCATCCCGTGTGGGGTGGCGTGTCGTGGAGGTAGCGGGTCGCCCTCTCGGGCTGTTCGCGGCAGGCATACGGATTGGTAAGGGAGCGCCGGGGTTGCGGATCCTGCTGGTGGAGGATGATGCGGGCACGGCCGCCGACATCGCCCGCGCGCTGGGCGCCGCGGGCCATCTGGTCAGCCATGTCGCCGACGGCAAGCAGGGGCTGATGGAGGCCATTGGCGGGGGGTTCGAGGTGCTGGTGGTGGACCGCATGCTGCCGGGGCTCGACGGGCTCGGCCTGGTCCGCGCCTTGCGCGCCGCCGGCGTCGCGACGCCGGCCTTGATGCTGACGGCCCGTGCTTCCCTCAGCGATCGCGTCGAAGGGCTGGACGCCGGGGCCGATGACTATCTGCCGAAACCCTTCGCGCTGCCGGAGCTGCTGGCGCGGGTCCATGCGCTCGGCCGCCGCCCCGCGGCCATGGCCGCCGAGACCACCGTGCTGCGCGTGGCGGACCTGGAGATGGACCTGCTGCGCCGGACGGTCACGCGCGGCAGCCAGCGGATCGACCTGCAGCCCCGGGAATGGCGCCTGCTGGAATACCTGCTGCGCCATGCCGGCCGCGTCGTGACGCGCAGCATGCTGCTGGAAGGCGTCTGGGACATCCATTTCGACCCACGCACCTCCGTCGTCGAGACCCATGTCAGCCGGCTGCGCGCCAAGCTGGGGGAGCCGCACCTGATCCAGACGCTGCGCGGCGCGGGCTACACGATCCGGCCGCCCGATCCATGAACGCATTGCGCCGCTGGGCCGGCACCACGGGCTTCCGCATCACGCTGCTGCACCTGGCGCTCACGCTGCTCGGCACCGCGCTGCTGGCGGGCATCGGCTACTGGGCGACCTCCCGCTTCGCCGTCCGGCAGATCGCCGCCGAGATCGAGCGCGATGTCGGCGTGCTGCTCGGCGCCGCGCGGATCGGCGGCGTGCCGTCGCTGGCGCTGTCGATCGAGGCGCGGATCGCGGCCGACCGCAGCCTCACCCAGTTCTTCCTGCTGTCCGGCCCCGATGGCGGCCGCATCGCCGGCAACCTGGCCACCGCGCCGCGCCAGCCGGGCTGGGCGAGCATCGAGGTGGATACGGCGCGGGAGGACAGCGTGATGCTGGCCTTCGGCACCGCGCTGCCCGCCAATCATTTCCTCCTCGTCGGCCGCGACCTGGCGCCGGTCAGGGCGCTGGAGGCGCAGCTGCTGGGCGCCGCCGGCTGGGTCGGCGGCGCCGCCATCCTGCTGGCGCTGGGCGGCGGGCTGCTCGTCGGCCGCGGCGTCGCCCGCCGCGCCGCCAGCATGGAACGCGCGCTGGCGCAGGTGGAGGAAGGGCGGCTCGACACGCGCCTCGCCGCCCGGCCCGGCGGGGACGAGTTCGACCAGCTGGCGCGGCGCGTGAACGCCACGCTGGACCGGCTGCAGCTGACCATGGCCGCGCTGCGCCAGGTCAGCGACGACATCGCGCATGACCTCCGCACCCCCCTGACCCGGCTTCGCCGAAGGCTGGAATCGATGGAGGGCGCGGAGGAAGCCGTCGCGGAATGCGACCGCATCCTCGACATCTTCGCCGCCCTGCTGCGCATCGCGGAGGTCGAGAGCGGCGCCCGCCGCGCGGCCTTCGCGCCGGTGGCACTCGACGAGGTCTGCGCGACGGTGGCGGAACTCTACGCGCCCGCCGCGATGGAACGCGGGCAGATCCTGGTGGCCGAGATCGACCATGGCGCGACCATCCAGGGCGACCGCGAATTGCTGACCCAGATGCTGGCCAACCTGGTCGAGAACGCCATCCGCCACGGCCGCCCCGATGGCACGGTGCGCTTGGCGCTGGACGCCAGCGCGATCACCGTCGCGGATGACGGACCGGGCATCCCGGCGGAGGCGCGCGCCACGGTATTCCGCCGCTTCCACCGGCTCGATGCCGCCCGCGCCACGCCGGGCACGGGGCTCGGCCTCGCGCTGGTGGCGGCGGTGGCGGAGCTGCACGGCCTCCGCATCACGCTGGAGGATGCGGGCCCGGGCCTTCGGGTGCGGGTGGCGTGGTGACCGGCATCGCATCCTGCTGCGATTGCGCCAGGCGAATCAGCATGCGGTTTTCCGCCGGCACCGCGAGGAAGTCGAAGACGCCCGGCAGCCGGTCCGCGCGCAGGAAGCGGTCCTTCACCCGCAGCGGGTTGCCGATGATGTCGAACAGCGCGTAGCGCCGCGCCTCGAACCAGTCGAAGACCTCCGCGGGCTCCACGCCGTAGACGCCATAGGCGCGGCGGCCGAATTCGAAGCTGATGGCGGGGCGGTGCCGTTCCAGCAGCCCGGCCGCGCCGCGCAGCGCGTCGAACTCGCCGCCTTCGATGTCGAGCTTGATGTAGGCCAGTCGCGGCAGGTGGGGCAGCAGCCAGTCCAGCCGCACGGTGTGCACGCCGATGCGCTGCGTGGTCACATCGGGCTGGTCGTAGTCGCGCTGGCGCAGGCCGCTGTAGCCCGGTGTCTCGACCGCGATGACGAATTCGGCGACGCCGTTTTCCGCCGCCGCCGCGCATTCATGCAGCATGACGAAGGACAGCGCCGGATCGGCCGCGATCCGCGCGCGCAGCGCCGCCGCCATGGCCGGGTTGGGTTCCAGCGCATGCAGCGCGGCGCCGGGGCCGGCGATGGCGGCGGCGATGGGCAGGGTGTGCTTGCCCTTGAAGGCGCCGACATCGATGGCCGTGTCGCCGGGCTGCAGGAAGCCCGTGTAGAAGCGGCGCAACAGCGCCTCGAAATCCGGCGGGTCGCCGGCGCGGCGGCGATCCCGCAGCGCGCGGTACTGCTCCGCCAGCGACAGCATCAGGCTTCTGCAAAGGATCGAGGTTGAGCCTTCATGTCCGCCGCGGACATGAGCCCGATCACCAACACGCAAGCGCTCTCGGACATGAAGCCACAACCTCTCAGGGAAAGACCACGTTCACCAGCTGGCAGGTGTCCACCGCGCGCCGTTCCTCCGGCCGCCCGTCCATCCAGACGATGCGGATGTCGTTCACGCAATCGCCCTGGGGCAACTGCACGGGCAGGTGCTGGCCGATGGGCAGCGTGTTCTGGCCCAGGCGGTCCTGGCCCCAGTCATTGTCGCGGGCGGAGGAGACGTAGATCTCCCGGATCGCCGCGCGGCCGCGATTGACCAGGTTGAAGGACGGGTTGCCCCCTGGCGTGGCGCCGGGGGCCGGCGCGGGCACCGGCCCGGCATTGGGCGCGCGCGGCGCGGCGTTGCCGCCGAACACCATCTCCGTGATCGCGCATGTGTCCTGGTTGCGCCGTTCCTCCGGCCGCCCATCGGCATAGACCACGCGGACATCCTGCCGGCAGCCCGCGGCGGGGGCGATCCGCACCGGGAAGCTCCGGCCATTCGCCAGCGTGGACTGGCCGAGCAGGTCGCGCCCCCAGTTCGGCTCTCGCGTCGCGGAGACATAGATCTCGTTGATCGCCTGGCCGCTGCGATTGACCAGGTTGAAGGAGGGATCGCCCTGCTGCGCCCGCGCCGGCGCAAGCCCTGCGACCAGCAGGGCCAGCACCAGCGGCAACAGGGCGATCAGGCGGCGCGGCAGCATCATGGTCGGGCACCCCGGCGGTCTCGGACAGGCCGAGGCTACCCTGCCGGGGCGTCAGATTGCCAGGGTGCGGGCCAGCATCCCGGGCTGGGCGGGGCCGGACCAGCCGGCCATGTCCTCCAGCGCCTCCCGGTCCAGGATATCGAGCCGCCCCTTGTTGAGCGTCGCGATCCCGTCCTTGCGCATGGCGGCGAGCGCCCGGTTGGCGTGTTCCACCGACAGCCCGAGCGCATCCGCCAGATGCGCCTGCTTCAGCGGCACCGCGGCACCCCGCGCATCGGCGCCACCGCGGCGCATCAGCCGGCCGTGCAGTTCCAGCAGCAGATGCGCCACGCGCCCCGCGGCATCCCGCCGGCCAAGGCTGGTCAGGCGTTCGCGCATGCGGGACCGGTCGCGCGTCAGGCCCTCGGCATAGGACATGGCGAGGCCAGGGTCGCGACCCATGAACTCGCACAGCCGGTCGCGGGAGAGGATGCAGAAGGAGGCATCGGTCAGCGCCTCAACCTCCGCGCCATCCTCCGTGCGCTCCACCAGGTCGCCGGGCAGGTGGAAATCCAGCACCTGGCGGCGGCCATCCGGCGTCGCGGTCCAGGAGAAGGCCCATCCGGCGTAGAGGGTGAAGACGCTGTCATGGATCGCTTCCCCGGCGCGGACCAGGCGGACGCCTGACCGGACCTTCGCGATCTCACCAACCCGGGCCTGCGGCACCACCCTGAACAGGGCGAAGGGCCGCACGGCGCAAGCGGCGCAGGAGCCAGGCAGAGGCGTCAGGCTCGCATTTCTGGTCATTGTTCCCCGTCGATCAGGCACCCCGCCGGCGCCATCCAACATTTGCAGGGTAGCCCCGCGGGAACGTGATTGGAATGCCGATTTACTTAATGCAGAACGCTCCCGGAATGGGAAAGTCGTTGCCAGGGCTCAGGCTTGCGCTTGCCCCGCGCTGGCGCCATGCCACGGTTGCACCTGCTGCGGAGGAAACACTGATGTCCGGATTCGCCTCGGCGAACGACCTTGCCGACAAGACCGTCTCCTTCGATGAACTGGGCCCGGGGCTTTTCGCCTATACGGCGGAAGGGGACCCCAACTCGGGCGTGATCGTCGGACCCGACGGTGTCGTGGTGGTGGATGCGCAGGCGACGCCCGCCATGGCGCAGGACGTGATGGCGCGCATCGCCACCGTCACGCCGCGCCATGTCGGCCAGGTGGTGCTGACGCATTACCACGCGGTCCGCGTGCTCGGCGCCTCCGGCTACGGCAACCCCGTGATCATCGCGAGCGAGACGACGCGCGACCTGATCGTGGAGCGCGGCCAGCAGGACATGGACAGCGAGATCGGCCGCTTCCCGCGCCTGTTCCGGGGGAAGGAGAGCATCCCCGGCCTGACCTGGCCGACCCACAGCTTCAAGGATCGCATGACGATCTGGCTGGGGAACCGGGAGGCGCAGGTCATCCATGTCGGCCGCAGCCACACCGCGGGCGACACGGTGGTCTGGCTGCCGAAGGAGAAGGTGCTCTTCGCCGGGGACACCGTCGAGTTCGGCGCCACGCCCTATTGCGGCGACGCGCATTTCGCGGACTGGTCGCGCACGCTCGACGCCGTGGCGGCGCTGGGGGCGGAGAAGATGGTACCCGGCCGCGGCCGCGCGCTGATGACGAAGGGCGACGTGCGCGACGCGATCGAGGGCACGCGGTCCTTCACCACCGACCTCTTCACGCGTGTGACGGAAGGCGTCGCCAAGGGCTGGGGCCTGAAGGAGATCTACGACGACACCATGGGCTTCATGCGCCCGAAATACGGGTGCTGGGTCATCTTCGAGCACTGCATGCCCTTCAACGTCACCCGCGCCTATGACGAGGCGAAGGGACTCGACCACCCGCGCATCTGGACGGCGGAACGCGACGTGGAGATGTGGAAGGCGCTGGAACACGGCACGCCGATGAAGTCGGCCGAGGTGCATGGCTGACGGCCAGCATTGGCAATCCTTGCCAAATTCGTTGACCGGGCCTGGCGGCCTCCCCTAGGGTCGGAGCCATGGCCACGATGAACGTCTCCCTGCCCGATCCGATGAAGGCGTGGGTGGAGCGCCAGGCCGAGAGCGGGCGCTACGGCAATGCCAGCGACTACATCCGCGACCTGATCCGCCGCGACCAGGAGAAGCGGGAAGCGCTGGCAGCCCTGCAGGCCGCGATCACGGAGGGGGTCGAGAGCGGCCCACCGCAGCCCTTCGACGCCGCGGGCTTCAAGCGCCGGATGCGGGAGGCGCATGGCCCCGGCTGAGGCCGGTGGATACCGGCTGACGCCACGCGCCCTCGCGGATCTTGAGGCGATTTGGCGGTATTCCGCCGCGACCTGGTCGATCGCGCAGGCGGACGGCGAGATCGATGCGCTGGCGCAGACCTTCGCCGTCATCGCCGCCCTGCCGGGGATGGCCCGGGAACGCAGCGACATCACGCCGCCGGTCCGCATCCATGTCCATCGTGGCCACCTCGTGGTCTACCGGCTGGAGGCCAGCGGGGTGGTGATCATCCGCCTGCTCGGCGCAGGGCAGGATTGGCTGGCGATCCTGCGGGCGTCGGAGGCCTGACGGGCGGCCGCACCGCTTGATCCCCGCCTGCCTGGCGCGATACGCCGATGCCATGCCCACCCACACCAACCCCCGCTACGCCGCGCCCCCGCCGCCCGCCGGCCCTGAATCGCGCGGCGTTGTCGTGGTGGGGGCCGGCCTGGTCGGGCTGACGCTGGCGCTAGACCTCGCGCGGCACGGCATCGCGGTGACGGTGCTGGATGATGACGACACCGTCTCCACCGGCAGCCGCGCCATCTGCTTCGCCAAGCGGACGCTGGAGATCTATGGCCGGCTCGGCCTTGGCGAGCGTCTTCGCGCCAAGGGCATCACCTGGAAGACCGGCCGTGTCTTCCATCAGGAGCGAGAGGCCTATGCCTTCGACCTGCTGCCGGAGGAGGGCCACGAATACCCGGCCTTCGTGAACCTCCAGCAATACTGCGTCGAGGAATGGCTGGTGGAGGCCTGCGCGGCGGCGGGCGTCGATCTCCGCTGGAAGCACCGCGTCACCGGCCTCACGCCCGGCGAGGCCAGCGTGGCACTGGCAGTGGAGGCGCCCGGCGGCGCCTATACCCTGACCGCCGATTGGCTGCTGGCCTGCGACGGCGCGCGGTCCCCGCTGCGGGAGGCGATGGGCCTGCCCTTCACCGGCCAGGTCTTCCGCGACCGCTTCCTGATCGCCGACGTCGTCATCAAGGGCGATGTCAGCTTTCCGACGGAACGCTGGTTCTGGTTCGACCCGCCCTTCCATCCCGCGCAATCCGTGCTGCTGCACAAGCAGCCGGACGATGTCTGGCGGATCGACTTCCAGCTGGGCTGGGATGCGGATCCGGAGGCCGAGAAGCACCCCGACCGCGTCATCCCCCGCGTCCGCGCCATGCTGGGCCCCGACGTGCCCTTCGACCTCGAATGGGTCAGCGTCTACACCTTCCGCTGCCGGCGACTTGAGAAATTCCGCCATGGCCGCGTGATCTTCGCCGGCGACAGCGCCCACCAGGTCAGCCCCTTCGGCGCCCGCGGCGGCAATGGCGGCGTGCAGGATGCCGACAACCTAGCCTGGAAGCTGGCCGCCGTGCTGCGCGGGGAGGCGCCGGAGCGGCTGCTCGACAGCTACGATGCCGAACGCATCCCGGCGACGGACGAGAACATCCTCAACTCGACGCGCAGCACCGACTTCATCACGCCGAAATCGGACGCCGCGCGCGCCTGGCGGGATGCGGTGCTGGACCTGGCGCAGCACCACGCCTTCGCCCGCCCGCTGGTCAATTCCGGCCGCCTGTCCCGCCCCGCGACCCTGACGGACAGCCCGCTGAACAGCGCGGATTCCGGCCATTGGCCCGGCGGCGCCCTGCCCGGCGCACCGGCACCGGATGCCCCGGTGATGCGGGACGGGAAGCCGGACTGGCTGCTGCGCCACATCGGCCTGGATTTCTGCCTGATGGTCTTCGATGCCGTCTGGTCGCCGACCCTGCCAGGGCTGCGGACCCTGTTCGTGACGGCGGAGGAGACGCCCGGCGCATTGTGGGACCACAGCGGCCTGGCTGCCGCCCGCTACGGCGCGCCACCCGGCGGCGCCGTGCTGCTGCGTCCCGACCAGCACATCGCGGCCCGCTTCGCCGCGCCCGATGACGCGGCGGTCAGCGCCGCGATCGACCGTGCGATGGGACGATCAGCATGAGCCTCGATACCTCACCCCGGCTGCAGGACCCCGACGGCTTCCTCGCCCTGATCATGGAAGCGCATCGCGGGCTGGATGCGGAAGCCGCGCGGCGCTTCGATGCGCGCCTCGCCCTCATCCTCGCCAACCATGTCGGCGACATGGTCGTGCTGCGGGAAGCGATCGCGCTGGCGCGGGACCCCGGCCTGCCCCGCCGCGAGGAAGGCTGAGGCCCCCATCCGGTCCAGCCAGCTGGGCCAGAGCGGCGGCATCAGCGCATCGAGCTCAGGCGGAGCGCCGGCCCCGGGCCGGCGGCCGGCGCCGCCTGGTCCAGCCGCACGCCGGTGACCTGCCAGCGCGGCGCCAGGCCTTCCTGCTTCAGCTCCAGCTGGAGCGTCATGGGGGAGGCCGCGCCCTGCAGCGGCAGTTCGAACTTCGTCAGCCCCACGGGGACGGCGCGGCGCACGCCCTCCGTCGTCATGCCGGGGCGCACGCCGCGCGCGCGCGCCACTTCCGACAGCGCGGCCGGGGAGGCCCAGCCGGCGGCGATGTCATCGGCCAGGGCGGCGAGGAAGGCGTTCGCCTGCTCGCCTTCCGCCACCGTCGGGTTCAGCGCGGCGCGGACGGCGCCCTGCAGGGCGACGGGATCCAGGTGCTGCGCGAGCGTCGCGTGGTCCCGCCCCTCCAGCGCCGTGGCCAGGTGCCAGGCGGTGGCATAGGGGGTCGCGATCCAGGCCAGGGCCGTCAGCGGCAGCAGGGCCCAGACCAGGGCACGGCCACGCCGGCTGCGCGACCGCGGGGCGGATGGCGGCGCCTCGGCCGGGGCGTTGAAGGCCGGGCGCGCGGGCAAGGCGGCGGGGACGGGCGCGGGGTGCCGCGCATCGTAGTCCTTCCAGACCTGGTCCCACTCGGTGTCCGACATCATGGCCCGCTGCCGCGTGTTCATCGCCTGACCTGCACGTTAAAGTTGTGCTAACGCCAATCAAGGCTGTTAACGCAACTTTTTGGTGTAGTTCCCGGCGCGACACATCCCGTCGCGATCGGTGAGGGCCGGGCGCGGGGGGCCGTCTTGGCGGCGTCAGGAACGAGACAGGACGGGGCCCTGTTTCTGAACCTGAGATTGCGCAGCGATTCCTGGGGAAACCGTTAACGCGAGATGGGCGAACGTCGCAAAAACGAGAGCGGCGTCATTCGACGCGATTTCGTCTCACGACACCCTGCACTCCGTCACAGGCGACCCCGCGATCACAGCTGCGCGAGCGTTCACAGGCCGGTCGGATAGGCCTGTTCCGGCCTTCGTCAGCGCGGCAGGGGCAGGCGCGCCTCCAGATCCGCGAAGGCCCGGCCGAGCGCCAGTTCCATCGCCTGCGCCTGCTGCGGCGGGGTGGCGTTGGCGGGCAGCGGTGCGCTGCCCGAGGCTTCCAGCGTGCCGATGATGCGCGAGGAGAGGCGTTCCTCCCGCATCAGCACCGCGGCGATGGCGGCACGGGCCTCGCCGGCCTGGGGCACCGATTCCAGCACCGTCAGCTGGGATTCCAGCACGAGATCCGCATCCGCCCGCGTGCCCGCCTGCACCACCGCAGCGAAGCGGCCGCCGGCCTGCAGCCAGGCGCGCAGCGCGGCATCGGCCAGGTCGGCGGGCGGCGCGATCCATTCCTCATAGGGCAGGAATTCATAGGCACCGTCGGGCCGGGCCCGCCGCAGGCCGAGGTCCTGCAACCCCGGCACCGCCCGCATCCGCCGCTGCAGCAGCACCGGCGCGCCGCGCGGGGCATTGATCGTCGTGGGCCGGCGCGGCGCCAGCGCGTAGCGCCGCACCGGCACGTTGGGCCGGTCCGGCAGGATGCTGCACCCCGCCAGCAGGACGGGCGCGGCAAGAAGAAGGCGCCGATTCATCGCCGGCGGTCCGGCGTCGGCGGCGCGCCGAACAGGGCCTGGGACGGGGAGGCTCTCAGCTGGTCCGCCATGGTCCGCAGGCTGGCCGTCGTGGCCCGAAGGTCGATCAGGATCGGCAGCAATTCAGCCTGCACATCCACGGTGGTCTCCCGCGCCGCTCGCATCGTCCGTTCCATTCCCTCCACCGCGCCGGGCAGGCGCTGGGCGCTGCGCCGCAGCTCCGCCGCCGCCGCGCTGGCATTCGCCACCGCGCCGCGCAGTTCCGGCCCGGCCAGCAGGTTGCGCGCATCCGTCGCCGCGGCGCGCAGTTCGCCGAGCGCGCCGGCCAGGTCGCTATCCTCCAGCGCCGCGCGCACCAGCGTCATGGACCGCGCGAATTCGCGCAGCGCCGTCGCCGCATCGCCATCGCCGGTCTGGCGGTTGAGGTTCGTCAGCAGCGCGGAGAGGTCGGCCGCCATCTGCTCGATCGGCAGCCCCTGCAGGCGCTGCACCATGAACTCCGCCGCACTCGTCACCTGCGCGACGGTGGAGGGGATGGCCGGCAGCACCGGGTTGCGGGGCTGCCAGGGCAGGTCCGGCACCGGGTAGCGCTGCGGATTGGCGAAATCGAGCTCCACATAGTTCACGCCGGTGATGCCCTGCGCCCGGATGCGGGCCCGCAGGCCGAGCCGCACGGCATCGGCCAGCGACGGCGTCTGGCCGACCAGGCTGGGGTCGATGCCGAAGCGCACGAAGACCAGCTGGAAGCCGCTTTCGTAGTCCACGCCCTGCGGCCGGCGATACTCCGCCGCCACCAGGCCGATCTGCGTCACGCGCCCCACCGGCACGCCGCGGTAGCGCACCGGCGCCCCGACATCGAGGCCCTGCACCGATTCCTCGATATAGGTCTCGAACACCTCGCTGGCCTGCAACCCGCGGCCGCCGGCCAGGAAGATGACGAAGCCGACCGCCAGCGCGATGCCGGCGATGGCCAGCACGCCGACGCGCAGATAGAGCCCCCGCGCGGCCATCAGGCGGCTTCCCGCCGGAAGAAGGCGCGCACCGTCGGGTGCGTGCTGTGGTCCCGCAGGTCGCGCGGGTCACCCTCCGCGATCATTCCCTTGGCCTCCCGGTCCAGCATGATGCAGCGGTCTCCGATGGCGAGGATCGAGGCCAGTTCGTGCGTCACGACCACGAAGGTGGTGCCGAGCGAGCGCGACAGGTCCCGGATCAGCTCATCGAGCCCCGCCGAGGTGATGGGATCGAGCCCCGCCGAGGGCTCGTCCAGGAACAGGATGGCGGGGTCGAGCGCCAGCGCCCGCGCGATCCCGGCCCGCTTCAGCATGCCGCCCGAAACCTCCGACGGCAGGCGCGACGCGGCCTCCGACAGCCCGACCAGGCCGAGCTTGGCGCGCGCCACCTCCTCCCGCGCCTCCGGCGGCAGGGTGGTGTGCTCGGCCAGCGGCATGATCACGTTCTCCAGCAGGGTCTGCGACCCGAACAGCGCGCCCTGCTGCCACATGACGCCGATGCGCTTCAGCAGGCCGAGGCGCGAATCGCCCTCCGTGGACCAGACATCGGTGCCGAGGATGGCGACCGTGCCCTCCGCCGGCGGCACCAGGCCGATCATCAGCTTCAGCAGCGTGGACTTGCCGCAGCCCGATCCGCCGAGGATGACGAAGACCTCGCCCCGTTTCACCTCGAAGCTCACGTCGCGGAACAGCGTGTTGGTGCCGAAACGCGCGGTCAGGTGCTCCGCCACGATCACGGCCGGGCCGAAGACCGGCGCCTCCGGCTTCGCGGCCTCACCGGGCCGGCGCAGCAGGGCGGGGGCGTCGCCGGTCACAGGCCCAGCCTTTCGTAGAGCACGGCGAAGCCGCCATCGAGCAGCACGATGGCGACGATGCCACCCACCACGGCGCTGGTCGCGGCATCGCCCACCGCGCGCGGCCCGCGGCCCGCGCCAAGCCCGGCGCGGCAGCCGATGGCGGCGATGGCCAGGCCGAAGAACAGCGCCTTGAACAGCCCGCCCAGCATGTCGCCGAGCGTGATCGTCGCCGTCAGCTGCTGCGTCACCGTCGTCAGCGGGAAGCCGAGCATGCCCATGATCAGCGCCATGCCGATCAGGCCGGCGAGCGTCAGCAGCAGGGACAGCACTGGCATCACCAGCATCCCCGCCAGGACGCGGGGCAGCACCAGCAGCGCCATGGGGTCGATGCCCATGATGCGCAGCGCGGCCACTTCCTCATTCACCGTCATGGTGCCGAGCTCGGCGGCGTAGGCCGACCCCGTCCGCCCCGCCAGCACCACGCCCGCCATCAGCGGGCCGAGTTCGCGCAGCAGCGAGATGCCGACGAGGTTGGGGACGAAGATCTCCGCCCCGAAGCGGCGCAGCGGGATGGCGGATTGGAAGGCCAGGATGACGCCGAGCAGCGAGCCCAGCAGCACCGCCAGCCCGAAGGCGCGCGTGCCCGCCTCATCCAGGTGGCGCAGCAATTCCCGCAGGCGCAGCCGGTGCGGGCGGATCACGGTGGCCAGCAGCACCACCAGCAATTCGCCGATGAAGCCCAGCGCATCCAGCGCATTGCGGCCGGCATTCACCACCCGCCGGCCGATGCCGGAGATGGGGGAGAAGCTGTAGGTCGAGGGCTTCGGCCTTGGCGCGGCGAGTGCCGCGCGCACCCGGTCCAGCACGGCCACGACGGGCGGGCTCGCGCCCTCGATCCGCGCGCCGGCGGCGGCTTCCGCCGTCAGCACCAGGGTGGCGCCGGTGGTGTCCACCGCCTCCACCTTCGAGAGGTCGAGCACCAGGCCCTGGCCCTTCCGGGCTTCCGCCATCAGGGGTTCCCAGAGCCGCGCGGCGGCTTCCGTATCGACGCGGCCGGACAGCAGGGCGGCGCGGCCTTCGCCGTCCCCCCGCATCTCCAGCCCCGTCGATGCCACCGCCTGCTTCGCCATCAACCCGCCAATGCCGCCATCGCGCTCCGCGCCGCCACCACCCCGGACCGCCAGGCGCCGCCGACGGTTCCGGCCATGCCCGTGTCGGTGGCCTCCCCCGCCAGGCAGAGGCGGCCCCCCGCGAGCGGCCGGGCCAGGATGGTGCGCGCGCCGGCACAACCGATTCGTGCATAGCTGTACACGCCGCGCGACCACCGGTCCCGTCCCCATTCCGAGACGATCGGCCCGGGAGCGAGACAACCCAGCGCCTCCGCCCCGAAGCGGGTGGCGATCTCGGCGCGCATGAAGGCCTCGACCGCCGCGTCGCCCTCCGCCTCCAGCGCCTGCGCCGCATCGCCGCCGACATGGCAGGAGATGACGGGCCGGGCGAAGGGAAACAGGCTCATCGCCACCAGGGGCTCCCCCGGCGCGACCAGGCGGTCCACGGAGCTGAAGGGCGGCAGGCCGAAGCGCTCCTCCCCCACCACCCGGAAGCCCGCCTTCACCACCTGGCCGAGCGGCAGGTCATGCGCGGCCTGCAGCGTCTCCGCCGGCAGGGGCGGGTCGAAGCGGATGGCGCCCGCGGCCAGCAGGCTGGTCGGGATGGTGACGATCACGGCGCGGGCGCGGATGGTGCCGAAGGGGCCTTCCGCCACCGCCTCCCGCCCGCCCCAGGCGAGGCGCGTGACGGGGGCGTCCAGCATCACGGGCAGGCCCTCGGCCAGCCTTGCGACCAGCGCGCCGAAGCCGCCCTCCGGCAGGCGGTTGCCGCCTTCCAGCGCATTGGCGTGGAAATCCTGCAGGCTGACGCGGCCGGCCGGGGCGGCGGAGATGATGTCGCCCTGCCAGCCCTCGATCGCGGGGGCCCAGGGCCCGGTCGCGGCCATGCCCTCGGCCAGGCTGCGGTCCGGGCCGCCGTCCCTGGCGGCGGCCTCGATCCGCGCCTCGGCCTCCGCCCAGGCGGCGCTGTAGGCGGCATCCTCCGCCGGCGTCAGGACCCGCGCGCCGATCTGGCTGCGTTCGCGGCGGAGCGCGTCCGAATCATGCAGGGTGACGCCAAGCCCCTCCGCCAGCGGCACCAGCGGGTTGGTCGCGGCCTGGTGCAGCCAGGTGGCGCCGAGGTCATAGGGCAGGCCGAGCCGCGCGGTATCCGTCAGCGCCCGCCCGCCGACGCGGCCGCGGGCTTCCAGCACCACCACGCCGAGGCCCGCTTCCATCGCGGTGCGGGCGGCGGCGATTCCGGCGGCACCGGCACCGATGACGAGGAGATCAGGGTCAGTGGGGAGGCGAGGCATCCAGGGTCCATGTAGGCGCCGGGGGCGCCCGGCAAGCGCCCCGTTACGCAGGAGTGATCGTCATGCCCGCGCCGCTGGCGGGAACAAGGTGCCGCGGTGTGACATTTGAGCCGCTAAGCCCCCTATGCCGCTTATGCCCTTTTAGCACCTTTAGCACCGATTCAGGGCCTTCCGGGCCGCCACACGGACCTCCGGCGGCGGCGAAACGAACGTAGCAGGAACAGAAGCCGGATTGCCAGCGCCGCGTGTCAGTCCAGCCGCGCGCCGCTGATCTCCACCAGCCGGCGCCATTGCGGACGCTCCCGCTCCACCAGCTCCGTCAGCGCCCCCGGCGTCGGGCTGGTGACGGTGCCGTAGCCGAGCGGCCGCAGCCGGTCCCGGAAGGCGGCGTCCGCCGCCACCGACTGGATCGCCTGGTGCAGCCGCGCCACCACGGGGGCCGGCGTGCCGCCCGCCGTCATGATGGCGTTCCAGTTGACCAGGTTGTGCTCGCCGAGGCCGAGATCGGCGAAGTCGCCCATCCCCGGCACCTCCGGCAGGATGCCGAGCCGCGCCTGGCTGCTGACCGCGAAGGCCAGGAACTTGCCGCTTTCGACATGCGGCATCAGGGCGGGCATGACGTCGAACATCATGTCGATGGTGCCGGCCAGCAGATCGTTGATGGCCGGGCCGCCGCCGCGATAGGGCACGTGCAGGATCTTCGCGTTGGCGAAGCGGTTGATGGCCTCGATGTTCAGGTGGCTGTTCGTGCCGGGGCCCGACGAGCCCATCTTCACCTGCTCGGGGTTCGCGCGGCTCCATTCCACCAGCTTGCGGAAATCGGTCCAGCCGTTCCGCCGCGCCGTCTCCGCGTTCACCACGCAGAGCAGCGCGCCATCGGTGATCTGGCTGACCGGCGCCAGGTCCCGCGCCGGGTCGAAGGGCATGCGGGACGTCATGTACTGAACGGCGCAGAGCGTGGTGACGCTGATGACGCCGAGCATGGTGCCGTCCCGGTCCCCCTTCGCCACCGCATCGGCGCCGAGCAGCCCGCCCGCGCCGCCGCGATTGTCCACGACGACGGCCTGGCCCAGCGCGGGGCCGAGCCGTTCGGCGATGAGGCGCGCCAGGATGTCCACCGCCCCGCCCGGCGGGAAGGGCACGATCAGCCGCACGGTGCGCCCGCCCGCCACGGGCTGCGCGAGCGCGGGGGCGGCGAGAAGCGCGCCGCCTGCCGCCAATACGCCGCGTCGTCCCAGCATCACCCGCCTCCGCCCTCGTTCCTTGGCGGAAGCCTGCGACGGATGGGCCGGCCCCCGCAAGCCGGGCGCGTCACCTCATTCGGATGGCGCGGCGCCCAGCGTTCCCGCCCCCAGCGTTCCGGCCGGCGGCTCCGGCGGCGCGGCCACCGGCTTCGCGGGGGATGTGGGCATCCCCATCGCATGGATCAGCACCGCCGCCGCGACCGACACGTTCAGGCTCTGCACATGGCCGCTGCCCGGCAGGGTCACGCGGTGGGTGCAGGCGGCGATGGTGAGGCCGGGGAGGCCCCGCTCCTCATTCCCCAGCACCAGCACGAAGGGCTTGTTCCGGGGCAGGTCGGCGGGCGCCATGCCGCCGGCGGCCACCGCGGCCACGGTCGTGAACTTCGGCGCCAGGGCCCGCAGCGCGATGGCGGGGTTCGCCAGCTTCATGAGGTGGAGGTGTTCCAGCCCTCCCTCCGCCGTGCGGAAGGCCGCATCCGACAGCCCCGCCTGGCGCGGATCCCCCGACAGCAGCAGCCCCGTGCAGCCGAAGAAGGCGGCGGAACGGGCAATGGCGCCGAGGTTGTGCGGGTTGCCGATGCCGTCCAGCAGCGGCAGCACGGGGGAAGCCAGCAGCGCCTTCGGGAAGGGTCCGACGCCGAGTTCCGGCACCTCCCGCGGCACGGCGATGGCGCAGATGCCGCCATGGTGCTCCGTGCCGGCGATGCGGATCATCTCCTCCGGCGAGATCTCCCGGTAGGGGCGGCGGTTCTTCGCCATGATGGCGCAGACCGGCCCGGCCTCCCGCTTCCGCGTCTCCGTGTAGAACAGCCGCAGCACCGCATCCGGCCGCACGGCAAAGGCGGCCGTGACGGCGGCGGGGCCGCAGAGGCGATCGAGGTCGCTGTCCCGCCAGCCACCTTCCGGCGGGCCGCCGGGGTTGGGGCGCGGGCGGGGCGTCAGGCCGGCCGCGGGGCCGCCGGGGCCATAGCCGCGGCCGCTGGCATGGCTGCCCTCCGGCGGGACCCGACGTTCCGCCCAGCCCTCGGGGCCGCGCTCGTCACGGTCGAAATTGCCCTTCACGCCACCGGAGAAGGAGCCGCGCCCGCCACCGCGTGGGCCGCCCCGGTTGGGGGGGCCGCGTCGTTCGTCACCAGGAATCTTGCACCCTCCTCGCGGATTGCCGCGGCCTCGTCATCATACAGGAAAGGCAGGAAGGCGTATCGCCGCCCGGCCGTCACGGGACGGGCCTCATGCAGCAGGGAGCAGGAAAACACCACAGCCCCGCCCGCGGGGGCCACATAGGTCCGGGGGCCGAATTCGGGGAAGCACAGCTCGCCGCCCTCATATTCCCCCGTGTTCAGGTTGATGGTGACGGCGAAGCGGCGATGGGCGGTGGCCTTGGTCGTGTTGTCGCGATGGGCGCGGAAGAAGCCTTTGTCCGCGCTGTCGTAGCAGGCGACGATGTAGCGTTCGAGCCGCGTGACCTTGTACTGGAAGGCGCGCTGGATCTCCGGCACCAGGCGGGCGGTGAGGCGCGCGCGGATGGCGGATTTCAGGGCCTCATCCTCGATGATCGCGTCCTTGCGGCGCTTGTGGCCGGGGTCCATCACGCCGACGGTCCGGCCGCCCTCGTCCCGCATGAAGCCGCTCTCGCCGCCCCCCTGGGTCTCGTAGAGGTCGATCAGGCGGCGGCAGAAGGCGGGTTCGAACAGGCGGGGGACGATCAGGACGGGGGCATGGAGGGGTACGCCGGCATGGTCGGCGGGGTCCGGCAGGGCGGCCAGCGTCGCCATCGCCTCCGCCCCCTTGTCCAGCGGCCAGACGCCGAAGACGCGCAGCCCCGGGTCCAGCAGCACCCAGCCCGTGCGCAGCCGGCCTTCGGGGTCGATCGCGCGGAAGGCGCGGCGGGCGGCGCCGTCATCATCCCACAGCACGCGCCGGCCGGCGCCGTCCCTGAGGCGACCGAGCCGCTCATCATCCGGGTCCGTGCCGATGACGAGCATGTAGGCGCGGTTGGCGTCCAGGACGCGGGCATGGGGGCTGACCATGGCCGCCAGGCGCTCCGCCAGCCCCGGCTCCCCGAGCGAACCGGGGATCAGCACCATCAGCCAGCGCCCCGCCGTGGTGTCGAAGGCGTAGCGCGGGTTGGTGCTGGACCGCGCATGGAAGGCGGGGATGGGCTCGCCGGGGGTATAGGCGGGGATCGACATGGCGGGTCCTCGTTCCGTCAGCCGACCGATGCCGCATCCGGGGCCTGGCCGGCAAGGCCGCGCAGCGTGGCCAGCAGCGCGTCGGGCACCTCCACCCCCTCATCCCCCGCGCGGGCGGCGATGGCGGCGCGGCGGCTGCCGGGCAGGCGGACGCCAGGATCCGCCTGCATGGCGGCCAGCAGGAACTCCACCCGGTCGAGGAACGCCCCCTGCCCAGCCAGCGCGCCCGGGTCGATGGCGATGAAGGCCTGGCCGAGGCGGGGGCGGTTGCCCTCATCCTGGAAGAAGCCATCGGCCTCGAACCCGAAGGCGCTGCCGGTGAGCGCGCAGCAGAGCAGTTCGACGATCAGCGCCAGCAGCGCGCCCTTGGTGCCGCCCATGGCCAGCATGGCGCCGCCGAGCGCGGCCTTGGGGTCCGTGGTCGGGTTGCCATCCGCGTCCAGCGCCCAGCCGAGCGGAATCGGCTTGCCCGCCTTGGCGGCGACCATGATCTTGCCGCGCGCCACTTCCGACAGCGCCATGTCGATGACCAGCGGCGCGGCATCCCGGCGCGGGAAGGCGGCGGCGACGGGGTTGGTGCCCATCAGCGGGCGGCGGCCGCCGGGCACGGGCATGGCGGCGGGGGAATTTGTGAAGGCCAGCGCCACCAGCCCCTGCCGGGCCAGCGCGGCCACGGGCAGGCCCATGGCGCCGGCATGGTGGCTGTTGGTGATGCCGGCGAAGGCGATGCCATGGGCGCGGGCCCGCGCCTGTGCCTGGTCCACCGCCAGCGCCACGGCGGGATAGGCCAGGCCGTGGCGGGCATCGATCAGCACGGCGCCGCCGCGTTCCGCCACCACGGCGGGCACCGCCGCGCCATCCGCCCGGCCATTGGCCAGGAAGGCGGCGTATTGCGGCACGCGGGACAGGCCATGGCCCGCCTGGCCCTCGGCCTCCCCCCCCACCAGGGCTTCGGCGGTCAGCCGCGCCATGGCGGGGTTGGCGCCGGCGCGGGAGAGGGCCGCTTCGGCCAGGCTGCGGGCTTCGTCGAGACTCAGGCGGGGCATGGGATGCTCTCAGTGCGTTTCAGGCATCGGGCCTGATCTGCGCCTCCGTCACAAGACTGGCCCAGCGATCCGTCTCCTCCATCACGAAACGGGTGGACCGGTTGCTGTCCCAGCCCAGCACCTGGAAGCCCGCTTCCTCCGCCCGGCGGACCATGTCGGGGTCGCGCATCACGGCCAGCACGTCATGCTCCAGCCGCGCCTTGAGGGGGCCGGGCACCGCGGCCTGGGTCAGCACCGCGGTCCAGTTCGTGATCTCGAGGTTCGGCATGCCGAGTTCGCGCACCGTCGGCACCTCCGGCACCAGCTTGTGGCGTTCCGCGCTGGTGATGGCGAGCGCGCGGAGGCGGCCGCCGCGGATCTGCGCCAGGCATTCCGGCAGGTTGGAGACCATGACATCCAGCGTCCCGCCCGCGAGGTCGGTGACGGACGGCGCGCCGCCGCGATAGGGCACATGCGTCAGCCGGTCCCCCGCATTGGTCACGCGGCGCAGCAGTTCCAGGCCGAGATGCGGCGGCGATCCGTTGCCCGACGAACCGCCGCTCATCGGCGTGCTGCGCATCAGGGCGACGAGGCCGGCGAGGTCGCGGGCCGGCGACTTCTCCGCATTCACGACAACGACGAGCGGCAGCGAGCCGAGCATCGAGATGGCGTGGAAGTCGCGCCGGAAATCGTAGGGCGCGTTGGGGAAGAGCGTCGCGTTCACGGCGTGGGTCAGCGTGATGGCGAGCAGCGTGTGCCCATCCGGCGGTGACTTCGCCGCGATGTCCGCGCCGATCAGCGCATTGCCGCCGGCGCGGTTGTCGATGAGGACGGACCTGCCCCAGCTCTCCGACAGCTTCTGCGCGACGAAGCGCGCCATGATGTCGGTCAGGCCACCCGGCGGGAAGGGCACGATGTAGCGCGGGTTGCGGTCGGGAAAGGGCGCCGAAGGGGCGCCCTGGGCGCGGGCCAGGCCCGGCAGGAAGGGCGTGGCGGCCAGGCCGAGAGCCGAGCGGCGGCGGATCATGGAACCTCCCCATCGTTGTTCGATGTTGGGGAAGTCTGGCGCCTCATCGTGGCGGACGTCCAGCGCGGGATGAACCCAACCAATGCGCGCGCGTTCCGGATGGGCAGCCCGCGCCAAGGACCATCCAGACACCATGCCCGACTTCTCCAGTCCTTCCCGCCGGCGGATTCCCGCGGCCGGCGTGCCGCAGGATGGCGCGACGGTCGCGCAGGCCGCGCTCGTCATCATCGCCGTGCTGTATTTCGCGCGCGACCTGCTGGTGCCCCTGGCCCTGGCCATCCTGCTGTCCTTCATCCTGGCGCCGATCGCGCGCGCGCTGCGGCGCTTCGGCATCCCGCGCGTGCCGGGCGTGATCCTGTCCGTGCTGGCGGCGGTGATGGTGCTGGCCTCGCTCGGCCTGGTGATGGGGCGGCAGCTCGCGGACCTCGCCGCCGAATTGCCGGCCTACCAGCAGGAGGTGACGCGCAAGCTCTCCTCCATCCATGCCAGCGGCGGGCTGGTGGAGCGCGCGCAGGAGATGCTGCGCGGCCTGTCCAACAGCGCGTCGCGCACGCCGCGGGAAGCGACGCCGCGCGGGCTGAACGCGGATGCGGTGGCGCCCATCCCCGTCGAGATCCGCCAGCCCGACCCGGCGGCGCTGGAGACGCTGCAGGGCGTGCTGGCGCCCATGCTGCACCCGCTGGCGACGATCGGCATCGTCATCGTGCTGGTGATCTTCGTGCTGCTGTACCGGGAGGATCTGCGCGACCGCGTCATCCGCCTGGTCGGCGCGCGGGACCTGCACCGCACCGTCGCCGCGATGGACGACGCGGCCTATCGCCTGTCCCGCTTCTTCCTGGCGCAGACGGCGCTGAACGCGGCCTTCGGCGCCTTCATGGGCATGGCGCTGTTCGTGATCGGCGTGCCGCAGCCGATCCTCTGGGGCATCCTGACAGGGCTGATGCGCTTCGTGCCCTTCGTCGGCACCTTCGTCGCCGTCGCCTTCCCCCTGCTGCTGGCCCTGGCCACCGATCCCGGCTGGACCATGCCGGTGATGGTGCTGGTGCTGTTCGCGGTGGGAGAGGGCGCGATGGGCCAGGTGGTGGAGCCGATGGTCTTCGGCCATTCCACGGGCCTTTCACCCATCGCGGTCATCGCCGCCGCCACCTTCTGGACCTGGCTCTGGGGCCCGGTCGGCCTGCTGGTTGCCGTGCCGCTGACCGTCTGCCTGGTGGTGCTGGGCAAGCATGTGGACCGGCTGGAGTTTCTCGAAGTGGCCCTGGGAGACCGGCCACCACTCGACCCGCCGGAGACCTTCTACCAGCGCGCGCTGATGGGCGATGCGGATGGGCTGGAGGAGCAGGCGGAGGCGCTGCTGCGGGACAGCACGCTGTCCGCCTACTACGACACCGTGGCGCTGCCGGCGCTGGCCTTGGCGCAGGACGATGCGCTGCGCGGCGGCGTGGCGGAGGAACGCGTCCAGGCCGTGCATGCCCGCGTGGCGGCCCTGCTGGAGGATCTGGAGGAGGAGGATGAGGAGGAGGCCGCGCCGGAACGCCCCGTCGCGGAGCTGCAGGCCGGCGAGCCGCGCCTCGTGGACCAGCCCGCGCCGGCCAGCCTGGTTCCGCCCGGCAGCGTGCTGTGCCTGGCGGGCCGTGGGCCCTTCGACGATGCGGCGGCGATCATGCTGGCGCAGGTGCTGCGCAAGCGCGGCATCGGCGCGGTGGTGGCGCCGCCGGAGCTGCTGCGGGGCGACGTGACGGGGTTCGACCTGGCGCAGGTTCGCCAGGCCTGGCTCTGCGCGGTGGAGGGCGGGTCCTCCACCGCCGCGGCGCGCTACCTGCTGCGGCGCCTGCGGCGGCGGATGCCGGAAGCGCTGGTCGGCGCGATGGTGGCCGGCGCGGGGCCGGAAGCGCGGCTGCCCGCGGCGCTGCGGGCGGAGGATGCGGCCGCGGTGGAGCCCGGTGTCGCCGCGGCGGTGAAGGCGGCGATGCGGATCGCGGGCTAGCCTTCGAGCCGCCGCAGCGTCGCCTCGATGTTGCGGCGGGCGCGCTTCTCCCGGTCCAGGTAGAAGCGGTCTGTGCGGTAGATGCGGTCCCGCCACAGCAGCAGGCGCAGCGCGGCGATGCGGCCGAATTCGTAGCGGTCGTCCGGCAGGTGCGCGAATTCGCGGCGGATCGCGGCCTCATAGGCATCGTAGCGCGTGGCAGGCTCGCCGAGGATGGCGTTGTCCATGTCGAGCAGCAGGCAGGCATCGCCGCGCAGCGAGGGGTCCTCCGTCTCCGGCAGTTCCTGCCGCGCCACGGCGTGGATCAGCACCTCCGCCCGGTCGAGCATGTGGGCGGGCATGAGGGGCGAGAGGTGGCGGCGCATCAGCGCGATGGAGGCCGCTTCCTGCCCCGGCACGGCACGGTCGAAGATGGCGGTGTGGAACATCGCCGCGATGATGAAGGCGGGCTTGTCGGCGATGGCGGCGGCGATCTCCTCCGCCATGGCGAGGATGCCGGCCACGCGGTTCCAGTCATGCCAGGCGCGGTGCGGCTCCGCATGGCGATGCCGGAGGTCGGCGAGGATGGCGGGGGTCATGCGGCCGGTATAGCGCGGCGCGGCGAAGGGGGCACGCGGCCCCCCTCACCCAACCCTCTCCCCAAGGCAGGGGGAGAGGGCTTCCATCATCAGGCGCTTTCGTAGATGCGGGTCAGGCTGAATTCGCGGTGGCCGAGGAGTTCGGCGGCCGTGAGTTCGCCGTCCGCGGTGCGCAGCATGCAGTCCAGCAGCGCCTCGCCCGCATCATCCATGTTCATCCGCTTCTGCAGCAGGCCCGTCACGTCCACGTCGATGTGTTCCGACATGGTGCGCTGGGTGCGCGGGTTGGCGGTGATCTTGATGACGGGGACGATCGGGTTGCCGATCACGTTGCCCTGGCCCGTTGGGAAGAAGTGCACCGCGTAGCCGGACGCCGCGCAGAGCGTGACCATCTCGGCCGCCGCGGAGCTGCTGTCCATGAACCAGAGGCCCGAATGGGTCGGGGCCTCCGCCTTGTCCAGCACGCCGTCCACGACGCACTTCTTGCCGATCTTCTGGATGTTGCCGAGCGCCTTCTCCTCGATGGTGGTCAGGCCACCCTCGATGTTGCCCTTGGTGGGCTGGCTCTCGGAGAGGTCGGAGGTCTTGTTCGCCTCCACCACCCGCTGGTAGCGGTCGAACATCGCCTGGAACTGGGCGCGGATCTCGGGAGTCTTGCACCGCGCCGCGACCAGGTGCTCGCCGCCCGTCAGCTCGGTGGTTTCGCCGAAGACCAGCGTGTTGCCGTTCTCCCAGAGCTTGTCGAAGGCATTGCCGTTGGTGGGGCAGGAGGCGAGGCCGGAGGTCGTGTCGCTCTCCCCGCACTTGGTCGAGACCCAGAGATCCACCACGGGCGCCTTGGTCTTCTTCAGCTTGGAGGCGTGCTTCACCATGCGGTAGGCGGCGCGGGAGGCGCGGGCGATGGTGTTGATGTCGCCATGCTGCTCGATGCCGAAGAACTCGACCGGCTTGCCGGTGGCGGCGATGCCCTCCGCGATCTTGCCGGCCCAGCCCGGCTCGATGCCGATGACCACCACGCCGGCCACGTTCGGGTTGGACCCTGTGCCGATCAGCGTGCGGAAATGCAGTTCCAGGTCGTAGCCGAACTGCAGGCGGCCATAGGCGTGCGGGATCGCCATGCAGCCCTTGATGTTGTGCGCCACCGCCTCGCACGCCGCGTTGGACAAATCGTCCACCGGCAGGATGATGACGTGGTTGCGCACGCCCATGCGGCCATTCTCGCGCCGCCAGCCTTCGAAGGACGCGCCCTTCAGGTCGATGCCCATGATGCCGTCCCCCTTACCAGCGCTTCGTCTTCACATTGTGGACATGGGCGTGCTCGCCCGGGCCGATATCCGCCACCGCACGGCCGATATCGATGCCGTACTTGATGATGGTGTCGCCCTTGGCGATCGACCGGATGGCCAGCTTGTGGCCGATCGGGATGTCGTTCCTGGCCTGGAACTCGATCATCTTGTCCTGGTCCATGATCCAGCCGGTCAGCGGCGTGCCGGCCGTCAGGCCTTCCACCACCACCACGCCCACGCTGTCGCCTTCGTCATGGACGACGAAATGTATCGTCATCGCGCTCCCCCCAGGAAATTCGTGCTGGGCGGGAGCCTAGGCGGGAGCCCGCCCCCCATCAACCCGCCCCCCTTCTACGACCCCCTGCGGATGTGCGATGCATCGGGGCAGGGAAACACAGTCACAAGGGATCGGACGCCATGGCGGGCGTATACTGGTACGGCGGCACCTGGTTCGAGGAGGAGCCGAAGGTCATCGGCCCGATGGACCATGCCTTCTGGCTCGGCTCCGTGATCTTCGATGGCGGGCGGTCCTTCGGGGGCGTGGCGCCGGACCTCGACAAGCATTCCGCCCGCGCGGTGCAGTCCGCCCGCAACATGCTGATGAAGCCGACCATGACGGCCGAGCAGATCGAGGAGCTGTGCCGGGAAGGCATCCGCCGCATGGGGCCGAAGGCGGAACTCTACATCCGCCCGATGTTCTTCGTCCGCAAGGGCCTGGGCGCCGCGCGGCCCGATCCGGACAGCACGGATTTCATCCTGGCGATCTATGACAGCCCGCTGCCGCCCTACAAGGGCTTCAGCGCCTGCATGGCACCGCAGCGCCGCCCGGCACCCGACCAGGCGCCGACGGATGCCAAGGCCGCGGCGCTGTACCCCAACGGCTCCCGCGCCGCCGCCTTCGCGCACCAGAAGGGGTTCGAGGCCGCGGTGGTCTGCGACCCCATCGGCAACGTCGCCGAATTTGCGCATGCCAACATCATGCTGGCCAAGGACGGCAAGGTGATCACCCCCGCCGCCAACGGCACCTTCCTGGCCGGCATCACCCGCACCCGCGTCATCACCCTGCTGCGCGATGCCGGCGTGGTGGTGGAGGAACGCGCCGTGCGGCCGGAGGAACTGCTGGAGGCGGATGAGATCTTCTCCACCGGCAACTACGGCAAGGTGCTGCCCTGTTCCAACTACGAAGGCCGGGCCATGCAGCCCGGTCCCCTCGCGCAGAAGGCGAGGACGCTCTACTTCGACTGGGCGGAACAGCACTGGCGCGTGCTGCCGAAGGTCGGCTGACCGACCGAACGACCACGCGGGATGAACGCTTCATGCCAGGGGCCGCTTCCAGCGATTCGTTGGCATGTTTGTCCTGCCCTCAAGCGTCGTGCCGGAGGCACTCCTCCGGCGTGACGCGCACGCCCTGCGCGGTTGGCTCGCCGCATGAGCGGTGAGCCGCCTTCCGGGACCCCATGCGCGTCGCGGCCTACGTCGGCTTCGCCGGCCCCAGGCCAGGCAATCGTGCCGTTCATATTACCCCCGCGTTAAGACCACAGTTACGGGCGTCCCCGATCTGTTGCCGGGGACGCCAGCCTGGCATGGCCATGCCGAGGCGTCCCGACCCAACCCCGCGCGCCGCCCCCGCGGCGCGCAGGATTGTCCGGGACCGACGCCTCATGGACTGCCATGCCCACTGAATTCGCCCGCCTGACGATCCTCGTGGTGGATGACGACCCCACGATGCGGTCCGTCATCACCAGCGCGCTGCGCGCCGCCGGCTGCAACCAGGTGCGTCAGGCGTCGAATGGCGAGCAAGCGCTGAACATTGTCCGCCAGTCGCAGATCGACCTGATCACCTGCGACTGCCAGATGGCGCCGGTGGATGGGCTGACCTTCGTGAAACGCCTGCGGGAACTGCCGGAAGGCGTGAACAAGCCCGTGGTGATGCTGACCGCCAACAACCGGCCGGAGGACGCCTGGGCGGGGCGGGAGTTGAAGGTCTCCGCCTGGCTGGTGAAGCCGATCACGCCGCAGGCCGTCATCAAGCGCGTGGCCGGCGTGCTCGGCCTGAATGTCGGCACCGCGGCGATGCCGGAGGATGTGCTGACCGAACTGGCCGACGCCTATGAGAAGCGGCTGCCGAACGAGATCCAGACGCTGGAGAGCATCGCCGCCCGCCTGCCCGCGCGGCCGGAACACTTCCTGATGACCATGCAGGACCTGGTGAAGCGCCTGCATGTGGTGAAGGGCCAGGCCGGCACGCTGGGCTACGCGCTGCTGGGTTCGGTGGCCGGCGAGGTGCATGACGTGCTGCAGGAGGCGGAGCGCCTGCCGGACGATGACCTCAGCTTCCGGCCGGACCTGATCCGCCTGGTGGAAAGCGGCTTCAAGGTGATGCGGCTGATCGTGGACCGCAACGTGCGCGGCACGGCCGGCGCCGTCGGCGCCAAGGTGCTGTCGGACATCGCCGCCTTCGCCGGGCCGCTGCATGCGCGGATCGTCGCCGCGGCCGATGCGGCGGAAGCGGCGGAGCGGCAGCGGCGGAACCTGCATTCGGATGTGCTGCTGGCCTCCGAACAGCACAGGCTGATCGTGGAACGCCGCATCCGCCTGACGCAGGCGGAATTCACGGACAAGGGACGGTAGGGCAGCACCGGCATGGACAATGTCCCCCCCGCGCTGCAGCGCGCCAGCTTCCCCGCGCCGCGGCGCCCCGGGATTCTCCATGTGCTGCGGCCCTGGCTGGCGCTGCCGCTGGTGCTCGCCCTGATCTGGACCGGCATCGCGCTGCAGTTGCGGGAGATGGGGCACCAGACGGAGGCCGCGGCGGAACGCGATACCGCCAACCTCGCCCGCAGCGTCGAACAGCACATCATCCGCAGCATCGACCAGCTGGACCAGGCGCTGCGCTTCGTGCAGTCCGCCTACCGCCACGACCCCGTCGGCTTCAACCTGCTGGAATGGACCGACGCCTATTTCGCCAATGGCGGGCCCACGGTGCAGATCGCGATGATCGGGGCGGATGGGCGGCTGATGGCGTCGGGGCTCAACGGCGTATCGGTGACGACGCCGGTCGACCTGTCGGACCGCGAGCATTTCCGCGTCCACCTCGGCGCCACGGAGGACCGGCTGTTCATCAGCCGCCCGGTGCTGGGCCGCGTCAGCCAGCGGCAGACCATCCAGTTCACCCGCGCGCTGCGCGCCCGCGACGGCCGCTTCGGCGGCGTCATCGTCATCTCGCTCGACCCCGAGCTGCTATCCGCGCCCTATGACCTGCTGGAACTCGGCGCCGGCGGGCTGATGCTGGCGGGGACGGATGGCGTGATCCGCGCCTGGGCGCCGCGCGGCGCGCAGCCGCAGAGCCAGCTGATCGGCCAGGCGCTGCCGGCATCCCTGGCACGCGGCTTCGTCGCCTCACCGCAGGGCAGCATCCGGGACGAGGGGCAGCTGGATGGCGTGAAGCGGCTGCTGAGCTTCCGCCAGGTGGATGGCCACCCGCTGGTGGTGGCCGTGGGCGTCGACCTGAACTCTGCCTTCGCCGATTTCCGCGACGTCCGCGCCCGCATCGTGATCGCGGGGCTGGTGCTGAGCCTGGGGGTGCTGCTGGCCGGCCCCTTCCTGCTGCTGCAGCGCGCCCGGCGCATCCGGTCCGAGCGCGCGCTGCAGGACACGCTGCGCGGCATGGACCAGGGCGTGATCATGGCCGGGCTCGATGGCCGCGTGCTGGTCGCCAACCTGCGGGCGGCGGAACTGCTGGACCTCGATCCGAAGCTGCTGGAACGCGGCCGGCGCATCAAGCCCATCCTGCGGCTGCTGGGCCAGGCGGACATCACGCATCGCCGCGGCCACCGGCAGCGCGTCTACCTCCGCACCCGCGCCGATGGCAGCCGGGTGGAGACCAAGGCGATCCGCACCGAACAGGGCGCGCTGCTGCTGACCTGCACGGATGTGACGGAACAGCAGGCCGCCATCGCCGCCCAGGCCGCGGCCCGCGCCGCGGCGGAGGCCGCGAGCCGCACCAAATCCGAATTCCTGGCCAATATGAGCCATGAGATCCGCACGCCGATGAACGGCGTGATCGGCATGATCCAGGTGCTGCGCCATTCCGGCCTGAACCAGCACCAGCGCGACATGTGCGAGGTGATCACGCGGTCCGCATCGTCCCTGCTGACGGTGCTGAACGACATCCTGGACTATTCGAAGCTGGAAGCCGGGCGGCTGGAGCTGGAGCCGAAGCCGGCGCGGCTCGAGGTCCTGGCGCGCGACGTGTCGGAGCTGATGCGCCACGCGGCGGAGGCGAAGTCCATCGGCCTCTGGTTCCAGAACTGGTCCGCCCTGCCGCCGGTGATGATCGACCCGACGCGCATGCGCCAGATCATGTCCAACCTGCTCTCCAACGCCATCAAGTTCAGCGACAAGGGCGAGATCGCGGTCACGCTGGAATCGGAGCCCGATCCCGCCGCCCCCGCCAGCCGCGTGCTGGTGCGGCTCTGCGTCGAGGACCAGGGCATCGGCATGTCGGAGGAGGAGGTCTCCCGCCTCTTCGTCCGCTTCACGCAGGTGGACAGTTCGTCCACGCGCCGCTTCGGCGGCACCGGCCTCGGCCTCGCCATCACGAGGGACCTCGTGAAGATGATGGGCGGGCATATCGAGGTGAGCAGCCGCCCGGGACTGGGCAGCGAATTCGTCGTCCACCTGTCGCTGCCCGTCAGCGCGGCGGAGCCGACGCCGGAGCGCGAGGCGGTGGAGGAGGCGGCGCCGGAAGGGCCCGTGCATCACCTCAACATCCTGGTGGCGGAGGATGACGAGGTGAACCGCGTGGTCATCCGGTCCCTTCTCGCGCCGGGCGGGCATGAGGTGACCTTCGCCGAGAACGGGTCGAAGGCCGTGCATGCGGCGCAGGGGGAGCCCTTCGACCTGATCCTGATGGACGTGATGATGCCGGAGATGGATGGCCCCACGGCCACCCGCTGGATCCGGGAGAATCCGGGCCCGAACCGGGAGACGCCGATCATCGCCCTGACCGCGAACGCGATGTCGGGCGACCGCGAGCGCTACCTCGGCCTTGGCATGACCGCCTATGTCAGCAAGCCGATCTCGCGGCGGGAGCTGTATGCGACGGTGGAGGCGACGCTCGGCTGCCGCGCCTTCCCGCGCAACGACCCAGCGCCGGAGAAGCAGGAACCGGAGCCCGAGGTGGCGGCGGACCTGGGCAACGCCTTCGACGACCTGCTGGCGGAGCTGAAGAGCTAGGCGGGCTGACAGCAGACTTTCATCCGGGCTGAAAACCTGGGTTCAGCCGGGCTGTTCGACCAGCAGCTGTTCCAGCATGGCGCGGTCGGGTGTCGCGCCATCCCTCGCCCGCAGCGCGCCGGCGGCGGAGGCGAAGCGCATGGCGCGATCGACGGGCTGGCCCTCCGCCACCGCCAGGGCATAGGCGCCGTGGAAGACATCGCCGGCGCCCGTCGTGTTCGTGGCCATGACGCGGAAGGCGGGGGTCACGCGGGGCGTCGGGTCGGCGGCCGTCATCCAGAGCGTCCCCTTCTCCCCCCGCGTCACGGCCGCGACCTTGCAGCCATCCGCGATCGCCTTGCGCAGCGCCTCCGCGGGCTTGAGGCCAGGCGCGTAGTTGCCGAGGCCGGGCTGGGAGAAGACCGCGTGGTCGACGCGGGGGATGAGGTCGAGCAGCAGGCGCGTCTCGCTCTTCTCCCCATCGATCACGGTCGGGATGCCGCGCGCGCGGCAGTAGTCCAGCGCGGCGGCGCTGCCCTCCGGCCAGCGGGGGTCGCAGAGGAAGGCCTGCGCGGTGTCGAGCAGGTGGAGCGGCAGCCAGGCGGGATCGGTGCCGAGGTTGTCGCCGCGATAGGCGAAGATGCTGCGTTCGCCGACGGGATCGACCAGCACGGCGGAGACGGGGGTGCGGGCATTGGGCGCGCGGCGGCAATGGGAGACATCGACGCCCTGCGCGGCCAGCGCCTCCAGCAGCGGCGTGCCGTTCAGGTCATCCCCCACACGGCCCCAGAAGATGCAGTTGCCGCCCAGCCGGCTGACGGCGATGGAGGCATTGGCGGCGAGCCCCCCGGCGCCGAGCGCATAGGAGGTCGCGCGATTCTTGGACGGCGGCTGCACGACCTCCTGGACATGGAAGGTGTGGTCCATCACGACGGAGCCGAGGCAGACGACGATGGGTCGGAGTGCGGGGAGGGTCATGGCGCCTAGGGTTCCATCGCCGGCGGGTTCGCGCCAAGCGGCAATTGCGCCGCCGGACTGGCTGCGCGCGCGCATCCTGCACCTGGGGCCGGAGGTGATGGTGCTGGACAAGCCGCACGGCCTGCCCGTTTCGGCCCGGACGGGGGAGAGCCTGGAGGCGTGGCTGCCGACGCTGCGGATGGGGAAAAGGCGGGACCCGCAGCCCGCGCATCGCCTGGACCAGGACACGGCGGGCTGCCTGGTGCTGGGGCGGACGGCGCCGATGCTGGCGCGGATCAACGCGTTCTTCGCGGAACGCCGCGTGGGCAAGACCTACTGGGCCGTGGTGCGCGGCGGGCCTGCCGGCGATTCGGGCGTGATCGATGCGAAGCTGCTGAAGGTGAGCAGCGCGGCGAAGGGCTGGCGGATGGTGGTGGACGCGAAGGGCGACCCCGCCCGAACCGCCTGGCGGGTGCTGGGGCGCGGGGATGGCATCGCGCTGCTGGAGATGCGGCCGGAGACGGGGCGGACGCACCAGCTGCGCGTGCATTGCGCCCATCTCGGCTGCCCGATCCTGGGGGATGGGATGTATGGCGGCGGCGCGGGCGCCCTGCACCTGCTGGCGCGGGCGATCGACCTGCCGCTGGACCCGGAGTTGCGGGTGGAGGCGCCGGTGCCGGGGCATATGCGCGACGCGGTGGCGCGCTGCTTGGGTTAGGCCGGCGGGAAGAGGGCGGCTTCCAGCGCCTCGATCGTGAAGTCGGGATCGGCCAGGGCGTCGAGGGGGATGGCACCGCCCTCCGGCAAGGGCTGCGGCGGGGTGGTGAATCGCTGCCAGGGCAGGCGCTTCCGCGCATAGGCGAGCGCGCCGGGCAGGTCGATGACCTGCGCCATGGAGGGGCGATAGGCTTCCTGCGCCTGGATCAGGAAATCGGCCGCATCCACCCGCCATTTGCGCGTTGCCGGGTGCCCCGGCCAGGCGCGGCACTTCATCAGGTGCAGGACGGACTGCACGAGCAGCGACCGTGCCGCTTCCAGCTGGCTGCGTCCCACGCTCTCGATCTCCTCGATCACGTTCTCCCAGTCGAGGTCGTTCACGCGTTCGCCCGCGCGCAGGCGGCGCAGGCGGTCGGCCTGTTGCAGGGACCAGGTGTAGGTGTCGGTGCGCCAGAGATCGTCGGGCATGGCTGCCTCCTGCCCCCGAATGTAGGGAGGCGCGCGCGCTACCGCACGCGCAATTCGGCCCGCGTGCTACCGCACGCGCAACTCGGATCGCGCCGAGACGCCATCCGCGTCCAGCACCGTGATCCGGTAGAAGCCGGGGCCGGGGGGCGTCCAGGCGGCCTCGCGCCGCGCGCGCTCGGCCGCCAGCGGCGCGCCATCGACCAGGAAGGTCAGGGGCCGGCGGCCGCCGGTGGCACGGAGCGTGACGGGCCCGGCCCCTTCGGCCAGCACGGCGCCTGGCATGGGGAAGAGCAAGCGGAGCCGGTCCGCGGCCTCCGCGAAGGGCTGCGCGGCGGGGCGGACGTAGAGGGGCTGGCGCGGTGCGGCGGGCAGCAGGGCGAAGCTGCGGGCCAGCACGGGCAGGGCGGCGGCGCGGCCCGTCAGGCCCGGGATCGGCGTGCCATCCGGCCGACCCACCCAGACCCCCGCGACATGGCGCCGGTCGAGGCCGAGCGCCCAGGCGTCCCGCCCGCCCCAGCTGGTTCCGGTCTTCCAGGCGATGCCTTCAGGCCCGCCGCCGGGGAAAGGCTGCACGAGGATACCCGCGACGGCCGCGGCGGCGTGGGGGACCAGCACATCGACGCGGGGTGCGGGCGGGCCGGGCAGCGCGGTCAGCGGCGCGGCGCGGCCGGCATCGCCCAGCACGGCGTGCAGCGCCACCAGTTCGCGCAGCGTGGTGCCGGCGCCGCCGAGGGCCAGCGGCAGGCTCGGCTCCGCGCCCGGCGGCAGGCGCGGCGGGCTGCCGGCGGCCTTCAGCGCGGCGGCGTAGCGCAGCGCGCCGACCTCCTGCAGCAGCGCCACCGCGGGCAGGTTGAGCGACTGGCGCAGCGCATCCGCCGCCGTCACGCGGCCAGTGAACTCGCGCGCGAAATTCTCCGGCGCGTAGCTGCCGAAGCGGAGCGCGATGTCGCTGACGACGGTATCGGGCCGCGCCACGCCGGCCTCGAAGGCCAGCGCATAGAGGAAGGGCTTCTGGGCGGAGCCCGGGGATCGGATGGCCCGCGTCAGGTCCAGCATGCCCGCGCGGCTCTCCACGCCGAAGCTGCCGCCGACCAGGGCGCGGATTTCACGCGTTCCCGCATCGGCAACGACCAGCGCCATCGCCGCGCGGTCCGGCAGGCCGCGCAGCGCCTCCTCCGCCAGGGCCTCGGTGGCGCGCTGCAGGTCCCGGTCGAGGGTGGTCGCGATGCGGGCGCCGGGCTGCGCACCCCGCGCGACCTCCCGCGCCAAATGCGGCGCCAGGCGGGGCATGGGCAGGCGGCGGGCGGGGACGGGTTCGGCCAGCGCCACCGCGCGTTCATCGGCATTGACGGCGCCCGCCCCCGCGGCGCGGGCCAGCAGAACGGCGTCGCGCGCGCGGCGGGCGGCCTCCGGGTGGCGGTCGGGGCGCAGTGCCTCCGGCCGCCTGGCGAGGGCCACCAGCAGCGCGGCCTCCGCGGCGTCCAGCTGCGCGGGCGGGCGGCCGAACCACGCCAGCGAACCGGCCCGCAGGCCTTCGAGGTTGCCGCCCTGGGGGGCCAGGGTCAGCCAGACTCCCAAAATCTCGTCCTTGGTGAAGCGGGCTTCCAGCTGAACCGCGCGGGCGATCTCGATCAGCTTGGAGCGCAGCGTGCGCGGCCGGGGCTCCAGCAGCCGCGCCGCCTGCATGGTCAGCGTTGATCCGCCGGAGACCACTCGCCCCGCCCGCACCCACTGCACCGCGGCGCGGGCCAGCGCCACGGGATCGACGCCGGGGTGCCAGCGGAAGCGCCGATCCTCGGCGGCCAGCAGCATGGCCGTCAGGTGCGGCGGTACGTCGGCGACCGCTACCGGCAGCCGCCAGGTGCCGCCGGGCACGGGCAGGACGGAAAGCGTCCTCCCCTGCCCGTCCAGCAGCTCTACCCCCGCGGTGAGGCGGGAGAGGTCGGGCGGCAGCGCCCGGTCCGCGGTGACAACCGCCGCGCCCAGCGCCGCCGCCGCGATGAACCAGCGCTTCCTCACTCGGAGGGCAGCACCACGATCCGCGCCGCGGCCTGCCGCGCGAAGACGCCGGGGCGGTACATGTCCTGCGCCTCCAGCCCCGGCAGTTCGAAGCGCCCCGCCGTCACGGCCCGCAGGCGCACCGCGAGGCGCGCCAGCGGCTGTTCGGGCGTCAGCTCCACCGCCGCCGCGAAGCGGTCGTCCCGCGCCGGCTGCGATTCCGGGACGGTCAGCGTGCCGAGGAAGCCCATCCCCGGCACGTCGCCCGGGCCGAGGCGGCCCGCGATCTCCCAGCCTGCGGGCAGGCCCTGGGTGATCATCGCCTGCATCCGCTCGCTGGTCGTGTTGCGGGCCTCCACCAGCAGGATGATGGAGGCGCCGGCCCGCAGCGTGTCCAGGTTCACGGGCTGGCCCGCCAGGTCGTAGAAGCGCCGCGCCACCCGCATGCCCTGCGAAGCCGCCGGCAGCGGCGAGGTCGGGACGCCGGTGATGGAGACCGCCTGCGCCACCGCGGCATCGCCGCGGTTGCGGGCCGTGGTCGGCGCGGTCAGCGCCATGGTGATGATGGGCTGCACCGGCTGCTCCCGGTCGCCGACCGTGATGCGGATGGGCCGCCCATCCCGCCCCAGCACGAAGGCCGCGGCGACGGCCCAGGCCTGTTCCTGGGTGTTGGTGATCGCGGGCGTCAGGTCGGCGCCCGGCAGCCGCGCCATCAGCGCCGGCATGCGGTCCTGCGCCACGCCGCTCTCCCGCAGCAGCAGGGCGGTCGCCAGCGTGTCCCGCACCGCGCTGCCATAGTCGCCATACCAGACGTTCCGCGCCGGGCTCGCCAGCGCGGCGGCGAAGATCGCCTCCGCCCGGCCGCGATCGCCCGCGCGGGCAAAGGCGGCGGCGAGCTGGGCCTTGGCGAGCGGCGTCGGCAGCTGGTCCAGCCGCTCCGCCAGCCGCCGCGCCGCGCCCAGCCGGTTGCGCCCGGCCATCGCCAGGACATGGACGCGATAGGCCTGCGCCGCGCGGTCCTCCGGCGTTTCCAGGGACAGTTCCAGATCCTCCTCCGCCGCCCGCAGCGCGGCCGCCAGCGCCGCTTCCGGCACGGGGGCATTGGCGGCGCGGGCGCGCAGCAGCGCCTCCGTCGCATAGAGGCTGGCCCAGGCATGGACGCTGCCCTCGGCGGACCAGAAGCCGAAGCGCCCGTCGAAGCGCTGGCGATCCAGCACGGAGGCGATGGCCCGGCCGAGCAGGGCCTGGTCCTCCTGCGCCGTATCAGCATTGGCCGGCGCGTAGGACAGCGCCAGGACGCGGGAGGAGGCCTGCTCCAGGCAGTCCAGCGGATAGCCCCTGAGCGCCCGCAGCAGCGCCTGCGGGTCGTAGCGCACCGGCGCGCCCCAGGTCGCGGTGGCGCGCCAAGTGCCGGGGATGAAGCGGTCGGATGGCAGCGCGACCGGCGCGGCTTCGTTCACCGACAGCCCCGTCACCGCCACCTCCGTCACCGCGGGGCGGGAGGAGCGGATGGTGATCACGCTCTCCCGCTCCACGGAGAAACCACCCGGGCCGGTGACGGCGAGGCGGAGCGTGCCCTCCCCAGCCCTGGTGCCGCGCAGCGTCGTGAAGGGCGCGGCCCGCGCGCCCTGCGCCAGCGACTGGTCGAGCCGCGCGGGGCCGGCGAGCTCGATCGCGCCACTCGCCGTCAGCGTCGCGGTGAAGGTGCCGGCGGGGAGTTCGACATTGTGCAGCAGCAGCGGCAGGCGGGCCTCGTCGCCGGGCGCGAGGAAGCGGGGCAGCATCGCCTCCGCCACCGCGGGGTCGCGCACCGTCATGGGGCGGGACGCATTGCCGATGCGGTTGCCGTCCCAGGCCACGACCATCAGCCGCAGTTCGCCCGCGAAATCCGGCAGGTCGAGCGGGATGGCGGCGGTGCCGTCCGGGTTCACCGTGACGATGCCGCTGAACAGCGCCACCAGCCGCTGCGGGATGTTTTGCATCGCCGCGGCATCCATGCCGTCGCCGCCCTGGCGCAGCACCGCGGCCTCGCCCTCCGCCGGCGCGATCAGGCGCCCGTAATCGTCGCGGATGTCGAGGCCGAGGCGACGCCGCGCCAGGAAATGCGCGACCGGGTCGGGCGAGGGGAAGTTGGTGATGCGGAGAATGCCTTCATCCACCGCCGCCAGCGTGACCATGGCGGTGCCGGACGCGCCGGTCAGGCGCAGCGGCACCGCGATCCGCGTGCGGGGACGGGCGAGCGGTGGCGATTCGATCGCCACCTCCATCCGACGCGCAGCGGGGTCCAACCCGATCCAGGCGAGACCCAGCGCCCGGCCCGGCCGGCCGGCGGGGGCGGTGCCGGGGCGGAAGACCGTGACTGCGACATGCGCGCCCGGGCCCCAGGCGGCATCGACGGGGATCGAGACCTCGGCCCCGGCTTCAGGCACCTCGATCTCCTGCATCGAGACCAGCTGGTCCGTCAGCACGGCGACGCTGGCGCGGCCGGCGAAGGGGGGCGTGATGCGAAGCCGCGCCGTCTCCCCGGCATTGTAGGCGCGGCGGTCGGCGGCGACGTCGACGCGGTCCGGCACCTCCGCGGCCTCCGCCTGCGCCCAGCCCGCGCGGAAGCGGTAGCTGGCGATGGCGAGCCCCGAGGGATCGGTGACCTCGATCCGGTAGCGGCCGAAGCCGAGGGTGCGGGCGAAGCGGCCGGGCTGGCCGGGGGCGACGCGGAGTTCGGTGCTGTCCACCGGCTCGTCCCGCCACACCGTCTCGTAGCGCGCGAGCCGTTCGCGGACGACGATCCGCCAGTCCGGCCGTTCGCGCACCAGGCGCACGTGGAGCGTGGCGGGGATGGCGGCGCCATCGGGGTTCACCGCGGCGATGTCGAAGGCGGCTTCCGCGCCGTCATTCACCGCGCCACCCTCGAAGGCCGGGCGGATGGCCAGCAGGGTGCCGGCGGCGCGGACGGGCAGCGACAGGCGCGTGCCGCTGGTGCGGCCGCCGGGGTCGGCCATCAGGACGGTGATGTCGGCCTTCACGGGCCGGGTCGTGTCGGGGGCGGCGGGCAGCAGCAGGGTGGCGCGGGCGCGGCCCTCCCCGTCCGTCTCCGGCACGTCGGCGGTGATCAGGTCGGGGGCGAAGGTCTCGTCCATCAGCCCGAAGCGCCAGCCGCGCCAGGCCTCGAAGGGCTGCGGGTCCGTGGACAGGCGGAGTTCCGCGCTGCCGGTCAGGCCCGATCCCGGGGCGCCGTAGAGGAAGCGGGCGAGGACCGGGAGTTCCAGCGCCCGGCCGGGCACGATCTGGCCGGTGACGGGGCCGGCCGTGACCTCCAGCCGCTCAGGCACGAAGGCATCGACGCGGAAGCTGGCGGTGCCGATGGGGGGCGCATCCGGGTCGGCCAGCACCTCCACCGTCCAGGCGCCGACGGGGGCGGTGGCGGAGAGCGTCACGGGGGCGACGAAGGCCGCGCCGGCGACACGCTGGGGCACGCTCTCGAAAAACACCTGGCCGTTCGGGCGCTTGATGCGGAGCCGCGCGGGCAGGTCCACGGGCGCGCCGCCGCCATCGCGCAGCAGGGCGCCGATGTTCACGACCTCGCCCGGCCGGTAGATGCCGCGGTCCAGCCAGACAAAGGCGTCGAGCGGCCCGGGATGCGGCGCGCCATCGGCGCCGCGGTCGGAGAGGTCGAAAGCCGCCGTCTCCAGGTCCAGCGCAGCGAAGTCATCGCCGGCGAAGGCATGGATGGCGATGGGCGCCAGGTTCCCCAGGCCGCGCAGCGCCGCCGCGTTGAAGCGGGCGATGCCGTCGGCGCCGGTCACGGCCTCCGCCAGGATGTCGTTGTTGCGGGCGAGCAGCGACAGCTTCACGCCATTCCGCGGCGCTGCATCCGTGAAGCCGCGCACCTGCACGGCGATGCCCTGCGGCCCGCGCCAGGCGGTCAGGCCGAGATCCGTCGCCAGCACCGGCAGGGCGGAGGCCGAGGCGCGGGGCTGGCCATCGCCGGGCCGCGCCACCAGCACGTAAAGGCCGGGGCCCGCGCTGCGGATGGCATCTGGCAGCGGCAGGGCATTGCGGCTGGTGCGGTTGGGCTGGGTTGCGGGCAGGTCGGCCCGGCCTTCCCAGACCACGCGGCCCATATCCTCCGAGAGATTCTCCGCCGTCCATTCCTCCATCTGTTCGCCCGGGCGCCAGTCCCGCGTCAGCGGCACCAGGTTGCGTTCGGTGACGCGGACGAGGCGGAGCGAGAGGGCGGTGACGTTGACGGTCGCGACCGTCACGCGGGGCTCCTGCCCGCGCGGCAGCAGGAAGGCGCGGCTGTCGAAGGCGATGCGGGGCGTGCGATTGGGCATCGCCACGTTGAGCGGCGTATCCCGCAGCAGGCGCAGCCCATCCTCCCCGGGCAGGCCGGCGCGGAGCGTCAGGCGGGTGGTGGCGCCCCACGGCAGGCCGGCGACGCAGAGGGCATCGCCTTCCCGCACCACCGCCAGGCCGGGGATGGCGGGTTCGGCCCGCACCCAGTCCTGCGGCTGCCAGTCATTGCGGCGGGCGGGCGCCACGGTGAAGTCGAGGCAGGCGCGGGCGGGCTCGGCATCGGGTTCCGTGCGGAAGCGGCGGACCAACAGGCCGGCGGCGCGGCGGGCGGCGGCCAGGGCGTCGCGGTGCTTGGCATCCTCCGGCGCCCGTTCCACCACGGCTTCCAGCGCCTGCAACTGCTCGGCCGGGCGGTCGAGGCGACGCAGCGCCTCCGCCATCATCACGAGGGAGGGGATTTCCGGCGCGCCGCCGGGCACCAGCATGAAGGCCTGCCAGCCGGCCTGCAGCGCGCGCAGCGCCTCCGGCGGATTGCGGCGAAGCTGGGCATTGGCCAGCGCCATCCAGTGGTCGGCCGTCGCCTGGCCGCCGCCGATCCGCTCCTCCCACGCCGTGGCGGCCGCGGCCCAGTCGTTGCGCTGTTCGGCGGCGCGGGCGCGGCTTTCGGCCTGGTTGCGCTGGGGGGTGGTGGCGCCGGCGGGGAAGCGGCGGGTCAGCCCGGCCTCGTAGCGCTGCGCATCGCCGGACAGGCCCGGAAGCTCGAAGGCCAGGACGCCGGAGGGCAGCAGCCAGCCCAGCAGCAGCAGCAGGGGCAGCAGGCGGCGGAAGGACATTCGTGGCTCCGTGCGGGCGGCGTTTCAGCCAGCATGGCACGGCGCCGCGGGGCGCGGCAGCGACGAAAGGGTTACGCGCGTTTCGCGCTGTCCTGGTGGCCGGAGACGCGCGCCCCGGCATCCGGCGGCAGCCGCGCCACGCCGAGGAAGGAGACCAGCATCACCGCGCCGGCGATGAGGAAGCCGAGCTGGAATTCCCAGAGCTGCGGCCGGGCCTCCCCGCTGATCCACATGCCGGCCTCCAGCGACAGCGAGCCCAGCACCACGCCGAGCGCCACCGAGAATTGCTGGATGGTGCCGGACATGGCGGTGGCCGCGGCCAGCTTCTCCTGCGGCACATCGGCGAAGGAGAGCGTGGCCATGGAGGTGAATTGCAGGGACCGGGACAGGCCGCCGAGTGCCAGCACCGCGAAGATCGCGATCATCGGCCAGGCGGGGGTGAAGGCGGCGCAGACCGCGACCCCGGCCGCGGCGAGGACGACATTGACCATCAGGATGCGCCGGAAGCCGAAGCGGCGCAGCAGCGGGCGGATCATCGGCTTCATCAGGATGGCGCCGAGAGCGGTGGCGAAGGTGACCAGCCCGCTGCCCCCGGCCGAGAGCCCGAAGACGAGCTGGAGCGAGAGCGGCAGCAGGAAGGGCACGGCACCCGCCCCGGCGCGGAACAGCGTGCCGCTGACCATCGGCACGCCGAAGCTGCGGACCGAGAGCAGCGAGAGATCGACGGCCGGCCGGACGGAGGCGCGGGAATGCAGCACCGCGGCGATGCTGGCCGCGAGCCCCGCCACGATCATCGCCCCCGTCGCCCAGCCCGGCACCACGCCGCGGCCGATCGTCTCCAGCCCCGAGACCAGCAGCGCGAGCGCCAGCCCCCAGAGCGTCAGGCCCTTGGCGTCCAGCGGCCCGGGGTCCTGGCGCTCCACCTCCGGGATGAAGCGCCAGACCAGCAGCAGGCCGAGCGCGCCGACCGGCAGGTTGATCCAGAAGACCGCGCGCCAGGAGACGGCATCGGTCAGCAGGCCACCCAGCGGCGGGCCGCAGACGGGGCCGAGGAGCGCCGGCATGGTCAGCCAGGTCATCGCCGTCAGCAGTTCCTCCTTCCGCACGCGGCGGAGGAGCAGCAGGCGGCCGACCGGCACCATCATCGCGCCGCCGATGCCTTGCAGGATGCGCGCGGCCACCAGCGACCCCATGCCCTGGGACAGGCCGACGAGGGCGGAGGCGATGGTGAAGACGATGATCGCCGCCATGAAGACGCGCCGCGGCCCGAAGCGGTCCGCCACCCAGCCGGAGACAGGGATGAAGACGCAGAGCGCCACGAGGTAGGAGGTGATGGCGACGGAGAGATGCACGGCATCCACGCCGAGGTCCCGCGCCATGGCCGGCAGCGCGGTGGCGACCACCGAGCTGTCGAGGTTCTGCATGAACAGCGCGGAGGCGACGATGGCGGCGACCGTGCGCGGGTCGCGGGCCTTGGCCGTGCCGCTCACCCGGCGGCCATGCGGCGCAGCTCGGCGCGCTGGATCTTCGGCCCGTTCGGCCCATCGGTGACCGGGAAGGCGTCGAGCGGGATGATCCGCCCCGGCTGCTTGAAGCGCGCCAGGCTGGCCTGGCAGGCGGCCATCAGCGCGGCCTCCTCATAGCCATCGCCGGGGATGACGAAGGCGACGGGCTTTCCCTCATGCTCGACCACCTGGGCCGCCTGGACACCGGGCTGTGCCTGAAGAAAAGCCTCGATCTCCTCCGGGGAGACGAGGAAGCCGCCGAGGCGGAGCGCGTCGCCGCGGCGCGTGACGAAGGCGAAGCCGCCTTCGGGCTGGGCGGTGGCGAGGTCGCCGGTGCGGAACCAGCCTTCGGGGTCGCGGGCTTTCGCCGTCGCGGCCTCGTCACCGAGGTAGCGGTCGAACAGCGAGGGGCCGCGCAGCAGCAGTTCCCCATCCTCGGCGATGGCGAAGCTTCCTTCAGGACTGGCAGGGAGGCCGCCGCCGATGGCGGCGTGGGGGCCTTCGGCGTCCTGGAGGGCGAAGAGGGCCTGCGCCTCCGAACTGCCATAGACGCCGCGGACGGCCAAATTGAGGGCGGCGGAGGCCTCCATCACGCGCTCCGCCTGGCCGTGGAAATTGGCGAAGCCGGTGAAGGCGAAGGGGGCGTAGGGGCGGCCATTCGCGGCCTCCGCCAGCTTCAGCAGCAATTCGTCGCCGCCGACCATGTGGGTGATCCAGTGCTGGCGGATCAGTGCATCCGCTTCCTGCGCGTCGAAGCGTTCCATGCAGACGATGGCGGCGCCGCCCGCGACGGCCGCGAGCGCGGAGGCCAGGCCGAAGGTCCCGCAGAGCGGCACGGCCGCCAGCAGCCCCGCGCCGGGCGCATCCATGCCGATCCGCGCCGCGACCTCCGCCGCATGCCCCGCGATGGAGGCCTGGCGGTGCAGCACCAGCTTCGGCCCGGCCGTGGTGCCGGAGGTGGTGAAGGTGAGGCATTCGGCCCCGGGCGTCGCGAGGTCCGGCGCCTCCGCGGCCGAGACCAGCGTGGCGCGCCGCTTCACCGGCAGGTCGAGGATGCGGTCCATCCCCCGCGCATCCATCACCAGCACCAGGCGGAGCGAGGCGCGCTGCGCGGGCGGCACCGCCTCCAGCACCGCCTCGGCGTTCACGGCCGGGAAGTCGCGGGCGATGGCGATGGCCTTGGGGGCGGCGCGTTCCAGCAGGTTGCCGATCTCGGCCGCGCGGAAGCGGGTGTTCAGCAGGATCGCCGTCGCCCCCCGCCGCGCGAGCGCCAGCAGCAGCAACAGGAAATCGGGGCGGTTCGGCAGGAAGAGGGCGACGCGGTCGCCGGGCCCGATGCCGGCTTCGGCAAGGCCACCCGCCAGCCGCCGCACCGCGGCCGCGGCCTCCGCCCAGGTCAGGCCGCCGAAGGCCACGGCATCGGGCACGCGGCGCGCCGTGGTCTCGATCAGCTGGGTCAGGGTGGCGGGGCGGGACATCGGCCCCATGATGCGGCGGCCTCAGCGGCGCCGCCAGACCTCCACGGGACCTTCGCCGTCCGGGATGGCCGCGATGCGGTCATAGCCGACCAGCGCGGCCTCGATGCGCGCCTTCGCTTCCGGCCGCACCAGCCACCAGCGCGACGGGGCGATCACGATCAGGCGCGGCGGGATCGCCAGCACGCGGTCGAGCTCCGCCTCGTAATCCATGCCCGTCAGCGGCGCGTGCAGCCCGGCGAGATGCGTCGGGAAGGCGAGGCGGGAGGGGGGATCGATCCCGGCCAGCGCATAGACCACGGGATGCCAGTTCGCGAGGAACAGCACCTCCCCGGGCGCGAGTTCCGCCCGCGCGAGGGCGGCGACCTGGGCGGGCGGGTCGGCCAGGCGCCAGCCGAAGCCGTTGGCCAGGCGCGGCACCAGGATGGTGGCGATGGGCAGGGCCGCGATGGCGGCGGCCAGCACCACCACCGCCCCGGCGCGGGCGCCCCGGCGGCCGGCGCGGATCGCGCCCGCTTCCAGCCCCAGTGCCGCGAGCGCGCAGAGCGGGGGCAGCAGCATCAGGAAGTAGTGGTCGAAATACTTGCCGGGCGCCACGGCCTGCACCGCGGCCGCGCCCAGCCAGGGCAGCAGCAGCAGCGCCCGGCGGCGCGAAGCCGGCCGGGCCAGCACCAGCAGCCCCGCCGCCGCCATCAGCCACAGCAGGAAGCCCGCCACCGCCGCCGTGCCGCGCCGCAGGCCGGGGGATCCGTCCTCCACCGCCGAATAGTTCAGCAGCACCGTGACGTTGCTGTGCCACCAGGTCGCGAATTCGCCCTGCGCGGCATAGAGGCCGGCCGTCATCGCGGTGGGCAGCGCGCAGCCCAGCGCGAAGGCCAGCGCCAGGACCAGCACGCCCCCGATGCCGGCGCGGCGCTGCGCCAGCACCACCCCCGCCATGGTCAGCCACAGCGCGGAGGCTTCGAGCCCCACCACCTGCTTCACCCAGAGCGCCAGGCCGAACCAGAGGCCGGCCAGGAACACCACCGCCGGGCGCGGCGCTCGGTCCGCCAGGGTTTCCGTCATCAGCAGCGTGGCGCCGGCCACCATGAAGGGTGCGAAGAGGATTTCCGTGTTGGTCGCCAGGCCGCCCAGCACCAGCGTGTGCGCGGCATAGAGCACCCCCGCCGCGAAGCCCGCCGCCCGGCTGGCGCCGAGCCGCACCACCAGGCGCATCAGCAGCAGCGATGTCGCCGCCACGGCCACCATGCCCGCCAGGCGCAGCGCCAGCAGCGGGTCCGGCACCAGGGCCAGCGCCACGGTCAGCAGCGCCGGCGCGCCCACGGGGTGCATGTCCCACACCGCCAGGTAGGGCCAGCCCCCCTTCAGCCAGGCGACGGCCTGGACGAGGTAGAGACCCTCATCCGGGTCCACCACGCTGGCACGCAGCGCCACCGACCGCAGCAGGAAGGGCAGGAGGAGGAGGACGGCGGGCGCGATGATCCATCGCCACCGCGCCCGGCGGCGGGGCAGGCGCGTACGGGCGTGGTCCGCCGTCTTCGATACGAACATCGGGTCCCCATCCTTCCCGCCGCGCAGCGCATCGCAGCCCCAAGGGTTCGCTGGCGACACGATCACGACATCGCGCGCGGCATCCCTCCCTTGACGCCCCGGGGGCGCGGCGGGACCGTCGCGCCATGACAGACACACCCGACCCCGTGACACTCGCGGTGCTGGAGAACCGCTTCCGCGCGGTGGTGGAGGAGATGGGGGAGGCGCTGCTGCGCACCGCCACCTCCCAGATCCTCAACTCGTCGCGCGACTTCTCCATCGCGCTGTGTGACGACCAGGCGCGGCTGGTGGCGCAGGCGGACCACATCCCCGTCCATGTCGGCGCCATGCCGCTGGCGGCGAAGGCGGTGCTGGAGGCGTTCGGGGGGCGGATCGCGCCTGGCGAATGCTACCTGCTGAACGACCCCTGGCATGGCGGTTCGCACCTGCCGGACCTGACGATCATCCAACCCGTCTTCGAGGGCACGACCCTCCGCTTCCTGACCGTCGTGCGCGCGCACCAGTCCGACATCGGCGGCGCAACGCATGGCGGCTACAACCCGGCGGCGCATGAGATCTGGCAGGAGGGTATCCGCATCCCGCCGATCCGCCTCGGCGAGGGTGACGCGCTGCGCGACGACCTGGTGCGCATGCTGGCGCTGAACACCCGCATCCCGCGCGACTTCACCGGCGACCTGATGGCGATGTGGGGCGCGGCGCGGCTGGGGGCGAAGCGGATGGATGCGCTGCTGGCGCAACACGGCGGCGCGAAGCTGGCCTCCGCGGTGGACGCCATCCTCGACCTGTCGGAAGCCCATGCGCGGCGGATCATCGGCGAATGGGCCGACGGCGACTATGAAGGCGAGGCCGTGCTGGACGATGACGGGCATGGCGCGACCGACATCACCATCCGCGCGAAGGTCAGGAAGCGCGGCGGGCAGGTTTCCGTCGATCTCTCGGGCTCCGACGACCAAGTGCGGGGCTTCGTCAATTCGTCCTGGCCCAACACGCTGTCGGCCGCGCGGATGGCGCTGGCCTATCTGCTCGACCCCGAGGTCGCGAAGAATGACGGCGCCTTCCGCGCGCTGGACCTGACGGCGCGGGAGGGGTCGGTGGTGAATGCCCGGCCCGGCGCGGCCGTCACGCTCTGCACCAGCCACTGCTCCAACGAGATCGTCGAGGCGATCGTGAAGGCGCTGGCGCCGGCCTGCCCGGATCGCGCCATGGGCGGCTGGGGGCGGCGCTTCCGCGTCGCGATCCAGGGCACCGACCCGCGCCGTGCCGGGCGGCGCTTCGTCTGGCACCTGTTCCATGCGCGGCCCGGCGGCGGCGGGCATGCGAAGGGGGATGGCTGGTCCTCCGTCGGCGAATGGCATTCCGCCGGCGGGCTGAAATTCGGCAGCGTCGAGATGGCGGAGGCGCGCTTTCCCCTCTTCTTCGCGCATCACGAGTTGCGCCCGGGATCGGGGGGCGAGGGCCAGCATCGCGGCGGCCTCGGCGCGGAACTCGACCTGCGCATCGAGACGGAAGGCGAGGCCCGCGCCAATACCGCCGGTGACGGCGTGCGCCATGGCGCGGCCGGGATGCTGGGCGGCCAGGATGGCGCGCCCCACCACTACACGCTGCGCCACGCCGATGGCACGGAGCGCGACCTCAGGACGAAGGAGGCCGGCGTGGTGCTGCAGCCCGGGGACCGGCTGATCGTCAGGTCCGGCGGCGGCGGCGGCTGGGGCGACAAGGCACGCCGCGATCCCGCGGCGATCGAGGCCGACAAGCGCGAAGGGCTGGTCTGAGCCATGATGGGTCCCTATCGCATCGGCGTCGATGTCGGCGGCACCTTCACCGACGTGGTCTGCGTCGGCGCCGATGGCGCGACGCTGCTGGCCAAGGCCGCGACGACGCCGGACGACCAGTCCCGCGGGGTGCTGGATGGGCTCGGCGTGCTGGCCGCCATGCTGCACATCACGGTGGCGGAGATGCTGGAGGTGACGGAGCGCCTGGTGCACGGCACCACCGTCGCCACCAACGCCCTGCTGGAACGCCGCACCGCCCGCATCGGCATGATCACGACCGAGGGCCATCGCGACGTCATCGAGATGCGGGAGGGGCTGAAGCCCGAACGCTACGACCTCCGCCTCCCCATCCCCGCGCCGCTGGTGCCGCGCCGCCTGCGCCTGCCGCTGCGGGAGCGCATCCGCCCCGATGGGGCGGTGGAGACGGCGCTGGACCGGGCCTCGCTGGACGCGGCCATCGCGACGCTGAAGCAGGAGGGCGTCGCGGGCGTCGCCGTCTGCCTGCTGCATTCATGGCGCGACCCCGCGCATGAACAGGCCGTGGGCGCGGCGGTGGGCGCCGCCATGCCCGGCGCCTATGTGACGCTGTCGAGCGACGTGCTGCCGCAGATCAAGGAGTTCGAGCGCTTCTCGACCACCGTGGTCAACGCCGCGGTCGGGCCCATCGTCGCGGGGTATCTCGCGCGGCTGGAGACGCGGCTGACCGAGGCCGGCTTCCACGGCCCGCTCTTCGTCATCCTCTCCCATGGCGGCGTCGCGCCGGTGGCGGAAGCGGCGCGGCTCGCGGCCGGCACGGCGCTGTCCGGGCCCGCGGGTGGCGTCGCGGCGGGGCTCGCGCTGGCGCGCGCCGGGCTCGGCGACAACCTCGTCACCTTCGATGTCGGCGGCACCTCCACGGATGTGGCGCTGATCGAGGGCGCGGAGGCGGCGCTCGGCCGCGGCCGCGTGGTGGGCGGCGAGCGCATCGCGCTGGAGAGCCTCGACATCGTGACCCTCGGCGCGGGCGGCGGGTCCATCGCCCATGTCGGCGCGGGCGGCATGATGCGCGTCGGGCCGCGCAGCGCCGGCGCGGTGCCGGGGCCGGCCTGCTATGGCGGCGGGGGTGTGGAGCCGGCGGTGACGGATGCGAACCTCGTGCTCGGCTATCTCGACCCGGACCGGTTCCTGGGTGGCGCGCGGCGGCTGGACCGCGCGGCGGCGGAGGCGGCGGTGGACCGGCTGGCGGGGACGCTCGGCCTCGACCGCATGGCCTGCGCGGCGGGCATCCATGCGCTGGCCAATGTGGCGATGGCGGATGGCATCCGGGTCGCCACCGTGCGGCGCGGCGTCGATCCGCGCGGCTTCACGCTGCTGAGCTTCGGCGGCGCGGCCGGGCTGCATGCCAGCGCGGTGGCGCGGGACCTCGGCATGGGAAGGGTCGCGGTGCCGCTGCTGGCGGCGGGGCTTTCCGCCTGGGGGATGCTGCAGACGGACCTCCGCTACGAGGTTGCCCGGAGCTTGGTGGGCGCGGCGGGGCTGCCCGACGAACCCGCGATCCGCGGATTGTTCGCGGAACTGGAAGCGGCGGCGCGGGACCGCATGGCGCAATGGATGGCCGGCGACCCGGCCATCCGCCGCAGTGCCGACATGCGATACGGGGAACAGGTTTTCGAGGTCGGTGTGCCGCTGGACGCGGTCGATTGGCCGGCGGAAGGCCTGCCGGCTGCGCTGGCGGAGGCTTTCCATGCGCGGCACGAGGCGCTGTTCACCTATGCGCTACGGGGCGAGGAGGTGGTGCTGGTGACGGCGCGCGTCGCCGCGGTGGGCCGCCTGCCCCCCCTGCCCGCGCCCCTGCTGCCGGATGCACCGCCCGCGACCCCGGTCGCGACGCGCCGCGCCTTCGTAGCCGGCGCGATGGCGGAGTTGCCGGTCTGGAGCTTCGCGGACCTCGCCCCGGGCCAGCCCGTGCCGGGACCGGCGATCGTCGAGAGCGACACGACGACCGTGCTGCTGCTGCCGGGCGATGTCGCGCGGCTGGATGCGCGGGGGTGGCTGGAGGTGATGGTAGGGTAGGCGCATTCCCCGTCAGGGACGGGATCACCCCCACCCCGACCCTCCCCCGCAAGCGCGGGGGAGGGAGTGCCCTTGGCGCAACCCGCCCCCTCCCCCGCGCTTGCGGGGGAGGGTTGGGGTGGGGGTATCGCCCGCGTGGCGCCTGAAGCGCCCGCCCCTACCCCTTGGCGTAGTGCAGCACGACCTCGCCGGGCGCAGTCGTCGCGACCGTCGCGGCCATGGCCGGGTCGGCGCCGGGCTGTTCGGCCAGCCAGCCGCTCCAGAGCCCTTCCAGCACCGCGCCGATCCAGGCGCCCTCGGCATCCTGGCCCGCCGCGATGGCGGGTGCGGCCTGGTGGGTGATGACGAGGCGCCGCGCCTCCGTATCCACGGCCAGGCGGCAGAAGCCCCATTCGGCGCCGGCCAGCGCCTCATTCACCTGGGCCTCGAAGGCCAGCAGCGTATCGGCCTCCCGCAGCTTCATCGCCTCCGCCATGCGGCGACCGATGATGCGCATCAGCGCCGCACGCCCGGCCTCGTCCAGATGCGCGTCCAGCGTCTCCACCAGCGCGCGCAGGAAGGCGCGCCACTGGCCGGAGACACCGCGGCGAGCCAGGTAGGCGGCCGTCATGGCGTCCGCCGGGGTGTTCTCGTTCATGCGCGCGTCCCGGTCAGCGATCGAAGCGGTAGCGGGCATAGACCAGGCCGCGCGTCTCGCTCCAATCCGCGGCCTGGTCGAAGCGCAGCGCGCCGCCGATGCGGAGCTGCGGCGTCAGCATGTATTCGATGTCGCCCCGCAGCCCGCCCGTCAGGCCGGTCTTGGTCTGTCCGGCGTAGAAGGCGTTGATCGAGCTGTCGGAGGCGGCGGCCGAGGCCAGCGCACCCTGGCGGGCGGCGTCGTTCGGGAAGACCGGCGTACGGTCCTCCGTGAAGGTGGTCAGCCCCACCGTCGCGCCGACGCGGTAGGACAGGTCGCCCGACCGGCCGCGATAGTCGAGCGGCACGTTGGCGGAGATGAAGCTCTGCGGGCTGAAATAGCCGCCATGGCCGAGCGTGAAGAAGCGCAGGTTCTTGTCATAGGCGAAGTAGACAAGGTCGAGGCCGGTGACGAGTTCCTCGTTCGCCGTGCGCCAGATCGGCGTCTGGAAGCCGGCGCCGGCCTCCATGCGGGTGTTCTCCGCCACGCCCTCGCCGGCGAAGGTGAAGTAGCCGCCGGCGATGTAGAAATTCGTCTCGCCGCTGCTGAACTCGATCTGCGCGCGGCCGCCGGTGCGCACGACGCCGCCCCAGATGGTGCTGGTGACGGGGTCGCGCCGCCCGCCCCAGGACAGCAGCGTGTCCGTCATCGCCCGGCGTTCCGCCGTCAGCCGCAGGCGGACGCCGTCCCCGATCTCGGGGGCGATCTCGATCCCGCCGACATAGTTCTCCTGCAGGAAGCCGAGCGGCGTGGTGCCGATATCGACCGTGAAGCCCGGCCGCGAATAGGCCGCGCCGAGCGCCACGCCGGACTGGCTCGACCCCGTATTGCCGGCTTGCGCGGCCTGCTGGGAGGTCAGCGTGCCGTTGCTGCCGGGCAGCGTGGCCGGGAAGCCGCCATAGCGGCGCATGGAGCCGAGCTGGGGCGAGAGGTCCCCGGCATCGAGGCTGACGGCGCTGACGCGGGCGGTCAGGCGGCCGCCGACGCCGGGCATGGCGACGCTGCCCTCGGCGCCCGCATGGCTTTCCGTCAGCTTGTCGATGCCCGAATCGCCGGACCGCACCCGCATGCCGAGGGCGGGGTTGATGCGGGGTGCCGCTTCCTCCCGCACTTCGCCCAGCTGGCGGTTGATCTCGCTAAGCAGCGGATCGTTGGGCTGGGCGGTCTGGTTCGGCAGCTGCAGCTGCGCGAACTGCATGCCCTGCATGCCCGATGTCTGCGGGGCGGGCGCCAGGCCCTGGCTCGCCTGCATCATCTGCAGCTGTGCCGGCGACAGGTCCTGCCCGGCGAGCGGCGTGCGGCGGAAGGGGTTCTCATAGCCCGGCGTGGCGCGCGCCTGCGGCACGGTGGCCTGCGGCAGGATGCCGCCGTTGATGACGCTGGGCGGCTGGCTGTCGAGGCCGATCTGCTGCCGGCGCAGCTGCGCCGCCTGCTGCAGCGCCGTCTGCGCGCGGCGCTGGTCGCCCCAGGCGCGGGCAAGGCGCGCTTCCATCAGGGGCACGCGCGCGTCATTCGGCATCAGCGCGCGACCCTCGCTGATCAGCGCCTCCGCCTTCGCCCAGTCCCGCGCCGCGATGGCCGCATCGAGGGAGGCGGTGCGGGCATCCGTGTCGCGCGGGTTGCGGGACAGCACGGCATCGGCGATGCGCCCGGCCTGCTCATGGTCCCGCGCCCCCTGGTAGAGCCTGGCCAGCGCCAAATTGGCGGCGGGGTTGGCGGGGTCGTTCTGCAGGGTCGGCACCAGCACGTCGAAGGCCGTGGCGCGGTCGCCGCGGGCGTTCAGCTGGTCCGCCGCACGAATGGACAGGCCGGAAGCCAGGCCATTCGCCGTGCGCCGCTGCTCCGCCGTCAGGCGGTTCGGGTCGATCTGGGTGGCGCGCTGCGCCGCTTCCTGGTCGAGCCCCGCTTCCATCAGCGCGCCGGCGGCGGCGAGCTGAGTGGAGGGCTGCTGCGCACGGGCATTGATGGCGTAGTGCCGCGCCGCTTCCTGCGCGCCGCGCGGGTCGTTCATGGCGTTCAGCGCGCGCACCACGGCGGGCCCAACCTCCCCGGACGGATCGGGGCGCGACGCCATGGCGAGGAGCTGCTGGCGCGCTTCCTGGCGGCGGCCCTGCGTCGCCAGCGCGGCGGCCGCGGCCACCTGCGCCTGCACGCGCGTCGAGGTGAGCATCCGCGTCTGGTCCGGGGTGCGGACATTGGCGGGGATGCGTTCCAGCAGGCGCACGGCTTCCGCCGGGCGGGACTGCTCCATCGCGAAGATCGCGGCGGCGTGGATCGTGTCCGGCGTCGCGCGGCTGGCGACGCTGCCCTCGATCAGCGCGCGGGCATCGGCGCCCTGCCCGCTGCGGGCCATCAGCCGCGCCAGGTCGAGCCGCGGCCAGGGGTTGGAGGGATCGTTCTGCACCGCGGCGCGCAGCAGGGCGGCGGCGGCGGCGGGGTCGTCCGTCCGCTGCGCCTCGGCTCGCAGCGCGTCGGCGCGGACCTGCGGCGCCTGCGTGCCGCCGATGCGGCGGTAGACTTCCTCGGCCTCGTTGAACTTGCCCTGCGCCTGCAGGGCATTGGCCAAGCCGGACATGGCGGCGCCGAAATTGCCGCGCCGGGCGAGCGCCGCACGGTAGCGCTGCTCCGCCAGCCCCGCATTGCCCTGGCGCAGCGCGATGTCGCCCAGCAGCGCTTCCGCATCCGGCCGGTCGCCGCCATTGCGCGCGGTGATGCGCGCCAGCATGGCCTCGGCCTGGGAGAAGTTGCCCGCATCCACCAGGTTGCGCGCGGCCTGGATGTCAGGCCCCGGCGCGCCGCCGCCGCCACCGCCCGGCCCGGCCGGGCCGCCGCGCTGGGAGGCACCCTGCAGCGCCCGTTCCCAGGAGGCACGGCGCGAGGGATCGGCCTCGATCGCCTGGGTCAGCAGCCGCCGTGCATCCGCCTGGCGCCCCTGGCGCAGCCGGATCAGGCCGAGGCCACCGAGGCCGTCGGCGTCGTTCGGGTCGAGCGCCAGGACGGCGTTGAAATTCTCCTCCGCCTCCCGCAGCCGGTTGCCGTTGAAGTTGCGCCAGCCGGCCACGCGGTTCAGGCCGATGTCGTCGGCCGGCGTCGCCGGCGGGTTGCGGGCCAGCTCCAGGCGGCGCTGGATTTCCGCGTCATCCGGGAATTGCTGGAGGTAGCCTTCCAGCGGCCGCACCGCGTCCGGTCCGTCGCCGAGCCAGGTCAGCGCCTGGCGCCAGGCGGCGGTCGCGCTCTGCTGGCTGTCGCCCTGGCCGGAGAGGCGGCGCAGCTGGTCGATGCCCTGGGCGCGCGTCTCCTCCCGGTAGGTCAGGATCTGCGCGTTGGCGAGCTGGATGGCGGTGTTGTTGGGCGCGCGGCGGGCGAGTGCGCCGATGCCGTCCCGCGCCTCACGCCACCCGGCCTCGGTCCCCGCCAGGGTCTGGTAGTATTCGAGGGCGAAGGTGTCCGGGATGGGGGCGCCGGCGAAGATCTGGCGATAGCGCTCCACCGCTTCCGCATTCCGCCCGGCCTGCGCCAGCTGCCGCGCCTGGGCCAGCGCCGCGGCATCGACGGTGGAGGTGCGCACCGCGGCATCGGCCTGCATGGTGCGCGGATCGGCGGGTGCGGAGGCACGCAGCCGCGCCAGCGCATCCTGCGCCTGGGCGGTGTTGCCGAGCTGGGCCTGCGCCTCCGCGATGCCGGACAGGGCATCGGCGTTGCGCGCATCCACCTGCAGCACGCGTTCCAGGGTGCGGATCACCTGGTCCGGGCGGTTCTGCAGCTTCCAGTAGTTCGCCTGGTCCAGCAGCGCGGCCACGCCGCGTTCCTGGGCCAGCGCCGGATGCATGACGAGCGAGGCCGCGACCAGCGCCGTGCCGAGCAGGCCGGCGCGCAGGGTGGGCCGCAGGTTGGGGGGGGCCTGGTGGCGAAGCGACATCATGAGGTGCGGGTCCGGAGGCGGATCGCGGCGCGGCGGCGCAGCGCCCAATAGGCGGGGATGGCGACGATGGCACAGGAGGCGACCAGCAGCAGCAGCAGCAGGTCCGGCCGGGTGGACATGAAGTATTGCGGCCAGACATGCGGCGGCAGGCTGCCCACGGTGTAGTGCCCGCCGAGCGAGAAGCTGCTGATGCGCCCGCCGCTGAGGATGGCGAGGTCGCCCTGGATGCGGGGCGACTGCTCCGGGTCGCGCAGCGCGGCCAGCATCATCTCCAGCCCCTGCGGCGTGGTGCCGGTCAGCGCGACGACCGAGCGGCCGGAGCGCAGCGGGCTTTCGAAGCCCATCAGGATGCCGAGGCCATCGCCCGTCGAGGTCAGCAGCGCGGAGGCCTGTTCGCGCGCGATCCGCGGCTCATCGCCGAGGAACAGGTTGCGGAAGCTCTCCATCGTGTCGGGCAGGGCGACGGACAGGCGGTTGCCGTCCAGCTTCACCGGCCCGTCGTCGCGCAGCAGCGTGTTCAGGGCGGGCTGGCGGCCGAGCGCGCCGATCACCAGCAGGTCCCGCGCCGCCACGGCTTCCATGCCGCCGGGGCGCACCACCTCGATCCCCGTGGCGGGGTGGCCGACATGGGCGGCGAGCCGCCCGATCAGCGTGAGGAAGGAGGACAGTTCCACCGGGTTCGGCCGTTCCGGCAGCACCGCCGCCGTCTCGCTGAAATTGGCCATCCGCGTGTAGGGGAAGCCGGAGCCCGCGAAGAAGGCCAGGTTCGGCAGGGTGGTGAAGCGGTAGGCGTCCGTCAGGTCGATCGTGCTGTCGGGGTCGATCGAGGCGCGGACATCCGCCGGCACCGCCACGCAGTCGCCGCGGTGCATTGGCCGCATGTCGAAGCGCAGCTGCAGCTCGTTCATGCCGAAGATCAGGTAGGCCGGCAGGCCGAAGCGGGAGTTCTGCCGTTCCGCCTGGCCGATCTGGCGGCTGAGCAGGTTGATCGGCCAGGGCGCCTCCGGCGGGCTCAGCGGCAGGCTGCGCAGGTAGATGTCGTTCAGCGCGACATCGAGGCGCGAGACCGCGACATCCATGATCGGGCCGGGAGGGGCGCGGTAGTTCAGCTCCACCGGCAGCGGGCGGCCGCGCCAGGTGTAGAGGTCGGGCGCCGTGCGGAAGGGCAGCGCGATGGGGCCGGGCGCATAGCCATAGGCCTGCAATTCGCTGGGATCGACCAGTTCGCCGAAGCGCACGGGGCGGTCGCTGCGGATCCAGCGCGGCGCATCATAGGGCTGGCGCGCGGGCAGCGTGATGGGCTGCACCACCGCGATCTCACCGGCCAGGGCTTCCTTGCTGCCGGCCAGCACCGTGGCGGCCTGCGCGGCCTCCGCCCCCGTCCGGCCGCCGACGATCAGCAGCAGGCTGTAGGGATCGGAGGGATGCGGCACCAGCGCCAGGGTCGGGCCATCGAAGCGCGGCAGGGCGATGCCGGCGATCGGCTCGTTGCCGGCCGCGATCACCACCGTGTTGCCGCGCGGCGGCAGCTGGAAGGAGACGGGGAAGCTCGCACCCCGGTAGTCCGCCTGCACGGCGAACCAGGAGGCGACGGAAGCCGCGGCCTTCAGCGACTCATTGCCAGCCCCTTCCGACACCACCACCGGCAGGGTCAGCGGTTCCCGCAGCAGGCGGGGGTCGAAGAAGGGCTCCGGCAGGCGGGCCAGGTCGCGCTGCAGCGGCAGGCGTTCCAGCGTGACCTGCAGCGTCGAGAGGTCGGAGATGTTGGCCCAAAGCAGACCGGAGAGCGGGTCGTTGCACTCCACCGTGTAGCGGCCGGCGAAGCGGAAGTTCAGCCGGTTGAGGTCGGCGAAGAAGACCGGGTTGATCGGGAATTCGAGCGGCCCGAAGGCGGGCCGGTTGCGATCGGGGTTGATGACGCCGACGAACTGCTCGTTCAGCGACATCGCGATCTGGCTGTATTCCGGGATCAGCGCCGGGCTGGTCGCGCCCTGGAGCACGAGGCGCGCGGCGGTGACGACCTCATCGCCCCGGACGCCGAAGAGCACGCCCTGGAGGTCCGACGTGCCGCGCATCTGCATCGGCGCGCGCAGGCCGAGCTGGCGGAGCGTCCGCGTCTCGGTGCGGGAGGAGCCGTCGCCGGTCGGGGAGCCGAAGCTGCCCACCATGGGCACGCCGGTGAAGGCGGGCTGCGCGGCCGGCAGCGGGCCGCCGGGCATCGGCGCGGCGGCCTGGCCGGCCCCTTGGGGCGTCGTCAGCAGCCCACCGCCAAGCGCAGGCGGTGGCGCGGCGAAGCCGCCGGAGGTCGGCGCCGGGGCCGCGAAGGGCGAACCCGCGCCGGGCGCCAGCGGCTGGCCCGCGCCGGGCGCGCCAAAGGTACCCGCACCCGCCGGAGCGCCGAAAGTGCCGGCGCCCGGGGATTGCGGCGGCAGGTTCAGCGGCAGGCCTTGCGGGCCGGGCTGGAGCGGGGATGGCGGCGGGGGCGCGCCGCGCAGGTTGACCTGGGCGGCCGCGATCCCCGGCGCGCCGAGCGCCAGCATCAGCGCGATGGCGGCGGCGCGGCGGATGCTGCTTTCGCCGCGCGGGCGGCGCGTGGGCGCGGGCGGGGCCGCGGCCTCCCCGGCCGCGACGCTGTCGGCACCCTCGCCCCCCGGCGGCGGCACGATGCGCACCGTGGGCTTCTTCGCCTGCCGGCCGCGGCGCACGAAGAAGGAGAACTGGCTGTCGCCACGGAACAGGCCGCCGATCGAGCGGGCAACCTCCGCCAGGCTGCGGAGAGGCTTGTCTTCTCGCACGTCGTCCCAATCCACCCAGGCATCCGCGCGGCCCAGGACGGCGCGGACGATATTGCCTTCGTCATGCAGCGTCTGCGCCGCGAAGCGCACCTGCAGCCGTCCTTCCGTCCAGCGGAGGATCTCCGCCGGGATCGCCACCCATTCGGGCCCGACATCCAGTTCCAGCGTCACCGCCGCGTCGTCCGCGACGCCTTCCGGCCGATCGACCGTCACCGCGGCGCCGCCGAGGGAGAGGTCCATCGTCTCGCCCTCCAGCACGCGCCCATCGGCCAGCACGACATTCGCCGCGACCACGGCGCCGACGCGCGCGCGTTCGCGCACCTGTCGCCGCTCTCGCCCGACGGCGAGGCCCGCGAGCACGACGACGAAGGACAGCAGCGCCCAGATGAAGTTCAGCGCAAAGGCCTGGAAGTCCAGGCTCTCCACCGGGTTCGTCGTCAGCCCGTAGATGCCGGACAGCAGGCCCGCGATCAGCGCCAGCGTCAGCACCATGTTGGGGCCCACCGCGCGCAGGTCGAAGAAGCCTTCCTGCAGCGTGCCGCCCTTGTCGGTGACGTTGAACTTGCCCTTCTTCGGGTCGAGCAGCGTCGCGAGCATGACGGGGATCAGGTAGAGCGCCAGCACCGTCTCATAGATCTCGGACCAGAAGCTGTGGCGGACGTGGCCCGACAGGCGGCTCGTGGCGCCGACGGAATGCAGGATGTGCGGCCCGGCATAGGCCAGGATGGCCAGCGGGCTTGCCGCGATGATGCTTTCGCCAAACAGCAGGAAGGCCAGCGGCGCCGTCAGGAAGACGAAGCGTGGCAGCGGGAAAAGGAAGTGGAACTGCGACATGAAGTAGCAGCAGCGCTGCGCGAAGCGGAGCCCTTCCGCCGTCATCGGGTTCTCGATCCGCAGGATCTGGATCATGCCCCGGCCCCAGCGCATGCGCTGGCCGATGTGCAGCATGAGCCGTTCCGTCGCGAGCCCCGCGGCCAGCGGGATGCGGAGATAGGCCGTGCGCCAGCCGCGCCGCTGCATCTTCAGCGAGCAGTGGCAGTCCTCCGTCACCGTGACGGTCGGCACGCCGCCCACTTCCTCCAGCGCCTCGCGCCGGATGACGGCGCAGGAGCCGCAGAAGAAGGCGGCGTTCCAGAGATCATTGCCCTGCTGCACCAGGCCGTAGAAGAGCAGGCCCTCATTCGGCACGCGCTGGCCGGAGGCCAGGTTCCGCTCGAACGGGTCGGGCGAATAGAAATGGTGCGGCGTCTGCACCATGGCGAGGTCGCGGTCGCGCAGCAGCCAGCCCACCGTCAGCTGCAGGAAGGCGCGCGTGGCGACGTGGTCGCAATCGAAGATCGCGATGTATTCGCCGGTGGTGTTCTTCAGCGCGGCGTTGATGTTGCCGGCCTTGGCGCCCTTGTTGTCGGCGCGGATGACGTAGTTGCAGCCCACCTGTTCGCAGAAGCGGCGGAATTCGTCGCGCCGCCCGTCATCCAGCAGGTAGACGTTCATCTTGTGGCGCGGCCAGTCCATGGCCAGCGCGCCGTAGATGGCGGGCTTCACCACCTCCAGCGGCTCGTTGTAGCTCGGGATGAAGACGTCGATGGTCGGCCATTCCTCCGGGTCTTCGGGCAGCGGCACCGGCTTGCGGTCCAGCGGCCAGATGACCTGGAGATAGGCGAGCAGCATGGTGGAGATGGCGTAGACCTCGGCCAGCAGCAGCCCGGTGCCGAGGAAGGTCTGGGAGAAGCTGGTGAATTCCAGCGTATCGACCAGCCGCCAATGGATGTAGCGCAGCGAGACGAGGACGGAGACGAGGACGATGAAGATCGTCATCCCCCGCCCGGGAATCCGGTCCGCCACCAGGTACAGAAGGAAGCCCGCGACGGCGAGCCAGGCCTGCTGTTCCGCATCCAGCGGTGCCACGATGAAGGTGGTGCCGATCAGGGCGGCGAGCACCATGATGGGCAGCGAGATCCAGGGGCGACCCCAGATCCCGCCTCGGAAGGCACGGCCGCGACGAAGCTGGTCGCCGAAGCTCATCGGGCGCCCCAGCCGAGGCCGAAGCTCTCCGGCGCATTCGGCAGCGCAGCCTCGATCGCGCGGGCGATGCCGCGGATGTCCTCGGCGGCGCGGCTGTCGGGCGCGATCTCCTGCACCAGCTTCTGCATGGCCAGCGCCTCGGCCAGCGTCTCGTCCCGGCTGACGGCGCCGAGCAGGCGCGGGCCGAGGTGACGGGCCACGGCATCGGCCGCGGCGCGGGAGAGGCGGGAGTTCAAATCCACCTCGTTCAGCACCACGCGCAGCCGCCCGGCGAAGAGCGCGGCCATGGTGCCCGAGCCGAGGAAGCGGCCACTGTCGATGTCCGGGATCAGCGCGGCGCTGATCGCTTCCGCCTGCAGCACGGCGACGACCATGGAAGCCATGGGCACCAGCACCGCCAGCGCGTGGGACGGGCCGGGCGAGGTATCGGCGATGACGGTCAGGGTGGGGTCGGAGAGGATGGCGCGCATCGGCGCGGCCAGCAGGTCCGGGTCCCGTTCCAGCGCCGCGGCCAGGCCGAGCGCGCCGCGCAACTCCATCGCGCCATGCGGCAGCACCATCACGCCCGACGGCGTCTCCCGCACGCAGGACCGCCAGTCCGGCCGGCGCGGCAGGTCCGCGGTGAAGCCGCCCATGTCGGTCAGCGGCACGCCGAAATGCAGCCGCAGCGTGTTCTGCGGGTCGAAATCCATCACCAGCACGCGCCGCCCGTCGCGCTGGAGCGCGTCAGCCAGGTTCGCAGCCAGGGTCGTCTTGCCGACGCCGCCCTTGGGAGAGGCAAAGCAGATCAGGGGCATGGGCGAGGGTAGCCTCCGGTCAAGTCGTTGGCCGGTCTGCGCGCACGGGGCGGCGCATTGCGGTGTAGGCATCGGCCGCGCCTTCGGCCCCCGCCGCCAGCAGGCGGAGCAGGTCGGGCAGCGGCATCGCCACCTCCGCCGCCGGCACCAGGACGGGCCGGGCGCGGAGGGCGGGGATCGCGGGGGCGGGCGCCGGGGGCGCGGCGGCGTCGCGGCGGGGGGACATGCCACCGGGCAGGTCCAGCGCCTCGATCAGCGGGAACAGGCTGCGCGGTGCCTCCGTGGGCGTGGCGCCCTGGGCGGTGGACAGCGCGGCGAGGGTGGTCAGGCCGGTGCGCGGCGGCGGCGGCAGGGGCGCCACCATGTCGGCCGCGCGCAGCAGCGTCATCGCCTCCACGCCCGGCCGCACCGGGGCGGCTGGCGCGGGGATGGGCGGCAAGGCTGCCGGCGCAGGCGGCGGCGGGGCGGGTGGCGGCGGGGCTGCCGCGACAGGCGCCGGCGCGGGCTCGGCCGGGGTCCAGCCCGGGGCGGCGGCGGGAACGGCCACTGGGGCAGAGGGCGTCCAGACCGTGGCGGACGGCAGCGCGGGCGGCGGTTCGGGGAGCGGCGGCAGGGCCCGCAGCGGGGGCAGCGGCGGCAACTCGGCCCGGGGCGCGGGCGGTGGGGCCGGCGGCGGTGGCGGCGCGGGCGGGGGCGTCCAGGCGTGTTCCGCGGGCAGGGGCGGCAGCGGCGGCAAGGGCGGCAGCGCGGGGTTGGCCCAGGACGGCGCCTGCGGTTCGGATCGCGTCACGGGCTCCGCCGGTGCCTGGGCCCAGCCGGAGGCGGCGGGCCAGGGCTCCGCGGCGGGCGCCGGCCAGGGCTCGGCGGCCGGGGCCGGCCAGGATGGCGCGGCGGGCTCCGCCCAGGATGGCGACGGGATCGGGGCCGGCGCGGGCTCGGCCCAGGCTTCGGGGGCAGGTTCCGCGGCGGGAGGCTGCCAGGCCTCGGTCGCGGCCTGGTCCTGCGGCGTTTCCGCCGCCTGCGTCATGGCACCGAGCAGCGCATAGCCATCGGCCTCAGGCGCCGGGAGTGGCGTCCTGACCGGTTCGTTGCCGAAACTGCGATAGCGGATGGCCGGGGCCCGCAACGCGGCGGCCACCCGTGCCACATCCGTATCCTGCGCCATGTGCAATGGACCCCCGAATGCAACGCAACATGCCGTGCTCAGAGCGTTAAGGGAATAGCGAATCCCTGTCTCGAAATCATCGCGAAGTTTTAGAGGATCACGAATCTCGCCAAGCGAGACGCGCGAGGAGGGTCAGGACGGCTGAATAATAGTCCTTTGTCTCATCGACTGCGGGCAGGATCGGAAAAGATGTCGCCATCGACGCCTGGCGCGCCGTCGCCACGAGGACAATCGCCCGGATGCCGGGAGACGCCGCATAAGGGGAGACGCTGTCGGAGGTCAGGTCAGTCCAGGCCGGCAGCCGCGTGTGCTGCGGGTCCAGCCAGAAGCGCACCGCACTGGCCACTGCCGGTTCGCGCCCGAGTCCCGCCCAGGCGAGGTAGAGCGGCACCCGCACCGCGTCATAGGAGAAACGGGCCGGCCAACCCGGGGCGGGGGAGGCCCGGCCGCCCGTCCGCGGCAGCGCCACCCAATCCGCCGGCAGGCCCCAGCGGCCAAAGCGCGCGCGGCGCAGCAGCGACAGCCCATCAGCCGCGAGTCGCAACCAGAGCGGATCGGGCACCGCCTGCGCCAGCGCCCGCAGCGCGGGGAAGGCGTAGTAGGAGGGGTTGAGCACCACATGCTCCCGCTGCTCGAACCCCGTGGCGCCGGGCAGCAGCACCGTCTCCTCCCCCACCTGGCGGACCAGCAGGCGGAGGATGTCGCGCGCGATGGCGACCCCCTGCCCGCCATAGTCGCCATCGGGCCAGCGCTGCGCGGCGCGCAGCAGGGCCCAGGCGATCATCAGGTCGCCATCGGTGGCGTTGTTCGGGTCATCCACAAGGCCGCCGGTGCCATCCGGCCGCCAGCGCCAGGACGACAGCGCATCGCCGCGCCGCGCGAGGGTCCGGCGCGTCCAGCCCCAGATTCGGTCGAAGGCGTCCCGGTCATGCGCCCGCTCGGCGCAGAGCAGGCCCCAGCCCTGGCCTTCGCTGTGGGAGACGCCGCCATTGCCGCCATCCACGATCCGCCCATCGGGTTCCAGGAAGCGCGTGCAGAAGGCCTGCCATTCCGCTGCCTCCAGCGCCCGCAGCGCCGGCGCGGCACCACCCAGGGCGGGGGCCGCCAGGGAGAGGACAAGGGCGCGACGACGCAGGCGGGGGCTCGGCATGGGCTCCAGGGTCGCAGCAGCGGGTGAAGGTCACGTTGATCGTGCCACCCAACAACTTTTTCCTGGATGACGCCAGCGGAATACCCGCATAGGTTGCAATTCAATTGATATCGATACGTTCCGGATTCATCACACCAGCGGCGCGCAGGCCGCTTCCAGCCAGCGTCGATCCGCCGCCGGCAGCAGCGGCCCGACCTCCGCCAGGACGCGGGCGTGGTAAGCATCCACCTGCGCGCATTCGGCGGGCGCCAGCACAGCAAGGTCGATGAGGCGCCGGTCATAGGGCGCCAGGGTCAGCGTCTCGAAGCCGAGAAAGGGCTTCGCCTGGCCGGGCAGCGCGGGCGCGGGCTGGACCAGGAGCAGGTTCTCGATCCGGATGCCGTAATGGCCGGGCCGGTAGAAGCCGGGCTCGTTGGACAGCACCATGCCGGGGGCCAGCGGCACGGGCTTCGCCGCGCGGCTGATGCCCGCCGGACCCTCATGCACCGACAGGAAGCTGCCGACACCATGGCCGGTGCCGTGGTCGTAGTCGAGCCCGGCCAGCCAGAGCGGCCGGCGCGCCAGCGCATCCAGGTGCGGGCCCGCGATGCCCTCCGGGAAGCGCAGGGCGGAGAGCGCGAGGTGACCCTGCAGCACGCGGGTGTAGCGGTCCCGCAGCTCCGCCGGCGGATCGCCCGGGCCGGTCCAGAGCGTGCGCGTGACGTCCGTGGTGCCGTCCCGGTACTGCGCGCCGCTGTCGATCAGATAGGCCTCGTCGGCGTTGACCGGGCGGTCGGTCGCGGGCGTCGCGCGGTAGTGGATGATGGCGCCGTGCTCCCCGGCGCCGCTGATGGCGGGGAAGCTTTCCGCCACGAAATGCTCGCCCTCCGCCCGGAAGGCGAGGAGGCGGGCGGCGGCCGACATCTCCGTCTGACCGCCCGCCGGCGCGGCTTGCGCGAACCAGGCGAGGAAGCGCGCCAGGGCCACCGCGTCCCGGCGATGCGCGCGCCGTGCGCCATCCTGTTCCACCGGGTTCTTGCGCGCGCGCGGCAGGCGGCAGGGATCGTCTCCGGCCTCGGGCGTCGCGCCGGCGGCGCGCAGCGCCTGGGCGAACCAGGCGGGGGTGACATCGGGGTCGAGGCGCACCCGCCGGCCGACCAGGGCCCGCAGCCGGTCCGGCAGGGCGGCCGGCGGATGCAGCGCGACGGCATTGCCGAGATGGGCGCGCAGCCCCGCATCGGCGCGGGCCGGGTCGAGGAAGAGGTCCACCGCCCCCTCCGCATCCAGGATGGCGACGGCCAGCGCCAGCGGCGTGTGGGCGAGGTCGCTGCCCCGGATGTTCAGCAGCCAGGCGACGGAGTGCGCATCCGCCAGCACCGCCGCCCCCTGCCCCGCCGCGCGCAAGGCCGCCGCGGCCTCCGCCCGCTTGGCCGCGGCCTCGACGCCGGCGAAGGCCAGGGGGTGCGGCACGGCCGGGGCGCCGGGGGGTGCGGGGCGGTCGGTCCAGATCGCGTCCACCGGGTTCGCGGCCAGGGCCACCAGCGTGGCGCCGGCCTGCGTGAGGCGCTCCAGCGCTGGTTCCGGGTGCAGCCAGGGGTCGTAGCCGATGCGGGCACCCGGGGCCTCGGCCTTCAGGACAGCGGCCGGGGGCTGATCGATGAGGTGTCGGAACTCCCACAGCGCGCCATCGACCTCCTGCCGCGCCTGGGTGGTGTAGCGGCCATCGATGAAGAGGAAGGCGCGGTCCCGCAGCACCAAGGCGAGGCCGGCGGAGCCGGTGAAGCCCGTCAGCCAGGCCAGGCGCTCGGCCGAGGCGGGGACGTATTCGCCGAGGAAGGCGTCCGCGCGGGGGACGAGGACGCCATCGACGCCGAGGTCATCGAAGCGGGCCCGGAGGGCGGCCAGGCGGTTCTGAGGTGATTGCGTCACGGGATGTCTTACCGAAGCTCTAACGTTGAAACATATGTCCACAGTGTTTCATGCGCTGAGTGCATGGCTTGGCTGTTGCCTCAACGCATCACCTGTGGCGGCGAAACACCTATGTTGCACCTGCGAAGCGCGGCCGGGGACAGAACATTCCCCGGCGCGCACCACAACAGAGGTCATCATGAACGCCCGCATCCCCGAGGAACAGGTTGGCCTGTTCCCCCACGCCGCCACCACCCGCATGACGCGCGAGACCGAGCTGGAAGCGATCCGCTTCGCCGCGATGCGCGCGCGGGACGAGGCCCTTGCCGCCGGCGTGCGGAAGCTCTTCACCCTCATCGGCCAGGGCATCGCCTCTGCCGCCGGCGCGATCCGCGCCTGGCCGGAGCGCCGCCGGACCTATGAGAACCTGCGGTCCCTGTCCGATCGCGAGCTGGCCGATATAGGCCTGAGCCGCGCCGACATCGCCCGCGTCTTCGAGCCCGGCTTCAGCGCCAACCAGCCTCGCCCGGCGAATAGCGTTGCGGCGAAGCCCGCCAACGGCAACGTCGCGGTGGCCGGCAAGGCGCTGGCGGCCTGAGTTACCCACCGGGGGCCCCGGCGGGTCCCCGGGCGGAAGCACGGGGCCGGTTTCCGGAAGGAAGCCGGCCCCGCTGCGTGTTTCAGCGCTTTCTGAGAACGAGGGTCGTCCAGGCGCCCTGCGGCAGCATGCGTTCCAGCACCATGCCGCGCCGGCGATGCGCCGCCAGCACCATCCGCGCCTGCGTCCCCAGCAGCCCCGCCAGGATGGCCGTGCCGCCGGGCGCCAGGCCGACCGACATCGCACAGGCCATGGAACAGAGCGGCCGCGCCAGGATGTTGGCGAAGACCACATCGTAGCGCCGCCCGGCCTTCACATGCCGGTCCCGCCAGCCATCCGCCAGCCGGGCCCGCACCAGGCGGCCCACGCCATTCATCCGGGCGTTGTCCTGCGCGACGCGGACCGACCAGGGCTCGATGTCGGTGGCCAGAACCGGCCGCTTCAGCCGCTTCGCCGCGGCCATCGCAAGGATGCCCGACCCCGTGCCGAGGTCGAGCAGCCGACGCTTCGGCCGGCGGTCGCGCGACACTTTCTCGAAGGCAATCAGGCAGCCGCGGGTCGAGTTGTGCTCGCCGGAGCCGAAGGCGATGCCGGCATCGAGCGTCAGCACCGTGCGGCCATAGAGGCGCCGCGGCGCCACATGGGTCGGCCGCACCAGCACGTCGCCGCCGATCGGCATTTCCTCGAAGGAGGAGAGCGTGCGGGCGAGCCAGCCCTCGGCCTCGACCGGGGCGACCTGCAGCGCGGGCTGCTCGACGCCCGCCATCAGGGAGGCGAGTGCAAGCGCGCCGGTGAATTCATCGTCGGGTGTGCCCTGGGGGCGCACGCCCTCCACCCGCCAGGTGTCGCTGGGCTCGTCCTTGAACAGGGCGACGGAGCGGCAATGGGTCAGGAAGGCGGCCTCGAAGGCCGGCACGGCATCCTCCGGCAGGCCCTCCATCCAGATCGTCTCCAGCGGATCGGCGCGCCGGTCCCGCTGCATCGAATAGGTATCCCGAGCCATCAGACGTCGCTTGCCTTCTGCACGAACCGGTCCAGCACCCGCTTCTCCCCGGCATGGTCGAAGTCGATGTCGAGGCGGTCATCCTGCACCGCGGTGACGGTGCCGTAGCCGAATTTCTGGTGGAACACCCGCTCCCCCTTGCCGATGCCGCTGGCCTGGGCGGGGCGTTCCTTCACCTCCCAGGCGCCGGCCTCGATCACGCGGGGGCGGCGCGCCATCAGACCCTGGGAGCCCATGAAGACGGAGGGCGTGTCCGCCATCCGATGCTGGCGCATCTGGGTGGCCCCTTCCCGCTCGATCGCTTCCGCCGGCAATTCGTCGAGGAAGCGGGACGGGAGGGAGGAGGTCCAGTTGCCATAGATCCGGCGATTGGCGGCGTGGCTAATCACCGCGGTCTTCCGCGCACGGGTGATGCCCACGTAAGCGAGGCGCCGTTCCTCCTCGAGCGATTTCTCGCCGCCTTCGTCCATGCTGCGCTGGCTGGGGAAGAGCCCTTCCTCCCAGCCCGGCAGGAAGACGGTGTCGAATTCCAGGCCCTTGGCGGCGTGCAGCGTCATCAGCTGGATACGCTCGGCCTCGGCGTTCTCATCCGTCTCCATCACCAGCGCGACATGGTCGAGGAAGCCGGCGAGCGACGGGTAGTCGCCCATCGCGCGCAGCAGCTCCTTCAGGTTCTCAAGCCGCCCGGGCGCTTCCGCCGTGCGGTCCTGCTTCCACATGTCGGTGTAGCCGCTTTCCTCCAGCACCGTCGCGGCGGCGACGACATGGCCTTCCTTCTCGTTCACCACGCGCCAGCGGGCGAAGCCGCGCATCAATTCGCGCAGCGCAGAGCGAGGCTTGGGCTTCAGCGCATCCGTCTCCGCCAGGCGTTCCGCGGCCATGGCCAGCGGGATGGCCTGCGCGCGCGCGGCCTCATGGATCGCGCGCATGCCGCTGTCGCCGAGGCCGCGCTTCGGCGTGTTCACGATGCGCTCGAAGGCCAGGTCGTCGGCGGGCTGCTGCAGCACGCGGAGATAGGCCATGGCGTCGCGGATTTCGGCGCGCTCGTAGAATTTCAGCCCGCCAACCACGCGGTAGGGCAGGCCGAGGGTGATCAGGCGTTCCTCGAAGCTCCGGGTCTGGAAGCCGGCGCGGACCAGGATGGCGATCTCGGACAGCGGGTGGCCGGAACGGCGCGCGGCCTCGATCCGGTCGCCGACCATCCGCGCCTCATCCTCGCTGTCCCACAGCGAGACGACGCGCACCTTTTCGCCTGAGGCATCGTTGCGGCCGGAGCGGAGCGTCTTGCCGAGGCGGCCCGTGTTGCGCGCGATGAGCCCTGCCGCGGCTGCAAGGATGGGCTTCGTCGAGCGGTAGTTCGACTCCAGCCGCACGATGCGCGCGCCGGGAAAGTCCTTCTCGAACCGGAGAATGTTCTCGATCTCGGCGCCGCGCCAGGAATAGATCGACTGGTCATCATCGCCGACGCAGCAGATGTTGCGGCGGTTGGGATCCTCGTGCTGGGCCAGCAGCCGCAGCCAGAGATACTGCACCAGGTTCGTGTCCTGGTATTCGTCGACCAGGATGTAGCGGAAGCTGCGGTGGTAGTCGGCCAGCACGTCGGGCCGCGTGCGCAGGATCTCCGTCATGTGCAGCAGCAGGTCGCCGAAATCGGCGGCGTTCAGCTCGATCAGCCGCTTCTGGTAGCCCGCATAGACCTCGCTGGCGCGGTTGTTGGCGTAGTCGCTGTCCTCAGCCGCCGTGATGCGCGCGGGCGTCAGGCCGCGATCCTTCCAGCGCTGGATCACCGCCATCATCCCCGGCGCGGGCCAGCGCTTGCTGTCGATGTTGGCCGCCGCCATCACCTGCTTCAGCAGGCGCATCTGGTCATCGGCATCGAGGATGGTGAAGTTGGTGCGCAGCCCCACGATCTCCGCGTGCCGCCGCAGCATCCGCGCGCAGAGCGCGTGGAAGGTGCCGAGCCAGAGCCCCTCCACCGGACGTCCGATGATGGCGGCGACGCGTTCCCGCATCTCCCGCGCCGCCTTGTTGGTGAAGGTGACGGACAGCACCTCCCACGGCCGCGCCTTGCCGGTCATCAGCAGATGGGCGAAGCGCGTCGTCAGCACGCGGGTCTTGCCCGTGCCGGCGCCGGCCAGCACCAGCAGGGGGCCGTCGAGGGCCTCGACCGCCTCCCGCTGCTCAGGGTTCAGGCGGGTGATGTAGTCGGGCGTGGTCATTGACATGTGCCGACGCTCCCCGCCGCGCAGAGGCGCTGGCCATCCGTCCATCGCGCGCCGTCCAGGATGGCGCCGGAGAAATCGGCGCCGGTCAGGTCCGCGCCCGTCAGGTCAGCGCCGGTCAGGTCCGCGCGGAACAGCCGGGCGCGGCGCATGTCGGCGCGCACGAAGATGGCGCCGCGCAGCACGGCGCGGGTGAAGTCGGCCTCCCGCAGCGTCGCCTCGGTCAGGTCGGCGCCGGTCAGGTCGGCGGAGAGGAAGCGCCCATCGGTCGCATCCACCCCCACCATCTTCGCCTGCGCCAGCTTGGCCCGCTGCAGGGAGGAATCGCGCAGATGCCCGCGGCTGAGATCGACACCCGAGAGGTCCCGCCCATCCAGCAGGCAGCGTCGCCACACCACCTCCGGCGCGGCCGGGGAGGTGCAGGCCGCGAAGGCCGGGACCGCGAGCAGCAACGCGGTGGTGACGAGGACGGGGAGATGACGTGATCGCACACCCCGGATATAGAACACGGAGCGAACAACTCCAACCGCCAGGCCTTGCGCACGCTCCTCGCCCCCTTCGAATGGTCGGCCCGGCATGGCGGCGCGCTGCTGGGCTTCGGCGTCTTCGCGGGCGTGATCTTCCCGCCCTTGGCGACGGCCACGCGGGACCTCGTCTCCCCCGGCGTGTTCTGCCTGATGACGCTGGTGCTGCTGCGCGTCGATTTCGTCCAGGTCATCGCCTATCTGCGGCGGCCGCTGATGGTAGCGGGGCTGCTGGCATGGCTGCTGCTGGCCTGCCCGCTGATCGTCTTCGCGCTGACACGCCTGTTCGGGCTGGATGGGCCGCTGGGTGCCGCGGTCGTGATCATGGCGACGGGCTGCGCCGCCACCTCCTCCCCGGCCTTCGCCCGGCTGGTGGGGCTGGACGGGGAGATCGCGCTGGTCGTCTCCGTGCTGTCGACCCTGCTGGTGCCCTTCATCGCGCCGCCGCTGGCGCTCGGCCTGCTGGGCATCGACCTGGCCATCTCGCTGTCGGCGCTGATGACCAGGCTGGCGCTGGTGGTGGGGCTGCCGCTGGTGCTGTCGCTGCTGATCCGGCGGCTGGCCGGGCCGGCGCGGCTGGAGCGCACAGGGCGCGCGGTGGATGGCGCGGTCGTGCTGCTGGTCGTGCTCTACGGCTTCGGCGTGATGGAGGGGATGCAGGCGAAGATCCTGGCGGAGCCGCTCTGGGTCGCGGGCGGGCTGGCGCTGGCCTTCGCGGGCAATTTCGGGCTGAACCTGCTGACGGCGCTGGCCATGCGGCCGGTGGCGGGCACGCGCGTCGCGCTCTCCGCCGGGTTGCTGTCGGGCAACCGCAACATGGCGCTCTACATCGCGGTGCTGCCGGCGGCGACGGACCCGCGCATCCTGCTGTTCTTCGCGCTCTGCCAGTTCCCGCTCTTCCTCAGCCCCTTCCTGCTGCGCCCGGTCTATGAGGCGTTGCGCGCCCGGGGCGTTCGCTGAGGGGCGTTCACAGGCGGCGCGGGGCGGGTCTAGGCTTCCCCCAATCCTGAGGAAGCACAGCGCCCATGACCTGGCCCAACCCCGCCCGCCCCGGCGAGCCCGCCGACGCCAACCGCCCCTGGCACTGGGTCGCCCGCGCGGATGATGCCGGCGCCGCGCCGCTGCCGATCGGCTGGAACGGCGCGCTGCGCCAATGGATGGTGTGGGATGGCAGCCACCTCTCGGCCGGGGAGGCCGCGCAGCGCTTCACCTATCTCGGCCCCTGCCTGACGCCGGAGGAGACGCGGGCCGCCATGGCCGCGCAGGCGACGGCGTCGGAGCCGCGTGGCCTGGCGGCGCTGGCGGCTTCCGCCGAGCCGCCGCCGCCGCCCGCGATGATCTACCGGAAGGACGCGGTGCGCATGCACCTGCTGATCTTCGCGGGCACGCTGATCGCGACGCTCTTCCTCGCCGAGAAGGTGGTTCGCTGGTAGCGAACTACCGGGGTGGTGCGCTGGTAGCGCCCCCTACCCCGCATTCTGCGGCTGGACGCCGGCCGCCCGCGCCGCGCTGCCCCATTTCTCCAGCTCCGCCTGCACGAAGCTGCGCGTGTCGTCGGGGTTGGAGACGACGACCTCCGCCCCCAGCGCGCGGTGCCGCGCCACGACATCGGGGCGCTGGACGGCCGTCGTGATCTCCCGGTGCAGGCGGTCCAGCACGGCGGCCGGCAGGTTGGCCGGGCCCATCACCATGCCCCAGGTGGAGGCCTCGAACCCCGCCACCGTCTCCCCGATCGTCGGCACGTCTGGCAGCTGGGGGGCGCGGGTGGCGCCGGTGGTGGCGAGCGCCTTCAAGGTGCCGGCCTGGATGTGCGGCAGGGCGGCCGGGACGGTGTCGAACATGATGTCCACGCGCCCCGCGATCAGGTCGGGATGCGCCTGGGTCGATCCGCGATAGGGGACGTAGGTCATCTCGATCCCCGTCCGCTGGCCGAACAGCACGGGGGCCAGCCGCACCACGCCGCCGGTGCCGGCGAAGGTCACATGGCCGGCCGGGTTGGCCTTGGCATGCGCCACCAGCTCCGCGGGGGTGGAGGCCGCGAAGTTCCGCGCGGCGCAGAGCACCAGCGGCGTCTTCGTCGTCAGCGTGATGAAGGTGAAGTCCCGCATCGTGTCGTAGGGCAGCCGGTAGAAGGCCGCGTTCACGGGATGGCCGACGGAGACCAGCGCCAGGGTATGCCCATCGGCGGGGGATCGGGCCACCGCCTCCGTCCCGATCACGCCATCGGCGCCGGCGCGGTTCTCCACCGGCACGGGCACGCCCATGGCCGTGGACATCGGGTCGGCGATCAGCCGCGCGGTGATGTCGGAGACGCCGCCCGGCGTATACGGCACGACGATGCGGACCGGGCGGGAAGGGAAGGCCTGGGCCTGGGCCAGGCGCCCACCAAGGGCCAGGGCGGGCGCGGCCAGCAGGGCCGCGCGGCGGGTGATGGTCATCGGGCGCTTCCTCCTCCGGTCTCACGCCGGTCCCGCGATGCTGGACCGGGCGTGGCGGGAGGGGAAGGTCGTTCGGCCCCGGCGGGCTTCAGGCCACCTTCGGCCGCGCCCCCAGCAGATGCGCGATGGCGTAGGTCAGGTCGGCGCGGTTCAGCGTGTAGAAGTGGAACTCGTCCACCCCGTTGGCCTGCAGCAGCCGCACCTGTTCGGCGGCGATGGCGGCGGAGACCATCCGCCGCGTCTCCGCATCCTCGTCCAGCCCCTCGAACAGCTTGCCCATCCAGTCGGGGACGGAGGCGCCGCACATCGCGCTGAACTTCTTCACCTGGGAGAAATTCGACACGGGCAGGATGCCCGGGACGATGGGCACGGTGATGCCCGCCGCCGCGCAGCGATCGATGAAGCGGAGGTAGATGTCCGTGTCGAAGAAGTACTGGGTGATCGCGCGGGTCGCGCCCGCATCGATCTTCCGCTTCAGGAAGTCCAGGTCCGCATTGGCCGAGGCCGCGGCCGGATGAGTCTCGGGATAGGCGCCGACGCTGATGTCGAAATCGCCGATGCGGCGAAGGCCCCGCACCAAATCCTCCGCCTGCGCATAGCCGCCGGGGTGCGGCGTGTACTGGCTGGCGCCGGCGGGCGGGTCGCCGCGCAGCGCCACGATGTGGCGGACGCCGGCCTCCAGGTAGCCGCGCGCCACCTCATCCACCTCATCCGTCGTCGCGCCGACGCAGGTCAGGTGGGCGGCGGGGGTCAGGCTGGTTTCGCGGGCCAGGCGGGCCACCGTCTCATGCGTCCGGGTCCGGGTGGTGCCGCCGGCGCCATAGGTGACGGAGACGAAGCGCGGGCCCAGCGGCTCCAGCCGCCGGATCGCGGCCCAGAGGGACTGCTCGAGGGTCTCGTTCTTGGGTGGGAAGAACTCGAAGGACAGCTTCGGTGCCGGCATCTCGCTCGGCACCGGGAGGCCGGCGACACGGGGGCCGGTCAGCCAGCGCTGCAGCGTGCCGGGATAGGCCTGGTCCATCGGTCCGTTCTCTCGCCTGGCTGTCCGAGGCCCCCCGCCACAGCGCCGGGGAACCCGAGGTTGATATGACTGTTCGTAACTTCGGCGGCACCGTTGTTCCGTTGGCCGCCCGCGCCGCATATAAGGAAGTCCCTGCGAGCCGGGAAGGGTTGGCCCGCACGGAGAGGTTGTGCCCCCTTCCGCCCTTCGGAGGTCCATTTTGAGCCGCATGACGCCCCCCCGCCACATCGCCCTGGCGAAGCGCCTTGCCGTGCCCGTCCTGGCGCTCGGACTGGCCCTCGGCCTGTCCGCCTGCGCCACCCGCCCGGACCCCAGGGATGCGGAAGCCGTCGCTGAGTACAACGCGAACAACGACCCGCTGGAGCCGCTGAACCGCGGCGCCTATTTCGTGCATGACGGGCTGGACACGCTGGTCCTGCGCCCGGCCGCGGAAGCCTACCGCATCTTCCTGCCGCCGGAACTGCGCACCGCCATCCGCAACGTGCTGGCGAACCTCCGCACCCCCGTCATCCTGGTGAACGACCTGCTGCAGGGCGACACGCAGCGCGCCGCCACCACCATGGGGCGCTTCCTGGTCAACACCACGGTCGGCCTCGGCGGCATCCTGGACCGCGCGACCGATTTCGGGCTGCTCGGCCATACCGAGGATTTCGGCCAGACGCTGGCCGTCTGGGGCGCGCCGGAAGGGCCCTACCTCTTCATCCCCGTGCTCGGCCCGTCCAACCCGCGCGACCTGGTCGGCACCGGCGTCGATACCGCCATCCACCCCCTGACCTGGACCGGCGGCAGCGGGGAAACGCTGGAAGCCATCACCATCACCCGTACGGCGCTGACGGCCCTCGACACCCGCGAAAGCCTGATCGAGACGGTGGACCAGGTGAAGGCGAGTTCACTCGATCCTTACGCGACGATCCGCAGCGCTTATCGCCAGCGCCGCGTTGTCGAGATCCGCAACCAGGGTGGTGCCCCTGCCGCGGCGCGCGGAACCGGCTTCGGAGTCGGCACCGGCGTGCCCCAGCAGCAGCAGCGCTGAGCATCCCCTGCACGCCCGAACAGATGGACCGGATGATGCATTCTCTTGACCGCCGCAGCCTGCTGATCGCCGCCGCCGGCCTTGCCGTCATGGCGATGCCCGCACGCGCGCAGCAGGTGGACCCCGCCCGCGCCACCAGCTTCATCCAGCAGACCGGCGAGGAACTGGTCGCGGCCATCAACGCCGCCGGGTCCCCGGTGGCGCAGCGCCGGGAACGGGTGGCAGCAGTGCTGCGGCGCGCCGTGGATGTGGAGGGCGTCGGCCGCTTCATCCTGGGCCGCTTCTGGCGCAGCGCCTCCGCCGAGCAGCAGGCCGAATACCTGCGGCTGTTCGAGGAGATCCTGATCCGCAACCTCTCCGCCCGCTTCGGCGAATACCAGGGCGTGCGCTTCTCCTTGGGCCGCAGCCAGGCGCGGACGGAGGAGGACGTGCTGGTCAACACCGTGGTGGAGCGCCCCGGCAGCGCGGCCTTCGGGCTCGACTGGCGCGTGGCGGAAGTGGGCGGCGCGCCGCGCGTCGTGGACGTGATCGCGGAAGGCACCAGCCTGCGCCTGACCACCCGCAGCGAATACAGCAGCGTCATCAGCCGCAACGGCGGCAATGTCGGCGCCCTGCTGACGGCGATGCGCCAGCAGATCCAGCAGCTGGCCGCCCGCGAAGGGGGCTGAGGAGCGGGGCGCGTCGCCGCGCCCTTTCCCTCACCCCGCCGGGGCCAGCGCCTCGAAGACCAGCATCTCCCGCCCCCGGTAGTGGAAGCGGTCGCATTCCGCCATGCCGAGGTCGGTCAGCACCGCGCGGCTGGCGTGGTTGCCTTCCCAGGCCACGGCGACGATGCGCGCCAGGCCGCGCCGGAAGCCGAAGGCCAGCGCAGCCCGCGCGGCTTCCCGCGCATAGCCCTTGCCCCGGCAGGACGGCCACAGCGCAAAGCGCACCGCGACCCCGCGGCCGTCCGGGCGTTCCATCAGCCCGGTGATGCCGAGGAACTCGCCCGTGCCGCGTTCGAAGACGGCCCAGGTGCCGTAGCCCCGGACCAGCCAGAACTCCATGTCGTCCTCAAGCTCCTCCCGCGCGCGCTCGGGCGTGCGGGTGCCATGGAGCATGAGGCCGAAGGCGGCCTCATCCGCCTTCAGGCGGATCAGGTCCGGCAGGTTTTCCGGCGCCACGGGCCGGAGCGAGAGCCGCTCCGTCGTGATGCCGTTGCCTTCCGCCAGACGCGGAATGACCAAGGATCTACCGGACCAGCGGCCGGTACTTGATGCGGTGCGGCTGGTCGGCCGCGGCACCGAGTCGACGTCGCTTGTCCGCTTCGTAGGCCTCGAAGTTACCCTCGAACCACTCGACGTGGCTGTCGCCCTCGAAGGCCAGGATGTGCGTCGCCAGGCGGTCGAGGAACCAGCGGTCGTGGCTGATCACCACGGCGCAGCCCGCGAATTCCTCCAGCGCATCTTCCAGCGCGCGCAGCGTGTCGATGTCGAGGTCGTTGGTCGGCTCGTCCAGCAGCAGGACGTTGTGTTCCCGCTTCAGCATTTTTGCCAGATGCACGCGATTCCGCTCGCCGCCGGAAAGGACTCCCACCCGCTTCTGCTGGTCGGCCCCCTTGAAGTTGAAGGCGGCGACATACGCGCGGGACGGGATGGTCCGCTTGCCGATGGTGATCTGGTCCATGCCGTCCGAGATCTCCTGCCAGACGGTCTTGTCGTCCGCCAGGCTGTCGCGGGACTGGTCCACATAGCCAAGCTTCACGGTATCGCCGACCACCAGGCTGCCGCCATCCGGCGTCTCTATGCCCGTGATCATCTTGAACAGCGTGGACTTGCCGGCGCCGTTCGGGCCGATGATGCCGACGATGCCACCGGGCGGCAGCTTGAAGTTGAGGTTGTCGATCAGCAGGCGGTTGCCATAGCCCTTGCGCAGCTGGTCGGCCACGATGACCGTGTTGCCCAGCCGAGGCGCGGGGGGGATGACGATCTCGGCCTCGCCGCCCGCACGCTCGTTCTGCTTGGCGAGCATCTCCTCATAGGCCGCGATGCGGGCCTTGGACTTGGCCTGGCGCGCCGCGGGGCTGCGGCCCATCCATTCCTGTTCCTTGGCGAGCTGGCGCTGGCGGGCGCTCTCCTCCCGCTCCTCCTGCTGCAGGCGCTTGCGCTTCTGGTCGAGATAGGCGGAGTAGTTGCCCTGGTAGGGGAAGCCCCGGCCGCGATCGACTTCCAGGATCCAGTTGGTGACGTTGTCGAGGAAGTAGCGGTCGTGCGTCACGATCAGCACGGCGCCCTTGTAGTCCTTCAGCGTCTGTTCCAGCCAGGAAACGGATTCCGCGTCCAGGTGGTTCGTCGGCTCGTCCAGCAGCAGCAGGTCGGGCTTTTCCAGCAGCAGCTTGCAGAGCGCCACACGCCGCTTCTCGCCGCCGGACAGGTGGCCGACGGGGCTGTCGAAGGGCGGGCAGCGCAGCGCGTCGAGCGCGATCTCGATCCGCCGGTCGAGCTCCCAGCCCTCCGCGGCCTCGATCTTCTCCTGCAGCTCCGCCTGTTCGGCGAGGAGGGCGTTCATCTCCTCCTCCTCCATCGGCTCGGCGAACTTCTCGGAGATCTCGTTGAAGCGGCGCAGCTGCCCGGACAGCTCCGCGAAGGCCTCCATCACGTTCTCGCCGACCGTCTTGGTCGGGTCGAGCTGCGGTTCCTGGGACAGGTAGCCGACGCGCGCGCCCTCTGCCGCCCAGGCCTCTCCGCCATATTCCTTGTCCTGGCCGGCCATGATGCGCATCAGCGTGGACTTGCCGGCGCCGTTCGGGCCGAGCACGCCGATCTTCACGTCGGGGAGGAAGGAGAGGGTGATACCCTTGAAGACCTCTCGCCCGCCCGGATAGGACTTGGTGAGGTCTTTCATCACGTAGACGTACTGCCAGGCGGGCATTGCTTCGGCTTCCGGAGGACGGGCGGGAGGCGGGGGTTTTACCGCGCCCTACCCGTCGCTGCAAACCGGACGACCCGCAGGGGGCGCTGCCCCCTGCAACCCCCGCCAGGGTCCAGCCGGACCCTGGACCGGGATCAGCGGCCCTTGAACTGGGGGGGGCGCTTCTCGAGGAAGGCCTTGCGGCCCTCATTGTAGTCCTCGCTCGCGAAGCAGGCCTTCACCATGGCGTCGCAGGCGGCCTCGTTGGCGGCGCCGCGGTCCTTCAGCGCCTCGCCCACGATGAACTTCACGCTGCCGACCGTCAGCGGCGCATTGCCCGCGATGGTCTTCGCGTAGTCCAGCACGAACTCCTCCAGCTTGTCGTTCGGCACCACGCGGTTCACCAGGCCCATGATGCGGGCTTCCTCCGACGACCACTTCTTCGCGGTGAAGAAGATCTCCTTGGCGAAGGAGGGGCCGACGAGATCGACCAGGCGGCGGATGCCGGCCAGCGGATAGCCGAGGCCGAGCTTGGCAGCCGGCACGCCGAAGCTCGCCGTCTCCCCGCAGATGCGCATGTCGCAGCACACCGCGAGCGCGGTGCCGCCGCCGATGCAGTGGCCCTGGATCATCGCGATGGTGGGCTTCGGGCTTTCCGCCAGCGCGTCATAGACCTTGGCGGTCTGCGCCTGATAGGCGGCGACGGCGGCTTCGCCGCTGCGCTCGCTCTCGAACTTGGAGATGTCGGCGCCGCTGACGAAGGCCTTGCCGCCCGCGCCGGTCACGACGATGACGCGCACCGCATCATCCGCCTTGAAGTCGGCCAGGATGCGCTCGGCCGCCTGCCACATCTCCATGGAGACGGCGTTGTGGCGTTCCGGGTTGTTGAAGGTCATCCAGCCGATGCCGTCGGCCTTGCGGGCCAGCATCTTCTCGCTGCCCGTCACGAGCATTCCGTCCATGGACGTGGTTCCTTCCTAAGGTGGGGAACGGGTGGGGTCCCCCACCCCGACCCTCCCCCGCAAGTGCGGGGGAGGGAGATGTCGTCAGATCACCTGCCGCGCGCGCAGGTCGTCGATGGTGGCCTTGTCGAGGCCGAGTTCGGCCAGGACCTCATCCGTGTGCTCGCCGAGTTCCGGCGGATGCGTCACGATGTGGCTCGGCGTGCGGGACAGGTGGATGGGCTGGCCGACATAGGCGACCTCCCCCTTGTTGCCGCCATTCAGCTTCTGCGCGATGCCGAGGTGCTGGACCTGCGGGTCGGCGAACATCTCGTCCACCTTGTAGATCGGGCCGCAGGGCACGCCGGCATCGTTCATCGCCGCCACCCAATGCGCGGTGGTGTTGGTCAGCGTCGTCTTCTCGATCTCGGCATTCAGCTCGTCGCGATGCTGGCTGCGGCCGGCGGCGGTCTTGTAGCGGTCATCGGCCAGCAGGTCGTCGCGGCCCAGCGCCTTGGCGCAGCGTTCCCAGATCTTGTTGCCGCTGGCGGCGATGTTCATGTAGCCGTCGCTGGTGGTGAAGACGCCGGTCGGGATGCTGGTCGGGTGGTTGTTGCCCGCCTGCTTCGGCACCTGGCCTTCCATCAGCCAGCGGCTGGCCTGGAAGTCCAGCATGAAGATCTGCGCCTGCAGCAGCGACGACTGCACCCACTGCCCCTTGCCGGAGACCTCTCGCTCCAGCAGCGCGATCATGATGCCCTGCGCGGCGAAAAGGCCGGCGCAGAGATCGGCGATCGGGATGCCGACGCGCACGGGACCCTGGCCCGGCAGGCCGGTGATGGACATGAGGCCGCCCATGCCCTGCGCGATCTGGTCGAAGCCCGGCCGCGTGGCGTAGGGCCCGTCCTGCCCGAAGCCGCTGATCGAGGCATAGACGAGCTTCGGATTCACGACCGACAGCGCCTCGTAGTCGATGCCGAGGCGCTTCTTCACATCCGGCCGGAAGTTCTCGACGACGACGTCCGCCTTCTCCACCAGCTTCTTCAGCAGCGCGACGCCGTCCGGCGACTTCAGGTTCAGCGTCATCGCCCGCTTGTTGCGGTGCAGGTTCTGGAAATCCGAACCGGCGCGCGGGCCGCCCATCGGGTCGCCCTCGTCCAGCGCGGGCGGCAGCTCGATCTTGATGACGTTGGCGCCCCAGTCGGCCAGCTGGCGGACGCAGGTGGGGCCGGACCGCACGCGGGTGAGGTCGAGCACCGTGAAGCGCGACAGGGCGGTGGAAGCTTGCGGGGCCTGGGCCATCGGCGGGTTCTCCTGGACCGCTTCTGTCTAGCACCGCCCCCCGCCCACGCAAATGCGCCCGCGCAAACTGTTGACAGATGGCAGTTCGCACCGGCAGCCTCCGCGCCATGGAGGAAATGAGCCCCGCCGCGCCCGAGCCCACCGCGCTCGAGATCGTGCGCACGCGCTCGCTCGCCTCCCTCGTCGCCCAGGAAATCGAACGCATGATCCTCTCCGGCACCCTGCCGGCCGGGGAGCGGCTGAACGAACAGCAGCTGGCGGCCCAGCTCCGTGTCTCCCGCGGCCCGGTGCGGGAAGCGGTGCGTGGGCTGGAACGCTCCGGCCTCGTCGTCGCGGTGCGCAACCAGGGATCCTATGTCCGCACCGTCAGCGCGCGGGAGGCGCTGGAGATCTACGACCTGCGCGCCGCTATCACGGGCCTCGCCTGTGCGCGCCTGGCGGAAGGGGCGGCACCCGCGCAGATGGCCCGGCTTCGCGCGCTGGTGAAGCGCATGGATGCGGCGCGGCGCGCGGACGATCCGCCCAGCTACTACGCCGCCAACCTCGAATTCCACGCGGCCCTGCTGAGCTTCGGCGGTGGGCCGCGGTCCCAGCGCCTCTACGAGGATCTCGGCAACGAGCTTCACCTGTTCCGCCGTCGTGCGCTGGTGCAGCCCGAGAACATGCGGGAGAGCAATGCGGAACACGCCGCCATCCTGAAGGCGATCGCCGCCGGGGATGCGCCGGCCGCCCGCGCGGCGGGGGAAGCGCATATCGCCGGCGGCAAGCGCCGCTTCCAGGCGACCGATGCGACAACGAAGCCCGGAACAGGGCACAAGGGAGAGAACGACGATGACCAGGATGATCCATCGCCGCCACCTGCTGCTGGCCGGCGCGGCGGCAGGACTCGCCGCCCCGGCTAGCCTCCGCGCCCAGGAACGCTTCCCCTCCCGCACGATCGAGGTGGTGACCCATGCCGGCGTCGGCGGCGGCACGGACATCACGGCGCGGATGATGATGGTGCAGGCGCCGGCGGAGTTCGGGCAGGAATTCACCGTGGTGAACCGCACCGCGGGCAGCGGCGCGCAGGCGCTGCAATACCTCGCCAGCAAGCCCGCCGATGGCCACACCATCATCCTGGTGACGCAGACCCACCTGCTGACGCAGCTGCGCAACCCGAACCTGCCGCAATTCGGGGACCTGGTGCCCGTGGCCCGTGCCACCGCGGACCCGCAGCTGGTGCTGGTGCGGCGCGACAGCCCCTTCCGCACGCCCGCCGACCTGATCGCCGCCGGCAAGGCGCGCAGCCTCCGCTTCGGCGGCACGCATGTCGGCGGCGTCGATCACGTCACCATCCACGCCTTCGGCCGCGCCGCCGGCCTGCAGCGGCCGACGCTGGTGCCCTTCCGCGGCGGCGGCGAGATCGTGATCAACCTGGTCGGCGGCAACATCGACACCGCCGTCGTGAATCCCGGAGAGGCCGAGGCGCAGCTCCGTGCCGGCGAACTCCGCCCGCTGATGTCGCTGGCGGATACGCGCATCGCGGCCTTCGGCGAATTGCCGACGGCGAAGGAACTCGGCATCGATGCCACCGGCTACACGCTGCGCGGCTTCTGCGTGCTGAAGGGCACGCCGGAGGATCGCGTCACGCGCCTCGAACAGGGCCTGATCCGCGCCATGTCCGGGCCGATCTACAAGACCTACCTCGACAACACCGGCCAGGCGCCGGACAGCGTGACGGGGCGGGAGGCCTGGGGCGCGCAGCTCACCGCCTTCAACAATGACGGGCGGGAGGCCCTGACCACGCTCGGCCTGCTGCGGGGATGACCAGCCGCTTGGGGACGAACCAGCTTGCCGCGCTCGGCGTCGGGCTGGTCGCGGTGGCGGCCTTCGGCGCGACCTGGGGCTTCGACGCGGTGCCGGAGGGACTGCCGGGGCTGGGCGCGGTGGAGTTCCCGCGCCTCATCTGCCTGGTGATGGCGGGGATGGCGGTGCTGCTGTTCCTCCAGGAATCGCCGCCGCATGACCCGGAGGTGGCGCCGCCCATCGGCCGCGATGCCTGGGTGATCTTCGCCGCCTGCCTGGTCGCGGTGCCGCTGATGGCGGTGATCGGCATGATCGCCGCCATCGCGCTGTTTCTGCTGGTGGTCGGCCGGCTGTGGGGGGAGACGCGCTGGCCCCTGCTCGCCGTCGTCTCCCTCGGCATGACGGCGGCGATCTGGCTGGTCTTCGTGAAGATCTTCCGGCTGACGCTGCCGGGCGGCCTGTTCTTCGGGGGATAGGATCGTGGACGCATTCCTCGGCGGGCTCGCCATCCTCGTCGACCCCTATGTCATGCTGATGGTGCTGCTCGGCACCGTGCTCGGCATTTTCGTGGGCGCGCTGCCTGGCATCAGCGGGTCCACGACCATCGCGCTGATGCTGCCGATGACCATCGCGATGGGGCCGATCCCCGCCATCTGTTTCCTCGGCGCCATCTACTGCGCGGCCAATTTCGGCGGGTCGATCACCGCCATCATGGTCAATGCCCCGGGCGACCCATCGGCCAGCGCGACGGCGCTGGAAGGCTTCAAGATGGCGGAGAAGGGCCAGGCGGGCCTGGCACTCGGCATGTCCGCGATCAGCAGCGCCATCGGCGGCATCGTGAGCGTCGTCGTGCTGATCTTCGCCGCCCCCCTGCTGGCGCGCGCGGCCTATTCCTTCGGCCCGCCGGAATACTTCGCCCTCGCGCTGTTCGGGCTGTCCATGTGCGCGGCGGTCGGCGGCGACAGCGCGCTGAAGAACCTGATGGCCGCGGCGCTCGGCCTGCTGATCGCCACCGTTGGCATGGACCTGACGACGGGCGTGGAGCGCTACGCCTTCGGCGTCATGGAATTGTCGGACGGCATCGGCTTCGTCCCCGTGCTCATCGGGCTTTTCGCGGTCGGCGAGATGCTGGACCAGGCGACGCGCCGCCTCGGCAAGCCCGCCATCATCGCGCTCGATGCCGCCCGCGTGCCGGGCCTCGCCGAGATGCGCAAGTGCTGGCGATCGATCTGGATCGGGAGTGGCATCGGCACCTTCATCGGCGCGCTGCCCGCCCTTGGTGCGACGACCGCGGCCCTGATCGGCTACAACGAGACGCGGCGCTGGTCGAAGTACAAGCATGAATTCGGCCATGGCAGCATCGAGGGCGTGGCCGGGCCGGAGGCCGCGAACAACGCGGCGGTCGGTGGATCGATGGTGCCGACGCTCGCACTCGGCATCCCCGGCAGCGCCACCACCGCCATCATCCTGGCGGGGCTCATCGTGCAGGGCGTGCGGCCGGGGCCGCATCTGTTCACGGAACAGCCGACGCTGCTCTACGCCGTCTTCGCCTCCATGCTGGCGGCCAACATCTTCTACCTGGTGATGGGGCTGACCATGGCGAAGTTCTTCGCCCGCATCAGCCTGATCCCGCCGGCCTTCCTCTGGCCCTCCGTCTTCGCGCTCTCGCTCATCGGCGCCTATGGGCCGAACCAGTCCATGGGCGATGTCTGGGTGATGATGGTGGCGGGCTTCGTCGGCCTGCTGTTCCGCCGCGCCGGCTTCTCCCCCGCGCCCCTCATCATGGGCCTGGTGCTGGGCGGCATGGTGGAGGAGACGCTGAAGCAGTCCCTCATCATCTTCGGCGATGACCTGACCGGCTTCCTCGCGCGTCCCATCGCCATGACGCTGATCGTGGTGACACTGGCCGGCCTGTTCTGGCCGCTGGCCGCCCGCGCCTTCCGGGGGATGCGCGGCGCCCGGGCATGACCGGCAGCACACGGATGCGTGAGGCACCGGCACGCCGGGAACCTCGTCGCAACCCCAGGTTTGACATTCTGGGTGTGTATCGCTTCGCTGGCGGCGCCAGCCGTCGCCGCCAGGGGCAGGGTCACTGACCGGCATCCCAGGGTGACGATGGCTGGGCTGGCCGGGCCACGCCCCGGACCCTGGATGCCTGCCCATGCCCACGCCACCCTCCCGGACCCCACACGCCGATGCCGGATAGGCGATTGCGGTTCCTCGCCGAGGGCGGGACGCTCGGCGCCCTCATGCGCGCGCATGACTGGGGCGCGACGCCGCTCGGCCCGCCGGAGGAGTGGCCGGAGGCGCTGAAGACCACCGTCGCCATCATGCTCGGCTCCCGCCAGCCCATGTTCGTGGCCTGGGGCCCGGCGCGCACCATGCTCTACAACGACAGCTATGCGGTGCTCTGCGGCGGCCGCCACCCCGCGGCGCTGGGCCAGCCCTTCCGCGATGTCTGGTTCGACATCATGGACGACATCGGCCCGATCCTGGAGCGCGCCTTCCAGGGGGAGGCGACGCATATGGACGATATCGCCTTCGTCATGACCCGGAACGGCTATCCGGAGGAGGCGCATTTCTCCTTCTCCTACACGCCGGTGCGGGGGGAGGATGGGCAGGTCGCCGGCATGTTCTGCGCCTGCGCGGAGATCACGGCCCGCATCATGGCGGAACGCCGGCAGGCCTTCGGGCTGGCGCTGGACCAGGCGCTGCGGGGCCTGGTGGACCCGGCGGAGGTGGCCAACACCGCGCTCCGCCTGATCGGCACGCAGCTTCGCGCCGCGCGCTGCGGCCTGGCGGAGTGGGAGGAAGGCCGGGACGGCCTGGCCGTGACGGCCGAATGGGGCGATGGCAGCCTGCCGCCGATCCCGCCTGGCACCGTGCTGATGCCGGCCGGGCCCGCGCCCGCGCGGCCGGGCTGGCGCATCGACGATGCCACGATCGATCCCGGCCCGCCGCTGCCGGCCGACGCGGCTTCCGCCCTGCTGGTCCCGCTCGCCCGGTCGGGGCGGCTCGATACCCTGCTCTACGTCCACCAGGCCGTGCCGCGGCGGTGGCTGGCGGCGGAGGAGACGCTGCTGCGGGAGATGGCGGAACGCGTCGCCGCCGCGCTGGCCCGCGCCCGCGCCGAAGCCGCGCTGCGCGCCAGCGAGGCAAGGTGGCGCGGCCTCTTCGCCGCCATGCATGAAGGCTTCGCGCTGTGCGAGATGGTGCGGGACGAGCAGGGCCGCGACGTCGATTTCCGCTACCTCGAGGTCAACGACGCCTGGGAGAGGCTGACCGGCATCAGCCGGGAGGCGGCGGAGGGCGAGCTGGTTTCCGTCCTCATCCCCGGCGTCGAGCCCTACTGGATCGAGACCTATGGCCGCGTGGTGCGGACCGGGGAGCCCGCGCATGTCGAGTACCACGTCGGCACGCTCGGCGCGTGGTTCGAGGTCTTCGCCTATCGCACGGAGCCAGGCCGCTTTGCCGCGGTGTTCCTGAACGTGACGGAGCGCAAGGCCTCGGAGGAACGCCAGGCGCTGCTGGCGCGGGAGGTGGACCACCGCGCCAAGAACGCGCTGGCGGTGGTGATGGCGGCGCTGCGGCTGACGCGGGCGGAAACCCTGCCGGCCTATCGTGCCGCGGTGGAAGGCCGCGTCGCCGCCCTGGCCCGGGCGCAGACCCTGCTGGCGCGGGAGAACTGGTCCGGCGCCGCGCTGGCACAGCTGCTGGAGGGGGAGCTGCGCCCCTTCGTCGGCGAGGGCCAGCGCCTGTCCCTGGAAGGCCCGCCCGTCAGCCTGCAGGGCCGCGCGGTGCAGCCCGTGGCCATGGCGGTGCATGAGCTGGCCACCAACGCCACCAAGCATGGCGCGCTGTCCGTCGCCGGCGGCGGCGTGGTGCTGCGCTGGGTGGTGGAGGATGGCGGCGCGACGCTACGCCTGCACTGGCAGGAGGAAGGCGGCCCCGCCGCCGTGGCGCCGCAGCGCCAGGGCTTCGGCAGCCGCGTGCTGGAAGCGACCATCCGCGGCCAGCTCGGCGGGACCATCGCCATCGACTGGTCGCCGGCGGGCCTGGCCTGCACCATGACCCTGCCGCTGTCGGGACCGGTGGCGGAGGAGCCGCCGATCCCCGAATAGCGGCTACTCCTCCGGCGCGAGCACGGCCGGCGTGATGGTCCAGGCGGACTCGCCGGGCTTCGGCGGGTCCATCAGCAGCGGCAGGGCGTTGGGGGTGCGGACATTCGCCTCCAGCCCCGCTTCCATCCGCAGCGCGCGGAACAGCGCGCCATGCGCCACCACCAGGACCGGGCCCGGCTGGGCCAGCGCGGCGTTGATGCCGCGCACGGTGCGGGCGCGGAGTTCGGCGAAGCTTTCCGCGCGGTCGGGCGTGTAGGTGCCGGCGATCCAGTCGTCGTACCAATCGCCCATGGGCAGGCCTTCCTGCTCCCCGAAATTCACCTCCTGCAGGTCGGGGTCGAGGCTGACGGGCAGGCCCAGCGCCTCCGCCGCGATCTCCGCCGTGCGGCGCGCGCGCAGCAGGGGGGAGGCGACGATGGACTTGATGGGCAGCGCCGCCAGGGTGCGCGCCGCGCGCCGCGCCTGCGCCAGGCCCACCTGGTTCAGCGGGATGTCGGTGCGGCCCTGGGACAGCCCCTGGGCGTTCCAGTCGGTCTCCCCGTGGCGGAGGAACCAGAAGGTGGTGGGCGTCAATCCGGGCATGGCTATCCTTGGGCCGCTTCGCGCGCCTTGGCCGCCGCCACGCCCGGCATGGAAGCGACCTGGTCGGCCAGCGCCAGCAGGGCGGGAAGGTCGGTGATGTCGATCTTGAGGAAGCCGGCGAAGGTGGTCAGCGCGGCCAGGAAGATGTCGGCGCCCGTCGGCTGTTCGGTGCCGCAGAGCGTGCCGCCGTTGCGGGCCAGCGCCGCATCGGCGAAGGCCAGCGCCTCCTTCGCGCGGACCAGCGCCGCGGCGCGCACGGCATGGCCCGCGGCCTCGTTGCCGCCGGCGAAGCGCAGGGGGCCGAAGGCCGGGTTGAAGTGCCGCCCCATGGTCCAGTGGCACCAGGCCAGCCATTCCATGCCCTTGGCGCGGCCGGTCGGGCCCGGCGGCAGCAGCCCGCTGCCGGGCGCCGCTTCCGCCAGCCAGAAGACCACCGCCGGGATCTCCGTGATGACGGTGCCATCCGGCAGCTGTAGCGCCGGCACCTCCCCCTTCGGGTTGATGGCGAGGTAGTCGGGCTTCTTCGTGTCGCCGCCCCGCAGCGAGATGAAGCGGAGATCGACCGACAGCCCCGACACCATCACCGCCTGGTGGGCGATGGAGCCGGAGGTGTTGGTGGAGGTCCAGAGGACGGGATTCGCCATGGCCCGCGCCCTACAGCGCCAGGCCTTCCTGCGTCAGCGCCCGCTGCACCGCGGGGCGCGCCAGCATGGCCGAGAGGTGCGCGGCCAGGTGCGGCGGCAGCGTCAGGCCGGAACGCTTCGTCGCCCAGTATTCCACGAAGAACAGCGCCGCATCGGCGACGGAGTAGCCCGAGGGCAGCAGGTAGGTGCCGCCGGCCCAGCCCTTCTCCAGCGTGTCGAAATACTTGTTGGCGTTGGCCTTGCCGAGTTCGACCGACTTCGGGAAATCCTCCTCCCGCAGCGTGTAGTTGCCGGGGCGGAACTGCCGCGTGAAGGCCTGCGGGTGGATGGTGCCGCAGACATAGTCCAGCAGCTCCAGGCACCGCGCCTCGCCCTCCAGATCGGCCGGGATCAGCGCGGCGGCGGGGTTCGACTTCGCCAGCCACCAGGCGATGACGGGGAATTCGGTCAGCACCTTGCCGTCGCCACGGTCCAGCGCCGGCACCTTCGACTTCGGGTTCACCGCCATGAAGTCCGGCTTGTGCTGCGCGCCGTCCTTCAGCGCGACCAGCGACAGCTCATAGGGCTTGCCCAGCTCCTCGAGGATGATGTGGATGCCCATCGAGCAGGCGCCGGGCGAGTAGTAGAGCTTCATGGCGGGGTTCTCCTCCGAGGCCTGGAAGTTGTAGGGCGGGCCCGGAGGGGCGTCACCCCCTTGGCCCGCCCCCCCTTGGCCGTCCCCCTGGCCCATGCCAAGAGATTATCCCGCCGAGGAGGAAAGATTGATGACGACGCGCAGGACGCTGCTGGCCACGCTTGGCACGGGCCTGGCCTTGCCGGGGCTCGCCCGCGCGCAGGACGCGGCCTTCCCGACCCGCACCGTCACCATCGTGGTGCCCTTCCCGCCGGGCGGCGGCACGGATGTGCTGGCGCGCATCCTTGGCCAGCATTTCCAGGAGAGCTGGCGGCAGAGCGTCGTCGTCGAGAATCGCGGCGGCGGCGCGGGGCGGATCGGGCTGCAGCTGGTGCAGCGCGCGCAGCCCGATGGCCACACGCTGATGGTGACCTCGACCGGCGGCATCATGGGGCTCGCGGGCCCGGGCGGAGACAGGCCCTTCGCGGTGCGGGACGAGTTGACGCCCGTCACGCTGATCGCCGCACCCGCCTATGTCATCGCCATGCATCCCGGCGTCGGCGCGCGCAACGTGGGTGAGCTGATCGCGCTCGCCAAGGCGCGGCCCGGCCACTTCACCTTCGGCAGCAGCGGCACCGGCGCCGCGAGCCACCTGGCCGCCGAACTCTTCGCCTCCATGGCGGGGATCGAGATGCTGCACGTGCCCTATCGCGGCACCGGACCCGCGCTGACGGACCTCGTCGCGGGGCGCATCCACCTGATGTTCGCGCCGCCCCAGACCGTCGCCGCCGCGGTCGCCGCCAACCAGGTGGTGAACCTGGCCGTGACGTCGGAACGCCCGACCGCGCTGCTGCCCGGCGTGCCGGCGGCGAGTGCGACGGGGCTGCCGGGCTATGCGGCGGTCGGCTGGTTCGGGCTGTTCGCGCCGAAGGGCGTGCCCGCCACCATCACGCAGCGCATCGCGCAGGAAGCCTCGCGCGCGCTGTCGCTGACCTCCACGAAGGAGCGCATGGCGACGCTGGGCGCGGAGCCGGAGCCGATGACGCCCGACGCCTTCGCCGCCTACATCGACCAGGACATCGCGAAATGGCAGCGCGTGGTCCGCGACCGCAACATCACCCTGGAATAGGCCTTCTTCCATGATCCGACTGGCGACTTTCCTCTCCCGCGGCGATGTGCGGCCGCGCCTTGGCGCGGTGCGCGGCGAGACGATGCTGGACCTGACGGCGGCGCTCGGCGGCGACTGGGACATGCTGCGCGCGCTGGCGCTGCCGGTGGCGGAGCTGCGCGCGATCATCGATTCCGCGAAGGTCGCGCTGCCGCTGGCGTCCTGCCACGTGCTGCCGCCCATCACCAATCCAGGAAAGATCTTCTGCGTCGGCAAGAACAGCAAGGTCCACCGCGCGGAACTCGCGGCGAAGGGCATGCTGCTGGAGGATCCGAAGGAGCCGACGAGCTTCGTGAAGCTGACGGAGACGCTGGTCGGCGACGGCGCGCGCGTGGCGCGGCCGGAGGGCATCACGACCTTCGACTATGAGCCGGAGCTCGCCTTCATCGTCACGAAGCGCGCTTTCCAGGTGCCGCGTGAGCGTGCGCGCGAGTATGTGGGCGCCGTCACCGTGCTGAACGACCTGACCGCGCGGGAGATCCAGAAGCAGGAAGTGCAGCTCGGCACCAAGTTCTGGGTCTCGAAGAACATGCCGGGCTTCACCCCGGTCGGCCCCTATGCGGTGCCGCTGGCGGAGATCGCGGATCCCTACGACCTCTGGCTGACCTGCGTCGTCAACGGCCAGCAGCGGCTGCGCGTGAACACGGACGAATACATCTACCGGATCGAGGGCATCATCGCCCATTTCTCCCGCTTCATGCCCTTCGAGGCCGGGGACGTGATCGCGACCGGCGCGCCGCGTGGCACGGCGATCGGCCAGCCCAACGCGGCGGAACTCTACCTGAGGCCCGGCGATGTCTGCGTCGCGGGGCTGGAGGGCGTGATGGAGATCACCACCCACATCGTGGCGCCCGGAGAAGCCTGAGGGAGATCGCCATCCTAGCACCTGAGGTCGCGACCGCCGCGGAGGCCATCCGGCTGCAGCCGGAGCTTGCCGCGCGCGTCGTGACCGAGGATGCGCTGGACGAGGTGCGCGTGCTGGGCGGCGCCGATGCCTCCGCGCTGCGCTTCGACCCGACGCGGACGGTGCATGCGGCGATGGTGGCGATCGACGTCGCAACGCTGGCGCCGATCGGCGCCGGTGGCGCCAGCCGGTCGGGCGGCCTGCCCTACATCCCGGGGCTGCTCGGCTTCCGGGAGGTGCCGGTGCTGGCGCGGGCCTTCGCGCAGCTGCCGGTGAAGCCGGATCTGATCTTCGTCGATGGGCACGGGATCGCGCACCCGAAGGGGCTCGGCGTGGCCAGCCATCTCGGCGTGGTGCTGGACGTGCCGACGATCGGCGTCGCGAAATCCGTGCTGCGTGGCACGGTGGAGGGCGACCTTCCCGATGTGCCCGGCGCGCGGGCGCCGCTGGTCTGGAAGGGAAGGCTGCTCGGCATGGCGCTGCGGACGCGGCGGGGGGCCAACCCGCTCTACATCTCGATCGGGCATCGCGTGTCGCTGGACACGGCGCTGGCCTGGGTGGAGCGGACGCTGCGCGGCCGGCGCCTGCCGGAGCCGACGCGCCTGGCGCATGAGGAGGCCGCGCGGGTGCGGCTGGCGGCGGCGGCGGCCAGCTTGTAGAGGGCCGTTCACGGATGCCGCCTTCCCCCACCCCGACCCTCCCCCGCAAGCGCGGGGGAGGGAGCCGGGGCGCCCCCTCCCCCGCGCTTGCGGGGGAGGGTCGGGGTGGGGGTCATCCCACCGCGGGCAGAAGGCGTTGATCCAGGGCATGGCACGGATCTGGATGGTATTCGGGGCGCTGTCGGGCCTCATCGCGGTGGCGATGGCGGCCTATGCGTCGCATGGCCTGGCACCGGAAAAGGCTGCGCTGGCGACGACGGGCGCCTCGCTCCAGGCTTGGCACGCGCTGGCGCTGCTGGGCGCGGGGCTGTTGGCGGAACGGCGGCGCGGGCCGCTGGTGCATGTGGCGGCAGGCTGCTTCGCGGCAGGGACCATCGCCTTCTGCGGGGGCGTCTATCTGCGGGCGCTGACGGACACCTCGCTCGGCCTCATCACGCCGCTGGGCGGCACGGTGCTGCTGGTGGGCTGGGGCATCCTGGCCGCGGCGGCCGCGCTGGCGCCGCAGAAGTGACGCTTTTCCAGTGAGCATTGGCAGCGCCTACCTGGCCGCCGAGGGGTTCGAGGCGGAGCTGGCCGAGGAGTTGCGCCGCGCCCGCCGGCGCGTGACCGCCTGGCATGGCCGCCTCGCCCTCTCCCCCGACCCGCCGGCGCATGCCGCCTGGGCGCTGGAATGCTGGACCGCGCCGGCGGAGATCGCCGTGCCCTCCGTCAAGGCGGGCGCCGACGCGCTGCGGACCCTCCAGCGCAACTGGGCCTGCTACGCGGCGGAGCATCACCGCCGCAGCGCGCTGATCACCGAACGCCTGCCGCCGGTGAAGGCGCGGCCGCTGGCCTTCCCCGATCCGGCGCCGACCGGGCATCTCGGCGCCTGGACGCTGCTGGCGCCGGACCGGATGCTGGCCTCCCCCACCAAGACCAGCCCCTTCGTGAATGGGGAGGTCGCCTTCGTCGAGGACAAGGAGGGCCCGCCGTCGCGCGCCTACCTCAAGCTGTGGGAGGCATTGACCAGGCTCGGCCGGTATCCGGGCCCGGGCGACCGGTGCCTCGACCTCGGCGCCGCGCCGGGGGGCTGGACCTGGGTGCTGGCGAAGCTCGGCGCGCAGGTGGCCGCCGTGGACAAGGCGGCGATGGACCCGGGCGTCGCCGGGATGCGCGGCGTGACGGTGCGGGCCGAGAGCGCCTTCGGGCTCGACCCGCGGACGGAGCAGAAGGTCGATTGGCTGTTCAGCGACGTCATCTGCTACCCCGCGCGGCTGCTGGCGCTGGTGCGCCGCTGGATCGAGGCCGATGCGGCGCGCAACCTGGTCTGCACCATCAAGTTCCAGGGCGAGACCGACCACGACGCCGCCGAGGCCTTCGCCGCCATTCCCGGCGCGGTCGTCTTCCACAGCGCCCACAACAAGCACGAGCTGACCTTCGCGAGGCTGGGGTAGGGCCGCGCGACGCCGAACGAGCACGGCCCAGGCACGGGAAACCCCGGCGCGTCACGCTCCACCTGACGCTGCAGGGGACGAGAGCGTCCTCCCCAGCGGAAACAGCGGCGCGCCCGGCGCGCCGAGGCCGCGAACGCGGCCCGCGCCCGGGCCAACCTTGCGGTCCGCGCAGACCGTGCAGGGCGCGAAGGCAAGCGGCCGGAGGTCGCGCCCGCCGTCTGAGGGCAAAAGCCGGCGCGCATTTGGCGCGCCGAGGCCGCGAATGCGGCCCGCCGGCAGTCCGGCGAGCCAAGGCCCCGAAGGGGCCGCCCGGCGCCTGAGGGCACCGCATTTATGCGGGCGGCGGGGATCGAACCCGCATGGCCAAGGGCCGAGGGTTTTTAAGACCCTTCCGTCTACCGTTCCGGCACGCCCGCGCGGGGTCGATTATGGCGGCGCCGTGCGCGGCCCGCCAGGGCGCCTGCTACGGCGCGGCGACCTGCAGGGGCACCGGCATCGGGGACAGCAGGGCGGGGACGTCGAGGGTGATGCCGACCTCGGCAGAAGCGGGTGCCTCCGCTGGTCGCGTGACCGCCCACCACTCGCAGGTCTCCTCCCGCCCGCGCGCGCTGCACCAGATGCGGCCGAGCTCCATCTTGTGCAGGCCGAGACCCTGGAGCACGGCGCGGGAGGCGTCGTTGTCGCACTGCACCGCGGCGCGCACCTCCGCCACGTCGAGGCGCGTGAAGATCGCCGCCAGGGCCGCCGGCGCGGCTTCCCGCATGTAGCCCTGGCCGTGATGCTGGCAGCCCAGCCAGTAGGTCAGGATCGCGCAGCGGGGATTGGCTTCCGCCCGCGTCGCGCCGATCCAGCCGACCAGCACGCGGTCGTCGCGGCGTTCGATCACCAGCGGCAGGGCCCGGCCATCGAGGGCCGCGCCGCGTGCCTCCGTCAGCCGCTGCGCAGCGATGTCCGGCGCCAGGTTGGCGGGCCAGGAGGCGAGCCGCGCGCTGACCTCCGGCGCCATCAGCGCGGCGAGTTCCTGCGCATCATCGGGCTGGGGAAGACGCAAACGCAGCCTTTGCGTGTGGATGGGCGCGTCAGGCTCGCCGGATACGATCATGGCGGGAAGCTGCCAGCGTTAACGCTTCCTTACCAGCCTCTCGATCAACCCCGGAGCGAATTTTTTTCTCGGGACATCGAAGATACGGGAAAGACTCCATTTCCCGTGAACAACCCGCGCGCGAATTGTTGAAAATGCGACAAATCCCGCGAATCCTTTATACCGTCCAGTTCCGGAATGACCCGTGCCCCCGAAGCCCAGCGCCGGGAAGGCCGCGTATTCCACCGCCCGGTCCTGCACGAGGGCACCGCAACGAACCGATTGTGCAACCAGGGCTGTTTCATCGCTTATCGCGCCGAACAGGTAGACGGCCAGGGGGGATGGCCGGGCGGTGACCCAGGCGATGGCGGAAGGCAGGTCCGGCAGGGCCAGCACGGGCAGGATCGGCCCGAAGACTTCCTCCTCCAGCAGCGGGTGGCCGGGTGCCGGAAAGGCCAGCGCCAGGGCGCGGTGGCGGGGGCTGGCATCGGGTGCCAGCTTCTCCAGCCGCGTGCCTTCCACCAGGCGGTCCAGCCGCGCGGCCTGGGCGTCATTCGCCAGCGCGGTCTCCGGCAGGCCGATGCCGCTGGCGCGACAGGCCTCGGCAAAGGCTTCCACCGCGTGGCCGACCAGCAGCACCGTGTCGGGCGCCACGCAGGTCTGGCCGGCATTCACCGCCTTGCCCACCAGGATGTCCCGCGCGGCCTGGGCGAGGTCGGCGCCCGGCAGCACCAGGGCCGGGCATTTGCCGCCGAGTTCCAGCGTCACGGGCACCAGGTTGCGCGCCGCGGCTTCCGCCACCTTGCGCCCCGTCATGGTGCCGCCGGTGAAGACCAGATGGTCCCAGGGCTGGGCGGCGAAATCGGCGGCGACATCCGGCCCGCCCTGGACGGTGGCGGCGATGGCGGGGCCCAGCGCCTCCTCCAGTACCTGGGCGATCAGGGCGGCGCAGCGGGGAGTGCCCTCGCTCGGCTTGACCGCCACGCGGTTGCCGGCGGCGATGGCGTCCACGACGGGCACCAGGGCCAGCTGCACCGGGTAGTTCCAGGGCGCCATGATGCCGATGATGCCCTTGGGCACCGGCTCCTCCCACGCCCGCGTCGGCCAGAAGGGATAGGGCACGGCGACGCGCCGGGGCTTCGCCCAGGACCGGAGGTGACGGCGGGAGTAGCGCGCGGCGTCGACGGCGCAGAGCACGTCGGCCAGCAGCGTCTCCAGCCGCGATCGCCCGCCATAGTCGGCGTCGAGCGCCGCGGCGATCGCCTCCGCATGGGTCAGCAGCGCATCGGCCAGCCGCGCCAGAAGCTCGCGGCGCGCCCCGACCTCGATCCGGCCATCGCGGGCTTCCGCCGCGCGCAGCGTCGCCAGCGCTTCAGCGGGCGTCATGCGCGCGGGCCCGGATGCAGCAGGGCGGCGGCGGCGGCATTGCCGGACTGCACGGCCGCATCGATGGTTGCGGGCAGACTCGAGAATGTCCAGTCGCCGGCCAGGGCCAGGTTGGCCAGGGGCCGGCGGGGTGGCGCGGGGCGCGGGCCGACGCCGTGGCGGGGCGTGGCGCGGCGTTCCCGCACGGCGCGGGCGGCGGGGGCGCGGATCGGCCATTCGCCCGGCAGGCGGAAGGCCATGGCGGCGGCCAGCACCTCCGGCCAGATGCGGTCCGCGGCCTCGGCATCCGAGAGCCCGACGCTGTCATCCGCCGCGCTGACGGTGACGGAGACGCCGGAGGGCCGCACCAGCACCCATTGGCCGAGCCCGCCGAGCAGCCCGATGAAGCGCACCGGCCCCTCCCCTTCCCGCGCGAAATGGACGTTGAGGATGGGGGCGTGGGTCGTCGGCGCGGGCAGGTCCGGCAGAAGGCGCAGCGCCTCCCACGGCGGCAGCGCCAGCACCACCTGGTCATCGGGCGCCAGGCGCTGCGCCGTCTCCCCGAAATCCAGCGCCGCGGCGCGGCCTTCCGCGCGCACCAGGCCGCGCAGGCGGGACCCGAAGCGCACGGCGCCGCCATGCGCACCGATCGTCGCCAGCGCCGGTGCCACCAGGTCCGGCCCCAAGCCGCGGTTCGCCACCAGCAGCCGCGCCGCCCCGGGCGCGCCGAGCCGCCGCAACACCAGGCCCAGCAGGCTGGCGGAGGCTTCCCCAACCGGCGTGTTCAGCGCCGCGACGGTCAGCGGCTCCACCAGCGCGCGCAGCAGCACGGGATGGCGCGCGAAGGAAGCGGCCACGCTGCGGTCCCGCCCGGGCAAGGCGAGGCGCAGCAGCGCCAGGAACCCGCCGGCATCGAGCCCCGCCGGGCGCATCGCCGGGCGCCACCACCCTGCCGGCGCCAGCGCCACGCGTCGCGCCGCATGGTCCGCCAGGTCCAGCACCGGCAGCCCCGCGGGCTCCGGCTCCACCCACCCCTCCAGCGCACCGACCTCCCGCAGGAAGCCGAGCGCGGCCTGGTTGGCGCCGAGCAGCGCATGGGTGCCGTTGTCGGTGCCATCCGGCAGCGTCCGCGCGCGGCCGCCGGCGCCGGGGGAGGCTTCGTGCACCACCACGCGCCGCCCGGCCTTGGCGAGCGCCAGCGCCGCGGCCAGCCCGGCCACGCCCGCGCCGATGACGTGAACGGTCATCCTGGCTTCATCGCCAGCAGCGCCATGCGCAGCTTCTCCTCCCGCGTCAGGCGGGGCCGGACGCGCGGGAAGGCGAAGCCCTGCGCCTGCATGCGGTCGAACAGGCGGCGATAGCCCCACATCATCACCCGCGCCGGCTTCAGCGCCGCGGGGTCGTGTTCGCGCAACTCCCGTTCCGCCCGCGCGAAGCCGGCGGCCGCGCGGTGGGCCAGTTCCTCGCAGCAGCGGGCGAAGCCGGGATCGGCGACGATGTCAGCCGCCGCCGTCGCCGTCACGCCGTGCCGCGCCAGCAGGTCGGCCGGCACATAGACGCGGTCGATCGCCGCATCCTCATCCACGTCGCGCAGGATGTTCACGAGTTGGAAGGTCCGGCCGAGGGCGAGGCCGAAGCGCTCCGCCCCCGGCGCGCCGAAGATGCGCACCGCCATGGCGCCGACGCTGCCGGCGACGCGGCGGCAATACTCGTCCAGCGCCACCTCCGTCCGCAGGCGCAGCGCCGGCGTCGCATCCGTCTCCATGCCCGCGATCATGACCTCGCATTCCGAGAGCGGCAGCGCGTATGCGCGCCGGGCCCAGGCGAGTTCGGCGGAAAGCGCGCAATCTGGTGCCTCCAGCTTGCTGCGCCATTGCGCGAGGAAGCGGCGCTTCTCGGCTTCCGGCATGGCGCCATCGGCGATGTCGTCCACCGCCCGGCAGAAGCCATAGACGGCGAAGAGCGCGCGTCGCCGCTCCCCCTTCAGCACCGCCATGCCCCGCGCGAAGGAGGATTTGGCCCGCGCCACCCGCGCGCGCACGACGGCGGCGTCGGAAGGCGGCGGCAGTGCCAGCCGCGCGAAGGCGCGGGCGAAGTCCGTCTTGCCCAGCGCGACGCGGCCCTGCACGGGATCATCGGCGCGCAGCTTCGCCAGCAGGCGCCATCCCAGATCCAGCGTCACGGCAGCCTGGAAGCGCAGGCGGGACCGCAGCAGGCGCGGCAGCGGCGCCGCCTGTTCCAGCAGCGCCTCCACCCGATCGAGCGCCGCATCCAGCACGGCACGGCGGGCGGGGTTCGCGGCGGCGAAGAAGGTGGCCTCCCCGCCCGCCAGCGCCATCCAGGGCACGGGCAGGTAGATGCGGTCCATCGCGTCCCGGTCCGGCACCAGGTCCTGCAGGTGGTTCAGGATCTGCAGCGCGGTGCAGAGCCCGTCGGAGGCATGGCGCGCGGCCGCGTCATCCTCGCCATGCAGGCGCAGCAGCATGCGGCCCACGGGTTCGGCTGAGCGGGCGCAGTAATCCTCCAGCGCCGCCCAGTCGGGGTAGCGGCCTCGGATGGCATCCTGGCGGAAGGCGGAGAGCAGCAGGCGGGCTTCGTCGGTGCCGACGTCGGCCAGCGGCCCGGCGGGATCGTCCAGCAGGATCTCCATCGCCTCCAGCCGCGCCAGCTTCTCCGTGCTGTTGAGCGTGGCGTGGTCGGCGATGTCGTCGGCGGTGCGGACGAAGCGGTAGAAGGCCAGGACCTTGGGGCGCAGCGCGGCCGGGATCAGCCGCGAGGCGACGGGGAAATTCTCCGAATTCTCGTCCCGGGTCGGCGGGCCGGCGGCAACCGTGACGGAATCCACGCTCAGCCGATGCCCTGGTAGGCGCGGCCCTTCCACCCCGCCGGCTTGCCCATCAGCCCGCGCACCAGCGCCGTCCACTGGATGGCGAGCGCGACCGCGACGGTCACGGGATGCAGCGGGATGGTCCACCAGGGCTCCCGCACCCGCAGCGTGACGGCGGCGCGCAGCGCGAAGCCCAGCGCCAGCGCGATGATCGCCGCGGTGCCCGGCAGGAAGACGAAGGGCCAGAGATGCGCGCCCGCCAGCATCACGGTCCAGACCGGCAGGCCGACCGGGGTCGCCATGCCCTCCCGCGCATTCTTGCTGAAGCCGGACCAGCAATCCGCGAAGTTCGTGTACATGCGGCAGGTCGCGATTCCCGCGCCCTCCACGATCTCCGTCGCATGCCCGGCGTCCCGCATCAGGCGGGCGAGCGCGAGCCCGTCATGCAGCACGCCCTTCACCGCCTCATGCCCGCCGGTGTGATCATAGGCGCGGCGTTCCACCAGCAGCAGCTGCCCGCAGGCCGCGGCCATGCCGGACCGCTTGGTGAAGGCCCGCCCGCCGCCGGGCAGGTAGCACATCAGGAGGAAGTTGATCATCGGCACGGTGGCCGCTTCGCCGAGCGAGCGGATGATTTGGCGCGGCACGCCCGTCACCATCCCCGCGCCCGTCCGCGCCGCATGGCCCGTCATGCTGGCCGCGGCATCGGGGGCGAGGCGCACATCGGCATCGATGAACAGCAGATGCGTGCCCCGCGCGGCATCCGCCAGGCGCTGGCAGGCATGCACCTTGCCGGTCCAGCCCGAAGGCAGCGGCGGGGCCTGTTCCAGGCGGACGCGCCCATCGCGCGCCGCGTAGCCCTGCACGATCGCCGCGGTCCGGTCCGTCGATCCGTCATCCATCACGACGACCTCGATCGCGACGCCGCGGGAAGCGAGGACGGCATCGAGGCAGGCGGCGATGTTCGCCTCCTCGTTCCGCGCGGGGATCAGGACGGAGACCAGCGCGCCATCGCCGGGCCGGCCTTCCGGCGGGCGCACGAGGAACAGGTTCACCACCCCCATCGTGGCCGGGAAGGTCGCCAGCGCCAGGGCGATCCAGGCCCAGGTGAAATCCGCAACCATGGTCTAGCCGGCCTCCTGGCGAGGATCGTGTCTTGGATCGAAGCGTTCGCCGCGGAGCGTGCTGCGCAGGCGGCGCCACAGCTGCCACACGCCCCCCATGCCTTCCGGCCCGCGCAGCAGCGTCTCGAACCTTGCCGGATCACGGGCGATGGCGTCCAGCGCCAGGCGGTCCATCGTCTCCGCCAGCGCCTGCGACAGCGCGGGCGCGCGGTCGTCCCGCGGCAGGGCCAGCAGGGTGGCTGCCTCGATCGGATCGCCGAAGGCGCAGAGCATCTCCGCCTTGCGCTCCGTCCAGAAGGGGTAGTCGAGCGCCAGGGGCACGAAGAGGGCATCCGCCGCCATCTCCGGCAGCCGGGTCATGCCGGGCGCGATCGGCACGGGGCGTTCCCGCACGTCGCTGAACCGGCCGGGCGCATTCATCCAGAGCATCCGGTCCGGCGCCGCCAGCACCGTCTTCGCCGTGCGCAGGAAGGCGACGGCGCCGCGCGCGGTGCCGCCCTCGATCCCGAAGACGCCGATGCGGCGCATGAAGGCGTAGCGGGACAGCGCCTGCGCATCCATCGGGATGAACATCGTCCGGCCGCGGAACAGCCGCTGCGACAGCAGCATGAAGGCGACGCCGTCCCACCAGCCCGGATGGTTGGCGAAGACCACCAGCGGGCGGTTGCCATAGTCCCGCGGCATGCCCCACCGCGCCACCCGCGCCGCGCGCATGTGCTTGGCGAAGAAGCGGCGGAACATGAAGTGGTAGAAGGCCATCCGCCGCGGGTCGAAGAGGGGGACGGGATTGTCCCCCTCCGGCTTCGGGGCGGTAGCCATGGCGGTGGCTACTCGGCCGCCGCGGCGATTTCGGATTCGCGCCGCCCGGCTTCCCGCGCCGCATCACTCATGCCCCTGCCGCCGCGGTCGCGGTCCAGCGCATCGGCGGCGATCCAGCCGGACATCATCACCATCGGCATGCCGGGGCCCGGATGGGCCGCGCCGCCGCAGAGATAGAGGCCCTTCACCGCCTTGCTGCGGTTGCCCGGCTTGAAGGCGCCGGTGAAGCTGCCATGGCTCGCCAGCCCGTAGATCGCGCCGTCCAGCACCTTGTAGCGGTTGTGGATGTCGACCGGCGTCAGCTGGCTCTCCACCACGATCCGCTCCTCGATATCCTCCATCCCCGCCGTGCGCTTCAGCTTGTCGAGGATGGTCTGCCGGTACTTCGGGAACATCGTCGACCAGTCATGGTGCGGGCGAAGATGCGGCGTGTGGACCAGCACATACAGCGCCTCCCCGCCCGCCGGCGCCGTGGTGTCGTCGCTGCACGACGTCGCGGCCAGATACGCTGTGGGATCCGGCGCGGGCTCGCCCTTTTTGTAGATCGCGTCGAACTCCTCCTCCGCATCCCGGGAGAAGACGAAGCAGTGATGCGCCAGGTGGTCGTAGCGCTTCTTCAGGCCGAGATAGAGGACGACGCCGCTGCACGCGGGCTCGAAGCCCTTCTTCTCATACTTCCGGCCGACATCGCCGCCGACCAGCTCCTTGTACGTACGGATGGCGTCCATGTTGGAGATGACGGCATCGCAAGCGATGCGCTCCGACCCCACCCGCACGCCCTTGATGGCGCCATTCTCGATGTCGAAGCCCGTGACCTCGGAATTGGGGCGCAGGTCCGCCCCAAGGCTCGCGGCCAGCTTCGCCAGCCCCTCCGCCACCGCGCGGGTGCCGCCGACGGGGTACCAGACGCCCTCGCTCGCCTGCATGTCGCCGATCGAGCACACCACCGCCGGCGCCAGGTAGGGGGAGGAGCCGATATACTGGCAGTAATGGTCCAGCATCTGGGCCAGGCGCTCATCCGGCACATGGCCGCGGATCACCTTGGCCGCCGTCTGGCCCATCTTCAGGCTCAGCACGTCCCGGATGGTGTTCGGGTTCAGGTTGGCCTTCATGTCGATGGTGTCGGTGACACCCTCCACCGGCCGCCAGAAGAAGAATTTTTCGGAGACGCCATGCAGGTGGCGGCTCTCTTCCTGGAACTTGCGGTAGCCCTCGCCCAGGCCACGACCGGGTGCGAACTTCTCGATCTGCGCCTGCATGGTCGCGACATCGGCCATCAGGTCGATCTGTGTCCCGTCCTCGAAGAAGCAGCGCCACTGCGGGTCGAGGCGGATCAGCGGCAACTCGCGCGCCTGGTCCAGCCCGGCCTCCGCATAGATCCGGCGCAGCACGCGCGGCACGGTCAGGATGGTCGGCCCCATGTCGAAGCGGAACTCGCCGCTGCCATCCGGCGCCGGCAGGTTCAACACCGCCGCCTTGCCACCCAGCCAAGGGTTCTTGTCGAGCAGCGTGACCTTGTGCCCCCGCGCCGCCGCCACCGCCGCGGCCGCCAGCCCACCCAGGCCACCCCCGACCACCACCACCCGATCAGCCATGCGAACGCACCTCCGTGCCTGTATTCGTAGCGTGTTTCCCGGGGGCATTGCAGGGGGACGCTGTCCCCCTGCACCCCCTGCCAGGAGGCAGCGGCCTCCTGGACCTCAGGTAGTGAACGCTGGGGAGGGAGGGGGGCACTTCGCCCCCCCTCCCTCCCCAGCGTTCAGTGCTGGCGGGGTCCGGGGGGCGCCACGCCCCCCGGCGGGGGTGCGGGGGCAGCGCCCCCGCGAAGCCACCCGCGAAACCCGCCTACCGATCCGGCCCGTAGGCCGCGGCCGGCGTGGCGGCCGCGAAGTCGCCGCCGGCCGTGGGGCGGCTGGGCGCGCTGGCCAGGCCGAGGTCCTGTGCCATCAGCCCCGTCGTGATCCTGGCGCCTTCGTAGATGACAGGCAGGCCGCTGCCGGGGTGGGTGCCGCCGCCGACAAGGTAGACACCCTCCACGTCCCGGAACCGGTTGCCCGGCCGGAACAGCAGCATCTGCGGCAGTTCGTGGGACAGGTTGAAGGTGGCACCGAAGCCGACCGCGAAGTCGCTCTCCCAGTCCTGGGGAGCGACGATCCGCTCGTACTTGATGTGGGGGCGCAGGTCCGGCAGGCCGAGGGCCTTCAGGCGGTCCAGCGCGATCTCCCGGTATCGTGCGGCCTGGGCCGGCCAGTCCGGCTGCTTGATGAGGTTCGGCACGGGGACGAGGACGTAGAGGGCGGAGTGGCCCTTCGGCGCCATGGTCGGGTCCGTCGCCCCGGCGTGCTGCACATAGAGCGACGGCACCTCGGGAATCTCGCCCCGTTCGATCTGGGCGATGTTCTCCTGGTAGCCCTCGGAGAGCAGGACGTTGTGGTGGGCGAGTTCGGGCAGTTCCCGGTCGAGCCCGAGATAGAGCATGAAGGTCGAGCAGGAGTACTTCGCCTCCCCGATCTTCTTGTCCTTCCAGCCCTTGCGGAGGTGGTCCGGGATCAGCTTCGGGATGGCATGGGCGAAGTCGGCGTTGACGACGACGGCGTCGGCATCATGCCGCACGCCGCCGATCTCGACGCCCTTGGCGCGGCGGCCTTCGAAGCCGATGCGGTCCACCGGGGAGTTCAGGCGGATCTCGGCGCCGAGGCGTTCCGCCACCTTCGCCATGGCGACGGAAACCGCGCCGCAGCCGCCAATGGGGTGGAAGATGCCGTGCTCGTATTCCAGGAAGGACAGGATGGTGAAGAGCGCCGGGCACTTGAACGGGCTCATGCCCAGGTACTTGGTCTGGAAGGAGAAGGCGAGGCGGACGCGGGGGTCGCTGAAGTGGCGCGCCAGGTCCTTGTCCACCGTGGACCAGGGCTTCATCAGCGGCAGCGCCTTGATCATGTCCGGGCGGATCATGTCGGCGGCGGTGGAGAAGGCGCGTTCCAGCACGGGGCGGAAGGCCGCGAGCTTGGCCCGGTTCTCCTCCATGAAGGGGCGCAGGCCCTTGGCGTCCTTCGGTGAGATCTGCGCGATCGCCGCTTCCATCCGCGCCATGTCGGCGCTGGCCTCGATATGGGTGGCGCTGCCGCCCTTTTCGAAGGTCAGGCGGTACTGCGGCTCCAGCCGCCGCATATCCACTTCCTGCTCGAGATCGGCGCCGCAGCGCTGGAAGATCTCCTTCAGGATGCGGGGATAGAGGAAGAAGGTCGGTCCCAGGTCGAACTTGTAGCCCTGGTCGGTGGTCAGGGTGCGCGTGCGCCCCCCGACCACGTCATCCTTCTCGAACACGGTGACCCGGGCGCCGGATGCGGCGAGCATCATGGCGGCGGCGAGGCCCCCAGGCCCCGCGCCGATGATGGCCACCTTGGGCCGGGGTCGATGAAGGGCGGGGGAGGACAGGGGCGCGGTCATGATCGATGGCAGCAGATGCGTGCGACGTCTGGGGCTGCAAGAGGCATGAATGACCGGTTACATCACCGAAGGGATGGGGACCAGCGCCCCCTGTTCGATTTCGAGGCACCTGGCCTCCGCCCGCGGCAGCAGCCGGGCCAGGTAGAAACCGGCCAGCGCGGCCCGGTCCGGCGCCGCGGCGGCGGCGCGGGCCAGCATCCAGCCCCCCAGCACCCAGCCGCAGGCGTCCAGATAGGCGGTGGCCAGGCCCTGGGCGGCATCGGGGTCCCTGCCCTGCAGATCCAGCATCAGCCCCGTCGCTGCATCCAGCCGGCGTGCGGCGTCCGCCAGGCGCGGATCGGCGGCCGAGACCTCCGCCAGCAGGGCGCGCATCGCGGCCCCGCCATCCTTGGCGACCTTCCGCACCAGCAGGTCGATCGCCTGGATGCCGTTGGTGCCTTCGTAGATGGGCGTGATGCGGACGTCGCGCAGCACCTGGGCGGCGCCGGTATCCTCCACGAAGCCCATGCCGCCATGCACCTGGATGCCGAGACTGGCATTCTCCACGCCCCGATCGGTGCACCAGGCCTTCACGATGGGCGTCAGCAACGCGAGGCGCACCTGCCCGGCCTCATCCCCCAGCAGGTGGTGGCGGTCCAGCGCGGCCGCGGCCTCCAAGGCCAGCAGGCGGGAGGCGAGGGTCGTGGCGCGCATCTCCGCCAGCATGCGGGCGACATCGGCGTGGCGGGCGATGGGGCGGCCGGACTGGGTGCGGTCGGCGGCGTATTTCTCCGCCAGTTCCAGCGCCCGCGCGCCGGCGGCCACGCCCTGGACGCCCACGGCCAGCCGCGCCGCGTTCATCATGGCGAACATGGCGTTGAGCCCGCGGCCGGGTTCGCCGACCAGCTCCGCCTCCGCGCCCTCGAACAGCATGATGCAGGTGGGGGAGGCGTGGATGCCCATCTTCCGCTCGATGCCGCCGCAGCGGAGCGCGTTGCGCGTGCCGTCCGGCAGGACCTTCGGCGCGGCGAAGAGGGAGATGCCCCGGCTGCCTTCGGCGGCACCGGGTAGGCGGGCAAGGACGAGGTGGAGGATGTTCTCCGTCGTGTCGTGCTCGCCCCAAGTGATGTAGATCTTCTGGCCGTGCAGGGCGTAGCGGCCGTCCCCGAGGGGTTCGGCACGGGTGCGGAGCGCGGCCAGGTCGCTGCCCGCCTGCGGCTCCGTCAGGCACATGGTGCCGTTCCATTCGCCGGTGACGAGCTTCGGCAGGAAGCGTTCCTGCTGGTCCGGCGTGCCATGGCCCAGCAGCAGGTCGATGGCGCCGGCGGTCAGCACGGGGCCGAGGAAGAAGGCCATGTCGGCGGCGGAAGCCAGTTCCGTCACCGCGATCCAGACGGCATGCGGCAGCCCCTGCCCGCCATGGGATTCGGGGGCAGCGACGCCCTGCCAGCCGCTGTCGATCCAGGCCCGCATCAGCGCCTTGTAGTGCGGCGGCGTGGTGACGGTGCCGTTGGCGTAGGTGGCGCCGTGGCGGTCGGCCTCCTGCCAGCCCGGGGCCATCTGCTCCCGCGTGAAGCGGGCGGCTTCCTCGATCAGCGCGGCGATGTCCTCGCCCGCCAGCGGCGCGCCGGCGGCCGTGGTCAGGCCGGGCAGGTCCACCACCTGCGTCAGGCCCATGATCAGGTCATCGGCAGCGGAGTGCAGCGTCATGCGGTCGTTTCCTGCTGAAGATCCGCGAACAAGCCGGCCGGCGGCGGCACGTCTCCCGCCGCCCAGGCGGATATGGCGCGGCCCAGGCTTTCGTCACCCGCGGCACGGGCCAGGGCCAGGCCGAGCAGCGCGCCGAACTTGAAGCCGTGGCCGGAAAAGCCCGACATCACGAAGCCGCGGTCGCCGAGGCGCTCCACCACGAAGCGCTCCTGCGGCTCCACATCGTAGTAGCAGGCGGCGGCGGAGAGCACGCGATAGGCATCGAGGCCGCGGATGCGGTGCCGCGCATAGGCCAGGATCTCCTCCGCCTCCGCCGGCGTGGCGTCCCGCGGATCCTCCGGGTCGCCATGCGGGGCGAAGCGGTGGTCGCCGATCTTGAGCGGCGTGCCCGCGACCGGCGGCACGGCGTAGAAGCCGCCATCCTCCGCCAGGTCCAGCAGCATGGGCGCGCGGGCCCAGCCCTCCGCGTGTTCGGGGGGCGGCGCGAGGCGGACGATGATCTGGCGCGTCGGCCGCACCCGGGCCGCGAGGCCGGGCAGCAGGCGCGGGCCCCAGGGGCCGGCGGCGACCACCAGCAGGTCGGCCTCCAGCCGCGTCCCATCAGCCAGCGTCAGCGCACCGCGCGCCGGGTCCACGGCCACGGCCCGGCCGCGCAGCACGGGCACGCCGCGCGCGGCCAGGACCCCCGCCAGCAATTCGATGATCCGCCGCGCCAGCAGCACGCCGCCGGTCGGCAAATGGAAGGCGTCCGCGATGCCGTCACCGGACAGGAAGGGGTAGCGGTCGGGGATGTCGGCGGCCGCCAGGTCCGTCACCGCATGGCCATCGCCGCGCAGCGCCGCGCGGCTGTCGGCCAGCCAGCCGCCCGGAGCATTCGCCAGGGCCAGCACGCCGGTCGGCACATAGGGACGCTCCCCGCCCTCGGCGAACAGCAGGTCCCAGGCCGCATGAGCGGGGTCGATCATCCGCATGTAGCCGGCGGCCGCGCCATAGGCGTGTCGGATCAGCCGGTGGTCATCGACGGAGGAGCCGCGCGGGTTCGGCACGGCATCCTGCTCCACCACCCGCACGGACCAGCCGGCCCGGGCGAGGGCCCAGGCGGCGGAGAGGCCCATGATGCCGGCCCCGAGGATGATGGCGCTTCCCATGGCGCCCAGTGTCGCCCGCCCCGCGACGCTTGGGGAGGGGGGGCTCCATCAGGTCAAGGTTCGGCCGTGCGGGGGCTGTGGGGTCCCCGCACGGCCGGTTCAGCCCCCCTAATTCAGGCCCGGCTGGCGCGGCTGCCGCCGCTGCTGCGCCCGCCCTTGGCCGCCGCCGCCGTGCGCCCGGCGGCGCCGCGGCTGGACGCCGCCTTGGTCGCCCGCTTCGGCGCCGCCTTCGGCGGGCCGGACTTGGCCTTCGGCGCGGCAGCCTTGGCCGTGCTGGCGCGGCGCGTGGTGGCCGCCTTGGCCCGTGCCGCGCCGCCCTTGGCGCCGTTGGCCCGCGCTGCCGCGGCCTTCTTCGGCGTGCGCGCGCTGCCGGCCTTGGACGCGGCCTCCGACCGGCTCATCGTCGCCTTGGCGGCCGGCTTGCGGGTGGAAGTCGCCGCCTTGCGCGTCCCCGTGGAGGACGCGGCCTTGCGGGTGCTGCTGGCGCGGCCGCCCTTGGCCGCCGCCGCGGTGCGGCCCGCGGCGCTGCGGCCGTTGGATGCCGCCGCGCCCCGCTTGGCCGGCGCCGCGGCCTTGCGCGTGCCGGTGGAAGCCGCCTTGCGCGTCCCGGTCGACGCCGTCTTCCGGGCGCTGGTCGACGACGCTGCCTTGCCGGTGCTGCTGCTGCGCCCGCCCTTCGCCGCCGCCGCGGTCCGCCCCGCGGCGCCACGGCTGGAGGTGGCCTTGGTGGCGCGCTTGGCCGGCGCCTTCGCCGCCCCATCCGCGGAGGCCTTGCGCGTGCCGGCGCTGGCGCGCCCGCCCTTCGCCGCCGCCGCGGTGCGGCCCGCCGCGCTGCGCTTCGCGGGCGCCTTCGCAGCGCCGTCGGCCGCCGCCTTGCGCGGGGATGCCGCGCGGCCCTCGGCTGTCCGCGTCGCGCTGCGGCCCTCGGCCGTCCGCGGCGCGCTGCGCCGACGCTTCGGCTTTTCCTCGACCGGCGCGGGCATCGGCTCCGCGGGCATGTCCTCGGCCTCGTTCGCCTGGTTCATCTCGTCGCTCATGCGTCGATCCTCCTTGAGGGGGTCGTGTCCCCAGTTCATCAGGCTGTGTCGCCAGCGCGTGTCGCTGACGTCGCCTTTCGGCCGCTGCGCGAGGTGGCGATGGATGTAGCCCACCACCTCCCGCATATGCGCCGCGTCGTCCCCTGCCGGATGGGACGCGCCGCGTTCGAGGAAGCCCAGGTTCCAGCGGCCGGATTGATGGCCGACGGATTCCGTCTCACCCTCCCGCGTCCAGCCCGCCGCCCGGCTTTCCGCGGTGCCGAGCCAGTCACGGAACTCGGCAGCGGAGAGGTTCACCAGGCGGCGGAATTCGCGCGCGATGGTCTCGTCGTCGTCCATCACGCGGTTCCCTTCCGTGCTGCCGCCGCCTTGCGCGCGACATCGCGGGGCTGGGCGGAGAACTGCTTCCCCGCCTTGGTGTCGGCGCGCTTCTTCGCCGTGCTGCGCGCGACCTCGTCCTTCGTCAGGCGCTTTCGCGCGGCCTTGGGCAGGTAGCGTTCACCGGTCTCGCCCGAAGGCTTGCCCGATGCGGTGCCCCAGTCTTCCTTCGTCCAGCGGGAGAGGCTGTTGTCGGCCTTCTTCCCGCCGGCATAGCCGCCGCCTTCCTTCTTGTATTCGGCGACGGCCAGCTGTGCCTTGCGCGCGGACCATTCGCCCGCCGCGCCGCCCTTGTCGCCGCGCATCACGCGACGCTTCACCTTGTCCCAGAGTGCGGGGTCTGTCCTTTGCGCGGTGCTCGCCATCGAAGTCCGCTCCCTTCCCCGCACGCCGTTCGGCATGGCGTGGGGTTGCGAAGGCGAACGTCACGACGCGGCGATTGTTCCCGCGCAAGGAGACTCCAATGCACGAAAACCGTGCATCAGGTGCTCAGGCGCGATGAATCATCAGTGAGGCGGAGAGCGAGGCGCCCGGCAACAGCACGCGCATCGCGCCATGCGCCGCATTGCCAGCGCGGTTCACCGCATCAGGCGCGTGGCTCACCGGCTCCACGCACAGCACGTCGCCGCCGCGCGGCGCGAAGACCTGCAGGTTGGACGCCCAGTCGCCTTCCGCCCGCATGGTGATGCCGGTGCCGTCCGGCCAGGTGATGGTGGCCACGCCATCCCAGCCCGCGAAATGCGTGTCGAGGCCGAGCAGCACGGCATCGTCCCCATTCAGCCCGGCGCTCGGCCGCGGCCCCTGGGCGATGGCGCGATGGTCGCGGCCGAAGATGGTGGCGGCGCGAAATCGCAGCCGCGTGCCGGCGGAGCGCGCGAACCAGGGGTGCCAGCCGAAGCCCATCGGCGTCGGCGCGTCGCCCGTGTTCGTCAGCGACAGCGCGAAGGACAGCCCGGCATCGGACAGCGCCACCACCAGCCGCGCCGCGCAGCGGAAGGGCGCGTGGTCCAGCGTGCAGGTGAAGGTGGCGCGGTCGCCGGCCTGCTCCTCCACCACCCAGGCCAAAGCGCGGATGAAGCCGTGCAGGGCATTGCCCTCATCCGGCCGGTTGATGGGCATGCGGTATTCCACGCCGCCCACCACGATGCGCCCATCCTCCAGCCGGTTGGTCCAGGGCGCCATGATGAAGGCGCCGTGGAAGCCGTTGTTCGGATCGGCGCCGTCCGGGATGCGCCGCAGCACATCCCGCCCCGCCAGCGTCAGCGACCGGAAGGCGACGCCCTTCTCCGGCAGCAGCTCCGCCCGCCAGTCGCCCGCTTCCAGGATCATCAGTCGAGCTCGAACTGGTCGCGGGGGGAGAAGCCGCCCTTCCGGGTATAGCCGTCGGAGGTGTAGCTGCCGCCCTGGTAGCGTTCCTCCACGGGGTCGTCGGAGACGATGTGCCCGACCTCCGCGCGGTAATCCTCCGCGCTGTCCTGCGGCTGCCAGCCGATGCGGTCGCGGTGGTCCTTGCCCCAATAGGTCTCCGGGTTGCGCGACGCGCCCCAGATCACGGCATGGCCCACGCGCTCCGCCCCGATGATCGCCTTCATCATCCGCGCCAGGTCGGCATAGCTCAGCCAGGTGGAGAGCATCCGCCGGTTGGTAGGCTTCGGGAAGCAGGAGCCGATGCGGACATTGACGTTCTCGACGCCATGCTTGTCCCAGTACATCCGCCCCATCAGCTCCCCATAGGCCTTGGAGAGGCCGTAGAAGCCGTCCGGCCGGAAGGCGCAGTCGAGGTCGAGGCGCTCGGCGTTGCCGCTCGGCCGGCTGTGGAAGCCGATGGAGTGGTTGGAGGAGGCGAACATCACCCGCGCCCCCTCGCGCCGCGCGGCCTCATAGATGTGGTACAGGCCGCGCAGGTTCGGCCCCAGCACCACCTCGAAGGGATGCTCCGTCGCGATGCCGCCGTAGTGCAGGATAGTGCCGCAGCCCTCGGCCAGGCGCAGGATGCCCAGCCCCTCATTCAGGTCGATGCGGGTGAAGGTGCAGTTGGCGGGCAGCGGGTCCGGGAAGGGCGCGATGTCGGTCAGGCGCAGCGTGTGGCCCGCATCCGACAGCTCCTTCGCCAGCATGCGGCCAAGGTTGCCGGAGGCGCCGGTCAGCAGGATGGGCTTGGTCATCGGGGGATTCCTCAGTCGGCGAAGTCGGTCACGGGGGCACCTTGGCCCAGGCCCTCGGCCCGGAACAGCCCACCGAGAGCGGGATGGGCATCGAGCGTCGCGGCATCCTTCCCGGCGCGCAGGCTGGTCACGAACAGCGTGCGGAGATCGGGGCCGGCGAAGCAGGGCATGGTCGGCGCCGGCACCGGGAAGGGCAGGTGGCGCAGGATGCGGCCCTCCGCATCGATCACGTTGATCCGGCCGGCGGAGACGCCGGCGGACCAGTAATGGCCTTCCGCATCCATCGCCGCGCCGTCCGGGCGGCCCGTCGCCTCGTCTAATTGGAGCACCCGCCGCCAGTCACCGATGGCGCCCGTGGCAGGGTCGAACTCCGCGATGTCGAGCACGGCGCGGCGGCTGTCGGAATGCCAGATGCGCGTGCCGTCCGGGCTCCAGGCCAGGCCGTTGGAGACGACCATGCCGTCCCGCCGCCGCTCCACCACGCCATCGGGACGGACGCGCCAGAGGATGCCAGTGGCCTGCTTGTCCGGCCGGTCATCCATGCTGCCGACCCAGTAGCAGCCATCGGGCCCCACCTTGCCGTCGTTCAGCCGGTTATGGGCGGGCTCCTCGGGCATGGTCGCGAAGGGGGCGATGGCGCCGGTCTCGGGGTCGAGCCGCACCACGCTCGCGCGCTGCGCCACCAGCAGGGTGCCGGAGCGGCAGAGCGCCAGGCTGCCGCAGACCTCCGGCATCGCGATCCGGGTGGTGGCACCGGTGGCGGGGTCGAAGCGGATGACGGCGGGCGCCAGGATGTCCACCATCCAGATCACGGCGCGCCGCGCATCCCAGACCGGGCTCTCGCCGACCTGGGCCCGCAGGTCGGCGACCAGTCGAAAGGTCACGCCTTCAGCCCTCGTAGCCCAGGAACAGGCGCGGCAGGGTCAGCGACACGGCGGGCCAGTAGGTGGTCAGCATCAGCGCGGCCAGGATGGCGCCGTAGAAGGGCCAGATGGTCTTCATCACCGCCTCGATCGGGATCTTGCCGATGGCGCAGCCCACGAAGAGCACGGCGCCGACCGGCGGCGTGGTGAGCCCGAGACCCAGGTTCATCATCATCACCATGCCGAACTGGACCGGATCCACGCCGATCGCCACCACCACCGGCAGGAAGATCGGCGTCGTGATCAGGATCAGCGCCGCCATGTCCATGACGCAGCCCAGCAGCAGCAGGCAGAGGTTGATCATCAGCATGATGACGATCGGGTTGCTGCTGATGGCCAGCATCCCCTCCGTCAGCAGGTCCGGCAGCCGGTACAGCGCCAGCAGGTAGGCGAAGGCCGTCGCCGTGCCGACGAGCAGGAACACCACGGCGGAGGTCCGCACCGCCGCCGCGACCGCGATGGTGAAGTTCTCCCAGGTCAGGTTGCGGTAGACGATGATGGTGACCAGCAGCGCCCAGATGGTGCCGAAGGCGGCGCTTTCCGTCACCGTGAAGATGCCGGACAGCACGCCGCCCAGGATGATGAAGGCGGTGAAGAGGCCCGGCAGCGCGTCCACGAACTTCCAGAACAGGTGGCGGAAGCCCGCCCAGGGCTCCGCCGGATAGCCGCGGCGCACGGCCATGATGTAGGCGGCGATGGCCAGGAACAGGCACATGATGATGCCCGGCACGATGCCCGCGATGAACAGCGCCGTGACGGAAATGCCGCCCCCCGCCGCCAGGCTGTAGAGGATCATGTTGTGGCTGGGCGGGATCAGGATGCCGGCGATGGAGGAGGTGACGGTCAGCGACACCGCGTAATCCACCCCATACCCCTTGGCCTTCATGGCCGGGATCAGGATGACGCCGGTGGCCGAGGTATCCGCGACTGCGGAGCCCGAGATGCCGCCGAAGAGCATGGAGGTGGAGACATCCACCATGCCGAGCCCGCCCCGCATCCAGCCGACGCAGGCCGAGGCCAGCGCCACCAGGCGCCGCGCGATGCCGCCATGCAGCATCAACTCTCCGGCGAAGACGAAGAAGGGGATGGCCAGCAGCGCGAAGATGCTCATGCCGCTCGCCATCTGCTGGAAGGCGACGGCGGGGTTGATGCCCTCATACATGAAGCCGACCAGGGCGGCGATGCCGAGCACGAAGGCCACCGGCACGCCGGCGACCACGCCGACGATGAAGACCGCGAAGATCAGGAAGAGGCCGAATTCCACGCGCCGCTACTCCAGGAAGGCCGCGGCCACGCCGCGCTGTTCGGGACCATCCTTGCTGAGGATGTCGAGCAGCACCTGCTCGATGGCGAAAAGGGTGACGAGCGCGCCGCAGACCTGCAGCGGCACATAGGTCCAGCCCTGGCTGATGCCGAGCAGCGGGATCTTGAAGGCCCAGACCATGTCGACGAGTTCCTGGGAATACCAGGCCATGGCGAAGCCGAAGGCGCCGACCAGCGCATCGCAGGCGATCGCGATGATGCGCTGCGCGCCCATCGGCAGGGATTCCCGGAAGCCGAGAACGGAAAGGTGGAACCTCTCCCGCACCCCGACGGCCGCCACGGGCAGCGCGATGCAGAGGATGGAGAGGGTGGCGGCGCGCTCGATCCAGGTCGGCGTGTCGTTCAGCACATAGCGGCCGAAGACGAGCCAGCCCATCATGACCACCAGCGCGACCAGCGCGATGCCGGCCACCGCGACGACGATGCGGGAGAAGAGGTCGAGGGCACGGGTGAACATCGCCATGGGCGCGAATCCTGCCAGGGGGAAAACAAAAGGGGCGCCCGAAGGCGCCCCGGCCGGATCAGCGCAGGTCGCGGATCTGCTGCACCATGGTGGACAGGCGCGCATTGCCGCCCGTGTACTTCTCGTAGACCGGCGCCATCAGGGCGGACCAGGGGGAGCGGTCGGCGATCTCGATCACCGTGGCCCCGGCCGCCACCACGCGCTGGCGGGACGTCACTTCCCGCTCCGCCCAGAGCTGGCGCTGGAAGGTCGCCGCTTCCCGCGCGGCATCGCGCAGGATGTTGCGCTCGGCTTCGCTCAGGCGGCGCCACCGGCTCTGCGACACGGCCAGCACTTCCGGCACGTTGCTGTGCTCGGTCGTGGTGAAGAAGCGCGCGACCTCGAAGTGGCGGGTGCTCTCATAGGACGGCCAGTTGTTCTCCGCCCCGTCGATCACGCCGGATTGCAGGCTGGTGAAGACCTCGCCGAAGGGAAGCGGCGTCGGGTTCGCCCCCAGCGCGCGCATCAGGTCGATCCAGAGGTCGGAGGTCTGCACCCGGATCTTCATGCCGCGAAGGTCGGCCGGCGTGCGGACGGGCCGCGTGGTATAGAGGCTGCGCGCCCCCGCATCGAACCAGGACAGCGCGATGATGCCGATCTGCTCCAGGTCGCGGGCGATCTCCTGCCCCGCGACGCCGTCGATCGCGGCATGGCTGTGCGCCACGTCCCGGAACAGGAAGGGCAGCGTGACGACGTTGGTGGAGGGCGCCAGGTTGTTGAAGGGGCTCAGGTTGAAATTGGCGAAGTCGATGGAGCCCAGCCGCATCTGCTGGATCGCCTCGTCCTGCTGGCCGAGCTGCGCGCTGTGGTAGGTGCGCATGCGGATGCGGTTGCTGGTGCGCTGGCCGACCAGCTCCGCGAAGCGATCCAGGCCGCGGCCATTGGGATAATCCGCCGCATGGATGTTCCAGCCGCGCCATTCCTGGGCGCTGCCCGTGGCGGGGGCGAAGGGCAGCAGCACCGCGGCCGCCACCGCAACCGCGCGCACCGCGCGCGAAACCGTCTGTCGGATCATCTCGTCCGTCTCCTTCCCGTCCCGGCGGATGCCCCGCCGGCTTATATGACATCATACAACCAGCCGGTCGCCGCTTGTCAAATGCCCTGCCGGGGAAGGGAACGGGCGCCGCCCTCGTGCGCTGTGGTTCGGTGGGCGGAGGGCAGGATCATGGACCGGGAAGACGAGATCGAGGAAGCGGAGGAGAACGAGGTGCCACTGGTGCCCGCCGCCGCAGTGGGCTTTCTCCTGTATCCCTGGGCCGTACAGCTGATCCTGGCGGTTCCGCCCGCCAATGACCAGGGCGAGGCGCCCCTGCCCCGCTGAGGGTTGCGGAACCGCCCCGTCCTGCGCAGCATCCCGCCACACTCCAGCGGGATGCCTTCAGCATGTCCTTCCCCACCATCGCCGAGGCCGCGCGATCCCTGGCCAGCGGCCGCATCACGGCCCGCGCCCTGGTGGAGGAAGCGCTGGGCCGAATCGGCGATCCGGCGGGCGAGGGTTCGCGCGCCTTCCTGGTGGTGCAGGCCGACCAGGCCCGCGCCAGCGCCGATGCCATGGACGCGCTGCGCCAGGCCGGCCGTGCCCCCTCCCCCTTCGCGGGCATCCCGATCAGCATCAAGGACCTCTATGACGAGGCCGGGCAGGTCACGCGCGGCGGGTCCGTGGCGCTGGACGGCGCCGCGCCGGCGACCGCCACCGCGCCCTCCGTCGCCCGGCTGCAGCGCGCGGGCTTCGTTGTGCTGGGCCGCACCAACATGGTGGAATTCGCCTTCTCCGGCCTCGGCGTGAACCCGCATCACGGCACGCCGCGCAGCCCGTGGGACCGCGCGACGGGAAGGCTGCCCGGCGGCTCCTCCTCCGGCGCCGCGGTCGCGACGGCGGATGGCATGGGCTTCGCGGGGCTGGGATCCGACACCGGCGGGTCCTGCCGCATCCCGGCGGCGCTCTGCGGCATCGTCGGCTGGAAGCCGACCGCCAGGCGCGTGACGCTGGAGGGGACGCTGCCCCTCTCCTTCTCCCTCGACAGCCTCGGCCCCATCGCGCGCAGCGTCGAATGCTGCGCCATCGTCGATGGCTTCATGGCCGGCGCCGAGGCCGCCGCCCCCATTGCGCCGATCGGCGTCGCGGGCCTCCGGCTCGGCGTGCTGCAGGGCTATGTGACAGAGAACTGGGATGCGGGCGTGACCGCGGCGTTCGAGCGGGCTCTCTCCACCCTGTCCGGCGCCGGCGCCCACATCACGACGCTGACGGTGCCCGAACTGGCCGACATCCCGAAGGCCAATGCCCGCGGCACCTTCGCCGCCAGCGAGGCCTTCGCCTGGCATCGCGACCTGATCGAGCGGCAGGGCCATCGCTACGACCCGCGCATCCTCGGCCGCATCAAGGGCGGCGCGAAGATGACGGCGTCGGACTACATCCTGCTGATGCAGGAACGCGCCCGCATCATCGCGGCCTTCGCCAAGGCGACGCAGGGGCTGGATGCCGTCGTCATGCCGACCTGCCCGCTGATCCCGCCTGCGATCGCGGAAGTCGATGACGAGGCCGAGTATGGGCGCATCAACATGCTGCTGCTGCGCAACACCACGGTCGGCAACTTCCTCGACCGCTGCGGCATTTCCATCCCCTGCCATCGGCCCGGCGAGGCACCGGTGGGCTTCATGCTGATGGGGGAACACATGGGCGATGCGAGGCTGTTCAGCGTGGCGCAGGCGGTGGAATCGGCCCTGGCCGCGTGAACCCGAACCCCCGCTTCGGCGCGCTCGGCGCCGGCGCCACGGCGCGGGAGGGTGGCGAGGCCGTCGCCACCCTGCTGGCGGAGAAGGGCGTGACGGTGGAGCGCATCGCCAGCCGCCGCGCCGCCAGCCCCGCCGGCTTCTGGTACGACCAGCCCGCGACGGAATTCGTGCTGTTGGTCTCGGGCGAGGCGGGCCTCGCCTTCGATGATGGCAGCGAGCGGAAGATGGTGGCCGGCGACTGGGCCGTGCTGCCCGCCCATTGCCGCCACCGCGTCGCCTGGACCAGCGAGGCCGCGCTGTGGCTGGCGGTGCACCTGCCGGGCTGACTACCCGCCGATCACCGGCCGCGCCTCCCCTTCCAGCGCCGCCGGCTGTTCGTCCTTCAGCCCGACGCCGGTCAGACCGAGCCTGCGCGCCGCCGCCACCAGCCAGAGCAGCTTGGCCGCGGCGTCGGTGACGGAAATCCCGCCCGGCCGGATGTTGCTGATGCAGTTGCGCTCCGCATCGTTGCGGCCGCGGCGGGGCGCGTGGGTCAGGTAGATGCCCATGCTGTCGAGGGAGGAGAGGCCCGGCCGCTCCCCGATCAGCACCGCGACCATCGCGGCGCCCAGCGCCTCACCGATGTCATCCCCGATCGCGACGCGCGCCTGCGTCGCGATGACGGGCGGCGCCACCGCCCAGCCCGCGCGCTCCAGCCCGGGCACCAGCGCCGCCACCAGCGCCCCCGCCTGCGCCTGCACGCCGCTGGCGCAGAGGCCGTCGGCCACGACGATCGCGAAGCTGCCGGGCTGGGGCGCCAGCGCCGTGCCCTCCGCCAGGCGCCGCCCGAGGTCAGGCCGCAGCAGGTAGGAACGCCGGTCCGGCGCGGCTGAGGCCACGACCCGCGCGCCCGGCAGCGCCGCCTGCAGGGCGGGCACGTCGAGCGCCGACCACACGGCATCGCGCGCCTGCGCATGCGCCTCCTGGAAATCGAGATGCGCCGAAGTCGGCAGCGCATGCCCCACCCGGCCGAGCCCGACCCGCGCGGCGGTGAAGCGGCGCAGGTCTCGCCAGAGCGTCGGCGCGGTCACAGCAGCCCCGCCACGCTCATCGGCGCGGGCAGCGCCTCCGGCGTGCGCTCCGCCAGGCCCATCCGTTCCAGCCAGGCGGCGAATTCCGGGGCGGGCTTCTTGCCGAGCGCGTTGCGGGCATAGAGCCCGTCATGGAAGGAGGTGGATTGGTAGGCGAGCATCGTGTCGTCCGCCCCCGGCACGCCCATCACATAGGTCACGCCCGCGACGCCGAGCAGCGTCAGCAGCGCGTCCATGTCGTCCTGGTCGGCCTCCGCATGGTTGGTGTAGCAGACATCGACCCCCATCGGCAGGCCGAGCAGCTTCCCGGCGCAGTGATCCTCCAGCCCCGCCCGGATGATCTGCTTGCCGTCATAGAGGTATTCGGGGCCGATGAAGCCGACGACGGAATTCACCAGCAGCGGCCGGAATTCCCGCGCCACGGCGTAGGCGCGCACTTCCAGCGTCTGCTGGTCCACGCCGTGATGGGCGTTGGCGGAGAGCGCGCTGCCCTGGCCGGTCTCGAAATACATGACGTTATCGCCGACCGTGCCGCGCTTCAGCGCCAGCGCGGCCTCATGCGCCTCCTTCAGGACACTCAGCGAGACGCCGAAGGAGGTGTTGACGCCCTCCGTCCCGCCGATCGACTGGAAGACCAGGTCCACCGGCGCGCCGCGCTCCATCGCCAGCATCGTCGTCGTCACATGCGCCAGCACGCAGGATTGCGTCGGGATGGCGTAGCGGTCCCGCACCGCATCCAGCAGCCCCAGCACGCGGCAGAGGTTGTCGACGTTGTCGGTGGCAGGATTGACGCCGATGACGGCATCGCCCGCGCCGAGCAGAAGCCCGTCCAGCACCTGCGCGGCGATGCCCTTGGGGTCATCCACCGGGTCGTTCGGCTGCAGGCGGATGGAGAGCGTCCCCGGAAGCCCCAGCGTGTTGCGGAAGCGCGTCGTCACCCGGCATTTCGCCGCGATGGCCACCAGGTCCTGCAGCCGGCAGATCTTCGTCAGCCCCGCGACCATCTCCGGCGTCAGGCCCGGGGCGAGCGCCGTGATCGCGGCCGGATCGGCCTCCGCCAGCAGCCAGTCGCGGAAGCCGCCGACCGTCAGGTGCGCCACCGGCGCGAAGGCGGCCGCGTCATGCCGGTCGAGGATCAGCCGCGTGACCTCGTCATCCTCATAAGGCACGACGGCTTCGTTGAGGAAATGCCTCAGCGGCAGGTCGGCCAGCGCCCGCTGCGCCGCCACCCGCTGCGCGGCTGAGTCGGCCGCGACACCGGCCAGCGCATCGCCGGACCGGAAGGGGGTGGCGCAGGCCAGCAGGGCCCGCAGATCGGGAAACACATGGCGCGTGCCGCCGACGATCTGCGCGAATCCCATGCCCTGCCGCACCCCTGAAGCGCATCATCCACATGGCACCGGCCGGCCCGGCTTGCCAACAGCATTTCCGCGCCCGATCCTGCCCGCCTTGCGGAGGAACGACATGGATCGCGACGCGCTGGAAATGCGCCCCGATGCGGCGGCCGATTGGCCCGACCGCATCTACGCCGTGCTCAAGGCCCAGAACATCACCCAGGTGGCCCTGGTGCCGGATGCGGGCCACTCCCGCCTTATCAAGCGCTGCATCGCCGACAATGAGATCACCGTCGTCACCCTGACGACGGAGGAGGAAGGCATCGCCCTTCTCTCCGGCGCCTGGATGGGCGGCGTGAAGGGCGTGCTGCTGATGCAATCCTCGGGCGTCGGCAACTGCATCAACATGCTGTCCCTGCCCATCCTGCATCGCACGCCGATGCCGATGATCGTGACCATGCGCGGCGACTATGGGGAGTTCAATCCCGCCCAGGTGCCCATGGGCAACGCCACCCAGACGGTGCTCGAAGCCATGGGCACGCTGGTCCGCCGCGCCGACGTGCCCGGCGACGTGGAAGCCTGCGTGGACGCCACCATCCGCATGGCCTTCAACACCTACCGGCCCACGGCGACGCTGCTCGGCCAGCGCCTGATCGGCGCCAAGACCTTCGGGAAGGATTGAGGGCCATGCTCGCACCCTCCGGCAAGCTCGACCGCCGTGCCGTCGTCAACGCCCTGCTCGCCGACCGCGGGGACCTGCTGGTCATCGCCGGCCTCGGCGCCCCCGCCTGGGACATCACCGCCGCCGGCGACTGCCCGAACAACCTGCCGCTCTGGGGCGGCATGGGCGGCGCGGCCGTGATGGGCCTCGGCCTGGCACTGGCCCAGCCCAAGCGCCGCGTGCTGGTCATCACCGGGGATGGGGAGGCGCTGATGGGCCTCGGCGCGCTGGCGACCATTGCCACCAAGCAGCCACCCAACCTCGCCATCGTCGTGCTGGACAACGAGCACTACGGCGAGACCGGCGGGCAGGAGACGGCGACGAAACACGGCGTGGACCTGGCCGCCATCGCCCGTGGCGCCGGCATCGCCGATGCCCGCACCATCACGACCGCGGACGGCATCGCGCCGCTGCGGGAGGCGATCCACAGCGCGACAGCGCCGCTTGTCGCGGTCATCAAGATCGACGCGGCCAACCTGCCGCTGAAGCTGCCGCCGCGGGAAGGTGCGTACCTGGCGGCCAGGTTCCGGGAAGCCATTCTCGGGCCTCAAGCTCACCATCAGCTGTAGAGATCGACCCCCTCACCCAACCCTCTCCCCCGTCCGGGGGAGAGGGCTTTTCGAATGGGACACCATACCGATGCCGCACGTGATCTGCGTTCGACCGATCCACGAGGCCGCGATCGAGAAGATGCGCAGCACCGAGGGCGTGACCGTCGAAGTCCTGATGGACATCTCGCCCGAAAGCCTGGCCCGCAACCTGCCCAAGGCCGATGCGCTGATCGTCCGCACCATCCGCATCGACCGGCCCTTTCTGGCCCACTGCACCAACCTCCGCATCCTCGCCCGCCATGGCGTAGGCTACGACGCGGTGGATGTGCCCGCGCTGACGGAACGCAATATCCCGCTCACCATCACGCCCGAGGCCAATGCGGTCTCCGTCGCCGAGCACGCGCTGATGCTGATGCTGGCCTGCGCGCGGCAGCTCTCCGGCTACGATTCCAACCTGCGCCAGGCGAAGCCCGTCTGGGGCGGGCAGGCGAACCTCCCGACCTTCGACCTCGCGGGCAAGACCGTGCTGGTGGTGGGCTTCGGCCGCATCGGCACCCGCGTGGCGAAGCTCTGCGCGGCCTTCGGGATGCGGGTGCTGGTGCGCGATCCCAATATCGGCAAGGGTAGCATCCGCGGCCTCGGCTTCATCCCCGTCGATGACGCGATGGAAGCCGCGGCGGAGGCCGATATCGTCACCATCCACTGCCCCTCCGACGCCTCCACCCGCCACATGGTCAACGCGCCCTTCCTGGCGCGCATGAAGAAGGGCGCGGTCTTCATCAACACCGCGCGCGGCACGCTGGTGGACGAAACGGCGCTCGATGCCGCGCTGCGGTCCGGCCATCTGGGCGCCGCCGGCATCGACGTCTTCCATGACGAGCCCTTGGAGACCCCGATCCCGCTGCTGACGGCGCCCAACCTGATCTTCACGCCGCATGTCGCCGCCAGCACGGCGGAGGGCCTGGCGCGGATGGCGATGGACGCGGCGGAGGCCTGCCTCGCCTGCTTCGACGGGACGCTCGATCCCGATATCGTCGTGAACAAGGAAGTTCTCGCGCGGAGGAATTGACGCCATGCGCCGCCTGCTTGCTGTCCTGCTGCTGGCAGCAACGCCCGTTCTGGCCGAGCCGGCGCGCGCCCCGCGCCAGATGGTCGCGACCGCGAGCCCGCATGCGACGCAGGCGGCGCTCGCCATCCTGAACGCCGGCGGCACCGCCATCGATGCCGCCGTCACGGCGCAAGCCGTGCTGTCGGTCGCGGAGCCCCATGCCAGCGGGCTGCTCGGCGGCGCCTTCGTCCTCGTCTGGGACGAGGGCCAGCGCCGCCTCCGCTACTACGAGGGCATCGCCAGCGCCCCCGCCGCCAGCGCGGACCGCCTGACCGCCGGCGGCGTCGGCCCCGCCACCGTCGCGCGGTCCGGCCGATCGGTCGCCGTGCCCGGCGCCATCGCCGCCCTCGCCCTGGCGCGGGAATCGCATGGCCGGCTGCCCTGGGCCGACCTCATCGCCCCCGCCATCACCCTGGCCGAGAACGGCTTCTCGCTGCCGCCCTACCTCGCCCAGGTCATCCGCGCCCGCGCGCCTGAACTCCGCCGCGTGCCCGCGCTGCGCGCCCTCTATTTCGACGCTGCCGGCGAGCCGCTGGCGGCGGGCACGCCCTTCCGCAACCCGGACCAGGCGGCGGCGCTGCGCCTGCTGGCGACCCTTGGGCCCGCCGCCATCCATGGCGGCCCCATCGGCCAGGCGCTGGTCGAGGCGACGCAGGCGCACGCCGTCCCCGGCTGGATCACCCTCGACGACCTCCGCGCCTATCGCGCGGTGGAGCGGGAGCCGGTCTGCATGACCGCCTTCGCGCACCAGGTCTGCACCGCCGCGCCGCCCTCCTCCGGCGGTGTCGCCGTGCTGCAGACGCTCGGCATCGCGGAACGCCTTGGCATCGCGCGGCAGGGGCGGGACTCTGCGGAGGCCGCGCATCTGTTCCTGGAGGCCAGCCGCCTGGCCACCGCCGACCGGCGCCGCTGGATCGGCGATCCCGACCGCGTGGCAGTGCCGACAAGCGGGCTGGTCGATGCGCGCTACCTTGATGACCGTGCGGCGCTGGCCAATGCCGGCCACGCCATGGCGCAAGTCGCGCCAGGCACGCCGCCCGACCGCCGCGGCGCCCTGCCGACGGAGAGCGATCCCTGGGCGGAGGCCGCGACGACGCAGGTCGTCATCGTCGATGCGCGGGGCAATGCCGTCTCCCTGACCACCACCAACAACCTGAATTTCGGCGCCGAGCTCACGGCGATGGGTGTCACGCTCAACAACGGCATGACCAATTTCGCGACCAGCCCCGGCACGGCGGAGGCGCCGGCGCAGAACCGGCTGGAACCTGGCAAGCGGCCCGTCACGACCATGGCGCCGACGATGGTGATGGGCGCGGATGGCAGGCCCATGATCGTGCTCGGCGCCGGTGGTGGCGCGCGCATCCCCGATGCCGTCGCCGCGGCGCTGGTGGAGATGCTGGCCTTCGGGGCGGATGCCGAGCGCGCCACCGCCCGCCCGCGCATCGGCGCGCAGAATGGCGTGGAGGAGATCGAGCGCGGCACCCCGGCCGAGGCCCTGGCCCCGGCGCTGACCGCGCTCGGCCATGCGCCCCGCGCCGTGGTGATGAACACCGGCCTCAACATCATCCGCCGCCTGCCTGACGGCACCCTGGAAGGCACCGCCGATCCCCGCCGCGACGGCATCGCCGCCGGCAACTGAAAAGCCCTCTCCCCCACCGGGGGGGGGAGAGGGTTGGGTGAGGGGGACGCGCCCTACTCGAACCGGATATTGGCCGCCCGGATCAGTCCCGCATATTTCGCCGCATCCCGCCGCAGCAGCGCCGCCGCATCCGCGCTCGTCCCCCCGCCCGGGATGAACCCCGCATCGGAGACGCGCTGCCGCAGGGCCGGGTCGGACAGTGCCTTGTTCACCGCCGCCACCCAGCGCTGCGCGATGGCATCCGGCAGGCCAGGCGGCCCCATCACCATGTACCAGACGGCGGAATCAAACCCCGGGAAGCCGTGCTCCGCGACGGTCGGGACGTCCGGCAGCGTCGGCACGCGGTCCGGCAGCGTCGTCGCCAAGGCGCGCACGCGCCCGGCGCGGATATGCGGCAGGTAGGTCGGCAGCGTGTCGATGGCGATGTCGATGCGCCCGGCCAGGATCTCGTTCACCGCCTGGCCCGTTCCGCGGAACGGGATGTGCTGCATGGACAGGCCGGCCGCATAGCTCAGCAATTCGCTCGCCAAATGCTGCTGCGTCGCGATGCCGGAGGAGGCGTAGTTGAGCTTCCCCGGATTGGCCTTCGCATGGTCCAGGAACTGCCGGAAATTCTGCGCCGGGGAAGTCAGAGGCACCACCGCCACCAGCGGCACCGTCCCCGCCAGCACCACGGCGGTCTGGTCGTTGATGATGTCGAAGGGCGGCGGCGTCATCGTGGGCGGGACCACGGCGCTGGCGCTGACCGTCGTCATCAGCATCTGGTAGCCATCCGGCCGCCCGCGGGCGTTCTGCGTCGCCGCGATGGTACCCGATCCGCCGGCGCGGTTCTCGATCGCGATGGGCTGGCCGAATTCCTCGCTCAGCGCCGGTTGCAGCAGGCGGGCGATGATGTCCGTGCCGCCGCCGGGCGCGAAGCCCACCAGCATGGAGACGGGGCGCGTGGGATAGGCGCCCTGCGCCAGAACCGGCAGCGGCAGCGCGCAGGCGCCGGCCGCGCCCATCAATAGGCGTCTCGTGACCATGCGTTTCCTCCAACCCTTATTGGTTGGAGGAAGCATGCGATGCCCTCAGTTGCCCGTCCAGTTGGGCGCGCGCTTGTTGAGGAAGGCGTCCATGCCTTCCCGGAAGTCCTGGCTGCCGAAGCAGAGTTCCACCAGATCGTCGCCCTGGATGGTGCCGGCCGCGAGCCGCAGGCGCTTCAGCGCAAACTTCGTCGCCGTCAGCGTTCGCGGCGCCATGCCGGCCACCGTCTCCGCCAGCGCCATGGCGCGTTCCACCACCGCGTCCGGCGTCGGCAGGATCTCGCTGATCAGGCCCGCGGCCAGCGCTTCCTGCGCCTCCATCAACCGCGCGGTGAAGATCAGCTCCTTCAGCTTCGCCGGCCCGATGAGCGTCGCGAAGCGGGAGACGTTGGAGGTGGAGAGGCAGTTGCCGAGCGTGCGCGCCACCGGCACGCCGAACTTCGCATTGGCACTCGCGATCCGCAGGTCGCAGACCGCGGCGATGCCGAGCCCGCCGCCCGTGCAGGCGCCCGCGATGGCGGCGATGACGGGCTTCGGGCAGTCCTCGACGGCGGAGAGCACGCGATCGATCCGCTTCTCATACTCCAGCCCGTCCTGGCCGGACTTGAACGCCTTGAACTGGCTGATGTCCGTGCCCGCCGCGAAGGCCTTGCCGCCGGCGCCGGTGATGACCCAGGCGCGGATGGCGGGGTCCTTCGTCACGACCTCCGCCTGTTCCACCAGGCCCTCATACATCGCAAACGTCATGGCGTTGCGGCTCTCGGGCCGGTTCAGCGTGGTCCAGGCGATGCGGCCGCGGGTCTCGTGCAGGATGTCGGGCATGGTCGGTTTCCTCTTGGCTACCCCCCTTGTGCCGCCAGGGGGGGCGGGGCGACAAGGTGGCGACCAGATCACGGGAACAGCCAGCAGATGCGCATCGTCAGCGTGAAGCAGGGCACGGCGCCGATCGCGAGCGCCATCGCCAACGCCTATATCGACTTCAGCAAGATGACCGCCTCCATCGTCGCCGTGACGGTGGAGGGCGAGGGTGGCCAGCGCGCCACCGGCTACGGCTTCAACAGCAATGGCCGCTACGCCCAGCCCGGCCTGCTGGCGGAGCGCTTCATCCCCCGGCTGCTGGAGGCGACGGAGGCGCAGGTGACGCGCGCCGATGGCACCCTCTCGCCCGAGGGCGCCTGGGCCGTGGTGATGAAGAACGAGAAGCCGGGCGGGCATGGGGAGCGGAGCGTCGCCGTGGGGGTGCTCGACATGGCGCTGTGGGACGCGGCGGCGAAGCTCGCGGGCGTGCCGCTGTGGAAGCTGCTGGCGGACCGCTACAACAACGGCCAGGCGGATGCGGAGGCCTGGGTCTATGCGGCCGGCGGCTACTACTACCCCGGCAAGGGCGTGGACCAGCTGGTCGAGGAGATGAAGCGCTACCTCGGCATGGGCTATTCCACCGTGAAGATGAAGATCGGCGGCGCGCCCGGCACGCCGCTGAAGGACGCCCTGGCCGAGGACATGGCCCGCATCGAGGCGGTGGTGAAGCTGCTGGGCGGGGACGGGTCGAAGCTCGCCGTGGACGTGAACGGCCGCTTCGGCCTGCACGCCGCGCTGACCTACGCCGCGGCGCTCGCACCCATGGGCCTGCGCTGGTACGAGGAACCGCTGGACCCGCTGGACTACAGCACCCACGCGACGCTGGCCGAACACTACGCCCCGCCGATCGCGACAGGGGAGAACCTGTTCTCCATGCAGGATGCCCGCAATCTGATCCGCCATGGCGGGCTGCGGCCGGATCGCGACATCCTGCAGTTCGACCCGGCGCTGTCCTATGGGCTGGTCGAGTATCTCCGCACGCTCGACATGCTGGCCCTGCACGGCTGGTCCCGCCGCCGCTGCGTGCCCCATGGCGGGCACCAGTTCGCGCTGAACATCGCGGTCGGGCTCGGCCTCGGCGGGAATGAGAGCTACCCGGAAGTCTTCCATCCCTTCGGCGGCTTCGCGGATGACGTGCCGGTGCGCGACAGCAGGGTCGCGATGCCGACCATCCCGGGCATCGGGTTCGAGGCGAAGAACGAGCTGTTCGCGGTGTTCAAGACGCTGGCTTGAGGCCAAGGTCGTGCGGTATGAATAATTCCTACCGCACGACCAAGGAGCCTCGATTGGTCACTGTCGAGAAGCGCACCATCAGCCTGCCGCCCGACCAGGCGCGCTACATGGACGAACTGGTTGCGTCTGGCGGTTATGCCTCGGCCAGCGAGGTCGTTCGCGCCGGCCTTCGCGCGCTGCGGGAGCGTGATGCCGCCGTCGAGCGCTGGCTGCGGGAAGAGGTGGCGCCCGTGCAGGATGCCATGCAGGCCGATCCCGGCAGGGCGCTCGATGCCGATGCGGTTGGCGCCGCGCTGCGGGCGCATCACGCGGCGAGGCTGAAGGCGCGGCGTGACCCATAGGGTCGTCTTCGCCCGGAAGCGCTTGATGACCTGCGTGATCTCTACGACCTGATCGCCGAGGCCTCCCTGCCGGAACGCGCCCTGGCCTATGTCGAGGCGCTCCGACGGCACTGCCTCGGCCTGGCGGATTTTCCGGAACGTGGCACGCGGCGAGACGCCGTCCGGCCGGGGCTCCGCACCCTCGGCTTTCGACGGCGAGTCACGATCGCCTTCCAGGTCAAGGGATCGACCGTGACCATCCTGCGGCTGCTCTATGCCGGTCGCGAGCTGGAAGGTTGGGCAAGCCAGGACGAGGCAGACTGACGCGTAGGTTACCGCGCCAGCACGCTGGCAAGCGTCAGCGCGCCAGCACGCTGGCAAGCGTCAGCGCGCCAGCCAGCCCGGCGCCCGCTGTTCCGCATCCGATGGCAGGGGCCCGCGCGGATCCTCGAAGAAGGCGAGGATGTCGCGCACGACCTCCTCCCGGTTCCCGCCGGCCAGCAGCAGATGGTAGCCGCCGGCATAGACGCCGATGCGGAGCCCCGTCTCCGGCGGCACGCTGGCGACCGCGGCGCGGGTCATGCGCGGCGGCACGATCATGTCGCGCTCCCCATAGAGCAGCAGCGCCGGCGCCCCCCCGCAGCAGCGCGGCAGCGCCGCCACGGCCTTGTCCATCAGGTCCATCAGGCCGAGGGCGGAATCGACGCGCGTCACGCGGATCACCAGCGGATCCCGCCCCAGCCTGCGCAGGGCGGCCTCGTTGTCGCTGGCGACCACGCCGCCGACGCCGCCCGTCAGCGGCAGGGCCGGGATGGTGCGCTCCGCCAGCCAGATGCCGCCGCGCATCACGGGATTCATCAGTGCCCGGTTCCACAGCGCCGGCGCCAGCAGGACGTAGCCGCGCACCGGCGGCGCGGGGTCCATGCCGGCCGCCAGGATGGAGACCGCCGCCCCCATGCTTTCCCCCAGCATGAACACAGGCAGGCCGGGATGGCGTTCGGCCAGCAGGCGGGCGGCGGCGGCGGCGTCCGCGGCCATCGTCTCCGCCCCCGCCCAGTAGCCGCGGTTGGGCGCCCGGCCGAAGCCGCGCTGGTCATAGGCATAGACCAGCATGCCCGCCTGCTTCAGGGCCTCCAGGCTGTCGGTCAGGAAGTTGCCGCTGTGGTCGTTGAAGCCGTGCAGCGCCAGGATCACGGCGCGGGGCTCGCCCTCCGGCGGGAAGACCCGCATCGGCAGGCGGGCGCCATCGGCGGCGACCACCGCCGCCGCCTCCAGCCGCGGCAGGGCCACGGGCGGCCCGGCCGGGATCACCACCGGCGTGCAGGCCGCCGCCAGCAGAAGCGCGACGAGGGCGACCGCGGCGCGGATCAAGCCGCGACCTGTTCCCGGGTCAGCCGCAGGAAGATGGCGTTCAGATCGGCCTCCTTCGTGGACAGGTCCTGGATGGCGAGGCCCGCGCCCCGCACAGCGTCCAGGATATCCTCCACCCGCGTCTCCCGCGCGCGGTAGCGGATTTCGAGGCGCCTCGGCCCGTCCAGCCGCGCCTCGAAGCCCGCCAGGCCCGGCGGCACGGCGCCCAGGTCCTCCGCCACCGTCACCGTGATGGTCTTGTCGTCGAGCCGCGCGATCAGGTCGCGCGTCGGCTCATCCGCGATCAGCCGCCCCTGCCCGATGATGGCGATGCGGTCGCAGAGGCTTTCGGCCTCCTCCAGGTAATGGGTGGTCAGCACGATGGTGGTGCCGGCCTTGTTCAGCCCCTGCACCATGCGCCAGAGCTGTTCGCGGAGCTCGATATCCACCCCGGCCGTCGGCTCATCCAGCACGAGCACGGGGGGTGAATGCACCATGGCCTTGGCCACCAGCAGGCGGCGCCGCATGCCGCCGGACAGGCTGCGCGCATAGGCATCCGCCTTGTCCGCCAGGCCCACGGCATCCAGGATTTCAATGGTCCGCCGCCGCGCCTTCGGCACGCCCCAGAGCCCCGCCTGCATCTCCATCGCCTCCCGCGGCGTGAAGAAGGGGTCGAGGTTCAGTTCCTGCGGCACGACGCCGATCCGCTGGCGGAGGCCGATCGGGTCCGCATCCAGATCCACGCCCCAGACGGAGGCCTTGCCGGCACTCTTCTGGACCAGGCCGGCCAGGATGCCGATCAGGGTGGATTTCCCCGCCCCGTTCGGCCCCAGCAGGCCGAAGAAGGACCCGCGGGGGACCACCAAATCCACGCCCTTCAGCGCTTCCTTTCCCGGGCCGCCCTTGCTGCCTGGGTAGGTCTTGCGGAGGCCGGCAATCTCGATCGCATGGGGGGGCTGCATGGCCGCAGCGGTAGCGCAGCATGAACGGGGGGTCCATCCGGACTGGCCGACCCGCCCCCTTGCCCCTATCTTCCGGCCTCCAGCTTTGGGGACCGCCATGCGCGACCAGCGAATGACCGGCTATGCGCCGGTCGCCCTGCCGGGGGTGACGCCGGAAGAGATCATCACCGTCCACAGCCGCGTCGTGGGCTGCGATGGCGGCGGCGGCAACCTCGGCCATCCGCTGGTCTATCTCCGCATCGAGGACCGGCAGGTCACCTGCCCCTACTGCTCCCGCACCCATGTCCTGGCCGAGGGCGCCGGCGACGACCACGGGCACTGAGCCGGTCGTGGCAGGGGAGGAAATGGCGGCAACGGCCGCGGCAGACCCGGTAGCCCCCATCGCGCCGGGCCAGAAGCGGCTGATCCTGGTCGATGGGTCGGGCTACATCTTCCGCGCCTATCACGCCCTGCCGCCGATGACGCGGCCGGACGGCACGCATGTGAACGCCGTCTTCGGCTTCACCCAGATGCTGTCCCAGTTCCTCGCCCGCAATTCCGCGACCCACATCGCGGTCGTCTTCGACAGCAACCGCACCACCTTCCGCAACGACTTCTACCCCGACTACAAGGCGCATCGCCCCGAGCCGCCGCCCGAGCTGGTGCCCCAGTTCGCGCTGATCCGCGAAGCCACGGAGGCGCTGGGCGTCTGCCAGGCGGAGCTGCAGGGCTTCGAGGCCGATGACCTCATCGCCGCCTATGCCAAGGCCTTCGTGGCGGAGGGCGGCACGGTCGCCATCGTCTCCTCCGACAAGGATCTGATGCAGCTGGTCGGCCCCGGCGTGGAGATGCTGGACCCGATCAAGCAGAAGCCGATCCGGGAGCCCGAGGTCTTCGAGAAGTTCGGCGTGACGCCGGACAAGGTGGTGGAGGTCCAGGCGCTGGCCGGCGACAGCACGGACAACGTCCCGGGCGTCCCCGGCATCGGCATCAAGACCGCGGCCCAGCTCATCAACGAATACGGCGACCTGGAAACGCTGCTGGCCAACACGGCGAAGATCAAGCAGCCGAAGCGGCGCGAGGCGCTGGAGCAGAACGCCGAGAAGGCGCGGATCAGCCGCCGCCTGGTGATGCTCGACGCCGACGCGCCCCTGCCCTGCCCGATCACCAAGATGGAGGTCCGCCCGCCCTCCCCGGCCGTTCTCGAGAAATTCCTGCGCGACAACGGCTTCCGCAGCCTGCTGGCCCGCCTCGGCCTGGGCGAGGCCAATGCCGTCGTCCGCAGCGCCCCCCGTGCGCCAGATGCCAGCGCGCCCGAGCCCACGCCGCAACCCGGCGCCGCGCCCTTCGGCCCCTATGAGACGGTGACGACGATCGAGGCGCTGCGCTCCTGGATCGCGGAGGCCCGCGCCACCGGCGTCATGGGCTTCGACACGGAGACCGACAGCCTCGATGCGCTCAAGGCGCAGCTCGTCGGCCTCTCCATCGCCGTCGCCCCCGGGCGCGCCTGCTACGTGCCGCTGCGGCATGAGGGCAGCGGCGACCTGATGGGCACCGGCACGCCGGCGCAGATCGACCACGACACGGCGATGGCGGAACTCAAGCCGCTGCTGCAGGACCCCAGCGTGCTGAAGGTGCTGCACAACGCCAAATACGACCTCGAAGTGCTGTGCCGCGACAGCAACGGCGCCATCAGCGTCTCGCCCATCGACGACACCATGCTGATGTCCTACGCGCTCCGCGCCGGCGCGCATGGGCATGGCATGGATGAACTGTCCGCCAAGCATCTCGGCCACACGCCCATCACCTTCGACAGCGTCACCGGTACCGGCCGCAACCGCATCAGCTTTGCCAAGGTCGCCCTCGACAAGGCCACCGCCTATGCCGCGGAGGATGCCGACGTCACGCTGCGGCTCTGGCACGTCTTCAAGCCGGAACTCCGCACCGCCCGCGCGCTGACGCTCTACGAACAGGTGGAGCGCCGCATGGTCCCCGTGCTGCGGGACATGGAGCTGGCCGGCATCCGCATCGATGCCGGCGAGCTTGCCCGCATCGGGGAGGATTTCGCGGAGAAGCTCGCCCTCTACGAGAAGCAGATCCACGAACTCGCCGGCCGCCCCTTCAATGTCGGCTCGCCGAAGCAACTCGGGGAGATCCTCTTCGACGAGATGAAGCTGCCCGGCGGCAAGCGCAGCAAGCTGACCGGCGCCTGGGGCACCGATGCCTCCGTGCTGGAGGAACTGGCCCAGCAGCAGATCCCCCTGGCGCGCCGCGTGCTCGACTGGCGGCAGATCCAGAAGCTGAAATCCACCTATGTGGACGCGCTGGCCCAGCGCCTCGACGGCAACAGCCGCGTGCACACCGACTTCGCGATGGCAGTCACCTCCACCGGCCGCCTGTCCTCCACCGAGCCGAACCTGCAGAACATCCCGGTCCGGACGGAGGAAGGCCAGCGCATCCGCCGCGCCTTCGTGGCCGATCCGGGCCACGTCCTGCTGGCCGCCGACTACAGCCAGATCGAGCTTCGCATCCTGGCCCATGTCGCCGACGTGCCCGCGCTGAAGGAAGCCTTCGCGACGGGGCAGGACATCCATTCCCGCACGGCATCCGACATCTTCCGCATTCCGCCCGACAAGGTGGACAAGGAAGCGCGCCGCCGGGCCAAGACCATCAATTTTGGCATCATCTACGGCATGTCCGCCTTCGGGCTCGCCGCGCGCCTTGGCATCGGCCCGGGCGAGGCCCGCGGCATCATCGACGCCTATTTCGCGCAATACCCCGGCATCCGGAACTGCATGGAAAAGCTGAAGGAGGATGCGCGCACCACCGGCTACGTGCTGACGCCCTTCGGCCGCAAGCTCTGGATCGCCGACATCGCCTCCAAGGACCCCGTCCGCCGCGGCGGGGCCGAGCGTGCCGCCATCAACGCCCCCTTCCAGGGCGGCGCGGCGGAGGTCATCAAGCGCGCCATGGTCCGCCTGCCCCGCGCGCTGCAGGACGCCAACCTTTCCGCCCGCATGCTCCTCCAGGTCCACGACGAACTCGTGTTCGAGGTGCCCGAGGCCGAGGTCGAGGCCACCGGCGTTCTCGTCCGCCAGATCATGGAAAACGTCGCCGACCTGGCCGTTCCCCTCGCCGTGGAGGTCGGCCACGGCCAATCCTGGGCGGAAGCACATTGAGCACCACCGCGGACCACCTCCCCGCCACCGCCTGGACCTCGACCGAGCGCCGCACGCTGACGGCCATCGGCGTCGCCCACGCCGTCAGCCACCTGCACATCATGGTCTTCCCGCCGCTCTTCCCGCTGCTGCGGGAGAGGCTCGACGTCACCTTCGTCGAACTCGGCCTGGCCATGACCATCTTCAGCCTGGTCTCCGCCTTCACCCAGGCGCCCGTCGGCTTCATGGTCGACCGCCTCGGCCCGCGCCGCGTGCTGACCGCCGGCCTGGTGCTGGGCGGGATCGCCTTCAGCCTCTTCGGCCTGACCGGCAGCTACGCCTTCATGCTGGCCGCCGCCGCCATGGCCGGGCTCGCCAACGCCGTCTACCACCCCGCCGACTACGCCATCCTCAACGGCGGCATCGGCGGCGCCCGCATGGGGCGCGCCTTCTCCCTCCATACCTTCGCGGGCTACCTTGGCGGCGCCGTCGCGCCCACGCTGATGATCGGCCTGGCCGCCGCCTTCGGCGTGCAGGGTTCCGTGCTCTCCGCCGGCCTCGTCGGCCTGGCCGTCGCCGCCTATGTCTGGCTCGTCTGCCCGGTGGACCAGCCCGTCCGCCGCGTGAAGCCGGAAGCCGGACAACCAACCCGCGTCCTCAGCCCCGCCGTCATCGGCCTGACGGGCTTCTTCATCCTCATCGCACTGTCCATCGGCGGCGTGAACGGCTTCGTCGTCGCGGCGCTGGTCACCGGCAACGGCCTCTCCCTGACGCTCGCCTCCACGGCGCTGACCTTCTTCCTGGTCGGCTCTGCCCTCGGCGTGCTGATCGGCGGCTGGATCGCGGACCGATCAAGCCGCCACGGCCTGGTCGCCGCCGCCGGCTTCGGCGCCGGCGCCGTCATCACCGCCAGCCTCGGCCTGATCCCCGTCCCCGCCCTGCTCATCCCCGTGCTGATGGGCGCCTCCGGCATCCTGACGGGCCTCTGCATGCCATCCCGCGACATGATGGTCCGCGCCGCCGCACCCCCCGGCCAGGCCGGCGCCGTCTTCGGCGTCGTCTCCACCGGCTTCAACATCGGCGGCGTCATCGCCCCCATCCTCTTCGCCTGGCTGATGGATACCGGCCACCCCCACGCCGTCTTCCTCCTCGGCGCCGCCTTCATGGCCACCACCGCCATCGCCGCGGCGGTGCAGGGGCTGCGGCGCTGACGGCCCCTGGGGAAAGGGCTCCGCCCCTTCCCCAGACCCCTACCCCGCGAAGGGGCAGCGGCCCCTTCGAACCCCCTTCGATCGATGAGTGAGGGGAGGGGCGCGGAGGGACCGCGTAACAAGCGCGCGTTTCGTGCCCCTCCCCTCGCTCATCGATGAAAAGCCTGGGGTCCAGGGGCCCGCTGGCCCCTGGCGGGGTGAGGTTTGGAGAGGGGCCGGCGGCCCCTCTCCAAGGCCCCCCAGCGCTACAGCCCATGCGCCAGCAGGTGATCGCGCTGGATGATCGTGAGGGCGGCTTCGTGGGTGGCTTCGAGCAGGACGGGGGGTGCGACGCCGGCCAGGCGGGCTTCTTCCCAGCGGGCGGCGCAGAGGCACCAGCGGTCGCCGGGTTGCAGGCCGGCGAAGCCGTATTCGGGGCGGGGGGTGGAGAGGTCGTTACCGCGGGACTGGCTGAAGGCCAGGAATTCCGCCGTGATTTCGGCGCAGACGGTGTGGAGGCCGAGGTCCTGCGGCCCGGTGTTGCAGCAGCCGTCGCGGAGGAAGCCGGTCAGCGGTGCGACGGAGCAGGGCAGGAGTGTGCCGCCGAGGACGTTGCGCGCGGGTTCGGGGCGCTGGGGTTGCCGGCGGGGTGTTGTCTCGTCGAGGGGCATGGCTGGGATCCGGGCATGAAAAAGGGCGCGTCCCCGAGGTGGGGGCGCGCCCTGGATGGTCCAGGCTGTGGCGGTGGTTACGCCGCGGCCTTGATCGCGGCGGCCTTCACGTCTTCGCCGACGGCGCCGGCGAAGGTCTCGAAGTTCTTCTCGAACAGGGAGACGAGGTGCTTCGCCTGCTTGTCATAGGCGGCCTTGTCGGCCCAGCTGTCGCGCGGGTTCAGCACGTTGTCGGGGATGCCCGGCACCGCCTTCGGGATCATCAGGCCGAAGAAGGGGTCACGCACGAACTCGACCTTGGCCAGCGACCCGTCGAGGGCCGCGCGCAGCAGGGCGCGGGTGTGCTGGATGCTCATCCGCTTGCCGGTGCCGTAGGCGCCGCCGGTCCAGCCGGTGTTGACCAGCCAGACATCGGCGCCGTCCTTGGCGATGCGCTCCGCCAGCATGCGGCCGTAGACTTCCGGGTGCCGCGGCAGGAAGGGCGCGCCGAAGCAGGTGGAGAAGGTCGCCTGCGGTTCCTTGCCCAGGCCCTTTTCCGTGCCGGCGACGCGCGCGGTGTAGCCGGACATGAAGTGGTACATGGCCTGTGCGGCGGAGAGCTTGGCGATCGGCGGCAGCACGCCGAAGGCATCGGCCGTCAGCATCACCACGTTCTTCGGCTTGCCCGCCTGGCCGCCCGTCACGATGTTCGGGATGAACTCGATCGGGTAGCAGGACCGGGTGTTCTCGGTGTAGCGGTTGTCGTCGAGGTCGAGCACGCCGTGCTCGTCGCCATGAACGTTCTCCAGCACCGCGCCGAAGCGGTGGCTGGCGTCCCAGATCTGCGGCTCGGCTTCCTTCGACAGCTTGATGACCTTGGCGTAGCAGCCGCCTTCGAAGTTGAAGACGCCGGTGTCCGACCAGCCATGCTCGTCGTCGCCGATCAGGCTGCGCTCGGGGTCGGAGGAGAGCGTCGTCTTGCCCGTGCCGGACAGGCCGAAGAACAGCGCCGTGTCGCCGTTCTTGCCGAGGTTGGCGGAGCAGTGCATCGGCAGCACGCCGCGTTCCGGCAGCAGCCAGTTCATGACGGTGAAGATCGACTTCTTGATCTCGCCGGCATAGCTCGTGCCGGCGATGCAGATGGTGCGCTTGGCGAAGGACAGCGCGATGAGGGTGCTGGTGCGGCAGCCATCCTCGGCCGGGTTCGCCTCGTATTCCGGGGCGTGGAGGATGAAGAAGTCGGGCTCGAAGGTCTTCAGCTCCTCCGCCGTCGGGCGGATGAACATGTTGCGGGCGAAGAGCGCGTGCCACGCATTCGTCGTGACCAGGCGCACCTTGATGCGGTGGCCGGTGTCGGCGCCGGCGAAGAGGTCCTGGGTGAAGAGTTCGCCGCGGGCGCCGAGCCATTCGCGCACCTTGGCGGAGAAGGCGGCGAACTTCGCGGGCGGCAGCGGCTGGTTGATCTTGCCCCACCAGATCGCGTCATGCACTTCCGGGTCGTCGACGACGAACTTGTCCTGGACGGAACGGCCGGTGTGCTGGCCGGTGATCGCCATGAAGGCGCCAGCCGCCGAAAGCCGCCCCTCACCCCGGCGCAGCGCATGGGCATAGAGCCCGGCCGCCGTCAGGTTGGCGTGGACGGTGGCCGAGCCGGCTACGCCGGTCCCGGAAAGGGCGGATGCGTCGGACGTCATCAGAAACCTCCAGAGGGGGGCGGCCGGCCGTTGGTCACGGCCGCCGTCACGGGCGCTGTTTTGGGCGCTGAGCGCGGCAAGATTAGGGCGGGTAAGCTGCCATAATCAATCCGAACCGGCCGGTTACTTGTTAAACCCCTGGTTACCGGGCGAGTTTCCGTCTCAGCGGCGATTCAACAACGTTTCGCGCGCCGCTCGCGCGGCCTTGATGAGCCCCGCGCGCACCCCGTCCGCATCCGCGACCGGCGCCGCCCAGGCATGGCGCAGGACAGCCTCGCCCGCGGCCAGGTCGCAGCCATCCGCATCCACGGCCACCAGGCGCCAATCCTGGCCCCCCGCCTGGCCGTGCAGGCCTTCCGCCATCGCTGCTAGGGCATCGGCATGGTCGGCATTCACATGGGCGATGATCTCGGCCTCGGCCGCGGCAAGGGCTTCCACCGCCGCCGGATCGGGCAGCAGGTCGGCGCGCTTGAGGCGCGTGGCGCGGGCGAAGCCGCCCACCAGCAGCGCCGCCTGCGGCCGCAGCCGCCACAGCGCGAAATCGCCGAAATCGGCGTAGAGCGCGGCATAGGGGTGGCGCGCCAGCCAGCGGGCCTTCAGCGCGGGCACCTCCGCCTCCGGCACCGGCTCCGCCATGCCCGTCAGCGTGACGCGCGGCGCGGTCTGGGGGTTCACCTGCTCGGGCGTGCCGGTGAACAGCAGCGCGCAGCGGCCTTCCTGGCGCAGGTGCCGGGTGTGTTCGGACAGGGACGACAGCAGCATCAGGATCGACAGGTCCGGCGCGGCCGCCGGCGTGGCCAGCGCCGCGAAGGGCTGGCCTTCCGTCACCGTCGCCAGGGTGGCGGAAGCCGCCGCCCGCACCAGCTTCCTGGCCTCGAAGCCGAAGGATTCCGTCCCCATCGCAGCCTGACCCGCCTTTGCCACAATTGGCCGCCACAATCCCCCCATCGCGCAACTGACGCGCCCGAGGAGCCTGACCCGTGCCGCACACCATCGCCCTGGTGGACGACGACCGCAACATCCTGACCAGCGTCTCCATGACCCTGGAGCAGGAGGGTTTCACCGTCCGGACCTATACGGATGGGGAGAGTGCCCTGCAGGGGCTGATGGCCCGGCCCGTGGACCTCGCTGTGCTCGACATCAAGATGCCGCGCATGGACGGGATGGAGCTGCTGCAGCGGCTGCGCCAGCGCAGCGCCATGCCGGTCATCTTCCTGACCAGCAAGGATGACGAGCTGGATGAGCTGATGGGCCTCCGCCTCGGCGCCGACGACTACATCACCAAGCCCTTCAGCCAGCGCCTGCTGCTGGAACGGATCCGCGCCCTGCTGCGCCGGAACGAGGCCGGGCGCGCGGAAGGCAGCGGGACGCCGGCCGGCGGCATCATCGCCCGCGGCGACCTCGTCCTGGATGAGACGAAGCACACCTGCCTGTGGAAGGGCGGCCAGGTGCAGCTGACGGTGACGGAATTCCTGCTGGTGAAGGCGCTGGCCGTCCGCCCCGGCATGGTGAAGAACCGCGACCAGCTGATCGACGGCGCCTATGGCGAGAACATCTATGTGGACGACCGCACCATCGACAGCCACGTCAAGCGCGTGCGCAAGAAGTTCCGTGCCGTGGACCCGGACTTCTCCATGATCGAGACCCTCTACGGCCTCGGCTACCGCTACAAGGAAGCGTAAGCTGAAGCCCTCTCCCCACGCGGGGAGAGGGCACGCCTGTCACCGCAGCGGCAGCGCGTAGACGAGGCCTCCGTTGGTCCAGAGGTTGTTCGGCCCGCGCGGCAGGTTTACCGGCGTCTGCGGCCCGAAATGCCGGTCATACAGCTCCCCGTAGTTCCCGATCGCGCGCACGACGTTGTAGGCCCAGAAGGGATCGATCTTCAGGGACTGCCCCAGCTCCGGCGTCACGCCCAGCAGGCGACGCGTGTTCGGGTTGGTGCTGGTGCGGCGCTGCTCCTCCGCATTCGCGCGGGTGATGCCCTGCTCCTCCGCCTCGATGATGGCGTAGGTGTACCAGCGCACCAGGTCGAACCATTCCTCGTCACCGCGGCGGAGATAGGCGCCATAGGGCTCCTTGCTGAAACGCTCCGTCAGGATGGTCCAGTCCGCCGGCCGCGGCATGGAAGACCGCACGCCCGCGAGCTGCGAGGCATCCGTCCCGAAGGCATCGCAGCGGCCCGCCTGCAGGGCCTCGGAGGCCTGGTCCGTGCGCTCGAACACCACCGGGCGGAAGGGCACGTTGATGCTGCGGAAATAGTCCGCCGTCACCTGTTCGTTCGTCGTGCCCTGGATCAGGCAGATCGTCGCGCCATTCAGCTCCGCGACGCGGGAGAAGCCGAGCGTGTTGCGCACCATGAAGCCGTGGCCGTCATAGAAATAGGTGACGGCATGGCGCAGGCCGAGCGTCGTGTCGCGCAGCATGGTCTGGGTGGAGGTGCGGAACAGCACGTCGATCTCCCCCGACCCCAGCGCGGTGAAGCGGGTGGAGGAGGAGAGGCCGACGAAGCGGACCTTGCTGGCATCGTTGAAGATCGCCACCGCAAGCCCGCGGCAGAGATCGACATCCATCCCCTGCCAGACGCCGCGGCTGTCCGGCAGCGCGAAGCCGGCCACGCCGGTATGGATGCCGCAGACGAGCTGCCCGCGCGCCCGCACGGCATCGAGGATCGGCCCCGCCTGCGCCGGCACGGCGATGGCAGCACAAGCGGCAAGCGCCGCGGCCGCGAGGCCCCGGATCCATGACATGATTGTTCTCCCTGTTTGCAGTACCGGGATCGTCCCGCCACCGCACCGAGGGAGTCAACCAGCTATCGCGCGGGCGGCCGCCCCGCGAAGGCATCGCCCAGCAGCGCGCGGATGCCGTCCCGCGTCAGCGGGCGCGGGTTGGGATAGGGGCTTTCCACCGCGATCGCCGCCGCGCGGTCCAGGTCCTCCTCCCGCAGGCCGAGCGTCGCCAGGCTCATCGGCGCGCCGATCCGCGTGGCCAGGTCCCAGAGGCCCCGCGCCGCATCCTCCGCGCCGATCGCGCGGGCGATGCGCGCCATGGCGTCCGGCGCGGCGGGCGCATTGAATCCCGTGGCGTGCGGCAGCATCACCGAATGCGTCTCCGCATGCGGCAGGCCGAAGCTGCCGCCGAGCACGTGACAGGTCTTGTGGTGCAGCGCGATGCTCACCGCGCCGAGGCACACTCCCGCCAGGAAGGCGCCTTGCAGCGCATCCGCCCGCGCGGTCGCATCGCCCGCCACGCAGCGCGGCAGCGCCCGCGCCAGCAGCCGCAGTGATTCCTCGGCCATCAGCGACGTCACCGGATTGGCGTCGGCGGCGTAGAGCGCTTCCACCGCATGCGCCATCGCGTTCAGCCCCGATGTCGCCGTCAGCGCCGGCGGCATGGAGAGGGTGAGGTCCACGTCATAGACCACGACCTCCGGCAGAACGGCGGCGTCGCGGATGGCGATCTTGCGCGCACCCTCGGTCTGGCCGAGCAGCGGCGTCATCTCCGACCCCGCATAGGTCGTCGGCACCGCGATCTGCGGCAGCCCCGTGCGCAGCGCCAGCGCCTTGCCGAGGCCGATGGCGGACCCGCCGCCCATCGCCACCAGGCAATCGCCCTCCATCGCGCGCAACTCGGCCAGCGCGGCCTCCGTGACCTCGACCGGCGTGTGCATCGCCGCCCGCGCGATGACACCAGCGCCGCGATCGCCGAGCGCGGCCTGGATGGCCGCGCCGCGCCGCGCCTGCGTCGGCGTCACCAGCACCACCGCGCGCCGCGCGCCGAGCCGCGCCACTTCCTCCGCCAGGGAGGCCAGCGACCCGGCGCCGAAGACGACACGGCCCGGCGCCGCGTTCCACACGAAATGCTGCATCTCAGCCCGCCTTTTCCTTGGCCGTATCGACGATGCGCCCATCCTCCATCGCGACGATCCGGTCGGCGATGTCGAGGATGCGCGGGTCATGCGTGACCAGCAGGATCGGCACGCCGCGGGACTTGGCGAGGTTGCGGAGCAGCTTCACCACCTCCTGCCCGCTCGCCTTGTCGAGGGCCGCCGTCGGTTCGTCCGCCAGCACCAGGCCGGGATCCGCGGCGAGCGCCCGCGCCACGGAAACGCGCTGCCGCTGCCCGCCCGAGAGCTGGGAGGGCAGCTTGTCCACATGATCCGCGAGACCCACGGCGCCCAGCAGTTCCGCCGCCCGCGTCATCCGCGCGGATTCGCCCAGCGCGCCATCCTGTTCCAGCGCCATGGCCACGTTCTGCCGCGCCGTCAGGAAGCCCAGCAGGTTGTGGTTCTGGAAGATGAAGCCGATGCGCCGGCGGAGCTTCACGCGCGCGGCCTCGTTCGCGCCGCGCAACTCCTCCCCCAGCACCTGGGCGCTGCCGTCCTGCATCGACCGCAGCGCGCCGATCAGCGTCAGCAGCGTGGTCTTGCCGCTGCCCGACGGCCCCGTCAGCAGCACGATCTCCCCGGGCTGCACCGCCAGCGTCACATCCCGCAGCACGAGCCGCTTCAGCTCGCCCTCGCCATAGGCGTAGTTCAACCCGCGCAGATCGACGGGGATGGGGGAGCGGAGCTTCTCCATCAGAACATGTCCGCGGGGTTGGCGTCCCGCAGCTTGCGCATCGCCAGCAGTCCGGCGACCGCGCACATGGTGAAGATCATCAGGAACACCGATGTCGCGCGCGACGCATCCATCGCCAGCGGCAGGAAGGTCGCCGACCCGACCACGTCGTAGAGGAAGGTGGAGAGGAGAAAGCCCGGGATGAACCCCGCCACCGCCAGGATCAGCGACGCCCCCAGCACGACGCGGCCGAGGTAGAAGTTCGAATACCCCATCGCCTTCAGCGTCGCATATTCCTTGAGGTGGCCGGCAATGTCGCTGAACAGGATCTGGTAGACGATCACCATCCCCACGACCAATCCCATCAGGCTGCCGAAGGCGAAGATGAAGCCGATCGGCGTCGCCTCCTCCCAGTACCGCCGCTCATGGGCGTTCAGCTCCGCCTGCGTCAGCACCATCGCATCCGCCGGCAGGATGGCCCGGAGTTGGCGCTGCACGGCGAGGATGTCGGAGCCCGGTCGCAGCTTGATGGCGACCAGGTCGATGGCGGCGACGAGGCGTTCCTTGACGACGCGCCGGAAATTCACGTCGGACAGCACGAGGTTGCCGTCCGCGCCGAAGCTCGGGCCGATCTCGATCAGCCCCACCACCTCCACCTGGCGGTTGCCGACCTCCACCGGGAAGGGCCCGCGTTCCCCCAGCAGCCGCGCCACCGCGCCGAATTCCGGGCGGGACCGCTGGTCGAAGGCGACGGTGTCCGCGCGCTTCAGCTGCTCCACCAGCGGCGCCAGGCCCGGGAAGTCCAGCACGCCCGCATCGGTGTCCACGCCGATCAGCTGGATGGCGCGCCGCGTGCCGTTCTCCGGGTTCCGCCAGGTCGCCTGCGCCAGGTAGACCGGCACCGCGCGCTCCACCTCCGGCACGGCCAGCACCTGGTAGGCGCGGCCGCGCGGCAGCGGCTCCGGCTTGAAGCTCGCCAGCGTCATCGGGTGCATCAGGAAGAGGTCGCCGCGCATGGCGCCGATCAGCGCCGTCGCGCTGTCGAACAGCGCGGACCGGAAGCCGAGCTGCATGAAGACGAGCACGCAGGCGAACATCACGCCGGCGATGGCGGAAGCGAGCCTCGCCTTCTCGCTCCGCAACTGCCGCCACGCCAGGCGCAGCGCCAGCAGCGTCGTGGCCGCGAAGCCCGGCGCCCGGCGCCGCGCCTGGCCAGGCGCGGCGCCCTGGGCGGCCCCCGCAGGCGTCGCGAGTTCGGGTGCCCAGGGAAGCAGGGGGGGCGGCTGGTCGTTCACGGGCGGATCGCGACCTGGACCTGCATGTTGGACCGCCGCGCCAGCGCCGCCACGCCATCGGGGCCGAGCGCGAGCCGCACCTCCACCGTCCGCGCATCCACCGCCGCCACGGGGTCCGTGCCCGCCTGCGTCGTGCGCCGTACCTGCCAGCCGATCTCCCGCACCACGGCGGCGAAGCGCCGCGCCTCCCCGGGCACGACGATCTCCGCCGGCGCGCCGGGCCGCAGGCGCGGCAGGTCCGTCTCGAAGACATCGGCGACGACGTCGATGGCGGAGAGGTCCGCCATTTCCAGCACGCCATCGGTCGGCACGCGTTCGCCGGCGCGCGCGATCACGCGCAGCACCGTGCCCGCGATCGGCGCGCGCAGCCGGGCCATGGTGGCCTCCGCCCGCGCGCGCGTCACCGCCGCCTCGGCCGCCGCAAATTCCGCCTCGGCCAGCGCCAGGTCCTCGGGCCGCGGGCTCAGCAGCGTCTCCAGCGCGGCCTGCGCCTCCGCGCGCTCCGCGCGGGCGCGGTTGGCGGCGAAGCGGGCGCGTTCCGCCGTCGCTTCCGCCCCCGCCCCCGTCCGCTCCAGCCGTTCCGCCCGCTCCGCGTCACGGCGGGCGGAAGCCTCGGCGCTGGTCAGCGCGTCGATGCGGGCGCGTTGCGCCGCGATCTCGGAAGGCCGGCCGGCGGCGCGGGTGCGCTCCAGCTTGGCGCGCGCCTGTGCCAGCTGCGCCTCCGCCTGGGCCAGCGCCGCGTCCTTCAGCTGCGCATCATGGAATTCCGCCACGACCTGCCCGGCCGGGACGACATCGCCCTCCGCCACCAGCAGCCGGTCGATCCGCGCCCCATCCTGGCCGTTGCCAGGGGCGAGGCGGCGGATGCGCGATGCCGGCTCCACCCGCCCCAGCGCGCCGACGCCTGCGGGGGCCGAAGCCGCCGCCGGCGCCACGATCGGCGTCGGCGCCACGCCGGGCTGCATCGCCTGGAAACCCGCCGCAGCCGCGGCCACCACCACCACGCCGCCCAGCAGCAGCTTCGCCCGGCGCGTCATGGCGCGGACTCCAGCAGCCGCTCCAGCGCCGCGCGCAGCGTTCCCCGTTCAGCCGCATCCAGTTCGTACATGCCGAAGACCCGTGACATGAAAAGCCCATCCGTCGCGCACATGATGGCCTGCCCCACCCCGGGCGCCAGGCCATCGGCGGCGACCGCCTGGCGCATGCGCTGGAAGACGGCGCGGACGGGGTCGAGCAGCGCGCGGTCATGGTGGAAGGCCGCGAGGAACACCGCCGCCGCGCGTTCCTGGTGTTCGCAGGCCATGTCCTCGAAGGTCCAGGCGATCATCGCGCGCGCGACGCGCCCCGGCCCTTCCGGCTGGGCGGCCACCCCCTCCTCGAAATCGCGGGAGATGGTCCCCGCCAGCCGGCCCAGCATCGCGGCCAGCAGCGCCTCCTTGGAGGCGAAATGGTACAGCAGCCCGCCCTTGGAGACGCCGGCATCCCGGGCGACCGCTTCCAGCGTCATGGCGGGCACGCCGCGCGCCTGCACGATGGCTTCCGCCGCGTCCAGGATGCGCGTCTGCGCGTCCGGCGGGGGAGAGGTGGCTACCGCGGGGGCATCATTCATGCCCCTCAACTATACCGGCCGGACGGTCTGTCAAGGCCGCACCGTCCGGCCGGTACAGTGATATCAGGCGACGGCCCGATCAACCCGGGGCGGCAGGTAGGCGTCCGTGTACAGCTCGGCCGCCGCCGGGCGGCGGGGAAAGCGGTACACCCGCTCCAGGATCTCGATGCTGCGGTCGAGCCGCGCCGGCACCACGGCGGACAGGCCGTTCGCCTTCACGTGGTCGGTCATGATCATCTCATCCACCACGATCTGCGTCCGCCGCGTCTCCAGCGGCAGGTCCACCAGCGGCTCCGCGTCCTTCACCGTGGCCGCCGCCGCGGCGGGGTCGCGCACCATCAGCTGCACGCCGCGGCTGATGCCGCGCACGATGCCGCGGACGATGTCGGGGTTGGCTTCCGCGTAGCGCCGCGTGGTGATGACGCCGTTGGAGTAGAGCGGCACGCCATAGTCGCGGTACCGCATGATGTTCTGCTGCGCCCGCGCCACGCCCAGCCCTTCCAGGCTGATGACGGCGGAGCTGACGAAGCCCGTGATGGCATCCGCCTGGCCGCGCACCAGCATCGGCTCCCGCAGTTCCGGGGAGACGCTGATCCAGTTGACCTTGCTGGCGTCGAAGCCCGCCGCTTCCGCGAACACCGGGAAGATCTGCCGCCCCGCATCGCCTTCCGGCGCCGCCAGCCGCTTGCCCTCCAGATCCTTTGGCTCCCGGATGGGCCCGCCGGCGCGGGAGACACAGACCAGCGGCAGGCCGTCGAAGGTCATCATCACGCAGATGAGGCCGGTCGAGGGATTCTCCGCCACGAACTTGGCCATGGAGGAGAAATCGCCGAAGCCGATGTCATAGGCGCCGCCGGCGATGTCCACGGGCACGCGGCCCGATCCGAAGCCGCGGGAGACGCGCGCATCGATGCCCTCGTCCCGGAAATAGCCCAGGCGATGGGCGGCGATGGCGAAGGCGGAGGCGCCGGAGAAGGCCCAGTCCAGCGTGAAGCGCGTGCTGCGCATCTGCGCGCGGGCGTGCAGCGCGGGCAGCGACAGGCCGGCGCCGAGGCCAGCGACGAGCGTGGAACGACGCGTGATCATGATGCTCATCTCCTTCAGGCGGCCTTGGAGGGAACGGCGGCGGCGACGGGGTCGCTGTAGCGCTCCACGATCTCGCGCAGCTTCTTGCGCGCCATGTTGTTCGCCTTGTCGGCCGGCATGCCGGCTTCCGGCGTCTCCCACGGCATGATCGGGACGTCGGCGCGCGTGGATTCCAGGATGAACTTGTCCTCCAGCGTCACCTTGCGGTCATGCGCGATGGCGGCGGCGGCGGGGACCTGTTCCTCGGTGTCGTTCCTGATGCAGAACTGCGTGAAGATGATCTTCTTGTCGGCCAACGGCGTGCCGGCGGTGAAGATGATGTGCTGCACGCCGTTCGGGAACTTGATGTGCAGCTTGCGCATGCAGGGCGCCCACCAGGTCGCCGTGCGGTCGCGCACCGTCGTCGTCTCCTTGATGCCCGTATAGTCCTGCCCGACCTGGCGGTTGGCGACCGGCACGATGGAGCGGCTGATGATGCCGAACTCCGTCTCCTCCACATCCTCCGCGGGCGGCACGGGATTCTTGATGTCGCCCTGCGTCTCCCGGTGCACGAAGGCGACATGGGCGAGGTCGAAGAAATTGTCGGCGAGGCGGAACAGCGACATGTCCCATTCCTCGTGGAAGCAGTCGATGAAGCGGAACCCCGCGGCGCCGAATTCCGGCAGATGCGGGATGTCCATCAGCGGCTCCTCCACCGCGACCCAGACATAGTCGTAGCGGACCTGCACGCGGTACTTCTTCACGAAGGCCCGCGCCGCGATCTCCGGCGTCAGGCCCGGGCGCTGCGGGATGCTGGTGCAGTGGCCGTCCGCGCCGAAGGCCCAGCCGTGATAGGGGCAGCGGATCGAATCGCCGATGATCTCGCCGAGCGAGAGCTTCGCCGCGCGGTGGCAGCATTCGTCCCTGAGGGCCGAGACGGTGCCATCCGCCGCCTGCCAGATCACCATGTCCTCGCCGAACAGGCTGAAGGGCTGCGGCCCCGCCTTCAGCTTCGCGACCGGCATGGCAACGTACCAGAACTTCCGGAAAACCGGTGCATCCCCGACTTTCATCCGCCCTCTCCGTCCTTCGGTGGGAGGGGTGGGATGCAAGCGGCGCGCCAGCCCCTGGCCGGGTTCCGGGCGCCATTCTGGCCGTTATGCAGGCAGGCGCCGCCCGCGCGCGGGGCGTTCCCCCCTTTTTCCCGCATCGGCTTCCCCGCATCGCGGCGCCCCCGCACAATCGTGCCCGACACCACCGGGAGGAACGGCGCGATGGTCGATGCCACGACGCTGAAGGGCTGGCTGCATGACGGCGCGGAGATCGCGCTGATCGACGTGCGGGAACACGGCGAATACGGCGAATCGCACCTGCTCTACGGCATCCCCCTGCCCTTCAGCCGGCTCGAACTCGATGCGCCCGTGCTGGTGCCGCGCCGGTCCGTGCGGCTTGTCGCCTATGACGACGGCGCCAGCGGCATCGCCGCCCGCGCGGCGGAGAGGCTGCGGGCGATGGGCTATGGCGACGTGCATGTCCTGGAAGGCGGCACGCGCGGCTGGGCGCTGGCGGGCTACACGCTCTTCGCCGGCGTCAACGTGCCCTCCAAGGCCTTCGGGGAGATGGTGGAGCACGCGCTGCACACGCCCCACATCACGGCGCCCGACCTCGCCGCCCGCCAGGCGCGGGGGGAGAACCTGATCGTCCTCGATGGCCGCCCGGTCGAGGAATACCGGAAGATGACCATCCCGGGCTCCATCTGCTGCCCGAACGGCGAATTGCCGCTTCGCGTCGGCGCGCTGGCGCCGGATCCCTCGACGCTCGTCGTCGTGAACTGCGCGGGCCGTACGCGCAGCATCATCGGCGCGCAGATGCTGATCGATGCCGGCATCCCCAACCCTGTCCTGGCGCTGGAGAACGGCACCCAGGGCTGGAAGCTGGCCGACCTGACGCTGGATCGCGGCGCCGACCGCCTCTACCCCGCGCCCCCTGCCACGCTCGACGACCAGCGCGCCCGTGCCGCGCGCCATGCGGAGGCCAGCGGCGTGACGCAGGCCGATGCGGCGACCGTCAGCGCCTGGCTCGCCGATCCCGCGCGCACGACCTTCCTCTGCGATGTCCGCACCCCCGAGGAATTCGCCGCCGGCACCCTGCCCGGCGCGCGCCACACGCCGGGCGGGCAGCTGCTGCAGGCGACGGACCAGTATGTCGGCGTGCGCGGCGCGCGCCTCGTCGTCTTCGACGATGACGGCATCCGCGCGCCGATGATCGCCGCCTGGCTCCGCCGCATGGGGTGGGAGGCGCATGTGCTGGCGGAGGGCCTGGCCGCCACGCTGCCAGCGCCAGCAGCCCCGCCTGCGCCACCCCCTCCCCCGCCCGCCATCGACGCCGGCGCGCTGCCGCCGCGCGCCACGCTGCTCGATTTGCGCCCCAGCATGACCTACCGCGCGGGCCACCTGGCCGGCGCGCGCTGGGCCATCCGCCCGCGCATCGACCCCGCCACCATCCCGCGCAACCGCCCCGTGGTTCTCATCTCGACGGAACACGGCATCGCCGCGCTGGTCGCGGACGACCTTCGCCGCGCCGGGATCACTGACCTGCACTGGCACGCGGGCGCCCCCGCCGCCTGGCGCGCGGCAGGGCTCGCCGTCGAAGCCACGCCCGACAGCCCCGCCGATGCGGATTGCATCGACTTCCTGTTCTTCGTCCACGACCGGCACAGCGGGAACCGCGAGGCGTCGCGGCGATACCTCGCCTGGGAACTCGGCCTGGTGGCGCAGCTGGACGAGCCGGAGAAGGCGGGCTGGCGGCTCTAGCCGCTACCCCTCCTCGGCGCGGATGCCCGCCGCGCCGATCACCTCGGCGAAGCGCGCCTCGCTGTCGGACAGGCTGCGGTCGAACTCCGCGGGCGTCGTCGCGCGGACGACGAAGCCCAGGCCCTGCAGCTTCTCCCGCACCGCGGGGTCGGCGAGGGATTCGCGCCACGCGGCCTCCAGCACCGCCACGGCCGCATCCGGCGCGCCGGCGGGCAGCAGCACGCCCTGGGTGCTCGGCACGTCGAAGCCCGGCGCCACGCTGTCATGGAAGGACGGCACCTCGGGCATCGCCGGGTCACGTTCCTTGGTGGAGACGGCGAGCGCCACCAGCCGCCCCTCCCGCACATGGGTCGTCACGGCGGGCAGGGTGATGACCAGCGCATCCACCTGCCCCGCCAGCAGGTCGAGCGTTGCCGGCCCGCCGCCGCGATAGGGCACATGCGTCACCCGCAGGCCGAGCTCGCGGTTCAGCATCTCGCTGATCACATGCGCGACGCCGCCATGCCCGGCCATGGCGACGGTGATGCGATCGCCCCTCTGCCGCACCGCCGTGACGTATTCCTGCACCGTCGCGAAGCCGGATCGCGGATGCGTCACCAGCAGCTGCGCCGCACTCACCGTCATCGTCACCGGCCGCAGCGCCGGCCGCGCGCGCCCCTGGCGCGGGCCGAACAGGATGTCCTGCAGCACCAGGGAATCGCCGGAGCTGACGAGCATGGTGTGCCCATCCGCCGGCATGCGTCCCATCTGCATCGCGGCGACCCGCCCCGCCGCGCCGCCCTGGTTCTCCACGATCACGGGCTGGCCGATCTTCTGCGACAGCACCGGCTGCACCGCCCGCGCATGCAGGTCGAGCGTGCCGCCAGGTGCCGCGGAGACGATGACCCGCAGCGCCTGCGTCGCCCTCCAACTCTGTGCCAAGGCCGGGCACGCCAGCGCTGCCAGCCCAACGCCGAGCACGCCCCGCCTGCCGATGGGGTTCATCACCGTTTCCTCCGCCTTGTGGCGGGAAGCCTATGGCCGTGCGGCGCGGCGCGACAAGGCAGTCAGCCCGTGATCCAGCCGGGCCGCTGCGGCATGGGCCGGTCGGCGAGCGGCCAGTTCGGGTCGAAGGAGGATCGCGCATGCCCCGGCGGCACGGCGCCATTGCCGTGGCCCAGTGCGTAGTCCGCATAGAGCTTGATGTAGTGGGCCGCCGCCATCCCAGTCGCCACCACCAGCGGATGCGCCAGGCCCGCATCCCGCCAGCGCCGCACGCGCGCATAGGCGGGGTCATCCGGCAGTGCGAAGCCGCGGAAATGCTCGTTCAGGCAGTAGCGCTGGAAGAAGGGCGCGGCGGAGAGGTCCGCCATGCCGAACCCGTCCCACAGCCAGGTGCCATCGGGGTTGTGGCGCATCAGGAAGGCATCGAGCCAGCGCCAGCCCTCCAGCGCGTTCTCCATCAGCCCGGCATGGCGCGCGGGGTCCTGGTTCATCAGCAGCGTGTACATGGCTGGCACGAAGGCCTGGTTCAGCCGGTCGATCAGGATGCGCGACTGCGCGCGCTGGTGGGCATCCGCCGGCATGGCGCGCGGCGCCGGGAAGACCTCGTCCAGGTATTCGCCGATGACGCTGGATTCGTTCAGCACCCGCCCCTGGTGGCGGATCACCGGCACCTGGCCCAGCGGGTTCATCGCCAGGAACCAGTCCGGCCGGGGGCGGGTGATGTCGATCTCGGTCAGCTCGAAGGGCACGCCCTTCATCGTCAGCAGGATGCGCGTGCGCTGCGCGAAGGGGCAGACGGCGATGGAGAAGAGCTCGACGCGGTCCATCGCAATCCCTCAGGCCGGAATCGGCACCCGCTGCGCCAGCGGGTCGAGCAGGCTCTCGATCTCCGCGGATTCCTGCCACTGCAGCGCCACCGTCACCACGGTGACGCGGCTGCGGAACTGCGCGGGGATGCGGACGAAGTCCTTCTTCGTCGTCACCAGCAGGGCGCGCGCGGCTTCCGCCTGGGCCAGCAGGTCCTGGATCTCCCCGGCATCGTACTGGTAGTGGTCGCCGAAGGCCTCCCGCCCCGCCAGCACGGCGCCGGATTCCTGGAGCGTGGCGAAGAACTTGCGGGGATTGGCGATCCCGCAGAAGGCGAAGACGGGCTGGCCGCGCAGCATCGCTGCCTCCGGCCCCGCCACCAGCTTCGCCCGCAGCACGCGCATCCCGGGCGGCAGCTGCGCCAGCGCGCCCGTCTCATCCTCCCCGATCAGCACCGCGGCCTGGCAGCGCGCGGCGGCGGCGGCCACGGGTTCGCGCAGCGGCCCGGCCGGGATGATCTGCCCGTTGCCGAAGCCGAAGCCGCCATCGATGATCAGCAGAGAGAGATCCTTGGCGAGGCCCGGGTTCTGCAGCCCGTCATCCATCACGATGGCGCGGGCATTGCCCTCGATCGCCGCCTTGGCACCCGCGGCGCGGTCGGCGGACACCCAGGTCGGCCGCACATCGGCCAGCAGCAGCGCCTCATCCCCCACCACGGTGCTGTCATGGGTGGCGGGGTCCACCAGCAGCGGCCCCTTGGTGGTGCCGCCATAGCCGCGCAGCAGGAAATGCGCGGCCACGCCGCGATCCGCTAAGCGCCGCCCGATATCCAGTGCGACGGTGGTCTTGCCCGCGCCGCCCGCGGTCGCATTGCCGCAGCAGATCACGGGCACCGGCGCCTGCCAGCCTGGCCGCGCCATGCGCCGCGCCGTCGCCTGGGCGTACAGCGCGGAGAAGGGGGCGAGCAGCAGGGGCATCACGCCACCGCCGCCCGCCCAAAAGGCGGGTGCTCGCATCGTGCCTAACCGTTCCTCGACCCTTGTTGGTGCCCTTGCGGGCGCTACGCCTTGAAGACCCGGGCAGCCCCGCGCCTTTCCCCAACCAGAACGCCCGGCCCGCTGGCCTCGTCCCCTCAGCGGGGCGGCAGCAGACCCAGAAGCGCCTCCGCCACCCGGCCCGGCAGCCCGGCATGCGCATCGGCAACGCCGGAGGCTGCGGCAATCATCGCCTGCGCCCGGCCTGCATCGGATAGCACGCCCGCCACGTCGTCCGCCAGCGCCCCACCCTGGGTCCGGATCGCCCCGCCCGCGGCCAGCAAACGGTCCACCGCTTCCTCGAAATTCTGGGTGTGGGGCCCGAACAGGATGGGGCAGCCCAACCGCGCGGCCTCCAGCGGGTTCTGCCCGCCATGCGGCACCAGGCTGCCGCCGATCAGCGCGACCTTCGCCACCCGGTAGAACAGCCCAAGCTCCCCCAGCGTATCCGCGACATAGACGGCAACCTCCGACCCCGGCGCGCCGCCCTGCGTCCGCCGCGCTACCGCGCCGGGCAGCAGCGCCTCCGCCTCCGCCGCCACAGCTTCGCCCCGCTCGGGATGCCGCGGCACCAGCACGGTCAGCAGGCCCGGGACCCGCGCCAGCAGCGCGCGATGCGCCTCCACCACCAGCGCCTCCTCCCCCGGATGGGTAGAGGCGGCGAGGAAGACGGGCCGCGCGCCCAGCAGCGACCGCAGCCGCGCCAGCGCCGCCGCATCCGCCGGCAGCGGCGGCGCCGCCGCCTTCAGATCCCCCCAGCAGACCGCCCCCGTGGCGCCCAGCCCGGCCAGCCTGGCCCGATCCCCCTCCGACCGCGCCAGCACCAGGCGGAAGCCGCCCAGCGCCTCCCCGGCCAAGGCCGGGGCGCGGTGCCAGCGGGCGGAGGATCGGCCGCTCATCCGCCCGTTCACCAGCGCCATGGGCAGGCCCCGGGCGCGTGCAGCCGCCAACAGGTTCGGCCACAGCTCGCTTTCCACGAAGCCCGCCGCATCCGGCCGCCAGCCTTCCAGGAACCGCGCCACCCAGCCCGGCACGTCGAGTGGCATGAAGCGGTGGTCGACCCGCGCCGCGAGCCCCGGCGCCAGGCGCCGCGCCAGCATCTCCGCCCCCGTCACCGTGCCGGTCGTGAACAGGAAGCGCAGCCCGGCATCGCGCGCGGCCATCGCCTCCAGCACCGGCAGGGCGGAGATGGTCTCCCCCACGCTGGCCGCATGCAGCCAGAACAGCCGCCCCGGCCGCCGGTCCGCGCCGCCGCCGCGCCGTTCGTCCAGCCGCGCCTCGATCTCCTTGCCGATGCGCACGCGCCGCCGGAAATGCAGGGCGAGGAAGGGCGCGATCACGCGCGCCCCCACCGCCCAGGCCCGCCCCGCGAGACTCATGCAGCGACCTCCACCGGGATGCCGCAGGCCGCATCCGCCGCGGCGCAGGCGGCATCCAGCGCCAGCTCGATCATCGGCAGCGCCGCCGCGGCGCCATCCCGCGGCACGTCGATCAGCGGCCCGCAGGCCAGCACGCCGCGGCCGAAGGGCAGCGGGAACATCATCCGGTCCCAGGAACCGAGGCGCCGATGCGCGGAGGACGCCGCCCCCACCGGCACCACCGCCGCGCCCGACAGCGCCGCCAGCTGCGCCACGCCCGGCGCCGCGCGCCGCCGCGGCCCGCGCGGGCCATCCGGCGTGATCAGGATGGGGTCGCCGCCCTTCAGCGTCCGCAGCAGCCCCGCCAGCGCGGCGGCCCCACCCCGGCGCGACGATCCATAGACCATCTCCACCCCGAAGCGCCGCACGGCATCCCCGATGAAGCGCCCGTCCCGATGCTGGCTGACCAGCACGCGCGGCGTCACGCGCTGCGCCGCGGGCTCCGCCGCCCCGGCCAGCGCCCGCAGCGGCGGGATCATCGGCAGCCTCTCATGCCAGAAGGCCAGGATCAGCGGCTGCCCGGCGGCGATGCGCGCCAGCGCCGGCCCCGCCCCCACCAACTCCCAGCGCGAGGTCCGCACCACCAGCACCAGGTACAGCCCCACCAGCCGCGCCAGCACCGCCTGCGTGGCGGGATGCCGGATCAGCCTGCGCATGAGGGGGCAGCCGGGGGTGTGGCAGCGCCGGGGCCGCGCGATCGTGTCACCATCAAGGCAACGGCCTAGCACGGCGAGACGCCGTTAGGGAATTGAGCCCCCCTCCGCCGCCACCAGGCTGTCCCGGAACCGCCGCGCGCAGGCGGCCCAGGAGAAGCACGCGGCATGGGCGCGGCAGGCCGCGCGGTCCGCCTCCAGCGCCGCCAGGCAAGCCCTGCGCAGATCCTCGTCCAGCGCCCCCACGGCGGGGCCTTCCGCCGCCGGCCCGATGACGTCGATCGGCCCCGTCACCGGATAGGCCGCGACCGGCGTGCCGGCCGCCAGCGCCTCCAGCAGCACCAGGCCGAAGGTGTCGGTGCGGGAGGGGAAGACGAAGACATCCGCCGCGGCATAGGACCGCGCGAGGCGCCCATTCTCCCGCCACCCCGCGAAATGCACATCCGGGAAGCGCCGCGCCAGCGCCGCGCGCTGCGGCCCATCCCCCACCACCACCTTGCTGCCGGGCAGGTCGAGCGCGAGGAAGGCCTCCAGGTTCTTCTCCACCGCGACGCGCCCGGCGACGAGGAAGATCGGCCTCGGCAGGCCTTCCCACGGCTCCGGCACTGCGTCCGGGTCGGGGCTGAACTTCCGCAGGTCCACGCCGCGCGACCAGGGCACGACGTGGTCGAAGCCCCGCCCGCGCAACTCCGCCGCCAGCGACGCCGTGGCGCAGAGCGTGCCGGAGGAGGGGCGGTGGAAATGCCGCATCAAAGCCCAGGACCAGGCCTTCGGGATGCGCGTGCGCGCATGGACATAGTCCGGGAATTTCGTGTGGAAGGAGGAGGTGAAGCGCCAGCCCCGCTTCAGGCAGAGGCCGCGCATCGCCCAGCCGAGCGGCCCTTCCGTCGCGATGTGCAGCGCATCGGGTCGGAAATCATCGACCAGGCGGCGGAGCCTTCGGCGCGGTGCGATGGCCAGGCGGATCTCCGCATAGCCCGGCATCGGCATCGTCGCGAAGCGATCCGGCCCGATCACCTCCACCACATCGCCCGCCGCGCGCAGTTCCGCCACCACCGCCTGCAGCGTGCGGACCACGCCATTCACCTGCGGCGCCCAGGCGTCGGAGACGATGAGGATGCGCCGAGGCCCGGCGGGGAGCGCCGGCGCGCCCGGCATGGCGAAGGACCCCATCCCCCAGCCGTGACCGGTGGCCAAGGCGGTCAGGCGGCCTGCGGCACCGGCGCCGCCTCTCCCCGGAAGAAGCTGAGGCGATTCTCCCGCGCCCAATCCACCAGCTCGAACGTCCCGTCGGCGTGTTCCACCAGCGCGGTGCAGCTTTCCACCCAGTCGCCGTCATTCATGTAGAGGACGCCCTGCACCTCCCGCATCTCCGCGTGGTGGATGTGGCCGCAGACGACGCCATCCAGTCCGCGCCGCCGCGCTTCCTGCGCCAGCGCCACCTCGAACCGGTCGATCGCGGCGACGGCGCCCTTCACCTGGCGCTTCAGCCATTGGGAGAGCGACCAGTAGGGATAGCCGAGCCGCCGGCGCGCTGCGTTGAACCAGCGGTTCGCCGCCAGCGCCGTGTCATAGGCCCAGTCGCCGAGATGCGCGATGAACTTGGCGTAGCGCACGACGCTATCGAATTCGTCGCCATGGATCACCAGCAGGCGCCGCCCATCCGCCGTGCGGTGCACCGCTTCCTTCGCCAGCCGGACGCCCGCGAATTCCAGGCCGAGCCAGGCGCGGAACATCTCGTCATGGTTGCCGGGGATGTAGGTCACCTCCGTCCCCGACCGCGCCATGCGCAGCACCAGGCGGATCACCTCGTCATGCTCCGCGTCCCAGTACCAGGATTTGCGCAGCCGCCAGCCATCGACGATGTCGCCGACGAGGTAGAGCTTCTCGCATTCCACCGAACGCAGGAACTGCGCGACGAAATCCGCCCGGCAGCCACGCGTGCCGAGATGGAGGTCCGAGAGGAACACCGTCCGGTAGCGCCGCTTCGTCTCGGTTCCGTTCATGCGTCAGCGCCTCGCGATCATTCGTGTCGTGCCGGCAAACGAAGCCCGGCCCATCGCGCAACGCGCCGGTCGGCCCGCCGTTGCGCGACCGCGCTGTAACGCGAAGGCACCGGGCAGCGCGTGAATCCTGGATGAAAGCCGCGGCGGGGCCGCGCGCATGTCACGCGCACGTCAACGCCCCGTCTGCGAATCGTCATCGCAAGGCGCGACAAGGCGCCATGCTCGTCATCTTCAACCCGACCGCCGGTGCCGGCCGGCGGCGCCGCCTGTCGCGCGCCGTCGACTGGCTCTGCCGCGAAGGCCTGCCGCCCGATGTCGCGGAAACGCAGGCACCCGGCGATGCGTGGCTGATCGCGCGGGATGCCGCGCTGCGCGGCGAATCGCTCATCGTCGCCGCCGGTGGCGACGGCACGATCGCGGAGGTCGCGGCGGGCATTGCCGGCAGCGCCGCCGCGCTCGGCATCCTACCGCTCGGCACCGCCAATGTGCTGGCGCTGGAACTCGGCGTGCCGCTGGCGCCGGAGGCCGCGGCCGCCGTGCTCGCCACCGGCACGCGGCGCCTGATCCGGCCCGGCCTGCTGACGGATGCGGCAGGGGGGCAGCGGCTTTTCGTGCAGATGGTGGGCGCGGGCTTCGATGCCGCGGTGGTGCAGGGGCTGGACCTGGCGTTGAAGCGCCGGCTCGGCCGCGCCGCGTATGTCCTGCAGGCGCTGCGGCAGGCGGCGCGCCATCCCTTCGCGCCGATCGAGGCGGTGCTGGACGGCACACCCTACCGCGCCACCAGCGTGATCGTGACCAAGGGGCGGCTCTATGCCGGGCGGCACCTGCTGGCGCCCGCCGCGCGGCCGGCGGCGCCAGGCTTCCAGGTGGCGCTGCTGGCGGGCAGCGGCGCGCCCTCCCTCCTCGCGGCCGGACTCGCCCTGCCGCTCGGCCTGCTGCCGCGCCTGCCGGGGCTGCGCCTGCTGCCCGCGCGCTGCATCACCCTCTCCGGCCCCGGCATCGCCCTGCAGGCGGATGGCGACCCGGCCGGCAGCCTGCCCGCCCGGATCGAGGACGCGCCCGCTTGCCTGCCGGTCCTGCTACCGTGATCGCGCGCCCTGGCCCGTTCAGCCTTCCTTCAGGGGCAAGGTGCTAATCGCGCCGCGCCAACGCCGTCCGGGAACCCCACCACGCCATGCCGAAGGAGGTCCGCCACATCCTCTTCACGCCGGAGGAATTGCTGCGGGCGATCATGGAGCAGGCCATGCAGGGGCGGCCCGCGCCGGCCCAGACGGCGGACAGCTTCCACCTGGAACTGGCCGCCGATCCGCGCGGGGATGTCGTGGCGCGCATCATCCGCCGCCGCGCCGGCGGGCGATCCAGCATGTCCTGGGAAGTCTCCCGCCAGGAACTGCACCAGGTGCTGCTGACGCTCTGCCATGGCGCGCGCATCCCGCTGCCGGTGCGGGGCGACAAGCGGCTCGGCCTGTCCAGGGCGAATCTGTGCCTGACGGTGGTGACGGGCGCCGATCCTGGCCCGCCGATGGTGGGGGATGGAACGGTCCGCTACGCGGATCCCGAACTCGCCCCCTTCCTGCCCGCGCCGGCCTGAGGGCCGGCAGGCTTCGGTTCAGCCGACCGCGGTGCGTTCCCGCGCCAGCGCGATCATGGCAGCGCCGAGGCCCGCGCCCAGCGACACCACCCCGAACCCGGCCGCCGTCGCGATGCCCGCCAGGCCGAGCCCCATGGCCGGCACCAGGGCCAGCGCCACGGTGGACATGCCGGCCAGCGCGGTGAAACCGGCCACGAGGCAAAGGACGATCAGCATGGCGGCTCCTCCTGAGCGGTGGGTGGGCGAAAGCGGGCCAATCGTGGCGCGTGAGTGTCGTATACGCCTTTTTTCCGCCACGATCCAACCACGAAAAAAGGAGGCGCCCGAAGGCGCCCCCCGGCACAGGGAACCGTTGCCGGTCAGCCCGCCGCGGCGGGCAGGCGCAGCTGGTCGGCCGGCGGCAGGAATTGCGGCAGGTAGAAATCCTCCGCCGCCAGGGTGGCGCTGATGTTGAAGGCCGCGCGGATGGTCTCGATGGAGGCCTGGACGCGCGGCATGGGCAGGTTGCCGAAACCGCCGGAGAGCACTTCCGGTGTTCTCACGAATTCGAAATTGGCCGCCAGGCGCTCCTTCTCCAGCGCCACCGGCGCCGTCGCGTCGCGCCGCACCAGGGCCGCGATCGCGGCATCCGGATCGCGCAGCGCATCCAGGTGGCCGCGGATGATGGCGCGGATCATGCCGGTGACGATGCGAGGATTGGCTTCCGCATAGCTCTTCCGCACCTGCAGTCCGGTGGAGAGCAGCGCCACGCCGAAATTCGAATAGCGCATCACCACGATGTCGGCGCGGGGGACATTCAGCGCGAGCAGGCTGAAGACGCCCGATGTCTCGAACCCCGTGATGGCATCGGCGTCGCCGCGCGCCAGCATGGGCTCGCGCAGCTGCGGCGTGACGGTGATCCAGTTGATCTTCGCGGCGTCGATGCCGGTGGCGCGGGCGAAGGCCGGGAAGAACTGGCGGCCGCCATCCGTCTCCGGCGCCGCGACGCGCTTGCCTTCCAGGTCGCGCGGGTTGCGGATGCCGGTGCGCCGCAGCGTGATGGCCGACAGCGGGCTGCCCTGCGCCAGCACGAAGGGGCAGATCACGTCGGTGCCGGGCTGCGACAGCCGCAGCCGGATGACGGCGGAGATGTCGCCGACGCCGAATTCATAGGCGCCGGAGGCAATCTTCACCGGCACGTCGCCCGCGCCGAAGCCGCGGTCGATGGTGACGTTCAGCCCCTCCTCCCGGTAGTACCCCTTCTCCAGCGCCAGCAGGTAGGGCGCCTGCGGCCCCTGGAAGGCCCAGTCCAGCGAGAAGCGGACCGGCGTCAGCGCGCCCTGCGCGCCCGCGATCCGCGGCGTGGCGAGCAGCCCGCCGGCGGCGGCCAGCAGCATGCGTCGGGTGGTGGTCATGATCCGCCTCTCCTGCGCGGCGCTTCGCGGCCGCATCGGACCGGGCAAAGCAACCGCCATGCCGCGCCTGGGCCGGGCGATGGCCGCATTCTTCGCCGCTTTGCGCGCCATCCCTGCCCGCAGCTTGGGCGAAGCGAGGCCGGGAAGCCGCTGCCGCCACCCCGCCCGGCTGGCACGGCGGTTGCCATGCCCCGCCCATGGTCCCGACGCGCCAAAGGCTGCTCCGCCGTTTCTGGTATCCCGTGATGCCGGAAGCCTCCCTCCCCGCCGGCAAGCCCGTGCCCTTCACCCTGCTGGGGCAGGAGATCGTGCTGTGGCGCGCCGCTGCGGGCGCGCCCGCCGCCATCGCCGACCGCTGCCCGCATCGCGGCGCGAAGCTCTCGCTGGGCTTCATCGACGAAGCCGCGCCGGAGGGCCCGGCGATCGGCTGCCCCTATCACGGCTGGGCCTTCGGCGCGGATGGCCGCTGCGTGAAGGTGCCGCAGGCGCATGACCCCAACCGCGGCATGAAGTCCGGCGCGAAGGGCCACCACGCGGCATCCCGCTACGGCTGGGTCTGGGTGGCGCTGGAGGACCCGCTGCAGCCCATCCCCGAGATCCCGGAGGCCGCCGACCCGGCCTTCCGCCAGATCGACGAGTTCTACGAGGAATGGGCCGTCTCCGGCCTGCGCCTGATGGAGAACAGCTTCGACATGGCGCATATCAGCTACGTCCACGCCGAGACCTTCGGCATCCTGGAAGACCCGAAGCCCGCCCCCGTCGCGATCGAGCACACGGGCTGGGGCTTCATCATGCGCGGCGAGGCGCCGGTCGCGAATCGCGGCATCTCGAAGGACCTGATCAAGGGCGCCGGCGAACGCACGGTCCGCATCATCGAGGGTCGCTGGTTCCTGCCCTTCATGCGCGCCAGCCGCATCGACTACCCGACAGGGCTGACCCATGTGCTGGTCACCGCCGCGACGCCGATCGACGACCGCCGCAGCCAGATCTGCCAATGGGTCTACCGCAACGACACGGAGGCCGATTCCCCCGCCGAGAAGGTCATCGCCTTCGACCGCGCCGTGACGATCGAGGACAAGCACGTCCTGGAAAGCACGACCTGGGACGTGCCGCTGACCATGTCAGAGGAGCTGCACATGCCGAGCGACAAGCCCGGCATCGAGATGCGCCGGCGCCTATTGGCCTTGCTGGAGGAACACGGGGAGGCCGAGGCACGGCTGCCGGCGGAGGCATAAAGCCCTCTCCCCCCCTCGGGGGGAGAGGGTTGGGTGAGGGGGGGCCTAAGCTTCGTCGAGGCTTCCCGGAAAATGGCACGCCACACGATGCCCCGGCGCGAGTTCCGCCAGCGCCGGCACCTCCGCCGTACAGCGCGCCACCGCCCGCGGACAGCGCGTGCGGAAGCGGCACCCGCTCGGCGGATCGGCCGGACTCGGCACCTCCCCCTTCAGCACGATGCGCGTTCGCCGCGCGGTCCCTGGCTCCGCCACCGCCGACAGCAGCGCCTGGGTGTAGGGATGCTGCGCGCGTCCGAAGATCGCCTCCCGCGGCGCCTCCTCGACCACCTGGCCGAGATACATCACCGCCACACGCGGGGCCATGTGACGCACCGCCGCCAGGTTGTGGCTGACGAAAAGGCAGCCGAGGCCGAGCCTCTCCTGCAATTCCCGCAGCAGGTTCAACACCTGCGCCTGGATCGAGACGTCGAGCGCGCTGGTCGGCTCGTCGCAGACCAGGAAGGCGGGCTCGGTGGCCAGCGCGCGGGCGATGGCGATCCGCTGGCGCTGCCCGCCGCTGAACTCATGCGGGTAGCGCGCCGCATGCTCCGGCAGCAGCCCTACCAGGTCGAGCAACGCCGAGACCCGCGCGCCGCGCGAGGCGCCATCCCCGATGCCGTGCACCACCAGGGGTTCCGCCAGCAGCTGCGCCACGCTCATCCGCGGATTGAGGCTGCCGAAGGGGTCCTGGAACACCACGCCCATGTCCCGCCGCAGCGCGCGCATGCCGCGTTCCGGCAGATGCGTGATGTCGTTGCCGCGGAAGGCCAGCACGCCGCCATCCGGCTCGATCAGCCGCAGCACGAGCCGCGCCAGCGTGGACTTGCCGCACCCGCTCTCACCGACCAGGCCCAGCGTCTCCCCCGCATCGATGGCAAGGTCCACGCCATCCACCGCCCGCACCCCACCGGCGAAGCTCTTTCTCAGGTTCCGCGCCACCAGCAGCGTCATGCGACGTATTCCGCGCGGATGCAGGCGGCCGCGGTGCCGCCCGCCAGCGCGCGCAGCGCCGGTGCCGCCACCGTGCAGTCAGGAATCGCGTGCTGGCAGCGCGGCGCGAAGCGGCATCCCTGCGGGAAATCCGCCGGCGAGGGCACCACGCCCCCGATGGCCGGCAACGTCCCGATCGGCCCCTCCAGCCGCGGAATCGCCGCCAGCAGCGCCTGGGTGTAGGGATGCCCGGGCTGCGCGAAGATCGCGGCCGCATCACCGGTTTCGGCAATCCGCCCGGCATACATCACCACCACCCGCTCGCAGATATCGGCCACCACGCCGAGGTCATGCGTGATCAGCAGCACCGCCATCCCGAATTCCTGCCGCAGCCCCCGCAGCAGGTCGAGAATGCCCGCCTGCACCGTCGCATCCAGCGCCGTCGTCGGCTCATCCGCCACCAGCAGCCTTGGCCGGCAGGCCAGCGCGATGGCGATCATCGCGCGCTGCCGCATGCCGCCGGAGAGCTGGTGCGGATACTCATCCACCCGCCGCTCCGCCGCCGCGATCTCCACCAGCTTCAGCAGCGCCACGGCCTCGTTATGTGCGCTGCGGCGATCCATCCCGCGATGGTGGCGCAGCACCTCCGTGATCTGCTCCCCCACCGTCAGCACGGGGTTCAGCGAGGCCATGGGTTCCTGGAAGATCATCGCCATCCGCGCGCCTCGCATTTTCGCGAGTTCCCGCTCTGGAAGCGCGCTGACTTCCACGCCCTCGAACACGATGCGGCCCGACGCGATGCGCCCGCCCGGTGGCAGCAGCCCCATCATGGCGAGCGCGGTCATCGACTTGCCGCTGCCGCTCTCCCCCACCACGCCCAGCACCTCGCCCGGCGCGATGTCGAAGGACACGCCGTTCAGCACCTCGGTCTTCCCGAAGGCGACGGACAGTCCCTCGACGCTCAGCAGCGCGCTCACCGGATCGCGGTCCGGAGCCGCGGGTCCAGCGCATCCCGCAGCCCGTCGCCCATCAAATTCAGCCCCAGCACCGTCATGGCGATGGCCACCCCCGGCACCAGGGAGATCCAGGGCGCTTCCTGGATGTAGTCGCGCCCATCCGCGATGATGCCACCCAAGGTCGGCGTCGGCGGCGGCGGCCCGACGCCGAGGAAGCTCAGCACCGCCTCCGCCAGAATGGCGAGGGCGAAGACGTAGGTCTGCTGCACCACCAGCGGCGCCATCGCGTTCGGGAGGATGTGGCGAAGCAGCACGCGGGCCGGCGAGGCGCCGATGGCGCGCGCGCCCTCCACGAAGGGAAACTCCCGCACCACCATCACCCCCGCCCGCATCACCCGCGCCGTCCGCGGTGCATAGGCGATGGAGAGCGCCAGGATGGCATTCACCTCCGAAGGCCCCAGCGCCGCCGCCAGCGCGATCGCCAGCAGCACCGCGGGGAAGGCCATCAGCGCATCCATGAAGCGCATCAACGGCCCGTCCAGCCGCCGCACGAAGCCCGCCAGCGCGCCGATCGCGCCCCCCACCAGCGCCGTCAGCCCCGCGACGCCCAACCCGATGCGCAGCGACACCTGCGCCCCGTACAGGGTGCGCGAGAGGATGTCCCGCCCGAAGCGGTCCGTGCCGAGCCAGAAGGTCTCGTCCGGCGCGCGGAAGCGCGTGCGGAAATTGTTGCGGAAGGGATCATGCGGCGCCAGCCACCAGGCGAAGACGGCGCAGAGCACGATGATCCCGAACAGCAGCGCCCCCCAGCGGAAGGAGGGATGCGCAACCAGCCGGGAAAGCGCGCCGGGTGCCTTACCGGCCATGCCTGATCCTCGGATCCAGCCAGGCGTAGAGAAGGTCGACCGCCAGGTTCACACAGACAAAAATCGTCGCCGTCAGCAGCAGCCCGCCCTGGATCACGGGATAGTCCCGCCGCTGGATCGCCCCCACGATCAGCCGCCCCACACCTGGCAGGCTGAACACGCTCTCGATCACCACGGTCCCGCCCAGCAGCACGCCGCAGGCGATGCCCGCCACCGTCACCACGGGGATCAGCGCGTTGCGCAGCGCGTGCTTGCCGATGACCACCCAGCCCGGCATGCCCTTGGCGCGCGCGGTGCGGACATAGTCCTGGCGCAGCACCTCCAGCATCGCCGCCCGCGTCATCCGCGCGAAGAGCCCGATCTGCGCCAGCGCCAGCGTCGCCGCCGGCAGCACCATGCCCCGCGCCCAGCCCACCGGGTCCTGCGCGAAGGGAACGTAGCCCCCTGTCGGCAGCCAGGCGAGTTGCACCGCAAACACATAGACGAAGACCAGGCCGAGCCAGAAATCCGGCACGGAGAACCCGACCAGCGCCGCCCCCATCGCCGCGCGATCGGCCCCCTTCCCCGCCCGCACCGCCGCCAGCACGCCGAGCGCCGTCCCCACGACCAGCGCGATCCCCAGCGCGAGGAATGTCAGCGACAGCGTCACCGGCAGCCGCTCCACGATCGCCGCGCCGACGCCCTGCCGCAGCAGGATGCTCTCGCCGAGGTCGCCCTGCGCGAGCGCCGCGTACCAGCCCACCAGCTGTTCGAACCACGGCCGGTTGAGGCCGAGCCGTTCGCGCAGCCGCGCCAGTTCCTCCGCCGTCGCCGTCGGCCCCGCCATCTCCACCGCCACGTCGCCCGGCACGATCCAGACGATGGCGAAGGACATCAGCGAGACCAGCAGCAGCACCGGCAGCGCCGCCAGGATGCGCCGCAGCGCGTAGTGGAACACCCGCTAGGCCAGCGAGATCCCCCACATGCGGGGGATGCGATACGGCTTGTAGTCCCGCACGCTCGCCCGCGTGGCCTGCACGATGCCGACATCGCCGCATTTGATCGCGATGGCCTGGTCATACATCCGCGCCTGGAAGTCGCTGACGGCCTTCTTGCGCTCGTCGGCGGAAAGCGAGGTGGTCAGCCGCTTCTGGCAATCCTCGATCACCTCGTCCCGCGCATGCTGCACCGGCGCGTGCCCGCTGAAGAAGCCGACGACGCCGTAGGGGCCCTCATAGGGCTCGATCCCCAGCATCAGCGCCCAGAGGTGCCAGCCGGTGCGCTGCGTGCGCTGGCTGAAGGCGGTCGGCCAGTCCGTGATCACGACCTTCACGTTGATGCCGACAGCTTTCAGCTGCTCCGCCGCCGTCACGATCGTCGCCTGGTGGTTGGAGAAGCTGCTGTCGCCCAGCAGGATGATCTCCTCGTTCCGGTACCCGGCCTCCCGCAGCAGGGCCCGCGCGCGGTCCTTGTTGTTGATGTTGTAGAGCGGCTTGCCGACGTCGCCCGCGAAGAACTCCGTCCCCGGATGCTGCCAGCCATGCGTCATGCGATACAGGCCATCGGTGGAGATCGCCATGATCTCCTCCAGGTCCAGCGCCGCCTGCAGCGCGCGGCGGAACACCGGATTGTCCATCGGCGGCGCGACGTGGTTGAGCATGAGCGTCTGGAAGGACCAGGGCATCATCTCATGCATCGCCAGGTTGCGGTCGTTGCGCAGCCTCTGCGCCGCGGGCACGGCGATGGCTTCCAGGATCTGGATCTCGCCCGCCTGCAACCCCGCCGTCCGCGCGCCGCCTTCCGGCACGAAGCGGATCATCAGGTTCTCGACATTCGCAATCTTGCGACCCGCGAAGCCATCCATGCCCTGGTAGGCGGTGTTCTGCACATAGTCGCCAAACCGCGTCAGCCGCACGTGGCTGTCCGGCCGGTACTCCACGAAGCGGAAGGGACCCGTGCCGATCACCTCGATCCGCGACGCGTCCTTCCCCGCCTCCTCCTCCGGGATGATGGCGCAGGGCGCGCGGGGGGAGGAGATGCCGGCGATGAAGCCCGGGCTCGGTTCCTTCAGCCGCACCACGACGGTCCTCGCATCCGGCGTGTCGATCGCCTCCACCGGCTGCATGATGAAGGCCGATCCGCCGACGCGGCCGTAGCGCAGCAGCGATGCCTTCACATCGGCACTCGTCATCCGCTTGCTGTTGTGGAAGCGCGCATCACGCAGCGAGAAGCGATAGGTCAGCCCATCCGCGGAGACATCGACACCCTCCGCCAGGTCGGGCTTCGGGTTGCCCGCCTCGTCGCGGGCGAAGAGCGTCTCATAGACGTGCAGGTTGATGTTGCGGCTGGCCTGCGCCGTCGTCACCTGCGCGTCGAGCGAGGGCGGCTGCGCCTGCTGCGCCATCACCACGGTGCCGCGAGCGCCTTGTGCGATCGCTGGCTTCGCGAGAGGAGAACCGGCCGCCGCAGCGGCGGCAAGACCCAGTTGGCGACGTGTCAGCATGGACCGACCCCCTCTCCCACATTTTCACAGCGATGCTAGCCTTCGCCCGCGGCGGGGTTCAATCCGTCGCGTCGCGGAGCATGGAAGAAATGTCGGCCAGTCCCGTCGTCGCCGAAGTGGACTTCGCCAAGCCGGGCCGCCAGGCCGGGCATCTCCGTGTGCCGCAATCCCGCGACGACAGCGGCTGGGGCACCATCCCCGTGCCCATAGTCGTCGTCGCCAACGGCAGCGGCCCCACCATGCTGCTGACCGCCGGCAACCATGGCGACGAATACGAAGGCCAGGTCGCGCTGCTCGACCTCGCCCGGACGCTGAAGCCCGAACAGGTGCAGGGCCGCGTCATCATCATGCCCGCCATGCACTACCCCGCCTGCGCCGCGGGCAAGCGGCTCAGCCCGCTCGATGGCCGCGACTTCAACCGCTGCTTCCCGGGCGACCCCTTCGGCGGCTTCGCGCTCTCGCTCGCGCACTACATCGACAGCGTCCTGCTGCCGCTCTGCGACTACCAGCAGGATTTGCATTCCGGCGGCACGGGCATGGACATCGTCGCCAGTACCGCCGGCCATGTGCTGGACGATGCCGCATTACAGGCGAAGACGCTCGCCATGGCGGATGCCTTCAACGCGCCGATCACCATGCTGCTGCGGGAGGTGAATGCGGGGCCCACGCTGCTCGCCCAGGCGGAGGCACGCGGCGTCGTGGCCCTCTCCTCCGAACTCGGCGGCGGCGGCCGCCTCAACCCCGCGAACCTTGCCATCACCCGTCGCGGCGTGACGAATCTGCTGCGCCACGCCGGCATCCTGGAAGGCCGGCCCGAGATCACGACGCCGTCCCGGCGCATGACGGTGCCGGACCTCGCCCACTACGTCTTCGCCCCCTGCGACGGCATCTGGGAAGCCGCGGACATGCTCGGCGCGAACGTCACCGAAGGCACGCAAGCCGGATTGCTGCACCGCATCGAGGATCCTTCCGCCCCCGCCATCCCGCTTTCCTACGCCGCGACCGGCCTGCTCTGGTGCGTGCGCCATGCCGGGCGCGTGAAGGTCGGCGACCCCGTGGCCGTCATCGCCCGCGACCTGTAGGCTTCACCCGAACCCGGAGGAGGGCTCGATCATGTCCGCCATCATCGAACGCCTGAGCGACAGCGCGGCCGAGGCCGCGGAATGGGAGTTGCGCTGCGACATGGCCGCCGTCTTCCGCGTGGCCGCGCGGGAAGGCTGGAACGAGCAGATCGGCAACCACAACTCGCTGATGCTTCCCGGCGAGGGCCCGCCCCGCTTCCTCATCAACCCCCGCGGCTACCTCTTCCAGGAACTGAAGGCCTCCGACCTCATCGTCTGCGACCTCGATGGCAAGGTGCTGCAGGGGACGGGCGAGCTGCGCAAGGTCGCCTTCCACATCCATGCGCGCATCCACCTGCTGAACCCGCGCGCGGCCTGCGTGGTGCATGTGCATCCGCGCTGGCTGACGGCGCTGTCGCTGCTGCGGGACACGGAACTGCATCTCTCCCACCACAACAACCTGCTGCTGAACGACCGCATCGTCTACGACCAGGAAGGTGACGAGCCCGTCCACCACAATGAGGAAGGCGACCGCATCGCGCGCTGCCTCGGCGACAAGTCGGTCATGGTGATGCGCGGCCATGGCGTCACCGTCGTCGGCCCGACGGTGCAAGACGCCTTCGATGAATGCTTCATCGCGGAGCGCACCGCGATGTACCAGATGACGGCGATGTCCACCGGCCGTGCGATGCACACGCTGCCCGAGCGTCTCCGCCGCAACCACCTCGGCCCCTGGGGCGAGAAGATCGACGCGCGCCTGCACCTGAACGCCTGGCGCCGGGTGCTGGACCGCGAGGAACCCGACTACCGCACATGAAAGACGTCTCCATGCCGCAGACCACCCGCCGCGCCCTCCTCGGCGCGGCACTCGCCATGCCCGCTTTGGCGCAGGCCCAGACCGCCTGGGCGCCCGCGCGCCCCGTCCGCCTGGTACTGCCCTTCGCGCCGGGCGGGCTGACGGACATCCTGGCCCGCGCGGCGGCGGACCAGCTTTCCGCCCGCTGGGGCCAGCCCGTGGTGGTGGAGAACCGCGCCGGCGCCGGCGGGAACCTGGCCGCCGAAGCGGTGGCCCGCGCCGCGCCGGATGGCCACACGCTGCTGGTCGCGACCCAGGGCATCATCGCCATCAACAAGGTGCTGTTCGAGCGCCTGAGCTACGACCCCGACACGGATTTCGTCCCCATCGCCATGCTGGCGGAGCAGCCGAACCTCCTCGTCGTCTCGCCCCGCGCGCTACCGGACGTGACGGATGTGGCGTCGCTGATCGCGAAGCTCCGCGCCACGCCTGACGGCCTGCCCTATGGCTCCAACGGCGTCGGCAGCTTCACGCATCTGTCCATGGAATTGCTGCGCGCCACGCTGAACGTGCCGATGACGCATGTGCCCTATCGCGGCAGCGCGCCGCTACTGACGGACATGGTCGCCGGCACCATCCCGGTGGCGCTGGACGGCCTCGCCACCTCCAAGCCGCAGGTGACGGCGGGCGGCGCACTGCGTGCCATCGGCGTGACCAGCGCGCGCCGCTTCCGCGCCATGCCGGACGTGCCCGCGATCGCGGAGACGGTGCCGGGCTTCGACGCCAGCCCCTGGTACGGCGTCTTCGCCCAGGGCGCGACGCCGGAGCCGGTGCAGGCCGCGCTGGAGGCCGCTTTCCGCGCCGTGCTGGAGGGCCCCGCCTGGGCCGCCGTGCTGGCGCAGCGGGAGGCCGACGCCATGCCCCAGGGCCGCGCGACGCTGGCCACGCTGATGGAGCGCGAGCGCCGCACCTGGCGCGACGCCGTCCGCCGCTCCGGCGCCCGCGCCGAGTGATCTTTTCGTCCACGATCAGCTGGGCGGCGGCCGGTCCGCTGCCCGGCAGCGCGGCTGCCGCGAAGGCGCGGCTGCTGCTGCTGGACAGCCTCGGATGCGCGCTGGCGGGGCTGCGGCACCCCCGCGTGGCCGCCTTCGCGCAGGCCATGCAGCACGCCTTCCCCGGCACTGTCGCGCTGGCGGGCGCACGCCTCGCCCCCGGGGCCGCCGCGGCCGTGCTGGCCGCCGCCACCTGCTGGGACGAGGCGAATGAAGGCCTCGCCAGCGCCCATGGCCGCCCGGCGCTTCCGGTGGCGCCGCTCGCCCTGGTGGCGCGCGCGCAAGGCGGCGATCCGGGGCGCGCGGTGGCGGCCTTCGCGCTGGGGTATGAGGTCGCTTCCCGCGCCGGCCAGGCCTGGCGCATCAAGCCGGGGATGCATGTGGACGGGTCCTGGCACAGCCTCGGCGCCGCCGCCTGCGCCGCCGCCCTGGCCGGGCTGGATGCGGAGGGCATCGGCCGCGCGGTGCGGCTGGCGGCGTGTCAGGTGCCCTTCTCCCTCTACGCCCCCATCGCGGCCGGGATGGATGGGCGCAACAGCTACGCCAGCCACGCCGCGCTGCTGGGTCACATGGCCGCCGCCGGCGCCGCCGCGGGCATGGACGCGCCGGAGGGCGGCTTTGCGGAAGGACGGCGCATCGCGCTGGGGCATGAAGCCCCCGCCGATGTCACGCCACCGGGGGCGTGGCTGCTGGAGGATGCGTATCTGAAGCCCTTCGCGGGGGTGCGGCACGCGCATTACGGCGCGGCGGCGGCGATCAAGCTGCGCGGGCGCGGCGTGGCCCCCGACGGCCCCATCACCCTCTCCATCTATGCCGAGGCGCTGCGCTACGCCGGCAACCGCGCGCCGACCGCCGCCATCGCCGCGCAGTTCAGCCTGACCTGGGCGGTCGCGGCCACGCTGGTCCAGGGCGATCTCGGCCCCGCCGCCTATACGGAGGAGGCGCTGGCGGATCCGACGCTGCGCGCCCTTGAAGCCGCGATCGAGTTGCGGGAGGACACCGCCCTGACCGCCGCCGGCCGTCGTGGCGCGACGCTCACCATCGGCGAGCACAGCGCCACCATCACCGGCGTCACCGGCGACCCCGACCGCCCGATGAGCGAGGCGGAGGCGGTGGCGAAATTCCGCCGCTTCGCGACGCCGACCCTCGGCGAGGCCGCGACCACCGCCGCCATCGCCGCCCTGTTGCACGACCAGCCCGCCAAGGACCTTCTCGGGTGACCACCCACGACACCGACATCCTGATCGCCGGCGCCGGCCCCGTCGGCCTGGCGCTGGCGCTGGCGCTCCACCAGCGCGGCATCGCCGTCCGCGTGCTGGAGAAACGCGAAACGCTCTCTGCCGCCTCTCGCGCCTCCACCTTCCATCCGCCGACCCTCGATGCCCTGCACAGCCTCGGCGTGCTGAAGCCGCTGCTGCCCGGCGGCGTGCGGATCGACCGCATCCTCTGGCGGCGCGTGGATGACGGCAGCGCGGCCACCATCGACCTCGGCATCCTGGCGGGGGAGACCGGCTTCCCCCATCGCTGGCACCGGGAACAGCAGGACGTCACGCCCGCCCTGCTGGCCGCCCTGCCCGTCGGCACGGTGCGCTTCAACGCCGGCGCGGCGGGCCTCGCCCAGGATTCCGACAGTGTCACTGTCACCGCCGCCGATGGCACCACCCACCGCGCCCGCTACGCCATCGGCTGCGACGGCGCGGGCGGCGCGATGCGGGCGCTCGCGGGGATCGAGGCCGACACCAATGACTATGCCCACCGCGTGCTTCGCCTGCTGACGCCGCTGGACCTGCGGGACCACATCCCCGGCCTCGACGGCCTCGGCTACCTCTACGACCAGGCAGGCTCCTGCTCCCTGCTCCGCATGCCCAAGGTCTGGCGCCTGATCTTCCGCGTGGCGCCCGACATGAGCGACGAGGCTGCACTCGAGGAAGACCATGCCCGCGCCCGCATCGCCCGCTTCCTGCCCGCGCTCCGCGACCTGCCGATCGAGGGCCGCGACGTCTATGGCGTGAAGCGCGCCATGGCGCTGGCCTACCGCGCCGGCCGCGTGCTGCTGGCCGGCGATGCCGCGCACCTCACCAACACCCGCGGCGGCATGAACATGAATGCCGGCATCCATGACGCCATGACCCTGGCCGCGACGCTCGACGCCGTACTGCACGGCGCGCCCGACACCCTGCTGCAATCCTGGGCGGATGCCCGGCTGCGCGTGGTGCGCGACGCCCTGCTGCCCCGCACCGATGCCCGCGTCGCCGCCAGCCCGGCCGAGGAGGTCGCCCGCATGGCCGCCCTCACACCGGCAGAAACCCTGACCTGGGCGCGGGAGGCCAGCATGCTCGACATCGCCAAGGTAGGGGCGCCCGCATGACCCACCCCGCCCGCGCCTGGCACCCCACGCATCGCGTGGCGCTGGTGACGCCCTCCGCCAACCCCGCGGTGGAGCATGAGACGCGCCATTTGCTGGCCCCCCAGGCCGCGCTGCACGTCACCCGCATGCCGGTGATGCCCGGCACCACCCTCGAACAGCGCAACGCCGCCTATCTGGAGGCGCTGGACCGCTCGCTGGACGGCTTCGGCGCCCTGCCGCTGGATGCCGGGATCTACGGCATCACCGGCCCGAGCTATGCCCTGCCGCCCGCCGAGGACGCGGCCATGCAGGACCGCGCCTCCACCGCCCTCGGCCGCCCCCTGGTGCTCGCCGCCCGCGGCCTGGCGGAGGCGCTGGCTGCGCTCGGCCGCCCGAAGCTCCTCCTCTTCTCCCCCTATCCCGGCTGGCTGACGGAGCGGGCGGAGCGCTACTGGCGGCTCGCCGGGCTCGACCTGGTCGAGAGCTTCAAGGTCAGCGAGAGCTTCCGCGCCTATGAGCTGACGCCGGAGGAAGTGGCCGACGGCCTGGCGAAGCTGCGCCCGCCCCCGGATTGCGCCGTGCTGCTGTCGGGCACCGGGATGCCGACGCTCGATGCCATGGAATGGATGCGGGAGAGGCTGGGCGTGCCGCTCCTCTCCTCCAACCTCGCCAGCGCCTGGGCGGTCTCGAAGCGCCTCGGCCTGCCTGCCGGCCCGGCGCTGGCCGCCTGCAACCCGGAACTGGCGGCGATGCTCGCCCCCTGAAACGCGAAACGCCCGGCGGGCACGGGGCCGGCCGGGCGTCTCATCGCAGGACTTGGGCGGATTACTTCGTGCGGGCCTTCCGGGCGGCGTAGCGGGCGTCGCGCTTCGCCTTCTGCTCGGCGGCCAGCGCCAGGGCGCGGGCCTTCTTCTCGGCGTCCAGGATGGCGGCGCGGTTCATGGCGTCGATCTCGGCGGCGCGGGCGCGCATCGCCTCCTCGGCGGCGCGGCGTTCCTCTTCCTTCCGGGCGGCGGCGGCGGCGGCCTCGGCGGCGGCCTTCTCGGCGGCGATCCGGGCGGCCTCGGCGGCCTTGGCGGCGGCGCGTTCGGCCTGGCGGGCGGCCCGCGCATCCGCGATCGCCTTCTGCTCCGCCATCTTCTGCTGGACGGCCGGATCGTCGAGGCGGCTCTTCAGCGCCTGGAACTTCTCGGCTGCCTTCTTACGGGCCTCTTCCGCCGCGTTGCGACGGTCATTGAAATCAAACAGCTTGCGTGCCTGCATGCTGGCTATCTACTCCGCAACCCGCGAATGGCCAAGGGGTGAGGCCGCGCGTGGGATGCAACCCTCGCCTGCTTTTGTGCGGGACACCCCCCTTGGGTACCCCCCTTGGGGCACCCCCAACGAAAAACGCCGGGGGCTGCCCCCCGGCGTTCCTCAGGCCACCCCGATGTAGGGGGCGTTCAGCCGATCCGCTCGCCGTGCAGCGTCACGTCCAGGCCCTCGCGCTCCTCCTCCTCGCTGACGCGGAGGCCGACAATGGCGTCCACGACCTTGAGCAGGATGAAGGTCACCACCGCCGTGAAGACGAACACCGCCCCCACCGCGTAGCACTGCGTCAGGAACTGGGAGAGCGACGCCCCCGACCCTTCCGGCAGGGCCGGCGTGGCCGACAGCGGGCCATAGGCGAAGAGGCCCGTCAGCAGCGCGCCGGTGATGCCGCAGATGCCGTGCACGCCGAAGGCGTCCAGGCTGTCGTCATAGCCGCACCAGTGCTTCAGCGCCGTCGCACCCCAGAAGCCCGCCAGCCCGGCCACCAGGCCGATGACCAGCGCGGAACCCGGCAGCACGAAGCCCGCCGCCGGGGTGATGGCGACCAGACCCGCCACCGCGCCGGAGATGGCGCCGAGGACGGAGGGCTTGCCCTTCGTGGCCCATTCCGCGACCAGCCAGGCCAGCACCGCGCCGGCCGCCGCGATCTGCGTCACCAGCATGGCCATGCCCGCCCGCGCGCCGGCGCCGACCGCCGAACCCGCGTTGAAGCCGAACCAGCCCACCCACAGCAGCCCCGCGCCGATCACGGCGAAGGCCAGGTTGTAGGGGGACATGTTGTCCGTCCCGTAGCCGACCCGCTTGCCGAGCACGATCGCCGCCACCAGGCCGGCCACGCCGGCATTGATGTGCACCACCGTGCCGCCCGCGAAGTCCAGCGCGCCGAGGGCGAAGATCCAGCCATTCGGGTGCCAGACCCAGTGCGCGACGGGCGAATAGACCAGGATGGTCCACAGCGCCGTGAACAGCATCAGCGCGGAGAACTTCATGCGGTCCGCCACCGCGCCCGTGATCAGGGCGGCGGTGATGATCGCGAAGGTCATCTGGAACATCGCGAAGACGCTTTCCGGGATCGTCGTCGCCACCGCGCCGTCGCCCGAGCCCAGCGTGAAGGGCTTGTCCCAGTTCTCGGCCATGCCGCCCATCAGCAGGCGGGACACGTCGCCGATGTAGGCGTTGCCCTCCCCGAAGGCCAGGCTGTAGCCGATGACCATCCACAGCACGCCGACCAGCGCCGTGATGGCGAAGGTCTGCATCATGGTGGCCAGCACGTTCTTCTTGCGGACCATGCCCGCATAGAACAGCGCCAGGCCCGGCACCGACATCATCAGCACGATCGCGGAGCTGGTCAGCATCCACGCCGTGTCGCCGGTGTCGATCTTGGCCTCCGGCGCCGCATCCTGCGCGAAGGCCGCGCCGGCCGCGAGAACCACCGGCAGCGCCATGGCCGCGGCGCGCGCAAGCATCCTCATTCCCCCAATCCCCGTCATCGGTGTTGTCTCTCGCCGCTCCATGGTCAGAGCGCCTGGTCGTCGGTCTCGCCCGTGCGGATGCGCAGCGCGCGCTCCACATCCAGGACGAAGATCTTGCCGTCGCCGATCTTGCCGGTGCGCGCGGCACCCGCGATCGCCTCGACCACCGCGTCCACCATCTCGGCGGGCACGGCGACTTCGATCTTGAGCTTCGGCAGGAAGCTCACATGGTACTCGGCACCGCGGTAGATCTCGGTCTGGCCCTTCTGCCGGCCAAAACCCTTCACCTCGGTCACCGTCAGCCCCTGCACGCCGAGCGGGGTGAGCGCATCGCGCACCTCGTCCAGCTTGAAGGGCTTGATGATCGCCATCACCAGCTTCATCGCGCCGTAGATCCCCTTCCCAAGGCCTATGCCGGAAGGGCCAATCCAAGGACCGTGCCACCCGCGCGCAACACCGTGGCACCAGGGACTCACTCACCCGCCGGTTGTCATGCTGCGTCGCGGCATTCCGCAACAGCCTACTTCTTGGGCAATTGCCTGTTTCGTGACATGCCCTTGCCGAACCGCGATTCCAGGCCGACTCTCAACCCATGAGCCAGCCGGATTCCCTCGACGTCCCCTCCCTTGAAGTCACCGTCGCCATCGTCGGCGCCGGACCCGTCGGCGCCACCCTCGCCGCCACCCTCGCCGCCGCCGGCATCCCGACCGCCGTGCTGGACCAGGCGCCCCTGCCGCCCATGGAGATGCCGGACTTCGACGGCCGGGCCTACGCCATCGCGCTCACCAGCCAGCGCCTGCTGGACGCCGCCGGCATCTGGGACAGGCTGCCGGGCGCCCCCCAGCCCATCCGCCACATCCGCGTGGCCGATGGCCGCCCCGGCCACCGCCCCTCCTCCCTCAAGCTCGACTTCAATGCGGCCGAGGTGACGGAACCGGGCAGCGACACCCCCTTCGGCTGGATGGTGGAGGCCCGGGCGCTGCGCGTCGCGCTGAACGCCCGCCTGCCCCATCTGCCCAACCTGCACGTCTTCACCCCGGCGGAGGCCGCGGTCACCCGCACGGCGGAAGCCGCCACGCTTCGCCTGACCAAGGGCGAGCACGCCGGCACCACCATCACCGCCCGCCTGGTCGTGGCCGCGGAAGGCCGCAACTCGCCGCTCCGCCAGCAGGCCGGCATCACCGTGGCCAAGCACGACTACGGCCAGACCGGCATGGTCGGCGCCTTCGCGCATGAGAAGCCGCACCACGGCACAGCGCTGGAGATGTTTCTGCCGAACGGCCCCTTCGCGCAGCTGCCCCTCGCCGGCCCCGGCAATTTCGGCACCGCCGAATTCCCCCACGCCAGCGCCTTCGTCTGGGCGGACCGGCGGGACCTTTCCGCCCGCTTCCTCGCCATGGATGACGCTGCCTTCGGGCGCGAACTCAGCCGGCGTCTCGGCGACCACCTCGGCCGCATCCGTCCCATCGGGCGCCGCTGGTCCTACCCGCTGACCGCGCTCTGGGCCTCCCGCCAGGTGGATACCCGCCTGGCGCTGGTGGGCGACGCCGCGCATGGCATCCACCCCGTCGCCGGCCAGGGCCTCAACCTCGGCTTCCGCGATGTGGCCGCGCTGGCAGAAGCGATCATCGAGGCCGTCGCCGCCAACGAGGACCCCGGCAGCGCCGCCGTCCTGGCGCGCTACGACCGCCGCGCCCGGCCCGACGCCGGGCTGATGCTGGCGGCCTGCCACGGACTCGAGAAACTCTTCGGCAACGACCTGCCGCCGGTGCGCCTGGCCCGGCGCATCGGCATCGCGCTGGTGGACCGGATGCCGCGGCTGAAGCGCGCCTTCGCGGAACGGGCGATGGGGATGGGGCCAGGGACGACGGGGCTGCTCGGCGGGCAGGGGCTGCTGACGCGCGGGTGACCCGCAGGGGGCGCTGCCCCCTGCAACCCCCGCCAGGGTCGAAGGCGACCCTGGACCGCCGGGTTTATTGTAGACGAAACATGGCAACCTCGTGACACCGGCCGCGTTGCGCAGCAGCGATGGGAAGGGGGAACGACGCCAGCATGGAACCGAACGCGGCCGTTTCGCTGAACCCCATCGATACCGCCGGCCTGTCCCTGGTCCACGCCCTCTCCGGCCGGTCGGAGGTCCTCGACTGGGCGCTGCGCTTCCTGCTGACGGTCGACCTCGTGAAACTCGGCGTGCCGGTCCTCTGCGCCGCCTATGCCTGGCTGGCCCAGAAGCCGAACGAGGCGCCCGCCGACCGGTCCCGCCGCGTCATCGGCAGCTTCGCCGGCGTGATCCTGACCATCGCCTTCGGCCGCTTCGTCCAGGACGCCATGCCACCCCGCGACCGGCCGCGCCTGACCCTGCCTGCCGACTACTTCCCCCAATCGGCCAGCCTGCCGACCCTCGGCGAATGGTCCTCCCTTCCCTCCGACCACGCGGTGCTGGCCGCGGCCCTGGCCACCGCCGCCTGGGCCTTCGACCGCCGCCTCGGCCTGGCCGCCGCCCTCTGGGCCGCGCTCGTCGTCTGCTTCCCCCGCCTCTACTTCGGCTTCCACTACCTGACGGACCTGCTGGCCGGCGCCGCCCTCGGCATCGCCCTGACCCGCCTGGTCATGGCCCTGCCCTGGCCGGAAGCCCCGCTCCGCCTGCATGAACGCATGCTGCGCCAGGCCCCGGCGGCCTTCTCCCTGCTCGTCTTCCTGGTGGCCTACGAATTCATCACCCTCTTCTCGACGACACGACGCGTGCTGGGGGCGGTGAAGGACGTGGTGCACGCGCTGGGGTGAGGCAGGGGCGAACCCTGGTGGCGTCGATGACCGGTCCGGACGCACCGGGTTCCCAGTCGTCGCCATGGCGGCCGGCCGGCAGGGCTTGAGCCCGCGGCACCCGGTTCGCCCGATGCTGCATCAGGACCGACCGGTGCGGCGCTCCGACACCCCTTCTGCCGAATCCGCTGGCTCCTGGCACCTTGTTTCTGATATGTTCCAGTTGCTCCACCACCCGGCGAGCGGCTCCTTGAACCCGTGAATCCGCCCCATCACCCTGGCCCCGCTGCCCCCGCCATGGGTCCAAACGCACCCCAGAATCGGTGCTAAAAGTGCTAAAAAGGGTAAATCCCCTGTATTACTGAGGGCCCCGCGATCCTCCCGCCGCCGCGACACCGTCCGAAACCCGGCCGGGCTTGCCGCCGCCCCGCGGCCCGGCATCATGGCCCCTTCAGCCGGAGGATCCGCCCATGCGCCGCGCGCCCCTCATTGCCCTGATGCTGTTCGCCGCCATGCCCCAGGCCGGCGCCGCGGGGCTCTCGGTCGGCCATGAATGGCTCACCAATGGCGCGTCGCTGCAGGACTGCATGAACCGCGCGAGCCAGGCGGTGCGCCAGGTTGGCCTGCAGCTGATGAGCCCCACCAGCCGCGCCGTCTGGGCGGAGAACCGCGCCCAGGACCAGCTCTACGTCTTCTACTGCATCCCGGAGCGCAATGTCGTCACCGTCACCGGCACCGCCGCGCGGTTCGAGGATGTGGACCCCGTCGTCACCCAGCTGCGGGATGCCTTCCGCAACCCGGGCGGCACCGGCGCCACCATCACCCCGGGCCCGCTCCGGAAGCAGTAGAGGTCCGGCGGGACGGCGGGTCGCGGGACAGGCCCTTGGCCGCCAGCGCCTGTTCATAGGCGGCGAAGCGGGCCTCCCGCTCCTCCGCCAGCGTCCGCAGGTAGTCCCAGCTGTAGATGCCCGTGTCGTGCAGGTCGTCGAAGACCAGCCGCACGCCGTAATGCCCGACGGGCTCCACCCGCATGATGCCGACATGCCGGCGCCCGGGCACGATCACCTTCTGCCCGGGCCCGTGTCCCTGCACCTCGGCCGAGGGGCTTTCGACGCGGAGGTATTCGGCCCCCAGCGCCGCCCGGGTCCCGTCGTCCCAGGCCAGCTCCAGCCGCTTCTCCGCCCGGTTCAGCCGGATTTCCGTGAGCTTCGCCATGGCGGGCCCGCGCGTCAGCCGATCTTGCGCGCCTCGTCCGGCAGCATGATCGGGATGCCGTCCCGGACGGGATAGGCCAGGCCGGCCTTGTCGCTCACCAACTCGCCGGCCTCCCGGTCATAACGCAGCGGCCCCTTCGTGACCGGGCAGACCAGGATCTCCAGCAGCCGCGGGTCCACCGCGCCGGCGCTCGTCTCGCTCATCGTCAGGCTCCGTGAAGATGCCGAGCGTTTAGCTTGGGCGGCCTTCCGGCGCCATGCCGGTGGCGTGCATGTCCATCTGCATCAGCGCCACCAGCATCGCGGCGCGTTCCTCCACGCCCCGCGCTTCCAGCAGCGCCTGCTTCTCCCGCGTGTCGAAGGGGCAGACCATGCAGAGCGTGGTCACCAGCATGGCGTCGCTGGTGTTATCCACCGCGTCCCAATTGGCCTCGATCCCCCGCGCCTTGAAGTAGGGCCGCAGCGCGCCGACCAGGGCCGGGCGGTCGATCGTGGGCTTCTGGCCCACCGCCAGATCCGGCGCGTAGTCGCCGTACTCCACCAGGGCGCGCCGGTAGCCCCGGCGCAGGCCCACCTCCTCCATCACCCGGAAGCGGATCACGCCCGTCAGGGTGATGAGGTAGCGGCCGTCATCCGTCTCTGCGAAAGAGGACAGCCGCCCGAGGCAGCCCACCCGGTAGATCTGGCTGCCGAGTTCCGTCCGCGGCAGGCCCGGGTCCGGCATCACCATGCCGAACATCCGCCCGGCGGCCAGGCTGTCCTCCACCATCGCGAGGTAGCGTGGCTCGAAGATATTGAGCGGCAGGCGGCCTTCCGGCAGCAGCAGCGCGCCGGAAAGCGGGAAGATCGGGATCTCCCGGGGCAACTCGTCGAAGGCGGGATGGAAGGGGGGCATCGGTTCCGTTTCCGCCGCCGGGACGAAGTCGCCCGGCGGTCACTATGGCGCCGCCTGTCACCCAGGCCCCCCGGAAGCGGGGGCCGCGATGGTCAGCGGAACAGTAGGGTGGAGAGCTTCCGCCGTCCCGCAAGGGTCGCGGGGTCCGTGAAGCCCCAGGCCTCGAAGAACTTCAGCAGCTGCTTGCGCGCCGCCTCCTCGTTCCACGCCTTGTCGCGCTTGATGGCGTCGATCAGCGCGTCGACCGCCTCCGCCCGCTTGTCCATGGCGTTCAGCGCGACGGCCAGGTCGATCCGCGCGGCGTGGTCATCCGGGTCGGCGGCCAGGCGCCGCTCGAACTCGCCGAGCTTCTCCCGCGCCTTGCGCCCTTCCGCCGCTAGTTCGAGCGCTGACCGGATGGAGGCGATTTCGGCGTGGTCGCGGATCTTGGCGGGGACCTGGTCGATCACCTCCTGCGCCTGCTCCTCCTCCCCCAGCGCCACCAGGCAGCGGGCCATGCCGGCCAGCGCCTCGGCATTCTCAGGCTCCTGCTCGGCGAGCGCCGCGAAAAGCTCCACCGCGCCGGCGTGGTCGCCGGCCTCGACCGCCGCCTTGGCTTCCGCCATCAGGTCGGCCGCCGGGCTCTGGCTGCCGCCCATCTTGAGCAGGTTGTCGATGAACTTCTTCACCTCCCCTTCCGGCAGCGCGCCCTGGAAGAGGTCGGCGATCTGTCCCTGCACGAAGCCGACCACGGTCGGCACGGACTGCAGCGGCAGGCCCATCTGCGCCAGCTGCTGGACCAGCTGGCGGTTCTTGTCGATGTCGATCTTGACCAGCTTGACCCGGCCCTGCGCGGCGCGGACCACCTTCTCCAGCGTCGGAGTCAGCGTCTTGCAGGGGCCGCACCAGGTGGCCCAGAAATCGACGAGGACCGGCGTCTCCCGGCTCGCCTCGACCACATCGGCCATGAAGGTGCGCTGGTCGCCATCCTTGATCACGTCGGCAGCCCCGGCGCTGCCACCAGGCGCCGTCTGGCGGGTCGGGTCGAAGATCACATCCATCGCAGCTCTTCCTCGGTCCAGCCATGCGCGGGGCACGGCGCGGGGGTTCTTGGTGCATAGATGCGCCGCGCGGCGCGCGAAGCAAGCGGGGGGTGGCGCTCAGCCCGCCTCCGGCACCGCCAGCAGTGCCGGCTCATGGCCGAGGCTCCGCAGGAACCGCAGCATGTCCGCGGGGCGTATGGCGGTGGTCATGGTGTTGGTCAGGGGATGGAAATTCACCCAGTCGAAGCCCTCCATCAGACCCTGGTCGAACACCACCCGAACCGCGCCGGGCCGGGCATTCACGAGGCCGAAGGGCGTGACGGAGCCCGGTTCCACGCCGAGTTGCGCCCGCAGGTGCTCCGCCTCCGCGAAGGCGCTGCGCGGCGCGCCGGCGGCACGCACCAGGGCGTTGACGGAGGCGCGGCGGTCTTCCTCCAGCACGAGCAGCAGGAAGGGGCCCTCGGCCTTGGCGGGGCGGAGGAACAAGTTCTTCGAGTGGCCGCCCGGCAGGTCCGGCCGCAGCGCCTGGCTTTCCGCCACGGTGAAGACGGGCGGGTGGCGGACGGTCCGCGCCTCGATCCCCATTGCATCGAGGCGGGCCAGCAGGCCGTCGGGTGTCTCCATGGGTGGCGGTGTCCTTGGCGGGCCGTGTCATGCGCGTGGCGCATCCTGCCCCTGCGCGCCCCGATGTCCATCGTCGCGAGGGGGTGTTGCAATCCGCCGCCGGCATGGTAATCACCCGCCCACGCCGAACGGAGCGCGGGCGTAGCTCAGGGGTAGAGCACAACCTTGCCAAGGTTGGGGTCGAGGGTTCGAATCCCTTCGCCCGCTCCAGTCGGTTCTTGAGCAAACCCTCTCCACTGCTGTGCTGACCGCGCGGAAGCGCCTGTCTGGCCAAGGTCTTTGCGCGAGGGTTGATGGGTCGAGGCCGGAACGAACGGCCTGAACGGCTCTCCGGACGCCGGAGCCTCTCCGGACCTTGAGGGTAGCCCGATTTACCCCACAAGCCTTAAAACGCTGATCTGCATTGGCTTTGCTGCGCCGACCCGCGCCGGAAGTTTGCAGTTTCCACCGCTACCCGGTCGCTACTTCGCCTTTTCCTGCACGCCGGATGTCGGCGGCACCGTCCTGAAAGGACACCAGCAGCATGGCCAAGCTTCCTCCCCTTCCCGCCGCCGGCCGCGCTCCCCAGGGCGGCAACAACGCCGCCGCCGGCAAGGCCAACCCGAAGGACGCCCGCGCCGGGTCGAAGAACAGCGGCGACCTCAAGCAGGGCGGCGTGAACAAGGCGATGCAGGCGGGCAGGAAGCACGGGGATCGGTGAAAGCCCCACTACGTCCCTTCGATTCGCAACGTCCCATGCTCACAGGGACGTCTGCGGTAGCTGAACTCCGCGGCGCAAGGCCCGCACCTTCTCAGTAGGTCCAATCCACATGGCGCACCGGCAGCTTGTTGAGCTGGTCCCGCCGATGCTCCCAACCAGGCAGAAACTGATCCATCAGTGCCACGAATCGTGAGTTATGAGTCGGCTCCAGGAGGTGCAGCAGCTCGTGCACCAGGATGTATTCCAGGCACTCCCGCGGCTTTTTCGCCAAGTCTGTGTTGAGGCGGATTGCGTGGCTGGCGGGGTTGCAACTGCCCCAACGTGTCTTCATGCGCTGGATGAACACCCGCTGCACGCGAACACCGAGCCGGCGTTCCCACTCCGCCACCAGCGGCTTTGCCTTGTCGCGGAGCTGATCCCGGTACCAGGCCTCAAGAACCTCACCCCGGCGGGTTTGGTCCATTCCAGCCCGAACCGCCAAGACCAAGCGGTGGTGACGCCACTCAACGCTCGGGGGCGAGTCGTGCTCGACCACCCTGAGAAGGCACCGGCGACCCCAGACGTAGTGGCTCTCCCGGTCCAGGTACTCACGTGGCGTCTCCCGCTCCTGCTCCTGCAGCTTCCGCTGCTGCTGCCGAATCCAGGATAGCTTGCCGATCGCAAAGGCACGGATCGCATCGACGCTGAGGTGCAATGGGGCTGCGATACTGACCCGGCCATGGGGGGGGTGAACGCTCAGATGGACATTCTTAATGTCCTTCTGGGTGACCTCGACAGAAAGTTCGCCGATCTGGATCGTGGTCGCCATCAGTATTCCGGCTGCGCCTTGATGATGGAGAAGATCCGCTCGACCTCCGCGGCATCGCCATCCAGAAGTGGGAGCAGCGCGCGCTTGATGATGTTCTCCTTCGCCTGGTTCCCGCGAAAGCCATCCGGCCGGACCATCTTGACCTTGGCATCAATCGCGAGGGCCAGTGCCTCATCCTGACCCAGATTGTTGAACAGAGCCCGCTTGCCTGGCGTGTCGAGAGCCTTCGGCGTGGTGTCGGCCTTCCCTGACTGCACGTGGGTCGCGAGGTCGGCGATCTTCTGCAGGAACTCCTCGTAGCTGATCCGGTTCGCCCGCAGGTCCGCCAGCACGTCGTTCAGCAGGGCCGACATCGAATCGTAGAACGCCGGATCGTTCAGCTTCTCCTTGATAATCTTGCTTCTGACGTTGTTGGCGATGGTCTCCGCGACCGCGCCCGTGTCCTTCTTGATCCCCGACGGCAGACCATTTACGGCTGCCGCGATCCCGCTCTTCACGATCAGGTCGAGCAGGCCGATGCCGTCGAAGTCGGAGATCGCCCGGGCGCCGTCCGCCTTGATGTAAGTATCGATGAGGTGCCGCATGTCGGCCTCATAGGCCTTCAGGTCGAGCGTCTCGCCGCTGGCCTGGCGGATGGTGTCCCGCAGCGCGACCGCGCGCTCCACCTCCTGTTCTACCTGCTTCGCCTCGGCGGCGGAATAGCCGGCTTCGGCCATGTCGTCGGCGATCGCGGCATACGCGCGGACGAGGGCGGCGACACATTTGTAGAGCGTCACCCGCTGCGGCTCGTGCGCAGCCAGGTCGTCTGGGATCTCCGTGTTGCCGCAGAAATAGTGGATGTGCTGCAACTCGCTCTGGGGCGGGTTTACGTCCTCGCATAGCCGGGCCAGCGCCTCCCGCGCCTCCTCGAGGCGTTCGCGGCCTTTGGTCAGGCGATCCTGCAGCAGCACCTCGGGGCTGGCCCCGCCGTCGCTGTCGTCCAGCTCCGCAGTGTAGACGGCGATTGCCCCCTGCACCTTCTTGAACAGGTCCTTGTAGTCCACGACGTAGCCAAAGGGCTTGTCGTCGCCGTCCAGGCGGTTGGTGCGGCAGATCGCCTGGAACAGGCCGTGGTCCTGCATCGATTTGTCGATGTAGAGGTAGGTGCAACTCGGTGCGTCGAAGCCGGTGAGCAGCTTATCCACCACGATCAGCAGCCGCATGTTGGCGGGCTGCTTGATGAACTTCTCCTTGGCCGCGTCCTCGTAAGTTTCGGTCTTGCTCTTGCCTGGGCGCGCCGCCACGTCCTTCAGCAGGGCCGTGTAGAGGTTGTAGATGAACTGCTTCTCGGTCTCGGTGTTCGCGCCGGTGTCCTCTTTCGTCACGTCCTGCGCGTTTGGATTGTAGGAGGTGATGACGGCGCTGCGGCCCTTGAAGACGGTCTTCTCGAACAGCTCGAAGTAGCGGCAGGCCTCGTAGATACTGGACGCCACCAGCATCGCGTTGCCTCGGTGACTCACCAGGCGCGGCTTCACGCCGAAGTCGAAGACGATGTCCTCCACCACCCGTTCCATGCGGGATCGGGAGCTGAGCACCTTCTGCATGGTGCCCCACTGCTCGCGCAGCGCCGCCTTCCGCCAGTCGTTCAGGCCCTTTGTCTTGGCCTCGAACCACTGGTCGATCTTGGTGGTGGAGGCCAGTTCCTGCGGGATGTCGCGGGCTTCGTAGAGCAGGTCGAGCACTACGCCATCCTCCACCGCCTCGCCGAACTTGTAGGTGTGGATGTAGCTGCCGAAGATCTCGTTGCTGGTCGCCTTGTCCTGCTTCAGCAGCGGCGTGCCGGTGAAGCCGATGAAGACGGCACCTGGCAGCAGTGCCTTCATGGTCCGGTGCAGCTTGCCGCTCTGGGTGCGGTGGCATTCATCCACGAAGATGAACAGCTCGCCCACCGCCGGGCTCGGCTGGGCGCGCAGCTGTTCGATCAACGCGTCAAAATCCTCCACGCCGCGGAGGCCGAATTTGTGCACCAGGGAGCACAGCAGGCGCGGCGTGGCCTGGCCGAGCTGGGCCATGAGGTCGGCGCCGCTGATCGTGCGGGCAATCGCCTCGCCGCTGTCGCGGAAGACGCGTTCGATCTGCTTGTCCAGCTCGTCGCGGTCGGTGACGATCACCACGCGGGCCTTGGGCTTGTTCTCCAGAATCCAACGCGCCAGCAGCACCATGACGATGCTTTTGCCGCTGCCCTGGGTGTGCCAGATGATGCCGCCGCGATAGCCGAGCGCGTGGTCCTGCGCCGCCTTGATGCCGAAATACTGGTGCGGGCGCGGCAGCTTCTTCACACCGCCATCGAACAGCACAAAGTCGCGGATCAGCTCCAGCAGGCGCGGCTTGGCGCAGACCTTCGTGAGGTACTTGTCCAGCTTGTAGCCGGCGTTGTCGGCCTCGTCCTCCTTCCAGGCGAGGTACATCTTCTCCGGCGTCCCGATGGTGCCGTAGCGCAGGCCCTCGGTGTCGTTGCCGGCGAGCAGAAGCTGCGCGGTGGTGAAAAACCACGCATTGAATTCGGGCTGCTGGTTGGAGATAAGCTGGCGGATGCCGTCGCCGATGCTCACGGCGCTGCGCTTGAACTCCACCACGCCGAGGGCGAGGCCGTTTACGTAGAGCACCAGGTCCGGCCGGCGTTCGAGCGGGCCCTTCAGCGTCACTTCCTCGGCGATGGCGAAGTCGTTGGCGGCGGGGTTGGCCCAGTCGATCAGCGGGATGGTTTCGGTGTTCTGGCCGGCCTCGGTCTTCACCGCCACGCCGTAGCGCAGCAGGCCGTACACGGCCTGGTTGTTGTCGTAGAGGCTGCGGGTCGGGTTGTTTGCCTCCCGCCCCAGCAGGTCGAGCGCGCGGCTGATTTGCGCGGCGCTGTGCCCGCGCTTGGCAAGCCACGCCGTGAGGAGCGTGTCCTCGATGGGGCGGTTGCTTGGCCGGTCCGACCAGTCGCCGAGGTAGCGATAGCCGAGCCTGTCGCGGAACAGGGCAATGACGCGGTCCTGCGTGGCGCGTTCGGGCTTGCCGATGGCGTTCATACTAGGCGCGTCCGGCCGGTAAGGAGTTCCTGCATCATGCCCTGCTTGAGCGCGGCGGTCTTCGCGCGGCGCTGTTCGAGGGCTTCGAGTTCGGCGTCTATGTCGGAGAAAACGTTGGCGATGGCGGTTTGCTCGTCTGTTTTCGGAAGTAGGACTTCTGCGGACGCGATGTGCGCACGGTTGGTCGCATACACCTTGGTGCCCGCAGCGAGGCGACGCAGATGCACCGCGAAGGCCGGACAGAACTGAAGCAGGCTCTTGAAGCGATCGGCCAGAACCGACCGGTCAAAGCGGGCCGCTATCGTGTGCTGACCGGCCACAACTTCCGCGGCGCCGACGTCCCGCACCTCAACAGACTTGCTGACGCCGTCCAAGTCTTCCGACGCATCGGCGAAGACGAGGTCCCCATCCTGCAACCTGTCGAGCGATACCGCCTTCTCCACCGGGAGGCTCGGCAGCATTGACGGCGTGACGAACGTGCCCGTGTTCGCGTGGATGTCGCCATAGTGGAGATACTTAACCGGCCCTTCGGGCTGGAGTTCGGCACGGGAGTTCACCCCATTGCGAAGGAAGCGCACATGGGCACCCAACCGCTTCACCTCCCAATCGCCGCTGAACCCCGGCAGGCGGGTTTGGCCAGTGAGGAGTTGCTGCATGGCGGCCTGCTTGAGGTCGCGCTTCTTGGCGATGAGCCGGTCCAGCGCGCCCAGCAGCGCATCCACATCGCTCAGCACTTCGGCAATGGCGCGTTGCTCAGGGAGGGGCGGACAAGTGACTGGTATCCGCAAGCAGACTGCCTTGTTCAGCTTAGGCTGCGCCGTCCCCGTATTGTATTGGGCGTAATCTCCGCTCTCGAGGACCTCGACGAGGTAATCGAGCGCCATGAAGGTTTTGGGTTTGAGGACATGCGCGTGATTATTGACCCACGTCTTTCCTGCTATTTTAAAGGCAAGGCGGCAGTTCCGACTAAGAATGTTCTCCCCGTCCTCACCTAAAAGAATAAGCTCCTCGTCGAACAGATATGCGTTCACGTAGTCGACGATTCCTGAGGCACCGTAGTAAGGTATTTCTCCTCGCATCTTGGCTCGATCGCTGTCTTTGACCGGTCTCCGACGCCCGTCCAGAAATTCCGTGACTTCGCCGAGCGGTTTCACTTCCCACTCCGCTGGAATAACGCCGACTTCCGTCAGTTTGTATCCGGGCTTTAGTTCCACGACGCCCCCATCTTCGTCAGGTGCCGGGCTACCCGACCAGCCGAGGCTTCTACCTCATCGTCAAGCCTACGCAGGGGCAAAGCGTAGCGTTCGGCCAACTGCCGGACGCGACCGGTCAGCGCGTGCGACACCCGATCCAACTCGCCCTGGACGGCCGCGCTCACCGTCGCCAGCCACTTGTCATCAACCACAAGCGCCTTGACCTCGTCCTCGGTCAGCTTGGCGTATGTCGCGAGCACCTTCTCCATCAGCGCCTCCTGCGCCGACTTCAGCCTGGCCGCCGTCTCGGCCTCCTGCTCGACCAGCGCGAGATACGCCTGCAGGGCCTTGCGTTCGTCGGCCGCATCGCGGTCCGTCCGGATCTCCTTCAGCCGCGCGGCGACGGAGGCCTTGGTCAGCTTGTCCTTGTCGGTCTTCGCCTCCTCCAGCAGCCCGCCCTCGCCGCCCTGCTCCTCCGCCATCTCCTCCATCTGCTGCTCCAGCGCGGCGAGGGAGCCCTCCAGCGCCTCGATCGCAACCTGCTCCGCGGCGAAGTAGCGGGCGATGAGCAAGGCGGGCGGGATCAGCTCGGCCTGGTACTTCTTCCGGCCGATGACGAAGTCCGGCCGCGCCTTGGTCTTCTTCGTCTTGTCCTCGATGATCAGCCGGGCCTTCGCGGCCTCGAGCCAGCCATCCTCCGCGATGCGCCACGCATCGTCGTGCAGCATCTCCGCAGCGTAATCCATCAGGTGCTGATAGACGTCGTAGGCATCCAGCAGCGGCGCGGCGCGAAACGCCTCCAGCAGGCTTTCGGAGGCGGTCTCGATCAGCGCCTTGGGGTGGCCATCCTTGCCGAAGGCCTTCAGAAGCGGCGCCGTCGCCGCGCGCCAGGTGGTGAAGCTCTGCATGACGGTGGCGGTGAAGGCGGTGAATTCGGGATGGCCGAAGATGGTCGCCTTGATCTCGGCCATCGGCACGCGCAGCCGGACGTAGCCGGGCCGGTCCGCTTCGAACAGCGCGGCGCGCACGCCGGGGATGACGGCCCAGAAGCGCTCCAGCGCCGCGATGTCGCGCTCCGGAATGCCGCCCTGCAGATGGCCGCCGATGTCCTGGATGTCCTCCGCCTCGGTGGTGTCGATGTAGCGCGGCAGGTTGAGGTTGTAGTCGTTCCGCGCCTCGGCGATCTCGGTTACCGGCACCAGGCGGGAATAGCCGGGCAGCTCCACCTGGCGCGTGAAGATGTCCACGATCTTGTGGAGGTCCTGCTCTCGCAGGCGGTTCTTCGGCCCGTCCTTCCGGAAGCCCTTGCTGGCATCGATTATGAAGATGCCGCGGCGCGACGCGGCGCCGGACTTGTCGAGCACGACGATGCAGGCGGGGATGCCGGTGCCGTAGAACAAATTGGCCGGCAGGCCGATGATGCCCTTGATGACCCCGCGCTGGATCAGGTTGCGGCGAATGGCGCCCTCAGCATTGCCGCGGAACAGCACGCCATGCGGCAGGATGCAGGCGCCCTGGCCGTTCGGCTTCAGCGAGCGGAGGATGTGCAGCAGATAGGCGTAGTCGCCCTGCTTGGCCGGCGGTACTCCATAGGCCGCGAAGCGCCCGTGCGGATCGTGTTCGGGATCGAGGCCGGTGGACCAGCGCTTGTCGGAGAAGGGCGGGTTGGCGACGACATAATCGAAGGTCTTGAGCGTTGTGTCGTCGAGGAACTTCGGCCCCGCGAGGGTGTTGCCCTGCTCGATCTCGGCGGTGGCGTAGTCGTGCAGGATCATGTTCATGCGGGCGAGGTTGGCGGTGGAGCTGTCCTTCTCCTGCCCGTAGAGCGTGACCCGCAGGTCGGTGCCCTGCGCCGCTTCGTCCGCGACCTTCAGCAGAAGGGAGCCCGAGCCGCAGGTGGGGTCGTAAACGGTGGTGTTGGCCGTGGCCTTGGCGCGGCGGATGCCGAGGATCTGGGCGATGACGCGGCTGACCTCGGCGGGGGTGTAGAACTGGCCCTTGCTCTTGCCGCTTTCGGTGGCGAAGTGGCGCATGAGGTATTCGTAGGCGTCGCCAAGCAGGTCATCGCCGTCAGCGCGGTTCTTCGAGAAGTCCAGGTCGGGGCTTTCGAAGATGCTGATCAGGTTGGTGAGGCGCTCGACCATCTCCTTGCCGCTGCCGAGCTTCGTCGGGTCGTTGAAGTCCGGCATGTCGGCGAGATTGTTGGCCTGGGCGAGCGGGCCAAGAATCTTCTTGTTGATCTGGTCGCCGATGTCGGTCTTGCCCTTGAGGGCGATCATGTCGGTGAAGCTCGCGCCGGCCGGCACGGTGATGGCCGCGAAGGGCTGGCCAGCGAAGCGATCGCTCACGTATTTCACGAACAGCAGGACGAGGACGTAGTCCTTGTACTGGCTGGCATCCATGCTGCCACGCAGTTCGTCGCAGCTTTGCCAGAGGGAGGAGTAGAGTTCTGATTTCTTAAGGGCCACGGTGAGTTCCGGTCAGGTAACGCGCTGGGTGGGGAGATGGCTGTCCGGCATCCTGGCAGGGGATTGCTGGCTCAGCATGTTCGATTTGCGGCTTAGGGCTGGTCGCGAAGCTCGTTGAGTGTCTTGCCATCAGGTAGGCAAGCCTCGGTGTAGATACGAATAGCCAACCAGCCGGTCACGCGCTGGCCCCACTGATTGAAGGTCATCTTCTGGCCTTTGAACTCGACATGACGTCCATCGAGCACGCGCGCGGCGGAGTCGTCCCGGTCACGGATGGTCAGAGTGTCGCCAACCTTGAGCCGGCCGAGCCGGATGAGGTCCTTGGTTGATTGCAGTCGCAGACGGCCCGGGCTGGCCGCGCTTTTGCCACTAGCGGTCGCCCGTGGCGCTGGCGCAGGCGCAGATGCGCGCGCGGGCGGGGTAGGCGTCGGGCTTAGCGGCACCGGTGCTTGCGGCGCCAGAGCCGAGGCGCTCGGGGCGTTGAGGATGTCCCGGAAGATGTTTGGGTAGCTGACACTGATGGTCGCCCGGCGCAACGACTTCCGGATGTCTGCGAGAGGCAGCAGCGGCGCTCGCTTGGCGATCAGTTTGACGAACGGATCGTCCTGCAGTGTCTGTTCCAGCGCGACCTCGACTTGGCGGTCGACGTGCCAGGCCTGCCAAAGCTCATCGATAGCGCGCGCTCGCATGTTGTCCCGGCTGAGCAGGCTGAGAACGCGTGCTGCTTCGTCCAGGGCTTCCGGAGTGTCGATTTTGACCGCTGTAAATAGCTTCCTGTCGGCCTCCACCTGGGCATGCACTTTATAAATCCGCCACTCGGCGCCATTAGTGAGCACGCACCAGTCAACACCGGCGGCATTAGCGTAATTTATTGTCTGGACAATCCATTTTCGCTCATCGAGTTTGTCCCCTAGAGCTTTTGCCTCCACGAAGAGTACCGGCGAACGGCTCAACAGAAGAGCATAATCGACAGGATTATCATTTGAGTTGTGCCTATACTCGCTTCGAACTTCCTCTATTTCTAAGATATTCCATCCTAGCGCTTGGAGGACGGGCGTGATTAATATTTGTTTTGTATCAGATTCAGAGATGCGGCCGGCTTGGGCCCGTAGTCGCGGTATGGGCTCCGCAACCCGGCGAAGGGTATCTGTCAAGTGGCCGAGGGCAGCGGCTGTCTGAGAACGAGCAGCGGACATGAATGCGATCGACTCCGGCTCCCCCGCAAGGCGAGTGGGTAAACAACCGAAGAAGATCATGCCGGCCAAGCGCCCAAATGTCATCCATTGCGGCTAAAGAAGGTTCTGGCACTCCGCCCACCGTGCACAAGTGGCTGACCGAACAGCGCTACCTGCTCGGTCCACGACATTGGGAACGGCTCCAGCAGCCGCGGCAGGGCCAGACACTGCCCCCGCCCGTCCAGCAGCGCCTCCACGATCTCCGGCGCCAGCAACGTCAGCCTCAGCAGCGTGCCGAGGTATCCGCGCTCGAGCCTCTCCGCTGTCGCCATCTCACTGATGGAGCCGTACCGCCCCTCATCCAGCAGCCGCTGGTACCGGAATGCCCTGGCCAGAGCCTTCACCAGCGCCGGATCGGCCCGGGTGGCTGTGGTCGGCAAGCCACCCGGCAGTGCCGGCGTCACCACCGTCTTCCGGCCGGGCCGATGCCGGATGGTCAGCGGCACTCGGACCGTCATGTACGGCGCGTCGCTCATGCTGCCGCCCTCACCGTGCCGAGGTCCCTGACCAGGCCAGCCAGTCCTTCCACCCGCAGCCGGATGTCAGCACCCGCCGGCCCCACCACGACACGGTCCACCAGCGCCCGGATCACCCTGGCCTGCTCAACAGGGAACAGCTCGCCCCAGACCGGCTCCAGTCGCTCCAGCGCCTCCCGGACGTCGCGCTCTGTGATCTCCGGCACCTCGGCCCGCGCTGCGATCCAAGTGCCGACCACCACCTCCGGCTGCCGCAGCAGGGCGCGGACCTGATCCACTACCGCCATCTCGATCTGCGCCGCCGATACCCGCCGGACCAGGGCGCTGCCCGCGTCAGGCTCGGCCTTCAGCACCTGCTGCGCGACGTAGTAGCGGTAGAGCCGGCCATTCTTCCGGCAATGCGTCGGTGACAGCGCCCGCCCATCCATCCCGAAGATCAGCCCCTTCAGCAGCGCCGGCGCATGCTGCCGGTTCTGCGCCGCTCTGGTCCTCGGGCTGACCTGCAGGATGGCATGCGCCCGGTCCCACACAGTTCGAGAGACAATCGGCTCGTGCTCGCCGCGGTAGACGTTGCCCTTGTGCGTGGCGTCGCCGACGTAGGTGCGGTTGTGCAGCAGCTTGTAGATGTCGCCCTTGGTCAGCGGCCGGCCGGACTTCGCCGTCACCGCCTCCGCCCGCAGCCGGCGGGCCGTCTCCACCCCGGACCCAGTCTCGACGAAAAGGTCGAACACCCGCCGGACGCTTGCCGCCTCGGCCTGGTTCACCACCAGCTTCCTGGCCACGACGTCGTAGCCGAGCGGCACCTTGCCACCCATCCACATGCCGCGAGCCCGGGAGGCAGCGAACTTGTCGCGGATGCGCTCGCCGATCACCTCCCGCTCAAACTGCGCGAAGCTCAGCAGGATGTTCAGGGTCAGCCGGCCCATGCTGGTCGTCGTGTTGAAGGACTGCGTGACGGACACGAAGGTCACGCCATGCGCGTCCATCACCTCCACCAGCTTGGCGAAATCCATCAGCGAGCGGGACAGACGGTCGGTCTTGTAGACCACGATGACGTCGATCAGGCCCTGCTCAATGTCGCGCAGCAGCCGCTGCAAGGCGGGCCGCTCCAGCGTGCCGCCGGAGAAGCCGCCATCGTTGTAGTGGTCCCGGACCAGTACCCACCCCTCAGCGCGCTGGCTGGCGATGTACGCCTCGCAGGCGTCGCGCTGGGCGTCGAGGGTGTTGAACTCCTTCTCCAGACCCTCATCCGTGGATTTCCGGGTATAGACGGCGCAGCGGCGCTTCATCACCGTCGCGGGCATGGTGTCCGGCAGCTTGCGGCGGCTCACAGTCCGGGCCTCCCCTTCAGACCGAAGAAGGTCCAGCCATTCCAGCGCGTGCCGGTGATGTGCCGGGCGATGGCGGACAGCGACTGGTACGGCCGGCCCTCGTACTCGAAGTCGTCGGCGCGGACCGTGACGACGTGCTGGACGCCACCATGCTCCCGGACGAGCCTGGTACCCGGCAGCGGCCGGCTGTCGGCACGGATGCGGCGGAGGACCACGTTGCCGCCGTCCAGCTGCTCGCCCAGCGCCGCCAGCCGCGCCCGGGTCTCTGGCTTTAGGCCGCCATAGGCTAGCTCCTGCACCCGGTAGGACAGCCGGCTGACGAGGTATGGCCGGTTGAACGGCGGCGGCTCCTTACCGAACAGCGCCCTCCACTGCGCCTTCAGCTCTGCCGCAGGGGCCGTCTGGAGGGCCGCCAGGCGGCTCAGCACCTGGTCGCGGGGGATGGCGGGGATAACCGGCGTGGGTGGCGCTACGGGCGCCTGGGTTACCCTGGTGGGGCGCGTCATTGGGACCTCCTGGTCTTGGGGGTCACACACACGCTCTGCCGGGCGGTGGAGTGTAGCGAAGTCTCTCCCTGACCCCCTGCATCCCGGTCGAACTCCTCGGCAGTGCGGCTTCGTAGCCGCACCAGGCCCGCGGCCAGGATCTGGCAGACCTCGCGGAGATGGGGCGGGAGGTGGTGAAGAGTCGCCCTCATGATGCGCACTGGCGGAATGATGCAGCGAATCGCGGTCTCGCGCTAACTCTGAGACATCCACCATTCGGGAAGAGCGGACCATGAATAGCCCTGGGCCCGAAGGCCCGCTGACATTGCAAGCTGCGCTTATGACCTGGTGTAATCCCAAGCTGGTCGAGCAAGCTCGGCGCTTCCAACAGCCGTTTACGGCCGCTGCCCTGGAACTGGGAGGACGACCTAATCTGGGGCTTGCGCGACCGAACTCGGGGGAGATCGGCTACTACCGGCCAGAGAGCTATGAGCAGAAGATCCTGCACAGTGAAATTGCCTGGCGCGCTCTTCTGGCAGATTGGCGGCGGATGGTGGAAACCGGAAGCGTCAAACTGCTCGGCAGCCAAACGCTTCCCGAGCCGCGCGCTGGCTCTATGCACATCAACGGTGAATGGGCAGCAGATCTCGATTTTGATTTCGTGAACAACACGGTGTCCGGCCTGGGCCAACGATATGTGGCTGTGCAGGCATGGTATGGTGGATTGCCACAATCCGCGGCGCCGGATCGGCGAGGCCCCATTGAGACTGACGCAATCACGACTGAGTCCGTCCGCAAGCTGACCGACGACGAGGTACTTTTCCTGCTGGAGGATTACGCCCGACGCGTTGTCGAGGATCCGGCTGCCCGACTGACCATGCCGGCCAAGGTCAGCTTCATGCCTATTGTCCTGCGCAAGCTGCGGCATCGCTTCAGCATCGGCGAGGCGATCGAGACGCTTGCGGGCGAGGCGGAAGCGCTGGAGGCGTGGATCAGGGAGAAGGCCCCGTCGCATCAGACCCCATCCGCCGGTTCGATTGAGAATGTCATTCGGGTGGAATACCGACAGCTCATGGCACAATCCAAAGCCATGATCCGATAATGCAATCCTGGGATGATGGCTTTTGATCATGGCCTCCAGCTGACGGCGAACTGCGCTCCGAACCCCTGCTTCGGAGTGCGGCGATGCGCTATGGACCTTCTCAATCGGCTTCGGCGACGCGTGGACACGTATCGGCGCACCTCAATCAGATCGAATTGGCCGAGCGGTGGAAGCTCAGCGGCCGAACGCTGGAGAAGTGGCGCCAGACGCGCCGGGGTCCGCCCTACCTGCTGATTGGTGGCGCAGTCCGGTACAGGATCGAGGACGTCCTCGCCTACGAGGCCTCCCGCGTACAGGGGAGCCGGCGATGACCGCTTCCGCCCCCGTCGCCTCCAACGTTTATGTGGCTAGCCCGATAAAGCCGCGGCAACGGTCAACGCGCCAGCAGGTTGATGACCGCCGCGAGGCCCTGATCGCCATCGTCCGGGCCATGCACCCGATGACGGTGCGCCAGGTCTTCTACCAGGCCAGCGTCCGCGGCATCGTCGACAAGTCCGAGGCCGGATACGCCAAGGTCCAGACCGACCTCGCCCTGCTCCGTCGCGGCGGCGCCATGCCCTACGACTGGCTGGCCGACAACACCCGCTGGCAGCGCAAGCCCCGCACCCACGGCAGCGTCGCCGAGGCCCTGCGCGACACCGCCCGGCTTTACCGCAAATCCCTCTGGACCAGCGCCGACTGCTACGTCGAGGTCTGGCTGGAGAAGGACGCACTCTCCGGCGTCATCTACCCCACCACCAGCCTCTACGACGTCCCCCTGATGGTGGCGCGGGGCTATGCCAGCCTCAGCTTCCTGCATAGTGCCGCGGAGTACATCGCCGAGCTCGACGTACCGGCATTCATCTACCACCTCGGCGACTACGACCCGTCGGGGCTGGATGCCGGGCGCAAGATCGAGGAGACGCTGCGGGAGCTGGCGCCGCACGCGGAGATTCACTTCCAGCGCCTGGCTGTCACGCCGGAGCAGATCACCGCTTGGAACCTGCCGTCCAGGCCGACCAAGACCAGCGATAGCCGCGCCCGTGGCTTCGGCCCAATCTCCGTCGAACTCGACGCCATCGAGCCGGACCAGCTGCGGCGCCTGGTCGAGGAGGCGATCGAGCAGCATCTCCCCTACCAGCAGCTGGAGGTGCTGAAGGCAGCCGAGCAGAGCGAGCGCCTCCTCCTGACCAGCCTCGTCAGGCAGATCGCCGCGGACGGCGTCCTCGGGTCGGGAAGCGGCCGATGAACGCCGCCGACGCCGCGCGCATGAGCGATCCGCTACTGAACCCGCACTTCCGGCGGCGCTGGGCGGAAGACAGGGATGACCAAGCACCCAGTCGAGGCCGAGACAACGAGTTGGGTGCTATCGGCCTCGCGCTGCTAGAGGCCTGGCGCAAGCGGCAGGAGGCCAACGTCATGCCGCGGGGGCCGCGATGATCCACGCCCCGCCCCTTGAAGCAGATCGCGCGCAGATCGCGCGCTTTGTGGATGTTCTGTTCCGCTATGCCGATGAAGGAACCGTCGTATCCTTCAGGTCCTTCTACGACGGCACGCAACGCGTGTTCGGCATCATTCCCCACACCCTGACCAGCGACCTGAGCAGCCTCGCCGGGGCTGCAACACGGGAAGCGACCCGGGCTGCCCGGTGTACTTCCCCGATCGTCTTCGCGCCGCCTGTCGCGACCTTCTCGAACTCAGAGCAGGCCCGGGAGGTCGACCTCGCCAATGGCCTGGCGCTCAGCGTCGAATGTGACTCTGAGGCTCAGGCCGCGCGGACGTTGCTGGAGAGTCTGCTCGGCCCGGCTACCATCGTCGTGGCAAGCGGCGGCGAATGGATTGATCCCGAGACCGGCACGGTCGAGCCGAAGCTCCATCTCCACTGGCGACTAACCGAGCCGACGCGGGACGAAGATGCCCATGCCCAGCTGAAAAAGGCGCGCAGCCTGGCCATGCTGCTCGTCGGCAGCGACCCGACCAGCAAGCCCGCCGTGCACCCGATGCGCTGGCCAGGCTCGTGGCACCGCAAGGCGGCGCCGAGGCTGGCTCAGATCCTCTCCGACACGGAAACGGAGATTGAGCTCACCGATGCCCTCCAGAAGCTCGAAGAAGCATGGGCGGCCGCGCCGGCCAGCGTGAAGGGATCGGTCAAGCCGGACGCGGCGGATGCCGCCGGCGAAAGCCGCGACACAGCGGAGCTGGTCACCGCCGTCCTCTCAGCCTCGGACTATCACGCGCCCGTCACCGCCCTCGCCATGCGGTTCGCCAAGGCTGGCGTGCCCGAGGGACAAGCCGTGCTGCTGCTCCGCGGGATCATGCAGGCCGTGCCGGAGGACATCCGGGACATCAAGGACACCTCGCAGCAGCCGGGTCGCTGGCAGTCGCGCTTCGATGACATACCCAGGGCGGTGAGTACCGCCCGGGCCAAGCTGGAGGAGGCGAAAGCGCCTGCGCCGCCTTCCATCGACATTGGACAGTTCCGGCTCGACCAGTTCACATCCGGCGAGCCGCGGCCACAGCGGTTCCTCCTGAGCCCCTTCATGCCGCTGGGGAAGGTAGGTCTGCTCTTCGGGCCGGGTGGCGTCGGCAAGTCCCTCACCGCCCTCGACCTGTGCCTCTCAGTCGCGATCCGCGATCGGGTCGCGCCAGCGCGGCTACCCGGCAACGACGCGCTGGGCGGCACCGTGCCAGCCGAGGCCGCCGGTGCCAGCGTCTTCCTGACGCTCGAGGACGATGCAGAGGAGATCCACCGCCGCATCACGGCGCTCGATCCGTCGGGCCTTCGCCAGGGCGCACCCTGCTACGTCATCCCCGCCGTCGATCTGCCGGAGTTCAATCCCACCCTGGTAACAGCCAATGGCCGGGCCGCGGCGCTCACGGATTTCGCGCAGTCTGGCCTGGATAAGCTGTTGGCGGACACTCAGGAGCGGGCCGGTCAGCGCATCAGCCTTCTGGTACTGGATCCCGCTGGCGACTTCCTCGACGTCGACGAGAATGACGCCAGCTTCGTCAAGCTGCTGATGCGCCGCCTCCGCGTGGCTGCTGCGCGGCATGGTTGCACCATTCTCATCCTCGGCCACGTGGCGAAGACGGTCGACCCAGACTCGCCGACCATGCGCGGCAGCAGCGCCTGGATTTCCAATAGCAGGTTCGCCTTTGCCATCTGGCGCCCGCTTCCCGACGACGCTGACAAGCTGGCCGCGACCCTCGGCGTTGAGGCGAATGCCCTCGTCCAGGGGCTGCTCGTCAAAGCGAACCACGCCGGCGCGCCAGTTGGCACAAAGCGCCTCTATGCGCGGGATGACACCACTGGTCGGCTCGTCGATGTCACCGCCCATCTCGCTAACGCGAAGGTACCTGATACGGCGCAGATGGCGCTCATGAAGCAGCTCGTCACTGCTTGCGCGGAGTGTGCCGCAGCCGGCCTCCCCTTCTCCTACAGCGGCGTTGGCGGCCTGTGGAACGGCCGCGAGGATCTACCCGAGCCGCTGGCGAAAATGTCCAAGCACAAGCTCCTCGACCTGTGCACGCAGGCGCTGGAGGCAGGCATGCTGGTGAAGGCGCGGACGTCCCACACGCAGAGCGCGCCGAGGTTTCTGGATGTACCTGATGGCCCACTGTCTCAGGGACATGAGATCGAGATGTTTCACGGCTCCCGAGCCGAAGCGCTGGCACGCTGGCGCGCCGCGAAGGGCAAGTAGCGATGAGCGCCGTACAGGCTCCTGCAGAGGCCAAAACGTTCCCGCGTTCCCGCGTTCCCACCGGGAACGCTAACGGCTGGGAACGCTCCAACTTGTTGATACTACGTATAAATTTGCGTTCCCGGTCGCAAACGTTCCCAGACGGCCGGGAACGCGAAAAAACCTAGGTAAACCGCCACATTCCCGGATTTCCGGAATCCCCCCCTAAAGGGGGAACCCGGTTATCGGGAACCGGGTCCCCTTTGGGACGCCGTACATGTCCCCAGAGGATGGGACGGGTTGCTGAGCGACCTGCTCTTAGTGCCGCGGATGATGAGCGGCGATGGGTCGTTCCATTCGCCCTGCAGGCCCTGTCCCGACTAAAAAAGGCTGCTGCCAACTGCAAACATCGTATCCGCGCGTATCTCGTCGCAAATACGTCGTATTGAAGCCGAGAATCCCGATCTGGTATCCTGCGCGGCAGCAGAAGCATGTGCCTCTGCGTCTCAGAGCGCGCAGGATCGATGGCTGCCAGGCCCTACGCACCGACCGACGAACAGCGACGGATCGTCAAGGCGATGGCCGGCTACGGCATCCCCCATGACGACATCGCCACTGTCGTGAAGTGCAGCCCGCCCACGCTCCGCAAGCGCTTCCGGCAGGAGCTCGACGTGGCGACCATCGAAGCCAATGCCCGCGTGGCCCAGTGCCTCTACCAGCAGGCCACGACGCCCGGGAACATCGCGGCCTCGATCTTCTGGCTGAAGGCACGGGCTGGCTGGCGCGAGAAGCACGCCGTCGAGGTCACCGGCGCGAATGGCGACCCGCTCCCCGCGCCCCAGGCGCCGCTCGTCGTTATCCGCCAGATCATCGACCCGGCGCCACGGCACCACGACCAGCCCGTGATCGAAGGAGAGCGCGAATGACCGACCGCGACGGCGCCTCGCCAATCTTTCCGGCCTACAACCGCATGTCCGTCTCGGCACTGATCCCCTATGCCCGCAATGCGCGGACGCATTCTGAGGCGCAAGTCGCACAGCTCGCCGCCTCCATCCGCGAGTTCGGCTTCACGAACCCCATCCTGGTCGATGGCGAGCGCGGCGTCATCGCCGGCCACGGGCGGCTGCTGGCAGCCCGGAAGCTTGGCCTGGCGGAGGTGCCGGTGATCGAGCTGGCTCACCTCTCGCCGGCGCAGCGGCGCGCCTATGTGCTGGCGGACAACAAGCTGGCGCTGAACGCGGGCTGGGATGACGACCTGCTGCGGCTGGAACTTGCGGATCTCCGCAGCGAGGGTTTCGACCTCGGGCTGACGGGCTTTGGGCTCGACGAGATCGGCGGCCTGCTGGCGGACAACACCGCAGGCCTCACCGATCCCGACCAGGTGCCGGAGGTGCCCGCGCAGCCCGTATCCCGCGCCGGCGATGTCTGGCTGCTCGGCCGCCACCGCCTCGTCTGCGGCGACAGCACCGATGCCGCGACCGTGGAGCGGCTGCTGGCCGGCGTGAAGCCGCACCTCATGGTGACGGACCCGCCCTATGGCGTGGAGTACGATCCGGCCTGGCGGAACCAGGCCCTGGCCGGCAGCAACACGGCCCGCACGGGCAAGGTGCTGAACGACCACCGCGCCGATTGGCGGGAGGCCTGGGCGCTGTTCCCGGGTGACGTGGCCTATGTCTGGCACGGCGCGCTGCACGCCACGACGGTCGCCGAGAGCCTGGTCGCCTGCGGTTTCGACATCCGGGCGCAGATTGTCTGGGCCAAGGACCGCCTGGTGCTGGGGCGCGGGCACTACCACTGGCAACATGAACCCTGCTGGTATGCCGTGCGTGGCACCGGCCACTGGATGGGCGACCGCAAGCAGACCACGCTGTGGCAGATCGCCAGCACCGGCCAGGATGCTGAGACGGTCCACGGCACCCAGAAGCCGGTAGAGTGCATGCGCCGGCCGATCGAGAACAACTCCAGCCCCGGCCAGGCGGTCTATGAGCCCTTCTCCGGCTCGGGCACCACGCTGATCGCCGCCGAGATGACGGGCCGCGCCTGCTACGCCATGGAGCTGTCGCCGGCCTACGTGGATGTGGCGGTCCTGCGCTGGGAGGCCTTCACGGGCCAGGAGGCGCTGCTGTCGGTGCGCGGGCAGACCTTCGCGACGATCAAGGCCGAGCGGCTCGGGGAGGCGGCCGATGCACAACACGCCGTGTGAGCCGACGCCGGAGGACCGCCGCATGGTGAGGGCCTTCGCGGGCTTCGGCGTGCCGCAGGAGGATATCGCCCGGCATCTCGGCCTCGACCCCAAGACGCTGCGCAAACATTTCCGCGACGAGCTCGACCGCGGGATCGTCGACGCGAATGCCAAGGTGGCGCAGTCGCTGTTCCAGATGGCGACGACCGGCAAGAACGTCGCGGCGGCGATCTTCTGGATGAAGTGCCGCGGTGGATGGCGGGAGAAGCAGGTTGTGGAGCACAGCCTGGCGGTGATCAGCGGCACGCCGCATGCGGATGCGCTCAGTGACGATCAGCTGGCGCGGATCGCGGGACAAGCGCTTGATGATCAGCCCAGTGAAGGTCTGCCGCCCGCTCGGCGCTCCTACGTGGTGAACCGGCCGCGCGACGAGATGACGCCGGAAGATTGGGTCGCGCGCTACCGCCCGTCCCGCGACGGCGTCTCCTGACGCGATGCGGGAGACGAGAAGCGCATCTGTTCAACACGGACCAACGACCGTTGGTCGGTCGTGAACAGGAGGGCAGCGAGGTCGCAGATCTCCCATTGCAGCCGTGACGCGGAGTGCTACCGCCGCAGTCGCCCCTGAGCAGACTCTTGGTTGCGTCCATGGCTTGAAGGCCTCAACGAAAGGACGGTTGCCTCGTCCCTCGCCGGAGCCGCAGGAGCACGCCGGAGACATCGTGGGACGCGATGATGCCGGAGCGATGAGGTCCCGGGGTGCTGAGCCGGAAGTTGGCCTTCGACCGTCAGCCGGTCTCCGCGATGTCCCGCTTCTGCCCAGCAATCGCCCCCTCGGCCGCGGCGCTCGGCAGGGTGATGGTAAAGACGGCCCCCTCGGCGTCGTTGTGGGCCGCGATGCTGCCGCCCATGCCCCTGATCAGGCCGTGGCAGATCGACAGCCCGAGGCCGGTGCCCTTGTCCGGCCCCTTGGTGGTGACGAAGGGCTCGAACAGCTGCGCCATGATCTCCGGCGCGATGCCGCCGCCGGTGTCGGCGACCATCAGACGCACGGCGCCGTCCGCTGCGCGTTCCGCCCTCATCCGGATCCGCCGCGGCGCGCCGGCGGGCCGAGCGGCCAGGGCGTCGCGCGCGTTCATCAGCAGGTTCGAAACCACCTGCTCGATCAGAACCTGTTGGCCAAGCACGACAGGCGGCGCATCGCCCAGCTCCACCTCGACGCTGACGGATGCGTCATGCAGCGCGCTGCGCGCCAGTGCCAGGGCGCCCTCGACCGCTGCTGTCAGCAGCACGGCCTGCGGCGGCGCCCCGTCTTCCGCGCCGCGCGCGAAGCGCCGCAGATGCTCGATCATGTTAGCGGTCCGCTGTGTCTGCTCCACGATCTGCTCGAACCGTTCGTCGACGTTCACGGTGTCGCCTCGGGCAGCGGCGATCTGGCCCACCTCGGCGGCGAGAGAGATGGCCTGAAGCGGTTGCTTCATCTCGTGTGCCAGCCCGGCGGCCATCTCTCCGAGCGACGCCAGCCTAGCCGTAGACATGGCGCGGGCCTCTGCGTCGCGCTCCGCCGACACGTCTAGGATGTAGCCGACGATTTCGCAGGTGCCGTCCTGCCGTAGGGTCAGTAGCCGACACCGCGATTTTAGAAGACGCCTGGAGCCATCGGGCTGGCGCATCCGATACTCGACGGTGGCCGTTCCCTCACGCACGACCCGGTCGAGGAAAGCGTGATAGTCGTCAGGAGCAATGTCCACATAGTCCTTGAAATTGTCCAGGCCAGCTAAGGTCGCGGCAGGCCAACCCGTCACCATCTCGACGTCGCCTCCGCGGTAGATCAGGCGGCTCTTTCCGTCCGGCGCCCGCTCCCGCACGAAGATCACGGCCGGCAGCCCACCGTGCAGCCGCTCGACCTCGGCGCGCCCGGTCCGCAGCGCCTCGGTTTCGCGCCGGGCGTCATGCACCGCCTCGCGCCGGCTGGCCCAGACCACGACGGCCAGGCCAAGGCCGAGGGCAGCACCGCCGGCAAGCAGCCAGCGCACCGCCGCCCAGGCATTTGCCTGCTGCGCGGCACGGCGCTCGAAGACCCCGACCGTCCAGCCGGGGGGCTGCATCAGGCGCTTCACTGCATAGACGTTGTCCAGCCCGTTCCAGCCGGGCCCGGCGATGATGGCCGGGTCCTTTCCTCCGATTGCGGCTGCAATCCACTCGGGCACCCGCACGCCGACCTCTTGGCCTTCTGGGTCGAAGCTTAGCGCGAGGACGCGTAGTCGCCCATCCGCAATGGCCGCGAAGGTGCCTGGCACAAGGCTCTGCCGGGCCAGCAAGGCGCGCAGCGTGGTAGGCGCGAAGGTCAGCGCGAGAGCGCGCCGAGGCTGTTGCACACGATCAACCGGCACCGCGACGGCTAGCATTGGCCGCGGGACGGCGGGTCCCTCGAACAGGTCCGAAATCCCTGGCCTGCCTGTTCCGATCGTTGCGTCAAGCTCTGCTTTGAGCGCGTCTGATAAGGGGCGGATGGGCCTACGTCCGGTGGTGGCCAGCACTGGATAGTCGGGGCCCGGCCCGAGCAGGGCTATGGTGCCACCGAGGAGATCGCTGACAGGGCGCGCCCGTGCCTCGAACGCTTCCGCGTCCAGGGCACCATCAAGGAGCGGCGAGGTCGCCAGCGTCTGGAGCGCCGCCACGTAGCTGCTGAGTTGGGCCTCCACGGCGGCAGCCAGGGCGTACGCGGTGTCGCGCAGCCGTGCTTCGTCGGAGGCACGATAGGATCGCAGGGCGGCGAGCGTGGCGAAGATGGCGAAGGCTAGGAGCGGCAGCAGCGCTACCAGGCCGGCCAGCAGGACGCCGCGCCGCTTCAGGCTCGTGCGGGCCGGCGCCGGCGTAGGAGTCACGTCATCATCTCTCTGGTGGGCTCCCTCCCACGAGCCAAGCCGCGCGATGTTGGCCCATATCGTGCTTCATCAGAAAGGTATGCCACCAGTAGACGGAGGCTTGAAGCACCCCCGGCAAGACAGAGGGTTAGCTTCGCGCCGCGCACCGGGCCAATCGCGCTCCCGGTTCGGCAGCCGGGCGCTGCGTTGGGCTGAGTGAACGCCGTCTGGATGACGGGTGTGGTCTCGACCACGGAGGGCGTCTGGCTGGGCCCTCTACCGGTTGGCGATGTGGTTCACAGGATCGCAGAGGCACTGTCCCGAACGGCGCGCACTCCGAGGGCGCCGTGACGAACGGCCTCCCTGCGATGTGCTCGGGCCATCAGCTCCGGGCGCGGCTGTCCGCTCCCCGCCCAATGCGGCCAGACCAGGGTCGCGAGATTATGCGCCCGCCTTTGCCATCACCCTCGCCACCGTCGTATGCGTCCACGCCCCGCTGCCAGTCGGCGTCGGCACCCCGCGCTCGTTCAGCGCCCGCGCCATGGCCGCCTGGCCCTCCACGCCCTCAGCGCGCAGCCGCTCCACCTCCAGCACCAGCCGATGCGCCGCCCGTTCCGCCGCCTCACGCCGCGCCAGGGCCGCCGCAGCGGCGTCCGGGCCCGCGGCAGGCCGGTAGCCCCGGTCGCCGCCTAGCAGCCGCCCACGGGCCTTGGCGGCGGCCAGCGCGGCCCTAGTCCGCTCGGCGATCAGCTCCCGCTCCTTCTGCGCCATCGCCGCGTAGACCCGCATCATCAGATCGTCGGCGCCTGGCATGTCCGCCGCCCGGATGGAGACGCCATCCTCCAGCAGTTGCGACAGGGTGTGGGCGCGCCGGGTGATCCGGTCCAGCCGCGCCGCCACCAGCACCGCGCCGAGTTGCCGGCACCGCGTCAGCGCCGCCTGGAAGCCCGCTCGGCGGTCGTCCTTGCCGGAGGCGATGTCGGAGTACTCGGCGACCAGGGACCAACCCTGGCTCGCCACGAAGGCCCGGACGGAGGCGGCCTGCGCCTCCAGCCCGAGCCCGCTTTGTCCCTGCTCCGCGGTCGAGACCCGGTAGAGTCCGACCGCGTAGCGCGGCGCCGCAGCACCAGGCCGCATCAGCCGGCCTCGGCGATGCGGTAGATGCTGTAGGAGCCCTTGGCGCCGGTGTTGTTCGGGCCAACCTGCCGCACCCGCTCCATCACCTCCACCGCGATGCCCTGGCGCTTCTTGAGGCCAGCGAAGAAGCCGCGGACCGTGTGCTGCTGCCAGCCGGTGGCGTCCATCACCTGGGCGATCGTGGCGCCTTCCGGCCGGCGCAGCAGGCCCAGCACCTGCTCCTGCTTGGTGCCCTGGCGCGGTGCGCGGGGGGAGCCTGGCTCGCGAGCCGGTCGGGCAGCCTTGCCGGCTAGGGCAGCCTGGAGCGCGGCGATGGCGGCCTCCAGCGTGCTGGGGTCGGCGCTGCGGGCCTTCCAGGCGCTCAGGACGGCCGTGGCGGTGTTGCGCAGGCCTCCGGGCCGGCGCTGCGGCAGGGAGGCCTCCAACGACTCTGTGGGCGCTTTGTGGGGCCGTGTCGCCTCCGCAGGCCCGTTGCGGCCGCCGGCGGCCTCTACGGCCGTCGTAGCGCCTGCTGTGCGCTCCTGCGCCACCAGGCGGTAGTTCACCGGCCCGGCCTCGGTCTCCCAGGTCTCATGCTCGGCAGCGGCATCCACCTCCGCCGCCTCGATCAGCCCTTTGGAGAGTAGGCTCTTGCGGACCGCCTCGCGAGCGGCGACGGGCAGCTTGGCGGGGGCGACGGCCAGCCGCAACGGGTGCGCCGCCGCCGCGGTCAGGATCTGCGTCTGCGTGCCGGAGAGCTTCATCATCGGAGTCCTCGTGCCGCACCCGACCATCCGGGTGCTACGCGCCCGAGCCCCGCCGGGAACCATCCGGTCGGGGCGTGGCGGGGTCCGCGCCGTATCAGGGCGCGTATTCGCCGCGCCGGAAATGCTGGTCGGCGATATCCCTCAGCTTCGCGGTGGCGTCGGCGAGCCAACAGGCCTCGCCCCAAAGCACCGCGTCGGGGTCAGCGCCGAAGTGGTCGGCGCTTGCCTGGCTGAGTTCGGCGAGTACGGCGTCGAACTCGGCCTTCCGCGCCATGAAGGCGTCGAGGCTGCGCTGCTGGTTGGCTTCCTGCTTCATCATAGCCGTCTCCGTCTCGCTCTCTGCGCGACGGACACTTCGCTCTACGGCGCGCGGTAGCCAAGCAATGTCTGCGACCGGGAGAGGGATCCAATCCCAGCGATGCGGCCAGATGGTGATCACCGCGCTGCGAAGCCGCCCCAGGCCGCAAAGACCCTGATGCCGGACGATCTGAGCGAGGCCGCGCGCATGGCAGGCGTTGCCGCCGTCACCGGCGGCGCCGCACGCGTGCTGGTGGCGCTGCATGGTGGCGCGTGGCGCTGGCAGGTGCTGCTGCTGGAAGCCGGTCTGGGAGCGATGCTTGGCATCATGGCCGCGGGCGCCGCTGTCTGGTGGGACCCGAGCCTGCGCGACATCGGATGGCCACTGCTCATCGTCGCCAGCGCGACCGGATGCGCCGGCGCAATTGGGACACGGCTGATGGATGTCGTAGTGGCGGCCGTGGAGCGGAAGATCAGGACACAACCGTAACAGCGTGATTATGAGCAGCAGTTCGAACGCGAAAACTGCTGCGCAGTGTGCTGGGCGCCTAGCCTGAATAACTCATCAGCTGATCGCGACGGCACCTTGCTAGCGCCGGAAAGTCGCGCAAGGGTTGTGAGGGCGCGGGCTAGGTAGGGGACTCATTTGACCCACTCGCTGATGCTGGCGACGAGAGCGAGGGCGGCGAGGAAGTTTCGGGCGAGGCGGTCGTAGCGAGTGGCGATACGGCGCCAGTTTTTCAGCCTGCCGACGAGGCGTTCGACGAGGTTCCTGCGGGCATAAGCGGCCCTGTCGAGCGGGTATGGGGTGCGTCTTGTGGCATTGGAGGGGATGACGGCTTCGGTGCCGCGCGTGGCCAGCCAGCGACGGAGACTGTCGGCATCATAGGCCTTGTCGCCGATCACGCGCCGGGACGGCTCGACCGCGCCGAGCAGGCACGGTGCCATGGTGATGTCGGCGACGTTGCCGGGCGTCAGGGCGAGCGCGACCGGTCGGCCGCGATCATCGGCCAGGAGATGGACTTTCGAGGTGCGGCCGCCCCGCGAGCGCCCGACTCCTTGCGTCCACTCCCCCCTTTTCCGCCCGCTGCCGAGCGATGCGCCTTCACGTGAGTGCTGTCGATCATCAGTTCGGTGGGCACCTGGCCGGAGGCGGCGACCCGCTCGAACAGGCGTGCCCAAAGGCCGCGCTGCGACCACCTGTTGTAGCGATTGTAGATGGTCGTGCAGGGCCCGTATTCCGCCGGCACATCGCGCCAGCGGCAGCCCGTCTTCAGCACGTGCAGGATGCCGCTAATGACCCTCCGGTCGTCCACACGAGGGCGACCAGGCTTCCCGCGAGGCAAATGCCGCTCGATCACGGTCCAGGCCTTGTCCGACAGCCAGTACAGCCGCGCCATAGCCGCCTCCCTCCAGGCCAAACCCATTCAGGAGGAAAAAACGCCCGACTGATCAGAAGGTTGTTTGAGGTCCCTACCTAAGCCTCCGCCTCCGCGAAGATGCGGGACGCATCGCCGCCCCAGGCGGTCTCGTAGCGCTGCAGCCAGCGCTGCGCCTGGGTGATGCCGCTGGACGCGATCTCCTCCAGCGGCGCCAGGTACACCTCCTCGCCCAGGCCGCGCGCCTTCAGCCCGTCCCGCGCGATGGCGATGGCATCCAGCGCCACGTCCCGCAGGCGACGGCCGCGGATGGTGGCGTCGAGCGCCTGCGCCGGCACCGCCATGCGCAGCGCCCGCATCTCCTCCACCGTCCAGCCGCGGATCAGCGCGGCGGCGGCCTTCTGCGCGGCGTCGTCGTAGAGCAGCCCGGTCCAGAAGGCGGGCTTGGCCTGCAGCATGGCGGGGCTGCCGGCATCGGCGCCGCGCATCTCGAGGAACCGCTTCAGGCGCACATCGGTGAAGACGGTGGTGACGTGGTCCGCCCAGTCGCCCATCGTCGCCTGGTGGCCCTTGAGCTTCTCCGCCCGCCCTTCCAGGAAGGCGCGGAAGGACACGCCGGCGGCGTCGATCCACCGGCCCTCGCGCATGATGAAGTACATCGGCACGTCGAGGACGTAGTCCGCGAAACGCTCGAAGCCGAACCCATCCTCGAAGGCCACGGGCGGGATGCCGGTGCGGTCGGGGTCGGTATCCGTCCAGACGCGTCCACGCAGCGTGAGAAACCCGGAGGGCTTGCCCTCCCGGAACGGCGAATTGGCAAACAGCGCGGTGGCCAGCGGCTGGAGGGCGAGCGACACGCGCAGCTTCTCCACCATGTCGGCCTCGTCGCCGAAATCGAGGTTCACCTGCACCGTGCAGGTGCGGAGCATCATGTCGAGCCCCATGCCGCCGACGCGCGGCATGTAGTTGCGCATGATCGCGTAGCGGCCCTTGGGCATCCAGGGCATCTGCTCCCGCGTCGCGATCGGGTGGAAGCCGAGCGGCGCGAAGCCGAGGCCGAGCGGCCCCGCCACCTCATGCACGTCGCGCAGATGGTCGGCCAGCTCCACGCGGGTCGCGTGGAGGTCGGCCATCGGGGCGCCGGACAGCTCGAACTGCCCGCCGGGCTCCAGGCTGACGGAGCCCTCGTCCCGCTTCAGGCCGATGATGTTGGCGCCGTCCATGATCGGCGCCCAGCCGCGGGCCTGCAGGCCCTCCAGCATCGCCTTGATGCCGCGGGGCTCATAGGCCGGGGCGGCAAACCCGTCGCGCCGGAAGCCGAACTTCTCGTGCTCCGTGCCGATGCGCCACGCGTCGCGCGGCTTGCTGCCGGCGGCGAACCAGGCGGCCAGCTGGCGCGTCTCGGTGATCGGCGTGAGGTCGGCCTCGCCGGGATTCGACATGGTGCTGCGTTCTCTTCCTGGCGCCAGCCGCGGGCGGAGTGCCCACGACCGATTAGACCCAGTCCCCGACGATCGCCTGCAGCGCCGCGAGCCCGGCCACGGCCGCGGTCTCGGCCCGGAGGATCCGGGGACCGAGGGCGGCCGGCACTACAAAGGGCCGCCGGCGCAGGTCGTCAAGCTCCGCCGCCTCGAACCCCCCCTCCGGCCCGATGAGCAGGGCGAGCGGGTGGGCAGGGGACAGCGACCGCAAGGGCAGAGCCAGGCTGCGTTCCATGGCGACCACCAGCCTGGCGCCGTCCCAGGCATCGAGCACCCGGTGCAGAGGCAGGGCGTCGCGCACCTCCGGCACCGACAGCCGCTCGCACTGCTCCGCCGCGCCGCGGGCGATGGCGGCGAGTCGCTCGGCCTTGGTGCGCTCCGCGATAGTGCGGCGGGTGACGACGGGCTGGATGAGGGTGGCGCCGAGCTCCGTCGCCTTCTCCGCCACCCAGTCCATGGCATCGCGCTTCAGGACGGAGACCAGCAGCCGCAGCTCGGGCTCCGCCGCCGGCGCGCGGGTCCGGGCCTCGATCGCGAGGCGGGCGCGATCCTTGCGGATGGCGGCGATGCGCCCGGCGAATTCGCCGTCCCGCGCATTGAAGACGCGCACGGCATCGCCCGGGCCGCGGCGCAGCACGGTGCCGATGTGGTGCGCCTGGCCGGGCGCGGCCTCGACCTCCGCCCCCTCGGCAAGTGGCGTCTCCAGGTACAGGCGTGGGATGGACATGCGGGGCCTCCGCGGACAGGTATAGGCGCATGACGGGATACACCGACATCCGGGCCACGGGCTGGATCGCAAGGCTGCCGGATGCCTGGCGCCCCTATGCGCTGCTCGGCCGCTTCGACCGGCCCATCGGCGCCTGGCTGCTGCTGCTGCCGGGCTTCTGGGCCTTCGCCATGGCCGCGCCGGGGTGGGGGGAGGGGCTCCGCCTCGCCCTGCTGTTCACGCTGGGCGCCTTCGCCATGCGCGCCGCGGGCTGCGTGGTGAACGACCTCTGGGACCGCGACCTCGACCGGCAGGTGGAGCGCACGCGCGGCCGGCCGCTGGCGGCGGGCACCGTGACACCGTTCCAGGCGCTGGTCTTCCTGGCGGGGCTCTGCACGGTCGGCCTTCTGGTGCTGCTGCAGCTGCCCTGGGCGGCCATCCTGTTTGGCGCGTGTTCGCTGGTGCCGATCGCGCTGTATCCGCTGGCCAAGCGCGTCACGGACTGGCCGCAGGCGGTGCTGGGCCTCGTCTTCTCCTGGGCCGCGCCCACGGGCTACGCCGCGGCGACGGGCACGCTGGATGCGCCGGCGCTCGCCCTCTGGGCCGCGGGGTTCTTCTGGATCCTGGGCTACGACACGATCTACGCGCATCAGGACCGGGAGGATGACGCGCAGGTCGGCATCCGCAGCACGGCGTTGAGGTTCCGGGAGACGACGCGCCCCTTCCTCGCTTCCTGCTACGGCGCGACGCTGGCGTTGCTGGTGCTGGCCTGGTGGCTGGCGGGACTGTCCTGGCCCTTCCTGCCGCTGCTGCTGCTGCCGGCGGCCCTGCTGGCGCGGCAGGTCGTCACGCTCGACATCCACGATCCCGCCCATTGCCTGATGCTGTTCAAGTCGAACCGGGAGGTCGGCTTCGCCATCGCGCTGGCCTTCCTGGCCGGGCGCGTCTGATGGAGGCCGAGGCCTTCATCCGCGCCAATACCAGCGTCGCCCGCGCGCCCCTGGTGCCGGAAGTGGCGCTGTATCTCGCGACCGAGATCACGCCGATCTGGCAGGCCAGCGAGGATTGGCTGCGCCAGACCGGCATCGAGCCGCCCTTCTGGGCCTTCGCCTGGCCCGGCGGCCAGGCTTTGGCCCGCGCCGTGCTGGACCGGCCGGAGGTCATCGCCGGCCGCCGCGTGCTGGATTTCGCCGCGGGCTGCGGCATCGCGGCCATCGCCGCCGTGCAGGCCGGCGCCGCGGTGGTGGAGGCGGCGGAGATCGACAAGCTGGCCATCGCCGCCTGCCGCGTGAACGCCGCGCTGAACGGCGTGGAGCTGGTGCTGCCGACGGATGACGTGGTCGGCGCCGCCTGCCGCTGGGACATCATCCTGGCCGGCGATGTCTGCTACGAGGCGCCGATGACCGCCCATATCCTGCCCTGGCTGCGCGCCATGGCGGCGGCGGGGGCGGAGGTCTGGCTGGCCGATCCCGGCCGCGCCTACCTGCCGCGGGAGGGTCTTTCACCCCTTGGCAGCTTCCGCGTGCCAACCTCCCTGGAACTGGAGGACCGCACGGAGCGCATCGTCACCATCGCCCGATTGCTGCCTTCCTGACGCCCGTTTCATCGCCGAGGTTACGCGCATGAGGAACACGCTTCTCGCCCTGCTGCTGATGGCAGCCCCCGCCGCCGCCCAGACCAAGGCCGACTACGACGCGCAGGGCCGCCAGATCGGCCGCAGCGAACTGCGCGGCGATACCGAACGCCGCTACGATGCCCAGGGCCGCAGCGTCGGCCGCAGCGAGTTCCGCGGCGACACCATGCGGGACTACGACGCGCAGGGCCGCTCGGTCGGCCGCAGCGAGACCCGCGGCGACACGACGCGCCACTACGACGCCCAGGGCCGCAGCACCGGCCGCAGCGAACAGAGCGGCGACACGGTGCGCCACTACGACGCGCAAGGCCGCAGCACCGGCCGTTCCGAGACCTCCGGCGGCGTCACCCGCCACTACGACGCGCAGGGCCGCCAGGTCGGGCGTACGGAGCAGCGGCGGTAGGGACTACCGCGTCGCGGCTTCGAGAAAGCGGAGCAGCGCGGCCAGGTCTTCCGCATTGCCCACGGTCTGGACCGGCATCTTCGTCCCCGGCGTCACCTCGTCCGGCCCGCGGGTGAAGAGGTCCGCCACCGTCTCCCGCGTCCAGGTGATGTCGCCGCGCGCCAGGCGCTCGGAATACTCGTAGCCCGCCACGCTGCCCATGCGCCGGCCGAACAGGCCGTGCAGATGCGGCCCGGCCATGTTGCCGCCCTCCGGCGTCAGCGCGTGGCAGGCGCTGCAGGCGCGGAAGACGCGGGCGCCATAGGCATCGAGCCCCGCCACCGGCGCGGCCTCCGCCTCTCCGCCCAGCGGGCCGATCGGGCTCCCCGTCGCGGCATCCCAGCGCCGCACGCGACGATCCGCGCCACCGGTCCAGAGCGTGCGGCCATCGGGGGCGAAGGCGACGGACCAGACCGGCAGACCCGGGCCCTCCAGCGTGTGGCGCAGGCGGCCGGAGGCCACCTCCCACAGCGTGACGCTGCCGCCGATCGACCCCGCCGCCAGCAGCGCGCCATCGGGGGAGGCCGCGAGCGCCACCAGCGGCCGCGTGCCCGCCTGCAACTCCCTAACGGCACCCCCCGCATCGATGATGCGGACGATGCCATCCGCCCCGCCCGCGGCGAGCGCACCGCCGGGCAGCGCGGCCAGCGTATTCTGCGGCAGGCTGAATTCGGCCAGCGTCCGCGGCGGCTCGCCTTCCGGCCAGGCGCGGACCGTGCCATCCGCGCCGGCGGTGACGACGACGCCATCGGCGCCGAAGACGACGGCGTTGACGTTGCCCTGGTGCCCCTCCAGCACGCGGGGCAGCGCGCCCGCGCCCAGGTCCCAGACCCGTGCCGTGCCGTCCCAGGCGGCGGAGGCCAGGCGCGGCCCGGCGGCGGCCAGCGCCACGACCGGCCCTTCATGCCCCTCCAGCACCCGCAGCGGCTGCGCGCCGGGGCGCGGCGGCCAGAGGGCGATGCGCCCATCCTCCCCACTGCTGGCAACCAGGCCGCCGGGCAGGGCGGCCAGCGCGTTCACCGCCCCCGCATGCCACCGCACCACCGCCCGCGCCCGGCCGCCCGCCGCATCCCAGAAGATGACGGACTGGTCGAAGCCCGCCGAGGCCAGCGTCCCGTCCGGCGCCACGGCCAGGGCCCGCACGGGGCCACCATGGACGGCTTCCTGCGCCAGGGCGGCGCGGAGCGGGAGCAGCAGGGAGAGGAGGAGCAGGACCAGGCGCATCGGCCAGAAATCGCCCAGCCCGGGCGGCGCCGCAATCGCGAAGGCCGCGAATCAATGCTTGCACGAGTGCGTGATGTAAATTACTCGTTCGCAATCCTTCGTCCATGAAGGCTGGCCGCAGCCGGGAGCACGGCCAGGTCGCGGCGCCGGGGTACATCGGCCCGCGGCCTCTCCCCTCAATGTCCAGGACAGGAACAAGACCATGGCCACGACCGACATGCGCGCGAGCGCCGAGAACACCGAACGGATGACGCTGATGGTCGGCGCCTTCGCCACCATCCTGGGCTACGTCATGCCCGCCGTGGTGTTCAAGGGCACCGGCAACGCGGTGCACGACCTCTCGATGATCGAGAAGCTGCCGGTGATGTCCGCCCTCGCCCTCGCGGCGCTGGTGGCGGCCATCGCGACGCGCTTCGTGCCGCAGTGGCAGCGCTGGGCGGAACACGCCACCGTCGTCGCCATCCTGATGATCGTGGCGCCGGCGCTCTGGGGTTTCGTGGCCGCCATCGACGTCTGGTCCTCGCTCCGCCCGATGATCGTGGAGATGGCCGGCACCCGCAACGTGCGCATCGACCCGGGCCCGGGCTACGTCCCGATGCTCGTCGGCGCGGCGCTGATGGCACTGTCGCTCCGGATACGTGCCAAGGCGTCCGCCAAGGCCTGACAGCACGACCCCGCCCGGCCTAACCTGCCATCCCAGGGAAACCGAGGATGGCAGGCATGGCGGGTTCGGCGGAAATCTCCTGGGCGCGGCTGACCGCGGCCGAGATCCAGTCGCGGGCCACGCCCGCGACCGTGGTCATCATCCCCGTCGCCTCCGTCGAACAGCACGGCCCGCACCTGGCCGTTGGCGTGGACACCGTGCTGGCGACGGCGGTGGCGGAGCGTACAGCGCGACGGCTGGTTGCCGCCGGCACCCCGGCGCTGGTGACGCCGACCATCTGGAGCGGCCTGGCCGAGCACCACATGGCCTTCGGCGGCACCATGACGCTGGACCTGCCGACCTTCATGGCGCTGGTCGGCGGCATCGCCCGCAGCGTGGCCCGGCACGGCTTCCGGCGCATCGCCCTCGTCAACGGGCATGGCGGCAATACGGAAGCGATCGCGAGTTCGGCCATCGAGCTGACGCGCAGCCTCGGCGTGCCGGTGGTGGGGCTGACCTACTGGCTGGCCAATGCCGACACCTTCTCCGCCATCCTCGAAGCCCAGCCCAACGTCATGCATGCCTGCGAGGCCGAGACCTCCATGATGATGGCGCTCGCCCCGGAATGCGTGCGGGAGGACCGCATCGCGGATGCGGTGCCGCGGCGCTTCGCCCCGCCGGCGCCGCCGGGCTTCAAGCGCAGCCGCCCCTTCGACCAGATGACGGATACCGGCGTGATCGGCGATCCCCGCAGCGCCAGCGCGGCCAAGGGGGAGCGGCTGCTGGACGCCGCGGCGGCGCGGCTGGCGGAGGAATTCGCGCGGCCCGACCTCTGGGCCTGATTTCTCCTACAGGATGAAGTCGGACGCCGAGAGGCGTCCCGCCGTCATGCCCACCAGCAGCACGCCGTCGCCACTGCCGAGGTCGAGGTAGAGGCCTTCCGAGCGCGCGACGGCGCCCGCCAGCAGCGAGGCTGCCGTCCGGTTGAAGCCGAGCAGCGCGAGCGTGTCCGAGCCCGGCGTGAAATCCTCGATCCGGTCCACGCCATCGCCGACGCGCATGATGAAGGTGTCGGCGCCAGTGCCGCCGACGAGCGTGTCGGTGCCGCGCCCACCTTCGAGGATGTCGTCGCCGGCGCGGCCTTCCAGCCGGTTCGCGCCGGTATTGGCGATCATGTGGTTGCGGCCCGCATTGCCGATGCCCGTCGTGCCGCTGCGCAGCACCAGCGCTTCCACGGTGTCGGCCAGCGTGTAGCTACCAGTGATGCTGGCGATGACGGTGTCGTTGCCCTCGCTGCGGTATTCGATGACCAGGTCGCCCGCATCGTCCACGTAGAACAGGTCGTCGCCAATGCCGCCGATCATCGTGTCGGCGCCGCTTCCGCCATCGAGCACGTCGTTGCCGGCGCGTCCGTCCAGCAGGTCGCGCCCGGCGCCGGAGGAGAGCTGGTTGATGGCCTCGTTGCCGAGCAGCGTGTCCGCCCCGGCGCCGCCTACCGCATTCTCGATGAGGGAGGCGGTGTTGCCCTGGTAGAGCATCGCGTTGAAGACGTTGCCGCGGGCCTGCGTGACCAGCCCCTCCCGCACGTCCAGCACCGCGAGCTGGGAGGCGGAGAGCACGCTCCAGCTGCCAGGCGCCAGGTCGGCCGCCACGCCATCCGCGTAGGCCGACAGGTCGTAGGTATCGATGCCGCCGCCATCCCAGATCGTCAGGAAGATGCGGTTGGCCGTGCCGCCGGCACCGTTGCCGGGCGCGCCCTGGCCGATGCCGTCGATCACCGTTTCCCCGGTCACAGGGTTCCAGAAGTAGCGCGTGTTGCCGTCCCGCATCGTGTAGTCCGCGCCGTACAGGGCCTGCAGCGCGGCGATGTCCAGCATCATGTAGCTCTGCGGATAGTCGAAGGTCCCGTTGGTGTAGCCCGTGCTCGTCGTGGTCCCGGCGTGGGAACGGTAGGACATGACGGTGAATTCGAGCAGGTCGTACGCCGCCGGCATGGCCGCGAAGCCGTTCCATGTCTCATGCGGGTGCTTGAGGCCGAGCGCATGGCCCAGCTCATGCAGCGCCACCAGGAAGCCGTAGGTGCCGAGCTGGGGGGCATCGAAGGCGCTGCGGCTGCCGAACCAGACGTCGCCGCCCTCTCGCCCATTCGGGTAGTAGGCCCAGGCGGTGGAGGGGGCCGACGACCGCCCGAGGCGGATATCCGCGGCCCAGTCGGTATCGCCTTCGATGATGGAGAGGTTGGTGAAGCCGGTGACAGAGGCGCCCGGGCTGCCGGGCCCGCCCGCGGCCTGGCCGACCAGGATCTTGCGCACGGCGTCGCGCATGGTGACGCTGACCTGCCCGAAGCCCCGCGTCGGCTCGTTGCTTCCGTAGAAGCTCTCATAATCCGTCGGGCTGTCCGGGAAGGCGAAGGTGACGGGATCGTTGTCGCCCCACGCGAAGCCGCTCAGCACGCCGTCCACGGCAATGTTGCCCGACGTCGTCAGGTGCAACCGCGGGGCGGTTGGCAGGGGCGAATCCGCAGCGAGCCGCACGGCGACGGAGGATCCGTCGTCGGCGGCCCCGTTATGGGGCCAGCACAGCCAGCACATGGCCATGTTCCGGATTGTCCGGCGCATCGACACGCCGTGATCGTCCGGGGCCGCTTTTGCGGCCAGGACTTCACACGCGCGCCCGCCCTCCGCTTGTTGCGGGGCTGGTCACGGGGCCCGCGCCGGCAGGCCCTGTGACCCCTTTATCGGTGCTGGGAGTGAAGCGTCGGTGAACGCCGCGCTCCTGCCATGGGATGAAGTGCAAAATGTGAGATGCACCCCCCCTGTTGTGCGACGCCGGCTTCCGCGCTACCGGAGGGCCCATCACGCCGGGCCGTGATGGGGCGTCGCCAAGCGGTAAGGCAGCGGTTTTTGGTACCGCCATTCCCAGGTTCGAATCCTGGCGCCCCAACCAGCCTTCCCGGTCCGTGAACGAAATCAGCAGGTTGGCTCTGGTCGCCGCTGTTTCGGGAAGCGGGCCGCTGCGGTGTCATACAACCCTGTAGCATCGGACCGTCGCTCGACCCCCTCGTCGTTGCGCGCACCCTGTCGGTCACGCGGGCGCCGGCCCCCGTGCCCCTGGGCCTTGCCTGCGTGAATGCCGCCGCCTTGGCTTGTCGATCGGCCGGCGTCGGAGACGGCTTTTGATCGAACCCGGAAGGACTGCACCCGCCCCTGAGCAGACCTCGAGGTGAAAGGGCGCGGGGCACAGCCTATTCCCTCCCTCTACCGGCGAACTGCCTCGTTCTGTCGTGAGCCCGCTGCGGTTTCATGCACCGGTTCGCGAACTGCGAGGGGCACCGCGCAGCGTCGCGCAGAACGCGTCAAGGCCTGGGGCCCGGCTGTCGGTGCTCTGCGTGACCATGGCGTAGGTGAAGCGGAGCCGCGGCTCGAAGGTCCGGCCAAGGACGCCGCCAGGCAGGCTGCCTGACGGCATCGGATGGCTCACTGCCACGCCCGCACCGGCCGCGACCAGGGTGGCAATCAACGGCGTGCTGTCCGTCGTCATGCCGAGACGCAGCGCCACACCGGCTTGCCGGAAGGCATCCTCGACACGCTGGCGCAGGATGGAATCCTCCCGTCCCAGCACGAGGGTTTCTGTCCCCAGGTCGGCCGGACGGATCGTGCGCCGCCGGGCCAGTCTGTGGCCGGCAGGCAAGAAGCACATCGCGTCGCCCTCGAAGACGGGTTGGATCCGCAGGCCACCTCCGCTGAAGGGGAGAGCCGCGAGTGCCACGTCAAGCCGGCCCGCCCGCAGCTCCTCGAGTTGGCGCTCGCGTGGCAGCTGTTCGATCTCGATGACGATGTCCGGATGCTGCTTCGCGTGCAGGGCGACGGCGCGCGCCAGGATGCCGTGCGCGAGCGCGGGAATGGCGCCGACGCGCAGCACGCCGCGGCGACCGCGCTCCAGCTCCCGCGCCAGCACTGACAGCCGCCCCAAGCCGCGCAGCGCCGACTGCGCCTCGTCAAGGAAGCTGCGGCCGCGTTCCGACGGTAGCAGCCGCTTCCGGATGCGTTCGAAGACTGCGAAGCCCAGTTCCGCCTCCAGCGTCGCCACCAGACGGCTGACCGCGGGCTGCGTGAGGCCCAGCGCCTCCGCCGCGCGCGTCACCGTGCCTTGCTCCCGGACGGCGATGGCAGCGCGGAGCTGCGGGAGATCGAGATGCAAGGGGGCACCGCCGCTCACGGATCATCCTCCGGACGCATGAAGATATAGGGAAATATCATTTCTGCGCATGAATGCCCATCGATAGCCTCACCCTTGCGACCGTGCCGGCCGGGCGACCATGCCCGTGCCAGCGCCCGGCGTGAGGAGGTGGGGATGGCAGTGCTGGACGAGGATCCCGTCGCGGCGGCGACCGCGGTGCTGGACCGCCACATGGCCGCGCTGAACGCGGGCGACCAGGAAGGCATGACCGCCGAGCTGCACTTCCCGCACTACCGCCTGACGCAGGGCCGGCTGCAGGTGTGGGAGAGGCCCGACACCTATCTGGCCGACTTCCTCGCCCGTGCCGGCGCGGGCTGGCACCACAGCGCCTGGGACTTCCGCCGCCCGATCGCGGCTTCCGCTGACAAGGTCCATCTCGACGTGCAGTTCACGCGATACCGCGGGGATGGCTCGGTGCTGGGCACGTTCCGCTCGATCTGGATCGTGGCGAAGCTGAATGGCCGCTGGGCCGCGCAGCTGCGCTCGAGCTTCGCGGACTGAGGACAGGGCCCATGCCGCGCAACATCCTGCTCATCACCTCCGACCAGCAGCGCCACGACCATTTCGGCTTCGAGAAGGCCGTCGTACAGACGCCGCATCTCGACCGCCTCGCGCGGGGCGGCACACGCTTCTCCGCCTGCATCACGCCGAACCTGGTTTGCCAGCCCTCCCGCGCCTCCATCCTGACCGGGCTGTTGCCGCTGACGCATGGCGTCTGGGACAATGGCGTGGACCTCGAGCCCGAGGTCGGGGCTCAGGGCTTCGCGGAGACGCTGGCGCGTGCGGGCTGGCGTACCGCCTTCATCGGCAAGGCGCATTTCGCGACCAAGAACACCTATGCGCCGACCGGCACGCCGGAGGATCGCTTCAACGGCGCGCTGTACGAGGGCGGTTGGGCTGGTCCCTACATGGGCTTCCAGCACGCGGAGCTTTGCGTGCTCGGCCACTTCAACCGCGTCCGCCCGATCCATCGCCCCGTCGTCGGACATTACGAGCGCTGGTTCCTCAGCCGCGGCCGCGACGAGGAAGCCTATCGCCTGTGGCAGGACTCGACCGACGAGGAGGTCGGCGCGGCGCAGACCTGGCACTCCGCCCTACCGGTCGCCTGGCACACCAGCACCTGGGTCGCCGACCGCACTCTGGCCTGGCTGAACCGCCAGGGTCGCGACAAGCCCTTCTGCGCCTGGGTGTCCTTCCCCGATCCGCACCATCCCTTCGACGCGCCGCTGCCCTGGAGCCGGATGTACGATCCGAAGGACGTGACGCTGCCGAAGCATCGCCGGCCCGACCTGGATCGCCGGCCCTGGTGGCACCGTGCATCCCTGGAAGGCGTGCCGGACAGTCCCGACCCGATGGCCGTGCGCTTCCGCACGGAGGCCAGTCGCGTCGTGCCGCAGAGCGACCTGCAGCTCGCGCACATGACGGCGAACACCTACGGCATGGTCTCGCTGATCGACCACTCCGTTGGCCGCATCCTGGAAGGCCTCGCCTCGCTTGGCCTCGCCGAGGACACGCTGGTGATCTACACGACGGATCACGGCGAGCTGCTCGGCAACCACGGGCTCTACCTGAAGGGCCCGACGCCCTACGAGGATCTGCTGCGCGTCGGCATGATCGTCGCCGGACCCGGCGTCGCGCGCGGCACGGTGGTGCGCGAGCCCGTCTCCACCCTCGACCTCACGCCGACCATGCTGGACTTCACGGGGCAGACGGGGGCGGCACCCTTCCAGGGCCGCAGCCTGCTGCCACTGGCCTCCGGTGGTGCCGAGCAGCGCGATGCCGCCTACAGCGAATGGGATGTCCATCCCGCGCGCTGCGGCGTGGGGCTCTCGCTGCGCACCATCCGCACCGCGACCGCGAAGTGCACCTTCGAGCTGAACAGCGGTGCCGGCGAGCTCTACGACCTCGTGAACGACCCCGAGGAGATGGAGAACCGCTTCGACGACCCGGCCAGCCGCGGCCTGCGGCGCCAGTTCGAGGAACTGCTGCGGGCGCGCCCTGGTCCGCTGCGCCGCGACCTCAAAGAGCCGATCGGCATGGCCTGACCGGTCACGGCAGGAAAGGGGAGAACGATGAAGCGCCGCCACCTGCTCCGCTTCGCCACCCTGGCGGCGACGGGGCTGCCAGCGCGCCACGCCGTGGCACAGGCGTGGCCGAGCCGGCCGATCCGCGTCGTCGTCCCTTATGCGCCCGGCGGCACCTCCGACGTCTCGATCCGCGCCATCGCGCCGGGGATGGGCGAGCGGCTGGGCCAGCCGCTGGTGATGGAGAACCGCGCCGGCGCGAATGGCGCGATCGGCATGGAAGCGGTCGCGCGATCGCCGGCGGACGGGAACACCCTGGTCGTGGCCGCTGATTCGGCGGTGTTCCAGACGCTGATCAAGCCGGGCCTGCCCTATGACGTCGCCCGCGACTTCGATCCCGTGGCGCTGACCGTCTCCCAGCCCGTCGTCATCGCCGTCCATCCCTCGCTCGGCATCGGCACGCTGCCCGACCTCGTCGCGCGCGCGCGCCGCGGACAGGACATGCCCTATGTCGTCGCAGGGCTCGGCGGTACGCAGCACCTCGCCGCGGCGTTGATGGCGGATCGCGTCGGCATCCGCATGACGCCGGTCGCCTATCGCGGTGGCGGCCAGGCCATCAATGACCTGCTGGGCGGCCAGGTGCCGCTTGGCGTGCTGGGCTCGACGCCGGTGGTGCCGCATGTGCGCGAGGGCCGCCTGCGCGCGCTCGCCGTCACCTCCGCGCAGCGTTCCGTAGCACTGCCGAACGTGCCGACCGTCGCGGAAGCGCTCGGCCTGCAGGACTTCGCGCTGGACCAGTGGTTCTGCCTGCTCGCGCCACGTGGCACGCCACGCGCGGTCGTCGCGCGGCTGAACGCGGAAGTCGCCACGGGGCTCGCCCAGGACCAAGTGCGGCGGCTGCTCGCGGACCTCGCCCTGGACCCGCTGGGCGGCCCGCCGGAAGCGCTGTCGCGCCGGATCGAGCGGGAGAGCCGCATCTGGGCCGATGCCGGTGCGCGGCTCGGCCTCGTGAACGAATAGGGCAGGGCAGGATGCAGGCGCCGACGCCGATGGCGGGCTTCCCGCCCGCACCCGAAAGCCGGCTGGGCCCCGAGAATTGGTCGCACCTGCCCTGGCTGCGCTGGAGCCATCTGAACCGCAGCCGCATGCTGCCCTCCGCCACCGCCTGGCGCGGCGACGGTCCGGTGCTGGACGTGCCGGCCGCGCCGCAGGACCTCGGCGGCTTGATGGTCGCGCGCGCCGAAGGTGGCGCGCCGGAGCGCCTCGACGACCTGCTCGCGGCGCTGCACTGCAACGCCTTCCTCGTCCTTCATCGCGGACGTGTCGTGTGGGAGCGCTTCTGGCACGGCATGCGCGCCGAGGATCGGCACATGGTCGCCTCCATCAGCAAGAGCATCTGCGGCCTGCTGGCGGGCATCCTGGCGGCGCAGGGGGCGGTCGTCCTGGGCCGCGCGGTGGAGCACTACGTGCCGGAACTGCGCGGCCGCCCGATCGGCGACGCAACGCTGCAGCAGCTTCTGGACATGACCGCTGCGGTCGCACGGCCGCCCATGCCCTGGCGCGACCCGCAGATCGGCGGGCAGGATGGCGGCGTCTACGAGGCGCTTGGCCTGCTGCCCTGGCGCGATGGCGCGCCGGAGGGCCTGTTCCCGATGGTGGCGCAGCGCCCGCGTGATCCCGCTGTCGCCGCCCATGGCCAGCGCTTCTTCTACGACAACGGCCAGACCGAGGCGGTGTCCTGGGCGCTGGCGCGCGCCACCGGCATCGATCCCGCGATGCTGGTGCAGGACCTGCTGTGGCGCCGGATCGGTGCGGAGCGCGACGCCTTCGTCATCGTCGATCGCCAGGCCATGCCTTCGCTCTCGGGCGGCGTCGCGACCACGCTGCGCGACCTCGCGCGGCTCGGCGAGATGATGCGGCTGGGCGGCACCGCCTTCGGCCGGCAGGTGGTGCCGGAGGCGTTCCTTGCCGACATTGCGCGCGGCGGCGACCGCGCGCATTTCGCGCCGACGCCCTATGCGCGCGACCTGCCCGGCGGGTCGTATCGCAGCTTCTGGTATCTCGGCCACGACGCGCACGGGACGCTGTTGGCGAACGGACGCTACGGCCAGCGCCTTTGGATCTCGCCGCGGTCGGAGCTGGTCGTCGCGCAGTTTTCCTCCATCCCCGGCCCGCCGCCGCAGCCGGAAGCGCATGCCCTGGCGCAGATCTGGCGCGCGCTCGCACAGGACTTCGCCCCCGCATGACCTTCGAGGAGTATGCCGCCCAGGATGCCGTGGGGCTCGCGACGCTGGTCGCGCGCCGCGAGGTGTCGCCGGCCGAGCTGCTGGACGCCGCGCTCGCGCGGACCGAGGCAGTGAACCCCGCCATCAACGCTGTCGTCCGCCGCCTGGACGCCATCGCGCGCGAGACGATCGTCGGCGGCCTGCCGGACGGCCCGCTGCGCGGCGTGCCGATGCTGGTCAAGGACGACGTCGCCATCGCCGGCACGATCCGCGGCTTCGGCAGCCGCCTCTTCGCCGACCACCGGGACGAGGTGGATGACGAGCTGGCTGTGCGAATGCGCCGCGCGGGGCTCGTACTGTTCGGCCGGACCAACATGCCGGAACTCGCGCAGAGCACCTCGACGGAGCCCGCCCTTTACGGCCCGGCCCGCAATCCGTGGAAGCTCGCCCACAGCACGGGCGGATCGAGCGGCGGCGCCGCGGCGGCCGTCGCGGCGGGCATCGTGCCGACGGCGCAGGGCGGCGACGGCGGGGGGTCGCTGCGCCAGCCTGCGGTGAATTGCGGGCTCTTCGCGCTGAAGACGACGCGTGCGCGACTGCCCTCGGGCCCGTCATGGCCCGAGCGGCTCGGCGGGCTCGGCACGCCGGGTTTCGTCACGCGCAGCGTGCGCGACAGCGCGGCGCTGATCGACGCCACGGCGGGACCGGAGGCCGGCAACCCGCGCCGCCTGTCGCCCTTCCAACGCCCGCTGCTGCAGGAGGTCGGCCGCTATCCCGGCCGGCTGCGCATCGGGCTGCTGCTGACGCCCTTCATCGAGGGGCCAGTCCTGCATCCCGCCTGCGAGGCAGCCACCCGCGATGCGGCGGCGCTGCTCGCCGGGCTCGGCCACGATGTCGAGGAGACGGCGTTGCCCATCGCTATCAGGCGCTGGCAGGACGCGGCGGTGGTCCTCGTCGCGTCGAACCTGCGCGTCGCGCTGCAGGACCGCGCGGCAGCGCTCGGCCGTGCGCTCGGCCCTGACGATCTGGAGCCCGGCACCTGGGTGCGCGTCATGCAGGGCGAGATCAGCGCGCCGGACTACCTGCGCGCCCAACGCACGCTGCTGCGCGTCGGCCAGGCGGTGGACGCGCTGTTCGACCGCTTCGACCTGCTGCTGACGCCGCTGAGCTGCATCCCGCCGCCGCGCCTGGGGCTGCTCAGCATGTCGGCTTCCGACGTGCCGACGCGCCTGGCGCTGGGCGCGGCCAGCATCGCCTTCACGCGCGTCTTCAACTGCAGCGGCCACCCCGCCGCCGCGCTGCCCTGGACGCGGAACCAGGACGGCCTGCCGATCGGCGTGCAGGTCGCCGGCCGCTATGGCGCGGAGCCCACCCTCATCCGTGTCGCCGCGCAGATCGAAGCGCAGCGCCCCTGGGCACATCAGCGCCCGCCGGAAGCGCCGTTGCTCAACGGGCGAGGAGCCACCGCATGAGGGTTCTCCCGCTGCTGCTCGCCCTGCTGGGCGTCGGGCCCGCCATGGCGCAGACGCTCACCATGGCGACGGGCTCCCCGCCGCTTGCAGCCGATCCCCACTTCTTCAACGGCATCGCCAACAACGCTCTGCAGACCGCGACCTTCAGCCGGTTGACGGAGCGCGACCTGCAACTGCGCCTGCAGCCCTCGCTGGCCTTGTCGTGGTCGCCCGTCGGCGACACCGCCTGGGAGTTCAGGCTCCGCCCCGGCATAGGCTGGAGCGACGGCCAACCCTTCACCGCGGAGGACGCGGCCTTCTCCATCCAGCGCGCGCGAACCCTGCCGAATAGCCCGGGCGGCTATGGCTCCACGCTGCGGGCGATCGACCGTATGGAGGTGGTGGATGCGCTGACGCTGCGCGTGCACACCACCCAGCCGCATGCGACGCTGCCCGTAGACCTCTCCTACATCGCAATCCTGCCGCGCCACGCGATGGACGGCGCGACGACAGAGGACATCAATGCCGGCCGCATGACCGTCACCACCGGCCCCTACCGGCTGCAGCGCTACGTGCCGAACGAGTTGGTGGAGATGGTCCGGAACGACGCCTATTGGGGCCCGCCGGAACCATGGGCGCGCGTGACGCTGCGCATCGTGCGCAGCCCGACCTCCCGCGTCGCGGCGCTGCTGTCCGGCGACGTGGACGCGATCGACCAGGTGCCGAGCAGCGACCTGCCGCGGCTGCGGTCCGAACCCCGCATCACCGTGACCGAAGCCGCCGGCGTCCGGATGGCCTACCTGACTCCGAACCATCTGGCGGAGGTGCCGGAGCCGCCCCTCCTCGCCGGCCCGAATGGCGAGCGGCTGGCCGCCAACCCGCTGCGCGACCCCCGCGTGCGGCAGGCCCTGTCGCTCGCGATCGCACGCGACCAGCTGGCGGAGCGTGTCATGGAGGGCATGGCCGACCCGGCCTTCCAGTTCATGCCGCCCGGCACCTTCACGCATGATCCCGCGATCGGCGTGCCGCGCGCCGATCCCGCGGCGGCGCGGCGGCTGCTGGCGGAGGCCGGCTATCCGCAAGGCTTCCGGCTCACCATCCTCTCGCCTAACGGCAGTCCGATCCCGAACGATGCGCGCATCGCCCAGGCTGTCGCGCAGCAATGGACCCGGATCGGCGTGCAGACGCAGGTGGAGGCGCTGCCGCTCACCGCCTATGCGCCGCGCCAGGCGCGCGCGGAGTTCGGCATGTCCCTGGCCAGTTGGGGCGCGACCTATGGCAGCGTCGTCTCGCCCTTCGCGAGCGCCATCGGCACCCGTGATGCCGCTGCGCGCACGGGCGCCTTCAACTTCGGCCGCTATTCGAACTCCCGCCTGGACGACATTGTCGCCCGCAGCGCCGCCATCTTCGAGGACGGCCCGCGCGAGGCGCTGCTGCTGCAGGCGGTGCGGATGGTGGCCGAGGATCTGCCGGTAATCCCACTCTTCATGCTACGCAACGCCTATGCGACGCGGCGCGGGCTGCGGCACGAGGCGCGCGGCGATGGCTTCTTCATGCCGACGGCACTGCGCGCGGCGCCCTGACCGGGCCGCTCCGCCGTGACCGGGACGATCTGGCAGGGGCTCTTCGACCTCCAGGCCAACGGGGCGGAAACGCTGCAGGTCCAGCTCCGCCGCCAGATGGTGGATGCGATCCTGGACCGCCGCCTGCCGCGCGCCACGGCGGTGCCGTCGCCGCGGCAACTCGCCAGGCAACTCGGCGTGGCACGCAACACGGTGGGGCTTGTCTATGGACAGCTGGTGGAGGCCGGGCTGCTCGTGGCGCAGCCGCGCCGCGGCTTCTTCGTCGCGGCGGACTGCGCGGTCCACCGCCCGGCCCGTCCACCGGTTCCGGAGCCGCCGTCGCTCGACTGGGCGGGGCGGCTCACCCAGCGGCCAGGGGCGCAGCGCAACCTGGCGAAGCCGCGGGACTGGCAGGCCTTTCGCTACCCCTTCCTCTACGGCCAGTTCGACGCAGGCCTGTTCCCGATCGCCGCATGGCGGGCCTGCTGCCGCCAGGCCCTGGCGGTGACCGACATCCGGGACTGGGCGCCCGACCTGGTCGATGCCGACGACCCCCTCTTGGTCGAGCAGATCCGCAGCCGCCTGCTGCCGCGCCGCGGCGTCTTCGCCAGGCCGGATGAGATCATGGTCACCATCGGCGCGCAGCACGCGCTGTTCCTGCTGGCCGAACTGCTGTGCGGCCCCCGGACGGCCGTGGGGATGGAGGATCCGGGCTATCCCGATGCGCGCAACATCTTCGCGTTGAAAGCGGGGCGCGTCGTGCCGCTGCCGGTGGACGAGGCCGGGCTGGTGCCCGGGCCGGGGCTGGCCGCCTGCGATCTCCTCTACACCACGCCGAGCCACCAATGCCCGACCGGGGCGACGATGCCGCTCGCCCGGCGGCAGGAGCTGCTGCGGCTGGCGGAGGCGGCGGACCTCCTCCTCATCGAGGACGACTACGAGACGGAACTCGGCTTCGTCGCGGGCCAGACGCCGGCGCTGAAGAGCCTGGATAGGGCGGGGCGGGTGCTGCATGTCGGCAGTCTGTCGAAGACGCTCGCGCCCGGCCTGCGGCTCGGCTTCATCGTGGCGGCGGCGCCGTTGATCCGGGAGGCGCGCGCGCTGCGGCGGCTGATGCTGCGGCACCCGCCCGCCAACAACCAGCGCGCCGCGGCGTTGTTCCTGGAACAGGGCCACGCGGAGGCCCTGCTGCGCCGGATCGGCAGCACCCTTGCCGAGCGCGAGGCGGTGCTGCGCCGGGGCCTCGCGGCGCATCTGCCGGCGCTCCACGTGTCCGGCACCGCCGGCGGTTCGGCGCTCTGGCTCGCCGGCCCGCCCTGGCTCGACGCCGCGCGCCTTGCAGAGGCCGCGATGCGGCGCGGCGTGCTGGTCGAGCCTGGCGAGATCTTCTTCGCCGGCGATGCGGGGCAGCCGCCGCGCAACATGCTCCGCCTCGGCTTCTCCTCCATCCCGACCGAAATGATCGAGCTGGGGCTGATCGAGCTCTCAGCGGCCTGGCGCGAGGTCATGGGCTGACGCCGCGCATCAGCCGTCTAGCCCGCCGAACTTTGCCCCGAGCTCGCTCCAGATCCGCGCCTCCGCCTCGATGCGGCGCGCGAAGGTCCCAGGCGGCTCGCCCACCGGCTCGAGGCCGAGCTGGGTCAGGGCGCGCCGCACTTCCTCCCGCTGCAGCGCGGCGATCAGGGCGTCGCTCATGCGCGTGATTGCCTCAGCCGGCGTGTGACGCGGTGCGAGGACACCCTGCCACTGCTCGAAGGCGTAACCATCGAGCGCCAGGGCCTCCGCCACCGTCGGCACGCCCGGCAGGGTGGCGACGCGCGCCGCGGAGGCGACGGCCAGGATGCGCAGCCGTCCCTCCCGCGCATGCGCCGCCACGGGCGGCGTGCCTAGCACGCCGAGCGGCACTTGGCCGCCGACCAGGTCGTTGATCGCCTGCCCGCCGCCGCGATAGGCGATCTCCTCCAGGCGGATGCCGGTACGCTCGGCCAGCGACGCCGCGGCAAAGCCCTGCGTGCCGCCCTGGCCGCCCGTGACGAAGGGCAGCGGCGCCCCGCGCCGGCGCGCCAGCGCGAGGAGGTCCGGCAGGCTGGCAATGCCGAGCGAGGGATGCGCGACGACGACGATCGGCTGCACGACGAGCATCGCCACGGGATCGAGGTCGCGGCGGGCATCATAGCCCAGGTCCGGCCGCACCAGGCTGCGCAGCACCGCGGATTCCGCCGCGATGGCGAAGGTCTGGCCATCCGGCGCCGCGCGAGCCACCGCCTGCATGCCGATCGCGCCCGCAGCGCCGCTGCGGTTTTCGACGATGAAGCCCTGGCCCAGCCGCTCGGTCGCGGCGGGTGCCAGGGTGCGGATCGTCAAATCGGAGGCGCCGCCGGGCGCGTAGGGGACGATCATGCGCAGCGGCCGTCCCTGGATTGGCTGGCTGGCCGTGCCCGAAGTGAGGGCACCCGTGCCTGCCGTGCTAAGTGCCAGCCGCAGCGCCATGCGGCGGGTGGCAAGGCTCGGGGGCGGAGTGTGTCCCGTCTTGCGCATGCTCCGTCCTCCCGCGGGTTCCCGGTGCCGATGATGGCCTAGAGCGTCCCCATCACGCCTCGCACGATGTCGAACAACTCGTCCAGTTCGATCTCCGTGTAGGTGAAGGCGGGCGCTAGGATCAGCGTGTCGTTGGTAACGCGCAGCACGGCGCCAGCCTCGAACAGGCGGCAGAGCAGCTGGAAGCCGCGAGCCCCGGGCGTGGCACCCGGCGCGAGGTCCACGGCCGCCATCATCCCGAAGCCGCGCGTATCCGTCACGACGCCGAACTCCCGCAGGCTCGCGACATGCTCCATCAAGCGCGGCGACAGGGCGCGGGCGCGCTCGAACAGCGCCTCCTCGCGGTAGAGGCGGAGCGTGGCCAGCGCGGCGGCGCAGGCGGCGGGATGGGCGGACCAGGTGTAGCCGTGGAAGAACTCGATCCCGCCCTGCGGCGCGTCCTCGACGATGGTGCGGTGGATCGGCTCGGCGACGGCGACGGCGGACATGGGCTGCGCGCCGTTGGTGATGGCCTTGGCCATGGTCAGGATGTCCGGCGTCACGCCGAAGGCCTGCGCGGCGAAGGGCGCGCCCATGCGGCCGAAACCGGTGATCACCTCATCGAAGATCAGCATGATGCCGTGCCGGTCGCAGATCTCGCGCAGCCGCTGCAGGTAGCCGAGCGGCGGCACGAGGCAGCCGACGGAGCCCGCCACCGGCTCCACGATGCAGGCGGCGATGGTGTCGCCGCCATGCAGGTCCACCATGCGCTGCAGGTCGTCCGCCAGGTCCTCGCCGCCATGCGCGCCCTGGCCCATGGCGAAGCGGTTGGCGTCGATGTGGGTGTGCCGCATATGCGCGACGCCCGGCATGCCCAGGCCGAACATGTCGCGGTTCCGCACCATGCCGCCGACCGACCAGCCCGCGAAGTTCACGCCGTGATAGCCCTTTTCACGCCCGATGATGCGCAGCCGCTGCCCTTCGCCGCGGCGGCGGTGGTACAGGATGGCGATCTTGATCGCCGTCTCCACCGCCTCGGAGCCGGAGCCGCTGAAGAAGATCCGGTCCATGCCATCCGGTGTCAGGGCCGCGATCTCGGCGGCGAGGCGGAAGGGACCGGGCGTGCCGAACTGGAAGGGCGGCGCGTAGTCCAACTCACCGAGCTGCTTCGCCACGGCGTCGCGGATCTCCGCGCGGCAATGGCCGGCGGGCGTGCAGAACAGGCCGGAGAGGCCGTCGATCAGCCGCTCTCCGCGGTCGTTCCAGTAGCGGATGCCCTCGGCGCGGGCGATGATGCGGGGCGCGTCCCGGAAGGCCCGGTTGGCGGTGAAGGGCATCCAGTGGTTGCCTGGGACAGGGTCGTTGTGCAGCGGGGCGGCCGACATGGCGGGTCCTCCGGTGGAAGGGCGGACACCATCGGGCCACGGGCGGGGCCCGGATGGCGATGGCCAGAGGCGCGGAATCCATGGGGCCAGTCGGGGCGTGCCACCGACAACCGGCTTGGCGCCGGCGGCGAATGCTGGGCAGCATGGCGCCGGGCAGGAAGGCGACGTCACGGTGGGAACCACCCCTGAATTTCTCGGCTATCCCCGGGCGGATGGCAGCGCCGGCACGCGGAACCGGCTGGTCGTCATTTCCATCCTCGGGCTCACAGGCGGGCCCGCGCGGCGCATCGCCCGTCAGGTGCCGGGTGCGCTGCTGATCGCGCTGCCCTATGGCCGGGGACAGTTCGGCGAGGACCGCGCCATGACGCGGCGCATGCTGATCGGCCTCGGGCGCAACCCGAATGCCGGCGCGGTGCTGCTGGTCGGCGCCGACCACCAGCGCCTCGACATCGTCGCGGAAGGCATTGCCGCCGCGGGCAAGCCGATGGAGGTCCTGGCCCTCGACGACGTGCACGAGGACAGCCTGGCCCTGTCTGACCGGGGCGTCCGGCTGGCGGCGATGCTGGCGCGCGACATGTCACGCGCGCGCCGGGTTCCGCTGCCGGCCTCGCTGCTGCGCCTCGGCACGGAATGCGGCCACTCGGATGCGACCAGCGGCCTTGGCGCCAACCCGCTCGCCGGGATGGTCGCGGACCGGCTGGTGGATGCCGGCGGCGCGGCGGTGTTCGGCGAGACGATGGAATGGCTCGGCGCCGAGCATGTGCTCGCCGCCCGCGCCGCGACGCCGGAGGTCGGCCGCGCCATCGTCGAGGCCGTCGCGCAGCGCGAACGCTGGGCGGCCGCGAGCGGCGAGGACCTGACCGGCAACAACCCCGGCGCCGAGAACATTCGCGGTGGCCTCTCCTCGATCGAGGAGAAGTCCCTCGGCGCCATCGCCAAGGGCGGCTCGCGGCCGGTGCGGGGCGTGGTACCGCATGCCGCACCGATCCCGGGGGCCGGGCTGTGGGTGATGGAAGGCCCCTCCTTCTCGCCGCCCTCCATCACCGGCTTCGTCGCGGCAGGATGCAACATGACGATGTTCACGACTGGGCCCGGCAATTCCTACTGCGACGCGCTGGCGCCGACGGTGAAGGTCACTGTGAACCCGAAGACCGCCGCGCGGCTGCCCCACCAGATCGATTTCGACGGCTCCGGCCTGATGCTCGGCACGCGGGAGCCGGAGGAGGCGGCGGATGCGCTCTTCGCGCAGCTGCTGGACCACGCCAGTGGCACGCGGAGCTGGGGCGAGGTTCTGGACGAGGGCGGCTATGCCTTCGCGCGGCTGGGGGCGGATTTCTGATGGGCGCGCAGTGGGATCTCCTGGTGCTGCATCCCGAGGACGATGTCGCGGTCGCGCTGCGCGACCTCGACCCGGGTGAGGCGGTCGTGCGCTGCGGCGATGCGCTCGCGCCACTCGTGCTTCTCATGGCGGTGCCGCTCGGCCACAAGATCGCGCGGCGCGCCATGGCGGCGGGCGAGCATGTCCGCAAATACGGCGCGGTGATCGGCGAGGCCACGGCCGCGATCGCCGCCGGCGAGCATCTTCACGTGCACAACATGCGCAGCCTGCGGGCGCGCCGGAAGGCGGACGGATGATGAGCGCTCCACGACCCTCGCGCCGCGCCCTGCTCGGCGCTGCGCTCCTCGCGCCGGCGTTGGCGCGCGCACAGCCGCGCTTCCCGGACCGCCCAATCCGCCTGATCGTGCCCTTCGCGCCCGGCGGCGGCACGGACAGCACGGCGCGGATCATCGCCCAGGCGCTGGGCGAGCGGCTCGGCCAGTCCGTGGTGGCAGAGAACCGCGCGGGCGCCGGGGGCGCCATCGGGATGGCCGCGGCCGCGCAGGCCCCGGCCGATGGCTATACGCTGGTGATGGGCCATGTCTCGACCCATGTCGTGAACATGGCCGTGCACCGCAGCCCTGGCTACGATACGGCGCGGGACTTCGTGGCACTTGGCATCACCTCCACCGCGGCGAACATCCTGGTGGTCAACCCGCAGCGCCAGGGCGGCATCCGCAACGCGGCCGACTTCGTCGAGGCCTGCCGCGCGAAGCCCGGCGAGCTCAGCTACGGCAGCGCCGGCGTCGGATCGCCCGCGCACATCACCACCGCGCTCTTCCTGCGCACCGCTGGGGTGGAGGCGCAGCACGTGCCCTATCGCGGCGGTGCGCCGGCCACCACCGACCTCGTTGCCGGCAACCTCGACTTCATGTTCTCCGGCGCCTCCGACTGCATCCCGCATATCCGGTCGGGGCGGCTGCGCGGGGTGGCCTCGGCCAGCGCGCGGCGGCTCTCCGGTGCGCCGGAGATGCCGACCCTTGCCGAGAGCGGCTGGCCCGACTTCGCCTTTGAGATCTGGCACGTCGTCTCCGGCCGCGCCGGCACGCCCGCGCCTGTGCTGGCGCGCCTGCAGGAGGCGACGGCCGCTGCGCTGACCGATCCCGCGGTGATGGAGCGCATCGCCGCGATGGGCGTGGACGCGACACCGACCCTCGGCGAGGCCGCGCAGGACCGCGTGACGCGGGAACTCGCGCGCTGGGTGCCGATGATCCGCGCTGCCGGCATCACGGCGGAGTAGGGGCCATGACAAGCAACTGGCGCGTGCGGCGCATCGGACCGATCATCCACCCGGACATGGACGGGCGGATGGGCGCGAACGTCCAGGGCCCCTCGATGATCCGCGTGCCGGACTGGGCCCGCGGGCGGCTCGGGCGCTACTACCTGTATTTCGCTGACCACAAGGGGTCCTACATCCGGCTCGCCGTCGCCGATGCGCCGGAAGGCCCGTGGCGGATGCACGAATCCGGGAGCCTGCAGCTGGCCGGCAGCCTCTTCCCGACCACGCCGCCGGCCGAGCCGGCCTCTCGCGCCGCCGGCGACGTGCTGGCCGGCCGCGCGCCGCCGGGCACGCCTGGCGTGCCGCCGCCCGAGGTTGATGCGAGCTGGCCGCACATCGCCTCGCCCGACGTGCATGTGGACGAGGCGAACCGGCGCATCGTCATGTTCTTCCACGGGCTGGCCGATTGGGGCGTGCAGCGCAGCCGCGTGGCGCTGTCGCAGGACGGGATCGCCTTCCAGGCGCTGCCGGAGCTGCTCGGTCCGTCCTATTTCCGCGTCTTCCGCCATGGCGGCACGACCTATGCGCTGGCCATGCCCGGCATCCTGTTCCGCTCCGCCGATGGGCTCACGGGATTCGAGCGCGGGCCGGTCATCTTCCCCGGCGGGTTGCAGCGCCACACCGCGCTGCTGCTGCGCGAGGAGGTGCTGCATGTCTTCTGGACGCGCGTCGGCGATAAGCCGGAGAGCATCCTCCATTCCCGCATCCCGCTGCGCGGTGACTGGCGCGACTGGCGCCCGGATGGTGAGCCGGAGGTGCTGCTGCGCCCCGAGATGCGTTGGGAAGGCGGCGAGCTTCCGCTGGCGCCTTCCTGGCGCGGCGCGGTGAACATCCCCGTCCGCCAGCTGCGCGACCCCTGCATCTTCGAGCAGGATGGCCGCGTGCTGCTGCTCTACGCCGTGCAGGGCGAGGCCGGCATCGCGCTGGCGGAGCTGACGCCCACCTGACCTAGTCCTGCTCCAGCCCGATCTCGGCGACCAGGCGTCCGAGCCGCGCATGGTCGTCGCGCAGCATCGTGGCCGTCTCCTCCGGGCCGGTCTGCAGCGGCTCCGCCCCGCCTGGCATGCGCTCGGCATAGCCGGGACTGCCGACCACCTCGGCCAGGTCGTGGGCGATGCGGCGCACCATCTCCGCCGGCAGGCCGCGCGGGCCGTAGAGGCCTTGCCATGCATTCATCAGCGAGAGTCCCGGCACCGCCTCGGACAGCGTCGGGACGTCGGGAATGGCGGGGTTGCGCCGGGGCCCGTTCCAGAACAGGGCGCGCAGCGCGCCGCGCTCCACCTGCGGCAGCGTCACCGAGGCGGCATCCATGGTGGCATGGATGCGCCCGGCCAGCAGGTCCGCCAGCCCAGCGCCGCTGGTCCGGTAGGGCACGTGCTGAGCGGCGAAGCCGAGCTCCCGCCGCAGCTGCTCCATGCCGAGATGCGGGATCGTACCACTGCCGGCGGAATAGTAGGTGAGCGGATCACCCGCCGGCCGCGCCCGGGCATAGGCGACTAGGTCCGCCATGCTGCGCACCGGAAGGGACGGGCTGCCGACGAGGACGGAGCGCGAGACGCTGGCACCGCCGATCGGCAAGATGTCCGCCAGGGGATCGTAGGTCTTCTGCCGCATCATGTGCGGCACGACAGCGAGCGCGGCGATGGCGAGGAAGCCGAGCGTCGTGCCGTCCGGCGAGGCGCGCGCGATCTGCGCGGCACCCAGCGCGCCGCCGGCGCCGGGCTGGTTGTCCACCACGATGCGCTGCCCCCATCGCCGCGAGAGGTCGTCCGCCACGATGCGGGCAACCTGGTCGGCGACGTTGCCTGGTCCGTAGGGGGTGATGAGGCGGATGGGCCGGGCCGGGGCCCAGCCTTGCGCCCGGGCCGGCCACGGTGCGGCAAGGAGCGCCGCTCCTGTACCGATCACGCCGCGGCGTGGAAGAGCTGTGAACCGCATGACGTCCCCCGTTCGTACCAATGGCAAGCATCAGCAAGGTCGGCACCGGTGGCAAGTGCGACGGGAACCGCATTCAAGATAAGACCCGGCCCGCGTCGCGGGCTGCAACATCGATGAGGGAGGGTCTGCAATCCGCCCCACTCAGCCAGATTCGCGGCACCGACCAGCCTACCTGGGCACTCGCCCATAAGCAGACCTTCCTGGTGCAAAGCGCGCCAGAAATCGTCGGTCCCGCGCAGGATGTTCGTGAACAGCGCTGTGTCGGTAATGCATGCCGTGACCACGACGACCGTCGTCCGCCCGCGCGCCAACGAGACGTCGGCGAAGGGAGCGCCCAAGGCGATGGCACCGCCGGGTTCTGCGACGAGACCGAACGCCGCAACGAGAGCCGCGACGGCCATTCGCGTGCTGTCATCGGCGACGGCGACAGCCTTCGTGCCGTGCTGACGGTTCACCGCGAAGGTCAGTCGCCCAGGGCTGGGCGCGAGCCATGCATCGCAGACGGACCACCGTGCGCCCGTGTTGCTCAGCAGGGGACACGCGGCAAGACTGCGCAGGGTGTCGTCGAAGCCTTCTGGTCCGACCGCGAGGAGTTCGGTGCCGGGTGCTACTTCAGCGAGAGCGATGGCACATCCTGCGGCAAGTCCTCCGCCTGAGCAGGGAAGGGCGAAGGCGTCCTTGATCAGCGCGCAGCCACCGAGGCGACGGTTCAGGCGGCCGCTCTCCAGCAACGGCGTATCGACGATGACGTGCCGCAGGCGTGACGCTGCCTCCCCGATCTCCCGGAGCGTCGGCGGTTGGAGATGTCAGGGTTCGTCCGGCCAGGGCGTCATCACATGAGCTTCTCGCCGAAGCGGCCGACCGGTACGCCGGCGACGTCGACGGGTATGACAGTGACGGTGCCTGAGTCGGGTGTCCCGGTGCGAGAAGACGACAGTGACGTCACGAACAGGGTGCGGCCGTCGCGTCCCCCGAAGCAGGGCATGGTCGGTGCCGTGAGCGGCAGTTCGATCCGCTCGACGATTTCGCCGTCGGATAAGACGCGATTCAGGATGCCGGCGGTGACGCGAGGCGCGGGCCGGGCCGGTGTGCAGTCCCAGGTTCTCGGATAGCCCTGCACAGGCACCGCGGGCTCGACGTCATCGGGCCCTGGGCTGAACATGGCGCGCTCAGCCTCGGCGGCCTGGCGATCGTGCCTTCCCCACTCGCCTCCGCGACCTGCGTCTTGGATCGCCGCGTCGGCATCTGGGGGCGCGCCGTCGGCACGCGAAGGGATGGGATGGACGCAGCGCAGCCACCCCGGCGCCGATCTCCTGCGCTGGCCTTCGATGCATCACTGCTGTCGTCCTGTGCCTGCCTGAGAGCCCATCCGGAAAGGAATTGAGTCGGTGGAGTCGGTTGTGATTCGCTGTTCCTGCATGGTCTTGGGGACTGCGGGATGGCGTGGACGGTGGAGCATCGGCGGGCAGCGGACCGGCG
>JAIXWG010000023.1 GCA_027482245.1 Acetobacteraceae bacterium | reverse complement strand
TACCCTCCGCGGGCCCGCAGGCCCGACTACCCTCCGCGGGCCCGCAGGCCCGACTACCCTCCGCGGGCCCGCAGGCCCGACGCCCCTCTGCGGGCCTATGACAGGCCCGACCGCTTCTCCCGCCACAGCAGCGCCAGGATGGCGGGATCATCCACCAGGTAGCGGCGCGCCAGCCGCTTCGGGTCCTGCGCCAGGCGCCAGGCCCATTCCATGCCGGCGCGCTGCACCAGGCGCGGCGCGCGTCGCTCCTCCCCCGACAGGAACAGCAGGCTCGCGCCGACGCAGAGCGCGGTGCCAGTCGCGCCACCCTTCGCCAGCACCGCGCGCGCCACCATCTCCTGCCGCGGCGACCCGACGCAGAGGAAGCTGAAGCGCGCACCGGATTCCGCCACGAAATCGACCGCGCGCGCGAAGGCGGCGGGATCGGCATCGAAGCCCATCGGCGGGTCATGGTGCAGCAGGCGCCGCAGCCCGTAGCGCCGCGCCACCGCAGCCACCGTCGCGGCCCTGCCGCCGAGCACCGCGACCGGGTCATCCGGCCGCACCACCTCCTCCAGCAGCCGCGCGGTCAGGTCGCTGCCGGGCACCACGGGCGGCGCCCGCAGCCCCATCGCGCCGGCGGCGCGCGCCACCACGCGGCTGTCCATCAGCCGCCAGGCGGCATCGCGGTAGAGCGGCCCGTAGCGCGCCGGGTCGCGTGCCAGGCGCACCAGGTGGTCGGCGTTGGGGGTGACGAGGTAGGCGAAGGGGGATCCCGCGTCGCGCGCCGCCAGCAGGGCGAGCGCGCCATCGGCGTCGCGGGTCTCGAAATCCAGGCCGAGCAGGCGGGTCGGCGCTGGGTCGTGAAGATCGAGGGGCAAGGCGGGGCTCCGGAGGCTGCGGCCCCCGAAAGCGCCCGGCGGCCATCACCCCAACGCGGGGCGGCCGCCGGCTGTCGCGCGCCCGCCCATCACAAGGCGATGCGCAACCGCAACTGGATCAGGTTCCGGTCGAATTCCGGCACGCCGGCCGAGGAATCGAGCCGCCGCGCATGCTGGTAGGAGCCGACCAGCGACACGTTGCGGTTCAGCAGGTAGCGGGCGGAGAGGATGGCGAAGCCGTCCGTCGCCTGTTCGTTCGGCTGCTGGTATTCGCGCCGGTCGACGCCGAGCTCGGCGCCGAGGATGACGTTGCGCAGGTATTCGTGGTCCACCCGCACCTGGCCCAGCGTGCGCGTGAAGCTGGTGGCGTTGTTGCGGATCGATTCCTCGATGGTGCGGCGGCCCTGGAAGGTCACGGTGGTCAGCAGGCTCGGCTGCCACAGCACCTCGCCCTCGAAGGCCGGGCCGGACAGCGTCTTGAGGCCGGGGCCGTCATAGTCCCGCTGCCGGTAGCCGATCGCCACGCGCGCGCGCCAGACGCCGTCGAAATCATAGGTGAAGCCGGCCAGGCCCTCATAGGTCATGCTGTCGCGCGACGACTGCGCGCTCGACTGGTACCGGATTTCCTGCACCCGGCCGATGACGTTGACGAAGCGCCCCGGCGCCAGCGCGTAGGACAGGCCGAGGGCACCGAGCATCGAGTTGAAGTCGAAGCGGGAGACGTCGCCCTGCCGCTGGCCCGGCACGCTGCCCTGCTGCGGCCCGCCGAGGTCCACGTCGTCGAAGCGATAGCCGCGCCAGTTGCCGATCGCGGTCACGCCGATGCGGTTGAAGCGCGTGCTCGCCTGGGCCTGCACCTCGTCGTAGTAGTAGGGGATCGGGCGCGACAGGCCGGCCTGCTGCACGTCGATGCTGCTGACCTCCAGGTGCTCCTGCACCCGGTTGTAGCGCGCCTCGACATTGGTCTCCGCGTTGATGTCGTAGCGACCGAACAGGCCAAGCGCGTAGTCGGTCCAGTCCTGTGCGGTCTGGTCGATGTAGCGGCGCTGCTCGATCCGCGCGGTGGCGCCGACGGCATGGGTGGACCAGTCGCTGTTCAGCGACGTCTCCCCGATCCAGGTGGCGTAGCCATCCCCGGTGCGGCCGCGGCGGGTGCCGAACAGGTTGTCGTCGTATCCCATGCCGAGTTCGGCCGCGGCATCCAGCCTGAAGGCGCCGAGCCGCACGCCGAGCGGGTCGTAATCCTCCCGCGCGCGGTCGGCGACCGTCACGCCGCGCTGCGCCTCTCCACGCGGCACGGCCTGCGCCTCCGCACGGCCTGTCAGGGTGGCGGTCAGGCCTGCCATCAGCAGCCCCGCGACGATCCTGTAACGATCCTGATGCACCCTGTGACTCCGGTTTGTGCCCCCGTGCGGGCGTGCTACCACGTCACAATTCTAGCGTCTCTTCAACGGAACGACAGATAGTTCTCACGGATTGTTCATGGCTGACAACGACACTGGGGCAGAACGGGTCAAGGCAGGGCCGGTTGGCCTGGCAGAACCATCTGCGGCCCGCGCGGCCGCGGACCGAGCCCGGCGTGCCGCCGGTCCAGGCCTGACCGAGGAACCGCCGATGACCCCGCCGGACACCCTGCCGCCGCTGAGCAGCTTCATGGCCCCCGGCGACGACCACCGCCTGCGCGACCTGCTGGCCTTCGCCATGGCGGTGGAGGCCGGCCGCCCGCTGGCACCGGGCGGCCTGGACGGGCTGCGGCGGGAAGCCGATGCGGCGCTGGAAGCCTACGCCTTCCGCAGCCTCCACAACCGCGTGGAGGAGATCCGCCTGGCCGCGGTGCGTGAGCATATCGGCCGCCTGCGCGCGCCGCCGCGCTTCCTGACGCTCGTTATCGCCAACCTGGTTGCCCTGCTGCTGCTGGCCGGCGGCGCGGCCGCGGCCTGGCGCCACTACGGGCCCATGATGCTTGCCTGGATCGGGGTATGACACCGTGCTGAGACCCATGCCCCTGGTGCCCGGCCAGCAGGAACGGGTGGACGATACCGTCCTGTCCCGCGCCATCGCCGCCGGCCGGTCGCAGCTGGTGGCCGTCGGGCTGTTCAGCGGCGTCGTGAACCTGCTGCAGCTCACCGTCTCGCTGTACATGATGCAGGTCTTCGACCGCGTCCTGTCCACCCGCAGCATCGACACGCTCTACTACCTCACGGCCATCGCGATGTTCGCGCTGCTGGTGATGGCGGTGCTGGACGGGCTGCGCGGCCAGGTCATGCAGCGCCTCGCCACCTGGATCGAGGGCAAGGCTGCGCCGGAGGCCTTCATCCGCGCCATCGAGAGCCAGCTGCGCGGCCGCCCCTACCGGATGGAGGCGCTGCGCGACCTGGCGGTCTGCCGGGGCTGGCTCGGCTCCCCCGCCTCCCTCACCGTCTTCGACGTGCCCTGGGTGCCGATCTACCTGGCGGTGATCTTCGCGCTCCACCCCTCGCTCGGCTGGATCGCCTTCGGCGGCGCTGTGCTGCTGTTCATGCTGACGCTGGCGAATGAATGGGCGACCGGCGCGCTGCTGCGCCAGGCCAGCACCGCCGCCATGGCCAGCCAGCGCCGGGCGGAAAGCATGGTCCGCAATGCGGAGGTGATCGACAGCATGGGCATGGCGCCCGCCGTGCTGCAGCGCTGGCGCGAAGGCCTCTCGGCCTCCGTCCCCCCGCAGGAGAAGGCGGCCGACCGCGCGGCCATGCTGCTCTCCATCACCCGCTTCTGCCGCCTGACCATCCAGGTGGCGGTGCTGGGCTTCGGCGCCTGGCTGACGCTGGAACAGCAGCTGACCTCCGGCGCCTCCATCGCCGCCTCCATCATCATGGGCCGCGCGCTGGCGCCGGTTGAACAGATGATCGGCGGCTGGAAGCAGCTGGTGCAGGCGCGTCAATCCTATCGCCGGCTGCTCGGCTTCCTGTCCCTGCCTCGCATCCGCCCGCCCGGCATCCCGCTGCCGGAGCCCAGCGGCAAGGTGTCGGCGGAACGCGTCACCTTCGGCTTCCCGGGCCAGCCGGTCGCGATCATCAAGGGCATCTCCTTCGCCCTATCGCCCGGGGAGAGCCTGGCCATCATCGGCCCCTCCGCCGCCGGCAAGACCACGCTGATCCGCCTGCTGATCGGCACGCTCCAGCCCTCCGCCGGCACGGTCCGGCTGGATGGCGCGGATGTCTTCACCTGGCAGCGGGAGGATTTCGGCCGCTATGTCGGCTACCTGCCCCAGGATGTGGAGCTGTTCGACGGCACGGTGATGAAGAACATCGGCCGCATGCGCGACGCGGAGCCGGAACTGGTGTTCGAGGCCGCGAAGCTCGCGGGCTGCCATGAGATGATCCTGCGCCTGCCCCAGGGCTACGACACGGAGATCGGCGATGGCGGCCAGCATCTGTCGGGCGGCCAGCGCCAGCTGATCGGCCTGGCGCGCGCCATGTTCGGCAACCCGCGCTTCGTCGTGCTGGACGAACCCAACAGCAACCTGGACGGCGATGCCGAACAGGCCCTGATCCGGGGGCTGGAGGCGCTGAAGGCCCGCGGCACCACCGTCATCCTCGTCTCCCACCGGCCGACGCTGGTGCAGGGCGTGGACAAGGTGCTGCTGCTGCGCGACGGCGCGGCGGAGGCCTTCGGCCCGCGGGCCGAAGTGCTGAAGCGCCTGGTGCAGCAATCCAGGCCGCAGGAAATCACCCAGCCGCCGGCCGGGCGGGCGGAGGGCGCGCGATGAGCCAGGCCACACCCCCGATGGGCGCCCTGCCGATCGGCCAGGTGCCGGTGGTGCGCCGGTCCGCCGATGCGCCCCCCGCCCTCTGGTCCCCGCCGGAGACGCCGCTGCCGATCGATGCGCCGCGCCCGCGCACCGCCGCGCCGGTGTTGATCGGCTACGCCATCACCCTGTTCTTCGTCCTGGGCTTCGGCGCCTGGGCCGCGCTGACGCCGCTGGCGGAAGCCGCCATCGCGCCCGGCATCCTGAAGGTGGAGGGCACGCGCCGCACCGTGCAGCACTTCGAAGGCGGCATCGTGCGGGAGATCCTGGTGCGGGACGGCGACACGGTGCGCCAGGGCCAGGTCCTCATGCGGCTCGACCAGCCGCAGGCGGCGCAGCAGACGGAAACGCTGCGCGCCCAGCGCTGGGCGCTGCTGGCGCAGGATGCGCGGCTGGCGGCCGAGCTGGCCCGCGCGCCGGATGTCACCTTCCCCGCGGAACTCAGCGGCGCCAATGCGCTGCGCGCGCAGGAATACGTCACCGGCCAGCGCACCCTGTTCCAGGCGCGCACGCTGTCGCTGGAAAGCCAGCTGAACGTCATGCGGTCGCGCATCGACCAGCACAACGCCACCATCGCCTCCGCCGAGGGCCAGATGGATGCGCAGCGCCGCATGCTGGTGCTGCTGCGGGCGGAGGAGACGAACACCGCCCAGCTGCTGCGCCAGGGCCTGGCGCGCCTGCCGCAGCTGCTCGCCCTGCAGCGGCAGGTCGCCTCCGTGGACGGCAACATCACCGACATCACCAACCAGATGGTCCGCTCCCGCGCCCAGATCGCGGAGGCCGAGCGCGACATCCAGCGCATCATCGACCAGCGCATGCAGGAAACCTCCACCGAGCAGCGCGAGGTCCGCGTCCGCCTGGCGGAGGCGGAGGAGAAGCTGCGCGCGGCGGAGGATGTCTCGACGCGGCTCGAGATCCTGGCACCGGATGCCGGTACCGTCCTCAACCTGCGCGTCTTCACCATCGGCGCCGTGATCCGCCCGGGCGACCCGGTGCTGGACCTGGTGCCGGAGAATGACCGCATCATCGCGGAAGTGAACGTCCAGCCAAACGACATCGACGTGGTGCATACCGGCCTGCAGGCGGAAATCCGGCTGCCCGCCTTCAAGCAGCGGCTTGTCCCCTACCTGCACGGCCACGTCACCTTCGTGGCGCCGGACGTGACGCAGGATGAACGCCGCGGCACCGCCTATTACCGCGTGCAGGTGCGGATCGACGAAGCCCAGCTGGCGGCGCTGGAAGGCGTCTCGCTGCGCGCGGGCATGATGGTGGAAGCGCAGATCCAGACCGGCAGCCGGTCCTTCGCGCGCTACCTCCTCCAGCCCGTCTTCGACAGCTTCCACCGCGCCTTCCGCGAACAGTGATCCCAGCAACAACAACCGCAGGAACCGCCCCATGACCGCTCTTCCCACCGTCTTCGGCGACGGCGTCATCGACGTGCATGTCGCCAGCGGCGTCGCCCGCATCACCCTCGGCGCGCAGACCGGCGCTTCCGCGGCCGGCGGCCAGCCGGGCGGCGGCGATCCCAAGCCCGTGCCTTCCGCGCTTCTGGTCGTGCCGGTCCTGCAACTCCCGAACCTCGCGCGCGTCCTGGTGGAAGTGACCAAGCAGATCGAGGCACGCGCGAAGGAAGCCATGGCTGCGCAGCAGAAGCCGGCGGAACCCCCGGCCGGCAGCAGCGACCAGGTGGCAGGAGCCTTCCGCTTCAACGGATGAAGGAGCCAGGGTGGCTGACGGATACATCGCGGGTTACGAACCCCCAGCCCTGAGCGTCATCATCTGCACCCATGCCAGGCCGGCCTATCTGGAGGCCTGCCTGGAGGGTCTCGCCCGGCAGCAGGGCGTGCAGCTTCTGCGCGACGCCCACGCCCTGATGGGCGATCCGCTTTCCCCCCTGGCCCCGGGCCTGCCGGCGATCGAGGTGATCGTCGTGGACAGCGCCTCCCCCCACGCCGCGCAGGCGGGCATCGCCCGGCTGGCGGCCAGCGCCGGGGCGCGGCTGGTCCGCACCGGCACGCCGGGGCTGTCGCTGGCCCGCAACCTTGGCCTGAAGGCGGCGACCGCGCCCTGGACCGCCTGGCTCGACGATGATGCGGTGCCGGAGCCCGACTGGGCCCGCCGCCTCCTCTCCGCCATCCGCGCCCTGCCGGAACGCGCCGTGGCGCTGGGCGGGCGCATCCTGCCGGCCTGGGAAGCCCCCCTGCCCGCCTGGTGGCCGGACAGCCTGCGCGGCGTGCTGACCATCGTCGAATGGGACGGCAGCGGCGAAGCGACGGGCGACACCGCCCTGCCCGGCGGCGCCGCCGTCTACGGCGCCAACATGGCCTTCCGCCGGCAGGACCTGCTGGCCGTCGGCGGCTTCCCGGAGGAGCTGGGCCGCGTCGGCGACCGGCTTCTGTCGGGAGAGGAGGAGGAGGTCCTGACGCGCCTCCAGGCCCGCGGCGGGCGTGTCTTCTACGATGGCGCCGTCACCGTCCGGCACAGCATCCAGGCGGCGCGGCTGCGCCCCTCCTGGCTCGTCTCCCGCCTGCACTGGCAGGGCGCGACCGATGCCATGCGGGACCGCCGCCGCGGCTGGCCCCGCCGTGCGCCCGGCGCCGCCGCGAAGCTGCTGCTGCAGGCGCCCCTGCTGGCCTGGCCGCGCAATTCCGCCGCCCTGGTCCGCGCCCGCTGCGGTGCCGCCTACAACCTCGGCTACCTCCGCGGCACGCTGTCCGGCCAGGTGGAGGGCTGACATGCCCGTGACGGACCGGCGCGCCGTGCTGGCCGCGGCGCTCGCCTTGGCCGCCGGCCCCGCCGGCGCGCAGGCCGCGACCCTGCGGGATGCCCTGCCCGGCCTTCGCCTCGGCGCCAACCTGGAACGCTGGTTCCCCATCGCCGCCAGCCAGCGGCCGCGCCGGCTCGGCCGCGCCTGGTGGCAGGATCTGCGCGGCGCAGGCTTCGACCATGTGCGCCTCTTCATCCCGCGCGACGCCGGCGGCGGGGAGGACGTGCCCCGCCTCTTCCTGCAGGCCATCGAGGATGCGAACGAAGCCGGGCTGCCGGTGTTCCTCGGCCTCGCCGACCTCTACGAGCCCTGGAGCCCCTGGGACGAGGCCGCCTGGTGGATCATGCAGGCCCGCGCGCGCCTGTTCGGCCGCGCGACGGATCCCGCGCGCGTGGCGCTCGGCCCGCTGAACGAACCCGCCTTCGACAATCCCGCCGCCTGGACGCCGGTGCGCGACCGGCTGCTGGCGACGGCGCGCGCGGAAGCGCCGCGCCACGCGCTGGTCTGGGGCGGGCATGAATGGTGTTCCTGGCGGTCCCTGCTCCGCCAGCCCCCGCCAGCGGACCCGCTGACCATCGCGGAGGTGCATGACTATGAAGGCGGCGCCGCGACCTGGGTGGCGGAACGCTTCGGCGCCGTCGCCGCCTGGCGCGACCGGCACAACGTTCCCGTCATCGTGGGGGAGCTGGGCGGCGCCCTGCCGCATGCGGAGGATGAGGCCGCCTGGGCACGGGACCTGTCGGTGGCGCTGCCCGTGCTGCGCCGCCTGCGGCTGCCCGCCACCCTCTGGGCCGTGACCCATGGCGGCCATTGGCGCCTGCAGTCGGGGGAGGAAGCCCGCCCCCGCCCGCGCCTGGCGGAGGCGCTACGCGCGGGGCGCTGAACGCCGCCGCGCCAGCAGCCGCGCCGCCGGCACCTCGATGACCCGCCAGGCGATCCAGCCCGCGAGGAAGGTCAGCGCGAGCGCCACCACCATCAGCAGCATCCTGCCCACCGCACCCGGCTGCACGAGCCGCAGGACCAGCACCAGCGCCGATTCCACGAAGATCCAGCTGAGATAGACGCCGAAGGATGCCTCGCCGAGCTTGTGGACCAGGCCGCGCTCATCCTGCCCTTCCAGCAGCGCGGCGCGCGTGACCAGGCTGGCAAGCCCCGCCACCACCACCGCATCGACGCCGAGCCAGAGGCCCATCGGCACCAGCGCGATGCCGAGCGTCGCCGCGCCGCGCGGCACCGCGCCCGCCTGCACCAGCCGCGCCAGCGTCATGCCCGCGATGAATTCCAGGAAGAAGCGCGGCAGGCCGAGATGCAGCGTGTGGTTCAGCTGCAGCACCGGGTCCAGCGCGCCCAGCGCGAACAGCCCGATGGCGGCGATCGCCAGCATCAGCACCAGCATGCCCGACGGCGCCGCGACGATGCCCGCCAGCAGCAGCGGGAAGGCGATGTAGCCCGCCATGATCACCGACAGCGCCCAGGACGGGTAGTTCCAGGCGTGCTGCGACGTCGTTTCCCACCCATGCAGCAGCAGGGCCTGCAGCACGAACTCCCGCGCGCCGAAACGCTCCGGCGCATTCACCGCGAAGCCCGCCGCGCTGGCCGCCACGACCAACGCCAGCAGCGCGAACAGCAGCACCAGGTGCAGCGGCATGACGCGCACCAGCCGGTCCCGCATGAAGCCCGCCCATCCCGCCAGGCCGATCGGTGGCCGATGCGCATAGCCCAGCACCAGCGCGAAGCCCGACAGCAGGAAGAAGCCATCGACGCCGAGGTACCCCTTCAGCGCCACCACCTCCAGGAACCCTGCGCCGCGCAGCGCGCGCAGCGGCAGTTCCAGGTGGTAGACCAGCACCCAGCCGATCAGCAGCACGCGCAGCCGCGTCAGCGCCGGGCGGCGCCGCGGCGCCGCCATGTCGTTCACACCCATGCGTTATCCCGGCTGGAAGATTGACACTGAAAGCTGATTGGGAACGGCTCCCGTTCGCGTGCGATAACGCAATGGCATGCGCACCGTTCCACCCTCGCTCCTCGCCCTCCTCCTCGCCCTGCTGGCAGCCGCGGCGCTGCTGGCACTCGCGATCCTCGAACCGCAGGCGGCGCTGGCCGTCATGCCGGCGGCCGTCGCGCTGATGGTGGCGCTGCTGTTCTATGAGGCGCCATTGCTGGCCGTCGGCCTGCTGGTCTTCGTCTACGGCCTGGCGGTGGATGTGCAGCTGGACCTGATGGCGACGGGCGGCGCGGCCGCGCTCGGCAGCGCGGTGGTGAAGCTGGTGCCCTTCGCCATCGCCGCCATGCTGTGCCTGCGATACGGCTTCGCCTCCGCCATCAACTGGCCCTTCCTCGCCTTCACCGTCGTCGCGATGATCAGCATCGTCGTGCTGCCGATGGGCCGCGTCTCCACCAATGCGGAGATGGTGCGGAGCTTCATCGGATCCACCGCGCCCTTCGTGCTGGCCTTCGCCGCCGCGCCGCGCCGCGTCTGGTCCAGCTTCTGCAAGGGGATCGTCTTCATCCCGCTGCTGAGCGCCGCCGCCGCCTTCCTGGTCTGGCCGACCGGGCTGCAATCGCCCTTCGACGCCAATTGGCGCTTCCAGGGCATGCATTCGCCGCCCTTCCTCGCGGGCTTCGCCGTCACCGCGGTCTTCGCCGCGACGCTCGAATACCTGCGCACCTATCGCACGCGCTGGCTGCTGCTGACGGGTGCCGCGCTGGCCGTGCTGCTGGCGACGCAGGCGCGCGCGCCGCTGATCGCCGTCATGCTCTTCCTCGGCGTCGTCTTCCTGCTGGCGGATCGCCGCGTGCTGCCGCTGAAGCGCAAGGTGGACCTGGTGATGGGCGGCATGCTGCCCGGCGCCATCCTGCTCGGCCCCGTCGCGATCTTCGCAGCCGACCGCTTCTTCGGCGACAGCGACGTCAACCTCTCCGGCCGCGACGTCATCTGGCCCTACTTCATCGACGCGATCGACCAGCGCCCGCTCTTCGGCTACGGGCTCGGCGCCGGCAAGCTCATCGTGGATCCGGAGGATCCTCGCATCCGCCTCATCCGCTCCAACGCTGCGCACAACGAATACCTCCGCTTGTCCGTGGATGCCGGCATCATCGGCTGCGCGATGATCTTCATGAGCCTGCTGGCCTGGGTCTGGATCGGCACGCGGCGCGTCGCGGCCGCGGATCGCCTGGTGCTGCGCGCCGCCATCGTCGCCGCCCTGGTGCATAGCGGCTTCGACAACACGCTGATCGCCAGCACCGCCGTCGCCCAGTTCACCTGGTTCGCCGCCGCCCTCGCCCGCGCCCGGCTGGAGCAGCGGGAGAGCATTCCCGCCGGCCTGATGCGGGAAACGCTGGCCCGCCGGCTGCGCGCAGCATGAGCACCATCGCCACGGCCGCGATGCCCGCCTTCGTCGCCACCTCGCCCGCGCTCCGCCCGCGGGAGCGTCGCCTCGACCTCGATCGCGCCAAGGGTGTCGCGATCCTGATCGTCGTCTTCGGCCACATCGTCGCCGGCGCGCCGCCGCGTGGCGCGGAGTGGTGGGACCTGCTGCGGACGGCGATCTACGCCTTCCACATGCCCTTCTTCCTGTACCTCTCGGGCACCGTCTTCGGCCTGATGGGCACGCAGCGCACGCCGCTGTCCGGCATGCCCGCCCTGGCGGCAAAGCGCGCCGCGCGGCTGCTGCCGCCCTTCTTCCTGTTCGGGCTGCTGATCCTGTTCGGCAAGCTCGCGACCGAGCACTTCGTCCATGTGGACAACCGCCCCGACGGCCTGCTGGGCGGCCTGCGGGACCTGCTGTTCACCACGGCGCGCAGCCCCGCGACCTCCGTCTGGTATCTCTGGGTGCTCTTCGTCTGCTCCATCGCCGCGCCGCCGATCTGGCGCCGTGTCGGCGCGCCGGGGATGGTGCTGATCGGGCTGCTGCTGCTGGCGCTGGACCCGCCCTCCATCCTCTACGCTGATCGCCTGGCGCGCCACGCCGTCTTCTTCGCCATCGGTGTCTGGGCAGCGGAGCGGGAGGCGCTGCTGCTGCACCTCTTCACCCGCTACCTGGCCTTGTGGTGGGCCGCCTTCCTGACCGCGCTGCTGCTGGCGGTGTTCGGGCCGCTGGAGGATGACCTGGCGCTGCTCGTCTGCGGCCTTCTCTCCATCCCGGCGCTGCATGGCGCGATGCGGGTCGGCCCCGTTTCACGCTGGCAGTGGCCCCTGGCGCTGGGCACGGCCAGCATGGTGATCTACCTCTTCAACACCATCGCCATCGGCGTCGCCAAGGCAGCGCTGATCCTGGCTGGCATCGGCTGGACGGCGTCGGGCTTCTGGATCCACATCCCCGTGCTGACGGCCGCCGGCGTGCTGCTGCCCATGCTCGGCAAGCGCCTGGTGCTGCGCCGGATCCCGGTGCTGGACCGGATGACGAGCTGAAGACGAAAAAGGGCCGGGCGCTGCCGCCCGGCCCCTCCAGCCCGTCAGGCGCGGCGGATCACGCCGCGCGCTGCGCCCCCGCATAGCCCTTGGGGTGCTTCACCCGCCAGTCCCAGGCGGTCTTCACGATCTCATCCAGCCCCGGGAAGCGCGGGTTCCACCCCGTCTCCGCCCGCAGCTTCGCGGAGGACGCCACCAGCGTCGCGGGGTCACCCTCACGCCGCGGGCCGAGCGTGTGCGGCACCTTCCGGCCGCCGACGCGCTCCACCGCCTCGATCACCTGCTTCACGGAATAGCCCGTGCCGTTGCCGAGGTTGAAGCGGACGGACCGCTCCTCCAGCAGCGGCAGCGCGCGCAGATGCGCGTCCGCCAGGTCGGTCACATGCACATAGTCCCGCACGCCCGTGCCATCCGGCGTGTCGTAGTCCGTGCCGAACACCGTCAGCGGCCCGCGCATGCCGAGTGCCGCGTCGATCGCCAGCGGGATCAGGTGGCTTTCCGGGTCATGATCCTCCCCGGCCCTTCCCTGCGGGTCCGCGCCCGCCGCGTTGAAGTAGCGGAGCGAGGCGAAGCGCAGCCCGTGGATCTGCTCCGCCCAGTCCAGCGCCCGTTCGCACATCAGCTTGCTCTCCCCATAGGGGGAGACGGGGCCAAGGCGCTGTTCCTCATCGATCGGGATGCGCTCGGGGAAGCCGAACAGCGCGGCGGTGGAGGACATGACGAATTTCCGGCACCCCGCCTTCACCGCCGCATCCGCCACGGCGGAGAGGGTCGCCAGGTTCTCCGCCATGTAGCGCAGCGGCATCTTCATGCTGTCGCCCACCAGCGACAGCGCGGCGAAGTGCAGGACCGCGTCGAAGCGGTCGCCGCCGAAGGCCTCCGCCAGCGCCTTCGGATCCTCGCACCGCCCATCGACCAATCGGGCGGATGTCGGCACGGCCTCCCGGTGGCCCTTGGAGAAGTCGTCGAGCACGACGACCTCATCCCCCCGGTCCAGCAGGGCGAGCACGGTGTGGCTGCCGACATAGCCGGCGCCACCGGTGACGAGATAGCGACCCAAAGACCCTACTCCCTGAAGTAGCCGCTGTAGCGGGGGTGATAGACCTCGCTATCGGCATAGCCGGAGCGGCGATGGGACTTCGCATCCACCTGCGTCAGCGCCGCGCCCACGATCCGGGCCTTGGCATCCTCCAGCAGGGCGAGCGAGTTCCGCACCACGGACCTCGGCGTGTCGCGCCATTTGACGCAAAGCAATGTGGCATCCGCAAGACGGGCGACGACCCGGGCATCCGCCATGGCCAGCGCCGGGGGCGCGTCCAGGATCACCAGGTCGTAGTCCCGCCGCACGCGCTCCAGCAGCGATGCCATCGCCTCCGACATGAAGAGGCCGAGGGAGTGGATCTCCGCCGCCCCCGCCGGGATGTAGTCGAGGCCCGTCAGGTGGTCGCGGCGCACGATGTCCTCGTACCGCGCCTGGCCCAGCAGCAGGTCGGTCACGCCGGCCGCCGTTTCCGCCCGGAAGGCCCGGCCGATGGAGGGCTGGCGGATGTCGCAATCCACCAGCAGCACCTTCTCCCCGTTCATGGCCGCCGACCGCGCCAGGGCGATGGAGGTGGTGGTCTTGCCCTCGCCCGGCCGCGCGGCGGTGATCACGACCACCTTGGGCGGGTCGGAACCCAGCCACAGCGCGGCCCGAAGGTTGCGCATGGATTCGGAGAAGGGGCTGAGCGGCTTGCGGGCGACATAATCCTCCACCCGGTTCCGGCCGAGGATGCCGCGCCGCAGCATCGGCACCAGCGCCACGCAGGGCAGGCCGAGGGCGGCGCGCACGTCATCCCCCGTGCGGATCGTGCTGTCCGCCTGTTCCAGGAACCACACCAGCAGCAGCCCGAACAGCGCGCCCAGTGCCGCCGCCGCCGCCACGAACAGCGTGGGCTTGGGGAAGGACGGCATGCCAGGCACGGTCGCCGGGGACAGGATGCGCGCATCCGGCTTCTCGATCGCCGTCTGGCTGACGGTGGACTGGCTGCGCTCCAGCACGGCGCGCAGCAGGCTCCGCGCCGCTTCCGTCTCGCGCTCCAGCGCGTTCAGGCGGATCTCGGCGCCCTGGGTACGGGACATCCGCTCCTCCTGCTGCGCCAGGCTCGCCTCCAGGCTGCCGACGCGGGCGCGGGCGGCCCGCACCTCCGCATCCAGCGCCTGCACCACGCGGCCGGTCTCGCCGCCCACCGCGCGTTCCGCGGCGGCCAGACGGGATGCGGCGGCGCGCACATCGGGGTGCCCGCTGCCGAGCGTCGCCGCCAGCCGGTCCAGCTCCCGCCGCGCCTCGTCCCGCGCCTGACGCTGGGCGACCAGGTTGGCGGAGCCCAGTGCGGCCATGTCGGCGCCGCCGCCGCCGCCGCGGGCCGCGCTGAACCGCGCTTCCGCCGTCGCCAGCTGGTTGCGCGCCTCCACCAGGTCCTGGGTGATGCGGCTGATCTGTTCGGTGCCGAGGCCCGCATTCACGCCGCGCGTCAGGCCCGAGGTGCTGCGCAGCTCCGCGATCTGGCTCTCGTTCCGCTGCACTTCCGCGCGCAGCTGCGCGATCCGGCCATCCAGCCAGTCATTGGCGCGGCGCACCGCGGTGAACTTCGCTTCCAGCTGGTCGGCGATATACAGCTCCGCCGCCAGGTTCGCCGCCGCGGCGGCCAGCTGCGGGTCTTCCGAGGTGAAGCGGATCTGCAGCACGCGGCTGTTGCGCACCACCTGCACCTCCAGCCGCCCCTGCACGAATTCGGCCGCCTGGATCTGCGCGATGTCGCCGGTGGGCACATCGGCGATCGGGCGGGGCGCGATCATCTCCGCCGCATCGGGCAGCACGGGGCGCACCCAGCCCGCCAGCGCCGTGCGGACGCGGAAGGGAATGGTATCGGCCCGTTCCCGGTCCTGCAGCCACCACGCGAATTCACGCCGGTCCGTCAGGTTGAAGCGTTCCACAATGCGCCGCGCGACGGAAAGGGACCGCACGATCTCTACCTGGCTCGCCAGCACCGCATCCGTGGTGCTCTCGTCCCGCAGGATGCTCTGCAGCTCGCGCGCCGCGTATTCCGTCGGCTCGAACATCGCCGTGGCACCGGCGGTGTAGCGGGGGGTGATGTTCTTCGCCGCCACCAGGGCCAGCAGCGGGAAGATCAGGATGCAGGCGATCAGCACCAGCCGCCGCCGGCGCAGCGCGCCCAGCAGGGCGGTGACGTTCAGCCCCTCCGGCTCGATCGGCGCGGCCGGCGGCGCCGCGCGCGGCGGGGCGCGGCGATCCGCGGGCAGGCGTTGGTCGGTGACCGGTCTGTCGAGCATCGGCGTGGAACTCCCCCGGCGGCGCCCGAGTTGCCTGCAACACGCAGGTCGCGCCGCGCTGCACAAACCGGCCCGCCCCGCATCGGTTCCTCGCCGCGCCAAACAAGAGCGTGATGACCCGGCTGCGGAAGGAAACGCGAAGCCCTCCCGCGCGTCCCTGAGCGCGACTGCCCAACAAGAGGACCGCTCACCATGACGTCTCGCCGCCTCGCCCTCATGCTGCCGCTGCTGCCCGTGCTCGGTGTCGCCGCCTGCGCCAATCCGGGGCTCGACCTGCCGGCCCTGCCCGATGCCAGCCGCAGCGCCTATCGCCTGGGCCCGGAGGACCAGCTGCGCGTGACCGTCTTCAACGACCCGCGCCTGACCGGCGAGTTCCGCGTCACCGATGCCGGTACCATCGCCCTGCCGCTGATCGGCGCCATCCAGGCCGCCGGCCGCACGACGGCGGAGGTGGAGCGCGCCGTCGAACAGGCGATGCGGGAGAAGAACCTGTTCCGCGACCCCTCCGCCGCGGTGGAGGTGATGACCTACCGCCCCGTCTTCGTGCTGGGCCAGGTTGAGCGCGGCGGCCAGTTTCCGTATCAACCGGGGATGACGACGCTGACCGCCGTCGCCGTCGCCGGCGGCTTCAACTACCGCGCGCTGCGCGACTACGTCTCCGTCACCCGCGTGACGGAGGAAGGCCGCGCGCAGGAATTCCGCGCCAGCCGCCAGGCCCTGCTGCAGCCCGGCGACGTGGTGACGGTGTTCGAGAGGCGCTTCTGAGACCCGCCCTCCGCCTCCTGTCCCTGCTGGCGGCCCTGGCCGCCAGCCCCGCACAGGCGGCGGAGGGCCCCGTTGCGCGCGCGGCGGATTGGGCCGCGCCCGCCCGCCCCACGCCCGGCCCGTCGCGCTCCATCGGCACCACCAACCTCGGCTGCATCGCCGGCGCGGTGGCGCTGCCGCCGGAAGGCCCGGGCTGGCAGGCCATCCGCACCAGCCGCAACCGCCACTGGGGCCACCCCGCCACCATCGCGACGGTCGCGCATGTGGCGCGGGAGGCGCAGCGGGCGGGCCTGCCCGACCTCTGGATCGGGGACCTCGCCCAGCCCCGGGGCGGGCCCCTGCCCTGGGGCCATGCCAGCCACCAGAGCGGGCTTGATGCCGACATCTGGCTCGACCTTCGCGTGAAGCCCCGCGTGCCGGCCGCGCAGCGGGAGAACCTCGACATCCCCTCCCTTGTCCTGCCCGACGAATCGGCCGTGGACCCGGCCCGCTGGACGCCGCGCCACGCCACCCTGATCCGCATCGCGGCGGAGGCCCCGGGCCTCGACCGGCTGCTGGTGAACCCCGCCATCAAGCGCCGCCTCTGCGCCGACCACCGGGGCGAGCCCTGGCTGCGCCGCGTGCGCCCCTGGCGGGGGCATGACAGCCACATGCACCTCCGGCTCCGCTGCCCCGCCGACAGCCCGGAATGCCGGGACATCGCGCCCCCGCCCCCCGGCGATGGCTGCGACGCGACGCTGGACTGGTGGTTCACGCCCGAATCCCGCGTCCGGCCCGCGCCGCCCTCCCGCCCGCCCGCCCCGCCGCGCATGCCGCTGGCCTGCGCCGCCCTGCTGACGGCGCCGTGATTGCCCGCTGAATAGGCAAAATGCCCGAAGCAGGGCATTACGAGCCGTTCACGCTGCGCCGCAGCAGGCATCGCCCGCTCACGCCCGCTTGCGCCAGCCACCCCCCCTGTCGCACACACGCTCCCGTATGCGCCCACCCAGCGGGCGCTTCAGCCGGGGGGTTCGATGGAGCGACCATTCGTCGAGATCAGTGGCGTCGCCATGCGCTACGGCGGCGTGGAGGGCACGCTGGCGCTCCAGAACGCGACGCTCGAGGTCGCGAAGGGCGAGTTCATCGCGGTCGTCGGCCCCTCGGGCTGCGGCAAGTCCACGCTGATGCGCCTGGTCACCGGCCTCTGGCCCGCCACCGCCGGCAATGTCGTGGTCGCCGGGCAGGAAGTGGATGGCCCACTCAGCATCGCCGGCATGGCCTTCCAGAACCCGACCCTGCTGCCCTGGCGCAACATCATCGACAACGTGATGCTGCCGCTGGAGGTGGTGGAACCCCATCGCCGCCAGCTCCGCAGCCAGCGCGCGATGTATGAGGCGAAGGCGCAGGACCTGCTGAAGCTCGTCGGCCTCGGCGGCTTCGACAAGAAGTTCCCGCACCAGCTCTCCGGCGGAATGCAGCAGCGCGCCAGCCTCTGCCGCGCGCTGATCCACGAACCCGCCCTGCTGATGCTGGACGAGCCCTTCGCGGCACTCGACATCTTCACGCGGGAAGACCTGTGGTCCGTGCTGCAGGATGTGTGGATGGCGCGGCGCCCGACCGTGATCCTGGTGACGCATGATCTGCGGGAGGCCGCCTTCCTGGCGGACCGCGTGCTGGTCATGTCGTCCCGCCCCGGCCGCATCATCGCGGAACGCCCGGTGGACCTGCCGCGGCCGCGCAACCTCGACACCACCTACACGCCCGAATTCGTCTCCCTGGTGCATGACCTTCGGGAACACATCAGCGCCGCCCGCAAGGGCGAGGAGGTCGCCAGTGGCCACTAATTCCGCGGTCGGCGACGGGTCCATGTCGCCGGAGGCGCTGCGCCGCCTCGAAGCCCTGACCCAGGCCGCGCGCCGCCGCCGGCGCCTGCAGGCCTGGCTGCCCTGGCTGGTCATCATCGGCATGTTCGTGGTCTGGGAAGTCGCCGTGAAGGCCTTCCAGGTGCAGCAATTCGTGCTGCCCGCGCCGACCGACATCGCCGCCAGCATGATCAAGTGGTGGAAGCCGCTGCTGGACAATTCCTGGCAGACGCTGATGACGACGCTGATCGGCTTCGGCCTGGCCATCGTCTTCGGCCTGCTGCTCGGCATTGCCATCGGCAGCTCGACCCTGCTCTACCACGGGCTCTACCCGCTGCTGATCGGCTTCAACTCCGTCCCCAAGGTGGCGGTGGTGCCGATCCTGGTGATCTGGTTCGGCATCGGCACCGTGCCCGCCGTGATCACCGCCTTCCTGATCAGCTTCTTCCCCATCGTCGTGAACGTCGCCACCGGCATCGCGACGGTGGAGCCGGAATTGCGGGACGTGCTGCGCGCACTCGGCGCCAAGCCCACCGACATCATCCGCAAGGTCGGCCTGCCGCGCGCGATGCCCTACTTCTTCGCCTCCCTGAAGATCGCCATCACGGTGGCCTTCGTGGGATCGATCATCGCGGAGACGGTGGCCGCCAACAAAGGCATCGGCCACCTGATGATCCTGGCTTCCTCCCGCTTCGACGTGCCGCTGGTCTTCGCGGGCCTGATGGTCACGGCCGTGATGGGTGTCGCGATGTATGTCGCGGCGGTGGCGATCGAGAACCGCACCACCGGCTGGGCCATGCGCGGCCAGACGGACCAGCAGACGGCGCTCGCCGGCGTCTGATTTGGGATCGTGGCGGCGCCGGATCCCGGCGCCGCTACACTTCCTTCGCCCAGTCGGCGAAGCCGCGCTGCCAGGGCAGGCGCCGCGTCGGCCGCAGGTGGCGGCCCGGCACAACCCCATCATGCAGGACGATGTCGCGATCCGGCGCCCCGGGCCGCGCCAGCCGCGCCGCCACATGGCGGGTCAGCAGCCCGCCGCCCGTCGTCAGCCAGGCGGATTCGCGGGATCCGCCGATCACGTCCTCGCAGGCTTCCTCCAGCGCCTCCCGCAGCACCGCATGCCCCGGGCGGGCGGCCAGCAACTGCGTGCCGGCCGCGCCCCAGGCATCCGCGGCCAGCACCAGCGCCGCCCCCGTCGGCAGCAGCGGCGCCAGTGACGCGACGCCGAGCAGCGACCGCTCCACCCAGATGCCCCCTTCCAGCACCAGCACGCCGAGCCGCAGCAGGTCGTCCCGCATCGCGCCCGGGGGCGCCAGGCGCAGGGCGGCGCGGAACGTCGCCGGCAGGCCGTCATCCGCGCGCGCCAGCAGCCGCTCGACCGTCCAGCCCTCCACCGTCCAGTCCGGATGCAGCGCCGCGAGGCGCCCGGCCAGGAAGGCGGCCTGCGCGTCACCCTGCCCCGCCGCGTGCAGGTGCAGCCGGGCCGGAATGGCGGGCGCGCCGGCATCCCGGGGGCCGCCCGCGATCCCCGCCCGCAGCAGCGCGAGCGCCGGCGCCGTCATCCCCGGCGCCTGCCGCAGCAGTTCCGCCGCCACGGCCATCGCCTCCGCCCGCGGCAGCCCGGCCGCGATCGCCAGCTGCGCGGTGGCGGCGGGGTGCAGCCGCATGTCGTTGACGAGGTGCCCGATGGCGTTGTGGCGCGCGGTGCGCCGGCCGAGCGCGCCCAACGCCTCCAGCCGCCGCAGCCGCGCCCAGGCGGCCTCCGCCCGGAAGGCCAGGGCCAGCGCCTCCGCCTGCCGCCACAGCGCCCAGGCATCATCTGGCACGCGCGCGAGGATGGCGCTGGCATGGGCGGCGGCGCGGGCCGGTTCGCCACGCCGCAGCGCCAGCAGCACGGCGCCGCGAAGCCGCGCCTCCTCATCCGTCCAGGTCGCCAGCAGCGCCTCCGCCGCCGCGCAATCCCCCTGTTCCAGCAGCGTCTCGACCAGCGCGGCGGCGATGGCCTGCCCGGTGGGCGGGGCGGTGGCCGGCAGCGACGCCAGCCCGGCCGCGTCCCCGGCCAGGCGCAGGCTGCGGCACCGGCGGTCCAGCAGCCGCGCATTGCCAGGCTGGATGGCCATCGCGCGCGCCAGCGCGGCCGCGGCCTCCGGCATGTCGCCCAGCGCCTCCGCCCGCAGCGCGTGCAGCCGCGGCAGATGCGCGGAATCCGGCTGCGCCCGGGCCAGGTCCCCGATCTCCCGCTCCGCCGCCTCCAGCTCCCCCAGCGCCAGCAGCGCATAGGCGCGCTCCGTCGTCGCCTGTGGCGTCGTGAACGACCGCAGCGCCACCACCGCCTCCGTCGGCCGCCGCGCGTCGCAGAGGCTGCGGGCGAGCCGCACGGCCAGGGCCGCATCGTCCGGGCTGGCCCGGCAGGCGATGGTGAAGGCCTCCACCGCCAGCGCGTGGTCGCCCGCCTGCGCGGCCAGGTTGCCCCGCATCGTCGCGATCCGCCCATCCGCCGGATGCGCCGCCGCGAGGTCCGCCAGCAGGGCGGCGGCTTCGGCCTGGCGGTTCATGCCCTGCAGCACCGTCGCGGCTTCGAGCCCCAGCGCTGGGTCCATCGCCACCGGGCCATCCCGCAGCAGGGCGAGCGCATCCTCCGGCGCGCGCGGCCGCAGCAGGCGCGCGGCGGCGATCCGCAGCGCGACGTCATCGGGCCGGGTGGCGAGGGCTTCCCGCAGCCGGGACAGCGCCTCCGCCGGATCGCATCCCACGACGAGGGCCGGGAGGTGCTTCGCCGTGACCGTCTCCGTCGGCGCCGGCCCGGAATCCCGCGGCGCCGTCACGCCGCCAGGGCGTGGCCGTGCGTGGGCCGCGGCACCGCCGCGCTGGCGATGCGCGCCAGCACCCGCGCCGGGACCTGCCGGGCCGACGTCACGCGCGGGGCCGCGTTCTCGATCTTCCGCTCGCCACCGGGCGGCGGGACGTAGTCCGCGTGATTGTCGAAGTGCTGGCGTCCCTTCGCGTCCATGAAGGTCTCGGCGGGAACGCCCTCCGCCAGGATGACGTCATGCGCCGCGGTTTCGACGTGATAGACCGTGAACCGCGCCGGCAGCGCGGCGCGCCGCACGCGCGCGATGGTCGTGCCATTCACCAGCGCCCCCGCATTCACCAGCACGCCATC
>JAIXWG010000004.1 GCA_027482245.1 Acetobacteraceae bacterium | reverse complement strand
TCAGAAACGGTCTTAGGACCGAAGGGCCGACGGCCTCGAGATCGCGCCGCCGGTGCTGGGCTGCAGCCCAGCACCGGCGGTCACACTATGCACCATCGCCAAGACACAAGGGGCCGCTGCCCCTCGGCCGGGAGCGCGAGGGGCAGAGCCCCCTCGCTGTCACCCCATCGCCGGAAGCGCCCGCCCTGCCGCCAGCCTCAGGATGCGGTGCGGGCGTTCGACGCCGATCAGGCGGTGGACGATCAGGATCACGCTGCGGCCCTGGGTGGCTTCGCCCAGGGTTTCCAGGAAGGCGCGTTCGGTTTCGGCGTCGAGGCCCGCGGCGGGTTCGTCCAGGATCAGCACGGGGGCGTCGGTCAGCAGGGCGCGGGCGAGCGCGAGGCGCCGGGCCTGGCCGCCGGAGAAGCGGGCGCCGGCTTCGCCGCAGCGGGTCGCCAGGCCTTCCGGCAGGGCGCGCACCATGGCGCCGATCCCGGCGCGGTCCAGCGCCTGCCAGAGGTCGGCTTCGGGCGCGTCGGGGCGGGCGAGGCGGAGGTTGTCCTCGATGCTGTCGTCGAAGAGGCGCGCATCCTGCGTCAGGCAGGCGATGCGGGACCGCACGGCGTCGGCGGAGAGCTCGGCGGTATCGACGCCGCCGAGGGTGATGCGCCCGGCCTGCGGCGCGGCGAGCTTCAGCAGCAGCGAGGTCAGGGTGGACTTGCCGATGCCGGACGGGCCGAGGAGGGCCACGCGCGCGCCTTCCGGCACGTCGAGGTCGAGCCCGTCGAAGACCGCGGGCCGGTCCGGCGCCCAGGCGAAGTGCAGGCCTTCGACCTTGATGGCGTAGCCCTTGGGCAGGGCCGCGGGTGCGGGGGGCTCGGCGACGGGTGCGGGCTGGTCCGCGGCCTCGAACAGCCGGCGGGCGCTGGCACCGGCGGCGGCGAGGGCGGCGCCGGCGCGGGGCAGCAGGCCGAAGGCTTCCGCCGCGGCGGTGGCGAGGAACAGGCCGAGCACGGCGGCGGCGACGCCCGCATCCCCGGCGGCGAGCCCGAAGGCCAGCGCGCCCAGCATCGCGGCCTGGGTCAGCAGCATGCCGGCGGCGCCGCCATAGGAGGCGCGGCGGGCGAGCGCGCGTTGCGCGGCGGCGAGGTCAGCGCCTTCCTGGTCCGCGCGGGCGGCGGCGCGGCCCTCGGCGCCGGCGGCCAGCGTGTCCTCGATGCCTGTCAGCGGATCGACGACGGCGGCGCGGAGCGAGCCTTGCGCCACCGCCACCCGTTCACCGGCCGCGGCGGCGCCCGGCGCCAGCAGCGGCGGCAGCAGCAGGGCGAGGGCCAGGGGGATGGAGACGAGCGCCGCGAGGGGCAGGGAGATGGCGCCAAGCACCACCGTGATGGCCAGCACCGCGGCCACTGCCGCCGCGCCCGGCACGATGGCGCCGAGATAGACGCGGTCCAGCGCATCGATGTCGGAGACGAGGCGCCCCAGCAGGTCCCCCGCCCGCCGGAAGCCGAGCCCGGCCGGCAGGCGTTCCGCCAGCCGCCGGAAGAACCAGACGCGGGTATCGGCCAGCGCCCGGAAGGTCGCGGCGTGGGTCACCAGGCGTTCGAGGTAGCGGAACACCGGCCGCAGCACGACGACCGGCCGCAGCCAGAAGAAGGCCGCCGCCCCGCCCGCGAAGATGGCCGCGGGCGTCACGCCCTCCGCCACGCCGCGCCCGGCCAGGGCCAGCAGCGCGAGCCCCGCGAGCGACGCCGCGCAGGCCATGGCGAGCCCGGCCGCCAGCCACCAGCCGCGGCTGCGCCACAGCCCCAGTACCCGGAACAGGTCGCTGTTCATTCGCCCGCCATCCGGGCGCCGACCGCGCGCCCGCCCTCGATCTCCAGCACCCGGCCGAGGGTGCGCTGCGCCAGGCGCGAATGGCTGGCGATGATGGCGGTGCGGCCGGCGCAGAGACGGCGGATGCTCTCCAGCACCTCGGCCTCCGTCCCAGGGTCCAGATGGGCCGTCGGCTCATCCAGCAGCACCAGCGGCGCGTCGCGCAGGAAGGCGCGGGCGACCGCCACGCGCTGCGCCTGGCCGCCGGAGAGGCCGAAGCCGCCCTCCCCCACCAGCGTGTCGAGACCCTGGGTGAGGCCGCGGGCGAAGTCCATCACCCGCGCGGCCTCCGCCGCCGCCTCCACCTCCGCCGCGCTGGCGCCGGGCCGCGCGAGGGCGATGTTCTCCCGCAGCGTGCCACGGAACAGGTGGGCGCGCTGGCCGACATAGGCGGTGAGGCGCCGAAGCTCGGACGGGGCGAGGAGCGTCGCGTCCTGCCCGTTGAAGGCGATGCGCCCGGAATCCGGCCGCCGGAAGCCCATCAGCAGCCGGAGCACGGAGGACTTCCCTGCCCCAGACGGCCCGGCCAGCACCAGCGTCTCCCCGGGCAATACGCGAAAACTCAGCCCGTCCAGCGCCGGCGGGCGGGTGGGGTCGTAGGTCAGCTTCACGTCCTGGAAGGTGACGACGAGCTTGTTCGGCATCTCCTCCAGAAGCAGGCCGGGGGATGCGCCCTCATCCTCCAGCAGCGGCGCCAGTTCGGCGGCGGCGCCGCGGGCGGCGAGGCGTTCGTGATAGGCCTGGGAGAAGGCGCGGAGCGGCGCGAAGAAGGCCGGCACCAGCAGCAGGGTGAAGATCGCGCCCGCGGGGTCCGGATGGGTCAGCCCCAGCACCGCGCCGTGGCGCACCGCGAGGCAGGCGATGGCGGCGGCGGCCAGCGCTTCGAGCGAGGCGGAGGACAGGAAGGCGACGCGCAGCACGCGCATGGTGCGGCCGCGCAGCTCATCGGCCGCGGCCCGCAGCGCGGTCGCCTCGGCGTCCTGCCGCCGGAACAGCACCAGGGTCGGCAGGCCGCGCATGCGGTCGAGGAAGCGGCCGGACAGGCGATCGAGCGCCGAGAACTGCTTGCGGCTGGCCTGCGCCGCGCCGATGCCCGTCACCGCCATGGCGACCGGCACCAGAAGGCCTGCCACCAGCAGGATGGCGCCGCTGGTCGCATCCACCGCGAAGGCGGCGCCGGCCACCAGCAGCGGCCCGGCGATCGCCAACATGGCGGCGGGCAACCAGCGCGTCAGGAAGCCTTCCAGCGCCTCGATCCGATCGACGACGAGGGCGGCGCGTTCGCCGACGGGGCGCTGGTCCTCGGCCCCCGTGGCCAGCAGCTTCGCGAAGACGGCGTTGCGGAGCCGGGTCTTCGCAGCCTCCCCGGCCGCGATCAGCGCCTTTTCCTGTGCGATGCCGATGGCGGCGGAGAGCAGCGCCAGCGCGCCGGCCGCCGCGAGTTCCCTCCACCCCGCGTTCCCGATGCCGAGCAGCCGCGCGATGAGCAGCGCGATCAGCCAGGCTTGGCCGATGCCGGCCGCGACCTGCCCGATGCCCAGCACCAGCGGCACGGCGAGATGCGCCCGCGCCGCCCGAGCCTCGCGCCGCAGCAGCGCGCCGGCCGCCCCCTCACCCTGTCTGACCCGTCCCATTGAGGCGGACCATAGGCCACCCGGGCGAAACGGTCATCCCACCCCGGCGGGCGTTTTCGCGGGGTTGCCGCCTCGCGCGAAATGACCCACCTCCGGCGTGACGGATTGCCGGAGTGCCGCGATGCTGCCGACCCATGGACGCTACGACTACACGGGCTGGCGCGGCCGCGCGGCCTATGCCTGGCCGGGGGGCCGCACGCTCGCGGTCTATCTCGGCGTCAACCTGGAGCATTTCGCCTTCGGGGAGGGTCTGGGCGCCGAACTCGCCCCCGGTGCGAACAGTGGGGGCGGCCCGCAGCCGGACGTCCTGAACTTCGCCTGGCGGGACTATGGCAACCGCGTCGGCGCCTGGCGGCTGCTGGAGACGCTGGACAAACTCGCCTTGCCCGCCACGCTGCTGCTGAACAGCGCCATGTACGACTACGCGCCGGACCTGGTCGCCGCCCATCGCGCCCGGGGCGACGAGATGGCGGGCCATGGCCGCACCAATTCCGAACGCCAGTCGGTGCTGCCGGAGGCCGAGGAAGCGAAGCTGATCGCCGACTCGACCGCCGCCATCACCGCGGCCGAGGGCACGCCGCCGCGCGGCTGGCTCAGCCCCTGGATCGCGGAGAGCCGCACCACCCCCGACCTGCTGGCCGAGGCCGGCTATCGCTACACCATGAACTGGTGCGCCGATGACGCGCCGGTCTGGATGCGGACGCGGGGCGGCCCCCTGCTGGCCATGCCCTACCCGCAGGAGGTCAACGACATCCCCGCCATCGTCGGTCGCAAGGATGGCGGCGATGCCTTCGCAGCGATGATCCTGGACGATTTCCATGAGCGCCTGCGCCAGGTCCGGGACGGGCTGCCCCAGGTGATGGGCATCGCGCTGCACCCCTACATCATCGGCCAGCCCCACCGGATGCGGCACCTGCGGCGGGCGCTCGCCGAGATCGCGCAGCATCGCGAGACCGTCTGGATCACCACGGCCGGCGCCATCTTCGACCATGTCGCGAGCCTGCCGCCCGGGATCGTTCCGGGCGATTCCCGCGTTGCGGGATGAAACCGTGGGAGTCCCGACCGTGATCCGTCGCCTGATCCTCGCCCTGCCCCTGCTGCTCGCCGCCTGCGCCACCACGCCGTCCGAGCCCCCGCCGGCCACCGTCGCTTCGGTCGATCTGGCTAGTTACGCCGGCACCTGGCACGAGGTCGCCCGCTTCCCCAACCGCTTCCAGGACGGGGGCGGCCGCGCCTGCACCGACACCACCGCCACCTACACGGCCCGCCCCGACGGCACCGTCGGCGTGGTCAACCGCTGCCGCGATGCGCGGGGCGAGGAACAGGTCGCGACGGCCAGCGCCTATGCCGTGGAGGGCAGCGGCAACGCCAAGCTGCGCGTGACCTTCTTCTGGCCCTTCTACGGCGACTACTGGGTGATCGGGCTGGACCCGGAGTACCGCTGGGCCGTGGTGGGCGCACCGGGGCGGAACTACCTCTGGGTGCTGTCGCGGACGCCGGCGATGAGCGAGGCGGACTACGCGGCAGCGCTGGCCATCGCGCGGGGTCAGGGGTTCGAGGTGGGCAGGCTCAGGGGCCGGGCGGCAACCGCGCCCTGAACCACGCGACAGGCGTGACGCGGCACAGGTTAAGCTTGGCGGATTCGGACTGCATCCGCCGACCCGCGCGTGATATCGTTACACATGCAGTTCAGCGACACCGTCGTCTATGCGGATGAAGGCGGGGACCACAGCCTCACCTCCATCAATCCGCAGAACCCGGTCTTCGTCCTCGCCTTCTGCATCTTCGACAAGCACGTCTACATCAGCCAAGCCGTGCCCAGCGTCCAGCGCCTGAAGTTCGACTTCTGGGGCTGCGACTGCGTGGTCCTCCACAGCCACGACATCCGCAAGGCGACCGGCGAGTTCAACATCCTGCTCAACCCGGACACGCGGGCGCGCTTCACGGACCGCCTGAACCGGTTGATGGCGGAGATGCCCGTCACCGTCATTGCCGCCGTCATCGACAAGCCCCGGCACGTCGCGCGCTACAGCGACCCGTTCAACCCCTACGACATCGCGCTGGCCTTCTGCATGGAGAGGCTGCAACGCTGGCTGCAGGAGCGGTCGCAGGCCGACCGGCTGACACATGTCATCGTCGAACGGCGCGGCAGGACGGAAGATGAGAAGCTGGAACTATCGTTCCTTCGCCTCAAGGACGGGCAAGGCGTCCGTGGTGGCCCCATGCCGAACCTGGCGATCAGGTTCATGGACAAGAAGCACAACTCGACCGGACTGCAGGTGGCCGACCTCGTCGCCCATCCCATCGGCCGCCACGCCATCAATCCGTCGCAACCCAATCGCGCCTACGACCTGATCGAGCCGAAGATCCGGCGCAATGCCGGGGGGAGGATATCCGGCTACGGCCTCAAGATATTCCCCTGAAAAGCGAAAGGCCCCGGGCTTCCCCGAGGCCAGACGCCGGACGAGCATTCCCGTCCCACTTGCCGATAGAAGTGGTCACCGCCGGCGCCGGTGTCAATGAATCTGTTCTTCCGGCGTTCCCCCTCAGGCTGCCTACCCCCCCACCCTCCCCACCCGCAGCAGCGGCACCACCCCCGCCGGCGCCACCACCCCCGCCAGCGGCGCCTCCACCACGCAGGTCACGCCCGCCTCCGCGAAGTCGATCCGCGTCGTGCCGCCGAGGTCATGCGCCAGGCTGCGCTCGATCAGCCGCGTGCCGAAGCCCTGGCGGGCGGGCGGGGCCACGGGCGGGCCGCCGCTTTCGGTCCAGCGCAGGCGGAACAGCGCGGCGGGCTCGGGCAGCGTCTCCCACACGATCTCCACATGCCCGGCCTGCACCGACAGCGCGCCGTATTTCAGCGCGTTCGTCGCCAGTTCGTGCAGCGCCATGGACAGCGCGACGGCGACGCGCGGCACGAGGCGCAGCGCGGGGCCGCAGACGCGGAAGCGGGCGCCATCCCGCCCGCCATGGGGCGCGAGCACGCCGGCCACCACCTCATCGATGCTGGCGCCGGACCAGCCATCCCGCGTCAACACGTCATGCGCCGCGGCCAGCGCCAGGATCCGCGCCTCCAGCCCCTGGCGGATGGCGGGGTCGGCGCCGCGCAGGCTCTGCGCCGCGATGGACTGCACCGTCGCCAGCGTGTTCTTCACGCGGTGGTTCAGCTCATGCACCATCAGCCGCAGGCGGTCCGCATCCTCCCGCCGCGCGGTCACGTCCTGCTGCCCGCCGCGCACCAGCAGCACGGTCCCGTCCGCGCCGCGGACGAATTCGCCCCGGCTCGCGATCCAGCGCGCCTCCCCGCCATCGGCGCGGATGATGCGGAACTCGAAGGCGAAGGTGCTCATCGCCGGGTCCGCCATGGCGGCAAGGCGCCGCGCGCGCAGCGCCGCCCGGTCATCGGGATGCACCAAATCCCCATGCGCGCCGTCCGGCAGCATGGAAGGCGGCGGCAGCGCCGGGTCCAGGCCATAGAGGCGGTACATCATCTCCGACCAGTAGGTGTGGCCGTTCGTCATGTCGCAGGAGAAGAAGCCGATCGCCCCCGCCTCGCTCGCCAGGCGCAGCTGCGTCTCGCTCTCCCGCAGCCGCGCCTCGGCCTGGATGCGCGCGGTGATGTCGACGGAGGAGCCGATCAGCCCGACCACCTTGCCGACGCCGTCGCGGAACGGCGCCTTGGTGGAGAGCCACACCGCGGGGGTGCCGTCCGGCAGGCTGACGGCTTCCTCCACCTGTTCGGCGACGCCGCTGTCCATGATGCGCTGGTCATTGGCCGCCACCGCCGCGGCTTCCGCGGGATCGTCCAGGAAGGCGGCATCCGTCCGGCCGAGGATGGCGTCGAGCGGCTTGCCCACCAGCGCGGCCACGCCTTCGTTCGCCACCAGCATCCGGCCTTCCCGGTCCTTGGCGTAGACCACGCCGGGCATGGCGGCGATGAAGGCGCGCAGCAGCATGACGGAGCGGTCGCGCTCCGCCTCCAGGTTCCGCCGCGCCTCGATGTCCAGCAGCACGCCCGGGAAGCGCAGCGGCATGCCATCGCCCGCGAGGTAGACGCGGCCATTCGCCTCGATCCAGCGGAACACGCCGTCCCGGCCGCGCACGCGGTACTGGTGGGCATAGGGGCCGCCGCGGGCGATCGCCGTGGCGATCGCGCTGCGCAGGCCCGGCAGGTCATCGGGATGGACGGTGGCGATCACCTCCTCCAGCGACAGGTCGGTGCGGCCGCGCGCGACGTCGAGCCCGAAATAGAAGGAGAACCGCTCATCCACCATGAAGCGGTCCGCCGTCAGGTCCCAGTCCCAGGTGCCGACGATGGCGCCGGCGGCGAGCGCCAAGTCCACGCGCTCCGCCTCCAGCCGCAGCCGTTCCTCCCGCGCCGCGATCGCGCCTTCCACCGCCGCGAAGCCGCGGCGCAGCGCCTCCAGCTCCGCCACCCGGGCGGGGGGCATGGAGGCTGCGGCGCCGACCGGCAGCGGGCCTTCCCCGTCCGCCAGCACGCGCGCATGCGTCTCCAGCCGCCGCACGGGCTGCAGCACCAGGCGGGCGATCAGCACGGCGAGGCCCCCGCCAAGCGCGAGCGCCAGCACGGCCCCGGCGCCGAGCGTCAGCGCCGTGACGCGCCAGGTCCCGTCGAAGCCGGCGGCGGGCTGCGCGACGACGACGGTCCAGCCCGCGGCATGCGCAAGGCGGTGGAAGCCGAAGACATGGGGCACGCCATCGATGGTGTCGGCGCGGTAGAAGCCGGAAGCGCTGGCCGCCTGGCGCTGCCGGGCCTCCGCCGGAACGGGCTGGCCGACGCGGCGGTCATGCAGCGCGTCCGACCGCGCGACCACCACGCCCCGCCCATCGGCCAGGGAGGCGAAGGGCCCGCCCGGCGCCTGCTGCGCCAGCAGGACGCGGCGGAAGGCCTCCGGCGCCATTCGCACCACCAGGATGAAGGGCGTGGCGCCGCCGCGCCGCACCGGCACGATGACGGCGGCCGCCAGCGCCCCGCCGGGGCCGGGCGCCAGCTGGGAGACAAGGGGCTGCGCGGCTTCCGCCGTCAGCGCGGGGATGGGGATGGGGGCATCGCCGCCGGCCGGGCCGGCCGTGTCCAGCAGCGGGCGGCGCGTGATGCCGTCCAGCAGCACGACGCTGGTGCCGAAGGCGCCGGCGACGCGCCTCGCCTGCAGTTCGAACCGCGCCAGGTCGGGGACCGGGCCGTCCAGCGCCTCGGCCGCCGCCAGGCCCTGCGCGATGCCGATGTGGCGGTCGATCTCCCGGTCGAGCGCCAGCGCCTGGCCGCGCGCGCTGTCCACCAGCCGCTGCTCCGCGGCGTCCTGCCGCCCCTCCACCGCCTGCCAGGCGGCGAAGCCCCCGAAGCCGAGGGAAGGCAGCAGCACCGCCAGCACCAGGCCGAGCAGCAGGGGCGCGACGCGCAGCCGGGGCGGCGCGGGCCCGGCCGGGATCTCCGTCATGCCGCCGCCGCCGGCGCAGGGCGGCACCCCGTGCCATGGCACGATGCGGGGGGCGTGATGGTGACTGCAGCATCGGCACGTTCCACGGCCGGAACTCCAGGGCGGGACGGTACCTGACGCGTCAAGCGCGCCACCGCCCCGAGGTCAACGCAGAGCCGGACCCGCCTGCCCGCGCGCCGCGCTTCACGAAGCCGCGGGGCTGCGGGGGCGGGCCGGTCATCCCAGTTCGAAGGTGGTGATGCCGAACAGCCTGTCGAGCCGCAGCGCCGGCGCGGGGCCGGTGTACATGCGCGCCGTCTCGAAGACCGGGGCCAGGCCGAGCCCGTCGGCCAGCGCCACCGCGTCCCGCTGCGGTTCCGCGACGTCGAGGAAGACCGGGCCGCCGGCCGGCACGCGGGCGAGCAGCGCCGCCACCAGCGCCTCGGCCGTGCCGCGATCCGCCGCGACCAGGGGCCCGATCTTGTGCCCCTCCCGCGCCGGCCGGATCACGCCAAACGCGGCCACCGCGCCATCCCGCACCACCGCCAGCGCGACATGGCCCGGCGCGGCCAGCCAGGCGCGGAGAAAGGCCTCGCGATCCGCCGGAAAGACGGATCGGTCGAGCGCCGCCAGCGCCGCGAAGGGGACGGAGGCCGCGTCCACGACGCCAGGCGCCACGGCGCCGGCCGGCCTGGGCACGCCGCCGAAGCGGATGTTGTTCCAGGCGAGCGAGAAGCCGGATTTCCGGTAGTTCGCCTGCTGCGCCACGACGCCGTCGAGGCCGATGAGCCGCCCCGCCAGCCGCGCCATCGCCGCCTGCCACACCATCATGCCGAGACCCTGCCCCCGCACCTCCGGCCGCGCGATGTAGAAGCCGATGAAGCCGAAATCGTCGCCATAGCGCGTCGCGGAGATGACGGAGGCGAGGCCCCCGCCCTCCTCCACCGCCAGGAACAGCGCGGGGTCCTGCGCCAGGAAGCAGGGCAGGTCGGAGAGACCGGGATTCCACCCCTCCACCGCCGCCCAATCGACGGCAGTGGCGGCTTCCGCCGCCGTCAGCGTGCGGACCGTGCTCAATGCATCACGTCCCCGCCATTCGGCGACAGCGTGGCGCCCACGAAGAAGTCGCCGCCGGGGGAGGAGGCGAGCAGCAGCGCGGCCGCCGCGATCTCCGCCGGCTTGCCGACGCGCCCGATCGGCAGCCCCGCGCCCGTGCGCTCCGCCCAGCCCTCGCCGAGCTGCGCCGTCAGGTCGGTGGTGACGGGTCCCGGCGCGATGGCATTGACCAGGATGCCCTTCGGCGCGCCTTCCCGCGACAGCGCGCGGACGAAGCCGACCAGCGCGGCCTTGGCGGTGACGTAGGGCACGATGCCGATGCCGCCCTTGAAGGCGAGCTGCGAGGCCGTGACAATGATCCGCCCGCGGCCGCGCTTCGCCATGCCGTCCCACACCGCCTTGGCGCTGACCCAGGCCGCCTTCACATGCACGGCGATGACGCGGTCGAAGTGTTCGTCGGGCAGCGTCTCGAACGGCCCGCGGAGGTTCATGCCCGCATTGCTGCACAGCACGTCGCAGGGCCCCAGCGTGGCCTGCGCGTCGGCGATGAAGGCGCGCAGCCCGTCGCTGTCCGCCACATCGACGGAGCGATGGAAGGCGCGGCGGCCCAGGCCCTCGATCCCGGCGGTCACTTCCGCCGCGCCCTCGGCATCGTCGAGGTGGCAGAAGGCGATGTCGGCGCCTTCGCGCGCGAAGAGCAGCGCCATCTCCCGCCCGATGCCCCGGCTGCCGCCGGTGATGATCGCGACCTGCCCCGCCAGTTGACCACTCATGCCAGCAATCTCCGCATTGTCCGCGCAAACTGCTCCCCGATCGGCATGGCGTCCACATGCCGCCCGGCTTCCACCACCACGCGCCCGCCGCAGATGACGGTGCGGACGGGGTTGCCCTGGCCGCTGAACACCCAGGCATCCAGCAGCCCGTCGCCGCTGCGCCCGACCAGCGTGGGATGGGCGGGGTCCAGCTCCACCAGGTCCGCGCGCATCCCGGGCGCGATGGCGCCGAGCCTGCGGCCACTCGCCTGCGCACCACCGGCCAGCGCGCCTTCCAACAACGTGCGGCCGGGATGCGGGTTGGCGGCGCCGGTCGCGACCGCACGGGCATGGTCACGCAGGCGCTGCGTCGTCTCCAGCTGGCGCAGCTCGTCCCGCGGTGCGGTGCCGACATGGCTGTCCGTGCCGATCCCGAACCGCCCGCCCGCGCCGAGGAATTTCGTCAACGCGAAGGTCCCGTCGCCCAGCGAGGCCTCCGTGGACGGGCACAGCCCCGCCACCGCGCCGGTCTTCGCCAGGTCCTCCACCTCGCCCGCATCCATGTGCGTCGCGTGGATCAGCACCCAGCGTTCGTCGACCGGCAGGCTGTCCAGGATCCAGCGCACGGGCCGCTTGCCCGTGACGGCCAGGCATTCCTCCACTTCCTTCGGCTGTTCCGCCGCATGGATGTGGATCGGCCCGTCGAAGCCGGAGACCTTGCGGATCATCGCCGGCGTGCAGGCGCGGAGGGAATGCGGCGCAAGACCCACCGCCACCTGCGGGTCATCGCCCGCTTCCGCCCGCGCGCCCTCCACGATCCGCGCGAAGCCGTCGAGGTCGTTCAGGAAGCGCCGCTGCCCGTCATGCGGGTCCTTCCCGAAGATGCCGCCATGCCGGTAGAGCGAGGGCAGCATCGTCATCCCGATGCCCGTCCGCCGCGCCGCCTGGATGTGGCGCCTGGCCATCTCCGCGGGGTCGTCATAGGGCGTGCCGTCGGGCTGGTGGTGCAGGTAGTGGAATTCGCCGACACCGGTGAAGCCATGCTCCAGCAGCTCCGCATAGAGCTGCGCGGCGACCGCTTCCGCATCCTCCGGCGTGAAGAGGCCAACGAAGCGGTACATCGTCTCCCGCCAGGTCCAGAAGCTGTCGCGGCCTTCGGGGCTGCGGCGTTCGGCACCGCCGGCCATGGCGCGCTGGAAGGCGTGGGAATGCAGGTTCGGCACGCCCGGCACGACGTGGCCATGGAGCCGCCGCGTGGTGCCGGGCGGGCCCGCGAAGCCCGGGGTGACGGCGGTGATCCAGCCCGCCCCATCGATCTCGACCAGCACGTCCCGCGCCCAGCCGCCTGGCAGCAGCGCGTCCGTGGCGATGAAGCGCCGCGTCCCCATGAGCCCATCCCCCCCTTGACCCATCCGGCATGGCCGATCCGCGCCAGCCGCGCAACGGTCCCCCTTTAGCGACTGCGCACGGACCGCACCGTCACCGCATGCCGGTCCCCCGGCCAGGTGATGCGCGCCGCCGTCACGGGCTGGTCGCCCCGCCAGGTGCGGCGTTCCATCACGAGGCACGCTTCCCCCGCCGCCATGCCCAGGATCGAGGCCGCGGCGGCATCGGCGCCGGCGGCACGGATGCGGTGCTCGGCCTCCGTCCAGGGCACGCGATGGAGCAGCCAGGTGCCGGGCGGCAACTCGCGGAAATCCTCGCCCGCCGCCTCCGGCACCGCGTCCAGGCTGACCAGCCGGTCCTCCAGCGCCGCGGCGCGGCCTTCGCTGTCATGCCGCACCAGCAGCGCCAGCACCCGCGTGCCCTTGGGCAGCGCGCCGAGCCTGGCACGATCCGCGGCCGTCGCGGCGCGCAGCGCGCGCTTCAGCACGGCGTGCGAATGCCCTGGCAGCATCTCCCGCATGTCAGGCACGCCGAGCAGTTTTTCCTCGGATGGCGGCGCCGCGACGAAGCTGCCGGCCTTGCGCCTGCGCACCACCAGCCCCGCCGCGACCAGATCCGCGAGCGCCCGGCTGACGGTCATCCGCGCCACGCCATGCTCGGCCACCAGCTCCTGCTCCGACGGCAGGCGATCCCCGGGCTTGAGCGCGCCCGAGAGGATCAGCCCCTCGATCTGCTGGCGGATGGCGGCGTGGCGGGTCATGGCGCATTATGTCTAGACATAATCCAGGGCATCGGCAATGCTCCGCGTGACGATCACGGAGCCCCGCCATGGCCGACCCGCGCCGCCGCAACGCCCCCGCCATCCGCGCCCCGCGCGGCCTTGACATCACCTGCCGCCACTGGACGACAGAGGCGGCGATGCGGATGCTGATGAACAACCTGGATGACGAGGTGGCGGAGAAGCCGGGCGACCTCGTCGTCTATGGCGGCATCGGCCGCGCGGCGCGGGACTGGGACAGCTACGAGCGCATCGTGGCCACGCTGAAGCGCCTCGACGAGGACCAGACCCTGCTGGTGCAGTCAGGCAAGCCCGTCGGCGTCTTCCGCACCCATGCCGACGCGCCCCGCGTGCTGATCGCGAACTCCAACCTGGTGCCGCGCTGGGCGAGCTGGGAGCACTTCAACGAATTGGATCGCAAGGGGCTGATGATGTACGGCCAGATGACGGCCGGTTCCTGGATCTACATCGGCTCCCAGGGCATCGTGCAGGGCACCTACGAGACCTTCGTCGAGGCCGGGCGCCAGCATTTCGGCGGCACCCTCAAGGGCCGCTGGATCCTGACGGCGGGGCTCGGCGGCATGGGCGGCGCGCAGCCGCTGGCGGGCGTCTTCGCGGGTGCCTCTGTCCTCGCCGTCGAATGCCAGCCGTCGCGCATCGAGAAGCGGCTGGAGACGCGCTACCTCGACCACAAGGCGGAGACGCTGGACGAGGCGCTGGCGATGATCCGCGGCGCCACGGCGGAGGGTCGCGCCATCAGCGTCGGCCTGCTCGGCAATGCCGCCGATGTCTTCCCCGAACTCGTCAGGCGCGGCGTGGTGCCGGACATCGTCACCGACCAGACCAGCGCGCACGACCCCGCCAATGGCTACCTCCCCGCCGGCTGGACGCTGGCGCAGTGGGAGGCGAAGCGGGAGAGCGATCCGGCCGCCGTCGCCGCCGCGGCGAAGAAGTCCATGGTCGGTCATGTCCAGGCGATGCTCGACTTCAAGCGGATGGGTTCCGCCGTGCTCGACTACGGCAACAACATCCGCCAGATGGCGAAGGAGGAAGGCCTCGCCAACGCCTTCGACTTCCCGGGCTTCGTGCCGGCCTATATCCGGCCGCTCTTCTGCCGCGGCGTCGGCCCCTTCCGCTGGGCGGCGCTGTCCGGCGATCCGGAGGACATCCGCAAGACGGATGCGAAGGTGAAGGAGTTGATCCCGGACGACCCGCATCTGCACAACTGGCTCGACATGGCACAGAGGAAAATCGCCTTCCAGGGCCTGCCCGCGCGCATCTGCTGGGTCGGGCTCGGGCAGCGGGACCGTCTCGGCCTGGCCTTCAACGAGATGGTCGCACGCGGCGAGATCGGCCCCATCGTCATCGGCCGCGACCACCTCGATTCCGGCAGCGTCGCCTCGCCCAACCGGGAGACGGAGGCGATGCAGGATGGATCAGATGCCGTCAGCGACTGGCCTTTGCTGAATGCGCTGCTGAACACCGCGTCGGGCGCCACCTGGGTGTCGCTGCACCATGGCGGCGGCGTCGGCATGGGGTTCAGCCAGCATGCCGGCATGGTCATCGTGGCGGATGGCACGGAAGCCGCCGCGCGGCGCCTGGCCCGCGTGCTGTGGAACGACCCCGCCACCGGCGTGATGCGCCACGCCGATGCGGGCTACGGGATCGCGATCGACTGCGCGCGGGAGAAGGGGCTGGACCTGCCGATGCTCCGGCGATGACCTCACGCATCGCTCCAGAGGATGGCGACCCGTCCGCCGGCCGGCTGCGCCTCGATGCGCTTCAGCCGGTTCATGTCGGATTTGTGGACGATCAGCGTCACCGTCAGGCCGGCGTTGTTGGTGAAGATGGCGTTGATCAGCCCATCGAAGACGGTGCCGGGCGCCAGGTAGAGGTTCCACTCGTTCTGGTCCACGACGTTGAGGGCCTGCGGCCCCTGGTTGGCCGGCAGTTGCGGATCGTAGTCGTCCATCCGTTGCCGCCAGGCCGCATAGGTATTGAAGATTCGCTCGCGGCGCGCCCTGCGCTGGGTGAAGGCGTGCCAGATGGCGCCCGGGGTGACCATGCCGTTCTGCCGCGCGCGCCGCGCATGCTGGCGCGGGCTCAGATTGATAGCCAGGAACGCGAAGGGCACCTTCACCAGCCCCATATGCGCCGGCACCGCCTCTCTCCATCCCGTTGCCTCGCCGCACAGGTTACGCAAACGTCACCCGGAAATGCAACCATAACGTGCATTCATGAAGGGCCACACCCGTGATCGAACCCGGCGCCGCCACCCTTCCCCAGCTCCGCGCCATCCTGGACGGCGCCCCCCCGGCCCTCGCCCCCGGCTGGCGCGCGGTGACGCAGGCCTCGGCCGATGCGCTCGCCCGCCGGCTCCAGACCGGGGAGGCGCTGTATGGCGTCAACACCGGCTTCGGGAAGCTCGCCTCCACCCGCATCGCCCCGGACCGGCTGGCGAAGCTGCAGCTGAACCTGCTGCGCAGCCATGCCGGCGGCACCGGCGCCTTCCTGCCCGCCCCGGTCGTCCGCCTCATCCTCGCGCTCAAGGCGATGTCGCTGGCGCGCGGCGCCTCCGGCGTCAGGCCCGCCGTCGTTGACAGCCTGCTGGCGCTGCTGGCGCATGACGTGCTGCCGGCCATCCCCGCCAAGGGCTCGGTCGGCGCCTCCGGCGATCTGGCGCCGCTCGCCCATATGTCGCTCGTGCTGATCGGGGAAGGCGAGGCCTTCGCCGGCGACCATGTGCTGGACGGCACCCAGGCGCTGGCCATGGCGAATATCGCGCCGCTGGAACTCGGCCCGAAGGAAGGGCTCGCTTTGCTGAACGGCACGCAGGTCTCGACCGCCATCGCGCTGGCGGGGCTGTTTGCCGCCCAGGACCTGCTGCGCACGGCGCTGATGGCCGGCGCCATGTCGGTGGATGCGGCGCGCGGGTCCGACACGCCCTTCGACCCGCGCATCCATGCGCTGCGCGGCCAGCCCGGTCAGATCCGCGCGGCCGCGACGCTGCGCGCGCTGATGGAAGGCAGCGCCATCCGCGACAGTCACCGCGAAGGCGACAGCCGCGTGCAGGACCCCTACTGCCTGCGATGCCAGCCCCAGGTCGCCGGCGCCTGCCTCGACCTGCTGGACAACGCCGCCGCGGTCCTGCTGCGGGAGGCCAATGCCGTCACCGACAACCCGCTGGTCACCGCCGATGGCGATGTCCTCTCCGGCGGCAATTTCCATGCGGAGCCCGTGGCCTTCGCCGCCGACACCATCGCCCTCGCCATCGCGGAAATCGGCGCCATCAGCGAACGCCGCATCGCGCTGCTGGTCGACCCCGTCCTCTCCGGCCTGCCCGCCTTCCTGGTGGCGGAGGGCGGGATCAATTCCGGCTTCATGATCGCGCAGGTGACGGCGGCGGCGATGGTGGCGGAGAACCGGGCGCTGGCCACGCCCCGCAGCGTGGACAGCCTGCCGACCAGCGCCAACCAGGAAGACCATGTCAGCATGGCGACCAACGCCGCGCTGCGGCTCGCGGAGATGGCGGACAACCTGGCCACCATCCTTGCCGTCGAGCTGCTCTGCGCGGCCCAGGGCCTCGACTTCCACGCGCCGATGCGATCCTCCGCGGCGATCGAGCAGGCGAAGGCGCTGGTGCGGGGCGTGGCGGCGAGCTGGGACGGCGACCGCTTCATGGCGCCCGACATGGCGGCGGTGAAGCGCCTGGTGCAGCATGGCGCCTTCGCGTCGCTGGTGGACCTTCCCGCATGAGCTTCGACCGCGTCTGGACCGACGCCCACCTCGCCACCATGCTGCCACGCGGCGACGACCCGCTCGGCATCATCGAGGATGGCGCCATCGCCGCGAAGGATGGCCGCATCGCCTGGGTCGGCCCTCGCCGCGACCTGCCCGCGACGGCCGCCGTCACCACGCGCTGCGACGGCGCCTGGATCCTGCCCGGGCTGATCGACTGCCACACGCACCTGGTCTTCGCCGGCGACCGCGCGCGCGAATTCGAGATGCGGCTGGAAGGCGCGACCTACGAACAGATCGCGCGGGAGGGCGGCGGCATCCTCTCCACCGTCCACGCCACGCGTGCGGCCAGCGAGGATGACCTCGTCGCCGCCGCCCTCCCCCGCCTCGACGCGCTGCTGGCGGAGGGCGTGACCACCATCGAGGTGAAGTCGGGCTATGGCCTGGATCTGGCGACGGAGGCGCGGATGCTGCGCGCCGCCCGCCGCCTGGCCGCGCAGCGACAGGTCGGGCTGCAGACGAGCCTGCTCGCCGCCCATGCCGTGCCGCCGGAATATCAGGGCCGCCGCGCCGATTTCGCCCGCCACGTCGCAGCCGACATCATCCCCGCCATCGCGGCCGAGGGCCTGGCCGATGTCGTGGACGCCTTCACCGACAGCGTCATCGGCTTCGATGCAGAGGAGACGTCCTGGGTCTTCGACGCCGCCCGCGCCGCGGGGCTGCCCGTGAAGCTGCATGCCGACCAGTTGCGGGACGATGGCGGCGCGGCACTCGCCGCGCGCTACGGCGCGCTGTCCGCCGACCACATCGAATACGCGAGCGCGGAGGGCATCGCCGCCATGGCGCAGGCCGGCACGGTCGGCGTGCTGCTGCCCGGCGCCTACTACTTCATCCGGGAGACGCATCTGCCCGACATCGCCGCGATGCGGGCGGCGGGGCTGCGGATCGCGCTGGCCACCGACCTCAACCCCGGCTCCTCCCCCGCGCCCTCCCTGCTGCTGATGCTCAACATGGGCTGCACCCTGTTCCGGCTGACGGTGGCGGAGGCACTGGCCGGAATCACCACCCACGCCGCCGCCGCCCTCGGCCTGGCGGATCGCGGCGCGCTGGCGCCGGGGCTGCGCTGCGACCTGGCCTTGTTCGCCATCAGCCGCCCCGCGGAGCTCTGCTACTGGATCGGCCGGAATCCCTGCGCCGGCCGCGTGGTGCTGGGCCAGTGAATACCGCGGAGCTGACGGCGCGCGTCCGCGCCGGCGTGCCGCTGGCCGGCGCCTGGGGGGTGGAGGTGCTGGAGGCCGCCGATGGCCGCGCCCTGCTCCGCCTGCCGCAGCGGGAGGACCTGCTACGCCCCGGTGGTACCGTCTCCGGCCCCGCCATGATGGGGCTGGCGGATGTCGCCATGTGGGCGGCGCTGCTGACGCTGACGGGCGGGCGGGATGAGAGCCTGACCGCCAGCCTCTCCATCACCTTCCTCCGCGCGCCGCCCCCGGGCGCCGTGCTGGCGGAGGCGCGGGTCATCAAGAAGGGGCGCACGCTGTCCTATGGGGAGGTGACCTTGCGCGCGGAAGGTGCCGTGGAACCCTGCGCCCATGTGACGACGAGTTGGGCGGCGGTGCCGCGCCTGGCGGCACAGGGTTGAGTCGCGGCCAAACCATTGCGCCAAAACACTCATCCGTGTCGCATTACAGTCTTGAAATCGCCACGAGCCGGGTCCAGCCTTTCATCTGAGGCCCGGGCCCCTCTGGCGCGCTGCCCCCGGCAACCGTGATGTCGGGCCTCCCACTGAGCCGCCGCGCCCCCGCGCAGCGACGGAACAAGGAGGTCTGGGGACTATGGACGGGAGCTTACCGCCCGGCAGCACCCTGATGGGGCGCCTGGTGGATCGCCTGGCGGATCTGGAACGGCTGATCGCCGCGGAACGGTCTCGCGGCATCCCGGATGAGGCGGCGATCCGCCGGCTGACCCGCGAAAGGCTGCTGGCGCGGGACCGGATGGCCGCGCTGATGGGCTGCGCCATGCCCCGCTGGGCACGGCAGGATCCGGAGCCTTAGGCAGCCGCTTGAACCGACGCGACTGGGCAGTGGTCGGCGGCCAGGGTGCCGCGGCACCAGTCGCGTGGTGCCGCTGAGGGCGCTACCGCCCGATTTGGCTGGAACGGCGCGGTCGTTCGCGCTACGTTCCGGAAGCCAGCCCCACGGCCACGCCCTGACCCCAGCGCCCAATCCGGGACCGCGGAATCGGTGCTAAAGGTGCTAAAAAGGCATAATCCCTAGTATTTCTGAGGGCTCCCGGGGCTCGGTGCCACGCTCCGCCGTCCCGTGAACAGCACGGCGCCGAGCATCGCCGCCACCGCCAGCGCCACCCCCGCCACCTTCAGCGGGCCCAGCGTCTCCCCCAGCAGCGTCACGGACAGGATGATCGCCGCCACCGGCATCATGGTGGAAACGCAGGCCGCGCGCGTCGCGCCCAGGTATTCGGTCGCCTTGGCATAGAGGCTGATGGCGATGACGGAGGACATGATCCCCTGCCCGCCCATCTGCAGCGCCGCATCCTGCCAGCGCAGCTCCGGCACCGCGCCGAAGCCCATCACGACCCAGGGCGGGATGACCACCAGCGCGGAGACGGCGCAGATCGCCGCCGTCGCCGGCAGCGCCGGGATGGACCAGCGCCGCAGCAGCACGGTGAAGCCGCCCCAGATGGCGCCGGCCAGGAACAGCAGGATGTCGCCCCGCCAGGCGCCGGGATGGTCCCCCTGCAGCCCATCCCAGCCCAGCAGCACCAGCCCCAGCGCGAGCCCCGCCAGCGCCACGACGCGCCCGCTGGTCGGCACCTCCTTCAGCGCGGGGATGGCGAGCAGCGTGCCGGATACGGCCGCGGTGATGGGGGCGATGGTGCCGCCATGGGTCGCGGGCGCGAAAACCACGCCGCCGCCGAACAGCAGCGAATTGCCGAAGCCCCCGCAGCAGGCCAGCACCAGCAGCCGCCACGGACCGAGGCGCGCCAGCACATGCCGCCCCCGCCAGACGAAAGGCGCCAGGATCAGCGCGGCGGTGGAAAAGCGCAGCACGGAAAGGTCGAGCGGCGAGAACCCCGCCAGCGTCCCCGCCCGCGCCACCACCGCCTGGCTGCCCCAGGTGATGGCGGCGGTGAGGCCGAAGAACAGCCCGAGGGCGAGGTGGCGTCGGGCTGCTGTCACCGGGTGGATGTACCCCGCGCGCCCCGGCGCCTCAATCCAGCAGCGTCACCGCATCCCCCCGGCGGATGGCGCCACACGCAGCCGTGGCCGCATAGAGGCCGACGCAATTGTCGAAGTGGTGGATGACGGTCTTCTGGACGGAGGGATCGCGCGCGGCCGTGTCCGGGTCCACCTGCACCATGGCGCAGCGGGGGATGCCCTCATTCACCAGCAGGGCGGCGCCGCTGCCGAAGGCCAGGCGCCTTCCCTTCAGCGCCTCCTCCGGCTCATCCGTCTCGATCAGGACGTTGAGCCGGAAGCGGCGGGGGTCGAGCGGCGTGCCGTGCAGCCGGTCCACCAGGCCGAGCCCGCCCGTGGTGCCGATGGAGACCGGCATGGTGTCGAAGACCCCGCGCCCCACCTGCATCAGGCCGATGGGCTGCGCCGCTTCCGCCGCCAGGCGCGCGAGCAGCCCGGAATCGTGCAGTGGCAACTCCTCGCCCTCCGGCGTCCGCACCACGACGGCGCTGGTCCGCGGGTCCTCGGGGTCGAGGTAGCGGGGCTGGAACAGCACCATGGCGGCCACCACCCGCGCCGTCAGCCAGGGGAAGCGGCCCTGCTCCGCCAGGCGGTGGAAGGCGTATTGGCGGTCGCCCAGGATGCCGGGCCAGCGCAGTTCCAGCGCGTCGCGCGCCTCGCCCCCCATCGACTTGACGGGAAAGCGGCGGAGGTCGCGGACATGGCCGATGAGACGGCTCATTCGGGCGTTATCCCCGCACGGCGGATGACGGGTTCCCACCGCGCGCGTTCCTCCTGCGTCGCGCTCGCGGTAGCCGCGGCGCCGAGGAAATCGGGCTCGAAGCCGCGTTCGCGAAGCTTCTGCGCGAAGGCCGGGTCGGCGACGCTGTCGCGCACCGCAGCCTCCAGCGTCGCGACCACGGCGGCTGGCGTCGCGGCGGGGGCGTAGAGGCCGTACCAGAGTTCGGCCACGAAGCCCGGCAGCGCCTCCGCCACCGTCGGCACATCGGGCCAGCCGGGGATGCGGGCGCGGGTGGTCACGGCCAGCGCGCGCATCCGGTTGTCTCGCACCAGCGCCTCCACCGACCCGGCGGAGGTGAAGAGCATCTGCACCTCGCCACCCACCACCGCGGCGATGGCGGGGCCGCCGCCGCGATAGGGCACCCCGGTGATGCGCGTGCCCGCCATCTCGTTGAACAGTTCGAAGGCCAGGTGCTGGCTGGTGCCGGCGCCGGGCACCGCGCAGTTCAGCGCGCCGGGCCGGGCCTTCGCCTCCGCGATCAGCCCGGCCACGTCGCGCGCGGCCAAATCCTTGTGCACCACCAGCATCATCGGCGTGCTGGCCGGGCGGGCGACGGCGGCGAAGTCTCGCCGGCTGTCATAGCCCGGGCTGCGGAACAGCACCTCGTTCACCGCCAGGCTGCTGCCGGTGAAGAGCACCGCATAGCCATCGGGCGCGGACTGCGCGACGGCCACGGCGCCGATATTGCCGCCGGCGCCGCCCCGGTTCTCCACCACCACCGGCTGGCCGAGCGCCTCCTGCATCCGCTGCGCCAGCAGCCGGCCGAGGATGTCCGTGCCGCCGCCGGGCGGGAAGGCGACGATCAGGCGGATGGGCCGGGTCGGGAACCTCTCCTGCGCGCGCGCCGGCATCGCGGCCATGGCGAGGCAAGCGGCCAGCGCGCCCCGGCGCGTCATTCCCGTCACGGACATGATTCTTCCTCCCCAGGGCCGATTTCGGAGCATGAATGCGCCCTTGGGCTTGGCCATCACCCGCGTCGCATCGTATGAGAAGACATGCTGACGCAGAAGGCCAAGTACGGTCTGAAGGCGCTGTCCGTCCTGGCCGAGGCCGGCGCGGCCGCGCCCGCGCGGCGCGCCACCATGCCGATCCATGAGATCGCGGAGCGTGCGCGGGCGCCGAAGAAGTTCCTGGAAGCCATCCTCCTCGACCTGCGGCGGCACGGCTTCGTGGACAGCCTGCGCGGCAAGTCCGGCGGCTATGCGCTGGCGCGGCCCGCCACGCAGATCGCGCTGTCCGACCTGATCCGCGCCATCGATGGGCCGCTGGCGCCCATCCCCTGCGCCAGCCTAACGGCCTATCGCCCCTGCGCGGATTGCGCGGAGCCCGCGGATTGCGCGATCCGCCGCGTGATGCGCGAGGTGCGCGACGCAACGGCGGCGATCCTGGACGGCACGATGCTGGCCGACATCGCCACCCCCGCGCCGCGGCCCGCGATCACCGCCCTGCTCGACATCGTCGCCGAAAGCGCTTGATCCAATCCCCATCATCCCGATAGGGTTTCAGTGTCCCGGTGAGCCCGGGCCATCGACCCTGACGGAGGATGCCGTGCCCAAGCTGCCCGCACCCCCCTGTCCGTCCTGTTGTCGGCACGCCTGACCGCGTGCCTGCCCGGATAACCCGGGCCCTGACGACATCCCCGACGGAGTGATCCCCGATGCCAAGGAATGGCCTCGCGCTGCCTCGCCGCGCCCTGCTGGCGGCTGCGCCCTTCATCGCGACCGGCGCGAGCGCGCAGGCGCCGCTGACGCTGCTCAACGTCTCCTACGACCCGACGCGGGAGCTGTACCGCGACTACAACGCGGTCTTCGCGCGGAACTGGCAGGCGCAGTCGGGCCAGCCCGTGCGCATCAACACCTCCCATGGCGGGTCGGGGCGGCAGGCGCGGTCCGTCATCGATGGGCTGGCCGCCGATGTGGTGACGCTGGCGCTGGCCTATGACGTGGATGCGATCGCGGAGCGCGGGCTGCTGGCGCGCGACTGGATCACGCGCCTGCCGAGCAACAGCGCGCCCTACACCAGCACGATCGTCTTCATCACCCGGAAGGGTAACCCCAAGGGCATCCAGGATTGGGGAGACCTGCTGAAGCCCGGCGTTTCCATCATCACGCCCAATCCCAAGACCTCCGGCGGCGCGCGCTGGAACTACCTGGCCTTCTGGGCCTGGGCGCTGCGCCAGCCCGGCGGCAGCGCGGCCACGGCGGAGGAAGCGACGGCGCGGCTGTTCCGCCAGGTGCCCGTGCTCGACACCGGCGCGCGCGGGTCACTGACCACCTTCGCGCAGCGCGGCCAGGGCGACGTGGCGCTGCAATGGGAGAACGAGGCGCACCTCGCCTTGCAGGAATTCGGCGCCGACAGGTTCGATGTCGTCTATCCGCGCTTCTCGATCCTGGCGGAGCCCAGCGTCGCGGTGGTGGACCAGGTGGCGGACCGACGCGGCACGCGCGCGGTGGCGGAGGCCTATCTGCGCGGCCTCTACACCGACGAGGGCCAAGCCATCGCGGCGAAGCATTTCTACCGCCCGCGCAACCCGGCCGTGCTGGCCGCCAACGCAGCGCGCTTCCCCGCCATCGACCTCGTCACGATCGACGACGTCTTCGGCGGCTGGGGGGAGGCGCAGCGGACGCATTTCAACGACGGCGGCGTCTTCGACCGGATCTACCGGCCCGGACGATGACGGCCAGGGCCATGACCATTAGGCCCATCCCCGGCTTCGGCCTCTCGATCGGCATCGCGCTGCTCTGGGTGTCGCTGATCGTAGTCGTGCCGCTGGCCGCGCTGGCGGTGAAGCCCTGGGAACTGGGCGTCGCGGGCGTGATGCGATCCCTGTCCGAGGAGCGGGTGCTGGCGTCGCTGGCGCTCAGCTTCGGCACCGCGGCGCTGGCGGGCCTGGCCAGCCTGCCGATCGGGCTGCTGCTGGCCTATGCCATCGTCAGGCTGCGCTTCCCCGGCCGGCGCATCCTGGACGGCATGGTCGATTTGCCCTTCGCGCTGCCGACCGCCGTCGCCGGCATCGCGCTGACGGCGATCTTCGCCCCGAATGGCTGGATCGGCGCGCCGCTCGATGCGCTGTTCGGCTGGAAGATCGCCTTCACGCCGGCGGGCATCGTCGTGGCCCTCGTCTTCGTGGCGCTGCCCTTCATCGTCCGCACGGTGGAACCCGTGCTGCGCGACCTCGGCCGGGATGCGGAGGAAGCGGCGGCGACGCTCGGCGCCACGCGCGGCCAGGCGCTGGCGCGGGTGGTGCTGCCGGCGCTGGCCCCCGCGCTGGTCTCGGGCTTCGGGCTCGGCTTCGCGCGGGCGGTCGGGGAATACGGCAGCGTCATCTTCATCGCCGGCAACATGCCGATGGTGAGCGAGATCGCGCCGCTGCTCATCGTCATCCGGCTGGAGCAGTTCGACTATGCCGGCGCGGCGGCCGTCGGCCTCGCCATGCTGGCGCTGTCCTTCGCCGTGCTGCTGGCGCTGTCGCTGCTGCAACGCCTGCTGCGGCGGGGGCAGGCATGAGCGCGCGGTTCAGGCCCGCCGGGGAGGATGCGCCGCTGGCGCGCGCACTGATCGCGCTGGCAGCCATCACGCTTGGCCTCCTCATCCTCGCGCTACCGCTGGCGGCGGTGTTCACGGAGGCGCTGCGCCGCGGCTGGGGTGTGTTCCGCGATGCGCTGGCGGAGGAGGACACACTGGCCGCCATCCGGCTGACGCTGCTGGTCGCCGCCATCACCGTGCCGGTCAACACCATCGGCGGGCTCGCGGCCTGCTGGGCCATCGCCAAGCACGACTTCCCCGGAAGGCGGCTGCTGGTGGTGCTGGTGGAACTGCCCTTCAGCGTCTCCCCGGTCATCTCCGGCCTCGTCTTCGTGCTGATCTTCGGCGCGCAGGGCTGGCTCGGCCCCTGGCTGCAGGCGCGGGACGTGCAGGTCATCTTCGCCCTGCCGGGGCTGGTGCTGGCGACGATCTTCGTCACCTTCCCCTTCGTCGCCCGCACCGTGCTGCCGCTGATGCAGGAACAGGGGCGGGAGGAGGAGGAGGCGGCGGCGACGCTCGGGGCCTCCGGCTGGCAGACCTTCCGCCGCGTGACGCTGCCCAACATCCGCTGGGCGCTGATGTCCGGCGTCCTGCTCTGCAACGCGCGCGCCATGGGCGAATTCGGCGCGGTCTCCGTCGTGTCAGGCCACATCAGGGGAATGACCAACACCATGCCGCTGCATGTCGAGATCCTCTACAACGAATACCAGTTCGCCGGCGCCTTCGCGGTGGCCGCGCTGCTGGCACTGCTGGGGCTGGTGACGCTGGCCGCCAAGACGGTGCTGGAACGCCTGGGACGCGCCGCGTGACGGTGGAGGCGACGGGCATCACGCGCCATTTCGGCGATGCCGCGGCGCTGGATGGCGTGGACCTCGCGGTGCGGGAGGGTGAGCTGGTCGCGCTCCTCGGCCCGTCGGGGTCCGGCAAGACCACGCTGCTGCGCGTCATCGCGGGGCTTGAGGGCATGGATGCCGGCCGGCTTCGAATCGCGGGCCAGGACATGGATGGCGTGCCGGCGCGCGAACGCGGCATCGGCGTGGTCTTCCAGCACTACGCGCTGTTCCGCCACATGACCGTCGCGGAGAACATCGCCTTCGGGCTCGATGTGCGCCCCCGCGCCACGCGCCCCGGTCGCGACGCCATCGCGCAGCGCGTCGCGGCGCTGCTCGACCTCGTGCAGATCCCGGACCTCGCGCGGCGCCATCCTGACCAGCTCTCCGGCGGGCAGCGGCAGCGCGTGGCGCTGGCCCGCGCGCTGGCGATCGAGCCGCGGCTGCTGCTGCTGGATGAGCCCTTCGGCGCGCTGGATGCGCTGGTGCGGCGCGACGTGCGGCGCTGGGTGCGCGGGCTGCAGGAACGGCTCGGCATCACCACCATCCTCGTCACCCATGACCAGGAGGAGGCGATGGAAATGGCGGACCGCGTCGCCGTGATGGAACGCGGCCGCATCGTGCAGTTCGACGCCCCCGCCGCGCTGCTGGAACACCCCGCGACACCCTTCGTCGCCGGCTTCATCGGCGATGCCGCGCGGCTGCCCTGCCGGGTCGCGGGCGGCCTAGCGCATTTCGACCCGCTGCCGATCGCCCCTCTGCACGTCCCCTTGCCCGACGGACCCGGCACCGCCTTCATCCGTCCGGCGGAACTGCTGGCGGAGCCCGTGGCGAGCGGCGGCGCCACCATCCGCCTGGTCCGCCCCGAAGGCGGCGGGGCGCTGCGCCTGGTGGTGGAGGCGGCGGGCCTGGTCCTTGATGCCTGCGCCGCCCCCGGCAGCGCGCCGGCGCGAGGCGATGCCTGCCGGCTGGTGCCGGTCGGCGGGCGCGTCTTCCTCGATAGCGGCCGGAGCGCGGCGGCATAGCTGGATGCTCCTTCATTTGCGAAGGACTCTCATTTGCAATAGGGTCGCCGGAAACCGGAGCGATCCCGCATGCCCTTCTCCCGCCGCACCCTCCTCGCCGCCCTCGCTGCCTCGGGCGCCCTGCCCCGGTTCGCGCTGGCGCAGGGCAGCGGCGGCGCGCTGGTGGTCAGCCAGTTCTCGGAAACGCGGGACCTCGCTTCCATCGACCCGATGCGCAGCCTGGACTTCACCATCCCGACCAGCCTCATCTTCGATCCGCTGATCGAGCGTGACGCTGAGGGCCACCTGGTCCCCGCCCTCGCCACCGCCTGGGCGCGCGTGGCGCCGACGACCTGGCGCTTCACCATCCGCCAGGGCGTGCGCTTCCATGATGGCAGCGCGCTGACCGCTTCCGATGCCGCCGCCACCTTCGCCTTCCTGCTCGACCCCGCCAACCGGTCGGGCCTTCGCCTCCAGGTGCAGCCGGCGATCAGGGCGGAGGCGCCGGACGCGACCACGCTGCTGCTGCACACCGCCGTGCCGACCGGCCTGCTGCCGCAGATCGTGGGCGCGGTGCCGGTGCTGCAGGCCGCCCAGCTGGCGGCGGCGGAGGCGCCCTTCCGCACCCAGCCCATCGGGTCCGGCCCCTGGCGCCTGGCCGCCTGGCGGCCCGGGGAGCGGGTGGAGCTGGAAGCGACCGGCGATCACTGGGCCCATGCCGCGCCGGGCTTCCCGCGCATCACCGTGCGCGCGGTGCCCGAAGCCTCGACCCGCGTCGCGGACCTGCTGAGCGGCGGCGCGCAGATCGCCAGCGACATCCCGCCGGGCCTCGCCGCGCGCGTGGCCCGCAACGGGGCGCGGCTGGTGATGCAGGCGGGGGCGCGGACGCAGTACCTCTCCTTCTGGTTCCGCCCGCCCTTCGACGATGCGCGGGTGCGGCTTGCCGTCCATCATGCCGTCGACCGCAAGGCGCTGGCGGAAGCCACCTGGGGCGACTTCGCGGAGGTCGCGACCGGCGTCGTGCCGCACGGCTTCGGCGGTTTCACGGAGGCCTTCCCGCTCTCCGACCACGACCCCGACCGCGCCCGCGCGCTGCTGCGCGATGCCGGGATCACGACGCCGCTGCCGGTGGAGCTGGATGCGCCGCCGGCCGAGATCCAGGCCGCGCAGGTGATCCAGGCGCAGCTGTCCCGCGCCGGCTTCGCGGTGCGCATCAACCCGCTGGACAGCATCGCCGCCGCCTTCGATGCACGGCGCCTGGCGGCGCTGGATCGCGGCCGGATGTTCGTGGTCACCGCGCTCGACAACCACGCGCATGACGCGGTGCGGCCCTACACCGCCTTCTATGCGGAGAACGGCTTCCTCAAGGGCTCCATGGGCTACCGCCCCGACCCGCGCCTTGCCCCCCTGCTCGCCGCCTACATGGAAGCGGAGGCCGAGCCGGCGCGGGGTGCCGCGGCGGCCGCGCTGATGGCGGTGGCGAAGGCCGATGCGCCGGCGGTCTACCTCGCCTATCCGAAGGCCGCCTATGGCGTGGCGGCGCGGGTCGAGATGCCGCGCACGGCGCATGGTCGGATCGATTTCGCGGGCCTGCGTCCGCGCCAGGCATGAAGGCGGCGCTGCGCGGGCTGGCGGGGGGCGCGCTCTCCCTGCTCCTCGCCCTGCTGGTGCTGGGGCTGGCGGCCGATTTGCTGGGCGACCCCGTCAGCCGCCAGATCGGGCCGGAGGGTGATGGCGCCGCCGCGGCCGCGCTGCGCGCGGCACTCGGGCTGGACCTGCCCTGGCTGGAACGAGTGCTGGGGCCGATGCTGGCGATGCTGCGCGGCGACCTCGGCCAATCCGCCTGGCTGCGGCGCCCGGCCGGGGATGCGGTGGCGGAGGCGCTGGGCGTCACGCTGCGCCTCGCGGCGCTGGCCTGGCCGATGGGGCTGGCGGGCGGCGCGGCGCTCGGGCTGGTGCTGGCGGCGCTGCCGGCGCGGCTGGCGAAGCTGCCCCTGATGCTGCTGGCGGTGCCCGGCTTCGTCGTCGCGGTGGTGGCGGTGGAGGTCTTCGCCGTCGGCCTCGGCTGGGTGCCGGCCGCGGGTTTCGACGGGCTGCGATCCCTGCTGCTGCCGGCCGTGCTGCTGGCCGCGGCGCTGGCGGTGAAGCTGGCGCTGATCCTGCAGGACGGGCTGCGCGCCATTGCGCAGGAACCCTTCGCGGTCTTCGCGGAGGCGCGCGGCCTCGGCCTGCCGCGGCGCCTGCTGGCCTACCGGCTGCTGCCGGCTTCCGCCCTGCTGGCGCGCTTCGGGTCGCTGCAGGCGGGCTACCTGCTGGGCGGCGCGCTGGTGGTGGAGACGGTCTTCGCCCTGCCCGGCCTCGGCCGGCTGGCGGTGCTGGCGCTGCAGCATGGCGACCTGCCGCTGCTGCGCGCGGCGATGCTAGCGGCGGGCACGGGCTTCCTGCTGGCCCGCTTCGTGGCGGAGGCCGCGCAGGCGCTGCTCGATCCCCGCCCCTCCTCCGCCGTCATCGCCTGATGCGCCTGGTGCTTCCCCTGGCCGGGCTGGCGGCGCTGCTGGCGCTGGCGGCGTGGTGGCTGCCGGACCCGCTGGCCCTGTCGCCGGCGCGGCTGGTGGCGCCCTCCCTCGCCCATCCGCTGGGCACGGACCCGCTCGGCCGCGATGTCGCGGCGCGGGTGCTGGCGGCGCTGCCGGGCAGCCTGGGGCTGGCGCTGGCGGGGCTGGGGCTGGGGCTCGCGCTCGCGCTCGCCACCGCCCTGCCGGCGGCCTGGCTGGAGGGCCGGCCCGCCGGCCGCACGCTGTGCGGCCTAGCGCAGGCGCTGCTGTCCTTCCCGCCGCTCTGGTTGCCACTTGTCGTGCTGGCGCTGGCCGGGCGGGGCGCGGGCGCGCAGGTGGCCTGCGTGGCGCTGGTGCTCTGGGCCGACCTGCACTGGATCCTGCGCGGCGAGGCGCGGCGCGTGCTGGCGGAGCCCTTCGTGGAGGGGGCGCGATCCATCGGCTTCCCGCCGGCTACCATCCTGCTGCGCGACGTGCTGCCGAACCTGGCGGGGCCGCTGCTCTGGCTGGGCCTGGTGAAGCTGCGCGCGGCCGTGGTGCTGCTGGCGACGCTGGCCTTCCTCGGCCTCGGCGCGCCGCCGCCCGCACCCTCCTGGGGCGGCATGGCAGCGGAGGCGCGGGACTGGTTCCTCGATGCGCCCTGGCTGCTGGCGGCGCCCGCCGCCGCCATCGCGCTCAGCCTCCTCGCCGCCGCCTCCCTGGCCGCCTCGCTGCGCGCGCGGCTCGGCCTGTCACCCCAGACCTGACCGGAACGCTCGCCATGAACGCCATCAATGCCGAGGCGGCGAACGCCGCCGTCATCGCGCCCGAGGCGGCGAAAGCCGCCGTCATCGCGCACTGGAACCGCCGCGCGGCGGATTTCGACCAGGGCCCGACGCATGGCCTGCTGAACCCGGCGCAGGATGCCGCCTGGCGCGGCGTGGTCGCGCGGCTTGCGCCCTCCTCCCCCGCGCTCGACGTGCTGGATGTTGGCTGCGGCACGGGCTTCCTGGCGCTGCTGATGGCGGAGGCCGGGCACCGCGCCATGGGGATCGACCTCGCGGAGGACATGCTGGCGCTGGCCCGCCCGAAGGCGGCGGCGCGCGGCCTGATGGTGCCCTTCCTGGCCGCGGATGCGGAGGCACCGGGCCTGCCCGCGGCGAGCTTCGACCTGGTGGTGGAGCGTCACGTCCTCTGGACCCTGCCCGATCCGCTGCGCGCGCTGAGGGCGTGGCGGGAGGTGCTGCGCCCCGGCGGCCGCGTGGCGCTGGTGGAGGGCGCCTGGTGGGACATGCAGGCGCGCGACGAATACGCGACCATCCACGGCGCCCTGCCCCTGTTCGGCGGCCGCCCGGCCGAACAGCTGGCCGCGCCCCTGCTGGAAGCGGGGTTCGAGGCGCCGGAGGTGATCCCCCTGATGGACGCCGCGCTCTGGACCGAGGCCCCGCGGCATGAGCGCTACCTGATCGTCGCGCGGCGCGCGCCATGATGGCGCTGGCGGCGCGCGACCTGTCCGCCACCCATCCCGGCCGCTTCGGGGCGACGGTCGCGCTGCGCGGCGTCAGCCTCTCCGTCGCCGCTGGGGAAGCCGTGGCGGTGGTGGGGCGGTCGGGCTGCGGCAAGACGACGCTCGGCCGGCTGCTGGCCGGGCTGCCGCCGCGCGGCGCCGTGGTGGGCGGGACGCTGGAGTGGCCCGGCGGCGCGGCGCCGGTGGCGGCGGCGCGGCGGCGCGGGCTCGGCCGGCATGTCGCCTGGCTGCCGCAGGAAGGCATCGCGGCGCTGCACCCGCAGCTCTCCATCGGCTCGCAGATCGCGGAGACGCTGCGCGCGCGCGGTGCGACGGCGGATGCCGCGGCGGTTTCGGCTGCGCTGGCGGCGATGGAGCTGGACCCGGCCCTGGCGCGGCGCCACCCGCATGGCCTGTCCGGTGGCCAGGGGCAGCGCGTGGCGCTGGCCTGCGCGCTGGCGCAGGCGCCCGCGGTGCTGGTGGCGGATGAGCCGACGAGCGCGCTGGACGAGGCAACGGGCACCGCCATCCTGCGGCTGCTGGCAGCGGCGCGGCGGGAGCGCGGCATGGCGCTGGTGCTCGTCACCCACGACCTGGCCGCCGCCGCCACGCTGTGCGACGGGATGGTGGTGCTGCGCGATGGCGCGGTGGCGGAGGAAGGAGCGACGGCGGCGCTGATGGCCGCGCCGCGCTCGGCCGCCCTTCAGGAACTGCTGGCGGCCCTGCGGCCGGTGCGCCGATGCTCCGCGCGCGCGGCCTGACGCTGCGCTACCCCGGCGCGCCGCGCCCCGCGCTCCGCGACGTCTCGCTGGCCGTGGAGGCCGGGGGCTGGATCGCGGTCAGCGGTGCCTCCGGCTGCGGCAAATCCTCGCTGCTGCGCCTGCTGGCCGGGCTGCGGGAGCGGGATGCGGGGGAGGTCTCGCTGGATGGGGAAGCGCTGCCCCCGGCGCGCGACGCTGCCGCGCGGCGGGCCTGGCATCGGCGGCTACTGCTCCTGCCGCAGGACACCAGCCGCGCCTTCAACCCCGCCCGGCCGCTGCGCGCGCAATTCCGCGCGGCGCTGGCGCTGCATGGCATCGGCGATGGCGGCGCCGCGCGGGATGACGCCGCCGCCGAGGCGCTGGAGCGCTGCGGCGTGCCGGCGGCGGTGCTGGACCGGTACCCGGCGGCGCTGTCCGGCGGGCAGCGGCAGCGGGCGGCGCTGGCCCGGCTGCTCTGCCTGTCACCCCGCGTGCTGCTGCTGGATGAGCCGACGGCGGCACTCGACCCCGCCACGGCGCTGGAGGTCTGCACGCTGCTCGACGCCATCCGCCGCGCGCCGGGCGGCCCCGCTATTCTGCTGGCCACGCATGAACGCTGCGCGCTGTGGCACGCGGACCGCGTGCTGCCGATGGCGGATGGGGTTGTCCTAGACGATTAGGAAACCGGCGGCCCGCAGCGGCGCCAGACCGGCTCGATCGGGCCGTTGGCCGCCTGCACGCGGACCGCGTTCTCCCCCATCAGGCGGAGGTCCACGCGGCCGCCGGCGCCGGGCTCCCCGGCCGGGGCGGTGTAGCTGAAGCCGTGGCGGTCATAGTCGCCCGCCATGCGGGCCCCGCCGGGGGAGACGAGGTTCGGCCCCTGGATGGTCAGGCGCAGCCCGCCATCGCTGCACCAATGCCCGTCGATGGCATCGGCCCGCGCCGCGCCGGACGCCAGCGCAATGCCGCCGAACAGGGCAAGCAGGGGAAGGGTGATGCGGGCCATGGCCGTGCCTCCTCGAGCCGCTTGAGGCTAACGCGGCTCCGCGGCGCGATGCCAGCGCTTTGGTGCATGCAATCCGACCGCGCCTGCCCGTTTTCAAGGCGGAATCACCGGAAAGTCGCGCCGGCTGCTCCGGAAAGCCGCCGGGCTGCCGCGCGGCACGGCAGTTGCAACCGGGCCGTCATCCCAGGGAGCGACCACCATGCGCCGACTGACCGCCAATCCGCTCGACCCGAAGACGCGCCTGAACCGCTGCGGCTGCGGCCAGCATGGCAGCGCGATGGAATGCGCCGGCGCCGCCCCCTCCACCGAGGAAGCGCTGGCCGAGGTGGCCGAGAGCGCCGTGCTGCGCGCCACCTTCCGCCACGGCCCGACACGCCGCGCCCTGGTGGAGCGCTTCGGCGCCGCGACGGTGCTGGCGGCGCTCGCTTCCGTCTTCCCGCTGGATGCGGCGAAGCAGGCGCTCGCCCAGCCCGCCGGCGCGCCGGAGAAGCGGGACCTCAAGGTCGGCTTCATCCCCATCACCTGCGCGACGCCCATCATCATGGCGCACCCCATGGGCTTCTATCAGCGCCATGGCTTGAACGTGGAGGTGATCCGCGCCGCCGGCTGGGCCGTGATCCGGGACCGCGCCATCGCGCGGGAGTTCGACGCGGCACACATGCTGAGCCCGATGCCGCTCGCCATGTCCCTCGGCGTCGGCGTGGCGCAGCCCATTCCTTTCGCTGTCGCGGCCATCGAGAACGTGAACGGCCAGGCCATCACGCTGGCGACCAAGCACCGGGAGAAGCGGAATCCGCGCGACTGGAAGGGCTTCCGCTTCGCCGTGCCCTTCGACTTCTCCATGCACAACTACCTGCTGCGGCACTACCTCGCGGAGAATGGCATCGATCCCGATCGCGACGTGCAGATCCGCGCGGTGCCGCCGCCGGAGATGGTCGCCAACCTGCGCGCCGACAACATCGACGGCTTCCTCGGCCCGGATCCGTTCAACCAGCGCGCCGTCTTCGATGGCGTGGGCTTCATCCACCTGCTGACGAAGGAGCTCTGGGACGGCCATCCCTGCTGCGCCTTCGCCGTGCCGCGATCCATGATCACCGAAACGCCCAACACCTTCGCCGCGCTGATGCGCGCGATCGTGGAAGCGACCGCCTATTCCGCGAAGCCGGAAAACCGGCGGGAGGTCGCGACCGCGATCAGCGGCGCCAACTACCTCAACCAGCCGGAGACGGTGGTGAACCAGGTGCTGACCGGCACCTATGCGGACGGCCTCGGCCAGGTGCGCCGCGTGCCGGACCGCATCGGCTTCGACCCCTTCCCCTGGCATTCCATGGCCATCTGGATGCTGACGCAGATGCGCCGCTGGGGGCAGCTGCGGCAGGATGTGGACTACGCGCAGGTGGCGAACCAGGTGTTCCTGGCGCTCGACGCCGGCCGCGCGATGCGCGAACTCGGCCTGCCGGTGCCGGACAGCGCGCTGCGCACCGAGACCATCATGGGCCGCACCTTCGACCCCGCGAACCCCGGCGCCTGGACCGAACGCGCGATCCGCGCCTGACGCCATGCAACAGCAGGTTCCGTTCTGGCGTGCCGCGGCGCTGTCGCTGCTGATCCTCGCCGTCTTCCTCGGGGGATGGGAGGTCGCGATCCGGGCCGCCCATACCGCCGCCGGCCCGGCGGTCGATCCCGAATATGCGGCGCTGATGGGCCAGGCCGCGGCGGCGGGCGGGCAGAGCGCGATGCCCGCGCCGAGCGACATCGCGAAGCGGCTGTTCGAGCTGCTGCGCGACCCCTTCTATGTCCGCGGCACCAACGACCAGGGCATCGGCGTGCAGATCGCCTATTCCCTTGCCCGCGTCGGCGCCGGCTTCGGCCTGGCCGCGATCGTCGCCATTCCGCTCGGCTTCGCCATCGGGATGTCGCCGCTGCTGAACACGGCGCTCAACCCCTTCATCCAGGTGCTGCGGCCGGTCTCGCCGCTCGCCTGGATGCCGCTCGCGCTCTACTCCATCAAGGACAGCTCCATCAGCTCCGTCTTCGTCATCTTCATCTGCTCCATCTGGCCGATGCTGCTGAACACCGCCTTCGGGGTCGCGAGCGTGCGGCGCGAATGGCTGAATGTCGGCCGTACGCTGGAAGCGGGGCCGTGGCGGACGGCAACCCGCATCATCCTGCCGGCGGCCGCGCCCACCATCGTGACGGGCATGCGCATCTCCATCGGCATCGCCTGGCTGGTGATCGTGGCGGCGGAGATGCTCGTGGGCGGCACGGGGATCGGTTACTGGGTCTGGAACCAGTGGAACAACCTCTCCATCGCCGACATCGTCATCGCCATCCTGATGATCGGGCTGGTGGGGCTGGCGCTGGACCGGCTGCTGGGGCTGCTGGCCCGTGCCGTGGCCTGGGCGGAGTGAACGCCATGGCACCCCCCATCATCGACCGGCCGGATGTGCTGGTGGAGGGCATCGCGCGCCGCTTCGGCGCGACGGCGGTGTTCGAGGATGTCTGGTTCAGCGTTGGCAAGGGGGAGTTCGTTTGTCTGGTCGGGCATTCCGGCTGCGGCAAGACGACGATCCTCAACATCCTCGCCGGGCTCGACGCGCCGGATGGCGGCAGCATCATCGTGGGCGGCCGGGAGATCACGGGACCCTCGCTCGACCGCGCCGTCATCTTCCAGTCCCACGCGCTGATGCCCTGGATGACGGCGGCGCAGAATGTCGCCTTCGCCCTGTCCTGCCGCAACCCGCACTGGAACCGACGGATGTGCGAGGATGCGGCGCGGGAGGCGCTGCAGCGCGTCGACCTTTCGCATGCCGCGGACCGCAAGCCGGCGCAGCTCTCGGGCGGCATGAAACAGCGCGTCGGCATCGCCCGGGCGCTGGCGATCCAGCCGAAGATCTTGCTGATGGACGAACCCTTCTCCGCGCTCGATGCGCTGACGCGCGGCGCGTTGCAGGAGGAAGTGTCGAGGCTGGTGACGGAAGCCGGGCAGACCGGCTTCATGATCACGCATGACGTGGATGAGGCGATCCTGCTCGCCGACCGCATCCTGCTGATGTCGAACGGCCCTGGCGCGCGCATTGCGGAGGTGGTGGTGAACACTCTGCCCCGCCCCCGCACCCGCGCCAGCCTGCACCACATGCCCGGCTACCACGCCCTACGCGACCATGTGCTGGACTTCCTCATCACCCGGTCGCGCGAATTCGATGCGCGCAACCCGCCCGCCGGATGGTCCGCGCGCGCGGTACCGGAACTGCGACCCATTGCCTGAAGGGAAACTTCCGTGAACGACGCCAAGACCGAGCTCGGCAAGAAGATCCTGAAGATCAAGAAGGCGAAGGGGCTGAAATGGGCCGACATCGCCAACCGCATCGCCATGTCGCCCGTCTGGACCTGCGCGCTGTGCATGGGGCAGATGAGCGCGGAGCCGCACCACGCCGCGGGGATCGCTGACATCCTCGACCTCGATGAGGAAGACGCCGCGACTCTCTGCGAGATCCCCTACCGCGGCGCGCAGCCCATGCCGCCGACCGACCCGCTGATCTACCGCTTCTACGAACTCGTGCTGGTCTATGGCACGAGCTGGAAGGAGATGATCCATGAGGAGTTCGGCGACGGCATCATGTCCGCCATCGACTACGACATGATCCTGGAACGCCAGCCCGACCAGAAGGGCGACCGCGTGAAGATCACGATGACGGGCAAGTTCCTGAGCTACAAGCGCTACTGATCGCCACAACCGTTGCGGGAAGCTCCGCCGCGCGGGATGCTGCCTCCTCCGGTCCGGAGGAGGCAGCAGGGGCATGGATTACGCGACGTTCCTTCGCAGCCAGTGGCAGGATCTGGTGGATTCGTGGCTCGGGCTCGACAACAGGCTCGGCACATCGTTCGCCTGGATCGCGCTGCCCGACATCGACTGGGTTCAGAAGCTGGCGGAGCCTGGCTTCTCCGGCGGCGGCGGGCGCTGGGCGCCGCTGCCCGGCATTGCGCCGACCGATGCGCTGATGCGCCATGATTCGCGGTCCCGCCCGCAGCTCTGGGTGAAGCCGGAGGACAAGGCGGACGGCGATGGCCGCTACGCCGCCTACTGGGCCGCCTTCGTGCGGCAGCTGGGCCATGGCGCGCCGGCGTCGGAGGTGAATGGCCAGAAGCTGGCCGTGGACCACCTGTTTCCGGAAACGGCGGCGGCGCGGCGGGGCTGGCTGCTGGTGCGGACCATGCCGGTGGACCGTCGATCCAACAGCCTGCTCGGCAGCACGACGGAGAAGGTGGACGCCAACCGCGGCGGCGTGCACCGGCCGCGCAAGGCGACGGCGCTGACCATCTCCAAGGTCACGGGCTTCCAGGGCAGCTTCGCGCGGCGCCACGACCCGAAGGCCATCGCCGCCGCGCTGCTGGCGCATCTCCGCAGCTGCGGCCTGCACGTGCCCGATGGCGTGCTGCTGCCCGACGACCAGGAAGGCGGGATGATCGCCGGGCTGATCGACTTCTACCGGCGCTGATCAGGCGCCCATGGAGGTGGCAACGGCATCACGCTCCGTCGCCGTCATGTGCAGGCCGAGGCGGGAACGGCGCCACAGCACGTCCTCCGCCGTCCGCGCCCATTCCTCCTTGACCAGCCAGTCGATCTCCCGCTGCGTCAGGCCCGCGCCGTAGTCGCGGCCGAGCGCCTGCCAGCCCTCCGCATCGCCCAGCAGATCCGGCACTTCCGTGCCATAGGCGCGCAGCAGCCGCGCGCGGGTCTGCGCGGGCAGCCAGGGGTAGCGGGCGGCGAGATCGGCCTCCATCGAGGGCAGGCCGCGGCCACCGAAATCGCCACCTGGCAGCGGGGCCTCCGCGGTCCAGGACTTTGCGTCGCGGCCGAGCGCATGCGTCACCTTCTCCACCGCCTCCTCCGCCAGGCGGCGATAGGTGGTGATCTTGCCGCCATAGATGGACAGCAGCGGCGCGGCTTCCGTGTCCAGCTTCAGGACATAGTCGCGCGTGACGGCGGAGGGGTTGTCCGCGCCATCGTCATAGAGCGGCCGCACGCCGGCATAGGACCAGACGATGTCGGCGGGCGTCACGGGCTTGCGGAACTGGCGCGTCACGGCGCCGCAGAGATACTCGGCCTCCTCCGCCGTGCAATGCGCCGTCGATGCATCGCCCTCATGCGGCACGTCGGTGGTGCCGATCAGGGAGAAGCGGCCCTGGTAGGGGATCACGAAGACGACGCGGCGGTCGTCATTCTGCAGGATATAGGCCTGCGGCCCGTCATAGAGCGCGGGCACAACGATGTGGCTCCCGCGGATCAGCCGCACGCTGCCCGCGGGCTTTGCATGCGCAGCATCCTGCGCCGACAGCACCCAGGGGCCGGCGGCGTTGACCATGGCGCGGGCCCGCACCGCCTGGTCGGACCCATCGGCACCACGCAGCCTGGCGGTCCAGCCCTCCGCATCGCGCTCCGCGCCCGCAAACGCCGTGCGGACGCGGATATCGGCGCCGCGGCGCGCCGCATCCTTGGCGTTGAGGACGACGAGGCGGCTGTCCTCCACCCAGCAATCGGAATAGGCGAAGCCGGCCGTGATCTTCTCCGACAGCGGCGAGCCATAGGCGTGGCGGCGGAAATCCAGGCTCTCCGCCGGCGGCAGGCTGACGCGTCGCGCCAGGTTGTCGTAGAGGAAGAGCCCCGTGCGGATCATCCAGCGCGGGCGCATCTCCGGCCGGTGCGGCAGTACGAAGCGCATCGGCCAGACGATGTGGGGCGCGATCTTCAGCATCACCTCGCGCTCCGCCAGCGCTTCGCGCACCAGGCGGAACTCGTAGTGTTCGAGGTAGCGGAGCCCACCATGGATGAGCTTGGAGGAGTTGGAGGAGGTGGCGCCCGCGAGGTCGCCACGCTCCACCAGGCAGACGGACAGGCCGCGGCCCACGGCATCGCGCGCGATGCCGACGCCGTTGATGCCGCCGCCGATGACGAGAAGGTCGAAGGTCTGGGCCATAGGGTCAGATCAGCCTTGAGCGGATGCGCGTGACGACGATCTCCGCCACCACCACCACCGCGAGGATCGCCAGCAGCACCGTTGCAACGCGGTCCCACTGGAAGAAGTTGATGGCATCGTCGAGCACGACGCCGATGCCGCCGGCGCCGACCAGGCCGAGCACGGCGGATTCCCGGACGTTGATGTCCCAGCGGAACAGCGCGATGCCCCAGAAGGCCGGCTGCACCTGCGGCCAGACGCCCTTGAGCATGATGCTGCCCCAGGGCGCGCCGGCCGCCGTCAGCGCCTCAAGCGGGCCCGGTGCGGTTTCCTCCAGCGCCTCGGCCAGCAGCTTGCCGACGAAGCCGATGCTGCGGAAGGCGATGGCGAATGTGCCGGCCGCCGGCCCCGGGCCGAAGACGGCCACGAAGATCAGCGCCCAGACCAGTGAGTTGACGGAGCGGGACGACACCAGGATCAGCTGCGCCGTCACGTTCAGCACGGGAATGCGGCAGATGTTCCGCGCCGCCAGCAGGGCCACCGGGATCGCCAGGAACAGCGAGAGGATGGTACCCAGCGTGGCGATGTGCAGCGTCTCGATCAGCGCGGCATGGACGTCGGGGTAGTAATGCGCGGCGTCGGGCGGCCACATGCGGACCAGCAGGTCCGCCATCTGTTCCGGCGCGTCGATCAGGAATTCGGGGATGATGTCGATGCTGCGCACGGCCCAGACGGTGGCCGCGACGACGGCCAGCCAGACGAGCCAGCGGCCGATCGCCTCCGCGGGGGTCAGGTAGGTCCATTCCCGCATGACGGGCTTCAGGGTGGCGTTCATCGGAGCGCGGCCCTCACGCGGCCGGAGACAAGCTCCGCAATGAAGATCAGCGCGATGATCGCCAGCAGGATGGCGCAGACGAAGTCGTAGTCGAAGCGCTTGAAGGCGGCGAAGAGCGTGCCGCCGATGCCGCCCGCGCCGACGATGCCGACCAGGGTGGAGTTACGGAGGTTGCTGTCCAGCTGATAGAGCGAGAAGCCGATGAAGCGGGACGCCACCTGCGGCAGCACGCCATACAGCAGCACCGCGCCGGGGCCGGCGCCGGTCGCGCGGATCGCCTCCACCTGCTTCATGCTGATCTCCTCCACCGCTTCCGCGAACAGCTTGGCGACGAAGCCCATGGAGGCGACGGTCAGTGCCGCGACACCCGCCAGTGCACCGAAGCCGATCGCCTTCACGAAGAGGATCGCGACGATGACGTAGTGCAGGCTGCGGCAGACCGCGATGACGCCGCGGATGGGTGCCGAGAGCCACCAGGGCGCCAGGTTCCGCGCCGCCATCAGGCCGAGCGGGAGGGAGATGATGATGCCGAGCACGGTCGCCAGCACGGCGATCTGCAGGCTCTCGATCATGCCTTCCAGCAGCAATTCCCAGCGCGCAAAATTCGGCGGGACCATGCGGGCCAGGAAGCGCCCGGCCTCCCCGAAGCCGACCGCGAGGCGGGCCCAGGAGATGTCGAGCTGCCCGATGGCGTAGAGGCTGTAGAGCGCGACGGCGATGAGGCCGATGCGCGCCGTCCAGTTGGGCTTGAAGGCGTCCCGCGCCGTGAGGGTCGCGCTCACAGCCAATCCTCGCCGCCATAGATCTGGCGCAGATGGTGGGGCTGCAGGTCGCCGGGCGGGCCGTCGAAAACCACGCGGCCGCCTTCCATGCCGACGATGCGGTTGGCGAAGCGCTTGGCCAGTTCCACGTTGTGTATGTTGATCACGACGGGAACATTCGCCGCCTGGGTCAGGCGCGCGAGCAGTTCCATGATCTCGACCGCCGTCTTGGGGTCGAGAGAGCTGGTCGGCTCATCGGCCAGCAGCAGCGCGGGGCGCTGCATCAGCGCGCGCGCGATGCCGACGCGCTGGCGCTGGCCGCCGGACAGCGCATCGGCGCGCCGCGTCGCATGGTCCGGCAGGCCGACGGCGTCGAGCAGTTCGAAGGCGAGCGCGATGTCCTCGGCCGGGTACTTGCGCAGCCAGGCGCGCCAGAGCGGCACATAGCCAAGGCGCCCGGACAGCACGTTCTCCATCACCGTCAGGCGTTCGACCAGGTTGTATTCCTGGAACACCATGCCGATGCGCCGCCGCGCCAGGCGAAGCTGCCCGCCGCGGATGCCGGTCAGCCTTTCGCCATCCAGCGTGATCTCGCCCTGCGTCGGCTCCACCAGCCGGTTGATGCAGCGGATCAGCGTGGACTTGCCGGTGCCGGAGGGGCCGATGATGGCCGTGATCCCCTCCGGCGCCAGGTCGAGGTCGATGCCGCGCAGCACGGGCTTGCCGGGCACGTATTCCTTGACGAGGCCCTTGATGACCAACCCTTGCCGCGCGGACATGGTTACTGCACCCGCGGCGCGGCGGCGGGCGCCTGCTGCTGCTGCTGGCGGCGCTGCTCGGCCTCCAGCTCACGCCGGCTCTCGGCATCGAAGGCGGCGCGGTTGTAGGGGGCGTTCACGGCATCCGCCACGGCGCGGACCGGGGCCCACTGCTGGGCATAGGTCGCGGGCCAGAAGCGGTCATTGCCGCCCATGTCGCGGCGCATCGCCTCCGGGAAGCGGAAATCGTAGAAGCACTGCCGGATGCGCTGCGCGAGTTCGGGGCGCAGGTCATGGGCCAGCGCGAAGCTGCTGGTGGGGAACGGGTCGCTTTCCCAGATGACCCGGAAGTTCTCCCGCCGCACCTGGCCGCGGCCGATCATGCGGTTATAGACGTCGGACGCCACCGGGGCGGCATCATAGTCGCCCGCATTCACGCCCATCACGCTGCGGTCATGGCCGCCCGAATACACCACGCGGTAGTCGGTATCCGGCGTCAGGCCGAGGCCCGGGAAGAAGGCGCGCGGCGCCAGATTGCCGGAGTTCGACGTGGCGGAGGTATGCGCCACGCGACGGCCCTTCAGGTCCGCCAGCGACTGGATGTTGCTGTCGGCGCGGACGATGGTGACGACGCGATAGCTCTCGAAGGCCTGCTCGTTGCCCTTGATGGCGAAGGGCACGGCGCCGGCCAAGTTCACGGCGAAGGCGGTCGGGCCCGTCGAGAAGCCCGCGATGTGCAGGCGGCCGGATCGCATCGCCTCCACCTGCGCGGCGTTGGACGTCACCTGGAAATAGACGGTGCGCTTGCCCGTGCAGGTGGTGAGGTATTCCAGCAGCGGCCGGAACTGGCTGGCGTAGAGGGCGGGATCCTCGACCGGCGTGTAGGCGAAGACGAGGGTGGAGGGATCGCGCTGGCGCGATGCCTCGCGCGGCGCATCGGCGACCATGTCGCGGTTCTCGTCGCAATAGGCCTCGTCGAGCGAGCCGCGGAAGCCGCAGGCGGCACCCTGCGCGGCGGCCTGCTGCGTCCAGGGCATGCTGGCCATCAGCGCGACCGCGAAGCCCGCGGCGGGGGCGAATCTTGTCATGATTGGTGCTTCCTCTCCTGGCGGGCCGCGATCACGGCCTCGGTGAATTCGACGAAGCCGGCGCCGCCTTCGGCGCTGGCGATGTAGGCGGGTGGCGTGGCCATGCCCGGCAGGAAGGGGGCCACATTCGCGACTCCCACGGAAAGCGGGATCCGGCCGAACATCGGCGCATCGTTCGGGCTGTCGCCCAGGAAGGCAACCCGGTCCAGCACCGTATCGAGCGGCTGCCACAGCGTGGCGAAGAGGTTCTCCACGCCCGCGCGCTTGTCCCAATCCCCCATCCAGGCATTCACATGGATGGAGGAGACCTTCGCGGCCGCGCCGCCTTCATGGAAGATCGCGGCGATCCGCTCCGCGGCGCCGGCCTCCAGCGGGCCGACATCCTCGGCGAAATCGACGGCGACATCGAACAGCCGGAAGGCCTGGTCGGCCGCGATGGCGCTGCCCGGCACTTCCTTCAGAGCCTGCGCAGCGAGCGCTTCCAGCGCAGCGCGGCGGGCCAGGCGATCGGCCTCCGGCTGTGCCTGCCAGCGGCGCATGCGGCGCGCGCTGTGGTCCAGCGAATACCACAGCGCCCCATTCTCCCCGACCACGGCGGCCACGGGCCAGAAGCGCGCGATCATGTCGCACCAGCCGGCGGGGCGGCCGGTGACGGGCACCACGGCGATCCCGGCATCCCGCAGCCGTTCCAGCGCGGCATAGGCCGCGGCGTCGAGGCGGCCATGGGTGGTGATGGTGTCATCGATGTCGGCCAGCACCCAGCGCAGCCCGGCGAGCGTGGCCGCGGGGGCTTCGGACAGCGGGGCGGGGTGCGGCGCGGCGGACAGGGCGGGCGTTCCCGTGACGTTTTGATGACTGTGGCAGGTACGACGTTCGATGTGGATGGTCAAATAGGATTTCCGGGATCAACGCCCCGCGACCGTCACCGCCACCCCGGCCTCCGCCAGCGCCCGGGCCAGGGCGCCATCCGGCGCGCGATCAGTGACGAGGTCCGTCAGCTCCGCCATCGGGCAGATGCGTTCCAGCACCTCCCGCCCGAATTTTTCCGAGTCCGCCAGCAGGATGCGGCGCGTGGCGCGGGCCAGCATGGCGCGCTTCACCCAGGCGGCGCGGCTGTTGGCATCGCAGGGGCCCTCCGCCGTCAGGCCCGTGGCGCCGATCAGCACCACGTCAGCGTTGAAGCGGCCGAGGAAGGCGCCGGTTTCCGGCCCATAAACCCCCTGCTCCGCCCCGCTGACATCGCCGGGGCAGAGGATGATTCGGGCGTGGTCGGCCAGGTCCTGCGCGGCGCGCAGGCTGTTGGTCAGCACCGTCACCGCGATGCCGCGCGCCGCCAGCGCCCGCGCGGCGTGGCCCGTGGTGCTGCCGGCATCAAGCATCACCACCGCCCCCGGCGCCAGCATGGCCGCCGCCGCGGCGCCGATCCGCGCGCGTTCGGCCACAGCCATGGTCTCTCGGGAGGAAAGCTCAGGCTGCAGCCCCGCATGGACGACGCTCGCCCCGCCATAGGTACGGCGGACGGCGCCCTGGCTGGTCAGCTCCTCGATGTCCCGGCGCACCGTCTCGGCCGCCACGCCGAATTGCAGCGCGAGCGCGGAGATGCGCACCGTGGGGTCGGTCGCGAGCGCGGCGAGGATGCTGCGATGGCGCTCCGCCTTGGACGGGGCGCCAGAGGGGCGGCGGGGCATATGTGGAAGGTGCCACATCGTCCCCTGCCCGCCAACCACATCTTCCGGGGTGACCGGGGCGGTGCCATCGTCCGCGCCATGACCGCTCCCCGCATCGCCTGCATCGGCATGGCCGCGCTCGACCGCACCTACCGGATGCCGCGCCTGCCGCCCGCGCCGGGGAAGTATGTCGCGGCGGGGTACGAGGATGTCGGCGGCGGCATGGCGGCCACGGCCTCCGTCGCCGTGGCCAAGCTCGGCGGCGATGCGCTCTGGGTCGGGCGGACGGGCGATGATCCGGCGGGGGAATGGCTGCGCGCGGGGCTGACGCGGCGCGGCGTGCGGCACCTGCCGGAGCTGGTGGCGCCGGGCGGCATCACGCCCAACTCCGCCGTGCTGGTAGACCCGGAGGGCGAACGCATCCTGGCCGTCTTCCCCGGCTCGGGCCTCGTGGAAACGCCACGCTTCACGCTGGATGGCGTCGCCGCCGTCATGGCCGATCCCCGCTGGCCCGATGGTGCGGCGCATGCCTTCACGCTCGCGCGCGCCATGGGCATCCCGCGCGTGCTGGACGGGGAAGTCGCCGCCGGCACGGCGCTGCACCGCCTGGCGCCGATGGCGGACCACATCCTGTTCTCGGAGCGCGGGCTGCGCGAGTTCACCGGCCTCGACGACCCCGCCGCGGGCCTGGCCGCCGTCGCCGCAGGTTTCGACGCCGTGCTGGCGGTGACGCTGGGCGCGGCGGGCAGCCTGTGGTGGCGCGATGGTGCCGCGCATCCCCTGCCCGCCCCCGCGGTCCAGGCGGTGGACACGACGGGCTGCGGCGATGTCTTCCACGGCGCCTATGCGCTGGCGATCGCGGAGGGCTCACCCGTGGCCCAAGCCGCGCGCTTCGCCACCGCCGCGGCGGCGATCAAGGCCGCGGCCGGCAGCGGCTGGGATGCCGCACCGCGTCGCGCGGCGGTGCAGGCGCTGCTCGACCGCGGCTGGTAGCACCCCGTCGCTGCACGGCGGGCTTGCAGCGCGGCACCGATCCTCTCCATGCTCCCGCCGGAATGACGCGCCGGGCCCAACCGGTGCCTGTGGGAGGTTGCCGAATGTCCATCATCACAAGCCGCCGCGTGCTGCTCGGCACGGCGATCGCTGCACCGGCGCTGCTCGGCCGCGCGGCCCAGGCGCAGACGCGGCTGCGCTGGGCGCATGTCTACGAGACGAACGAGGCCTATCACACCCAGGCCTTGTGGGCCGCGCAGCAGATCCAGCAGCGGACGCAGAACCGCTGGGCGATCGAGGTGTTCCCGGCCTCGGCGCTGGGCAACGAGCCGACGATCAACCAGGGTCTCGCGCTCGGCACCGTGGACATGATCTACACCGGCGTCGCCTTCGCCGGCGCGACCTATCGCCCCATCGCGCTGACCAACGCGCCCTATGTGCTGCGGGACTTCGAGCACTTCATGGCGTATCGCGAAAGCGACCTGCTGCGTGACATGATGGCCGGCTACAACCGCCAGACCAACCACCAGTCCCTCGCCCTGACCTATTACGGCGAACGCCACGTCACGGCGAACCGATCCGTCATGCGGCCGGAGGACATGCGCGGCATGAAGCTGCGCGTGCCGCAGGCGCCGCTCTTCCTGATGTTCACCCGCAGCGTCGGCGCCAACGCCACGCCGATCGCCTTCGCCGAGGTCTACCTGGCGCTCCAGCAGGGCACGGTGGACGGGCAGGAGAACCCGCTGCCGACCATCCAGGCGAAGAAGTTCTACGAGGTGCAGAGCCACATCTCCCTGACCGCGCACATCACGGAAAGCCTGCTCACCATCGTGTCGGGCAACACGTGGCGCCGGCTGAACGATGCCGACAAGGGCGTTTTCACGGAGGTGCTGAAGGAGGCCTCGACGCGCGCGACCAATGAGATCCGCGCGGCGGAGTTGGCCCTGCCGGAGTGGTTCACGGCGCAGGGCAAGACCGTGCAGCGCCCGGACCGCGCCGCCTTCCGCGCCGTGGCGCAGCCGCTGCACAATGACAGCGCCGCGGGCGCCGGCTGGACGCGGGAGCATTACGACCGGCTGCAGGCCATCGCGTCCCGCGCCGGCTGAGAACAGGGGTGCCGGGCCCCGCGGCCCGGCCCCCGCTTCAGCGAAGGACGATCGGCGTGAAGGATTGCCGCCGCGCAATCTTCGCCTCGTCCCACTCGATGCCGTTGCCCGGCGCTTCCGGCGGCGCGGCGAAGCCATCCTTCACCACCACGCGGCTCGCCGCGATGTCATCGAGTTGGGGAATGTGTTCCAGCCACGCGCCGTTCGGCACCGCGCAGACCAGCGGCAGGTGAAGCTCCATCAGGAAATGCGGGCAGACCGGGACATTGAAGGTTTCCGCGAGATGCGCGGTCTTCAGCCAGGGCGTGATGCCGCCGATGCGCGCCACATCGACCTGCACGATGGAACAGCCACCGCGGGCGAGGTAGTCGCGGAACTGGGCGGGGTGGTAGAGGCTTTCGCCGACAGCGACGGGAATGCGCGTCGCCGCCGCCAGCCGGACATGGCCTTCCACATCCTCGGCCGGCAGTGGTTCCTCGTACCAGGCAAGGTCGAGGCCCGCCTGTTCGAAGGCGCCGGCGCGGCGGATCGCCTCTGCCACCGTGAAACCCTGGTTGGCGTCGGTCATGATCTGGAAGCGGTCGCCGACCACGCGCCGCACGGCGGAGAGGCGCGTGATGTCCTCCTGCACCGTGGCGCGGCCGACCTTGATCTTGGTGCCGGCGAAGCCCTGGCCGAGCGCGGCCTCGGCATCCGCCACGATCTCCGCCTGGCTCATATGCAGCCAGCCGCCTTCCGTCGTGTAGACGGGGATGCGCGGCTTCGCACCACCGGCCAGCTTGTGCAGCGGCAGCCCGGTCTTCTTCCCGCGCAGATCCCACAGCGCCGTGTCGATGGCCGCGAGCGACAGCGCGACCAGCGGGCCCACGCTCAGCGCATGGGTCTTCATGAAGAGGTCGTGCCAGATCGCATCGATGCAGTCGGCATCGCGGCCCAGCAGCATCGGGCCGAGATGGTCGCGCAGCAGCGCGATGATGGACGATCCGCCCTGCCCGATCGTGTAGCTGTAGCCGATGCCCGTCGCGCCATCGCTGTCCGTGATGCGCATCATGGGTGTTTCCTGCGTGGCGAAGGACTGGATCGCATCGCTGCGCGCCACCTTCGGCGGCAGGTCCACCTGCAGGATTTCCAATCGTTCGATCCTGGACATGTTGTCATTCCTCCCTGTGCTGGCGGGAATGATAGGGTCGAACCACGTCCGTGGGAGCAGGAAAAATCGTGCAGACCAAAGGCACCGATGACGAGGACCTCTTCGTCGCGCTGACGCAGGAGGAAGCGAATGCGCCGGAGGAGATGGCGGATCTGGCGCCGGAGGACTGGATCTCCGTCGTGCTGTTCTGGGCGCTGGCCGGCGTCGTCTTCCTGCAGTTCTTCAGCCGCTACATCCTGAACGACAGCATCGCCTGGACGGAGGAGATCGCGCGCTACATCCTGATGGTGCTGACCTTCACCGGCAGCGCCATGGCGGCGCGGCGCGGCACGCATATCGCGGTGGAGTTCCTGCCCAACATGCTGCCATCCGCGGCGCGGCGCTGGATGTTCCTGGCGGCCAACCTCTTCGCGGTCTGCTTCTACGCCATCCTCTGCTGGCTGTGCTGGCAGGTGGCGGAGGCGATGCAGTACCAGCCGATGGTCGTCATCGATGTGCCGCTGTCCTGGGTCTATCTCTTGATCCTGGTCGGCCTGGTGCTGACGACGGCGCGCGCCATCCAGGCCGCGATCCTGCGCTTCCGGCGGGGCGAGCCCGATCGCGTCGAGGATCCGTCCCTCGGCGGCGTGCATCTGTGAGGGACGCGCGATGACCTGGATCCTCTTCGCGGGCTTCCTCGGCCTGATGCTGCTGGGCGTGCCCGTGGCGGTCGCGCTCGGCGCGGGTTCGCTGATCTATGTGTGGTTCGACCAGTCGGTGCCGCCGCTGGTGGTGCTGCACCGCATGGCAAGCGGCGTGGACAGCTTCCCCCTGCTCGCCATCCCCTTCTTCGTCATGTCCGGCAGCCTGATGAACTCGGCCGGCATCACGGAACGCATCTACAGCTTCGCCACCGCGCTGGTCGGCTGGCTGAAGGGCGGGCTCGGCCATGTGAACGTCGTGGGCAGCGTGATCTTCGCGGGCATGTCGGGCACGGCGGTCGCGGATGCCGGCGGGCTCGGCAATATCGAGATCAAGGCGATGAAGGAGCACGGCTATCCCCTGCCCTTCGCCGTCGGCCTCACGGGTGCTTCCGCCACCATCGGTCCCATCATCCCGCCATCGCTGCCGATGGTGATCTATGGCGTCTCCGCCAATACCTCGGTCGGCCAGCTCTTCGCGGCGGGGCTGATCCCGGGGCTGCTGATGGCCCTGACGCTCATGGCCTCCGTCGCCTGGGTCGCGCATTTCCGGGGCTTCGACCGGGACGCGGAATTCCGCTGGTCTCGCCTCGGCTACACCGCCAAGCGCGCCTTCCTGCCGATGATGACGCCGGTGCTGCTGGTGGGCGGCATGACAAGCGGCGCCTTCACGCCGACGGAAGCCGCCATCGCGGCCACCTTCTACGCGCTGATCCTCGGCATGGTGGTGTACCGCACGCTGAGCTTCCGCGGGCTGATGCGCGTGACGATGGAGACCATCGAGACGACGGCGGTGGTGCTGCTGATCGTGGCCGGGTCGTCCATCTTCGGCTGGCTCATCACCACCACGCGGGTGACGGAAAGCGTGGCGGAGGCGGTGCTCTCCATCACGCGGGAACCGTGGCTCGTACTGCTGCTGGTCAACCTGCTGCTGCTGGTGGTCGGCTGCTTCCTGGAGACGATCGCCGCCATCACCATCCTGGTGCCCGTCCTGCTGCCGCTGATGGCGGCGATCGGCGTCGATCCCGTGCATTTCGGGCTCATCATGGTGCTGAACCTGATGATCGGGCTGCTGACGCCGCCGGTCGGCATGGTGCTCTACATATTGGCCCGTGTCTCAGGCCTGACCTTCGAGGAGACGACGAAGGCCTGCGCGCCCTTCCTCATCCCGCTTTTCATCTGCCTGGCCATGGTGACCTATTGGCCAGGCATGGTGCTGTGGCTGCCGACACTCATCTATCGGTAGCGCGCGCCAACCCCCACCCGGACCAGCCTTCGGCCTTCCGGCAGTGCCGCAAGCCCCCGGAAGCGCGGGGGGGGGGAGTTATGTCAGTCCACGGTGATGCCCATGCTGGGGATCAGGCGGGCCCAGCGCTCGCGCTCGGTCCGCAGCATGGTGGCAGCCTGCTCGGCGGTGCCGCCGACGGGCTCCGCGCCCAGGCTGCGCATCCAGGTGACCGCATCGGGGGTCCGGATGGCGCGGTTCAGCTCCGCGTTCAGCCGGCTGACCACCGCGGTCGGCATGCCCTTCGGGCCGACCACGACCTGCCAGGACGACACCGTCAGTTCCGGCAGGCCGAGCTCCGCCAGCGTCGGCACATCCGGCAGCGCGGCGCTGCGGCTCGCCGTCGTCACCGCGATGGCGCGCACCCGGCCCTCCCGCGCCAGGGGGATGGTCGTGGTGACGTTGTCCACGAAGAGCTTGATCTCGCCGCCCATGATCGCCGTCAGCGCCGCGGCCGAGCCGCGATAGGTGATGTGCTGCAGGTTGAGCCCGAGCGCGCGGGACAGCAGCGCGCCGGTCAGGTGGTTCGACGATCCCGGCCCGACGGAGGCATAGGGCTCCTCCGGCCGGCGCCGCAGCCATTCCACGAAGGCCGGCCAGGCCTGGGGCACGTCCATGCCGCCGACGATGACATTGGGCTGGTCCCAGACATGGATCAGGGGCGTGAAATCCTCCGCCGCGTTGTAGGGCAGGCGGCCTGGCGTCAGCGCCGGGTTCACCGCCAGCGGCCCCATGGGCGAGAGCGACATGGTCAGCCCGTCCGGCTGCGCCTTGGCCGCGGCATCAAGGGCGAGCTGCGCGCCGGCGCCCGGCCGGTTCTCCACCACCACCGTCTGGCCCAGCGCCTGGGTCAGGCTGTCCGCCAGCTTGCGGGCCAGCAGGTCCGCGGCGCCGCCGGGCGGGAAGCCCACCAGCATCCGCAGTGGCCTCCCCGGTTGCCAATTGGCCTGCGCCGCGGCCCCGCCCGTGATCGCCACCGCCGGCAGCAGCCCCGCCATCGCCCGTCGCGTGATCCGCATCCGCCCATCCCTCGTGCACCCTGTGGGATACAGGCTACACACAGCCAGGAACCGCCGTGAAGGCGCCTCTTGCGCCGCCCGGGTTCCTGGCCGCCTCGCGCCACCCCGCCTATGCTCGCCCCGGATTGCGAGGGGGATCGCGGATGGAGGCCGATGTCACCGTCATCGGCGGCGGGCTGGTGGGGTGCTGCATGGCCTACGGCCTTGCGCGCCTCGGCGCCCGCGTGCTGGTGCTGGACGAAGGCGATGTCGCCCGCCGCGCCTCCCGCGCCAATTTCGCGCTGGTCTGGGTGCAGTCCAAGGGCATGGGCATGCCGCAGTATTCAGCCTGGTCCTACGGATCCTCCGAACGCTGGGCCGGCTTCGCGGCGGAGCTGCGGGCGGAGACGGGCATCGACGTGGTGCACCAGCGCCCCGGCGGCTTCGCGCTCTGCCTCTCCGACGACGAGATGGAAGCCCGCACGCGCTATATCGAACGCCTGCAGGCCCAGCCCGGCGCGCCGGCCATCCCGTATGAGGTGCTGGACCACGCCGGCACGAAGCGCATGCTCCCGGATATCGGCCCCGACGTGGTGGGCGCGATCTACTCGCCGGCCGATGGCCATGTGAACTCGCTGAAGCTGTTCCGCGCGCTGCACGTCGCCAATGCCAAGCGCGGCGTGACCTACCGCCCCGAGAGCGTCGTCGATGCGATCGAGGCGCGCGACGGCGGCTTCCGCATCACGGGCCGATGGGGGGAGGCGCGCAGCGCGCGCATCGTGCTGGCGGCCGGCCTCGGCAATGCCAGGCTCGCGCCGATGGTCGGGCTCGACGCGCCGGTCATCCCCTCCAAGGGCCAGGTGCTGGTGACGGAGAAGGTGGCCCCCTTCCTCCACTACCCCATGGGCACCATCCGCCAGACCGACGAGGGCGGTGTGATGATGGGTGACAGCCAGGAGGATGCGGGCTTCGACACCGTCGTGACAAACCCCGTCATCTCCGTCATGGCGGAGCGGGCGATGCGGAGCTTTCCTCTGTTGCGCGACCTCAACGTGGTGCGGACCTGGTCGGCATCCCGCGTGATGTCGCCCGATGGCTTCCCGATCTATGCACAGTCGAAGACGGCGCCCGGTGCCTTCGTCGTCACCTGCCATTCCGGCGTGACGCTCGCCGCCGCGCATGCGCTGATCCTCGCGCCGCAGATCCAGGCCGGCGCGCTGGCGGATGAGCTTTCCTGTTTCAGCGGCACGAGGTTCCATGTTCCGCAGGCTGCCTGACCCGCAAGCGGAAACTATCCGCTTCACCTTCGATGGCGCGCCCCTGACCGGCCGCCGCGGCGATACGGTGGCCGCCGCGCTGCTCGCCAATGGCGTCGCTTCCTGCCGCTCGACGCCGGCGAAGGGCGCGGCGCGCGGGCCCTATTGCCTGATGGGCGTCTGCTTCGAATGCCTCGTCGCCATTGACGGCGTCGGCAACCGGCAGGGCTGCCTGGTGGCGCTGGACGATGGGATGCGCGTGGAAACCCAGGCCGGCGCGCGCCGGGCGGTCGCGCCATGAAGCGCATCACCGAAGCGGCGCAGTTGGAAGCGCGCTACGATTTGGTCGTCATCGGCGCCGGCCCGGCGGGGCAATCCGCCGCCATCACCGCCGCCGGCCTCGGCATCGCGACGCTGGTGGTGGATGAGAATGCGGCGCCCGGCGGCCAGATCCATCGCGGCATCACCACGACACCGGTGACGGACCGCGCCGTGCTCGGCGAGGATTACTGGCGCGGCCTGCCCATCGCGCAGCGCTTCCTGGCGAGCGGCGTGGACTATGCCGCCGGCGCCAAGCTGTTCAGCCTGCTGCCGGCGGGCGACGAGCCCGGGCGCCATGCGGAGATCGAGCTCGGCGTGTCCATCGCCGGCCAGGCGCGGCCGGTCTTCGCGGGCCAGGTCATCGTCGCGACGGGCGCGATGGAACGTCCCTTCCCCATCCCGGGCTGGACGCTGCCCGGCGTGCTGACGGCGGGCGCCGCGCAGATCGCGCTGAAGGCGCATGGCCTGGTGCCGGAAGGCCGCGTGGTGCTGGCCGGCACGGGGCCGCTGCTGCTGCTGGTGGCGGCGCAGCTGCGTGCCGCGGGGGCGACCATCACGGCGGTGCTGGACACGACGCCAGCGGCCAACCGAACCGGCGCCCTGCGCCATGCGCTCGACTTCCTCCGCTCCCCCTATCTCGGGAAAGGCCTGTCGCTGCTGGCGAAGTCCCGCGGCGGCGCGACGCGCATCGCGGGCGTCACCGGGCTGCGCGCCGAGGGTGAGGACCGCCTCCGCGCCATCCGCTTCACCGCCGGCGGCCGCGAGCAGCGGATGGAGGCCGATATCCTGCTGCTGCACCAGGGCGTCGTGCCGAACACCGTCATCTCCAACGCCATCGGCTGCGCGCATCGCTGGGACGACACGCAGCTCTGCTGGGCGCCGAAGCGCGACGCCTGGCTGGCGAGCAGCGTGGAGGGCGTGGCCATCGCCGGCGATGGCGGCGGCATCGCGGGGGCGGAATGCGCGGCCGAATCCGGCACGCTCGCCGCGCTCGGCGCCGCGCATCGCCTCGGCCGGATCGACGCGGCGGAGCGGGACCGCCACGCGGCGCCCGTGCGCGCGGCGCTGGAGACGCTCGGTCGCGGGCGCGGCTTCCTCGATGCGCTCTACCGCCCCGCCGCGGCGGACCGCATCCCGGCCGACGACGCCACCGTGGTCTGCCGCTGCGAGGAGGTGACGGCCGGACAGCTGCGGGAGGCCGTGGCCGGCGGAGCGACCGGCCCGAACCAGCTCAAGGCTTTTCTCCGCTGCGGCATGGGGCCGTGCCAGGGGCGGCTCTGCAACCTGACCGTGACGGAGATCGTGGCGGAGGCGCGCGGCATCACGCCGGAGCAGGCCGGCACCTATCGCCTGCGGCCTCCCTTCAAGCCGGTGACGGTGGCGGAGATCGCCTCCCTGCCCCAGACCAACGCGGCGGTGAAGGCGGTGGTGCGCTACTGAAGGGCGCTGCGCAGCCGATCCAGCAGCGCATTCCGGGAAGCCTCGTCCGGCGCGCGCTCGATCGCATCCTCGATGCCCAGCAGCAGGGCGGCACGGGCATTGTGCCAGTCGGGCCGGCCGACTCCCGCGGCATCGCCGCGGCGGCCGGGCGCGGCTTCCGCCCGCGGCGCGGCGCCGGATTCCAGGGTGAAGAGCTGGTCCAGCACCGGGCGGATGATCCGCGCCGGCGGCACCACGCCGCGCCCTTCCACGCGCTTGGCCAGCCCCTCGATCGCCTCCTCCTCCCCATGCACCAGGAAGACGCTGCCGGAGACGGGGCCGCGCGCCTCGATCCACCGGCCGAGTTCCGGGCCATCGGCATGCCCGGAATAGCCCTGCATGACGGCGATGCGCGCCGCCACGCCGAAGGTCTCCCCCTGGATGCGCACGCGCCGCGCGCCATCCTGCAGCAGCCGGCCGAGCGTGCCGCTGGCTTGGTAGCCCACCAGCGTCACCAGCGCATTCGCCTCATGCAGGTGCTGCTTCAGGTGGTGGCGGATGCGCCCGGCATCGCACATGCCGCTCCCCGCCAGCACGATGCCGAAGCCCTGCGCGCGGGCCAGCTCCCGGCTCTCATTGGCGTCCTGCACGTGCCGCACCAGGGGCGAGGCCAGCGCGTCTCGCATCGCCGCCCCTTCCGGCATCGTCGCGGCATGGCGCGCGAAGATGCGCGTGGCGCGGCTGGCGAGCGGGCTGTCGATATGGATCAGCGCGCGCGGCGCCTGGCCTTCCTGCATCAGCCGCACCAGGTCGAAGACGACCTCCTGCGCACGCTCCACGGCGAAGCTCGGGACCAGCATGGTGCCCTGCCGTTCGGCCGCCCAGCGGACGAGCTTCGCGAGTTCCGCGCGGCGCGCTTCCGGCGTCACCGCGGGCCGGTCCTCATCCCCATAGGTGCTTTCGCAGATGACGTGGTCGAGGCCGGCCGGCGCTGCCGGCCCCTGCTGCAACCCGCCGACATCCGGGCCGATATCGCCGGAGACGAGCACGCGCATCGCGGGCGGCCCGGCGAACTCGATCTCGATGGAGGCGGCGCCGAGCATGTGCCCCGCCGGCCACCAGCGCGCGCGGATGCCGCGGCCGGGTGACAGCCAGGCGCCCGGCTCGATCGGGCTGAAGGCGCCGATCGCGCGTTCGGCGTCGGCGGCGGTGTAGATGGGCTCCAGCATCCCGTCCCGGCCGCGGCGGCGGTTGCGGCGGTTCAGCTGCTCCACCTCCATCTCCTGGATGTGGCCGCTGTCGGGCAGCATGACGGAACAGAGATCGGTGGTGGCCGGCGTGGCGTGGATGCGGCCGCGGAAGCCCTGCTTCACCAGCTTCGGCAGCAGCCCCGCATGGTCGATATGCGCATGGGTCAGCAGCACGAAGTCGATGCCGCGCGGGTCGAAGGCAAAGGGCTCGTGGTTCAGGGCCTTCAGCGTCTTCGGCCCCTGGAACATGCCGCAATCCACCAGGAAGCGCGTGCCGCCCGAGTCGAACAGCAGGCAGGAACCCGTGACGGTGCGCGCGGCACCGCAGAAGGTCAGCGAGACAGGCATCGCATCCTCCGCGCCGCCCGTTTCCCGGCGGCCTGCTGGCGCGCATGATGGTCACCGCATCAGCGGGGAGGCAACCGATGGCACGGCGACCGGCGCGCGGCACGCAGGACCACGGGCCCGCCTATCGCCTGGCGCTCTTCGACCGGGAATTCCTGCTGAGCCCGTCGATGCGCGGCGTGCGGCTGCAGGTGGAATGCACCAAGGCGGATGAGGCGCTGCGCGCCTGGGGCGTGCGGTCCACCATCGTCGTCTTCGGCGGCTCGAGGGTACGGGAGGATGGGCCCGGCGAGCAGCCGCGCTGGTATGCCGAGGCGCGCACCTTCGGGCGCATCGCCAGCGAACGCGGCGGCGCGCTGCATCCCGTGGCGGGCGTGCGGGACCATGTGATTGCGACCGGCGGCGGGCCGGGAATCATGGAGGCCGCCTGCCGCGGCGCGCATGACGCCGGCGCACCCGCGATCGGCTTCAACATCCGCCTGCCGCAGGAACAGGCGCCCAACCCCTACACCACGCCCGCGTTGACCTTCCAGTTCCACTATTTCGCCATCCGCAAGCTGCACCTGGCGATGCGGGCGCGGGCCCTGGTCGTCTTCCCCGGCGGATTCGGCACGCTGGACGAGTTGTTCGAACTGCTGACGCTGCGCCAGACCGGGCGGCTGGGCCCGGTGCCGATCATCCTGGTGGACGAGGCCTATTGGCGCGGCGTGATCCGCTGGGAGTCGCTGGAGGAGGCCGGCATGATCGCGCCGGGTGAACTCGCGCTGCTGCGCTTCGTGGGGGATGCGGAGGCCGCGTGGCAGGCGATCGAGTCCGCGCTGCCCCTGCACCTGTCCCGATAGCGCGACCCTCAGCCAGACAGACCGCTGGCGCGGACCTCAGCCAAACGGGCCGCTGGCGCGGCCACGCATCTGGCTTTCGCGCACGATGCGCTCATGCCCGTCGCGGGAGTTCTTCACGCGGTATTCGCGGTCGATCTGGTCGTTCGGCAGCTGGCGGACGACGGTGTAGGTGCCGGCGGGGGCGGAGCCGTCATAGCGGCCGGGGACGAATTCGATGGTCTGGCCGACCGTGAAGGTATGGCGTGCCATGGGCTGTCCTCGCGGAGCGCGCAGCCCCCGGTAAGGCGGGGGCGGAAAGGCTGGCGGTCCGCGCGCCAGGCGATCCTTCGTCGTGGCCAGGCCACCGGGCCCGGGCGTCTCTGGCCGAAGGCTGGAGCACTGGCCCTCAAAGCGAAACGGCGGGCGCTGTTCGCGCCCGCCGCCTCAGAGGCACTTCATGAGGCAGGAGCCAGGGCGGTGTTCACCGCCCCGGACCGCGACCTCAGGCAGAGCGCAGGTTGGTCGCGGAGGTCTTGCCCTCGCGGCCCTGCTGGATCTCGTAGGAGAGCTTGTCGCCCTCGCGCGGCTCCTGCAGGCCCGAACGCTGAACGTCGGAGATGTGGAGGAACACGTCCTTGGAGCCGTCATCCGGCTGGATGAAGCCGTAGCCCTTGGTCGCGTTGAACCACTTAACGGTACCGGTCGCCATGAGGATATCCCCTTCATGTCTATGTCCCGCCGCGCGAACGCCGCACGTCGGATCGAGCTTTGAGGGGAAACGAAACCCGGGCTCGGCGCTCGATCACGAGCAAGGAGAGCAGGCCGAACCAAACAAGGCTGACACCAGGACTATGGTCTTTTCCGGCCCGCGCCGCAACCCGAAAGTGTCGCGGCTGCACGTCGGGGTGGTCACAGCCTCGCGCGCTTGGCCGCCGCGCACCAACCCTCAGGCGTGGCCGACCAGCTTCTCCAGCCACCGCGCGGCGAGTTCCGGCTTCTGGTCACGCAGCGCCTTGTGCCAGCCCCACAGCGCCGCCACCAGCAGCATGGTGTAGCCCGTCACCTCCGGCGGCAGGGCACGCGCCCAGGAAATGCGCGCGGGATCGGGTTCCTCCACCACGTCATCCGTCGCGTAGAAGCGCCAGCCCGTGCCGATCGGCGCCAGCGCCCAGTTGTCCCAGTCGATGATGCGCATGGCGCCGTCGCCGCCGACCAGGATGTTCCCGCAATGCATGTCGTCGTGGAAGACGAAGAGCGGCATCGCCTCCAGCTGCGCCACGATGGAATCGAAGCGGCGGGCAAGCACCAGCGCGACATCGTCGGCGGAATGGCGGCGCAGATGCTTCTCCACCCCCGGCGGCAGCTGCTTGGCGACCAGCTCCTTCAGCCGGTCGACATAGATGGGGACGAGGCTGGGGCCGGAGGACAGCCGCGCCGGCGGCACCTGCGCCCAGTAGCGGTAGAGCAGCTCGTCATGCGTCGTCATCCAGCGGTCGATCGGCAGCGGCGTGCCGTCGAAGAACTCCTGGAAGCTGGAGACGAAGGGCTCGGCCTGCAGCGTGCCGAAATGGGCCGGCGCCATCAGCGCCGCCGCATCCACGTTGCTGAACAGCAGGTATTCCGCGCGAATGCGGCGCATGTCGCGCCGTTCCGTCCGCATCACCTTCTCCACCACCGAGAGCCCCTGCCCTCCGTCGGCGAAGGTGATGGCGTGGCGGAACAGCGCCATGCCGATCAGCCCGGGGCGCATCCGCGTGGTGTCGAGCCGCGCGACCGGCCGGCCGATGCGCGTGGACAGGTAGGCGCCGAGGCGATCGATCGGCGGCGTCTCCTCGAACCGCGCGATGAAGGCGTCCTGCAGCTGCGCGCGCTCGGCCACGCGCTTCGCGATCCATTCCTGGTCGCGATGCCCGGCTTCCACCAGCAGGGCATAGGCCAGCTGCGCCGTCGTCCAACGCGTCGCGGCCGACAGATCCTCGGCCAGCGCCACCAGCGGCGCGGCGTCGGACAGGCAGGCACCGGCCGGGCGGCCGAGCAGCGGCGCCAGGCACGCCTCGGCCGCCGCGCGGTCCCCGCCCTGCAGCAGCGACAGCGCCTCCGCCAGCACGGCATGCGGGGCGGTGGCGACCAGGGCCGCGGAATCGGTCATCGGAGGCCAGCTGGCGCCGCGTCGGCGCGATCGTCTGGCGGCGTGTCAGGCGGCATGGGAAAGCGTCCTCCCGGCCGGCTCTCCTGCCCGGGTGGAGCACGGCCGTCGATACTTGTGCCACGAATGTGACACAGACTTTACGACCCGCCAAACCGGCCGTAGAACAGGGAGGTCCGTGTCTCGCTGCGCCGCATCACGACCCCGATCCGATCTGCCGCGCCCTGCGCGAGCATTTCCGGCGCGGCGGGCCGTCCCACCGGACGCGCCGGGCAGGATGGGCGGGGCGTGACGGTCGCGGCGTGGCAGCGGGAGCGGTTCGGCACCACCCCGGTCGAGGTAGCGGGTTGATGATGATGATCTACCGCTGCGTCTGCTATCCGCGGACCGGCACCTGGGACAGCCTCAACCTCGACCTCGACGAAAAGAACATCCTCTTCCACGTCTCGGTGCGGCCCGACCGGCGCCAGATCATCGTGAACGAGTTGGTGGACGGCGCCTGGGGCAGCGAACGCGCGCTGCCGATCGACCTGTCCGCCACCGAGGTCCTGTCCCTGCTCGTCGTGTGCACGGAAGCGCATATCCACCTGGTCGTGGCCGGGGAGGCGCGCGCCACCATCGCCGTGCAATGGCCGCAGGGCCGCCAGGTGACGGTCCGCACCAGCATGGCCTGGTTCGCCGGCCCGCCCTTCGATCCCTTCGGCGCGCCGCGGCCGGCCGGGCAACCGGCTGGCTGGCTGCCGAGCGAGGGCATCGGGGGAGAGGCGCTGCGCGGCTTCCTGGCGGCGCCGGGCTGGCAGGGTGGACCCGTCCACATCGCGATCGGCGCGGAACGCTTCACCGCCCAGGCCATGCCCGCGCCATCCCCGCCCGGCCTGCCCGCCGGCTTCGTCGTGCCGCTGGACCCCGTCGCGCGCGAAGCCCTGGCGCAGGCGGAAGCCGATCCGCGTCGCGCCACGCCGGTGACGATCGATTACGGCCCGCTCGGCGGCGCGCAGGCCGTGACGGCGCAGGGCTGGGTGAACCCGCCCGGCGTCGTGGAAGGCATCGCGGAGGGGCGGATCCTCGGCTGGGTGCGCGGCCGCGGCGCCGTGCCGCGGCTGGAGGTGCGGCTGGATGGCGCGCCGGTCCCCGCCCAGGTCACGGTCGGCGGCGAGCCCCGCTTCCCCCGCGATTCCCTGCTCGGCACCCGCCGGGCGCGCGACGGCGCCGCGGATGGCTATGCGCCCGAACGGCGCAGCGGCTTCACCATCGACCTGCCGCCCGAGGTGCAGGAACGTGCCCGCTCCGGCGGCGGCGTCATTCAGGTGCTGGGCGATGGCGCCAAGCTGATCGGCGGCAGCATGGCGCTGGCAGCCGCGCTGCCTGCCGCGGAAGCCGCCCCGGCCCCGCCCGCTGCCGCGGATGCGGTGGAGGAGACGGTGGCCTCCGGCCAGAGCGGCGGCGCGGTGCAGGTGCTGCGGCTCGATGTGCCGCCGGCCTCGGCGGAGGATGTGTGGCTGGACCTGGTGGCGCCGAATGGCGACGTGGCGCTGCACCTGCGCTACCGCGCGGCGGAGAACTGGCTGGTCACCAACCACTGCACCGATGGCGAATGGGGGTCGGAGACGGTGCTGGGCCGCCTGCCCTCCTCCTGGTACCGGCTCGTCGTCGATGTGGAGATCGGCGCGGGGCGCTGCATCATCGCCGTCAACCACCAGCCCTGGGGCGAGGTGACGAGCGCGCTGCTGGGCAGCGAGGAGCTGACGGTGCGCGGGCCGCACCAGCGCTTCGCCCGCCACGCCCCGCGCGCCCTGCCCCCGCCGCCCCCGCCCGTGCCGCCCGCCGGCGCCGTGGACCGCATCCTGCGCGACGCGGTGCTGGGCTGGGCCGTCGATGCCGGGCCCGAGGCGGTGCTGGAGGTCGATATCGGGGAGGGTCCGGTCCGCCTCGCGCCGCGCTGGGCGGAACTGCCGGGCCTGGCGCTCCGCCTCGGCCGGCCGGGCACGCCGATCGGGTTCGAGGCCGCGCTGCCGGAGCCCTTGCGTGGCCGGCTCTCCCGCCATCTCCGCCAGGCGCGCATCACGCTCGATGGCCGCCCGCTCAGCCTGCCCCCGGCCTGGACCAGCGCGGTGACGGAGGTGGATGGCTTCATCCTGCGCGGCGAGGTGGTCGGCACGGCCGCGGGCCGCACGCCGAAGATCGGCCTGGTGGTCGGCGGCCGGGCGCGGGAAGTGGCGACGGTGGTCTGGGCGGAAACCCCCCTGCCCGGGCTTCGCACCAGCGGCGGCAGCCAGGCGCGCCATGGGTTCGAGGTCGAGCTGCCCGGCACCATCTGGACCGATATCGGCGAGGCGCGCGACGCCAGCCTGGATGTGACGGTCGATGGAAGGGTGATCGAGCCCGCGCGGCTGCTGTTCACCCACGCCATGGCGCAGCAGGCGCTGGTGCGGGCCGCGCAGGTCGGCGACGGCACGCCGGCGGCGCAATGCGGCGCGCTGCTGGCCTCGGAACACCTGGCCTTCGGGCGCTTCCTGCCCGACCTGCCGGAGGAAGCGGCGCGCTTCCACCGCGACTTCGCCCGCCGCATGAAGCTGGACGCCTTCCTGGCCCGCCAGGCCGCGCCGCGCCAGGACAAGCCCGCCGCCGCGGGCAGCACCGCCGCGCCGCAGCCGACGGCGGACGACCTGCAGCGCATCGCCGTCTGGCGCGCGCTGCGCGCGGTGAATGACCGGCTGGCCACGGAAAGCGACCCGGTCTTCTACCACGCCCGGCTGGTGGAGGCGTCGCACCAGTTGGAAGGGAAAGCGCGGGAGCATTTCTGGTTCGGCCTGGTGCCGACGCTCTGCGCCACCAACGAATTGCCGCTGCTCGGCCGCGCGATGCCGCTTTCCACCTGGTTCCAGCATGAGGAACGCAACGATGGCTGGGCGCTGAGCTCCGTCATCGCGCTGCTGGCCGCGGCCGGTGAGGCGCGGCGGGCGACCGATGCGCTGTATCGCCTGGCGGGCAGCATGCAGGGCTGGATCAACACCGCCTGCATCGGCTTCGCGCTGCGCCACCTGGAAGGGCGGGCGGCGGAGGGCGCCGTGGCGGAGGCGGAGCTGGAACGCTTCCGCTACGCCTTCCTCGCACTGCTCGACGCCTTCAAGGGCGAATGGTTCTCCCGCCTGCATGACCGCCATCTGGTGGAAGCGCTGGTCCTGCTGATGGACCGCCGGCACCTGATGCCGGACTACCTGGCGCAGGACATGGTGCGGGCGGCGCTGCGCCATTACGGGCTCTCGCCATCCTTCTGGTCGAAGTGGAGCAGCGGGCCGGCGCGGCGCGAAGCGGGGCAGGATACGCAGCTTGCCGTCGCCCATCGCCGCTTCCGGCAGCTGGAGGCCGGGCTCGGCGATCCCGCGCGGGTGGACCAGCGGCTCGGCACGCTGCATGGCGCGCTGCAGTTCTTCCGCGGGCACGGCAATCCGGAAGCGGTGATCTGGCAGCGTGAGCTTGCCGCGCATGGGCTGCGGGCCGGCAGCACGGCCAACCCCGGCACGCTCGGGCGGCTGCTCGCGGACCTCGTCGCGATCGATCCGCGCGACGGCGTGCGGATCGCGGCGATGCCCGGCCTGCCGGCGCCGGGGGGCCTCTCGGGCCTTGGCATCGCGCCGGATGCGCTGCGCGACATGCTGCGGGAGATGCGGCCCCAGCCCCGGGGCATGACGGACCAGGCGCAGCGCGCGCTATGCCGGCTGCTGATGTCGCCGGAAATGCCGCCGGCGGCGGCGGAGGCGCGGGAGCTGGCGGCGATGCTGGCCGATCCGCGCTACCTGCATGTGGGCGCCGACATGCTGAGCCTGATGGCGGTGCGCCAGGCGGCCGTGCAGCACCCCGGCGCCGCGCCGATCGGCCGCGCGCTGGTGCGGCGCTTCGCCGCGGCGATGACCCAGGCGGTGGAGGAAGGCGGCGCGCGGCACCTGCCGGCGCCGCTGCTGGCCGGCCTCGCCCGCCTGCTGCATGTGCTGGAAGGCCAGCGGATGCCGGAGATGGCGGAAGCCGTGACGGCGCTGCAGGCGCTGAAGGATGCCATCCACCTGCGCTTCCGCCACCTGCACGACCGGGCGCTGACGCCGGTGTCGCGCCCCGCCATCGCCTTCGACCCCGCCGCGCTGGCCGGCGACGTCATCGTCTGCGTCTATTCCTGCAACAAGTACCTGGACAGCCGCGTGGCCGCGATCCGGGAGACCTGGATGCACGACCTGGCCGCGATCGGCGCGCGCTGCATCGTCATCGTGGGCGATGGCGACGACCGGCTGGATGGCGACGTGCTGCGGCTCGCCGTGTCCGACAGCTACGAGGACCTGCCCCAGAAGACGCTGCGGATGGTGGAATGGGTCCACGCCAACACCGACGCGCAATACCTCATCAAGATCGATGACGACTGCTACCTGAGCGCGGAGAACTACTTCGGCACGCTGGACTATCGGGCGCACCACTACCACGGCCGCGTGCTGGAACGCGCCATCGGCGGCACGGACCGCGTCTGGCACCACCTGAAGTCCAGCAGCGACCGCGCCCGCAGCATCGACCGGTCGCCCGAACCGTCGCGCTACTGCGATGGCGGCGGCGTCTATTCCCTCTCCCGCTACGCCATGGGGCGGCTGGTCGCGGCGGCGGCGCGGCGGGACGGGCAGCGGCTGATCGCGCGGTCCTTCATGGAGGACAAGCTGGTCGGCGACCTGCTGGCCATGGAGGACATCCTTCCCGACAACACGGAATACGAAAGCTACCAGCGCCGCCGCACCTTCGGCGCCGCCCACCCCATCGGGATCTACGAGAACACCTTCTTCCCGAGCGCGCTCGGCCCCGCCAAGGTCGCGCATCTCGACCTCGACCGCGACCAGGCGCGGGCGCATGCGCTGCGCGGGCAGCTCGACCTCAGCCCGAAGAAGCTCTGGCCCAGCTTCGCCTCCGTCGGCACCGACCACACCCACCACCAGCTGGAACTGCTGAGCGACGGGGAGGTGCTGGCCCGCGCGCAGGCGGAGCCGATCGGCGTGGTGCTGGCGGCGCGCAACGAGATGACGATGCTGCCGCACCTGCTGGACCACTATCGGTCGATCGGCGTGCGGGCCTTCTACGCCGTGGACAACGCGTCGGATGACGGGTCGCGGGAATGGCTGCTCGCGCAGCCCGATGTCGTCGTCTATTCGGCCGCCGGCGAATACCGCACCTCCCACTACGGCGTGACCTGGCAGCAGACGGTGCTGGCGCACCACTTCGTCAGCCGCTGGGCGGTGGTGGCGGATGCGGACGAGTTCCTGATCTACCCGGGCTGGCGCCACCGCAGCCTGGCGGAGCTGGTCGCGGCGGTGGAGGCTGAGCGCGCCAACGCCGTGCCGCTGTGGATGGTGGACATGTACCCCGCCGGCCCGCTGGAGGAGGCGGACTTCAGCGCCCGCCCGCCCTTCGAGGCCGCGACCTGGATGGATCGCCAGCCGGTGGAGGCCTTCCGGCTGACCAGCTGCTACTACAGCAACCGCTGCCAGCAGGTCTCCGCCCTGCGCCACCGGCTGCTGCCGGACAGCGAACCGAACGGCTTCGTGGCGGAGAAGGTGGCGATGTTCCGCTACCAGCCCTGGATTCGCGTCAGCGAGGGCATCCACAGCGCGGCCAATATCCGCCTGTCCCGCCAGCCGGCGGTCTTCGCGCACTTCAAGTACCACGCCGGCTTCCGCCGGAAGATCTTGGAGGAGATCAGCCGCGGCCAGCACTACAACGGCGCGGCAGAATACAAGCGCTACGCCGCCATGGTGGCGGAAAGCGCCGGCGCCTTCGCGCAGGAAGGGCTGTCGGTCCAACTCGGGCCCGATGGCTTCCTCCCCGCGTCGTCCCGTGCCGCGTGACATCAGAGTCCCGAAAATAAGATTCGTGGATCACTTCGCCGTGACCCAGGGGACATCGTCGCCCCCGCTGGCCAGTGGCGGCACCGGAGTGCGCCACCGGCAATGTTGCATTAACAAGGCGCTACCAGGCTGCCATGACGTCGTCGGCATCGCGCCCCTTGCCATCGGCACGGCCGCCGGCACTTCTCAGCAACCTGGCCGTGCCGACCCCCCATGGCCGACATGGCTGAGTCTCTAAATAAAGACTTTTCACGATAATTCGCCGGGCCTAGCCTCCCCTCATCGGTCACGAGTTCGACAGCAGCCCCCATGTTGATCGCGCAACATCCGCCGAGTGGCGACCAGGCGTTGCTGGCCTTTTCCGGGGCCGGCGCCGCCGGCGCGAACGCGCCCGCGCTGCCGGCCTCCCTCGTGGCCGCGATGCGCGAACCGGTGCTGCTGATCGCCGCGGTGGAATGGGGCCTGGCGCGCGACGTGCTGGCGGTGCCGGTGCCGGTACTGGCGATCGAGCACGACCCGGCTGCCGGCCTTCTGCTGCACGCGGAGGGCAACCGCTTCCCCCTGCCCGCCCTGCCGCCGCTCTGCGTCGCCGCCATCGCCTTCACCGATGACGGAGAGGCCGCGCTGCGCCTGGCGATCGACACGGCGCCCGGCGGCGATACCGTGCCCGCCATTGCCCGGATGCAGCCCGGCGATGCCATGGGCCTCGCCACCGCCGTCGTCTCCGGCACCACCGCGGTGCTGCGCCGGCAGGCGGCGATGCTCACGGGATCGCTCCGCAGCCTCAGCCAGATGCGCGCGGCGCATGAGGATCACCAGTCCCGGCTCGCGCAGCTGGAAGCCTATGTGGCGCGGGACAACCGGCAGGATTTCGACCAGGTTTTCGCGGAGGAGCCGGCCGGGGGCGAGGATGCGGCGATCCGGATCGGCCGTGGCGCCAATCTCGGCGGCCTGACCCAGCTGCTACCCATCGCCAGCCGCGGCGTCAGCGCCATCGCGCTGCACCTGGACGCCGCGCCCACCGACCGCGACGCGCTGCTGGTGGTGCGGCTGACGAGCCTGGAGGATGGGCAGGAACGCGCCACCTGGCGGCTGCCGACCGCGCGGCTCAAGCCGGGCTGGCAGGTGCTGGGGCTGGAACGCGCGCTCACCGGCCTGTCCCGCACGCTGCGCCTGTCCGTGGAGGTGCCGGAAGGCACCATCGCCCTCTCCCTCGGCGGCAACCAGCCGCTGCCCGCCTTCCGCGTGAACGGGGAGGACGGCATGCCACTCGCCCCGCGCAGCCTGGCCTTCCGGGTCTGGACCGGCCTGCCCGGCGTGATGCCCCCCGTCACCGGGATCGACCATGCGGAGGGCAGCGACGACCTCGGCCAGGGGTGGGAGGAAGTCTCCCTGCTGCCGGAGGCGATCGAGCTGTCGCGCGACGGCGCCACCGCGACGCGACGCGCGCTGGATGATGACAGCCTGCCCTGCGACCCCGCCCGCGCCGGCGTCACGCTCGGCCGCATGGCCGGGGCGCTGCCGGCCGGCACGCTGGTGGCGCAGGCCAACGGCCGGATCGTGGGGGAGGTGACGGAGCCCGTGGACTTCGCCATCGCCGCCGCGACCACGGCGGCGGAGGCGCTGGACCTGGCGCGCCACGACACGCCTTCCATCGGCTGGTCGGGCTGGGTGATGGCGGATGAGGACGGGCTGGCGCCGCTGCGCCTGTTCCAGGCCGAAGGCGCCGGGCCGCGCGACCTCTTCGTGCTGACACGCCGGGTGGCGGGCGCCGAGGGCACGCCGCCCCGCGCCCGCATCGGCGGCCTTCGCGCCACCGTGGCCGCCGCGCAGGCCGCCGGCGCCGCGGCGGAGCAGCCCGCGATGCCCTCCCCCCTCGCCCCCGTGGTGACGGAGGCCGATGAGACGGAGGTGGCGGAGGCCTTCCTGCCCGCGCGGGACTTCCGCGGCACCGGCTTCCACGCGCTGGAAGGCAGCGGGGAACACAGCTGGCGGTGGCTCGGGGCGGATGTGAACCTCAAGCTCGACACCGTCTCCCGCCACGCCACGCGGATCGAGGTGCTGATCGCCGCCGTCGTGCCGGGGCTGACGGAGGGCAGCATCACCTGCGCCGTGAACGGCGTGCCGACCCGGGCCAATGTGGCGGGCACGGCGGAAGCCGGGCTGACGGTGGTGATCCCCCTGCCCCAGGCGGCGCGTCGCCGGGACCGGACGGTGGTGCTGGACCTCGCCTTCGGCCGCGCGCAGCAGCCGCCCGGGGACAGCCGCACCCTCTCCGTCGCGTGCACGGGGCTGCGCATCTCCGCCTGATCAGGGCTTGCAATCGCCGCGCGGCGGCGGCAACCCAGCCGGCGGCAAATCCTGAACGGCATGATCCCCCCGGCCATCGCCATCATCGTCCCGGTCTTCAAGCATCCGGGCCTGCTGCCGGAAGCGCTGGATGCCGCGCTGGCGCAGCGGGGCGGCGTGCCGATCGCCATCGTCATCGTCGATGATGGCTGCCCCTATGAGGAAACGCGCACCATCGGCAGCGCCTATGCGATGGCGGAGGAACGCGTCACCTACCTCCGCAAGCGCAATGGCGGTCTCTCCTCCGCCCGCAATTTCGGCATCGACTACGCGCTGCGCGCCTGGCCGGGGCTGGAGGCGATCTACTTCCTGGACGCCGACAACCGGCTGACGCCGACCGCCATGGGCAACGCCATCGGCCTGCTGCGCCAGGCCGGCGTGGACTGGGTCTATCCCAGCATCGACAAGTTCGGGATCGAATGGTCCGGCAACTACCAGGCCCCCTATTCCCGCCTGGCCCATGTCACCTTCGACAACATCTGCGAGGCCGGCAGCCTGGTGCATCGCCGCGTCTTCGACGCTGGCATCCGCTTCGACGAGACGATGAAGGCGGGCTACGAGGACTGGGAGTTCTGGATGCAGGCGCTGGCGCGCGGCTTCCGGGGCCGCTGCCACCCCAGCTTCGGCCTGGAATACCGTCAGCGCGCGGAGAGCATGCTGCGCGATAGCAACCGCCAGCGCGCCGGCATCCTGGCCTATATGCGGGAGAAGCACCGCGACCTGCATTCGCTCCGCAACCTGCTGGCCTGGGAGCATGAGGAAGCGCCCCGCTTCGCGCTCTTCACCGATGCGGGCGGGGAGGTGCAGTGGTTCAGCGACGTGGACGCCGCCCCGCGCCGCATGACGCTGGACCAGCACGCCGAATCCTTCGCAGCGGAGGAGGTGGAGCCGGAGACGCTGGGCACGCCCCCCTATGCCGTCTGGCTGCCCGCCCCGGCGGTGGCGGCGCTGCGCCAGGCGGGGCTCCTCGCCAACCTGCTCTGGCACCTGCAGCGGCTCTGCGCCACGCACCAGGCTGTCGCGATCCACCTGGAGGCCGCGCGCGGCGCCATCGCGCTGGGACTCTCGGTCCAGGCGCCGGCATCCGCCCCCATCGGCTTCGCCGCCGGCCAGGCCGCGCTGCGGGAAGCGCTGGGCGCGGAGACGCCGAATGGCTGGCTCGCGGCGGTGGCGGAGGACGCGGACAGCCCGCAGCTCGGCCGGCTGCTGCTGCGCTTCCCCTGCGCGGAGGAGGCGCTGCTGGTCGGCGCCTATGCGCCCACCCCCGTCGCGACCGCCGCGCGGCTGCGCCAGGACCATGATCCGGCGCGGCGCCGCCGCTGGATCTGGCGCAAGGCGGGCGCCACGCCCGCCATCCGCAGCTATGCGGACTACCTGGCCGCCGCGGTGGGCGCGGACCATGTGATGCCACGCCGGCGGGGCGCCGATGGGCGGCGGCACATCGGCTTCGCGGTGCCGGACGGCATCGCGGATGGCGTCGGCCGCGTCGCCGCCGCCCTGGCGGCGGCGCTGCGCCGCACGGGCTGCGCGACGCACCTCTTCGTGCTGGACCGGCCGGGCATCACGCTCGGCGACGGGCTGCGGGACGCCTTCGACAGCGTCTCCTTCCTCGGCCGCGCGCTGCCGAAGGAAGGGCCGCACGACTTCCTCGGCCAGCGCATCGCGCTGTCGGGCGACCTGGAAGGGGCGGAAGCGCCGCTGCTCGGCCTGCTGACGGAGCTGGACGTGCTGGTCTGCAGCCATGTGCCCGCGCTTTCCGCCGTGCTAGGCGACCTGCGCAAGCAGGGCACGAAGGTGGTGGGGCATCTGCACGCGCTGGAACGCTCCGCGTTGGGTCGCGGCACCGGCCACCCCTACCTCGCGCTCGCCTTCGAGCATGTGCACGACCTGCTGCTGGCGCCCTCCCCTGCCCTGGTGGACTGGCTGCGCGGCGCCGGCGTGCCGGAGGCGAAGCTCTGCCTGCTGCCGCCCGCCGCCACGCTGGCCATCACGGCGGAGGAGCGGGACCGCCTGGTCACCGCCCGGCGCAGCCGCCGCAAGGGCCTGCTGCGCGCGGCGCTGCTGCTCGGCCCCTCCACCCCCGCCCCGGTGGTGGAGGCGCGGCTGCGGCTGGTCGCGGCGACGCGCCAGGCGGGGCTGCCGATCGACTGGATCGCGGTGGGGGAGGCGCTGGACGGCAAGCTGCGGCGGCGCCTGTCGCCGCTTGGCGTCGGAATCGCGGAGACGCTGGCCGATGCGGTGGCGGCGGCGGACCTGCTGCTGCTGCCGGAAGCGGCGGAAGCGACGCCGATCGCGGTGCGGGATGCCCAGCTTCTGGGCTGCGTGCCCGTGCTGCCGGCGGGCAGCCCCGCCGCCGGGCTGGTGGATGGCGGCGGCGCGCTGCTGGTGGCCGACGACGCGGCGGTGATGCCGCTGCTGCGCGACCTGGCCATCGATCCGGCGCGGCTGGCCGGGCTTTCCGCCGCCGCGGCCGAGGAAGGCGCGGCGGCGCCCGCCTGGCCGGTCGCCATCCAGGCCTTCCGCGACCAGCTGGACCGCTGGCTCCCCGCCCCCTGAAGCTTGCCGTGGCGTAACACTTGCTCCGCCACCTCGGCAGACATGCCGAAGCGGAGAGCAGCGATGGATCGCCGAGACTTCCTCAAGGCCCTACCGGCCGTCGCGGCCGGGGTGGCGGCACCCGCGATCCGGGAGGCGAAGGCCCAGGCGCCGACGCGGAACGAGACGCTGCTGCTGGTGCAGGAATACGGGCCGAACAGCCTCGACATGCAGGGTCTGGGTTCGTCCCAGCCGGTGAACGGCGTCGCGCTGAACTGCTACGACCGCCTCGTCAGCTTCAAGCGCCAGCGCGTCGACGACGTCACCACCAGCTTCGACATCAACGCGTTGGAGCCGGAGCTGGCCGAGAGCTGGCAGGAAGCCAGCGATGGCATGAGCGTGACCTTCAAGCTGCGCGCCGATGCCCGCTTCCACAGCGGAAGATCAGTGACGGCAAAAGATGTGAAATGGTCGCTCGACCGCGCCGTCTCCATCGGCGGCTTCGCCACCACCCAGATGAATGCCGGCAGCCTGGAGAAGCCGGAGCAGTTCGTCGCCGTTGACGACAAGACCTTCCGCATCGACTTCCTGCGGCGGGACAAGCTGACCATGCCGAACCTGGCGGTCACGATCCCCTTCGTCTTCGACAGCGAACTCGCCATCCGCAACTCGGGCGGCGATGTCTGGGCGAAGGAATACCTGAAGAACAACATCGCCGGCGGCGGCGCCTTCAAGGTGGAGGCCTGGCGTCCGGGCACCGAGACCATCTATGTCCGGAACGACGACTGGAAGTCGGGCCCGCTGCCGAAGCTGCGCCGCGTCATCGCGCGCGACATCCCCTCCCCCTCCACGCGCCGCGCGCTGCTGGAGCGTGGCGATGCCGATATGAGCTATGGCCTGCCGCCCAAGGACTTCGCGGACCTCGCCGCGGCGGGGCGGGTGCGCGTCTCCGCCGTGCCGGTGCCGAACGCGATCTGGTATGTCGCGCTGAACAGCGCCAACCCGCCCTTCAACAACGTGAAGCTGCGCCAGGCCGTGGCCTGGGCGATGCCCTATGAGCAGATCATGCAGGCCTCGCTCTTCGGGCGCGGCGTGCCGATGTATGGCGGGCCTTCCACGCCCGCGCGCCTCACCTGGCCGGTGCCCTTCCCCTATACCGCCAACATCGCCCGCGCCCGCGCGCTGATGGCGGAATCGGGCGTCGGCCCCTTCACCACCAGCCTGCTCTTCGACGCCGGCTCCGGGACCATCGCGGAGCCGATGGCCGTGCTGGTGAAGGAGGCGCTGGCGCCGCTCGGCATCACGGTGGAGCTGAACAAGATCCCCGGTGCCAATTTCCGCGGCGAGCTGAACAAGAAGACCGCGCCGATGGCGATCAACCGCTTCGGCGGCTGGCTCGACTGGCCGGACTACTTCTTCTTCTGGAACTATCACGGCAACAACTCGATCTTCAACATCCCGAGCTACCAGAACCCGGCGATGGACCGGCTGATCGACGCCGCGCGCTTCACGCAGGACCCGGCGGTCTATGCGGAGAATGTCCGCGGCTTCCTCGAGCTCGGCATGCACGACGTGCCATTCATCCCCATCGCGCAGCCCTTCCATGACGTGGCCATGCAGCGGACCATCGGCGGCTACCAGTTCTGGCCGTGCCGGGAGCCTGACTTCCGGTATCTGACCAAGGGATGAGGGGGGTTCTCTGGCGGCTGGCGGGGTCGCTCCCCGCCCTTGTCGCCGTCATCGTCGTCACCTTCGTGCTGACGCGCGTGCTGCCCGGCGATACCGCGACCTACTTCGCCGGGCCCACCGCGAGCGCGGAATCCATCGCGCAGATCCGCGCGGCCCTCGGCCTCGATCGGCCGCTGCCAGAGCAGTTCTGGAGCTACGTGCAGGCGCTGCTGCGCGGCGACCTCGGCATGTCGCTGACGACGGGGCAGCCGGTGCTGGTCGATCTCGTGAACCGGCTGCCGGCCTCCGCGGAGCTGACGCTGTTCGGGCTGCTGATCGCGATGGGCATCGCCATCCCGCTCGGCGTGCTGGCGGCGGTGAAGCAGGGGTCGCTGGCCGATCATCTCTGCCGCATCGTCGTGACGGCGGGCGTCTCCCTGCCCGTCTTCTTCACTGGGCTGCTGCTGGTCTATGTCTTCTACTACCTGCTGGGCTGGGCACCGGCACCGGTCGGGCGGCTGGATGCCTTCGCCTCCGCCCCCAACTTCGTGACCGGCTTCTACCTGATCGACGCCGCCATCGCGCGGGACTGGGAGACCTGGCAGAGCGCGGCGGCACAGATCATCCTGCCGGCCTGCACGCTCGGCCTCTTCGCGCTGGCCCCCATCGCGCGCATCACGCGGGCCTCCATGCTCGCGGTGCTCGGCGCGGAGTTCATCCGCACGGCGCGGGCGTCGGGGCTTTCATCGCGCACCATCATCCTGACCTATGCGCTGCGCAACGCGCTGCTGCCGGTGGTGACGACGCTCGGCATGGTCTTCTCCTTCCTGCTCGGCGCCAATGTGCTGGTCGAGAAGGTCTTCGCCTGGCCCGGCATCGGCAGCTATGCGGTGGAGGCGCTGATCGCCAGCGACGGCGCGCCGGTGCAGGGCTTCGTGCTGACCATGGCGATCCTCTACGTGGTGCTGAACCTGACCATCGACCTGGTGAACCGGGCGCTCGACCCGCGGGCGCGCTATTCATGAGCAGCTCGACCCTCCGCCACGCGCGCCACGTCGTCAGCGAGAATCCCGTGACGGGGCTGGCGCTGCTGCTCTTCGCCTTCTTCGTGGGTGCCGCGATCCTCGGGCCGTCTCTGGCGCCCTACGATCCGCTGGCGAGCAACACGATGCGCGCGCTGCAACCGCCCTCCGCGCTGCACTGGTTCGGCACGGACCAGATCGGGCGGGACATCTTCTCCCGCGTGCTGGTGGCGGCGCGGCTCGACCTCGGCATCGCCGCGGCTTCCGTCGCGCTGGTCTTCGCCATGGGCGGCTTCGCCGGCCTCGCATCGGGCTTCTTCGGCGGCTGGGTGGACCAGCTGGTGGGGCGCGTGGCTGACACCATCATGGCCTTTCCGCTCTTCGTCCTCGCCATGGCGATCGTGGCCGCGCTGGGCAACACGGTGCCGAACATCGTGCTGGCGACGGCGATCATCAATTTTCCGCTTTATGTCCGCGTGGCGCGGGCGGAGACGGTGCAGCGGCGGGAGGCAGGCTTCGTGGACGCGGCCCGCATCGCGGGCCATCGCGACATGGGCGTGCTGCTGCGCCAGGTCGGGCCGAACATCATGCCGATCATGGTGGTGCAGATGTCGCTCACCATGGGCTACGCCATCCTCAACGCGGCGGGCCTGTCCTTCATCGGGCTCGGCGTTCGTGCGCCGACGCCGGAATGGGGGATCATGGTGGCGGAAGGCGCGGCCTTCATCGTCTCCGGCGAATGGTGGGTCGCGCTGTTCCCGGGTGCGACGCTGATGACGGCGGTGTTCTGCTTCAACCTGCTGGGCGATGGCGTGCGGGATATCGTGGATCCCCGGAGGCGCACGTGAGCGCGGTCCTCGAGGTCTCCGACTTCTCCGTCGAATTCCGCACGCGCTCCGGCATCGTCCGCGCGCTGGATCGCGTCGCCTTCACCGTCGGGCGTGGCGAGACGATGGCGCTGGTTGGCGAGTCCGGCTCCGGCAAGTCCGTCACCGCCTATGCGCTGCTCGGCCTGCTGGATGCGGCGGGGCGGATCACCAAGGGCCGCGCGGTGCTGGAGGGCGTAGACCTGACGGCCGCCTCCCCCGCCGACCTCGCCCGCATCCGTGGCAGGCGCGCGGCGATGATCTTCCAGAATCCGCGCGCGGCGCTGAACCCGATCCGCCCGATCGGCCAGCAGATCGCCGATGTGCTGCGCCGCCATGCGGGCCTGTCGAAGCGGGACGCGATGGCGGGCGCCATCGACATGCTGAAGCAGGTCGGCATCCCCGATCCCGTACGCCGCGCGAACGCCTATCCCTTCGAGCTCTCGGGCGGCATGTGCCAGCGCGTGATGATCGCCATCGCGGTGGCCACGCGCCCTGCCCTGCTGATCGCGGACGAACCGACCACCGGCCTCGACGTCACGACCCAGGCCGTTGTGATGGACATCGTGGCGAAGCTTGCGGCGGAGACGGGGATGGCGACCATCCTCATCACCCATGACCTGGCGCTGGCGGCGGAGCGCAGCGCGCGCATCGCGGTCATGCATGCCGGCCACATCGTGGAGGATGCGCCGACCGCGGCACTGCTCGCGAACCCGCGCCATCCCTATACGCGCCGCCTGCTGGCCGCGACGCCGACGGCGGCGGGCGAACTCAGCGCGCTGCGCTCCATCCCCGGCAACCTGCCCGACCTGCGGCGGGACGATTTGCCGCCCTGCCGCTTCGCTGCGCGCTGCGACCGCCGCCTGCCCGCCTGCGACGCGAAGCTGGTGTGGCGGGACATCGAACCGGCGCACCGCATCGCCTGCTGGAACCCGGCATGATCGGCAACGACCCCACGCCCCCGGGCCCGGACGGCTCCACGCTGCTCGACGTGGCGGAACTGACGAAACGCTTCCCGTTGCGCCGCAAGGGCTGGTTCGGCGGCGGCAAGCCCTCGCTCGTCCATGCGGTGGACGATGTCTCCTTCACCCTGGCGCGCGGGGAGACGCTCGGCCTGGTCGGTGAATCCGGCTGCGGGAAATCGACGCTGGTGCGGCTGCTGACGCGACTCACGGACCCGACCAGCGGCTCCATCCGCTTCGGCAGCCGCGAACTCGCCGACCTGCCCGCCAGCCGCTTCGCGAGGGATGCAGACCGCGCGCGCATCCAGATCGTCTTCCAGGATGCGGGCGAGAGCATCAACCCGCGCTTCACCGCCGCCGACGCCATCGCCGACCCGCTGCGCAAGCTGAAGGGCGTGACGGGCGAGGCGCTGACTGCGAAGGTCGAGGAAGCGGCGACGCTGTGCGGCCTGCCGATAGAGTTGCTGGACCGCTTCCCGCACCAACTCTCGGGCGGCCAGCGCGCCCGCGTCGGCATCGCCCGCGCCATCGCGACCAGGCCGGACCTGCTGGTGCTGGACGAGCCGACGGCGGCGCTCGACGTCTCGGTCCAGGTCACGATCCTGCAGCTGCTGGTGCGGCTGCGGGAGACGCTCGGCATGTCCTATGTCTTCGTCAGCCACGACCTGAACGTGGTGCGGCTGCTCTGCGATCGCGTCGTCGTCATGTATCTCGGCCGCATCGTCGAGGTCGGGCCCGCGGCGCAGGTGTTCGAGAACCCGCTGCACCCCTACACGCGCGGGCTGGTGGCGGCGGTGCCGCGCCTCGATGGCGTGCGGGATGGCGCGCTGCGCCTTGCGGGCGATCCGAAAAGCCCGATCGATCCCGACCCGAATGCCTGCCGCTTCCATGGCCGCTGCCCCGTGGGCACGGATCGCTGCGGGGTCGAGATGCCCGCGCTGCGCCGCTTCGGCGGTGGCCGCGAAGCCGCCTGCCACTACGCGGAGGAGACGCCATGACGGACGACCAGGCCGAGGCGCTGATGAACGCCGCCGCGGCGGCGCTGTCGCTGCCCGTGGACCCCGCCCATCGCCCGGGCGTCATCGCCAACCTCCGCCTCGCCGCGCGCATGGCGGCGCTGGTGGAGGGCAAGGCGCTGACGGTGCATCAGGAACCCGCGCCGGTGTACCGCCCGTGAGGGCCGCCGCCACCGCCCAGGCCATCCGCACCGGCCGCCGCCGCGCCATCGAGGTGACGGAGGAAGCGCTCGCCGACATCGCCGCGCGCGATCCCCGCTACAACGCCTTCACGGAGGTCACGGCCGCCCGCGCCCGGGCGGAAGCGCTGGCCGTGGACCAGGCCATCGCAGCCGGCCGCGACCCCGGCCCGCTGGCCGGCGTGCCCTATGCCGTCAAGAACCTCTTCGACCTCGCGGGTATCGCGACACTCGCGGGATCTAAGATCGAGCGTGGTGCCCCGCCCGCAACGCGGGACGGCTTCCTCGTGCGGAAGATGGCCGCCGCCGGCGCGGTCTGCACCGGCGCGCTCAACATGGACGAATACGCCTATGGCTTCACGACGGAAAACGCGCATGACGGGCCCTGCCGCAACCCGCATGACCTGACGCGCATCGCGGGCGGGTCCTCCGGCGGCTCGGCGGCGGCGGTGGCGGCGGGGCTGGTGCCGATCACGCTCGGCAGCGACACCAACGGGTCGATCCGCGTGCCCTCGTCGCTCTGCGGCATCTTCGGGCTGAAGCCGACATATGGTCGGCTGTCGCGCGCCGGCAGCTATCCCTTCGTCGCCTCGCTCGACCATCTCGGCCCCTTCGCGGCGGACGTCGCGGATCTCGCGCTGGCCTATGACGTGCTGCAGGGCTTCGACCCCGAGGACCCCGCCCAGACCCGCCAGCCGCTGGAGCCGGTCACGCCGCGCCTGGCCGCGGGCATTGAGGGCCTGCGCTTCGCCGTCGCCGACGGGCATTTCGCCCGCAACGGCCATGCGGAGGCCTTCGCGGCGGTGGAGGCGATTGCCCGCGTGCTCGGCGCCACGCGGCGGATGGTGGTGCCGGATGCCGCGCGCGGCCGCGCGGCCGCCTTCCTGATCACCATGGCAGAGGGCGGCAACCTGCACATGTCGGACCTGCGGACGCGCGCCGCCGACTTCGATCCCGGCACGCGCGACCGCTTCCTGGCCGGCGCCATGCTGCCCGCGCATTGGGTGACGCAGGCGCAGCGGCTGCGCGCGGATTATCGCGCCTCGGTCCTGAAGCTCTTCGCCGAGACCGACATCCTGATCGCGCCCGCGACGCCCTTTGCCGCAACGCCGATCGGCCAGGCGAATATCGAGCTGGAGGGGGAGCTGGTGCCGATCCGCCCCAACCTCGGCGTCTTCACCCAGCCCATCTCCTGCATCGGGCTGCCGGTGCTGGCGGTGCCGCTGGCCGATCCCTCCGTCGCCGGCACGCCGAACGGGCTGCCGATCGGCGTGCAGCTGATCGCGGCGCCGTGGCGGGAGGATGTGCTGTTCCGCGTGGCGGCGGCGCTGGAACACGCGGGCGTCGTCGCGGCGCCTCCGATCAGGGGCTGAAAAGCGCGGCCAGCGCGGCGTCCGTCCCGGCGGGCGCGGTGAAGCCGACCTCCTGGCGCAGCCTCGTGGTGTCCGCGACCATCACCGGCACCTCCCCCGGCCGGTCCAGCAGGGCGCCGAAGCGCGGCAGGTCGGGGCGGCCGGCTAGGCGCGCCAGCGTCTCCACTAGGTCGCGGATAGACCGTCCCTCGCCCGCGCCGATGTTCACGGGGCCGGTGACCGCGCTGGCCGTCAGCGCCGCGATCGCCTCCCCCACGAAGCCCGTGCTGGCGAAGTCGCGGACCGGGCGGCCGGAGGCGCAGCGTGCCTCCCGCCCCTGCCGCAGCGCCGCGATGACGGAGGGCACCAGCCGGTCCGGATGCTCGCCCGCGCCGAAGAGGTGGAAGAGCCTCGCCCAGGCCACGGAGAGGCCCTCCAGCGCCATCAGGCGGGCGCTGAGGGTCGCCTTCGCGATGCCGTAGGGGGTCGTCGGCGCCACCGCGCGGCTTTCGGGCCAGAGCGCCGCCTCGGGCTCCGTCGCGTATTCCGCGCAGCTGCCGATGCCGATGAAGCGGCGGCCGCCCTGCTCCGCGAAGCGGCGCGCCAGCGCCGTCGAGGCGTCCAGCCAGTCGGTGTTCTCGGGCGCCGTCCAGAAGCGGCCATGCGCGACATACCAGGCGGCGTGGACGATCACCGTGGGCTTCACGTCGCGCAGCAGCGCGGCCTGCTCGGCCTCCTCCAGCAGGTTGGCGCGGAGCGGGCCGGCCACCGCATGCACCTCGAACCCTCGCGCCGCGAGCGGCGCGGCCAGCGCGCGGCCGACGAAGCCGCTGGCGCCAGTCAGCAGCAGGCGCTCAGCCATGCAGCGGCCAGGCCCGGTCGCGGTCGCCGATCACCGCCGGCACGGCGGGCCAGGGGATGGCGAAGGCCGGGTCGTCCCACCGCGCGCCGCGCGCCAGGGCCGGCGTGTAGGGCGCGTCGATCAGGTATTCGACCAGCGCGTCATCGGTCAGCGTCAGGAAGCCATGGGCGCAGCCCTGCGGGATGAACAAGGCGTTGCCCTCCTCCGCGGACAGCACCACCGCCTCATGCCGCAATCCGCCATCCGCGCGAAGGTCGAGTGCCACGTCGAAGACCGCGCCGCGCACGCAGCGCACCAGCTTCTGCTCCGCCGCCGGCGCCGCCTGCCAATGCATCCCGCGCAGCGTGTGGCGGTGCGGGTTCTCCGACAGGCTTGCCTGGGTCGGCGTGAAGTCGATTCCGGCCTCCGCGAAACGTTCCGCGCACCAGCTGCGCAGGAAGGCACCGCGCGCGTCGCGGGCGCGATCGGCCAGCACCTTCACCACGCCGGGGATCGCGGTGGCGCGGAACCTCACGGCAGCTCGGTGATGCGCGGCACGGCGGTGACCAGGCGCCCGGTGAAGCCGCCACGACGCAGGCCGGACGCGATCTCGGGGGCGATGTTCCAGGGCAGGACAAGGATGTCGTCGAGGCCCATCGCCAGCAGCGCCTCCGGCGTCACCACCGGGATGTGGCTGCCGGGCAGCAGGCGGCCCTGCTTGGCGGTGCTGCGATCCGCGACGGCGAGGATCGCGGGCGCCTTGACGCCCGCCGCGTTCAGCAGCGTGTTGCCCTTGGCCGCCGCGCCATAGGCGCCGACGCGGCGGCCTTCGCCCGCCGCCAGCCAGGCGCGCAGCCCGTCCAGAACCTCCCGCACCCGCGCCTCGAAACCTTCGTAGAAGGCGTCGGTGTGGAGGCCCCTCGCCCCCTCCTCCGCCCGCAGCGCCACCACGGCGTCGGAGGATGCGGCCGGCGCCTGGCGCGCCATGACGCGGAGCGACCCGCCATGCGTCGGGAGCCTTTCCACATCGACCACGGCAAGGCCGTGGCGCGCCAGCAACGCCTCCATGCTCAGCAGCGACCAGTAGGCGTAGTGCTCGTGGTAGATCGTGTCGAACTGCACGCCATCGACGAGGGTGACGAGGTGCGGGCATTCGATCGAGACCATGCCGCGCGACCCCGCCAGGATTGCCATCCCCGCGACGAAGTCGTTCACATCAGGCACATGCGCCAGCACGTTGTTGGCGACGACCAGGTCCGCATGGCCGCGCCGCGCCACCAGGTCCTGCGCGCTGTCCGCGCCGAAGAAGAAGACCTCCGTCGGCACCCCCGCCTCGTTCGCAATGGCGGCGACATTGGCGGCGGGCTCCACGCCGAGGCAGGGGATGCCGGATGCCACGAAGTTGCGGAGCAGGTAGCCGTCATTGCTCGCGACCTCGACGACGAAGCTGTCCGCCCCCAGCGACAGAAGCTGCGTCATCGCGCTGCAGGAGCGCGTCGCATGGTCGAGCCAGGAGGAGGAGGCGGAGGAGAAATAGGCATAGTCTGTGAAGATGCCGACCGCATCGACGATGGTGTCGAGCTGCACGAGGCGGCAGCCCTCGCACACCATGGCGCGCAGCGGAAAAACGGGCTCCGGCGCATCGGCCCGGTCGGGCGGCACGTAGGAATTGGCCACCGCCATGGTGCCGAGGTCGCAGAACACCGCGCCGAGCCTGGCGCCGCAGGCGCGGCAGGCGGTGATGCGCGTGGCGCCCGCGTTCATGCCAGCACCGCGCGGATCGCGGCGTCGCTCACGGCCACCATGTCCTCGCCCCGCTGCCACGCAGCGTACCAGGCGGCGGTTTCCGCGATGGCGCGCGGCGTATCGAGCCGGGGCGACCAGCCGAGCGCGCGCTCCGCCAGCGATGAATCGAGCGCGAGCCGCTTCGATTCCTCCATCACGGGGCCTTCCACCGCCTGCCACTCCACGCGCATGCCCGTCGCCGTTTCCCAGTGTTGCAGCAGGCCGCGGACGGAAAGCTCCCCGTCACGCGGGCCGAGGTTGATCGATGCCGGCGCGCTGCCCGAGGCCAGGCGTTCCGCCAGCATGAGGTAGCCGCGCAGCACGTCCAGCACATGCTGGAAGGGGCGCGTCGCGTCGGGGCGCCGCAGCGGCAGCGGGCGTCCCGCGACCAGGGCGCGGACGAGGTCCGGCACCAGGCGTTCCGTGCCGAAATCTCCGCCGCCGATGACGTTGCCCGCCCGCGCGGTGGCGATCGGCGGCAGCTCGGCCGCGAAGCTGCCGCGCCAGGACGCGACCGCCAGTTCCGCCGCGGCCTTGGAGGCGCTGTAGGGATCGATCCCGCCGAGCCGGTCATCCTCCGCGAAGGCGCGGCCGGCGCTGTCATTCGCATAGACCTTGTCGGAGGTGACGATCACCGCGGCGCGAAGCCCCGCCAGGCCGCGCATCGCCTCCAGCACCGCGACCGTGCCGCCGAGGTTGGTGGCGAAGGTGCCGGCGGGGTCGCGGTAGCCATCGCCGACGAAGGCCTGCGCGGCCAGGTGCAGCACGATGTCGGGCCGCGCATCCCGCAGCACGCGCGCCACCGCGGCGGCATCGCGGATGTCGATCCGGTGGTCGCCCGCCAGCACCCCCGCCACGCCCATGAGCGCGAAGGCGGAAGGGCCGGGGCGCGGGTCCAGCGCGATGCCCGTGACGGTGGCACCCCGCGCATGCAGCGCGCGGCACAGCCAGGAACCCTTGAAGCCCGTATGACCGGTGACGACCACACGCTGTCCACGCCAGAAATCGCTCACCAGAGTCTCCAGGGGGCCTCGCCGGATGCCCAGAGGCGTTCCAGCAGCTCGCGGTCCCGCACCGTGTCCATGGGCTGCCAGAAGCCCGGATGATCGAAGGCGCGCAATTCGCCGTCGTGCGCCAGGCCGCGCAGCGGTTCCTGTTCCCACAGCGTGGCGTCGCCCTCGATGCGGTCCAGCACGCGGGACGACAGCACGAAGAAGCCGCCATTGATGCGCCCGCCATCGCCGGGCGGCTTCTCGATGAAGGCGGTGACGCGATCTCCCTGCCGTTCCAGCGCGCCGAAGCGGCCGGGCGGCACCACGGCAGTGACGGTGGCGTCCCGCCCATGGGCGCGGTGGAAGGCGACCAGCGCCGTGATGTCCACGTCGCCGACGCCATCGCCATAGGTCATGCAGAAGGCGTCGTCGTCCCGCAGCAGATGCGCCACGCGCTTCAGGCGCCCGCCGGTCTGCGTCTCCTCCCCCGTATCCACCAGCGTCACGCGCCACGGCATCTCCGCGGGGCGCAGCACGTCGATCGCGCCGGTCCCGAGATCGATGGTGAGATCGCTGGCGTGCAGGCGGAAGTTGAGGAAGTACTCCTTGATCATCCAGCCCTTGTAGCCGAGGCAGATGACGAACTCCGTCACCCCATGCGCGGCATAGATCTGCATGATGTGCCACAGGATGGGGCGGCCGCCGATCTCGACCATCGGCTTCGGCCGCGTCGTCGTCTCCTCCGCCAGGCGAGTGCCGCGGCCGCCGGCCAGGATCACCGCCTTCATCGGGACGCGACCTCCCTCGCCTTCGCGTAGAACTGGTCCACGAAGCGCTGCTGCTGGCCGAGCGGATTGCGCCGGATCATGGGGCGCAGCCCGTGGCGCAACTCACGCCGCCGCGCGCGATCCCGCGCCAGCGCCTCGGCCTTCGCGACATACTCCTCGACGCTGAAGGCCGCGAGGTCGCCGACCCCGGCGTTGCTGAGGTTCGAATACGCAAGGCGTTCCGGGAAGCCGGGCCCGACCAGGCTGATGGTCGGCACGCCCATCCACAGCGCCTCGCAGGTCGTGGTGCCGCCGACATGCGGCAGGCTGTCGAGCGCGATGTCCATGGTGTTGTAGTAGGGAAGATGCTTGCCGCGCACGCCGACGAAATCGAGCCGCGTGGGATCGACATTCCGCCGCGCAAAGGCGATGCGCGCATTGTCCATGAACGCCATGCCGGAGGCTTCAGGCCGCACGAAGAGGAAGCGGGACCGCGGCACCGCGCGCAGCACCGCCGCCCAGGCATCGAGGCAGGCCGTCGTCATCTTGTAGGGATTGTTGGCGGTGCCGAAGGTGATGCAGTTGTTGCGTTCCTCCGGCAGCCCGTCATGGATCGGCTGGTCGTTGAAGCCGAGCCTTCCCAGTACCACCCAGCTTTCCGGCATCTCGAAGGGCTGCTCGATCAGCAGGCGCTTGTCTTCCGGCTTGATGTAGGGATCGACCAGGACGTAGTCGATCTGCTCCAGCCCCGCGGAATGGGGATAGGCCAGCCAGCTGGCGCCGATGCGGGCCGGGCGATGGGCCATCACCTCCAGCTTATTCATCGCCGTGCTGCCGCCGAGTTCGAACAGGATGTCGAGCCCGTCCTGCGCGATGCCCTCCGCCACCTGCGCATCGGGCTTGCGCGGCCACCAGCGGAAGCCGGCGGCCTTGCGCTCCATGATCTCCTGCACCCGGTCGCGCTCGCCCTCGTAGAAGGAGTAGCAGAAGACCTCGACCTTGTCGGCATCGTGCAGTTCGATAAGGGGCAGCGCGAAGTAGCTGACGGGGTGGTTGCGCAGGTCGCTCGACATGAAGCCGATCCGCAGCTTTCGGCCCGTCGCGATGGCGGGCATGGCGGGCAGCGTGAGCGGCCTGATCTTCGCAGAAGCGCGGCGGCCCCAGGCTCGGTGCCATTCCACCAGCCCGATCCGGTCCTCCAGCGTCTCCACCTGGCCGAGTTCGTAATGCACGGCGGAATGGCGGCCTTCGGCCAGCCAATGCGGCAGCAGCGCGGAGACGGGGCCCGTCGCGGCCAGCCGGTCCTCGTCCAGCACGCGCTGGAACACGGTGCGCAGCCCGCGCGCCAGTCGCGCCATTCGGTCGGGGTGTTTTTCCAGCAGCCCCTGGGCGATGCGGTAGGCTTCCTCCAGATGCGCGACCTCGTCGTCGTAGCGGCTGCGGCTGAGGCTTTCCATCAGCGCCTCCGCCGCTTCCCAGCTCCCGGGGTTCGCGACCACGGCGCGGCGCAGCGCCTCATTCGCCGCGCGGCGATTGCCGTCGCCATGCAGCCGCGCCAAGGCGAGGTTGGCGGCCAGGTCGCCGGGGTTGGCGGCGATGCTGCGTTCCAGCGCCTGCTGCGCATCCTCCGTCCGGCCGAGCTGCATCTGCAGCCGTGCGGCCAGCACCTCCGCCGCCTGGTCGCCCGGGCGGGCGGCACGGGCGCGATCCACCACCGCCAGCGCCCGCTCCGCCTCCCCGGCCTCCACCAGCATGGCGGCGAGGATGGCGGCGGCGTCGTGATCGCGCGGGTTCAGCGCGAAGGCCTTCTCCAGGCTCACGATTGCGCCGTCCCGCTCCCCCAGCGCGCGCAGGCAGCGGCCATGCAGGCGCCAGAGCTCCGCATTGCGCGGGTCGATCTTCAGCCCGCCGGCGAAGGAAGCGGCGGCACCGGCGATGTCGCCCTTCAGCTCCAGCGTGTTGCCGATGTTCTGCCAGGGCGAGAGGTTGCGCGGTTCCAGCTTCCGCGCCGTCTCCAGCATCGCCAGCGCGTCATCCAGCCGCCCCGCGCGCTTCAGCAGCACGCCGAGCAGATTGGCCAGCGCGAAATCCTTGGGCTTGCGCGCCTGCGCCGGCGCGACGACCGCCACCGCCTCCCCATGCCGGGCAAGGGCACTGAGCGACAGGGCGTAGGGGGTGGCGAGGGCCTGGGCGGAGGCGCCGGCGGCGATGGCCTTCGCGAAGGCGTCCACGGCTTCCGCGTGCCGGTTCCACTGCGCCAGCAGCGCCGCCAGTTGCTGCCAGGCCATGGCATTGCCGGGCTGGTCCCGCAGCCGGTCGCGCAGCGCGGCTTCCGCCGCCTTGGGGTCCGGCGCCGCTTGCGGGGTGGTCGGCCGAGGGACGGGACGCTGCATGGAAGGGCGGGGATGACCGGTGGACGGGATCGCCGACCGCCGGCGTCCCTATCCCCGGTTGCCTATCACGATTCCTTGTCCGGCACAGCCGGGTGCACCCGGCGTGCCGCCTGGGCTACGCCGCCTCCGCCAGCAGGGCTCGCAGGTCGAGCCGCTTCGTCAACATGGCAAGCTTGCCCTGCGCATCGAAGGGCCAGTCGGCGCGGTCGCGGTCGCGGTACAACTCCACGCCATTGCCATCGGGGTCGCGCAGGTAGAGCGCTTCCGACACGCCATGGTCCGAGGCGCCTTCCAGCGCCCAGCCCGCCTGCACCAGCGCCTTCAGCGCCCGCGCCAGGGCGGGCCGGTCCGGATACAGCAGCGCCACGTGGTACAGCCCCGTGGTGCCGAAGCCGGGCGGGCTGCCGCCGGCGCTTTCCCAGGTGTTGAGCGCGATGTGGTGGTGATAGCCGCCGGCCGAGAGGAACACCGCATGGTCACCCATGCGCTGCATGACCTTCAGGCCGATGATGTCGCGCCAGAAGGCCAGGCTCCGCTCCAGCTCCGCGACCTTCAGGTGCACATGGCCGATCGTCATGCCGGGATCGGCGGCGTAGGCGGCTTCGGGCTTGTCGAGGGTGCTGGCGGACATGGGATGCTCCTTCTCGCTGGCCCCGAAGATGGAGACTGGAAGCGGCGCGGTCCAATCGGGGTGCCGCATGGGGTCCATCGATCCCGGTGATGGCGGCCAGCGCCGCCATCCGGGACGGCAATGATCAGCCGCTGCCCTCATCCAGCGCCCGGCGGATGCGCCGGGCCAGTTCCGCCCGGCGATAGGGCTTCTGCATCACGGGGAAGCCGTGCGGGCGGATGCCCTCTGCCGCCGCTTCCTCCCGCGGGTCGATGAAGCCGGTGGAGAGCAGCACCTTCAGCCCGGGATGGCGCCGCCGCGCTTCCGTCGCCAGGGTGATGCCGTTCATGCCGCCGGGCATCACCACGTCGCTGAACAGCAGGTCGTAGCGGCGGTCGGGATCGCTGAGTGCCGCCAGCCCCGCCTTCGCATCCGCCGCCGTGGCGACCTTGTAGCCGAGGTCGGTCAGCACGCTCTCCGCCAGCTCCAGCACCTCCGCATTGTCGTCGACGATCAGGATGCTCTCGCCCCCGCCGCGCGGCTCCGCTTGGCGCTGCCGGTCCGGGGCGGGGCCGGGCGCGGCTTCCTGGTCCGGCTGCAGGGCGGGGAAGCGCAGCCGCACGGTGGTGCCGCGGCCCGGCTGGCTTTCGATCCGCAGATGGCCGCCGGATTGGCGCGCGAAGCCATAGACCTGCGCCAGGCCGAGCCCCGACCCCTGCCCCACATCCTTGGTGGTGAAGAAGGGCTCCGTGACGCGGTCAAGGATCTCGGGCGCGATGCCGGTGCCGGGGTCCTGCACGGCCAGTTCGATGAAGCCGTGGGGCGCGCGGGTTTCCTCATCCGGCCCGGCATCGGCCATCGCCTCCCGCTCCCCGATGCGGCGGGTGGCGATCAGCACCTCGCCCCGTTCCGGCATCGCGTCCCGCGCGTTGAAGAGCAGGTTGACCAGCGCGGCCTCCAGCTGCCCGACATCGACATGCGCCTGGCCGATCTGCGGTGCCAGGTCGAGCCGCAGCGTGAGGCCCGGCCCCAGCGCGCGGCCCAGCAGCGCGGCCTGGCCTTCCAGCGTGGCGTTGATGTCGGTGGGGCGCCCTTCCAGCCGCTGGCGCCGGGCAAAGGCCAGCAGCTGGCGGGTCAGGGAGGCACCGCGCCGCGCGGCCTCCAGCGCCCCCTCATGCCGCCGCCGCACTCGGGGATTGTCGGAGGCATCGACCAGCGGGCGCAGCATCTCCAGCGACCCGACCACGACCTGCAGCAGGTTGTTGAAGTCATGCGCCACGCCGCCGGTCAGCTGGCCCAGCGCCTCCAGCCGCTGCGCCCGGCGCGCCGCCGCCTCCGCCTCCCGCCGCCGCGTCACGTCCAACTGGCTACCGAAGAAATACAGCAGCTTGCCATCGGCGCCGAAGACCGGGCTGACGAAAAGCGCGTTCCAGAAGGGGCGGCCATCCTTGCGGTAGTTCAGCACCTCCATGGACACGTCGGTGCGGCCGGCGATGGCGTCGCGGATGGTGGCGACGCTGTCGCGGTCCGTCCCCTGCCCCTGCATGAAACGGCAGTTGCGACCGATCACCTCCTCGGCCGCGTAGCCGGTCATCTGCTGGAAGGCCTGGTTGGCGAAGACGATCGGGTTGTCGGGCTGGTTGGGGTCCGTGACGATCATCGGCATGCGCGTCATCTCGACCGCCGCGAAGAAGATGTCGTCGCGGCCCGGCACGATCGCCGCCTTCAGCGCGGCCCCGGCATCGGCCTGGGGCGCGGCGGAGGGTGGGCGCGGCGCGTCGAAGCGCTGTCCCTCGTTGCTGGCGGGGGTGGGGTCGGACGGCACGCTGGTGGCGGTCGCGCGATCCGCATGGGGTGAGGGCGCCGCCGGCGGGGGCGGTGGGGGTGATTTCTGGTCCACGGGATCGGCAAAAGCATAACGCCCGGCGGGAGTTCCGCCGGGCGTCATACCATTACCGAGAGTTGTCCATTTCGGCTGCGCCCACCGGAAGGATCACCCCCCGGCACCCGCCGTAGCCCAACTCAGCTGACGGCGAGCCGCTGCATTCAGCTGACCGCGAGCCGTTGCTCGACGATCTGCGTCTTCATGCTCTTCTGCAGCTTCTCGAAAGCGCGGACCTCGATCTGCCGGACGCGTTCGCGGCTGATGTTGTACTGCTGGGACAGCTCCTCCAGCGTCGTCGGCTCGTCCTTCAGGCGCCGCTCGATCAGGATGTGGCGTTCCCGGTCGTTCAGCGTCTTCAGCGCCTCGCCCAGCAGCTGGCGGCGGTTCGACATGTCCTGCCGGTCCGCGAGCTCCGTCTCCTGGCTCTCGCTGTCATCGACCAGCCAGTCCTGCCACTCGCCGTCCGAATCCGCGCGGACCGGGGCGTTCAGGCTGTTGTCGGGCGAGGCCAGGCGGCGGTTCATGGACACGACGTCCTGCTCCGGCACCTGCAGCACGCGGGCGATCTTCTCCACCTGCTCCGGCTTCAGGTCGCCATCCTCCAGCGCCGCCATCTGGCCCTTCAGCCGGCGGAGATTGAAGAAGAGCTTCTTTTGGGCCGCCGTCGTCCCCATCTTCACCAGAGACCAGCTATGGAGGATGTATTCCTGGATGGCGGCGCGGATCCACCACATGGCGTAGGTCGCAAGGCGGAAGCCGCGATCCGGGTCGAAGCGCTTGACGGCCTGCATCATGCCGACATTGCCTTCGGAGATTAGCTCGCCCACCGGCAGGCCGTAGCCGCGGTAGCCCATCGCGATCTTGGCGACGAGGCGGAGATGCGACGTCACGAGGCGATGCGCCGATTGCTCGTCGCCCTCGTCCTTCCAACGCTTGGAGAGGTTGTACTCCTCCTCCGGCGTCAGCATCGGAAACTTGCGGATCTCCTGCAGGTAGCGGGAGAGATTGCCTTCCGGGGCAATCGGGATGGACAGGGAAGCCATGGGAGAACTGCCTCCTATGCCACCGGTACCCCCCGTGACGGCGGGGTCCGCTGTGGCTGTGCTGTTCCGCCAACGCCGGTCGGGCCCTCCCTTTCCGCCGACCCCCCGGTCACGACGGGGAGAGGCACGGTGGGGTGCTCCTGCCTTCCGGGTCCGTCGTGCGCATGGTTCGGCACGGTGAAGCCCGGATTCCGGGACAGGGCACGAAGCGGCACCCGTCCGAAGCTGGCGACCGCGTTTGTAGCCCCGCGCCGCGGAGCCCGCAAGAAAAACCGACCTGTAAGGTAGGTTTACGGACCGTAACACGCCGGTAACAGGCTCAGGAATCGGTTAACCCTTTGATCCCGCTCACGACCCCCCACCGAGAGCGGTCAGGAGGGCCTGCATGTCAGGCGGGACGGGGGCCGAAAATGTAAGGGACTCGCCGGTCACCGGGTGCTTGAAACCCAGGGTCGCCGCGTGCAGCGCCTGGCGCGGGAAGGCCAGCAGCAGGTCCCGCGTGGCCGGGGGCAGCGTCTTCGCGCTGGCCGGCGTGCGCTTCAGATAGACGGGGTCCCCCACGATCGGGTGCCCGATATGGGAGAGGTGGACGCGGATCTGGTGCGTCCGCCCCGTCGCCAGGCGGCAGCGCAGCAGCGCGCAGGCGGTGCCGAAGCCGCGCTCCGTCCGGTAGCGCGTCAGCGCGTGCTTGCCCTGTCTCTCCCCTGGGCGCTCCACCACCGCCATCCGCTTGCGGTCGATCGGATGGCGCCCGATCGGCGCATCCACCTCCCCGCTCGTCGGTGATGGCAGGCCCCAGCACAGCGCCAGGTATTCGCGATCCAGGTCCCGGGTCGCGAAGGCCTCCGACAGCGCCGTATGCGCCCGCTCGGACTTAGCCACGACCATGACGCCGGAGGTGTCCTTGTCCAGCCGGTGGACGATGCCGGGCCGCTTCTCCCCTCCGATGCCGGTCAGATCCTCCGCCGCATGGGCCAGGACGGCGTTCACCAGCGTGCCGTCCTGGTTGCCCGGCGCGGGGTGCACGACCAGCCCCGCAGGCTTGTCGATGACCAGCAGGTGCCGGTCCTCGAACAGGATGGTCAGCGGGATGGATTGCGGCTGCGGCGTCGCGGGCTCCGGCGGCGGCAGGCTCAGGGCATAGGTGACGCCGGCGCGGATGGCTTCCGACGGGTCGCGCATCACGACGCCATCCCGCGTCACCTGGCCGGATTCCATCAACGCCTTGACCCGGGACCGGGAGAGACCGCCTATCGCGGCGCCGAGGGCATCCGTGATGAATCGGTCGGCACGGGTGCCGGCGGCTTCCGGCGGCGCAACGATGCGCCGCGTCTCGCCGGGATCGGCATCGGGCTTCAGGGGGGATTGGGTCGTGGGATTGCTCAAGGCGCTGGTGATCGGGATGGGGGTGCTCATTGTCGCGGGCACCGTGACGCTGGTTGCCCTGATCGTCCAGCGCGCCGGCGGCGATTCGGGCAACATGCCGCCCCGCGCGCTCGGCCAACCCGCGGGCACGCGGATCCTGTCGGTCGGCGGGGCGGAGGGCCGGTTCGCCGTGCTGGTGGCGCGGCCGGACGGGTCGGAGCGCGTGCTGCTGGTCGATGCCCGCAGCGGCCGCGTGGTCGGCGAGCTGCGCGCGGCGGAGTGACGCCGGCATGGCGCATCGCAAGCCCAGCCTGCCGGAGAAGATATGCGCCGCCTGCGGCCGCCCCTTCGCCTGGCGGAAGAAATGGGCGCGGGACTGGGACCAGGTTCGCTTCTGCTCCGACGCCTGCCGGACGGGGCGCTACGCGGCGGCGAAACAGCCCACAGGAAAAAGCCGGGGGCCGACTTGATCCCCCCCGGCCGGGACGCTAGAGAGCGTTCACCGCGGCGCCCCGGCGCCTGACGGTTTGTCTGGGTCCCCTTCGTCTAGAGGCCTAGGACACCGCCCTCTCACGGCGGTAACAGGGGTTCGAATCCCCTAGGGGACGCCATACACTTCAATGGGTTAGCCGCTTTTGAGCGGCGCCACTCAATCATCGGCTCAATCAGCGTCTTTCAGGCGCACCGAACCCCCACCGATTATCACGAAATCGTGAGCATTGTTTCGCCTGTCGGGTGATGCTTCGCGACCGACACGAACCGTTTCGCCGCGCGCGTCGCGAGGTGTCGGGCAGCACGACCGACAGCGCAGTCATTCCCGACAAGCAATGGCATTGCGCTGCTCCTATTCCGCCCGCAGGTTGATGGCGCCACCACGACCGACGGACCCGCCCGCCATGCTTATCGACCTCGCCCAAGCCCGCGCCGCCCGCAGCTACGCCGCCCGCGCGGAAGCTGAAGCATCGGCTGACACCGAAGCCCGCGCCATCGGCGCCGCCGTTCTGCCGCCCCTCTGCGCCGCCCTTGCGGGGCCCGAGGAACGCGCGCCCGGCGCCCGCGCCGTTGGCCTGTGGGCAGCGTGGGACGCCATCGCTGCCGAGCTGGCCGAGATGCACGACGCTGAAGCCGACGACTTCATGAGGCGCCTGGCGCTGGCCCTGGCGGGGCGAAGCGGCGCCATGCCGGGGTGACGCGCCCGGCTGGGTAGCGAAAGCCACGCCAGGCCCCGGCGGGAAGCTGCCGGGGCCTTCCGCGTGTCTGGGCGGCCGCGCACACTGTCGTGGCGACGGCGGCCCGGCTGGTAGAGCATGGCCGGCCGGCGCCGGGTCGCGGCCGTCGTAGCTCCAGCTTCGCCAGAGCCGCGGCCCGCATTACCACGCCGCCCGCACCCCTGCGCCAGCGACACGCCCGCGCCAGCACGACCAGCACCACCATGACCAGCACCACCATGACCAGCAGCACGACCAGCGCTGCCCCGGCAGGGGCGAGCGTGAGGCGCCCGGCCTGGCCGTCGCCGCCAGCCGTCGTCGCGCTGCGGCCTGCCCCGTGCCCCGCCCTGGCCTACCCCTGGGGGTACCTCCAAACGCTCACGCGCAACCTGTATCCCGGCGTCGCGAGGAAGCGCGCCGCCCTGGAATTTTGTCTCGCGCCCCGCGTTGCCATAGCTCGCCACGGCTGATCCGCCCACGTCATTCAGGCGGATGAGCGCGTGGGCAACAGATCAGTGGAAGAAATCCATCGCTCTTGGCCCACAACGTACCGCGTGAATGGTCCCAGCTCGACCATTCGCTCGTCGCCCGGCAAGAGCCTGAGTTGGTCGTCTACGACTTCTGCCAGTTCCGAATCATCCACCCATGCGCCGCGGATATACTCGGGGGCGATGGGATCGAGGACCTGAACCTCCGCGGACGAGTAGGTAGGGAGCCAAGCCGGATAACCCGCCTCCGTGCGGTGCGACTCTCGCTCGAAGCGGTAGCTGACGTCATCGAACATTCTGCCAAAGCCGTAGGGGCCGCCCAAATAGCCCCTGTGCCCCTTTACATCATCGGAGGCCGCATTCTTCCAGCAGAAGCGGCAGGTGAGATCCCATAGGATGGCGGGGTCCAGCAGCAGGACGACCCATTTCGGACGCCCGCATCGAAAGTCCTTCGCCTCAAACATCTCCGCGTTGATCGCAGATATCGACACGGAGACCGCATAGGCGCTTCCGTCAAGGCGCTCCGACGCTGACGGTAGCGCGTTCACGTGGTCAAGCTTCTCGAGGACGACTCTCGAATGCAGCCCAAATCTGACAATATCCGGGACGTTCGGCGCCTGGGTGAAATGCATAAGGCGCTGTATGCCTCGGGCCTGAGCTTCCCTTTTGATCTGGCTGCGTGCGTTCTCTCTCATCCGTGTGCGCCCCGGTCCTGATCGTCATCGTCGCGCTCTACCCGAAGCTTGGCAACTTGAACGGCTCATCCGCCAACCGGCAGAACGCACGGGCGGGGGCCTCGCTGGCGCGGCAGCAGGGGTAGCTGCAGACCGCGGCGCATGAAGCGATTGAAAGGGGCGGAGGATGCGCGCCTGGCTGCTTCGCAGGCGACGGCGTAGGCCCGCGCCGTCAACCGCACGGTGGGCGCGGCGCGATCGGCGTTTCCCTCGCGCGTGCGCGAGGAGCGGACGGCATCGGCCAGCGCGGCCGCCATCGCAGCGGCCGAAGCCGAAGCCATGGCGGCCGGCGCCCTCGATGACCTACTGGCCCGCCTGGCGGAGCGGGAGCATCGCGCCCCCGGTTGCGTCGCCGCTGCCATGAGGCGTATTGCCGCCGACGCCGCCGCGGTCCTGGCGGTGCGCTACAGGGTGAGCCCGCGCGAGCTGGCGGACATGGCCGGGGTTGCCGCCAGCGTCACGGAGATCGAGGCGGGCGTGACCCCCGGGCCGGAGGGAGCCTCCACGGCCCACGCCGGGGAGTCCGCCGTGCTGATCGTGACGGCTGGGCCGGCCGGGCCGCGCCTGGAGGTGGAGTGCGAAGCCTTCGAGGATTGCGCCGCCTTGCTGGCGCGGCTGGGGATGGACCCGGCGGCGCCGGTGGTCGTGCGGCTGCGCAGGCAGGGCTGACGGGAGCGGCTTTCCTGGCCGCCTCGCGCCCCATAATTGCGGCGGCGTGGCCGTTGGGATGATGCTGGCGCCTTGTCGTCCGGCAGGTGCCCCGTGACCCCTCTGCTGAAGTCAGTCGTCGAGGCCGCAGCGCGGCGCAAAAAGGCGGAGGCGCCGCCCCCGGCGGCGCCCGATCCGGCCTTCGTCGAGCTGGTCGCTACAGCCGAGGCGGCGCTCGCCAGGGTGGAGATTGACGATGCGGGAAGGCGCGGCCTGCTGGCGGCAGGAGCGGCGTTGGAAAACTTGCGGACCTGGGCATATCGGCGGGCGCAGGCCGACGCCGCCCGCGAAGCCGAGCGTCAGGAGCAGGACGCCAACGACAGGCAGCGCCGGGCATGGGCGGAGCAATCGGCCCGGTCGAGCGAGAAGCAGGGCGCGGCGATCGTCGCCGCGGTAGCGGGCCTGGGCAACGTGGCGCTGATCCGCGGCGCCGTCGGCGACATGGACCCGCTCACTGCAATCGGCGCGGCAGTCGTCGTCATCGGCGTAGCTTATGCGGCAATCCGCATGACGCATGCGGAGCGCCCACCGCTATAGCTGGCTGACAACGAGCCCTTGAAACACACCAGAACAGCGCACAGTTGGCACGTTGGTGCGAAAACAAAACAGAAAGCGAGACGCAGATCTTGGACTTGGTTTGGCGATTGGAAGTTGGCGTGTGGCCGCGGCGCATCACCAGCGTGGACGAACACCGTATAAGGCCTGTGCTGCTCCTTATTGAGCGCATCGGAGCAAGCGATCACGACGGAGAAGTCGAGGAGATTATTGGCCTCGTCGAGTTTGAGACGAGCGATGACGGCACCCGCCGGCCGGGGTGGAACGCGATATGCATGCCTGAAGGGGAATCCAAGGCCACCGCGGTTGACGAAACGCGCTATGGCTTTCGGAAGGTGCTGTTGAAGCCTGGCGAGCGCAAGCTGCCACGGGATTCGGCTGAAGCAGCACTGGCAGCCCTTCTCGCCTTCGCTAAGCAGCGCGCCGAGGTGTCGACAGTCGAAGCCGCGCAGAAGGCAGCTACGCCATTGATGGCCGCCATGAAGACGCTGGTTGACGCCCACTGCCGGCGCTTCCCAAGCCAAAAGCGGTGACTGGCCTGGGCGCCGAACCTATTGCGGCGCGCCTCCGCCTCGGCGCTTTGCTGGCAGGCAGGCAGGCAGGCAGGCAGGCAGGCAGGCAGGCAGGCAGGCAGGCAGGCAGGCAGGCAGGATCAGCTTGAACCCTGCGCGCCGCCAGAGATAGTTTCGGCCATGACATTAAATCCGGCTGCGATTCGTGCCCAGGATTTTGGCGGTGCGCACACCGAACTGAAGCTGTCGGTCGTCACCCAGTACCTCGAATCGTGGGCGAAGGCCCTGAAGAACAAGTCGTTCAACCTGTCCTGCGTTGACGCATTTGCGGGGTCCGGTTGGCGCCGAGTTGAAGCTACGGCGCCGGACCCATCTCCCGACCTGTTCGGTGAGGTGCATGAACAGGCAGCGGCCTTGCCAGGATCAGCGGTTCGTTTCCTCCGCTCGGCAGCGCAGATCGACCGCTATGTCTTCAACGACCGTAGCCCGGTCAATTTCCGATCCCTGCAGGACACCGTCGCGGCCGAGCGAGCAGCGAACGCCAAGCTCCCGGCCGCGGAGGTGCTGAATCTCGGCGCCGCGGCGCTGATCCAGCGCGAATGCCAGCGGCTGCGGGACGGCCGCATGTGCCGCGCGCTGATGTTTCTCGACCCCTTCGGGCTTCAGCTGTCGCACGCTGACATGCACAAGATTGCTGATACACAGGCGGCTGACGTTTGGGTGCTGGTGCCAACCGGCATGGCGCTAAACCGATTGGCCCCGCGCAGAGGGGAACCTTCGCCGCAGTTTTCGAAGGCCCTCAATCGGTTCTTTGGATCGGACGAATGGCGGACGCGCTTCTACGCGGAGAAGCAGGCGGACATGTGGGGCGGCGTGGCCGCCCATAGGGTGGTCTCCAGCCAAGCCATTTCGAGCTACGTTCTGGAGTGGATGGGCGGCATCTTCGGGCCCGGCGCGTTACCTCGCGGCCTATCGCTACGCTCCCCTCGAACCCACGCCGAGGACTACCTTCTGGTCTTCGCTTGTGCGAACCGGCAGCCAGCCGCCTTCAAGACGGCGCATAAAATCGCGAACTGGCTGATCGACCAGGCCGAGGGCAAGGACAGGAAGACTAGGGCGCTGTCGCGATAGCCCGCGGCAGTTCGTCCCAGGTGCGGCCGTCCAGATCACGGCCAGCGCGGCGCTTCCCAACGCGGACCATTGCCCCCTCCTTCGCCGCGGTATCCGTCCACCCCGCACCAGGGGCCCAGTCGCCCCATTGCTTGAAGTGGAACGGGACACCAGCCGCGATGCATTGGTCCCGCAGCACCCGAAACCACGCCGGGTCTGTGGGTCTCGCCCGCGCGCCGCTCTCGCCGCCCGCGATGACCCAGTGAACCGCGCTTTTCAGCCACGGCTGGAGATCGAGCGCGCCGAGCAGCGGTTCGCAGGACAGGAAGCGCACTCGCGCCGGCACGGCCGCTATCTCGGGCAGTCGCTTGCTGACCCATCGCTGACTCTCGACGGTCGTGCCGAGCCACACATTCGCGGGCCATGCCGAGCCCCAGGGCGCGAGCTGCGCGGCCTTCTGCGGCCGCTTCGTCAGCAGCAGCCAATTCAGGTTCGGGGTGGCGGCGATCAGCCCTGCAAGCCGCTCTCTATGGGCATCGAGGTCTCGCCGGTCTTCGAAAACGTCAGCCATGCTCGCGCAGAAGACGCGATGCGCTTCGCGCTGCGCCGCGGCAGCGCGATCCCATCGAAGGGGTTCCTGCCAATGAGCGTCGCCGAAGAACCGGCGATCCGCACCCGCGCCCCAAACCTTCGACCCAACCCGCTTTGCCCAGGCTTCCGCGTAGCAGTTGGTGCACGCGGCTGAAACCTTGGTGCATCCCCACCATGGATTGAAGGTGTGGTCCGTCCACTCGATGCGGCTGTCTTTGCCCATGGCCTCGTTACGCTCCATCCCGTTGCTAACCTACGCCCCGCACCCGGGCTAGCGATTCTGGGGGCCGGCGGGGCGGGCGCCGGGCGCGTCGGGAGAATATCCGCGCCGATACCAGCCCAAGGCCGCCCTTGAAGCGTTACATAAATCGTGACGATATTCGGTTACGACGTAACATAAAGGCGTGACGATATGCGCGGACGACGACCCATAGGGGACCGGTCGATGCCCCCGAGGGAGCGCATGAAGCTCTACCGCGACCGGAAGCGCGCCCGAGAAGAAGCCGCGGTCGCGCTGCAGGTCGGGGAAGCGGAGGCCCTAGCCCGCGCCATCGCCGCGCAGCGTGGAACGCCAACCATGGCCGTGCTGCCGCCCGTCGCCCGAGGCGCGCCACCCATCATCGCACCGCAGCCTGCGCCCCCGCCGCAGGCCCCGGAACCGCCCCCGCTTCCCGAGCGGAAGGCCGACCGAATCGCAGCGATCCGCGCCGGCGTAGAAGCCGCCTTGTGGCAGACAATCCACGACCCGGCGACGAAGGACGCGGACCGGATCGCGGCAAGCCGCAGCCTGGCCGAGATGGCCGGCGTCATGCGCGCCCGCGCCAAGGCGCCAAGCGCCGAAGAGCTGCGCCGCCAGGACCATGATGAGGCCGTGGACCCGGCCCGCCTGCTGGCGGCGGCGGAAACGTACGGCCAGGAGATCAAGCGGCTTGAAAAGATGCTGGCCGAGGAGGCCAGCCGGGAGTCGCAGGGCGAGGAGCTGATGCCGTGGGACTAGATGGTGACGGCGTGCCGGAGCGTGTCCAGCGGCTGCTGGAATCCATCGCGAAGGATGAGGCGGCCGCACGGCGCGCGGCGATCTGGCTCGTCCTCGACATCGCCTGCGGCCACCCGCCGCCTGGCTGCGACTACGCACCCGAAGAAGCCCAGCTCTGGCTGACGGCGCCCGGCTACGCATGGCTCAGGCTCCGCCTCGCGGACATGGCGAGGCGCAATGTGGCGACCGTAGAGGCGATGATTGCAGGGCGGCGGGCGGATGGGTGGCGCCTTCCCCAAGCGCCGCCCATGCCACCCGCCCCGTAGCGCCTACTTCAAGGCGACCGCCTTCTGAGCGGCTATGAAGCAGGCTGCGGCCGCGCCTGCCTCGGCAGCCGCGGTCAAGCCATGGGCCGTGGCGTAGGAGCGCGCCCCGGCTGCCTCCAGCGCCGCCCAGAGCGCGGCGTGATGGGCGGCCCTGCCGGCAGCGCGCTCCCCGGCCGCATGGTGCGGCAGCGCGGCGGCACGCGCATCGGGCGACGGCAACAGCCGGCGCGGGTCTGCCCTCTCGATCGCGGCGAGGGCGACGGGGGCGGCGATGCCCGGCGGGGCAGCAGGCGGGTGATGGATGTCGGCCATGGGGTGATGTCCATCCAGGGTGGGTAGTGTCAGGCGGTGGTTGGCCTCGGCATGACGATGCAGCGAATCCGAGGGACATGGGGGTCGCGCGCGATCGGCACCGCTTGGAAGCCACGATCGGCCTTCACTGCGGCCAGGCCGGCGTCGAGCCTATCGGCCAGCACAGCCTCATCGGATGCCTGCCAAGCCTCGGCCTCGACCAAGACCGCCGCAGGCGCGCCGTCTTCTGACCTGAGCAGGGCCGTCACGCTCATCCCTGCCGGCGGCTGCCATCCTCGGCGGGCCAACATGGCCGGCCGGTATTCCCGGCGCACGGCGTTGGCGAAGGGTAGGCCGAATGCGGCGCCATCTTCGGCGGCTTGCGCCAGGCGGAGAATGACAACGGCCTCGCCGAGCGCGGCCAGGTCGCGATGCCGCGTGTCGGCCTCGGGCAGCGCGAGCACCTCCGCCGGCGACAGAGCACCGAAGGAAGGGCTGAGGCCGCCGTTGATGTAGAGGGCGACGGCGTCGATCGCCGATTGCCGGTCCTGGGGCGACATGGCGCTGGCGTGGTGCGCGAATGCCTTGCGCCAGGGGTCGAGGCCCGACGCCGCGCCTCGCTCACGCTCGATCCGGTCGAACGCCAAGAGCGTGCGCGGGTGGAAGCCGGATGGCTCCAGGCCGGCGGCGAAGGCAGCGAAGTGGCTGGGGCTATCGAGATCGCCACCCGGCGAGGGCTCCCGCTCCAGCGCGACCGGACGCCTTGCGCTGCGAGGTGGTGCCAGGCGACCGGCCGGGGGGACGGCTTCCGTGGATGACATGCGCCTTCTCCTTCGCGCATCGGTGCCGTGTTTAGCGTCGCAGCACCGACAAATTGGGGGTGAAAAGGGGTGCGCGGTTAACCGCGCACCTCCGAAACCAAAACGAATTGCGGTGCGCGGTTTCGCGCACTTTCTGCGCGGTTGGGGCTTCCCTGAAACCCGCAGAAAACCTCGCTTGCGCGGTTAAGCGCGCAAGCCGCGCATGAACCCCGCACAGGTGCGCGGTTGCGCGCTTTCCCTTTAGGGAAGCGCGCGCCGCTGCGCGGCCGCCCTGCTGCAATCGACTTGAAGGTGTAGGGCGTCATGCAGCTTCGCCTTCGTCGGCCCAGCCGAGATCATCTGAAGCCACCTTCGCCCCCGGCCGGCAGACCGCCGCGGACACCACCGTTTTATTGCTGACGGGGTCGCGCTCGGGGCGTTGCGCCAATCGCCCGTCGGCGAGCAGCCGATCGACAAGCCGGCGCGCATGATCCGCCGGCCGCCCCGCTGCGAAGTCGGACACGAACGACTTAGCCAAGCGGATGACGCAGCGCGCCGACCGTTCCTGGTTGAAGACGAAGGACCGGCGTGGCGGGCCCGCGATACCCGCCTCGACAGCAGCGAGGAAGCGGGCGATGGCCTCCTGGGAAAACGGCCCGTCAGCGTCTTGGTCGGCCAGCACGACCGCCGTGCGGACCTCGGTCGGCTCGCCCCCGGCCAGGAGCGGGACACCCACGATGCGGACCGCGCAGCCGGGGCCGGCGGGGCGATCATTGCGCTTCACGATTCTGAAGACGAGCGGCGGGGCGTCGGGCCCCGCGTGTGCCGTGCTGGCGGTGAGTGTGGCGGCCAGGCGGGCGGCTCCGACCCAAGCGGACCCGCCGCGGATCATCGTTGCCTCGGTTCTGTTCTTCGCGGCGACCTCGCGCGACACCTTCGGCGTGTGGTGCAGCAGCACGATGGCGCACCCTGTTCGCCGTGCGACCCCACGAAGCAGCCCCAGGGCAGCGCCGACCGCTGCGTTGTCGTTCTCGCTGGGGAGGTCGAACAGATGGACGGCAGGGTCGGCGATCGCGAGCCTGACCCCGTCGGCCTCGATCGCGCGCTCGAGGTCGCGCAGAAGATCCGTGGCGACCACGCCATGCTCCCGCGTGACGCGCGCTAGCGCGCACGGAACGTCGGCGATGACCCGAACGTTGTCCCGGATCATGTCGACCGGCAGCATGTGGCGCTCCGCGGCGGCTATCAGCAGCAGCTCCGCCACCTCGCGCGGTTCCTCGGCGGAGATCAGCGCCGCCTTCATCGCCTTGCCCCCGGCGGGGGCGAAGGGCCCGAAGGGACGGCCACATGCGGCATGCGCGAGGATCGTGACGGCCAGCGCCGTTTTGCCGACGCCCCCTTGGCCCGCGACGATGGCCAGCTCGCCCTCTGGCGCGAGGTCGGTGACGATGTCGCGCCGCGGCCGGTGTCGCGCCAGGTCCATCTGTGGCGGCAGCCAGAGCGAGGAACCCGCTCCCGCCGACAGCTCATCGTGCGGCAGCGGGTCATCACGGAACGCTGCCTGGATGACCGGGAGGCGCGACCACCCGGCATCCGCCGCCAGGTCGTAGACGTAGTCGGCGCCGAGGAAGTAGGGCGGGTGCAGGCGCTCCCAGTCCTTTTCCAGCGTCTCCATGCTGTTCGCCCGGGACGGGTCGTTGGGCTCCCATCTGTCTGCCCAAGCCGCCCAAAGGTCGAAGCCTTCGCCCTCCCGGTCCTGGCCAGCTGCCGCCTTCAGCGCATAGCCCAGGCTGATGTATGCCTCGCGCGGCGTGTCGGGGTTGTTAGGGATGGCCGCCACCGCGCTTGCCAGCACCGCCATGTCATGGGCCCGCAGCGTCTTCGCCGGGGGCGGTTCTAGGCCCATGGCCTGCCGCCCGGCGCCGCTCGCGGAGATGCCATCCGGCTCCCACCCGTGGCGCTCCATGATGGCGCGCATGTCGTCGAGGAAGGCGCGCAGATTGGCGGCAGTGAGCGGCGTGAGCAGGCCGTTCTCCGCCACGGCCAGCGGGTCACAGTTCCAGGCGTAGCGCCGCATCGTGCCGGGGTGGTCGCCCTTCACGACATACTGCCGCCCGGCCGCCAGTATCTCGATGCCGCAGGGCTTCTCTCCCTGTTTCCGCCAGCGGAAGACGCGGGTCGGCTGCGCCAATTCGCCAGGCGCTGCGGCATAGACCAGCAGGCATTTCGGTGCCTGCCCCACACGGACGGGCGCGGGCCCGCACCGCCGCAGCGCCGCCTCGCGCAATTCGTCAGCCACCGCGGGGTCGAGGCAGTCGATGTCGATTGCCGGCCGGTCGTCGGACCGGACACCGCCATTGCCCTCTGACCACGACACACCCCACAGCTCGCCCTGCTGCAGCCGCATGCGGTCGGCTCGGGGCCGGCGCCAGTTCAGTCCGAACCACATGCCAGAGCCTTCCGCCAACACGCCGGGTACCTTGCCGCGGTTCTTCGGCTCGATCTCGCTGCTGGGGTGAATCTCGGCGTTCGGTGGGACAACGGGGTGCGCGTCCCACCCGGCCGCGACCCAGTCCAGAATACCAGCATCTTCCCAACGCGGGGCGGCGTCGTCTGGAACTGCGGGGGATGGCATCGGCGCCGGCGTGCAATCGGGCATGAGGCCTCGCATTCATCGTGGAGTGAGGCCGGCGGCGTGATATCTTGCAGCGCCCGTCAGGCACCGGCCGCCCGGCCGAGACAACAAGCGCCGCGTCCCCCGGTTGCTGCCCGGGGGCGCGGCGCGCTTGCTTCAGGCGGCGCGGTCGCGCAGCTGCTTTGCTCGCCCCCGGGGCGCGACGTTGGGGACGAACGGCGTTGCCGACTCCACCAGGGCGATGACATCCGCCGTTCGCGCCAGCGTGCGCCCGCCAAGCTTCACCAGCTGCATCCGGCCTTCGCTCGCGAGTTGGTAGACGCCGGCGCGGCTTCGGCCGAGAAGCGTTGCCGCCGTGGCGACCGGAAGCAGAGGGCGGGACTGCCAGGGGATGGGTTCCCCAGCGGTGGCGAAGTCGGGGGCGTCAACGTGGGGCATCGGCGGCGTCCTGTCGGGTTTGTCAGCCGACAATGGCGACACCAGCGACAAGCTTCTTGGACAAAGGGCAGCGGGTAGCCCTGCGGCGCAAGGCCTACTGCCGCTTGGGTTTTTGGGCCGTCTCGGTTGCCTCGGTTTCTGCAACCCGCCGCTGCAGCCGCTTCAAGGTCGCGTCGATGGTTCCTCGCGGGTCGCCAGCACTCCGCGCGGAAGCGGCCTTCGCCGCTGCCTTGGCGGGCATGCCCTGGGCGCGAAGCGCGGCATAGTCCGCTTCAGCTTGCAGATGGATGATGCGAGCTGCGGCGTATGCGGCGAGGCCATCCCGCCTGAGCGTAGCGAAAAGCACCGCCTCGGCGGCGCCGGCTACAACAGCCGCCAGCCTCGCACGCAGCGCACGGCGGGCCCGGTCGCGCTGCGCTGCGGCTTTCTCGTCATGGGCGGCGCGGTTCCGGTAATGGATCTCATCACCGCCCGGGAAACTGACCACGGTCCCCCAGCGATTTGTGGAGACGGCCGGCTTCCTCGGCGGTCGGCCAGGCTTTCGGGTGTTCACTGCGCGCCGGCCCTCCGAAGCGGCGTCACGGTCGTAGGGGCCAGCGCGACCACTGCCTGACGCGCGAGGTCTTCGGCGGCGTCGACGATAAAGGCGGCGTAGGTCTTCTCGATCATCGCGGCCGATGTGTCATGCAGCGCGGCCACCAGGCGCAGCGGTAGCCCGGCCTTAAGGCCCCGCACGATGCTGCTATGCCGCAGCGCGTAGGGCACAAGGCCAGCGGGCAGCCCGGCAGCCTCCAGCGCCGCCCGCCACGGGCGGGACATCTCCGCCGCGTCCTTCCAGCCTCGCCGGTCCACCCGCTCCCACCGCGGCAGCGTCCCGGTCGCCTTGTCGCCCTGGATCTGGCGGTGGTGCCACCGCGTCAGGAGCGGTTCATGCCCCCGGCGGCCGGACAGGAGCGGTTGAAGGCGTGCCACGACGTCAGGCCCGAGCGGCACCGCCACATGGGCCGGCTTCCGCGTCGTGCCTGCCGTCCTGTCCGATCGGCCCTTGCGGGCCACCGGGACCATGATGCGGTTGAGGCCGGGCTGAACGTCGGCCACGGTCAGGCGTACGGCCTGCCCGAAGCGCGTGCCGGTTGCCGCCAGCACCAGCACCAGCGCGCCGAAGTCGGTGTCGACCCCGAAGGCAGCGTCGACAAGCCGCCGGACATCGGCGTCCGGCAGCAGCTGCGGCCCGCGCGGTTCGTCGGCACCCGCCTCGCCGCGCAACTCGTCTTCCACCAGCTGCCCGAAGGCGGGCGGGAGGAGGCGCCTATGTGTGCGGCCGGCGAGGTTCAGCGCGGCGCGCAGGTCATTCAGCAGCCGGTTGACGGTCGAGGGGGTGAGCGGTGCGGCCGATGGCGCAGCGCGGCCCTTGGCGGGGGCCTTCGCCGCCTTGCGTGACGCCTTCCCGCCACGGTGTAGACCAGCGCGCCAGGCCCTCAGGGCGCGGGCGTCGAGGCCCGCGAGGTGTATGCCGGCGAGCGGTGCGGCCAGGACATGATGCCCCAAGCGCAGCTCTGCATCCCGCCCGCCTGTCCCCGCCTTCCGCTTCCGCAGCGCGACGTATGCTTCGACTGCGGCCCGCACTGTCGGCGCCTCGACCGTCCCGCCTTCAGCAGCGGACCAAGCCGCGTGCTGGCGGTCGGCCCACTCCACGGCTTCGGTCGCGGCACGCTTGAAGGGTAGCGCCCCGGCTTCTGGCGGGGCGAAGGCATCGTCAGCGGGCGCCAAGTTCTTCTCTGCCCGCCGGCCTTCATGGATTAGGCGCACTACCCAAACGCCAGCCTTCCCAGATCGCCGCCGGTAGCCAAGCGCCAGGCCGCCCCGTGCCTCGCCGACGGTTGTCCAGATCGGGTTCTTCGCGACCGGCAGCCGTTCGCGTTTGCTGGAGCTGTCGATATCGCGGCCGGTCGCCCGCCGCTGCTTGCCGTCGACGCCTGCCATGGTTCGCTGCCTTGCTGCTCAATCTTCGGCTCAATCTGACAGCGCAAACCGCCTATGTCATCCATGGCAGCGTTTATAAGGCTTTCAATGACATGATGGACAGCAGTGACAGGATGAACCCCCAGGACCGCGCCCTCTCACGGCGGTAACAGGGGTTCGAATCCCCTAGGGGACGCCAACCACGTTCAGTGGATTGGCACTGACGCGGACGCACCTCTCCAACAGTCTACACAGTATCGGGGTTGGGGAGGCGCGCGTCAGCGTCTTGGGCACTCTACCTTCGACCACCCGGCGGCATCCATGGCCCGCCCGACGTCCTGCCCATGGGCCAGCACGGTAGCGACGACCCGATTGTAGCTTCCGTGATGCGGCAGGATCACCAACGGGGTCGCGCGCGTCCTGCCCCTGAGTTGCAGTCGCGAAGCACGCCACCTCGGGTGGCCCCTTTCGACAGTATCAACGCCGCGAAGCCTGACCCGGATCGGTGCCGGCCTCCCGGCACAACGCGCCGTCAGCGTGTCGCCATCCGCCCAGCGTATCGCGGTGCAGTTCCAGGCCACGCCAGGCGCATAGGTCCGGGGCGGCTCCCGCCACCGGCAGGTATCGGCCAGCGCGGGCGAAGCGAACAGCAGGAAACAGACGAGGATCGGGGCGCTTTTCATGGATGCAGCGTGCCAACGCACGGCTCAAGCCTTCGTTGACGCCGCGATGGCGCCCGGTTTGTGGAACACCGCAAGCGAGCGGCCTCCGCATGCCCCAGCATCATGCATGGGAGCCAAGCGAGCCCCGGCCGCGCGGCGCGAAATGGTCATGCGCGCACGACCCGCAAGCGCCACCAGCCGAGACCACCACCGCGCCCCCCATCGGATGGGCGCGGCCTGGTGCCGTCAGGCGAAGCGCGCGGCCAGGTTCTCCAGCGCTTCCTGGCGGCCGCTGCGGGGCGCGGGGCCGGCGCCGCCGGCCTCGGCATGGGCAGCCAGCGCATCGAGCCCCATGCGTCCCTCCAGGATCGCGCGGCCCGTCGGCGCATCCCAGCCGGCATAGCGTTCCGCCCGCAGCCGATCGAGCGTGCCGTCCTGCACAATGCGCTCCGCGATCAGCAGCGCCCGCGCGCAGCAATCGAGGCCACCGGCATGGGCGTGCAGCAGGTCCTCGGCGTCGATGCTCTGGCGGCGGATCTTGGCGTCGAAATTGATGCCGCCCGTGCCGAGGCCACCGGCGCGCACGACCTCCAGCATCGCCAGCGACAAATCCTGCGCGTTGTTCGGAAACTGGTCGGTGTCCCAGCCATTCTGCGGATCGCCCCGGTTCATGTCGAGCGAGCCCAGGATGCCCAGCGCCGCGGCGGTCGCGATCTCATGTTCGAAGCTGTGGCCAGCGAGCGTGGCGTGGTTGGCCTCGATGTTCAGCTTCACTTCCTTCGTCAGGCCGTGGCGGGCGAGGAAGCCGTACACCGTCGCGACATCGCGGTCGTATTGGTGCTTGGTGGGCTCCATGGGCTTGGGCTCGATCAGGATCGTACCGGTGAAGCCGATCTTGTGCTTGTGCTCCACGACCAGGTTGAGGAAGCGGCCGAGCTGCGCGTCCTCCCGCCCCAGATCGGTGTTGAGCAGCGTGTCGTAGCCTTCCCGCCCGCCCCAGAGCACGTAGTTGGCGCCGCCCAGGCGATGCGTCGCCTCCAGCACATGCTTCACGTGGCCGGCGGCGAAGGCGAAGACCTCCGGGTCCGGGTTGGTGGCGGCGCCCGCCATGTAGCGGGGATGGCTGAACAGGTTGGCCGTGCCCCAGAGCAGCCTGATGCCGGTGCGCGCCATATGGCCCTGCACCACCTCCAGCATCCGGTCGAGGTTGGCATTGCTCTCCCGCAGCGTCGCCCCTTCGGGCGCCACGTCGCGATCGTGGAAGCAGAAGAAGGGCAGGCCGAGGCGCTCCATGAAGGCGAAGGCGGCCTCCGCCTTCTGGCGGGCACCCTCCATCGCATCGGCGGCGCCGAACCAGGGGCGGTCCATGGTCGGCGCGCCGAAGGGATCGGCCCCGGTGCCGACGAAGGAATGCCAGTAGGCGACGGAAGGCCGCAGCCAGTCGGCCATGCTCCGGCCCAGCACGACGCGGTCGGCATCGTAGTGGCGCAGCGCGAAGGGCCCCGTGGCGTCCGGCCCGGCGTAGCGGAGGTGCGGCAGGTGGTCGAAGGCGGTGCTCATGCGGGCTGTTCCATGCGGGCGGTTTCAGCGAAGACCTGCCGGAGCGCAGGGTAGAGGCGCCGGTAGGCGTCGCGCCGGGGAAGAAGCGAGGCGGCCAGCGCGGGTTCCGGTTCGTGGCAGGCGGCGACGGGCGGCTTCACGCAGGTCTCCGCCACCGTGCCGTCGCCGCAGGCGATCCGCGCCAGCCGCGCGGCGCCGAGCGCGGGTCCGACCTCCGCCCCCGCCGTCGCCAGGATGGGCCGGCCGAGCGTGCCGGCGAGGATGCTGAGCCAGGCGGCACTCCGCGCGCCGCCGCCGATCGCGGTCAGCGCCGGGATCGGCGGCCCGTGCGCTTCCAGCGCCTCCACCCCATCGGCCAGGGCGAAGGCGACGCCCTCCAGCACGGCGCGCGTCATGTCGGCGCGGCTGGTGCTGCCATGCAGGCCGAAGAAGGTGCCCGCCGCCGCCGCGTCATTGTGCGGCGTGCGCTCGCCGGAGAGGTAGGGCAGGAAGACCAGGCGCCCGCCGGCGCGCAGCCCCTCCCCTTCCAGCTCCGCCAGCAGCGCGGCCTCCGCCGTGCCGGTGGCGCGGGCCAGCCAGGCGAGGGAGGCGGCGGCGGAGAGGATGACCGACATGCGGTGCCAGGTATCCGGCAGGCAGTGGCAGAAGGCGTGCACGGCGCGTTCGGGATCGGGCAGGAAGCCGCGGTCGCTGACGAAGACGACGCCGGAGGTGCCGAGCGAGACGAAGGAGTCGCCCGGCGCCACGCAGCCGATGCCGGCCGCGCCGCCCGCATTGTCCCCGGCCCCGCCCGCCACCGGGATGCCCGGCGGCAGGCCGAGCGCCGCGGCCATCTCGGCCCGCAGGCGCCCCGCGACCTCGGTGCCTTCCACCAGGCGCGGCATGTGCGAGAGGTCGAGCCCCGTCGCCGCCAGCATCGCGGGCGACCAGCGCCGCGCGGCGACGTCGAGCCACAGCGTCCCGGCGGCGTCCGACATCTCCGACACCGCCTCCCCGGTCAGGCGCAGGCGCAGCCAGTCCTTCGGCAGCAGCACGCGGCGCGTGCGGGCGAAGGTTTCGGGTTCGTGGTTGCGCACCCAAAGCAGCTTGGGCGCGGTGAAGCCCGGCATGGCGAGGTTGCCGGTGATGGCGCGGGATTGCGGCTCCACGGTTTCGAGCGCGCGGCATTCGGCATGGCTGCGACCGTCATTCCACAGGATGGCGGGGCGCAGCACCTGCTCGGCCTCGTCCAGCAGCACCGCGCCATGCATCTGCCCGGCGATGCCGATGCCGCGAAGCGCCGACAGATCATGCTGCCCGCGCAGCGCCGCGATGGCGACGACGGTCGCGTCCCACCAATCCGCGGGATCCTGCTCGCTCCATAGCGGGTGCGGGTTGGACAGGCCGAGCGGCGCCGTCGCCTGGGCCAGCACCTCCCCCGCCGCGCCGGTCAGCACGGCCTTCACGCCGGAAGTGCCGAGATCGAGGCCGAGATGCATCAGGCGGGAATGTCCGTCCAGGCGGCGTCGCGCTGGCTGGATGCCACCGCCGCGGCGATGAAGCGCATGCCGCGCAGCCCCTCCGCGATGCCCGGCACCAGCAGGCTGGCGGGGTCAGGGGCTCGCCCATCGATCCGCGCCGAGATCTGCTCCGCCAGGTCGCGATAGAGCTGCGCGAAGCCCTCCAGGTAGCCCTCGGGATGCCCGGCCGGGATGCGGCTGGCATGGCCGGCCACGGCGGAAGACCCGGGGCCGGAGCGGCTGATCAGGCGGGACGGTTCGCCGAAGGGCGTGTGGCGCAGCGTGTTCGGCTGCTCCTGGTGCCATTCCAGCCCGCCCTTCTCCCCATAGACGCGGAGCTTGAGGCCGTTCTCGTTCCCCGGAGCCACCTGGGACGACCACAGCATGCCGCGCGCGCCGCCGGCGAAGCGCAGCATCATATGCGCGTTGTCGTCGAGCTGCCGTCCCGGCACGAAGCGCGTGAGCTCCGCCGCCAGGCTTTCGCAGCGCAGGCCAGAGACGAATTCCGCCAGGTTGAAGGCGTGGGTGCCGATATCGCCGACGCAGCCCGCGGCGCCGGACCGCTCCGGATCCGTCCGCCAGGCCGCCTGCTTCTGGCCCGTCTCCTCCAGCCGCGTCGTCAGCCAGTCCTGCGGGTACTCCACCTGCACGACGCGCAGCGGGCCCAGGTCGCCGGCCGCCACCATCTCCCGCGCCTGCCGCACCATCGGGTAGCCGGTGTAGTTGTGGGTCAGGCCGAAGATGATGTCGGTGCGGCCCAGCATCGCCGCCAGCGCCTCCGCATCCTCCAGCCGATGGGTCAGCGGCTTGTCGCAGATCACATGGATGCCGCGCCGCGCGAAGGCCTGCACGGGCGCCGCGTGCATGTGATTCGGCGTGACGATCGCGACCACGTCGATGCCATCCGGCCGCGCCGCCTCGGCCTGCGCCATCGCCTCGAAATCCGCATAGGCGCGGTCGGCGGCGATGTGGAGTTCGGCCGCGCTGGCCCGGGCGCGATCGGGGTCGGATGACAGAGCGCCCGCCACCAACTCGTACCGGTCATCCAGCCGGGCCGCGATGCGGTGCACGGCGCCGATGAAGGCCCCCTGCCCGCCGCCCACCATGCCAAGCCGCAGTCGCCGTCCCGCAGCGCCGTCCCTACCTGCCTCGATCACCATCTCAGCCGATCCCCAGCAGCTTGCGGTTCGTGTCCATGTCCACGCCGCTGGCCGCGAAATCGTCGAAGGCGCGCGACGCCACCTGGATGATGTGGTTGGCGATGAAGGGCGCGCCTTCCGCGGCGCCCTGTTCGCTGTCCTTGATGCAGCATTCCCATTCCAGCACGGCCCAGCCGTCATAGCCGTATTGCGAGAGCTTGGAGAAGATCGCGCCGAAATCCACCTGACCGTCACCCAGCGACCGGAAGCGCCCCGCGCGCTTCGCCCAGGGCTGGAAGCCACCATAGACGCCCTGCCGCCCGGTCGGGTTGAACTCCGCATCCTTCGCGTGGAAGGCGCGGATGCGCTGGTGGTAGATGTCGATGTAGTCGAGGTAGTCGAGCTGCTGCAGCACGAAGTGGCTCGGGTCGTACAGGATGTTGCAGCGGGGGTGATTGCCCACGCGCTCCAGGAACATCTCGAAGCTCGCGCCGTCGTGCAGGTCCTCGCCCGGATGGATCTCGTAGCAGACATCGACGCCAGCTTCGTCGAAGGCATCGAGGATGGGGCGCCAGCGCGCCGCGAGTTCGTCGAAGGCCGTCTCCACCAGCCCCGCCGGTCGCTGCGGCCAGGGATAGATGAAGGGCCAGGCGAGCGCGCCGGAGAAGGTGGCATGCGCCGTCAGGCCGAGGTTGCGCGACGCCCGTGCCGCCAGCTTCATCTGCTCCACCGCCCAGGCCTGGCGCGCCTGTGGCCTGCCCCGCACCTCCGGCGCCGCAAAGCCGTCGAAGGCCAAATCATAGGCGGGATGCACGGCGACCAGCTGGCCCTGGAGATGCGTGGAAAGCTCCGTCAGCGCCAGGCCGTGCTGGCTCAGGATGCCCAGCACCTCCTCGCAATAGCCACGGCTTTCCGCCGCCTTCGCCAGGTCGAACAGCCGCGCATCCCAGGACGGGATCTGCACGCCCTTGTAGCCATGGCCCGCGGCCCAGCGCGCCAGGCCGGGCAGGCTGTTGTAGGGTTCGGCATCGCCCGCGAACTGGGCGAGGAAGATGGCAGGGCCCTTGATGGTCCGCATGTCGTTGTTTCCTCCGGTCTCTTGTCGGGCGTCAGCCCTTGACGGCGCCGCTCGTCAGCCCGGCCACGATCTGCTTCTGGGCAACCAGGAAGAAGATCACGGCGGGGACGAGCGTCAGCGTGATGAAGGCCAGGATCATGGGCCAGTCGGTCGAGTATTCGCCGGCGAAGTCCATGATGGTCAGCGTCCAGGGGTAGGAGCTGGACGAGTTCAGCAGCGTCAGCGGCAGCAGGTAGCTGTTCCAGCTATGCACCAGGGAGAAGACCGCGACCGTCGCCAGGATCGGCCGCGACAGCGGCAGCACCACATGCCACAGGAAGCGCGCATAGCCGCAGCCATCGATGGTTGCGGCATCCCACAGCGCTTCCGGCAGCTGCCGGAAGAAGCCCCAGAGCAGCAGGATCGCCATGCCGAGCCCGAAGGCGGTCTGCGGCAGGATCACGCCCCAATAGGTGTCCAGCAGGCCGAGGTTCCGCACGCGGATGAACAGCGGCAGGATCGCCGTCGCGGCCGGGAAGAGCAGCCCCATCAGGAAGTAGGAGAACAGCATCTTCTTGCCGAGGAAATGGATCTGCGCGAAGGCGAAGGCTGCCATGGTGGAGACGATGAGCGTCAGCACCACCGTCCCCAGCGCCAGCAGCACCGAATTGCCGAGCGAGAGCCAGAGCCGCTTGCTGAAGAGCGAGGAGAGGTAGTTGTCGGGGAACCAGGCCTCCGGCAGGCCGAAGGGATTCACCCGCAACTCACCCATCGTCTTGAAGCCGCCGATCGCGACCGTGACGAGGGGCACCAGCACGAAGCCCGCGACCAGCAGCAGCGAGAGATAGCGCAGCAGCGGCGATTCATCGCGCATCAGTCACGCTCCCGCAGCACGAAGCGCCGGTAGATCAGGGTGAAGCCGACGCAGACCAGGAAGAGCACCACGCCGACCGCGCTGCCGAAGCCGATGTTCATGCGCGTGATGCCGAAGGTGTACTGGAAGCTGACCACGGTATGCGTGGCGTTGGACGGCCCGCCGCCGGTCAGCGGCATCACCACGTCAAAGAGCTGCAGCGAGCCCACAACGGAGAAGAAGATGGAGATGCGGATCGCCGGCCACAGCATGGGCAGGATGATGTAGCGGAAGGACTGCCAGCGCGACGCGCCATCGATCGCCGCGGCCTCCCGCAGCTCCCGCGGGATGTCCTGCAGCCCCGCGACATAGATCATCATGTGGAATCCGAAATACTTCCAGACCACGACGGCGAGGATCGTGTAGATGGCGAGGTCCGGATCCGCGAGCAGGAAGGGCGGCTCGAACCCCATCGCCCGCGCCGCGGCGGCGATCAGGCCGACATTGCCATCGAAGATGAAGCGCCAGATCAGGCCGGCCGCGACCTCCCCCAGCACATAGGGCAGGAAGAAGATGGTGCGGAAGATCGTGCTGCTCCGCCCACCCCGCGCCACCAGCATCGCCAGCCAGAGCGCGAGCGGCAATTGCAGCAACAGGGAGATCGCGACCACCAGCATGGTGTTGGTGGCGGCAGAGGCGAAGACCGCGTTGCTGAACAGCAATTCGTAGTTCCGCCAGCCCACCCAGTTCGTCGGCGTGCCATAGCCGTTCCAGCGGTAGAAGCTGTACCAGGCGGCCTCCACCACCGGCAGCACGACGAAGAGCGTGAAGAGCAGCGTGGCGGGCAGCAGGAAGCCGCCCGCCGTCGCGGTGCGGGACAGCGCCGCCCGCCGCCGTCCCCGACGGCGGTCGGCGCTGACGATCGCGGCGGTGGCCGGCAGGGTGCTTGCGCCGCTCACGATCGCGCCTCCCCCTTACCGCTCCAGTTCCCAGGCGTCCTGGATCAGCCGCCCGACCTGGCGCGGCGTGATCCGGCCCACGGCCAGGTCGGCGGAGGTGTCGTTGGCGACGCGGCCGACCGACGGGCCAAGCATCTGGTCGTAGAAGTTCTGCACATAGGCGGCACGGGAGAGGTAGCCCGCGATCTCCCGCAGCGTGCGGTTCTGCAGCGCCTCGCCGGCACCACGCGATGCCGGGATGAAGAAGCCGCGTTCCGCCGCCTCACGCTGGATGGCGGGGCTGGTGTAGAAGCGGAGGAAGTCCACCGCTTCCGGCGGTGCGCCGCGCGTCACCAGGAAGCCGTTCACGCCGCCGACCACGTCGTTGGAAGCCGCGCGGCCGCCCGGCACTTCCGGGAAGGGCAGCCAGCCGAAATCGGCATCCGCCACGCCCTGCTGGCTGGCGCTCTGCGTCCGCTGCGTGTTGACGAACCAGTTGCCCATCACCTGCAGCGCCACGCGGCCATCGCCGAACTGCCCGGCCGCCTGCGGCGCGGTGTCGCCGAGGAAGCCGCGCTGGAAGGGCTGCAGGTCGATCAGCTGCTTGAACAGCTCGCTGGCACGCAGGAACTCGGGGCCGTTGAAGCCCTGTCCGGTGCGGGCCAGCGCAGCCTCGAAGGCCTGGCGGCCGCCGACGCGCAGCGACAGGCTCGCCCAGATCATGTTCAGCGGCCACTTGTCGGAGCCACCGGCGCTGAAGGGCTGGATGCCGGCCGCGCGCAGCTTGCGCACGGCTTCCAGCATCCCGTCCCAGGTCCGCAGGCTTTCGGGCTCCACGCCGGCCTGGGCCAGCAGGCGGCGGTTGTAGAACAGCGCCACCATCGTCTGGTGCGACGGCGCGCCATAGACGCGGCCACGATAGCTCAGCGCCTCCACCGCGCCCTGGTTCAGGCTGTCCGCCCAGGGGCCGCGGATGCGGTCCGTGATGTCCTGCAGCAGCCCGGCCTCGGCCTGCGCGAACATGACACCGCCGCCCCAGGTGTAGATCAGGTGCGGCCGGTCGTTGGACTGCAGCGACGTCGTCAGCTTCGCCTTGTAGGGCTCGCCCGACATCACCTCGATATTGAAGCGGACATTCGGGTTGGCCTCCTGGTAGCGTCTCGCGACGTCGCGCTGCCAGGCGGTGGTCTCGGCGGTGTTCTCCGAGATGAACCATCGGATGGTGGTCTGGGCGAGGGCGGGTAGCGAGGAGACCATCAGCGCCGTGCATAGGACGGCCGAGCGCAGCCACATACGCATCGTTTCCTCCATGGCGCCGTTGGGGCGCGTCGTTATTTCAGACTCCATACAAACATGACGATCGGCGCGCGACGACGTCAACCATCATCTGCGTCCCGACGGCGCGATCGCTTCTTTTTTTTGGTCGCCTGATTAAACACCTTGACCATCCCGGCCACCCCGCCCGATCCTCGGCGGCAGGGGGAACACGAATTCCGCATGAAAACGGCCGATCCGGAGCTCATGCGGGCGATCAACCGCTACCACGTGATCGACACCATCCGCCGCGATGGCCCGATCGCCCGCGTCGAGATCGCCGCCCGCACCGAACTCAGCCCCGCCTCCGTCTCCGCCATCACCGCACAGCTGATGGAGGAAGGGCTCATCGACATCCATCACCTCGCCCCCGGCGGCGATGCCGTGCGCGGCCGCCCGCGCGTGCTGCTCGGCCTCAACCCCGCCGCCTACACCGTCGTCGGCGTGAAGCTCACGGCCTTCCGCATCGGCATCGCCGTCACCGATGCGCGCGGCGGCAGCCTGAGCAGCCTGGTGCTGCCCATCCGCGTCGCGCGTCAGTCGCCCGACGTCGTCGCGGATTTGGTGGAGGATGGCGTGCGCCGCTGCGTGGCCGATGCGGGCCTCGCCATGGACCGCATCAGCGGCGTCGGCGTCGGCCTGCCCGGCGTGATCGACGGCATGGACGGGATCTCCCACTGGAGCCCCGTGCTCGGCGGCGCCCCTGCCCCCTTCGCCGCCGCCGTCTCCCGCCGCCTCGGCGTGCCGGTGCTGCTGGAGAATGACGCGAACCTGGTCGCCGTCGCCGAACATTGGTTCGGCCTGGGGCGGGACCAGACGGCCTTTGCCGTCGTCACCGTGGAGAACACGATCGGCCTCGGCCTCATCGTCGATGGCCGGCTCTATCGCGGCGCGCATGGCATCGGCCCGGCACTCGGCCACACCAAGGTCGTCCCTGGCGGCCTGCCCTGCCGCTGCGGGCTGCGCGGCTGCCTCGATGCCTATGCCTCCGACTGGGGCCTGCTGCGCATGGCGGAGGAAGCGGGACTGCTGCCGCAGGGCGACGATTCGCCGGACCGGATCGAGGGCCTGGTGCAGCGCGCGATGGGCGGGGAGGAAGCGGCCGCCGCACTGTTCCGCGGCGCCGGCACCGCCATCGGCATCACCGTCGCGAACCTCGTGAACCTTCTCAACCCGCCGCGCGTCATCCTGACCGGCGAAGGCCTCCGCGCCGGCGCGCTGCTGCGGGAGCCCCTGCTGCAAGCGGTGGCGGAGAACATGCTGCCGACGCTGAAGGAAGGGACGGAGATCCTGTTCCACAGCTGGGGCGACGAGATGTGGGCGCGGGGTGCGGCCACCATCATGCTCCGCCGTATCTACGAAGCCCCGTGGAATGCCACGACATGACGGGGCATGGAGGACACAAGCCATGAAACCCGTGACCGTCGGCCTGATCGGCTGCGGCAACATCAGCGCCGCCTATCTGCGCGCCGCGCCGATGTTTCGCGAGATCGCCATCACGTGCTGCGCCGACATGAATGCCGAGCAGGCGCAACGCCGCGCGGCCGAGTTCAACCTGCGCGCCACCACGGTGGAGGCGCTGCTGGCCGATCCCGCGATCGAGGTGGTGCTGAACCTCACCACGCCCCAGGCCCACGTGCCCGTCGCCCTCGCCGCCATCCGCGCGGGCAAGCATGTGCATACCGAAAAGCCGCTCGCGACCTCCACCGCGGAAGGCCGCACGCTGCTGGAGGCCGCGGCCAAGGCGGGGCTTCGCGTCGGCAGCGCGCCCGACACCTTCCTCGGCGGCGCGCACCAGACCGCGCGCAAGCTGATCGATGACGGCGCCATCGGCACGCCGTTGTCGGGCACCGCCTTCATGCTGAACCACGGGCATGAGCATTGGCACCCCGACCCGGCCTTCTACTACGCGCCGGGTGGCGGCCCGATGTTCGACATGGGGCCCTACTACCTCACGAACCTCGTCAACCTGCTGGGCCCCGTCGCCCGCGTCACCGGCGCCACCACCAGCGGCTTCGCCGAACGCACCGTCGGCAGCGGGCCCAAGACCGGCGAGGTGATCAAGGTCGAGACACCGACCCATGTCACGGGGCTGCTGCACTTCGTCAACGGCGCCGTCATCGCGGTCACCACCAGCTTCGACGTCTGGCAGCACCGCCACGGCAACATGGAGATCTACGGGACGGAGGGCACGATCGTCGTCCCCGATCCCAACCGCTTCGGCGGCACCGTGTCGCTGGCGAAGCGGCGGGAGCCCTGGGCGGACATGCCGCTCTCCCACGGTTTCGCGGATGGCAATTTCCGCATCCTCGGCCTGGCGGACATGGCGCGCGCCATCCGCACCGGCCGCCCGCATCGCTGCAACGGCGACGTCGCCTACCATGTGCTGGAGATCATGGAGGCCTTCGGGCGTTCCAGCGACGAAGGCCGGACCATCCCGATCGAAAGCCGCTGCGAGCGCCCGGCACCCCTGCCCCCGCGCAGCGTGCTCGGCGAACTCGACTGAACTGGAGGAAGCACCATGACCAAGCAGGCGCTGATCGTCTGGGGCGGCTGGCCCGGCCACCAGCCCAAGGAATGCGCGGATATTGTCGCCGCGATGCTGATGGAGGACGGCTTCGACGTGGTGCTGGAAAACACCACCGAAGCCTACACCGACCCGGCGCTCGGCGACTTCAACCTGATCGTCCCCATGGTGACCATGTCCACCATCGAGAAGGAGGAAGTGGAGGGCCTGTCGAATGCCGTGCGCGCCGGCACGGGCCTCGCGGGCTTCCACGGCCAGATGGCCGACAGCTTCCGGAACGAGGTGAAGTACCAGTTCATGGTCGGCGGCCAGTGGGTCGCGCATCCCGGCAACATCATCGACTACAGCGTGCAGATCACGAAGCCGGACGATCCGATCATGCAGGGGATCAGCGATTTCCCCTACCGGTCGGAGCAGTACTACATGCATGTCGACCCGAACAACGAGGTGCTGGCAACGACGACCTTCACCGGGGAGCATGCGGACTGGATCGCGGGTCATGTCATGCCCGTGGTCTGGAAGCGCCGCCACGGCAAGGGGCGCGTCTTCTACTCCTCCCTTGGCCATGTGGCGGCGGAGCTGGAGGTGCCGTCGATGCGCACCATCCTCCGCCGCGGCATGAAATGGGCCGCGCGCGACTGAGTCGCGGCGGCGCTACGGCGCCACCGGGATCGGGTGATCCTTCGCGAAGTGGCAGGCGGCCTGGTGGCCGCCGCCCACGGTGCGGAGTTCGGGCGCTTCCGTGCGGCAGCGCGCTTCCGCGATCGGGCAGCGCGTGTGAAAGGCGCAGCCGCTCGGCGCATTGCTTGGGCTCGGCACGTCGCCGGTCAGGATGATCTGGCGCTTCGGGATGTCCGGATCGGGGCTCGGCGCCGCGGACAGCAGCGCCTGGGTATAGGGGTGGTGCGGCGCGCCATAGACGCGCGCCTTCGGCCCGATCTCCACGATGCGGCCAAGATACATCACCGCCACCCGCGTCGCGATGTGCCGCACCACCGCCAGATCATGCGCGATGAAGAGGTAGGTGAGGCCGCGGCTTTCCTGCAGGTCCTGCATCAGGTTGATGACCTGCGCCTGCACCGAGACGTCGAGCGCGGAGACGGGTTCGTCCGCCACGATGAAGGACGGTCCCGCCGCGATGGCGCGCGCGATGCCGATGCGCTGACGCTGCCCGCCCGAGAATTGACGGGGATAGCGGTCCATCACCGTCGATGGCAGCCCGACCTGGTGCAGCAGGTCGGCCACCATCTCCCGCCTCGCCTTGCGCGACGGCGCCAAGCCGAAGGAATCGATCGGCTCCGCCACGATATCCGCCACGCTGCGCCGCGGGCTGAGCGAGCCGAAGGGGTCCTGGAACACCATCTGCATCCGCCGCCGCATCTCCCGCAGCGGGCGCGCGCCGAGATGCGTGATGTCCACGCCCTCGAACGTCACCTCGCCCTGGCTCGGCGGGATCAGCTGCAGGATGAGGCGCCCGAGCGTCGACTTACCGCAGCCGGATTCACCGACCAGCGCCAGCGTCTCCCCCGCCTCCACATCGAAGGACACGCCATCGACGGCGCGCACCTGCGTCGCCGCCCGACCGAAGCCGGACTGGGCGGTGAAGACCTTGCGGAGGTCGCGGACGGAGAGCAGCGCGCTCATGGTGCTACCGCCTGCGCCATCGGGGCCTCCGCGCTTTCCGCCAGCAGCCAGCACGCGGCCTGGTGCCCATCGCCCAATTGCACCATCGGCGGGCGGTCCGTGGCGCAGCGGCCGAGGCGTTCCGCGCAGCGCGTGTGGAAGGCGCAGCCGGCGCGCAGCGGCCCGGGCGGCGGCACGTTGCCCGGGATCTGGTGCAGCCGGCGCCGCTCCTCGTCGATCCGCGGGATGGATTGCAGCAGGGCGCGCGTGTAGGGGTGGGACGGGTTGCGGAAGATCGCGCGCACCGGGCCGCTTTCGACGACGCGGCCGGCATACATCACCACCACGCGCTGGCAGGATTCCGCGACAACGCCGAGGTCATGCGTGATCAGCAGGATCGCGGTGCCGAACTCCGCCTTCAGGTTCCGCAACAGCGCCAGCACCTGCGCCTGGATGGTGACGTCGAGCGCCGTCGTCGGCTCGTCCGCGATCAGCAGGCGCGGGTTGCAGGCCAGCGCCATCGCGATCATCACACGTTGCCGCATGCCGCCGGAGAACTGGTGGGGATAGGCGTCGATCCGGCGCGCGGGGTCGGGGATACCGACCAGGCGCAGCAGTTCCAGCACCCGCGCGCGGCGCGCCGCGGCGTCGAGCGACTGATGCAGCAGGATCGCCTCCGCGATCTGGTCGCCGATGCGCTGCACCGGGTTCAGGCTGCTCATCGGCTCCTGGAAGATCATGGCGATGTCGCGGCCGCGGATCTCCGGCAGCTGGTCGCGCGGCAGGGTCGTGAGGTCCACGCCATCCAGCAGCACGCGCCCGCCGGCCAGGTGGCTCGGCGGTTCCGGCACAAGGCGAAGGATCGACAGCGCGGTGATGGACTTGCCCGAGCCGGATTCACCGACGAGGCCGACCGTCTCCCCCGCATGGATGTCGAAGCTGACCTCATCCACCACGCGCAGGCGCGCGCCCCTGGCGCCGAACTCGACGCTCAGCCCCTCCACCTGCAGCAGCGGGCGGCCTTCCACGGCGGCGGTCATGGGGAGGTCTCCGGATCCAGCACGTCGCGGATCGTGTCGCCGAGCAGGTTGAAGGCCAGCACCACGCTGGTGATGGCGAGCCCCGCGCCGATCACCGGCCAGGGCGATCCGAACAGGTTGTTGAGCCCGTCGCGGATGATGTTGCCCCAGCTCGGCTGCGGCGCCTGGGTGCCGAGGCCGAGGAAGCTCAGCGATGCCTCCAGCCGGATGGCCGATGCGGTCCAGAGCGTCATCAGCACCACGATGGGGGCGGCGATGTTCGGGATGATGTGGCGCAGGATGATGCGGATCTGCGTGACGCCGGAGGCGACGGCCGCTTCCACATAGGGCTCCGCCCGCACCGCCATGGTCTGCGCCCGCGCCACGCGCGCGAAGTTCGGCACGAAGGCGGCGGCCAGCACGATGACGATGTTCCAGAAGCCACCGCCGAGCGCGGCGGCGATGATGATTGCCAGCAGCAGCTCGGGGAAGGAGATCAGCAGATCCACGACGCGGGAGATGACGCGGTCCACGATGCCGCCGAAGAAGCCCGCCACCACGCCGAGCGTCGTGCCGATGATGGCCGCCACCAGCGGCGCCAGCACGCCGATGACCAGCGAATTGCGGGACCCGTAGATCATGCGGGACAGCACGTCGCGGCCGAACTGGTCGGTGCCCAGCCAATGGTCCCAGGACGGCGTCTGGTTGATCCGGACATAGCTCTGCGCGAGTGGATCGTAGGGGGCGATGAAGGGCGCCGCCGCCGCGATCACCACGAAGACCAGGATTAGGCAGACCGCGGCGATGGTGCTCGGCCGGTTGAGCAGCACCATCCGCACGATGGCCAGGCGCGAAGGCTCCGGCGCCAGGAGGTCCAGTCGTTCCGCAGCCGCGCTCATGCCTGCACCCTCAGCCTGGGATCGACGGCGATGTAGAGCAGGTCGATCAGCAGGTTCACGAAGACGACGAGCAGCGCGAAGACGATGATGCCGCCCTGGATGACGGCATAGTCGCGTTCGCTGATCGCGCCGATCAGCAGCGTGCCGATGCCGGGCCGGTTGAAGACGAGCTCCACCGCCACCGAACCGGACAGCGTGGCCAGCAGGCTGATGCCGAGCCCCGTCGTCAGCGGCAGCAGCGCGTTCCGCAGCGCATGGCGGTAGATCACGCGGCCCTCCCGCGCGCCCTTGGCCCGCGCGGTGCGGACATAATCCTTGCCGAAGACTTCCAGCAGGGAGGTTCGCGTCAGCTTGCCGATGAAGGCCGCCTTCAGGAAGGCCAGCGTGATGGCGGGCAGCAGCACGTGGTACAGCCGATCCCAGAACCCCTCCCCGCCCCCGCTGATCGGGAACAGGCCGAGGTTGAGGGAGAGACCGATCAGCAGCAGCGCGCCGAGATAGAAATCCGGCACCGCGTAGCCGACCAGCGAGAAGAGCCGCACGCCGGAATCAGGCCACTGGTTCCGCCGCGTCGCCGCCAGCACGCCGAGCGGCACGCCGATCGCGACCCCGATGAAGGTCGCGACGATCGTCAGCTCGATCGTGAAGGGCAGCGCGCGGCCGAGCATCTGCAGCACCGGCTGGCTGTGCAGCAGCGACCGGCCGAGGTCGAAGGTCAGCACGCCGCCGAGAAAATCGAGGTATTGCCGCCACAGCGGCTGGTTCAGCCCGAACTGCTCGCGGAAGGCCGCGAGCTGTTCGGGCAGCGCATTGTCGCCCAACGCCGCCAGCGCCGGATCGCCCGGCAGGATGCGCATCGCGGCGAAGACGAGGGTCAGCACCAGCAGGACCGTCGGCACCGCATCGAACAGGCGTCGAAGAAGGAAACGGCCCATGCTATGCGCCCCCGCCGTTCAGGCGCGCTTGGTGGCGCGGTGGAAGCGCCAGCGGGCATAGCCGCCCTTCACCTCGTAGCCGAGGTCGATATTGCCCCGGCGCGCGACGGTGAAGGACAGGCTGGACAGGCCGATCAGTGGCAGGTCGCGCAGCACCTGCAGCTCGATCTCCTTGCAGATGTTCTCGTAGTCCCGGAAGCTGGAGGTGTTGAGCGCGCGGTCCAGCAGCGCATCGATGCCGGGCATCGCGACGCCGTAGTGGCTGTAGTTGCCGCCACCCGATCCATCCGCCTTCACCTGCGACGCCGCCGCCAGCTGCTGCTGGTAGAGCTGCGTCGGGATGGGCGGGTAGCTCGACGAATGCATCGCCAGCGTGTTCTTGTCCGAGCGATTGTCGGCGTGATACGCGGTGTGGTCGCCGATCTTGAGATCCATGTTGAAGCCGGCCGCGCGCAGCTGTTCCTGCACGATCAGCATGGTGGAGGAGTAGTCCTCTCGCCGGCTGCAATTGGCGGAGAAGCTGATCCCGTTCGGGAAGCCCGCTTCCGCCAGCAGCGCGCGGGCGCGCCGCGGGTCGTGGGGGTAGCGCAGCTCCGGCGGCAGCTGTTCCGTGGTGAAGCCCGCGGGGAAGCCCGGCGGCTGCAGGCAGGCCATGACGCCGCCCATCGGCGCCAGCGCCTGGGACACGGCCGGGCGGTTGATGGCGTGCATCAGCGCCTGGCGGACCTTGAGGTTGCCGAAGGGCGCCCGCGTCAGGTTCACATGCAGCGTGTTGAAGGACCCCGGCGCCGTCATGTCCATCTTCAGCGTGCGATCACGCTGCAGCATGGATTGCACCCAGCCCGGCGCGCGCACCGCCTCCATCATGTCGATGCGGCCCGCGAGCAGCGCCAGCGTGCGCGCCGTGGTATCGGCGATGTAGAGGCATTCGACATTGCCGATGCGGGCCTTGGTGCCCCAGTAGCCCTCATGGCGCTTCATGATGATGGCGCCGTTGGTGTCGAAGCGCACCAGCTCATAGGGGCCTGTGCCGACCGCATCGGTGGTGAAGCGATCCCCCATCTCGGTCGCGGCCTTCTTGGACACGATGGAGGTGTTGTTGAGGAAGACGGTCGAGCCGAGGAAGCTCGCATCCGGGCTCTTCAGCCGGATGACGACGCCGTAGCGGCCATCCGGCTGCACATCGGCGACATTCGCCAGGATCGTCGTGTTGGTGCCGCCGGTGATGGCGCGCTGGAAGGAGAAGACGACATCCTCCGACGTCATCTCCCCGTAGCCCTTGTGGAACTGCACGCCCTCCCGCAGCCGGAAGCGCCAGGTCAGCGCATCCTCGGACTGCGTCCAGCTCGTCGCCAGCGTCGGGATGTTCTCCTCCGGCGTCACGGCGAAGCGGGCATCCTCCGGCCGCACGAGCTGCTCGTACATCTGCTCGGTCGCCCAGTTGTCCGAACCCTGCGTCGTCTGGTTCGGATCACTGTGCCGCGGCCGCGCGGCGGCGATGCCGATGCGCAGCACATCCGCTTCCTGGGCGTGCGAGGACGCGATGCCGGCGGTGCTCGCCGCGAAGGCGGCGCTGCCGAGCTTGAGCACTTCACGACGATTCATGGTTCTTTCCTCCCTGTTGCGCGTCCGATGTTAGGCGGTGCGCCGCCTGAGTTCGTCGTCATTGACCTGGATGCCGAGCCCGGGGCCATCCGGGATCGCGAATTGTCCGCCCTGCGGCTTCGGCAGGTCCGGGAAGGCGGTATCCATGCGGCCCGATCCGTCCGCGTATTCCGCGGGCTTCGTCAGATGCATGATGGCGCCGAGCACGTGCAGGTTCGCCACATGGCCGATGGTGGGCTGCGTCTGGTGCGGCACGAGCTCCACCCCGTGCGCGTAGCAGATGGAGGCGCATTGCATCAGGCCGGTGATGCCGCCCATCTTCACGATGTCGGGCTGCACCATGCGGACGCCCGCGTTGATGATGTCCACCAGCGCCTGCAGCGTATAGGTCTGTTCCGCGGCGGAGACGGTGATGTCGAGGCGCTGCGCGACCTCGCCCATGTTGCGCACGTCGTAGTGCTGCACCGGCTCCTCGAACCAGGCATAGCCCAGTTCCTCCAGCGCCCTGCCGACCCGGATCGCGCCGCCGACCGAGTAGCCATTGTTGGCGTCCCAGGCGAGCGGGAAGTCATCGCCCACCAGCTTGCGCACGGCCTTCGCCTTGGCGATGTCGCCGGGGATGTCGAGGTCGAGCTTCGAGCGGTCGCCATCGCGCCGCACCTTGATGGCGGAGGGCTTCTCTCGCAGGAAGCGGCCTTCCACGACCTTCACCACCTCATCCACCGTGCGGCGCGCATTGCCGCCGACGGAGGCATAGAAAGGGACTTCGCTGCGCCATGCGCCGCCCAGCATCTTGGCGATGGGCAGGCCGAGCGCCTTGCCCTTGATGTCCCACAGCGCGATGTCCACGGCCGCCAGCGCGCCGGTCAGCGCGCCTTCCGGACCAAGCTTGATGTTCTTGTGGAACATCCGGTCATGCAGCACCGCCTGGTCGAAGGCATCGGCGCCGATCAGGCCGGGCGCGATGTCGCGGGCGATGATGCCGAGGGAATGCAGCCCGCCCTGCATGGGCGAGGCCTCCCCATAGCCGACGATCCCGTCCTCCGTCGTGATGCGGACGAAGGCGCTGCGGCTGCCCGGCGGGTCATCCGGGGACCACGCCACCTGGAACGGCTCGACGCTGCGGATCGTCGTTCGTGCTTGCGCCATCGCTTCACCTTCCTGGCGGCGTGGCGGGAAGAACGATGCTTCCCGTCCCGCGCGCTTCCTTCCCGATCTTCATTCTTCTGCCGTGCGGTGCACGGAAGTTCTTGCCGTGCGGCGCACGGAAATCGCGTCGATCTGACGACAGGTCCGCACCGGCTGGCAAGGGGCGATTATGTGCATCACCCCTGATCCCGCCCGTAGAGCTGCGTCCGCCGGAAGCGCGCGACGGCGCGGCCATCGGCCAGCACCAGCTCATCCGTCACGACGTAATGCTTGCCGCGCCGCGCGAAGGTCTCCGTGACCACGCTCGATGTCTCGAAGCGCTGGCCGGGGCGCATGGCGCCGTAATGCTGCGCCTCGCAGGCCGTCAGCACGATGGGGCCGGGCCAGCGATAGCTGCCATTCACCTCGAACATCGCGCGGCGCATGGGGAAGCCGGGATGGGCGATGCCGGTCGCGGGGTAGATCGGATGCGTCTCGTCGAAAGCGGCGCGGGAGTCCAGGATCTCCGCCTCCGTCGCCACCGATCCCGCGGTGCCGCCGCGGCGGCCGATGATGTCATCTTCGATGGCGACGGGCGGGCGCGCCTCCGGCGGCGGCAGCGGCAGCATCGGCCAGTCCGACAGCGTGGGCGCCGAGACGGCGGCGGGCGGTGCGATCCAACCCTCCGCGGCGAGCTGGCCGTCATGCCCGATCATGGAAAGGCCGATCGCCCCGCCTTCGCCCGGCGTGCAGGCGATGGTGACGGCGTCACCATTGTAGACCGGGCGCCGGAAGCTGGCCGCCATGCTGCCGCGCTCGATCCACTCCATCCCCCAGCGATCCACCGCGACGCGGCTGAAATGACCATACAGGAAGGCGCCGGGGACGAGTGCCGCGCGGTAGCCCATGCGGCGCGCAACCTCATCGTCATGCACGCTGCCGCGGTAGCGGGGATTGGCGTCCAGCCGGATGGTCAGCGCGATGCGGTCGGTGGTGGCGGTTGTCATGCGCAGGCCCTCAGGCGCCCGGCAGCGGCGCGGTGGCCGTCGCCTTCGCCGCCCAGGCCTGGCGGATCTCCTCCGCGCTCAGCCCCGCGATCCGGGCCAGCACCTCCTCCGTATGCTGGCCGAAGGCGGGCGCGGCGCGGCGCTGGCTGCCCGGCGTCAGGCTGAGGCGGAAGGGCAGGCCGGGATGCGGATGCTCCCCGGCATCGGGATGCGCCAGGCGATGGAAGAAGCCGCGGTGGGAGAGTTGCCCGTCCTGCGCCACGTCGCGCGGCTTCTGCACCGCCGCGGCCGGCACGCCGGCTGCCTGTAGCTTGTCCGCGACCGCGTGGCGGTCCTGCCTAGCGGTCCAGGCGGCCACCAGCGCCGTCAGCTCATCCTCGTGCCGCTTGCGGTCGGCCAGGGTGGCGAAGCGCGGGTCGGTGGCCAACTCCGGCCGATCCATCACCCCGCACAGCGCCGCCCATTCGTCATCGTCACGCGCGGCGATGGCGACCCAGGACTCATGGCCCTCGCAGGCGAAGGCATCATGCGGCGCCGCATGGGGCACGCGGTTGCCGTTGCGGACGGGATCCTGCCCGGTCTCCGCGGCCGAGAGGATCTCGCCCCCGATCAGGTGCATCGCGGCCTCGACCTGCGGCACCTCCACATGCTGGCCCTCACCCGTGCGGGCGCGATGATGCAGCGCCGTCAGGATGGCGGCCGCTGTGTTGAAGCCGCCGATGGGGTCCATGTAGGAGGGTCCGGTCGTCTCCGGCTGCCCGTCGGGGTAGCCGACCAGGCTCGACATGCCGGCCGCCATCTCCATGGTCGGGCCGAGCGCCGCGTGGTTGGAGAGCGGGCCGGAGAGGCCGAAGGCCGGCAGCTCCGCTACGATGATGTCGGGCCGCAGCGCGCGCAGGCTCTCATAGTCCAGGCCCAGCTTGGCCAGGGTGCCGGGGCGGAAGTTGCAGATGACGACGTCGCAGGCGGCGGCCAGGCGCCGCGCGATGGCCCGCCCTTCCCGCGTCTTCAGGTCCAGGATGCAGGACAGCTTGTTGACGTTCTGGGAGTTGAACAGGAAGGAACGGTCATAGGGCCGCGTGCCCGGATCGCCCGAGGGGAAGTTGTCGGGGTTCGGGCGTTCCTTGTTGAGCCGCCAGGAATTCACGCGGTTTGGGCTCTCGATGTGGATGCATTCCGCGCCGAGGAAGCCGAGCACGCGCCCCGCCATCGGCCCCGCCCAGGCGGTGGTCAGTTCCATCACCTTGAGGCCCGCGAGCGGCCCCGCCGTGGCGTCGGCGCCGGTCTGGACCGGCATCGCTTCCCCGGCCGACCAGGCGGCCGCCCCCTGCCCCGGTGCCGGCGGCCCGCCACGGACCTGGCGGGGGGTGCGGGACAGGCGGAAGGTTGGGCCCAGGATGCGGCGGCCATCCGGCAGCTGTTCCCAGTAGCCACGCTCCCGCAGATGCGCCTGCGTGGGCAGCTCCGTCAGGCGGTAGGATTTGGCGGCGATGATGTCGGCGCGCTGCAGCCGGTCCACCAGCGGCTCCGCCTCCTCCCCGGCCAGATGCGCCTGGATGATCTCGAACAGCGCGGCCCAGTTCTGCCGGCGGATGACGGGATCGGTGAAGCGATCGTCCCGCAGCAGGTGCTGCAGCCCCACCGTGTCGCAGAAGCGTTCCCAGCGGTGGTTGTAGATCCAGATGCAGACCCAGCCATCGCGGCACAGCACCTGCCCGCAGGGGTTCGTCCGGTCCGCGCGGGTGCGCAGCGTGCCGCTGTAGATGTGCTGGAAGGCGTGGGGGAAGCAGGTGGCCGCCGCGGTCTCCGCCGCCGCGATGTCCACATGCTGGCCTCCACCCAGGCGGCTCCGCGCCTGCAGCGCCGCAAGCGCCCCGATGTAGGCCGCGAGCCCCGCGGCGTAGGAGGACCGGTCCCCGCAGCCATAGAGCGGCTGGCGCCCATCCTCGCCATTGTTGAACATCATGCCGGACAGGGCCTGGATGACGATCTCCGGCCCCTTCCAGCCGGCGCGCGGCCCTTCCCGCCCGAAGGCGGTGACATCGACCGTGACGACGGAGGGCGACAGGCCCGGCAGCGCGGCGCGCCCCGCCGGTGGCAGGATCACGACATCGGCGGCGGCCAGGACATCCGGCGGCAGTGCATCAAGTGCCACGGAGCGCTTGCCGGTGTTCAGGTGCAGGAAGGTGAGTGACTCGCCGGTCGCGGCGAAGGGCGGGCGCCGGCGGATCGCAGACCCCGCCGCCGGCTCCGCCAGCAGGACCTCCGCCCCGAAATCGGCGAAGAGTCGCGCGCAGTACTGGCCGGCGATCGATTCAGACGCATCGACCACCCTGAGCCCATGCAAGGCATGGTCTGGCATCGTCCTGGCTTTCCTTCCCGCTCGCCGTGTCGCCGGGGGTAGCCCCCTGGTGCCGACGAGTTGCCGTGGACGGTATCGGCGGATGAAAGCGGATGCAAGATGGTGCGTGACAGGCCGCCCGATCGAACCGCGCCAGTGTCATCAGCCGCGATGCCGGGCACCCAGATGCGTGAAAATTCCCAGCATAGGCGAAAAGCCGCGGCATCCGGCTCCTCCGCACCGACCCTGACACCAGCAACGGCTTGCATCACTGATGCAAGCATGGTTCATGGCGCCATGCAGGAACGGCCCCTCACCTCCCGCGATCTCGCCCAGTTGATCGGCGTCAGCCAGTCCGCCGTGTCGCGCGCCTTCAACCCCAGCGCCTCCATCACGCCGGAGCTGCGGGCGCGTGTCCTCTCCGCGGCGAAGCGCCTCGGCTACACGCCGCATCCCATCGCCCGGAACCTGAGCGGGGAGCGGCGGGACGTCGTCGGCATCGTCATCTCCGACTTCGCCAACCCCTTCTATTCCCTGCTGCTCGACCGGCTGACCCAGCGCCTGCAGGATGCCGGGCTGCAGGCGCTGCTGTTCAACGTGACGCCCGGCGCGGATGTGAAGCAGCAGCTGGCGGCGCTGCGGCTGCACAACATCTCCTCCCTCATCGTCATCTCCGCCACCGTGCTGTCGGCGCGCGACCTGCTCTGGGCGGCGGAGGGGCGGCGCATGCTGCTGGTGAACCGCGTGGCGGGGGAGACGGACCTGCAATCCGTCAGCTGCGACAGCGTCGCCGGCACCCGCGCCATCGCGGACCATTTCCATGCCATCGGCGTGCGCCGCGTCGCCTATGTCGGCGGGCTCGAACACACCGTCATCGCCCGCGAACGGCGCGACGCCTTCATCACCCGCATCGCCGAACACGGCATGACGCTGACGGAGGCACTGACGGCGGGCGAATACAGCTACGTCGCTGGCTGGCGGACGGCGGAGGCGCTCTCCCTGGCCAGAAAGCCGGAAGCCGTCTTCTTCGCCAATGACATCCTGGCCGCCGGCGGGATGGATGCGCTGCGCGACCGCCGCGGCCTGACCGTCCCCACCGACATCCGCGTGGCCGGCTTCGACGACATCGCCATGGCCTCCTGGCCGCGATACCGCCTGACCACGGTGCAGCAGCCCGTGGACCGGATCGCGGAGGAAGCGGTCAAGCGTGCCATGCCCGCCTCCCCGCCCGGCGACGGCCCGCAGAACCTGCGGATCCCGGCCCGGCTGATGGTCCGGCAATCGACGCAGAAGGAGGCCTGATCACGCGATCGACATCGGCTGCCGTCGATCAGACCATTGATTTCGTGTAATTTCCTTGTTACCTGCTGCCCAAGCGCCAGCCTCGACAGGCGCGGCGGAGGCATGCCCGGATGCCCGCGGCGGGCGCCCTGCTTCCCTTCCCAACCATCCTGTCAGGCTCAAGGCCGGCTAGGGCAGGCCGTGTGACGAGAGGATGCACCGATGGCGATTACCAACCACCTGGCCGCGACGGGCATCTTCCTCGACCTGGCGGAGACGACCAAGGCCGCCGTGCTGCATCGCCTCTGCGCCGAGGCCGCCGCCCGGCTGGGGCGGCCGGAGGCCGAGATCACCGAGGTCGTGCAGGCGCGGGAGGAGCTGGGCTCCACCGCGCTCGGCCGCGGCATCGCGCTGCCGCATGCGCGGCTGGAGGGTGACCAGCCCCCGCTGGTCCTGTTCGCCCGGCTGCGCCGCCCCGTGGAGTTCGACGCGCGGGACGAGGAACCGGTCGATCTCGTCATCCTCGTGATCTGGCCGGAGTCGTCGCCGGATGGCTTCCTGCCTACCCTGTCCGATACCTGCCGTTCGCTGCGGGATTCGCAGGTGCTGCGCCGCCTGCGCGCGGCCACGACGGCGGAGGAGGTGCTGGCCCTGCTGGGCGGCGGCGCCGCGCCATCCCCACGCCCCGGGGCCTGACCCGCGACGATGCCGGACAGCCTGATCCTCCTCGCCCTCATCGTCCTGCCCTTCGGGGCCTCCATCGTCGCCGGGCTGCTGCCGACCCATGCGCGCAACGCCGCGGCGGGGCTGGCCGGTGGCGTCGCGCTGCTGTGCCTGGCGCTGGTCTGGGCAACCTACCCGACCGTCTCCGCGGGCGGCGTCGTGCGCGCGGAATTCGCCTGGCTGCCCGCGCTCAGCCTCAACCTCTCGCTGCGCATCGATGGCTTCGCCTGGCTCTTCGCCGGGCTCGTCACCGGCATCGGCGCGCTCGTCGTCCTCTACGCCCGCTACTACATGGCGGAGGAAGACCCGGTGCCGCGCTTCTTCGCCTTCCTGCTCGCCTTCATGGGCGCGATGCTGGGGGTGGTGACGTCGGGCAACCTCGTGCTGCTCGCCTTCTTCTGGGAGCTGACCAGCCTCTTCTCCTTCCTGCTCATCGGCTACTGGCACCACACCACCGCGGCGCGGGATGGCGCGCGCATGGCGCTGACCATCACCGCGACCGGGGGGCTCGCGCTCTTCGCCGGCGTGCTGGTGCTGGGGCACATCGTCGGCAGCTACGACCTCGACGTGGTGCTGGCGGCGGGCGACCAGGTGCGCGAACACCCGCTCTACCTGGTGGCGCTGGTGCTGATCCTGCTCGGCGCGCTGACGAAAAGCGCGCAGTTCCCGTTCCATTTCTGGCTGCCGCACGCGATGGCGGCGCCGACGCCGGTTTCCGCCTACCTGCATTCCGCGACGCTGGTGAAGGCGGGCGTCTTCCTGATGGCGCGGCTCTGGCCCGTGCTGGGCGGCACGGATGCCTGGTTCCTGATCGTCGGCTCCGCGGGGCTGCTGACCATGCTGCTCGGCGCCTACATCGCCATCTTCCAGACGGACCTGAAGGGCTTGCTGGCCTATTCCACCATCAGCCATCTCGGCCTCATCACCCTGCTGCTCGGGCTGAACAGCGAACTCGCCCTCGTCGCCGCCATCTTCCACATCATGAACCACGCGGCCTTCAAGGCATCGCTGTTCATGGCCGCCGGCATCATCGACCATGAGACGGGCACGCGCGACATAAGGCGCCTGTCCGGCCTCAACCGGTCCATGCCCTTCACCGCGCGGCTCGCGCTGGTCGCAGCCGCGGCCATGGCGGGCGTGCCGCTGCTGAACGGCTTCATCTCCAAGGAGATGTTCTTCGCGGAGGCGCTGTCGGCGGAAGGCCCGCTCGGCCTGCTGAACATCCTGCCCTTCGCCGCCATGCTCGGCAGCGCCTTCAGCGTCGCCTATTCGCTGCGATTCATCCATGGCGCCTTCTTCGGGCCCGAGCCCACGGACCTGCCGCGCACGCCGCATGAGCCCGCGAACTGGATGCGCCTGCCGGTGGAGCTCCTGGTGCTGACCTGCATCATGGTGGGCGTGCTGCCGGCCGCGACGGTCGGGCCCTTCCTGGAATTCGGCGTGCAGTCCGTGCTGGGGCATGACGCGCCCTACTACAGCCTCTCCGTCTGGCACGGCTTCAACCTGCCCCTGTTGATGAGCGTCATCGCCCTCGGCGGCGGCGTGCTGCTCTACCTCGCGCTCCAGCGGCACCTCCGCCGCGGGCTGGACCGCCCGCCCCTGCTGGGGCGGCTGGAGGGGCAGCGCATCTTCGAACGGACCATGGTCTTCCTCTCCTGGCGCCTGGCGCGGCGGGTGGAGGGCATGGCCGGTACGCGCCGCCTGCAGCCGATGCTCCGCCTCATCATCGCCGCGGCCTTCCTGGCCGGCGGTACCGCCGCCTGGCTGCGCGGCTTCGGGCCCGGCAACCTCCCGGCCGCCCCGGTCGATCCGGTGCTCGCCCTGGTCTGGATCGGCGGGGGCGCCTGCGCCATCGGCGCCGCCGTCATGGCCAGGTTCCACCGCCTGGCGGCGCTGATCCTGGTGGGGGCCACGGGCCTCGCCGTCGTCGTCACCTTCGTCTGGTTCTCCGCCCCCGACCTGGCGCTGACGCAGCTGACGGTGGAGGTCGTGACGACGGTGCTGCTGCTGCTCGGCCTGCGCTGGCTGCCGAAGCGGACGGAGGCGAATGGCGGCGCGGGCATCGAGATTCTGTCCCGCACCCGGCGCCTGCGGGACCTCGGCCTCGCCATCGCCGCCGGCGCCGGGCTGGCTTCCCTGTCCTACGTGGTGATGACGCGCACGCCGCCGGAACTGCTGGCGCAGCACTTCCTGCAGCGTGCCTATACCGAAGGCGGCGGCACCAATGTGGTGAACGTCATCCTGGTGGATTTCCGTGGCTTCGACACGCTGGGGGAGATCTTCGTCGTCGCCGCCGTGGCGCTGACGGCCTATGCCCTGCTGCGCCGCTTCCGCCCCGCCCCGGACAGCGTGGAGGTGCCGGAACAGCAGGTGCAGGCGGATGGCGCGACGGCCGGCGCGGTGGTCACCGGCCGCGGCGAGGTGCGTGACGGCGCGGACTGGCTGCTGGTGCCCTTCACCCTGACGCGGCTGATCTTCCCCGTCATGCTGATCGCCGCCGTCTTCCTGCTGCTGCGCGGGCATGACCTGCCGGGTGGCGGCTTCTCCGCCGGCATGGTCGTGGCGATCGCCATCATCCTGCAATACATGATCGGCGGCACGGACTGGACGGAAGATCGCCTGCGGCTGCGCCCGCAGCTCTGGGTCGGCACCGGGCTGCTGGTCTCGGCCGGCACCGCGCTGGCCGCCCTGCCCTTCGGCCAGCCCTTCCTGACCACCTACTTCGCCTATGCGGAGCTGCCGGTGATCGGCCGCGTGCCGACCGCCAGCGCGCTGGTCTTCGACATCGGCATTTTCATGCTGGTCGTCGGCGCCACGCTGCTGATGCTGGTCGCGCTGGCCCACCAATCCGTGCGCGGCCATCGCGCGGTGCCGCGCGCGGCGGAACCGCTGGCGGAGCCGTCGGTGCCGGCCGTGCCGCTCGTCACGGCGGGGACGCGCTGATGGAACTCGTCGTCTCCCTCGCCATCGGCGTGCTGACCGGATCGGGCGTCTGGCTGCTGCTGCGGTCGCGCACCTTCCAGGTCATCATCGGCCTGTCGCTGCTGTCCTACGCCGTGAACCTCTTCATCTTCTCCACCGGCGGGTTGCGCACCGGTGCCGCGGCCATCCTGGCGCCAGGGCAGGAAGGCAGCCTGGCGCACTTCGCGGACCCGCTGCCCCAGGCGCTGGTGCTGACCGCCATCGTCATCGGCTTCGCCACCACGGCGCTGCTGCTGGTGGTGCTGCTGGCCGCCCGCGGCCTGACCGGCACCGACCACGTCGATGGGCGGGAGCGGGACCGGTGAGCGGCTGGATGGATCATCTGGTGGCGGTGCCGGTGCTGGTGCCGATGCTGGCCGGCGCAGCCATGATCCTGGCCGGCGACCGCTGGCGCGGCGCGGTGGTGGCGCTTGGCCTGCTGTCCACGACGGCCCTGGTCGTGACCGCCATCCTGCTGCTGGCCATGGCGGATGGCCCGAAGGTGCACATCTACCGCCTCGGCGACTGGCCGGTGATGTTCGGCATCGTGCTGGTGCATGACCGGCTCTCCGCCCTCATGCTCGCGCTGGTCGCGGTGCTGGGGCTTGCGGCCTTCGTCACCGCGCTGGCGCGCTGGGACCGGGCGGGCGCGCATTTCCACCCCCTCTTCCAGTTCCAGCTGATGGGGCTGAACGGCGCCTTCCTGACCGGCGACCTCTTCAACCTCTTCGTCTTCTTCGAGGTGATGCTGGCCGCCTCCTACGGCCTCGCCCTGCACGGGTCCGGCACCGCGCGGGTGCGCGCCGGGCTGCACTACATCGTCGTCAACCTCGTCGCCTCGCTCCTGTTCCTGATCGGCGTCAGCGTCGTCTATGGCATCTCCGGCACGCTCAACATGGCGGACCTCGCCGCACGGATGCGGGACGTGGCGGCGGCGGACCGGGCGCTGCTGGAAGCGGGGCTCGCGGTGATGGGCGTCGCCTTCCTGATGAAGGCGGCGGTCTGGCCGCTCGGCTTCTGGCTGCCGGCTACCTATGCCGCGGCCACGGCCCCGGCGGCCGCCATCCTGTCCATCCTCAGCAAGGTCGGCGCCTATGCGGTGCTGCGCGTCTGGCTGCTGCTCTTCGGCGGAGAGGGCGGCGATTCCGCCGGTTTCGGCGGACCGGTCCTGCTGGCGGGCGGGCTGCTGACGATCGCCTTCGGATCCGTCGCCGTGCTCGCCACGCAGAACCTGTCCCGCCTGGCCGGCGCCAGCGTGCTGATCTCCTCCGGCACCCTGCTGGCCGCCATCGGCGCCGACCAGGTGGAGGTGACCGGCGGCGCGCTGTTCTACCTCGCGAGTTCGGTCCTGGCGCTGGGCGCGCTATTCCTCCTCATCGAGTTGCTGGAGCGCGGCCGCGACCCCGGCGCCGACGTGCTGGCCGTGACGCGGGAAGCCTTCGGCACCGGCGACGAGGATGACGAGGCCAACGAGCCGGAGGAAGCCGGCGTCGCCATCCCCGCCATCGTCGCGATCCTCGGCCTGGGTTTCACCGCCTGCGCGCTGCTGCTGGCGGGGCTGCCGCCGCTGTCGGGCTTCCTCGCCAAGTTCGCGATGCTGGTGCCGCTCCTCGGCCCGGCGGATGCGCCCATCCCGGCGGCGCGCTGGGTGCTGATCGCGGCGCTGGTGCTGTCGGGGCTCGCGACGCTGGTTGCCATGGTGCGCGTGGGCATCGACGTCTTCTGGGCATCGCCGCCCGCCACGGTGCCGCGCGTCAGCCTGCTGGAACTGGCGCCGGTCGGGCTGCTGCTCGGCCTCGGCGTGGCGCTGACCATCGGGGCGGCGCCGGCCATGGACTACATGCTGGCCGCCGCGGCCTCGCTCCACGCGCCGGGCGCCTATCTCGATGGCGTGCTGGGCGCCGCCGCCGTGCCGGGGGCGCCCTAATGCGCCTGCTGCCCCATCCCCTTCTCGCCCTCGCCTTCCTGCTGCTCTGGCTGCTGCTGGCGGAGAGCCTCTCGCCCGGCGCCATCCTGCTCGGCGCCGTGCTCGGCATCGCGGGGTCGGGCGTTCTCGCCGGGCTCGGCTTCCCGACGGGCCTGCCGCGGCGGCTGCGATCCGTGCCCGGCCTGCTGCGCGACGTGCTGGTGGAGGTCGTGCGATCGAACAACGCCGTCGCGCGCATCATCCTGCGGCGAGACCCGGGGGACCGGCGCGCCGGTTTCGTGCAGATCCCCCTCGACATGCGCAGCCCCCATGGCCTCTCCGCCCTGGCCTGCATCCTGACCGCGACGCCGGGCACCGTCTGGGTCGATTACGACGCCCGCGCCGGCACCATGCTGCTGCATGTCCTCGACCTGGTGGATGAGGAAACCTGGATCCGCACCATCAAGGACAAGTGGGAGCGGCGGCTGATGGAGATCTTCGAATGAGCGCCGCGCTGCTCGGCTGGTCGCTGCTGGCCGCCCAGTTCCTGCTGGCCGCGGCCATGGGCTGCGCGACGCTGCGCGTCCTGCGCGGCCCCCGCGCGCAGGACCGCGTGCTGGCGCTCGACACGCTCTATGTGAATGCCGCCATGCTGCTGCTGGTCTTCGGCATCCGCACCGGCAGCAGCCACTATTTCGAGGCCGCGCTGCTCATCACCCTGCTCGGCTTCGTCGCGACCGCGGCGCTGTCGAAGTTCCTGATGCGGGGCGAGGTCATCGAATGACCGACCTTCCCCTCTGGGCCGCGGTGCCGGTCTCGGCCCTGGTGGTGATCGGCGCGGCGCTCGGGCTGACGGGCTCCATCGGCCTGCTGCGGCTGCGCACCTTCTACGAACGCGTGCACGCGCCAACGCTGGCGACGACGCTCGGCATCGGATGCATCCTCATCGCCTCCATGCTGTTCTTCTCCGTCATGCAGTCCCGCCTGGTTGTGCATGAGGTGCTGATCACCGTCTTCATGGTCATCACCACGCCCGTGACGCTGATGCTGCTGACGCGCGCCGCGCTGCACCGCGACCGGGCGGAGGGCAATTTGGAGGCCCCGCGCCCCCTGCAGGCGGAGGCCGACGGCACGGCCCCGCCGCCCGCGCCCTGACGCCGGCCCGGCATGGCGAAGCGGCTGGAGATCCTGGTCGGCGCCGCCATCGGGCTCGGCATGACGGCGCGCGCCGCCGCGGATGGCGGGGCGGATTTCCTGCTGGCCCTGAATGCCGGGCGCCTCCGCGTCATGGGCGCGCCGTCGCTCGCCGCGATGCTGCCGATCCGCGACAGCAACAGCTTCACCGATGATTTCGCGCGGCAGGAGATCCTGGACCGCGTCGCCGTCCCGGTCTTCTTCGGCGCCGCCGCCTGCGACCCGCGCCTGTCCATCCCGGACCTGCTCGCCCGCATCCGCGACGCCGGCTACCAGGGCGTCGTCAACTTCCCCTCCGCCATCCACCATGACGGCGCCTTCCGCGCGGCGCTGGAGGCCGCCGGCCTGGGCTTCGCGCGGGAGGTCGAGATGCTGCGCGCGGCGCGCGCGATGGGCCTGGCCACGCTCGGCTACGCCAAGACGCGGGCGGAGGTGGATGCGCTGCTGAAGGCGGGGGTGGAGCGCCTCTGCCTCAACTTCGGCTGGAATTCCGGCGGCAGCCAGGGCGTGCCGAGCGGCGTGCCGCTGGACCAGGCGGCGGAACGGGCGCGCCGCACCTTCGCCCATGTGCGCCGCGCGGCGCCCGGCACGCTCTGCCTGGTGGAAGGCGGCCCCATCATCGATCCCGGCCACCTGCTGCGGGTCTGCGAGGCTTCGCGGGCCGATGGCTATGTCGGCGGATCGACGCTCGACCGCCTGCCGCTCGAGATGTCGGTCATGCAGACCACCTCCGCCTTCAAGACTGCCGGCCTGCTGCGCGCGGAAGCGGAGCCCGAGGCCGGGCGCCTGCCGGGGCTCGTCGGGCGGTCCCAGGCCGCGCGGCAGCTCGCCGCCCGCCTCGCGCGCCTCGCCGCCACCGACCTGCCCATCCTGGTGGAGGGCGAGCCCGGCGCCGGGCGCACCACGGTGGCGCGCGCCATCCACCAGGCCAGCGGCCGGTCCGGCAGCCTGACCTTCCTCGACGCCCGCCAGGACATCGCCACCCGCCTCTTCGGCGATGCCGGCCCGGCCGGGCTGCTGGCGCTGCGCCACGGCACGGTGGTGATCGAGAATGCGGACGCCCTGCCGCCCACGCTGCGCACGCGCCTGGCCGCCTGGATCGAGCGCGGGAGCTTCGAGCGCTTCGCCAAGCCCGGCGAACGCGCGCCCCGCGCCCGCATCCTGCTGACCCATCCCCCGGGCGGAGAGGCGATGGCCCGCGCCCTGTCCGCCCAGCGCCTAGTCGTGCCGCCGCTGCGGGACCGGCTGGAGGACCTGCCCCTGCTGACCCGCGCCATGCTGCGCGGCGCGCGCCGGGGCGCGACGGAGCTGGACCCGGCCGCGCTCCGCTTCCTCATGGCCCGCAGCTGGCCGGGCAATCTGCGCGACCTGGCGGAGGTGCTGGTGCAGGCGGCGACGGAGGCGACCAGCGGGCGCGTGACGCTGGCGGCGCTGGAGGCACAGCTCGGCCCCGCCAGCGCGGGCGCCCCCGCCTCCCCGGCCGATGAGCGCGCCTGGATCCTGGACGCGCTGCGCCGCAACCGCTTCCGCCGCGGCGACACCGCGGCCTTCCTCGGCATCGCGCGGAAGACGCTCTACAACCGCATGCGGCGCCTGGGGCTGGAGGCCTGATCCGCCCACGCCAGCGCCGTGCCGCCCTCGATCGCGACATGGCCGGCGAGGTCCGCCCACCAGGCGGCGGGGTCGGGCGGTCGCGCGAGGCCGGGGTGCAGCAGGATGCGCCGCAGCCCCGCGCCGAGCGCCGCATCCACCGCGCGGCGTGACGTGGCGCAGGCGATGGGCGCGAAGCCCTGCTCCGCCAGGCGCTGCAGCAGCCGGAACTCGGCTTCCGCCCGGTAGCCGACGGAAGCCAGCGCCGCCGCCGTCTCCCCCTCCAGGACCTGCACCGTCGGGTAGTTGACCACGGCCGTGATGCCGGCGCCGCGGAGCATCGCCACCAGATCCGTCAGGCGCAGGAAGGGGTCGCAGGCGAAGATGCCGGCGACCGGCGGATCCTGCGCGAAGGGCGGCCGCGCCGCCAGCGCCGCGCGCAGCGCGCCGTTCACGTCCAGCACCGGCATCATCGCGACCAGCGGCCAGCTTTCCCGCCGGAAGGGCGCCAGCGCGGGCAGGAAGACGGCGCCGGCGCGCGCGGCGGGGCGAAGCCCGCGAAGGTCAGCCTGGGGGTGGAGCGTGGTGGGGGCCATTACCCGATCTTACCCAAACATTGCTTGAAAACCATCTTGTGGCGCCCTCCCCCCCTCCGCCAAGGTCCGCCCCGGCAAGCGGCACATGGAGGCCGCGACGGGAGGAACGGGACCGCGCATGGATCTGGCGGCCACCATCGTGCTCAACGGTCTGACGCTGGCCGCGCTGTACTTCATCGTGGCCAGCGGCTTCTCGTTGATCTTCGGCCTGATGCGCGTGGTGAACATGGCGCATGGCGCGATGTATCTCGTCGCCGGCTATGTCGGCTACGCGGTCTTCGAACCGCTCTATGACCGTGATGTCTGGTACGCTTGGTATGTCGGCCTCGCCGCAGGCGTGGCCTTCGCCGCCGTCTTCGGCGCGCTGGTGCAGACGCTGCTGCTGGGCTGGATGCAGGGGCAGGAACTGCGCCAGGCGCTGGTCACCATCGGCCTGTCCATCGTCGTCGCCGACCAGCTGCTGGCGATCTATGGCGGCACGCCGCGGCAGTTCTTCGCGCCCGACGCCATCTTCGGATCCACCCGCGTGCCGGGGGTGGGCGGCTACCCGACCTTCCGCCTGGTGCAGATCGGCATCGCGATCGCCGTCGGCATCGGGCTGTGGCTGCTGCTGAACCGCACGAAGCTCGGCATGATGATCCGCGCGGGCGTGGATGACCGGCAGATGCTGGGCGCCTGCGGCGTGAACGTGCCGCTGGTGGGTGTCGCGGTCTTCGCCCTCGGCGCCGCGCTGGCCGGGCTTGGCGGCGTGATCGGCGCCACGGCGCAGCCGCTGGCCATGGGCGCCGATGGGCGTTTCCTGCTGGTGTCGCTGGTCGTCGTCATCGTGGGCGGCATGGGCAGCGTCACGGGCACCGCGCTCGGCGCCATCGTCATCGGCCTGGCGGAGCAGATCGGCCAGGCGCTGTTCCCGACCTACTCGGTGATCCTCACCTTCGTGATCATGGTTGCCGTGCTGGCGCTGCGGCCGCAGGGGATCCTCGGCCGTGCGTAGCCGGACCCTCCTGCCCCTGCTCGGCCTCGTGCTGCTGCTGGCACTGCCCTGGCTGCTGCCGCAGCTGCTGCCCGCCAACCAGGCGCAGTTCTGGACCGCCAACATCCTCGGCCGCGCCATCGTCTTCGGCATCATCGCGATGTCGCTGACCTTCCTCGCGACCTATGGCGGCTTCATCTCGCTGGCGCAGATGATGATCGCGGGTGTCGCGGGCTACACCGTCGCGATCTTCGTCGAAGGCGCCGTGCCGCGCATCGCGGGCGGGCTCGGCTACGCCACCGCCATCCCGCTCGGCCTGCTGGTCTCGACCGCCATGGGCCTGCTGGTCGGCGCCATCAGCGTGCGGACGCGCGACATCTACCTGCTGATGATCACCCTGGCGCTCGGCATGGGCGTCTTCCGCTTCATCGAGACCAACATCGCCTGGTTCAACGGGTATGAGGGAATCCGCAACGTGGTCGGCCCCTCCGTCCTGGGGCGCGATTTCCGCGACGCGATGGTCTTCTACCATATCGCGCTCGGCACCGCCGTGGCGCTCTTTTGCGGCGTCCTCTACCTCGTGCGCACGCCATTCGGGCTGGTGCTGCAGGGCATCCGGGACAATCCGCGGCGCGTCGCGGCGCTGGGCTATTCCGTGGCGCTGCACCGCATCGCGGCCTTCGGCGTCGCCGGCTTCATCGCGGGCTGCGGCGGCGTGCTGTCCACCATCTACAACATCGGCATCTCGCCCGGCTCGATCGGGCTCGGCGCCACGGTGAACGTGCTGATCATGAGCGTGATCGGCGGCCTCGGCCATCCGATCGGCGCCTTCATCGGGTCGCTGATCTACACGGTCTTCGACACCTTCGCGGCCACGATCTACGACCGCGACCGCTTCAACACCCTCATCGGCCTCGTCTTCCTGGCCATCGTGCTGGTCTCGCCGGATGGCGCGATCGGCATCGGCGCGCGGCTGCGCCGCCTGCTGGGGGGCCCGCGCCGATGAGGGGCAGGAGTCCGCGGGGAAGTCCGGTCCCGCGCGCCATCAAGACGGACAATCAAGGAGGAACCGCCATGGACGTTCGGATCACCCGCCGTGCCGCGCTGCTGGGGGCCGCAGGCCTCGCCGCCGGCCCGCTTGCCGCGCCCTCGATCGCCCAGGGCACGCCCATCCGCATCGGTGGCCTGACCACCCTCGAAGGCCCCTTCGCCACGGGCGGGCAGGATGCCTATCGCTGCGTGCAGATGGAGCTCGAGCGCATCAACCACACGGTCGGCGGCCGCCGGATCGAGTTCATCCGCGAAAGCTCCAACGCCCAGGCCGACGTGGCGCTGGCCCGCGCGCGCAAGCTGATCGAGCAGGACAACGTCGACATCATCCTCGGCCCGCTTTCGGGGGCGGAGGGTATCGCGCTCCGCGACTATTCCCGCACGCTGACGGGCAGGACGATCGTCAACGGGTCCTCCGGCGCGTCGGACACGACGCTGCGCAACCCCTCCCCCAACTTCTTCCGCTTCTCCACCGACGGCACGCAGTGGATGGCGGGGCTCGGCCGGCACATCCACGGCCTCGGCATCCGCGACGTCGCGGTCACGGCGGGCGACTACGCCTTCCCCTACGCGCAGGTCTTCGGCTTCAACCTGGAATTCTGCCGCCTCGGCGGCCGCGTCACGCAGTACTGGGCGCCGCTCGGCACCACCGACTTCACCTCCCAGATCGCGCAGATCAACCGGTCCAGCGCCGGCGCCATCGTCGTCGTGCATGGCGGCACGGACGGGCTGGCCTTCATGACGCAATACGCCCAGGCCGGCGGCAACAAGCCGCTCGTGGGTGGATCGATCATGGCGGACCAGACCATGCTTTCCGCCCGCGGCCCGCACCGGCGCGTGATGAACGGCATGCTCTCCGGCGGCCCGATCGCCGACGTGATCGATGACCCGACCTGGCGCGAATTCGTGGAGCGCTATCGCCGCCGCTGGGCGAACGAAGGCGGCTTCGCCTCCCCCTCCATCCACGGCGTCAACTACACCACCAACCTCTACGGCATCCTGCACGCCCTGGCCGCCGTGAATGGCGACCTCTCCGGCAACCAGGCCGCCTTCCAGCGGGCGCTCGCGGCGGCGGAGATCACGGCACCGACCGGCGCGGCCGTGAAGCTGGACCACAACCGCCAGGCCATCTCCGACATCTTCCTCAACAGGATCGAGGAGAGGCAGGGCACCGCGCAGGTCGTCGCCTTCGACCGGGCCCGCGCGGTCAACCAGACGCTGGGGATGCCGGAGCAGCAGTTCCTCTCGCTCGGCTCGCCCTCCCGCGACAATGCGGGCTGCGTGGCCTGAACGGAAGCAGGCGGGGCCGGGCAACCGGCCCCGCCGACATCATGACCGAACCCGCCATCCGCCTTCGCCACGTTGGCCGCCATTTCGGCGCGCTGCACGCCGTCCGCGACGTGACCTTCGATGTCATGCCGGGCGAAAGGCGGGCCGTGCTCGGCCCGAACGGCGCGGGGAAGACGACGCTGTTCAACACCATCTGCGGGGACTTCCCGCCGACCGCCGGCAGCATCGCGCTGTTCGGCACCGACATCACGCGGCTGAAGCCCCACCATCGGACGCGGCTCGGCATCGGCCGCACCTACCAGACCTCCCTGCTCTTCAACGGGCTGACGGTGCGGGAGAACCTGTTCATCGCGGTGCGCGGCCTGCGGCCCAACCGCTTCTCCTTCCGCCGCCCGCACGCCGATGACGACGGCATGGCGAAGGCGCGCGACCTCGCCGACCGCATGCGCCTGTCGCATCTGCTGGAGGCGGAGGTACTGAACCTCAGCCACGGCCAGCGCCGACAGCTGGAAGTGGGCATGGCGCTGGCTGGCGACCCGCGTGTGCTGATGCTGGATGAGCCCGCCGCTGGCCTGTCTCCCGGCGACCGGCCCGAATTGCTGTCCCTGCTGCGCGGCCTGCCGCGCACGCTGACGCTGATCCTGATCGAGCACGACATGGACATCGCGCTGCCCGCCGCGGACATCGTCACCGTGATGAAGGATGGCGAGGTGGTGGTGGAAGCCCCGCCCGACCGCATCGAGGACGACCCGGTGGTGCAGGCCATCTACCTCGGGGGCGGGCATTGATGCTGGAGGTCCGGGACCTGCATGTCCGCTTCGGTCAGGCGCATATCCTGCAGGGCGTCTCGCTGGCCGTCGGAGCGCGGCCGGTCGCGATCGTCGGGCGCAACGGCATGGGCAAGACGACGCTCTGCCAGGCCGTGATGGGGCTGGTCGGGACGAGCGAGGGCAGCATCGCCTTCGCGGGGCAGAAGCTGGACGGCCTGGCCCCCTTCCGCGTCGCGCGGCGCGGCGTCGCCCTGGTGCCGCAGGGGCGCCGCACCTTCCCCTCTCTCTCGGTGGATGAGCATCTGCGCCTGGTCGCGACCCGCGGCGCCGCCTGGACCATCCCGCGCGTCTACGAGACCTTTCCGCGCCTGGCGGAGCGCCGCCGCAACGGCGGCACGGAGCTGTCGGGCGGGGAGCAGCAGATGCTCGCCATCGCCCGCGCCCTGCTGATGAACCCGAAGCTCGTCATCATGGACGAGCCGAGCGAGGGCCTGGCCCCCGTCATCGTCGACCACCTGATCGACGTGCTGCGCGGCCTGCCCGCGGACGGGATGGGCCTGCTGCTGGTGGAACAGAACCTCCGCGTCGCGACGGCGGTGGCGGAGGAGATCTCGATCATGGTGACGGGGCGGATCGCCGCGACGATGCCCGCGCGGGACCTGGCCGAGGATCAGGACGCGCAGCGCCGCTACCTCGGCGTCGCGGCCAGCGGGCATTGAGGCAGGGGAGGACAGGCATGGCGCGCGTCTATGTCATCGGGACCATGGATACCAAGGCGGAGGAGCTGCGCTTCGCCGCCGACTGCGTCCGCCGCGCCGGCGCGGAGCCCGTGCTGGTCGATGTCGGCACCCGGGGCGCCGGGGCGGGCGCGGATGTGACGGCCGCCGAGATCGCCGCGCTTCATCCCGGCGGCGCCGGCGCCGTGCTGGGGCTCGATGACCGCGGCAAGGCTGTCGGCGGCATGGCGGATGCGCTGACGACCTGGCTGGTGGGCCGCACGGATATCGGCGCGGTGCTCGGGCTCGGCGGGTCGGGCAACACCGCGCTGGTCACGCAGGCCATGCGCGCCCTGCCGATCGGCGTGCCGAAGCTGATGGTGAGCACCGTCGCCTCCGGCAATGTCGCGCCCTATATCGGGCCGGCCGACATCGCCGTGATGAACTCAGTCGTGGACGTCGCCGGCATCAACGGCATCTCCCGCCGCGTCATCGCCAATGCCGCCCATGCCGCGGCGGGCATGGCGCTGAACGCGCCCCCCGCGGCGACGGCGGCGGAGAAGCCCGGGCTCGGCCTGACCATGTTCGGCGTGACCACCGCCTGCATCACCATGCTGCGGGAAGCGCTGGACGCGACCCATGAATGCTACGTCTTCCACGCCACCGGCGCCGGCGGCCGCAGCATGGAGAAGCTGGCGGATTCCGGCTTGGTCACCGCGCTGCTCGACATCACCACGACGGAGGTGCCGGACTTCCTGGTCGGCGGCGTCTTCCCCTGCGATGCCGACCGCTTCGGCGCGGCCATCCGCACGCGCATGCCCTATGTCGGCAGCGTGGGCGCGGTGGACATGGTGAATTTCGGCGCCAGGGACAGCGTCCCTCCCCGCTTCGCGGACCGCACCCTCTACGTCCACAACCCGCAGGTCACACTGATGCGGACGACGCCGGCCGAGAATGCGGAGATCGGCCGCTTCATCGTGGACCGGCTGAACCGCATGGAGGGGCCCGTGCGCTTCCTGCTGCCGCTCGGCGGCGTTTCCGCCATCGACGTGCCGGGCATGCCCTTCCACGACCCCGACGCCGATGCCGCGCTGTTCGCCGTGATCCGTGACGGTTTCCAGCCCGCCCCGAACCGCCGCCTGATCGAGGTCCCCGCCGCGATCAACGACCGCGCCTTCGTCGATGCCACCCTCGCCGCCTTCCGGGAGATTGCCTGACCATGCCCCGCTTCACCCGCCAGGAGCTGCTCGACCGCTTCAACGCCATGGTCGCGCGGCGTGAGCCGATCATCGGCGGCGGCGCCGGCACCGGCCTTTCGGCGAAATGCGAGGAGGATGGCGGCATCGACCTCATCGTCATCTACAATTCCGGCCGCTACCGCATGGCCGGCCGCGGCTCGCTCGCGGGCCTGCTGGCCTATGGCAACGCGAATGAGATCGTGAAGGAGATGGCGCATGAGGTTCTGCCCGTCGTCCGCCGCACGCCCGTCATCGCCGGCGTCAACGGCACCGACCCCTTCGCGCTGATGGACCACCTGCTGGATGAGCTGAAGGCGCTGGGCTTCGCCGGCGTGCAGAACTTCCCGACCGTGGGCCTGATCGACGGCGTCTTCCGCGCGAACCTGGAGGAGACGGGGATGAGCTTCGGGCTCGAGATCGACATGATCCGGGCCGCCCATGCCAAGGACATGCTGACCACGCCCTATGTCTTCAACGCCGACGAAGCGGCGGAGATGGCGAAGGCCGGCGCCGATATCCTGGTGCCGCATCTCGGCCTGACGACGGGGGGCGCGATCGGCGCGCAGACCGCGTTGAAGCTGGAGGATTGCCCGGCGCTGATCGATGCCTGGGCCGAGGCCGCGCGCCGCGTGCGCCCCGACATCATCGTGCTGTGCCATGGCGGCCCGATCGCGACGCCGGAGGATGCCCGCTACATCCTGCGCAACACGAAGAACATCAACGGCTTCTTCGGCGCATCCTCCATGGAACGCCTGCCGACCGAGGTCGCGCTGACCGAGCGCACCCGCGAATTCAAGTCCATCGGCTTCTGAGGGAGCATCGCCATGGCCCGCGCCTATGCCTCCGCCATCCTGCACGCGCCCGTCGAGGCCGTCTGGTCCATGGTGCGCGACTTCAACGCCCTGCCCGCCTGGAACCCCGGCGTCACGCGATCCTCGATCGAGGATGGCCTCGCCTCCGACGTCGTCGGCTGCGTCCGCAACTTCGACCTGGCGGACGGCACGCTGGTGCGGGAGCGGCTGCTGCGCCTGAACGACCGCGACTACAGCTTCACCTACAACTTCGAGACGCCGGCCTTCCCGGTGGCGAACTATCTTGCCCGCTTCCGGCTGATGCCCGTCACCGACACCGACCTGACCTTCGCGGAGTGGGAGGCGACCTTCGACGAGGCGCCGGGGGACGAGGGCAGGTACGTCGACATCGTCTCCCGCGCCGTGTTCCAGGGGGGGCTGGAGGCGCTGAAGACCCGCGTGGCGGGTCTGGCCGCGCCGGCCGGCGCGAAGCGCTGGTCGGGCTTCCCGCCCAACAAGGTCTGGTGCAGCAGCGTGATCGACGGGCCGATGGAAGCCGTCTGGCGCGTCATCCGCGACTTCGCCGGCATGGGCGGATGGCACGACGACATCACGGCCATGCACATGATCGGCGGCGCCCGCAGCGACCAGGTCTCCGCGACGCGGGACTTCATGTTCGGCCCGGGCCACCTGCACGAGAAGCTGCTGCACCTCGACGACACGGAACGCAGCTTCTCCTACTTCATCACGAAGTCGGAGATCCCCTGGATGAACTACGTCAGCGGCGCGCGGCTATGGCCGGTGACGGACGGCAACCGCACCTTCGCCGCCTGGACAGGGGACTGGGTGGCGTCGGCGCAGGATGACGTGGCGCTGATCCCGAACACCGAGCGGAACGTCTATCTGAAGGCGCTGCACACGGTGAATGCGCGGTATTTCGGGGGGCGCTGACGGCGCAGGGCCCCAGACACGAGAAAGCCGCCGGACATTGCTGTCGGGCGGCTTGTTGTTGTGTGTGGGATGCGGGGACAGGATTTGAACCTGTGACCTTCAGGTTATGAGCCTGACGAGCTACCGGGCTGCTCCACCCCGCGGTGGTGAGTGTGTTCAAAGGGTGCGTACGATCCGGCGTGGT
>JAIXWG010000032.1 GCA_027482245.1 Acetobacteraceae bacterium | reverse complement strand
TGCCCATATGAGGAAAATCTTGATGGGGGGGGGGGGGATTTAAGTTTGGAGCTTTCTTTTTTCTATATAGATTTAAGACTAGGCTTCAGACTTGAAGCTTCAACAAGGCTATAACCTTTCTTCAAGACCGCTTCAGACTACGGCTTCACCTTCGCTTCAACCCACGCTCCGGCTACGCCCCGCCGTCTGATACATGACAGCCTATCCGGCTTGAGCCTTGGGTTGTCCACTAAAGGTAACCTTATCCATCCGCCGCTTCACTTCGAGCAGGTCGAAGCTGCCATAGTGCCGACCTACCTTCTGCGACCGGTGGCCGACGATCCACTCCCGATACTCTTCCTTCATGACGCGGCGGGCTGCGCTGATGAACGTATAGCGGCGGGAGTGGAAGACCTTACCGTCTTCGAAGTCGAGATCGTCGAAGCGCCGCGCGAGCCGCTTGCTGGCGACGGCACTGGTCATGCCGAACAATCTGCCTTCCGGGTTGCCCACCTCGACAATGAGCGTCGCTGGTCGCGCAGACACCCACCCCAAGGCTAAAGGTTACCTTCAACACGCGCCTGAGCAACAACCGCTTCTGCGAGCGAACTCGCTCCCATCAGCCAGCCGACCGCTAAAGCGGCAGCCGCATCTGCGCCCCCATTCTCCGCTTGCGCTCGCGGGATGGCACGGGCTCGTCAGCGACATGCGCCCAGGTAATTCGGTCCGTAATGTGGCGGATCGTGAAGTAGGTCACGCCGAACTCCGCGGCTAATGCGGCTCTTGACGTTTGCCCGCCCGCGTGGAGGCGCCGGATCGTCCGGACCTGCTCCTCGGTAAGCTTGGCGTGGCGTGCACGCTCCCCGCGTGTCGTTGTGCCTGCTGCGATACGGTCGTTTGCGTTGTCCTGCATGGTGGCCCAGGCAAGATTGGATACCGCGTTGTTGGTGGGATCGTTGTCGAGGTGACGAACCACCTTCGCGTCCGCAGCCGATGGCTGGAGGAACACGCTTGCAACGAGTCGGTGGTGCCAGTGCACCACGGGCGCACCGAGTTGGCTTTCCAGTGCGATGACGAGATAGCCGTTTGCCGTAGGTCGGGGTGGCACGGGCTTTCCCTCATGCAAGTCCCATACAGCCCCTGTCGGCGCGATGACGTATCGGCCTCCGCCAATAACCCTCCAGTCGAGCGCACCTGCATCTGGCGGCACGAGCCAGTCCGACGGTCCCACGCTTCGCGTGGTGCTGGCGTTTTCAGCCTCAATGACCGGCAGCACGCGGGTCTCAACCACCTTCTCTAAGCACTTCCGGATAGTCGAATGCGGACGATTGAATCGCCGTCCAATCTCGCGGAGCGAGACACCCGTGTCGTAGAGGCGCCGCATTTCCGCTACGTCGGCATCGCCAATCGCTTGGCGGATGGCGTTCTTGGCTGCTGCATCGAAGGCACAGCGGTGCGTCGCCCGCTTCTGCCCGCTGATGATCGCATAGACCAGCCTGTCGCTGGTCTGAAACGCAGCCGCCACAGTCGCGGGCCGTTCACCCAAACTCACGCGCCTCTTCATTTCGGTGATGTGGCTGTCGGTGAAGCGTGCCTGAGGGCTAGATTCTCCTGCCAGTGATGTTCCATGCACGACACGGTCTTCGCCATTCTGCTTCGCGGTTCCCCACCGCAGATTGCTTGCGGCGTTGTTTGCCGGGTCGCCATCCAGATGACGAACGTGAGCGCCGTGATGGGGTGCAGGGCCATGGAAAACGTGCGCCACAACCCGGTGAACGGACACCCGTATCCGGCCCCCGTGTTCATCAAGAAGGCTTACAGCTTCGTAGACCCTGGCACTTCGATGACGTGGCGCATCGCGTCGCTTGGCTAGGTCATGCACCGCGCCACTCTCGTGCACGGCATACCTGGGACAGCCAGGTATGAGGCGCCATCCGTCCATGGTGCTTAACCCCATAAGTATCCGTTGCGGCTGCCGGTGACTTCTGGCACCGGTCCGCGTGAACCTCCATCTAAAATGCACAAAAAATGCACTTTGGCCAGCCCAAATACGGGCGGCTCGTGCGCTCGTTGGTTGGTCAATGGAACGTCTCGCGGAGACGTCAGGGCTGTCGCTGCGCGCCCTGGTGAAACTTGAGGCAGGCGAGGTGGCGCGCCCTCGCCCTGACACGCTTAAGGCTATCGCGGACGCCCTGGAGGCGGCCGGCGTGATGTTTATCAATCAAGGTGAGGCCGGACCTGGCGTCCGCTTGAATGCGCCGCTTCCGTGGGAGGATGGCTTTGTGTGGGAGCCGACCAAGCGGCAGGACCGCTAGACGTGGCTTCGCTCCGACAGGGTGGGACTGCACCAGCCCGGACGCTTTCAATGTTACCCGCGGTGCTTGCGGTAAGACCCCAGACGCCGACGACTTACCGCCGCGGTAAGAATGGGATACCCTGGCGTCGGGAGCGTGGAGTGCTTGGAGCGAGGTTTCTAGTCGCGGTCGGCGGCACCTGGATGGCCCGCGAGGGCGGGGTGGTGCCGGGCTACGACGAGACGCCGGTCGTCGCCCACATGAAGGGGCGGGAGGTGATGATCGAGGTCAATATCGGCCTCGGCCGGGGAAAGGCCACGGTTTGGACCTGCGACCTGACCCACGGCTACATCGACATCAACGGATCCTACCGCTCCTGAGGCTCGCCTCGTCCCAGAAGTAGAGGTTGCCCCGCCAGTCGCCGAGGCGGATCGTCTCGGTCGGCGGCACGCCCCCGTTCCAGGCCAGCACCTCCTCCTCCGCGATGCCGGAGGAGGTGTCGTGCAGGCTCTCCACCTCGTAATCCGTCGGCGCGGAGATGATGAGGTTGCGCGCCACGCGCGCGGCCTCCGCGAAGGATTGCGCGCGGACGGGACGCAGGTGGTGGAAGACGCGCAGCGCCACGAACAGCGTGTAGCGGTCATCGGCGATCGGCCAGGGGTGCCGGCGCGCATCGTGGTGGAAGGTCGGCTCGAACCCCGTGGCGTGCCACTTCTCGTCGTAATCCATCGTGTCGCTGCCCTTCACGATGGACACGCCCATGGTGCCGAGTTCCAGCACCTCAGCGGCCCGCGCGGGGGCGACGCGCCGCACCAAGTCGATCGCGGCGGCGTGGTAGCCCCAGCGCGATGCCGCGTTCTTCCAATGCCCGCCGCCGCTGTGCCGGGCGGCGGCGGTGAACTCTTCCTCGGTCAGGGTCTCGACCGTCATGGCGGCGTCCATCGGGCTGGGGTGCCGCTGATATAGGCGCCTGCCGGATGGCACGGGCGCGGGGCGGCCATGCGGAATGCGCACAGGGAGGCTAACCAGGGAGGCTCCCGGGCCACAGCCGGGGAAAGTTTCCCGATCATCATGCGACGGCGCCTTACCGCCCCCCGCGTCGCGCGTTATGAGCGCCCACCCACCGCGTCGTGATCGGCGCCGCGGGCACAGATTCGTCAGAGCGCCCATCGTCAGACCGCCACAGGACCCCTCCCCTTCCCCATGGCGACTTCCTCCCCCCTCGTGACGCCCGGTTCCGCTCCGCTGGAGGAGGCCGATCCCCTGGCGGCCCCGCCTTTCGCGCCGCTGCGGACGGAACGCCTGACGATCCGGCCGCTCCGGCCGGAGGATGCGGCCGACCTGCATCGCCTGGTGAATGACTGGGAGGTGGCGAAGACCCTGGCGCGCGTCCCCTTCCCCTACCCCCGCGACCTCGCGGATGAATGGATCGCCTCCACCCGGGCGCAGATGGCCGCGGGCCAGGCCTGGCACCTCGCCATCACGGGGCTGGAGGGTGCCGGCACGGCGGAGGAGCGGGAGGTGCTGGTCGGCTGCATCGGCCTGACGCGCGACGCCGCGAAGCGGGAGGCGGAGCTGGGCTACTGGGTCGGCCGCCGCTTCTGGGGCCATGGCGTGGGGCCGGAGGCCGCGGCGCGCGTGGTCAGCTGGGCCTTCGCCAATATCGATGTCGATCGCCTGGTCGCCTCCGCCCTGGTGGACAATGAGCGCAGCCAGACGCTGCTACGGCGGATCGGCTTCCGCGCCACCGGCGACGGCGTGCGGGATTTCCTGGCGCGCGGCGGCCCGATGCCGGTCAGACTGTTCGAGATGACGCGCGCCGACCTTCCCGCCCCGCCCCCCGCCCCCGCCTCCCCGCCGCCCGCGCTGGAGGACGCGCCGGGCCGCAAGATCCTCCTCGTCGCCGCCTGCGCGCTGATCGATGGCGATGGCCGCGTGCTGCTGGCACGGCGCCCGGAAGGCAAGCCGCTGGCGGGCCTCTGGGAATTCCCTGGCGGCAAGGTCCATGCCGGGGAGACGCCGGAAGCCGCCCTGATCCGGGAGCTGAAGGAGGAGCTGGCGATCGACGTGGCGGAAAGCTGCCTCGCCCCCTTCGCCTTCGCGAGCCACGGCTATGAGAAGTTCCATCTCTTGATGCCGCTCTACCTGTGTCGGCGATGGTCGGGCGCGGTGACGGCGGTGGAGGGGCAGGCGCTGGCCTGGGTGCGGCCGCAGAAGCTGGCGGATTACGCCATGCCGCCGGCGGACAAGCCGCTGGTCGCCCTCCTGCGGGATTTCCTGTAGCGGCGCGGAAGGCCGCTCGCCATCATCACGTCCAGCCCGCGCCAGGACTCCGCTGCATGACCGAATCGAACCCCATCGCCTGCCTCCTCGTCATCGGCAATGAAGTGCTCTCCGGCCGCACGCAGGACGCCAACATCAAGTTCCTGGCGACGCGGCTCGGCGAGATCGGGATCCCGCTGCGGGAGGTGCGCGTCATCCCCGACATCCGCGACACCATCGTCGCCACGGTGAACGAGGTCCGCCGGAAGTTCGACCACGTCTTCACCACGGGCGGCATCGGCCCGACGCATGACGACATCACCAGCGAATGCATCGCCGCCGCCTTCGGCGTGCCGTGGGAACCGCATCCGGAGGCCTGGGGGCGGCTCGAGCGCCACTACAAGCCCGGCGAGTTCAACGCGGCCCGCCAGCGCATGGGCACCATGCCGCGCGGCGCGACGCTGATCGACAACGCCATCTCCATCGCGCCCGGCTTCAGCATGGAGAATGTCCACGTCATGGCCGGCGTGCCGCGCATCATGCAGGCGATGTTCGAAAGCCTGGCCCCCAGCCTGCAGGGCGGCCCGCCCATCGAATCGCGCACCGTCCACGCCAATGGCGTGATGGAAGGCCGGATCGCGGAGGGGCTGGCGGAGATCCAGCGGCGCTGGCCGGACCTCGATATCGGCAGCTACCCCTACTACCGCATGGGCGGCGGCGGCGTGGCGCTGGTGGCCAAGGGCAATGACACGGAAGCGGTGGAACAGGCCTCCGCCGCCATCACCATGCTGCTGCGGGCGGTGGGCAGCCAGCCGGTGCAGGGCGAACCCCCGGTGTAGGGGCGCCCATGCCCCCCACGCGGGGGCGGCATGCATGCCCCCGAGAACTATTGCGCGATCCGGGACGCGCCCCATGTCCCCTGACGAGGAAGGCGCCGTGACGCGGCGGCGCGCCAAGACAATCGCCGCTTCCAGACGCCATCAGGAAACCAAGACCGTGAACATCCAGACCCCCCCCAGCATCGCCGTCCCCCAGGCTTCCACCCTGCAGCGCCCGACGCGGGAGGAGGCCGAGGCCGCCGTCCGCACCCTGCTTCTCTGGGCCGGCGACGACCCGAACCGCGAAGGCCTGGTCGATACCCCCGCCCGCGTCGCCCGCGCCTATGAGGAATTCTTCGGCGGCTACGAGATCGACCCGGTCGAACTGCTCGCCCGGTCCTTCGAGGAGACGGACGGCTACGACGAGATGGTCGTGCTGCGCGACATCCGCCTCGAATCGCATTGCGAGCACCACCTGGTGCCGATCATCGGCCGGGCGCACATCGCCTATATTCCGGATGGTCGCGTCGTCGGCATCTCCAAGCTCGCCCGCGTGATGGAAGCCTACGCCAAGCGCCTGCAGATCCAGGAGAAGCTGACGGCGCAGGTCGCCAACACGATCGAGACGGTGCTGAAGCCCAAGGGCGTCGCCGTGGTGATCGAGGCGCAGCACCAGTGCATGACGACGCGCGGCATCCACAAGCCCGGCGTGAGCATGGTGACGTCCCGCATGCTCGGCGCCTTCCGCGACGATGCCTCCACGCGCCGCGAATTCATGGCGATGATCGGCTCCCCGCGCCTCGGCGCCGAGGGCTGAGCGACCCGCCTCGGCGCCGCGTGCGCCGGGCCTTGCGACAAGGCGATCGGGCCCCACGGCCCGGTCGCCTTTCCTGTTTCAGGCCGTCGCCAGTTCGACGGTGAGGCGCGCGACGGCCTCGGCGATGGCGGTGGCGTGGGGGATGTCCACGCTGTCCGGCCAGCGATCCTCCGGCGCGTGGAAGCGCGGATTGGCGCCGATCAGGGACAGGAAGCGCCCGCCCCGCGCCAGGATGTCATGCGCCTCCCCATTCGCGGTCTCGCCCGGCGCCTGTTCGATCATGGCGGCGGGGTAGCCGGCCCGGGCCAGCGCGGCGGCGGCGCGGGCGGAGAGGCCCGGCACGTTGCTCCGCACCGTCAGCCGCGCATCACCCGCCGCGCCGAGATTGGCGCCGAGGTGGAGGAACAGCGACGCCTCCTCCACCAGCCCCGGCGAGGCCGCGAGCATCGCATTCAGGCCAAGATGGCCGAGTTCATGCCCACAGGTCGCGGCGAAGCGCACGGGGCGCGCCAGGGCCCCCGCCGCCCGCACGGCCTGCAGCGCCTCCAGCCAGGCCAGGATGCCGCCGGCGCGCTCGCTGAGGCTGGTCCACCAGGAGGTTCGCGGCGTCATCACCACCAGCGGCGCCACCGGCGGGCCGCCGATTTCGGCCAGCACATTGGCGCTGGCCCCTTCCTCCCGCTCCGCGTCCAGCGTCACGCGGATGGGCGCGCCGGTGGCGGCCAGGGCGGCGAGGCGTGCGGCCTCATGCCCCGCCACCTGCAGCACGGGCGGGCCGAAGGGGGCCAGGAAGTTGGGCGCGTTCAGCGGCGCCAGCCCGTCGGTCAGCGTCCGCGGCGCCAGCACCAGCGCAGCGTGGCGGGATTCGCGGCGCTGCCGCTCGAAGGGCATCTTCTTCAGTGACGCGGCGCCGGGATGGATTTCCAGGAAGCCGATCGTCGCGGCAGCGTGGTCGATCGGCCCGAAGCGCCCCTCGACGCCGCCTGGCCCGGTCATCCCGCCATCGAACAGGGGAAGCCCCTCCACGGCGCCGCCGGCCCATTCCGCCCGCGCGGCCTTCACCACCAGGCGGGGGATCGGGACGGTGGCCAGCCCCGCGCGCCCGGCCTCCCCCGCCAGCCAGCGGGCGGCGGGCAGATCGTCCGGCGTGGTGGCGCGCAGCGTGCCGAGCGCGTCATAGGCCTGGAAGCGCGCCACGATCCGGTTCCGCATCGGCATCACTCCACCCTTGCCCCCGTCATCGTCACGAGCTGCGCCAGCACCCGCCGCTGGTCCCGCCAGAAGGCGGCGAAGGCCTGCGGGCTGTCGCTCAGCACCATCTCCCCGCCATCGCGGGTCAGCGCCTCCACGAAGGGGGCGTCGCGGGCGGCGCGGTGCACCGCCTCATGCAGCGTCGCCACCACAGGGCCCGGCAGGCCGGCGGGGCCGGAGAGGGCGGACCAGGTGGTGACGACCGGGCCATCGGCGATCGCCTCCCCGAAGGTCGGCACCGCGGGCAGGGAGGAGGCGCGGCGCGCCCCCGTCACCATCAGCGGGCGGAAGTTCCCGGCGCGGACCTGCGGCAGGGCGATGCCGATGATGGCGTAGGTGAAGTCCACCTCCCCCTGTTCCAGCGCCAGCACGGCCTGGTTGGCGCCGCGATAGGGGACGTGCAGCGCCTGGGTGCCCGCCAGCGTCGCCAGCGCGGCGGCGGCCAGGTGGGCGGGGGTGCCAACGCCGCCCGACCCGTAGGTGAGCGGCCGCCCGGCCGCCGCCCTGTCCCGCATCGCCGCCGCCAGCGCCGCCGCATCCCGCCAGGGCGCGTCGCGCTTCACCACCAGCAGGGCCGGGTTCTCCACGATGTTCACGATGGGGGTGAAGTCGGCCACCGGGTCGTAGCCGGGGTCCCGGTGCAGGGACGCGTTGCCGATCAGCGTCGACCCGCCGAAGTAGAGCGTCAGCCCATCCGGCGCCGCCCGCGCCACGGTCTGCGCCGCGATCAGCCCGCCCGCGCCCGCCCGGTTATCCACCACCATCCGCTCGCCCAGCGACTCCGACAGCTTCGCCGCGACGACGCGCGCGATGAGGTCGGTGGAGGAGCCCGCGACGAAGGGCACCACCAGGCGGATCGGCCGGTCCGGCCAGCGCGGCTGCGCCAGGGAAGGGCTCGCCACGGCCGCTGCCATGGCGCCGAGCACGGTCCTCCGCCGCATCGACCTTCCTCCCCCCTTGGTGTCTCGCGTCAGGTTAGCCCGGTTTTCCCGCCCCGCCAGCGCCGGAATCTTCACCATCGCCAGCGCAGGATCAGTGCCTTCGTACGACCCCCTTGGGGCATGGGGAGATGCAGGTCACCACCATCACGCTGCGGGCCGGCGGGCAGAGCCTGACGCTCAACACCCTGACGCCGGAGCAGGTCGGCAATCTCAGCGACGCCTTCCTGGCGCGCATCACGCCACAGGCCATCGCGGCGCTGACCACCGCGCAGCTGGCGGCGCTGACGCCGGACGCGATCGGCCGGATCCAGCCCCGGGCCTGGGCCGGGCTGTCGGCCGCGCAGGTTCCGGCGCTGGGCACCGCGCAGCTTGCCGCGCTGGGCACGGCGTCCATCGGGGTGCTGCTGGCGAAGACGGTCGGCGCCCTCGATTCCAGCCAGATCAGGGCGCTGTCGGCGGTGCAGATCGGCGCCGTGCCGGCGGCGGGCATCGCCGCGCTGTCGCCGCCGCAGCTCGCCGGGCTGTCCGCCAGCCAGGCGGGCGCGCTCGGCGCCGCGCAGGTCGCGACGCTCCGCCCCGTCGCCGCCGCTGCCTTGCGCGTGGAGGCCATCGGCGCGCTGTCCGGCACGGCGCTGGCCGCCTTGCAGCCGGGCAGCCTCGCGGCGCTGGGGACGGACCGGCTGGGGGCGCTGTCCACGACGCAGATCGGCAGCCTGACGCGCCAGCAGGCCGCCGCGCTCAGGCCCTCGCAGGTCGCGGCGCTGGACACGGCGCAGGTCGCGGCGCTGTCCCCCGCCGCGGCCGCCGGCCTCTCGGCCTTCGCCGTCGCGCGCCTGTCCACCACGGCCCTCGCCACGCTCTCCCCCGCCCAGATCGCGGCCATGGAGGGGCGGCAGGTCGCGGCGATCGCGGCGGATGATCTCGCGGGGCTGTCGGGCACGCAGCTGGCCGCGGTCAGCGCCTCCGCCATGGCGCTGCTGACGGTGGGGCAAGTCACGGCGCTGGATACGGGGGATCTCGACCACCTCACCACCACGCAGGTCCGCGCACTCGGCCGGGCGCAGGTGGCCGCGCTCTCGGCCACGGAGGTCGCCTCGCTCCAGACCACGCAGATCGCCGCCCTCTCCGCCGCCGGCATGGCGGGGCTGGAGGCGGAGGACCTCGCCGCCCTCTCCACCGACCAGTTGCGCGCCTTCACCACCACCCAGCTGGCCGCGCTGCGCGCCGCGCCGGTGGGCGCCCTGCCGGCCTCGGTCCTCGCGGCGCTGCGGCCGGACCAGGTGGCGGCGCTGCCGCCCGCGGGCCTCGCCGCCCTGTCCTCCGACGCCTTCGCGGCGCTGGGCACGGCGGCGCTGGCGGCGCTGCGGCTGCCGCAGCTGCGCGCCCTCGGCTCCACCCAGATGGCGGCGCTGGGTTCCACCGGCCTCGCCGTGTTGGAGACGGGGCAGGTCGCGGCACTCGGCCCCGCGGCCCTGGCCGGGCTGTCGAGCTCGGCGGTGGCCGGCCTGCCGGCGGAGGCGCTGGCGGGCCTGTCCTCCGCCGCCCTCGGTGCCATCCCGACGGCCGCGGTGGCCGTGCTGTCCACGGCGCAGCTGGCGGGGCTGCTGCCGCGGCAGCTGGCGGGGTTCGGCTCCGCCCAGGCCGCGGCGCTGGCCGGCACCGCCATCGCGGCACTCGGCACGACCCAGGTTGCGGCCCTGTCCAGCGCGGCCATCGCCGGCCTGTCGGGCGATGCCATGGCGGTGCTGGGCACCGCGGGGCTGTCGGTGCTCGGCCGGCCGCAGATCGCCGCCCTGTCCAGCACCGCCATCGCTGCGCTGACCACCACGCAGCTCAGCCGGCTGACGACGACGCAGTTGGCCGGCCTGACCGCCGCCCAGGGCGCGGCGCTGACGACCGAGGCGCTGGCCGCGCTGGGCGATGCGGGCCTGGCCGCGCTGCCGCCCACCGCGCTGTCCGGCCTGCTGCCGACGCGGCTGGCCAGCCTGTCCACCACCCGCCTCGCCGCCCTTTCCACCGCCCAGGTCGCCGCCCTGACGGCATCGCAGGTGGAGGCGCTGGATGCCGGGCAGGTGGGCGCGCTGACGACGACGCAGCTCGGCGCCCTGAACCGCGTGCAGGCCACGGGCCTGACCTCCACGGTGCTGGCGGGCTTCGGCACCGGGCAATGGGCGGCGCTGTCCACCAAGGCGATCGCGGGCCTGTCCAGCCAGGCCATCGCCGCGCTGGACCCTGGGGAGGTCACCATCCTGTCCACGGCCGCCATCGCCGCGCTGCGCCCGGGCACGCTGGCGGCGCTGGGGACGGCGCAGCTGGCGGCGCTGGATACGGGGCAGGTGGCAGCCCTCGGCGCCGCCCAGGCCGGGGCGCTGGGTTCGGCGGCGGTCACGGCGCTCGGCACGGCCGGGCTCGCCACCCTGACGAGCAGCGCGATCCGCGGCCTGTCCACGGAGGCGATCGGCGCCCTCACCCCCGACTTCCTGGCCGCCATCGGGACGGGCGGCCTGGCCGCGCTGACCAGCACCCAGGCCGCGGCGCTCGCGGCCGATGCCGTGGCGGCGCAGGGCACGGCGCGGCTGGCGGCGCTGGGCAGCGCGGCGGTGGCGGCGCTGTCGCCGGATGCGGTCGCCGCACTGTCCACGACGCAGTTCGGCGCCTTGTCCTCCGCCGCCATCGGCGGGCTTGATGCCGCGAGCGTCGCCGCGCGCCTGTCCGGCATGAGCACGACGCAGCTTTCGGGCCTCGTCTCGGCCCAGGCGGCCGCGCTCGGCTCCGACGCCATCGCGGGCCTGGCCTCCACCGCGCTGCGCGCGCTTGGCACCGACGCCATCGCGGGGCTGACGACGGAGGCCCTGGCGGCGATCGGTCCGGGCATCGCGGGGCTGACGACGGCGCAGATGCGGGGGCTGGGGTCGGACCAAGTGGCGGCGCTGACCACGGCGATGCTCGGCGCGCTCTCCGCCACCCAGCTCGGCGCGCTCGGCTATGCCGCGACGCGGGGCCTGACGACGGAGCAGATCGGCGTGCTGGACACGGCGCAGATCGCGGGGCTCGGCACGGTGCAGGTGCTGGCGCTGACGACGGAGCAGCTCGGCGCCTTCACCACCACGCAGCTCCGGGCGCTGACCACGGCGCAGATCGCGGCCCTGACCACGGCGCAGGTGGCGTCGCTGACCACCGACGCGCTGGCCGCGCTGGGGCCGGAGGATACGCCGGGGCTGACGACGCTGCAGGTGCCGGCGCTGGAGCCCGGCGACATCGGCGTGCTGGGGGCGGAGGCCTTCGCGGCCATGCGCCCGGCCACGCTGGCGGCGCTGGATGGCGGGCAGTTGACCGCGGTGACGACGGCACAGCTGGCGGCGGTGCGCGCCCGGCAGATCGCCGCCTTCACCCAGGCGCAGCTGCAGCAGTTCAGCGCGCCGCAGCTGGCGGCGCTGTTCGGCTAACCGACGGCTTCGGCCTCGACCTCGAAGACGAAGCGCGGATCGGCGAGGCCCGCCACCACCAGCAGCGTGCTGGTCGGCGCCAGGGTGCCGAGGAACTTCTCCCGCTCCACCCGCCAGGTCCCGATCAGGGCGCGGTCGGTCAGGAAGACGCCCATCTTCACGATGTTGGCCGGCCCCATGCCATGCGCGGCCAGGATGGCGCCGAGATTGGCCAGCGCCTGGGCGATCTGCGCCTCCCCGCCCGAAGCGATGCTGCCATCGGGGCGGACGCCGATCTGGCCGGAGATGACGAGGCGGCGGCCCGGCCCCTCAACCAGCGCGGCGTGGGAGTAGCGCGAACCGGGGGCGTGGACGCCGTCCGGGTTGGTGAAGGTCACGGGCATGGGCGGGTCCTCAGCGGCGCTGCGTGGCGGAGAGGTCCTCGCGCTCCACCGTCTCAGGCGGCGGGGCGGCGGGGGTGGTGACGGCTTCCTGCAGCCAGGCGCGGAGCGTGCGGCGGACCTGGAACTCGAACTCGACGTTCAGCTGCTCCATCGCGTCCCGCACCACATCCTCCGCCGCGCGGGCGCGGGCGCCGGGGGTGGCGCCATCGGGCAGGGTGCGGCCGCGCCTTGCCTCGGCCTCCACGAAGGCCACCCGGCGGCCTTCGGGGGAGAGGATCTCCAGCCGGCAGAGCAGCTGGCAGGTTAGGCGTTCGCCGGGTTCGCCGGCGAAGAGGCTGGTGAGGCCGCCGCCGCCGGCCAGGCGTTCGCGCGTGAAGCGGGCCTGGCTGATGATGAAGCGGCCCTGGCCTTCCGTGCCCACCGGCACCAGGCGTTCATCCGCCATGCGCCGCATCTCCGCATCCGGCCGCAGAGCGGGGGCGGGGTTGGACAGCTGGACGGCGCCCGGCGCGGGGTCCGCGACCTCGATGTCCAGCACGTTGAGGCGGAGTGGCGTCAGGTGGCGGTAGCCCGTGACCAGCGGCGGCAGGGCCACGGGTTCGGGGTCCCCGCCGCAGGCGGCCAGACCGAACGGCAGCAGCAGCGGGGCCTTCAGCAGCGACCGGCGCATCGTCATGGGGTTCGGGGCCTCCGGCGGGAATCGGCGCAGACTAGACACGCGACTTGCGGGATCGGCAACCGCGGCCGTCAGGCGCGCCCGGCCTGGCCGCGGACCTCCGCCCGGTCGAAGCGGAAATCCACCGCGCAGAACTCGCAGGTCATGGTGATGGCACCGGCCTCCGCCATGTGGTCCAGGTCGTCCTGCCCGAAGCTTTCCAGCACGGAGGCGAGGCGCGCGCGGGAACAGCGGCAGCCATAGGACAGCGCGCGGGCGCGGTCCGCGGCCAGGCCCTCCGCATGGAACAGGCGGTGCAGCAGCTGGTCGGGGGTCAGCGCGTCATCCAGCAGTTCCGCCGGCGTGATGGTGGAGGCGAGCACCTGGGCGGTGTGCCAGGCATCCTCATGGTCTTCCGCATCCTGGGCGGCGCCGATGCCGCCATCGGCGGCGACGCGTTCGATGACGAGCGCGCTGGCCCGCCAGCCGGAGAGGCTGCGGCCGCAGGCGAGCCATACCTGGCTCTTCAGCTGTTCGGAGTTCTCGAAATAGGCGCCGGTCATGGCGGCCAGGCTCTCGCCCTCGATCGCGACGATGCCCTGGTAGCGGTCCATGTCCGGGCCCTGGTCGCAGGTGAAGGCCAGGTAGCCCTTGCCGAGCAGCTGCTGCGCGCTGGGCTGGGGGTGTTCCGCCAGCAGGGCGTCGAGCCGTTCGGCATCCACCTTCGCCGTGCCGCGCAGCGCGCCGCCATCCGTGCAATCCGCCAGCAGCATGGTGACCGGGCCATCGCCCTTGGCCTGCAGGCTGAAGGAGCCCTTGTACTTCAGCGCGGTGGCCAGCGCGGCGGTCAGGGCCAGCGCCTCCCCCATCAGCTTGAGGACGGCGGGGTGCTGGCTGTGGCGGCCGAGCAGCGCATCGGCGAGCGCGCCGAGCCGCACCAGGCGGCCGCGGACGGGCCTCTCCTCCAGGTGGAAGGGCAGCACGCCGCGCGGCACGACGATATCCGGCACCGGCGGGCGGTCATGGTTCAGGAAGTTGGGCGTGGTGGAAGGCGAGGTCGGGTCATTCACGGGCGGCTACCAGTCGGGGAGGGTAAGCCGCCTAGATAGGGTCGTGGAGCCGGGGAGTGAACCCGGCCCGCCCCCCTGCGCCTCAGAACAGCCGGTTGAGCAGGCCCGTGCCGCTGTTGCGGGTTGTGGGCTGCTGGATCGGCGTGGTGCCTTCCGTCGTCTCACGCCCCAGCGCCGCATTCTCCCGCAGCCGCTGGGCTTCGCGCGTGGAATCCACGGCGGTGCCGGGGGGCGGGGCTTCGCGCCAGAACATCAGGCGATCGACGATGCTGCGCTCCGGCCGGTCCAGCCGCAGGCTTTCCGCATCCACGGCACGGCGGACATCGCCGGTGACGGGGCCGCCGGCCTGGGCCAGCAGGGCGCGCTCGGCGCCGGACGGCGCGGCCGCGGTCGTGCTGGCGGCGCTGCCGGCCAGGATCGCGGCCGGCGCACGGGCCTGGTCCTGCGGGCGGGGCGCGCCCGGGGTCGGGACCGGCAGGTCCGTCATCCGCGGCGGGACCGACAGCGGCGCGCGGGTGGTGACCTGGAATTCGTCCGGCGGATCGCGCGTGAAGCCGAGGGACCGGGCGGTGTCGCCGCCGCAGCCCGCGAGCGTCGCGACCAGCGGCAAGCCGAGCAGGAGGGTGCGGATACGGTTCATGGCGCCTGATCCTTACCCCTGCCCGATGGCCGGAACAAGGCATCCGCGAGCAGGCAGCAGACGCCGATCACGATGGCGGCATCCGCCACGTTGAACACGTACCAGTGCCAGCCCCAGGCATGGGCATCGAGGAAGTCCGCCACCGCGCCGAAGCGGGCGCGGTCGATCACGTTGCCGACCGCGCCCCCCACCACGGCGCCCAGCGCCAGGGCGGTCAGGCGGTTTTCCGCCCGCGCCATCCAGCGCAGCAGGAAGCCCGCGATCAGCAGCGCCATGATGCCGAGGGCGATCTGCGTGCCCATGCTGTCGCCCGCGAACATCCCGAAGGTGACGCCGCGGTTCCACACCATGGTCAGGTCGAAGCCGAAGGGCCCCGCCGCCAGCAGCGGGATATGGCCGACCTGCGGCAGCCCGACCTCATAGAGGATGAACCACTTGGAGGCCTGGTCGGCGACCAGCACGACCACCGCCAGGATCAGCCCGATGCGCAGCATCAGGCGGCGCCGACCACCGCATCGCAGCGGCGGCAGAGTTTCCCGGCATGGCCGACGACCTCCGGCAGCACGCGCCAGCAGCGCTCGCACTTCTCGCCGGGGGCCTTGCCCGCTTCATGCGGCGGGTCGCCGGCGGCGATGGAGACGTCGGAGACGATCAGCACCTCCTCCCACTGCGCGGGATCGAGCAGCCGGGCGCCTTCCGGCAGGCGCAGCGTGACCGCGGCCTGGAGGGAGGAGCCGATCTCCTTCGCCGTGCGCAGCGCTTCCAGCTGGGTGGTGACGGTGCCGCGCGTCTCACGCACCTGCGCCCACTTCGCGGCCAGCGCGTCGTCGCGCCATTCCGCCGGGATCGCCGGCCAATCCTCCAGGTGGATGGACCCATCCTCCGACGGGAAGCGCGCCAGCCAGGCTTCCTCCGCCGTGAAGGACAGCACGGGGGCGAGCCAGGCGCAGAGGCAGCGATGCAGCACGTCCAGCACCGTGCGCGCGGCGCGGCGGCGCAGGCTATCCGGCGCATCGCAGTAGAGCGCGTCCTTGCGGATGTCGAAGTAGAAGGCGCTGAGATCCGTCGAGCAGAAATTGTGGATCTCGGGATAGACGCCGGTCCAGTCGAAGCGGGTAGGGCTCGCGGGATCGGCGGCGGCGCGGAGCTTCGCGTCCAGCTCCGTCAGCCGGTGCAGCACCCAGCGTTCCAACTCCGGCAGCTGGTCATGCGGCAGCTTTTCCGCATCCGTGAAGCCATCGAGGCTGCCGAGCAGCCAGCGCAGCGTGTTGCGGATGCGGCGGTAGAGTTCCGCCTGCTGCTTCAGGATCTCCGGCCCGATGCGGAGGTCGAGCGAGGTGTCCGAGTTCATCACCCAGAGCCGCAGGATGTCCGCGCCATACTGCTTCATCACGTCCTGGGGCGCCGTGACGTTGCCCAGCGACTTCGACATCTTCCGGCCCTGCTCATCGAGCACGAAGCCATGCGTCAGGATCGCCTTGAAGGGCGCGACGCCGTTGGTGCCGACCGATTCCAGGAGCGAGGAATGGAACCAGCCGCGATGCTGGTCGGAGCCTTCGAGGTAGAGATCCGCCGGGAAGGGCAGGCCGCGCGGCGGCAGGACGAAGGCGTGGGTGCTGCCGGACTCGAACCAGACATCGACGATGTCCATGACCTGCTCGTAGTCGTCCGGGTTGCGTTCATTCCCGAGGAAGCGGGCCGCGGCGCCGGGCTGGTACCAGGCGTCGGCGCCCTCCACCCGGAAGGCTTCCAGGATGCGCGTCATCACGGTCGGGTCGCGCAGCGGCTCGCCCGTGCGCTTCTCCACGAAGACGGCGATGGGCACGCCCCAGGCGCGCTGGCGGCTGATGCACCAGTCCGGCCGCGCCGCGACCATGCTGCCGATGCGGTTGCGGCCGATATCGGGGACGAAGTGCGTCTTCGCGATGGCGTCGAGGGACTTGGCGCGGATCTGGCGCTCATCATCCATGGCGATGAACCATTGCGGCGTGGCGCGGTAGATCACCGGCTTCTTGGACCGCCAGCTATGGGGGTAGCTGTGGTTCAGCTTGCCCGTCGCCGCCAGCGTGCCGAGTTCGGTCAGCGCGGCATAGACGGCGGTGTGCGCCTTGAAGACGTGCTGGCCCTCGAAGCCCGGGGCCTGGACTGTGTAGGTGCCGTCATCGCCGACGCATTCCGGGATCTCGATCCGCTGGTCGGGATGCGCGCGGTTATGGGCGACGACGAGGGCGAAGTCCTCCTCGCCATGGCTCGGCGCGATGTGGACGATGCCCGTGCCGGCATCATCGGTGACGTAGTCGCCGGCGAGCATCAGCGCATCATGGTTGTAGGCGCCGGCATGGCCGCGAAGGGGCGCGCTGCAGGCGGCGCCCTCGAATTCCGTGCCCGGGAAGGTGCGGACCAGGGTGTGGGTCGCGATCTTCGCGTCCGTGCAGAATTGCGGCAGCAGGGCGAGCGCCACCAGCATCCGGGCGCCCGGCTTCACCAGCGCGCCGTCGGCCACGCTGTCCACATGGATCTCGGCGTAGGTCAGCTCCGGCCCATAGGCCAGCGCGCGGTTGCCCGGGATGGTCCAGGGCGTCGTCGTCCAGATCACCACATCGGCGCCGACCAGCCTGGGCGAGGCGGGCGCGCGCAGCACGCGGAACAGCGCGTGCAGCGTCGGCGAGACATGGTCGTGGTATTCGATCTCCGCTTCCGCCAGCGCGGTCTTCTCGACCGGGCTCCACATCACGGGGCGCAGGCCGCGATAGAGCGAGCCGTTCATCAGGAACTTGCCGATCTCGCCCGCGATCACGGCTTCAGAGGGGAAGTCCATCGTCGCGTAGCGGCCCTGCCAGTCGCCGAAGACGCCGAGGCGCGTGAACTCATCCCGCTGCACGCCGAGCCAGTGCTGGGCATAGGCACGGCATTCCGCGCGGAAATCGAGGACGGGGACGCTGTCCTTGTCCTTGCCCTTGCTGCGGTATTCTTCCTCGATCTTCCATTCGATCGGCAGGCCGTGGCAGTCCCAGCCGGGCACGTAGTTGGCGTCGTGGCCGGCCATCTGGGCGGCGCGGTTGATGACGTCCTTCAGGATCTTGTTCAGCGCGTGGCCGATGTGCAGCGGGCCGTTGGCGTAGGGGGGGCCGTCATGCAGGACGAAGGTCGGGCGGCCCTTCGACCGGTCGCGGATGCGGTTCCACAAATCCAGCTTCTGCCAGCGCGCGATCCATTCGGGTTCCCGCTTCGGCAGGTCGCCACGCATGGGGAAGGCGGTCTTCGGCAGGAAGACGGTGGCGCGGTAGTCGCGTGCCGTTGTCTCAGGGGTCGCGGCGTCGGTCATCGGTGCGGTCTCGGGCGGCCCGGCGGGCGGGCGCGAAAGGGGGTGTTCGGCGCGCGGCGTGTCCCGACCCTCAGTGGAGGGCCGGGCCGCTAATTCGAAGGGCGGGCTGCCGGAACATGACCTGCATATGCGGAGGCGAGGGCGCCGGGGTCAAGCTGGCGCGCCGCGCCGGGCTCAAACAGGCGCGCTGCGCCGGGCCTAAAGGGCACTAACCCCTTTTAGCACGTTTAGTCGGTGTTTCGGGGCAGGTGCCCTCCCCGCCTCCCCCGGTCCGGGGTGCCGGGGGAGCAGCGCTCCCCCGCATGATGCCCGAAACATACCGGGAACGATGACGCTCCCGCCAGCGAAATCAGACTCCCTCCGGCCGCCCCGCGATCGCCACCGACAGCGCATCCGGCTTCAGCAGCCGCCCCGCGACTCCGCGCAGCCCGTCCACCGTCAGGGCCCGAAGGCGCTCGCTGCGCTTGTCCAGCCAGTCGATCGGCCGGTTGTTGCGGCGGAGCGCCAGCAGCGTGCCGGCGATGCGGCGGCTGTCCGTGAACTGCAGGGGCAGGTTGCCGGTCAGGAAGGCGACGGCGTCGTCCAGTTCCTCGGCCGTCGGACCCTCGGCCGCCATGCGGGCCCATTCGGCGCGGGTGACGGCCATCGCCTCCCCCACCTTGGCGTTGTCGGTGGCCGAGGAGCCCACGACGAAGCCCTGGCCGAACAGCGTGTCGAGCCCCGCACCGATGCCATAGGTCAGCCCCCGCTGGACGCGCACCGCTTCCATGAGGCGGGAGGAGAAGCCGCCCCCCGCCAGGATGCGCAGCACGACCTGGAAACCCTCCCAATCCGGGTCGCTGACCGCGAGGCCCGGCTGGCCGAACTGGATGGCGGATTGCGGGGCCGGGACCTCCACGATGCGGGGTGCGAAGGGCACGAAGGGGGGCAGCGGCGGGGCGGTGGGCGGCTCGCCCGCCGGCAGCCCGGCAAACAGGGTGGGCAGCAGCGCGGCAAGCTGGGCCGCGGTGATGGCGCCACTGGCGGCCACCAGCACGCCGCCGGCACGAAGCTGGCGCGCCAGCGCGTCCCGGATCGCCTGTTCGGGCAGGGTGGAGAGCGTCTCCACCGTGCCGCCGGTCGGGCGGCCGGCGGGGTGGTTGGGGTAGGCGGCGGCCCAGAAGGCGCGGCCGACCTGGCCGCGCGGCGTCTCCAGCTGCGACCGCGCGCCGGCGACGGCGCGGGCGCGCATCCGGGCCACGCTGTCGGGTGCGAGCCGCGGCGCGGTCATGGCCAGGTTCGCCAGGCGCACAGCTTCGGGCAGCGCGGGCAGCAGGGCGCGCAGCGAACCCTCGAACCCGTCCCGCTGGGCATCGAAGCCGAGGCCGATGGCATTGTCCCGCAGCGCATCGGCGAAGGCGACGTTGTCGAGCTCCCCCGCCCCGTCCGTCAGCAGCGCCGCGCCCAGCGCCAGCGCGCCGGCATGGTCCGGCGCATCCAGCGCCGCGCCGCCGCCCCAGCCCCAGGCGAGGGAGACGACGGGGACGGAGTGGTCCTCGATCAGCCAGGCGGTGTAGGGACCGGCGGTGACGGTCTGGATCTCCAGGCGGAAGGGCGTGCTCACAGCCGCACCTCCGCCGGCGCCGCGACGCCTTCGGGCAGCAGCCAGCCGCTGCCGGAGGGCGCGCGGCCCAGCACGGCCTCCGCGGCCTTCGCGACCTGGTCGCGCGTCACGGCCCGCATGCGGCGCGGCCAGTATTCGACGGTGTCGAGGCTGAGGCCGATGGCCAGCGCATTGCCGATCATGCGCGGCGCGGCGCCGAGCCCATCCAGCGCCAGCAGGGACCCCGCGGTCATCTGGCGGATGCTGCGCGCGACCTCGGCCTCGGTCGGGCCGCCGGCATCCAGCAGGCGCTTCACCTCCGCCATGATGGCTTCCTCGACGCGACCGGGCGCGACCTCCCGCCGCGGGGTCGCGGCGATGTCGAAATCGGTCCAGCCGGCGACGTCGCCGTCGTAGCTGGCGGAGGCCGCGAGGGCGATGCCGCCCTCCACCAGCGCGCGGTGCAGGCGCGATCCCTGGCCGCCGCCCAGCAGGTGGCGCAGCACCTCCAGCGGGTCGGACAGCGCGGCATCGCCCGCCGTCATGGAAGGTGCCTGCCAGGACCGGACGAAGTTCGCCTCGCCGCGCAGGCGCGGGTCGTTGCGGACGAAGCGGGGCTCGGGCGGGGCGGCGGGGGGCGGCGCGCGGTCGCGCGGCACGGCGGGGCCGGCGGGCAGCGCGCCCCATTCGGCTTCCACCACGCGCCAGAAATCCTCCGCGCTGACCGCGCCGGCCACCACCAGCACGGCATTGCCCGGCGCGTAGCGGGCGCGGAAGAAGGCCATGAGGTCGGCATGGGAGATGGCGCGGATCTCCTCCTCCCAGCCGATGATGGGGCGGCCGCGCCAGTGCTGGCGGCCCCACATGGCGGCGTCGAAGCCCTCATAGAACAGCGCGCGAGGGGAGGAGCCGGTGCGCTGGCTGCGTTCCTCCAGGATCACGCGGCGTTCGCTTTCCATCTCGGCGGCCGGGATCAGGGCGCCGGCGAAGCGGTCGGCCTCCATCATCGTCACCAGCGGCAGGCGGGACGCCTCGACATGCTGGAAGTAGCCGGTGACGTCGCGCGAGGTGAAGGCGTTGTCGTTGCCACCCTCCCGCGCCACGCGGCGGGAGAATTCGCCCGAGGCGACGCGCGGGCTGCCCTTGAACAGCATGTGCTCGAGGTAGTGGGCGATGCCCGACAGGCCGGGCGGATCCTCTCCGCCGCCGGCCGAGACATAGGCGTAGTTGGCGATCACCGGCGCGCGGCGCTGCTCCACATGCGCGACGCGCAGGCCGTTCGGCAGGGTGCGGAGCGTGGCGCCGAACAGGGGGCGGTCCTCCAGCGTGGGGGCCGCCGGCTGGGCGACCGGGGCCGCGAGGGGGGTGGCGATCAGGGTGGTGGCGGCCGCGGCCTGCAGGCAGGTGCGGCGGGTGATCGGGATCATGGCCCCAACATGGGCCCGGATCGGCGGCGCGCAAAGCGGGGAGGGTTTCGGACTGTATCGGCGCCTCGACCCTGCCGCCGGGCGCGTGGTAGGCGGGGCACCTCACAGCCCCGTGAAGTGCCGCCATGTACGTCCAGCCCGCGATGGCGGCGCCCCCTGCCCTGCTGGCCCCGCCCCGCCCCGGCTGGGGCGCGACGGCGCTGGTGGCGCTGGCGTCGCTCGCCGCGGCGCTGCTGGCCCTGCTCGCCTTCGGCCCGATGATCACGCCGGACAGCCCGAGCTACCTGGCCTATGCGGAGGCGCTGCGGGCGGGCCCCCTGCCGGAGGGCGAGGCGCTGCTGCGCCAGGCATCGTCGCCGGCCACGATCTTCCGGACGCCGGGCTACCCCGCGGTGATCGCGGCGCTGCAGGCGCTGGCGCCGGATCGCTGGATCTGGGGGCTGGTCGCCCTGCAGATGCTGGCGCAGGCGGCGCTGGCGGGGCTGGCGCATCGCGTGGCCCTCGCCCTCGGCCTGCGGGGCTGGGTGGCGGTGGCGGCGGCGCTGATGCCGGCGGTGGGCGTCACCATCGCCATGCAGGTCGCGGTGATGACGGATGCGCTCTACGGCGCGCTGGCCGGCGGGGCAGGGCTGCTGCTGCTGAAGGCCGGGCTCGGGCGGGGCAGCCTGCGCGCCGTGGCGCTGGCGGGGGTGATGCTCGGCGCGGGGCTGCTGGTGCGGGAGGCGACGGCCTACCTGGTGCTGGCCTTCCTGCCGGCGGCAGCGATCGCGGCGGGGCGCGGGGCGGCGCGGCGGATCATCGGCTTGGCGCTGCTGCTGGCGCCGGTGCTGCTGGCCGCGGGCTGGCTGATGGAGGAGAACCACCGCCGCAGCGGCCATGCCGTGCTGTCCACGACGAAGCAGATCGTGATGGTGCAGTCGGTGCTGCCGCTGCTGGCCCGCGGCGTGCCCGTCTTCGATGGCGATGACCTGTTCGACCGCACGGTGCGCGAACATGTCGTGCCGCGCGGCTACCAGGGGCTGGACGCGATGAACGACGCGCTCTTCGCCGCCGGCATGACGGCGCCGGAGATCGCGGCCGTCGCCGGCGACCGCTACTGGCGCGCCTGGCAGCGCCATCCGCTGGAGATGCTGCGCGCCATGGTCGTCCGGGCCCCGGTCAAGCTGTTCCAGATCGGCTTCATGCCGGTTGATGCGGTGGCGGAGCTGCATCTGCGCTTCGACCGGCCGCGCCCCTGGTATGGCCGCATCGACGCCATCATGGACCGGCTGCGCGCGGGATCGCCGGTGGCGCTGGCGGCGCTGGTCGCGCTGGCGGGCAGCCGCGCCGTGGCGCTGCTGCTGGCCGGCGCGGCAATGCTGGCGCCGCTGCTGCTGCGCCGCGACCCGCGCCTGCCCGCGCTGCTGGGCGCCTGGCTGGTCTGCGGCGGGTTCCTCGGCGTCTACCTGCCCGTGCATGTGGAGCAGCGCTACCTGATGCCGGTGGCGCCGCTCCTCGTGCTGCTGGGCATGGCCGTGCTGTCACGCGGCGCGCAGGCGGTTCGCGAAGCTCGACACTTCCGTCCGTAGCGCGGCGCCCTGGCGGCTGACGGCGCCGCCGGCCTCCCGCAGCGTCGCGATGCCCGCGGCGCCGGCGGCCACTTCCTCCGTCAGGCCGTTGATGTCGGCGGCGGCGTCCTGCGTGCCGGCGGCGGCTTCGGCGGCGTTGCGCGCGATCTCCCGCGTCGCGGCGCCCTGCTCCTCCACCGCGGCGGCGATGCTGCTGGTCACTTCCTCCATCCGCCCGACCGCCTGGGCGATGCCGCGCACGGCGCCGACCGCCTGGTCCGTCGCGCCGCGCATGGCGCTGATCTGGGTGGCGATCTCCTCCGTCGCGCGGCCGGTCTGCGCGGCCAGCGCCTTCACCTCCTGCGCCACCACCGCGAAGCCCTTGCCCGCCTCCCCCGCGCGGGCGGCCTCGATCGTCGCGTTCAGGGCCAGCAGGTTCGTCTGGCCGGCGATGTCGCTGATCAGGCGAACCACGTCGCCGATCCGCGTCGCGGCTTCCGCCAGGCTGGCGACGGTGGTGTCGGAGGCACGGGCGGCTTCCGCCGCCTGCTGCGCGGTGCGGGCGCTTTCCGCGACCTGGCGCGTGATCTCCGCGACCGAGACGGCGAGTTCCTCCGACGCCGCGGCCACGGCGTTGACGTTGCCGGTGGCCTGGTCGATGCGACCGGCGCTCTGCGTCGCGCGGCTGGCGGTGCGCTGGCTCGCCTCCCCCACCGTCTCCGCCGCCTGCAGCAGCGCATCGGCGGAGTGGCCGAGGTCCGCGGCGATGGCGCCGACCGCTTCCTCCAGCTGCCCGGCGGTGGCGCGGCGGCCGGCGGCGCGGGCGGCCTGGGCTTCCTGGCGCTCGATCTCCGCCGTCCGGGCCTGGGCCTGGGCCACCGCAGTGGAATCGCGCAGCGCGGCGACGGCGCGGCCGATGTCGCCGAGTTCGTCGCGGCGGTCGATGCAGGGGATGTCGGCGTCCAACCGGCCCGCGGTGATGGCGCGCAGCGCATCGGACAGGCCCTGCAGCGGCCGCAGCGACCGGCGCAGCAGCCACCACAGCAGCGCGCCGGCCAGCACCAGCGTCAGCCCGGCGGCCAGCGTCGCGCGCTGGATCAGCGCATCGGCCCGCGCATCGGCTTCCGCCAGGGGCACCGCCACGCCGATCATGCCGATGACGCGGCCCTGGGCATCCTTCAGCGGTTCATAGGCGCCGAGATGCGGCTGGCCGAGGATCATGACCCGGCCCTCGTAGCGCTGGCCGCGGCCGAACACCGCGTCCCGCACCGGCCCCGGGCCGATCGGCGCGCCGACGGCGCGGCTGCCATCGGGGCGGAGCACGTTGGTGGCCACCCGGATCTCGCCCGCGAAGATGGTGGCGACGCCGCCGGTGACGCGCTTCACCGTATCAACCAGCTCATGCCGCCCGTTCAGCGTGGTGTCGCCGAGCTTCAGCGCATCGCCATCCATCCGCCACTGCGTGCCGAAGGGCTTCAGCACCTCTGCCAGCAAGGCGAGGTTGGCGCGGATGGAATCCTGTTCCTGCTTCCGCTCCTGCTCCCGGCTGTCGGCCAGCAGGATGGCGACGGGGATGATGGCGCCGACGACGAGCATGGCGAGCGCGGCGGCGAGCAGCCCCGCGCGGAGCGAGGGGCGGAGGAGGCGCGCGAGCGTCTTCCGGGCGAGAGCGGTCAAGGCAGCCTCCGAGGGATAGCGGAGGCTGCCGTCTACATTACGTCGATGAAATCTTCGTGAAGGGCTCTCAGCCCACGCCGAGCGCCCAGAGCAGCACGCCCTTCTGCGCGTGCAGCCGGTTCTCGGCCTCGTCGAAGACGACGCTCTGCGGGCCGTCCATCACCTCATCCGTGATCTCCTCCCCGCGATGGGCGGGCAGGCAGTGCATGACGATGGCGTCCGGCGCGGCGCTGCGCAGCAGGGCGGCGTTGAGCTGGTAGGGGGCGAGGAGGTTGTGGCGGTTGATCTGCGCCTCCCCCTTCTCGTCCGACATGGAAACCCAGGTATCGGTCACCACGCAGCGCGCGCCGGCGACGGCGGCGTGGGGGTCGGCGGTGAGCTCGATGCGCGCACCCTCGCGCCGCGCCCAGTCGATGAGCTGCGCGGGGGGCGCGAGTTCGGGGGGCGTCGCGAGGCGCAGCGTGAAGTCGAAGCGCGCCGCGGCCTGGATGAAGCTCTGGGCCACGTTGTTGCCATCGCCCGTCCAGGCGACGACCTGGCCGGCGATGGGGCCGCGATGTTCCTCGAAGGTCATGAGGTCGGCCATCAGCTGGCAGGGATGCGACACATCCGTCAGGCCGTTGATGACCGGCACCGTGGCATGCGCGGCCAGTTCGCGGATCTTCGCCACGTTGTCGGTGCGCAGCATGATCGCATCGACGTAGCGGGAGAGGACCTTGGCCGTGTCGGCCGGCGTCTCCCCGCGCCCGAGCTGCATGTCCTTCGAGGACAGCACGATGGCATCGCCGCCGAGCTGGCGGATGCCGACCTCGAAGCTGACGCGGGTGCGGGTGGAGGGCTTCTCGAAGATCAGGGCCACGGTCTTGCCGGCCAGCGGCTTGCCCGGCACCTGGCCGCGCTTGGCCTGCACGCCGAGGTCGAGCATGCGCCGCAGCGTCGCGGCGTCATGGTCCATCAGTTCGAGGAAATGCCGGGGGGCGGGCTTCCCGCCCCCCGCGACACTCTTGAGAGCCACGCTCATGGGGCCACGCTCACTTCGCCGCGACCTGCGCCTGGGACGGGGTCATGCGCAGGCAGGCGCGGTCGAGCAGCGCGAGCGCCTGCTCCACCTCGGCCTCCGTGATGATGAGCGGCGGCGCCAGGCGCAGCACGTTCATCCCGGCGGCGACGGTCAGCAGCCCTTCCGCGACGGCCGCACCCTGCATCTCCCCGTTGTTGACCTCCGGCCGCAGCTTGAGGCCGAGGAGGAGGCCGGCGCCCTGCACGCCGGCGACGACCGTCGGGTGCTTCTGCGCGAGGTCCAGCAGCCCGCGCCACAGCACGCGCGCGACGCGATCGACCTGGTCGAGGAAGCCGGGAGCCAGCACCACGTCCAGCACGGCATTGCCGGCCGCGCAGGCCAGCGGCCCGCCGCCATAGGTCGTGCCATGGGTGCCGGGCTTCAGGTACTTCGCCACCTTCTCCTTCGCCAGGATGGCGCCGAGCGGGAAGCCGCCGCCGATGCCCTTGGCGGAGGACATGACATCGGGCTCGATCCCCGCCCATTCATGGGCCCAGAGCTTGCCGGAACGGCCCATGCCGGTCTGCACCTCATCGAGCGCCAGCAGCAGCCCGAACTCGTCGCAGACGGCGCGGAGTTCGCGCAGGAAGCGCAGGTCGGCGGGGCGGACGCCGCCCTCCCCCTGCACCGGCTCGATCATGATGCCCGCGGTCTGGGGGCCGATGGCGTCCCGCACCGCGTTCATGTTGCCGAAGGGCACGTGGTCGAAGCCCTGCACGGGCGGGCCGAAGCCGGCCAGGTACTTCTCGTTCCCCGTGGCGGAGAGCATGCCGAGGGTGCGGCCGTGGAAGGCGCCCTCGAAGCAGATCATGTGGAAGCGCTCGGGGTGCCCCTGCTCCGCATGGTACTTGCGGACGGCCTTCACCATGCCCTCGTTCGCCTCGGCGCCCGAATTGCAGAAGAAGACGCTGTCGGCGAAGGAATGCGCGACGTGGCGCGCGGCCAGCTGCTCCGCCTGCGGCACGCGGTACAGGTTCGACACGTGCATGACCTTGGCGGCCTGCTCCGTAATCACCTTCGTCAGGTGCGGATGGCCATGGCCGAGGCTGGAGGTCGCGATGCCCGCGCCGAAATCGAGGTATCGTCGCCCATCCGCCGTCCACAGCCAGGCGCCCTCGCCCCGCTCGAAGGCGAGGTCGGCGCGGTTGTAGGTCGGCATCAGGGCGGGGATCACGGGATCCATCCTCCGTCGGTCCGCGCGGCCCGGGCGTCCATTCGCCAGGGCGGGCGCGGAAGCGGAGGAAATTGCACGAAATCCAGGCGCCGGTCAAAAGACCCCGGCATGAAAAGAGGGGGGCACGAAAAAAGGCCGGCCCCTTCCGGGAACCGGCCTTCGTGACGGCGACGACGCCTTACTGGCGGACGCCGCCGCTGTTGGACGGATAGGCGCCGGAGGTGTTGGAGCCCGTCGCGCGGTCATAGGCGCGTTCCGCCGCCGTGCCCGGCGGGTTGGCGCGCGTGCCATCGGACTGGGACGGATAGGCGCCGGAGGTGTTGGTGCCCGCCGCGCGATCCAGCGCGCGCGTCGCCGCGGTGCCGGAGGGGTTGTTGCCCGTGCCGTCCGCGCTGGTGGGGGGGCTGCCCGTGGCGCGGTCATAGGCGCGCTGCGTGGCGGTGGAGGGCGGGTTGCCCGGGCGGCCATCCTGCGGGTTGGCGCAGGCGACGAGCGGCGCGAGGGCCGCGAGGGCGAAGAGGGTACGCTTCATCGGTTCAGTCTCCGTTGGGGAAGGGATGCGCGCATCGCCTGCCGCGCCGCCGGGGCGGCGCGGTCGACGATGCCGCGCGATGGCCGCGATCAGCCGCGGCGGGTCGCGTTGTCGTAGGTAAAGGCCGGCAGGGACTGCAGGCTTTCCTTGCTGGCGCCCTGCAGCATCCAGCGGTTGCGCTCGCCATTGTGGGATAGGCGCTCATAGGGGACCGCGACCAGGCGGGCGCCGATGCCGAGGAAGCCTCCGACCGAGATCACGGCCACGGGCTGGCCACCGGCCGCCGGCACGATCAGGTCATCGACCTCGCCGATGCTTTCGTTGTTCTCGTTGTAGACGGTGCTGCCGATCACCTGGCTGGCGCGGCGGCCTTCGCGAAGCCGCATGCTGTCCACCGCCATGCCGGGGGTGGTGGCGCCGGTGGCGGCGGTGCCGGCGGCCGGGGCCGTCCCGGGGGCGGTCGCCGTAGAGGGCGCATTGCCCGTGGCGCGGTCGATCGCGCGTCCCGCGGCGGTGCCGGGCGGGTTGTTGCCGGTGCCATCGGCATCGGTGCGGTTGCCGGTCACGGCATCGACCGCACGCTGCGTGGCGGTGGAGGGCGGGTTGCCGGGCGTGCCATCCGCCGGGCGGGTCTGCGTGGTCTGCGGCTGCTGGCTGGTGCCGCCCGTGTTCGCCTGCCCGAAGGCCAGCATGGGTGCGGCGCAGAGCGCGGCCGCGGTGGTCATGGTCAGGATGGTCTTGCTGGTGAGCATGGCGTGGCATCTCCCGGGATTGCCGGCCGGGAAGCGTCACATCCCGGCCGTGCCACCCCAACGCGGGCAGGACGCCGTTGGTTGCAAAAGCCGTCCCGTCAAGGTTCGGGACGTTTTGCCGTGCTTTGTCAGGCGCGCAGCCGCCAGCCCCGGCGCACGAGCCGCAGCGCCACCAGCCACAGCGCGAGCGTGGTGGCGGACAGCGCCAGCAGGCCGAGCGGCGTGCTGCCCTCCGCATGGCCCGCGATGCCGGCGCGGAAGCCATCGATCATCCAGAACAGCGGGTCCGCATGCGCGACCATGCGCACGGCGGGCGGCAGGCGCTCCACCGAGTAGAAGGTGCCGGAGAGGAAGGCGAGCGGCGTGATCACGAAGTTGGTGATGGTCGCCATCTGGTCGAATTTCTGCGCCCATAGCCCGGCCAGCACGCCGAGGATCGCCATCAGCGTCGAACCCAGCGCGGCGAAGGCCAACGCCGTGAGTGGCGAGGGGACGGAGAAGCCGACGATCGGCCACATCGTCGCCACCACCACCGCCGCGACCGCCAGCCCCCGCAGCGCCGCGCCCGCGACCAGCCCGCCGAGCAGCGCGGCCGGGGGCAGCGGCGCCATCAACAGGTCCACGATGTTGCCCTGCACCTTCATGATGATCAGGGAGGAGGCGGAGTTGGAAAACGCGTTCTGCGCCAGCGCCATCACCACCAGCCCGGCACCCAGGAATTCGAGGTAGGGGATCCCGCCGACCTCCTTCTTCGTCTCGCCCAGCGCGAGGACGAAGACCGCCAGGAACAGCAGCGTGGTGACGACGGGCGCGCCGAGCGTCTGGGCCCAGACCTTGAGGAAGCGCTTCGTCTCCCGCGCCGTCAGCGCGAGGAAGCCGCGCCACGCCGGGTGGGTGGAGTCGATCGGGGAGTCGGGTGCGAGGGTCGCCATGAGGGGGCGGACCATGGCAGAATAAGCCCATGGCACAAGAGCGGCGCGGCCGCGCCAGACCCAATCCCGGTGAACGCCGCGAACCGCGCCCGCCCGGCCCGCCGCCCGGCGCCGCCAGGCTGCAGGAGGCAGCGGTCGCACACCTCGCCCGCTTCGCGGCGACGGAGGCCGGGTTGCGGCGCGTGCTGATGCGGCGCGTCGATCGCTGGAAGCGGGCCGCGGAAGCCTTCGGGATGACGGACACGGAAGCCGCGGTCGCGGCAGGCAAGCAGGCGGCCGCCGAGGTGGCGAAGAAGATGGTGGCGACGGGCAGCGTCGATGACGCGGCCTTCGCGGAAAGCCGTGCGCGCCGGCTGCTGCGCGGCGGCAAGTCGCGCCGCGCGGCGCTCGCCCACCTCGCGGCCAAGGGCGTCGATTCCGAGACCGCCGCCGCCGCGCTGCCGGAGGGGGAGGAGGCGGAGCTGGATGCCGCACTCGCCTTCTGCCGGCGGCGGCGGATCGGCCCCTTCGGGCTGGCGGAGCCGGGGTTGGAGGAACGGCGGAAGGCGATGGCCGCGCTGGCGCGAGGCGGCTTCGGGCGGGACGTGGCGCAGCGCGCACTGGGCATGGAGCCCGGCCTGGCGGAGGACCGGCTGCTGGCGGCGCGGCAGTCTTGAGCGGCGCCGAGGAGGGCGGGCGCGCCCGCGGGCGCGTGGTCTTCACGCGCGACGGCGTGCGGCGGGGCGCGGTGACGGCCGTGCCGCTGCTGATCGGCATGGTGCCCTTCGGCATGGTCATCGGCGTGCTCTCCGCCGCCAAGGGGCTGAGCTTCGCGGAGACGGTGCTGATGAGCACCTTCGTCTTCGCGGGCGCCGCGCAGCTGGTGGTGCTGGAACTCTGGACCGATCCCGCGCCGATCCTGGCCGCGACCATCGCGGCGCTGGTGGTGAACATCCGCATGGCGCCGATGGGGGCCGCGCTGGCGCCCTGGCTCGACAAGCTGCGGGGCTGGAAGCTGTGGGGGACGCTGACGACGCTGGTCGACCATTCCTTCGCGCTCGGCATCGCGGAACAGCGCGCGGGCGGGCGGGATGCGGGCTTCCTGCTGGGGGTGGGCGTCTGCATCTGGGTGGGCTGGGTGGCGACCGTCGCGGCGGGGCATCTCGGCGGCGGGCTGGTGCGCGTGCCGCCGGGGCATCCGCTGTTCTTCGCCTCCATCGCCGCCTTCCTGTCGATCCTGGTGCCGCTGTGGCGCGGACCGCGGCTCGACCTGCTGCCCTGGGGGGTGGCCGCGCTGGTCGCGATCGCGGCGCATCGCGCGGCGCTGCCGGTGCCCCTGCCCCTGCTGCTCGGCAGCTTCGCGGGTGCCGGGATCGGCGCCTGGATGGAGATGCGCTGGCGCGGCATGCCGGGCTGGCAGGATGCGTCGCGTGGCTGAGATGTGGGCCGTGCGCTGGGACGTGCTGGCGGCCATCACGGGGATGGCGCTGGTGACCTATGCCTGCCGGGCGGGCGGCTATGCGGTGCTGCGCGCGGTGCGGCCGCCGCCCTGGGTGGAGATGGTGCTGCGGCACCTGCCCGGCTGCCTCTTCGCCGCCTATGTCGCGCCGCCGCTGCTGGCACTCGGTTGGCCGGGCTGGATGGGGGCCGCGGTCGTGGTCGGCGTGCAGGTGGCGACGCGCAACATGGGCGCCGCGATCATCGCGGGGATCGCGGCGACCTGGGGGTTGCGGGTGCTGGCGGGGTAGACGGCGCCTACTGCCGTTCGATCCGCGCGCGGTCGATCACCTGGTTCCAGCGCGCGACCTCGCCGGCCACGAAGCGGCGCATGGCGTCGGGCGTATCGGGGGCGACGCGGGTGCCAAGCGCTTCCAGCCGTTCCTTCACCGCGGGGATCGCGACGGCGCGGTGCATCTCCGCGTTCAGCCGCTCCACGATCGGCGCCGGCGTGCGGGCGGGGGCGGCGAGGCCGACCCAGGACACGACCTCGAAGCCCGGCGCGGCGCTGGCGACGGTCGGCACCTCCGTCAGTGCGGGCCAGGGCGTCGCGCTGGTGATGCCGAGGGCGCGGACCGTGCCGGCGGCGATCCCCGCGCCCGTGACCGTCACGCTGTCCACCATCATGTCGATGCGCCCTGACAGCAGGTCCGTCAGCGGCTGTGTGCCGCCGCGATAGGGCACATGGGTCAGCGACACGCCGAGCGTTTGCGCCAGCAATTCGCCCGTGAGGTGCTGCGTCGATCCGACGCCGACGGAGGAGAAGGTGATGGCGCCCGGGTCGCGCCGCGCGCGCGTCGCCATCTCCGCGATGGAGGTGATGGGGCCATCGGCGCGCGTGGCGACGACGAAGGGGAAGACGGAGACGGTGGAGATGAAGCTGAAATCCTCGATCGGGTCGAAGCGCAGCGCGCGGTAGAGCGCGGCGGAGACGGCGTGGCCGCCGGTCAGCAGGATCAGCGTGTGGCCATCGGGACGCGCGCGGGCGACGGCCTCGCTGGCGATGTTGCCGCCCGCGCCGGTGCGGGCTTCCACGACGACGGGCCGGCCGAGCGATTCGGCGAGTGGCGCGGCGATGACGCGGGCGATGACGTCGGCGTTCCCGCCCGCGCCGAAGCCGTGCATCAGCGTGATAGGCCGGTCGGGCCAGGATTGCGCGAGGGCGGGCGTGGTGAGGGCCGCGAGTGTCGTGGCGAGTGCTGCGCGGCGGGTGATGGTGATCATTCCTGTTGTTCCTTCCCTGGACTTGTAGACGAGGCGCAGACCCCCACCCCAACCCTCCCCCGCGCTTGCGGGGGAGGGTTGGGGTGGGGGATATCCTTGCCCGGTAGCCGTTGGTCTCAGCGCGGCAGCACACCCTCCGCCACGTCGAAGCTCACCCCGAAGCGGAAGCGATCCGCGCGGTAGTCGATCTCCACCAGGTCCAGCACGCGGCGCTGCGCATCCTGGCTGATGCCGGTGAAGAACAGGATCGGGCTGAGTGGCGGCACGCTGAGCAGGCGCGTGACGTCGGGGCTGCCGAGGCGCGCCTCCACGCTGTTCTCGATGCGCGCCACCGGCAGGCCCAGCGCATCGCGCAGCACGCGCGTCATCGGCCAGCGCGCCAGCGCGTCGAGCGGCACGCGGCGCCCGTGTTCGACGGGCAGCCAGTTGACCGCGTGGCTCACGACCTCGCCGGCGTTGCGGCGCAGGCGGCGGAAGACCGACAGCGTCGTGGCGCTGGGGAAATGCGGGACGAGGCGCGGCGGCACCGGGACCTCCGCCTGTTCCAGCAGCTCGAACGCCTCCGCATCATGCTGCGCGAAGTGGGAGGCGAGCGAGCCGCGGAGTTCGAGCGGCGGCGCGGTGGGGGCATCGGCGGCGACGAAGGTGCCGCGGCGGCGGTGGCGGGTGATGACGCCATCGGCCTCCAGCGGCCGCAGCGCTTCCCGCACCGTCACCACGCCGACGCCGTAGTGGCGCGCGAGCTCCGCCTCCGTCGGCAGGCGCAGCGCCTGGTGCGGGCGCGGCCTGGCACGGATGGTGGCCAGCAGGTGCTGGTGGACCTGGTAGCGCAACGGCAGGTCGCGGTCGAAGCTGGCGGGGGCGGGCCACAAGGTCCCGTCCCCTGTCTCCAGGCTCATCGCGGCCGGAATTCGCGCTTCAGCCCGTCCCAGCAATCGGGGTAGCCGGTGTCCATCAGTTCCAGCGAGGAGGCGTAGCCCGTAGCGTTCATGGGGTACCGGGTCTCGAACATGAAGGCCATGGTGCCGGACAGGCGTTCGGGCTTCAGTTCGCGCGTGGACGCCTTCTCGAAGGCCTCGGTGTCGGGGCCATGGGCGATGAGGGCGTTGTGCAGGCTCATGCCGCCCGGCTTGAAGCCTTCGGGCTTGGCGTCGTACTGGCCGGAGATCAGGCCCATGAACTCGCTCATGACGTTCATGTGGTACCAGGGCGGCCGGAAGCTGTCCTCCATCACCACCCAGCGCTCCGGGAAGATGACGAAATCGACGTTCGCCGTGCCGGGCGTCTCGGAGGGCGAGGTCAGGACGGTGTAGATCGAGGGATCGGGGTGGTCGAAGAGCACCGATCCCACCGGGGAGAAGCGGCGGAGATCGTATTTGCAGGGCGCGAAATTGCCGTGCCAGGCAACGACGTCGAGCGGCGATTGCGCGAGCTGCGTGGTGTAGAGCCTGCCCTGTGACTTTACGAGAAGCTCGCAGGGTTCCTCCCGATCCTCATAGGCCGCGACGGGGGTCAGGAAGTCGCGCGGATTGGCCAGGCAATTGGCGCCGATCGGGCCGCGTTCCGGCAGGGTGAAGTAGGCGCCGTAATTCTCGCAGACATAGCCGCGCACGGGACCATCGGGCAGATCGACCTTGAACTTCATGCCCTTCGGGATGATGACGATCTCGCCGGGCGCCGCGTGCAGCTTGCCGCACTCCGTGAAGACCTCGATGGCGCCGATCTGGGGGACCAGCAGCATCTCCCCATCCGCGTTGTAGAAGTAGCGGTTATCCATCGATCGGTTGGCGAGGTAGACGTGGCTGGCGATGCCAGCCTGCATCTGCGCGTCGCCGCAGGTGGTGATGGTGCGGAGGCCCTGGATGAAGTCGGTGGGCTCATCCGGCATCGCGATGGGGTGCCAGCGCAGCTGGCCGATCGGCAGGTCGCTTTCGTCCCGGCAGGGCGCGGTGCGGATCAGCCCCGCATCGATGCGGCGGAAGCCGTTGCCGTGCCGCACGCTCGGGCGGATGCGGTAGAACCAGGTGCGCTTGTTGGCATGGCGCGGCGCGGTGAAGGCGGTGCCGCTGAGCTGTTCGGCATAGAGGCCGCGCGGCGCCTTCTGCGGCGAATTGCGGCCGACCGGCAGCGCGCCGGGCACGGCCTCCGTCGCGAAGGAATTGGCGAAGCCGGTCATGTAGGCCAGCGCGCCATCGGTGGGGGAGAGCACCGCCTCGGAGGGCGGCATCAGCACGGTGTCGGGCATGGTCGATCCTCCGTTACAGGTGACGCCCGCCATCGACGAGGATGGCGGTGCCGGTGGTGAGCCGCAGATGGGTGGCCGCCGCGATGATGGCGAGCGCGACGTCATCGGCTTCCGCCACCGTCTTCAGCGGCGTGGTCGCCGCCTGGCGCTCCACCCCTTCCCGCCCGCGGCCCGGCACGAAATCGGTCGCGACGGCGGCGGGGGAGACGCTGATGATCCGCACCTCCGGCCCCAGCACGCGCGCCAGCGACATGCCCATCGTGTCGAGCGCCGCCTTCGACGCGCAATACGCGATGGAGGAGCCGAGGCCGGTGGAGGCGGAGAGCGAGGAGACGTTCACCACCACCGCATCCCCGCCCCGCTTCATCAGGGGCGCGAAGGCGCGGATGGTGGAGAAGGGACCGCGCACATTGGTGATCAGGATGCGGTCGAAGCTGGCATCGTCCAGCCCTTCCAGGTCCGCATGCGACACCGCGCGCGTGACGCCCGCGGAATTCACCAGCACGTCGCAGCGGCCGTACTCGGCCTCGACCTTCGCGGCGGCGTCGCGGATGGCGGCGCTATCCTCCATCGGGATGCGGAGCGCGAGGTGCCGGCCGGGCAGTTCCGCGACCAGCGCGGCCGCGCGGTCCGCGCCGCTGTTGTAGCCGATGACGACGGAAGCGCCGGCAGCGGCCAGGCGGCGGACGGTGGCGGCGCCGATGCCGCTGCTGCCGCCCGTGACGACCGCGACGCGGCCCTCCAGCCGGTACTCGCCCTGGCCACCCTGACGAAGGGCTCCGCTCATGCGCTTCCTCCAATCCTTCTATGGATAGGAGGAATACGCCCAAGCCTCACCGATGGTCAACGCGGGAGTCATGCCAATCCTTCCAACGCCTGAACTGCGGCCGGCAAAGCCGGCCGAGGCCGCGAATGCGGCCCGCCGGCAGTCCGGCGAAGCCAAGCCGGCGGAGCCGGCGCCCGGCGTTTGAGGGCACGGAAAAAGCCAACGGGCGATGAAATCGGCCGTTGGCATTCAGGCCGCCGCGCGGGCCAGGGCGGAGTCCAGCGCCATGGCAAGCTCCGCCAGGCTGTAGGGCTTGGCCAGGCGCTGCGGGCCGGGCGTGTCCGGCCAGGGACCGGCATGGCCGGTGGCAAGGATGACGGGAAGGCCTGGATGCAGCGCCGCGATCCGCCCGGCCAGCGCCGCGCCCGTCATGCCCGGCATGGCGAAATCCGTGACCACGGCGCGGAAGGGATCACTGGCCGCTTCCAGCAGCGCCAGCGCCGCCTCGCCGGAGGTGGCGGTCACCACCTCATAGCCCAGTTCCTCGATCAGCGCGGCGGTGCTGTCCAGCACCAGCGGTTCGTCATCCACCAGCAGCACGCGGCCGGTGCCGACCGGGGCGGGCGATTCCGGCGGGACGGCCACGGCCTCCACCGGCGCGGGGGAACGGGGCAGCCACAGGGTGCAGGTCGTGCCCTCGCCCGGGGTGCTGTCGATGGTGAAGGCGCCGCCGGACTGGTGCGCCAGGCCATGCACCATGGACAGGCCGAGCCCCGTGCCCTGCCCCGGCCCCTTGGTGGAGAAGAAGGGCTCCACCGCGCGGGCGAGCGTGGTGGCGTCCATCCCGTGGCCGGTATCGGTGACCGCGATCCGCAGCATCCGCGCCGCCGGCGTATCCCCGCCCAGGCCGGGTGGTGGCGGCGCATCCTCCACCACCACCTCGATCCGCCCGCCATCGGGCATGGCGTCCCGCGCGTTCACCACCAGGTTGATCAGCGCCAGTTCCAGCGCATGCGGATCGACCAGCGCGGGCGGCAGGCCGGCGTTCGCCTGCACGGCCACCGTCACGCGCGGGCCGGCGGAACGCGCGATCAGGTCGCGCAGCCCGTGCAGCAGCGCCGAGAGGTCGACGGCGGAGGGCTTGAGGTCCTGCCGCCGCGCGAAGGCCAGCAGACGCTGCGTCAGCTGCGCGCCACGCTCGGCACCCAGCGTCGCGGCATCGAGGTGGCGGATCACGGCCGGGGGCGGTGCGTCGCCGAGCCGCTTGCGGGCCAGGGCCAGGTTGCCCATCACCGCCATCAGCAGGTTGTTGAAGTCATGCGCCACGCCGCCGGTCAGGCGGCCCAGCGTCTCCATCTTCTGCGCTTCCAGCAGCTGCGCCTGCGCGACCTTCAGCGCGGTGACGTCGCGCGCCTCGGGGACGAGGAGGGAGACGATCCCATCCTCCCCCCGCACCGGCTTGATGGAGAAGTCCACCGTGATGATGGTGCCGTCTGCCGCGCGCATGCGCGCTTCCCGCCGCACGAAGCCGCCTTCCGCGGCCTGGCGGACGGAAGCGCGCACAGCCTCCACCTCCTCCTCCGGCCACCACGGGGCTTCCCAGGATTTGCGGCCGGTGACGGCGGCGCCGTCGGTGCCGACCAGGCGCAGCAGCGCGTCATTCGTCTCCAGCACCGTGCCGTCGGGCGACAGCAGGCCGATGAACTGGAAGGTGGCGTCGAAGATGCCGCGGAACCGCGCCTCCCCTTCCCGCAGCCGGGCATTGGCATCGGCCAGCGCGCCGGTGCGTTCCGCCACGCGGCGTTCCAGATGGGCGTTGGCTTCCGCCAGGGCCATGGCCTCCCGCCGCCGCGCCGTGACGTCGAGCGCGATGCCGAGCATGCGCCGCGCCTCCCCATCCATCGCGCGGCGCACCTCCGCCCGCACGCCGATCCAGCGGTCGGCGCCGGCCAGGGGCCGCGCGGGCGCCAGGCGGAATTCGCTGTCGAGCGGCGCATCGCCCCGCACGGCGGCGTCCAGGGCGGCGGCCAGGGCGGGCCGGTCCGCCGCGTGCACGGCACGCAGCGCGGCGCGGGTGGAGACGCGGCGGCGGATGCGCAGCCCCCAGGCCAGGAAGACATCGCCGACCAGCGTCAGCCGCCCGTCGCGCAGGTCCCAGTCCCACAGCCCGATGCCGCCGGCCTGTTCCGCCAGGCGCAGCCGCGCCTCGCCTTCCTGCACGGAGGCCAGCAGGTCCTCCCGCTCCGCCAGGGCGAAGGCGAGGGCGCTGCCGCGTTCCTCGGCGGAGGCGAGGGCCTCCGCCTCCCGCCGCGTGGCGCGCAGCGCGGCGCGGCCCAGCAGGCCGGCGATGGCGATGGCGGCGCCGAACAGCAGGCCGTTGCGCATCAGGCGGGCATGGAAGGGGGCCAGCACATGATCGCGGGACACGGCGGCGGTGGCGACCAGCGCCAGGCCGGGCGTGCTGCTCCAGGCCACCAGGCGCCGGCTGCCGTCGGGGGCCACATCCTCCCGCCGCCCGATCGGGCCGGGCAGCGGGTCCGGCGCTGGCACCGCGGTCGTGCCGACCGGTGGCAGCGGCCACTGCATCACCACCGTGCCGTCCTGGCGGGACAGGCGCAGCATGGCGCCCGGCCCCAGGTCCAGCCCCGCCGCCACCTGCCCCATGTCGCTGCCGCTGATGGCGGTGACGATCACCGCGAAGAGCCGGCCCTGGTCATCGCGCAGCGCGCGGCTCCAGCTGTAGAACCAGCCATTCTCCGGGCGGGTGTAGAGCATGCCGGAGATGTGGTCCTGCCCGCCTTCCCGCAGGGGCGCGAAATAGGGGCGGTGCGCATAATCTTGCCCCAGCAGCAGCGTGCCCTCGCTGCTCGCGGCCACATGGCCCGCCGCATCCATGATCCAGATCTTGGAGACCTCGGCCGTGCCATGCGCCAGCGCCGCCAGCAGGGGCTGCCGGCGCTCCCCCAGCTCCTCCAGCCCATGGCGTTCCACCAGGGCCACGACACGGTCGGTGGTGATGGCGGCGATGCGCAGCACGCGGTCGGTATGCTGGGCGAGCAGCGCGGCCGTGTTCTCCGCATCCGTCCAGCCCTGGTCGAGCGTCGCCTGGCGGTCCACCAGCACGGTGGCGCCGAACAGCCAGGTGGCGATCAGCGCGAAGGCCGCCAGGCTGAGCGTCAGCCAGCGCCCCCCCTGCGCCACCGGTCGCCCCTGCCCTGCCTGCCGCCGCACCGCGCGATCCTCCATTCCGCTTCCCTTCGCATGCCTCTGCCGGAACGGTATCTAGACCGAGAACCGTAGCGGGCACACGCTCGTTAGGGTGCCGCCGGAGGTTGGGCCGGTGGAACAGTCGAAGGGAACGGGCATGACGGATGGTGAGGCTTGGGAGGCGCTGCTGGCACTCGGCCGCCAGCCCGGCGCCGCGGCCATCCGCCCCCTGCTGGATGCCGATCCCGACCGCGCGAGCGCCTTCACCCACCACGCCGCCGGCCTGTCGCTCGACCTGTCGCGCACCGCGCTGACGCCGGCCATCCTGGATGCGCTGCTGGCGCTGGCCCGTGCGCGGGGCGTGGCGGCCTTCCGTGATGCCATGGCCGCCGGGCAGGCGGTGAACGGCACGGAGGCGCGCGCCGCGCTGCACATGGCGCTGCGCGGGCCGGCGGGCGCCTTCCGCGCGGGATCCGAAGACGCCTCCGCCGCCGTGCACGGTACGCTGGCCGCGATGGCGGGCTTCGTCCGCGGGGTCCATGACGGGGCCATCACCGGCGCGCGGGGGGATCGCTTCACCGATGTGGTGAATATCGGCATCGGGGGGTCGGACCTCGGCCCCGCCATGGTGGCGCGGGCGCTGTGGCGGCCGGGCATGCCGATGCGCGCGCACTACCTGGCCAATGTCGATGCCCATGCTTGGGAAGCGCTGCGCCCCACGCTCGACCCCGCGCGGACGCTGGTGCTGGTGGCGTCCAAGACCTTCACGACGCAGGAGACGATGGCCAATGCCCGGCTGGTGAAGGGGTGGCTGGCGGATGCACTGGGGGAGCAGGCGGCGGGGTCGCATCTCGCGGCGCTGTCCACCAACCTGCCGGCCACCGCCGCCTTCGGCATCGCGCCCGACCGCGTCTTCGGCTTCCGGGACTGGGTGGGCGGGCGGTTCAGTCTGTGGTCGGCGGTCGGGCTTTCCATCGCGCTGGCCTGCGGGATGGAGGCCTTCGAGGCCCTGCTGGCCGGCGCGCGGGCGATGGACGAGCATTTCCTGTCGGCGCCCGAGGCCACCAACCTGCCGCTGCTGCTGGCGGCGACGGAGGTCTGGCACGTGAATGCGCTGGGCTACCCCGCCCGCGCCGTGCTGCCCTATGACGAACGCCTGTCACGCTTCGCCGCCCATCTCCAGCAGCTGGAGATGGAAAGCCTCGGCAAGCGCGTGACGGTATCGGGCGCACCCGTCGCGCACGCGACCGGGCCCGTGGTGTTCGGGGAGCCGGGGACCAATGCGCAGCATTCCTTCCTGCAGCTGATCCACCAGGGCACCACGCCGGTGCCGGTCGATTTTGTGCTGGTGGCGCGGCCCGACCACGGCCATGCGGACAGCCACCGCATCCTGCTGGCCAATGCCCTGGCGCAGGCGGAGGCCCTGGCCCGCGGCCGGACGGAGGCGGAGGCGCGGGCGGAGATGGCGCGCGGCCCCCTGCCGCCGGCCGAGATCGACCGCCTGGCGCCGCACCGCACCTTCCCGGGCAACCGGCCCAGCGTCTCCATCCTGCTGCCGGCGCTGACGCCCGGGACGCTTGGCGCGCTGGTCGCGCTGTACGAGCACAAGGTCGCCTGCCTCGGCGCCTTCTGGGGGATCAATCCCTTCGACCAATGGGGCGTGGAGCTGGGCAAGCAGCTGGCGGGCGGCATTTTGCCGGCCCTGGCCGGCGAGGCCCCGGCCGCGGATGCCGCCACGGCGGCGATGGTGGCGGCGATCCGGCGGTTGCAGTCGTAAGCCTATCGCGCCGCGACGATGTCGCGGATGGCGTCGTAGCCGACATTCACCGCGCCCATCTTCAGCGTGACCGCACCATCGACGCGCGTCGCGCCGGTGACGGCGGCGGTCACGGTGTGGTCGATGTCCACGCGGCCACCATCGCTGGCGAGGCCCGTCACCGTCAGGCGATAGCCGCCATCGTCCTGCTGCCTCCCGCGCGCATCCTTGCCGTCCCACTGCCAGCTGCTGGCGGCGGTGCCGAGGGGCACGGTCTGGCTGCGCACCAGGTTGCCGGTGGTGTCGCGGATCTCGATCCGCGCGGAGCGGGCGGCGCCGGCCGCGGGCAGGTTGACCGTGGCGCTGCCGTTCTGCAGCGGCAGCCGGTCCGACGCCACCGTCACGCGGTTGCCGACCAGCGAGGCCGCCTGGCCCAGCTGCCCCGCCTGCTGCAGCGACAGCAGCGATTGCAGCGTGGTGTTGGTGTTCATCTGCTGCTCGACGGTCGAGAACTGCACCAGCTGCTGCGTCAGCTGGTTGGCGTCCATCGGCTGGGTCGGGTCCTGGTTCTGCAGCTGCGTCGTCAGCAGCCGCAGGAAGGTGTTGAGGTCCGCCGACAGCCTGTTGCTGTTGCCGGTCGCGGCGGTGCCGGAGGTGGTCCGGGTGGTGGGCGCGGTGATGCTGCCGCTCATCGCGGTTCTCCTTCAAACGGCAAGGTCGAGGAGGCCGCGATGCGCGGCCCCCTGGCGATGGATGACACCGAGGCTGTTGGCGGGGCCGGCATCACGCAGGCCCGGCGCGGCGGCGCGCCCGCCCGGGGCGCCCTGGCCCTGTGATCCCTGGCCTTGGAACCCCTGGCCCTGGCTGCCCTGGGCCTGGTCACGCGCCTGGTCCCGCGCCGCGCTGCCATCGCCGAGGCTGAAGGACAGGCTGGTCCCCCCCTCCCCGAGCCCGGCATCGGACAGCGCCTGCTGCAACTCCCGCGCATCCCGCTGCAGCAGCGCGAGCGTGTCGGCACGTTCCGCCGTGACGCGCACCAGCGCCTCCCCCCGGCGGCGGTCGATCGAGACCTCCACCCGGCCGAGTTCCACGGGATCGAGCGTCAGCGTCAGGCTGGAATCGGTGCCGAGCGCCAGCGCGACCGCGAAGGGCGCGACTTGGCGGGCGGGCCAGGCGACGGGGGTGGCGGCGGCGGCGCGGGCCAGGACCGGCGGCGTGCGCGGCGCGGGGTCGAGCGGCGGCGCCGGCGGCGGCGCAGCCGGAGCCTCAAGGCGCGACTCGGCGGCATGGGGCGCGCCGTGACGCTCCGCCGCGGGGAGCGGCGGCGGCAGGTCGGGCGGCGCTGCGTCCGGGACCGTGCCCGCATGGATGGCGGCCGGCGTGGCGGCGGTGCCGACCGGGGGGGGCTCCGGGGCGGTGCCGTCGAGCGTCGGGGGCAGCGGATCGGTGGCGATCGCGGGGGGCGCGGATGGCGGGGAAGCGGCCTCCGCGCGCGTCGCGGCGGGGACGGTGGCGGGCGCGGCCTCCTGCACCGCGGGCGTGCGGGGGGCGGCGGGCCGGCTGGCGGCGGGCTGCGCGGCGGTGACGATGACACCCGCCATCGGCGGGCTGGGGGCGGCGGCGGCTTGCGCCTGGCTCTTGGCCTGGCTGGCGGCCTGCTGCGGGGCCGGGGGCTCGGCGGGTGCCGCGGCGGGGGACGGCGTCGCGCCGGCGGCCGTCGCCGGGGCGGCACCGGGCACGGCGGCAAGCTCCGCGCGGGCGGGCATCGGCACGGGGGTCGCGTCCGGTGTGGCGGCCGGGGTGGCCGCCAGGGCCGGCGCGGTGGCGGGCCCGGCCGGCGGCGCGGGTGTTGGCGCCGCGGCGGGGTCCGGCTGGATTGCGGGCGGCGCGGCCGGGGTAGCCGCATCGCGCGGCGTTGCCGTGGCACCGGGCGCGGGTGGCGCCGCGGGCGGCGGTGCGGCCTCGGGGGCCGGAGCGCCTTCGAGGGGTGCCGTGGCGGGCGGCGCCGCGGCTGCCTCCGCCGCCAGGGGGGCTGGGGCGACGGGCGGCGCGTCCGGCATCGCGACGGGCGGGATATCGGGCAGCGCCGCGGGCACCGCCGGCGCCAGGTCCCCGGCCAGGGCCGGCGGGGCGGCAACGGGCGGGGCGGGCGGGGCCACCAGGGCCGGCGCGCCAGCGGGCGCCGGGGGGGGCGCCGGGATGGGCGCAACCGGGGGCGCCGGGGCGGGCGGGGGTGTGGCGGGCAGGCCGGCCATCGCCTGTTCGATGGACAGCGCCGTCACCGGCGCCGGGGCGGCCGGCGGCACGACCGGCAGCGTGACGGCGGGCTCAGCCGGGCGGGCCGCTTGCGCCTCGGGGACCTCCTCGGACGCCGTCCCGGCGAGTGTCTCGGCGACGGCCTCGGCGACCGGGGCGGCGCCGGCCTCCGTGCCGGCGGGCCCGGGCGCCGCGGCCTGGTCGCCAGCGGGGGCCGGGGGTGCTGCCGCGGCCGCGGAAGCGGCGGCGACCGGGGTGTCCGCGCCCGCGGCCTCGCCCCGCGCGCCCACGGCTTGCTCCAGCACCCGGCCGAAGCGGCCGGGCGCCGCGCCCCCACCCCGGCCCGCGGCCCCGCCAGCGGCAGGCAGGGGCGATGCGGGGGGGGCGGAAGACGGGCCGAGGGGAAGGGGCAGGTCCATGCGGGGCGCCGGATGCAGTTCGGCGCGGCCAGCGCAACCGCCATGCCAGGGGTGGCGCGCCGCGCGCCGGCAGAAGCGGGCCATCACCCGGCAGGATCTGCCGCCGCCGGGCAGGACTCGCCGTGCCGGCCGGCGAAAGGGCTGGCACGCCGGTTGCGCTGGGCCCCGCCAAGGCCCCCCCCACTAGACCCCAGGGGGCGCCCCCACCCTTTCTGGAGCATCCGGACCATGTCGCTGCTCGGCTCGATGACCACCGCGATCAGCGGCCTTGCCGCGCAGGCCCGCGCGCTGGGCCATGTCTCCGACAACGTCGCCAACAGCCAGACCGTCGGCTTCAAGCGCACCGACACCAACTTCACCAACTGGCTGACGCGGTCGAACCTGCGGCTGAACATGCCGGGCTCGGTCGAGGCGCGGCCGGACTACACCAACACCGTGCAGGGCACGATCGAGCAGGTGGAGAACCCGCTCGCCATGGCGATCGCGGGCCAGGGCTTCTTCTCCGTCGCGCAGTCGCGCGGCGGCTCCGGCGCCGACGTGATCTTCGACGACCGGCAGATGTTCACCCGCGCCGGCGACTTCGCCATGGACCGCGACGGCTACATGGTGAACGGCAGCGGCTACTACCTGGAGGGCTGGCAGATGCTGGCGACGGGCCAGCCGGACCGCACCACGCTGGACCCGATCCGCATCTCCGAACTGGTCTACAACCCGGTGCCGACCACCACGATCGACCTGGCCGCGAATTTGCCGAGCAATGTGGACGCGGTCGCCGCGATTCCCGCCGCCGCGCCCTGGGCGCCGGCGGAGAACCCCGTCAGCAGCGTGATCCAGATCTACGACGCGCTCGGCAACCAGCAGCAGGTGACGCTGGATTGGTGGCGCCTGGATACCGACACCTGGCGGCTCCGCATCACGCCGGAGAACGACACCACGAACCCCGCCGATGGGCGCTTCGTGGATGTGCAGTTCGGCGGCCAGATCTCCGCCGGCCCGCCGGTGGTGACGGCGGCGCCGGGCACCATCTCCTCCATCACCAGCGTCGCCAACACCACCGGCACCACGCCTGCGCCGACGCAGTCGGGCAATGCCGCCTATCTCGGCTTCACCGTCGACTACGGCTTCGGCGACCAGGATGTGCAGCTGAACCTCGGCGGCTTCGGCGTGCCGACCGGGCTGACCATGTATGCCGGCACGGAATACACGGTGCGCGACCTGTCGCAGAACGGCGTGCCGCTCGGCGCCTATTCCGGCGTGACGGTGCGGGAGAATGGCGACGTCGCGGTGAACTACGACAATGGCCAGACGCGCATCGTGGCGCGCGTGCCGGTCGTGGCCTTCAACGATCCGGACAAGCTGCAGCGCCTGGACGGCCAGGCCTTCCTGCGCACGACGGAAAGCGGGGAAGCGCGCGTGACCGATGCCTCCACCAACGGCGTCGGCAAGCTGGTGACCGGGTCGGTCGAGCGGTCGAACGTGGACATCGCGGCGGAGTTCTCGAAGCTCATCCTCGCGCAGCGGGCCTACACCTCCAACACCCGCATCGTGACGGCCAGCGACGAGATGCTGCAGGACACCATCAACATGAAGCGCTGACGCAGGCGGACCGGGACTGATCCATGGGCCTCGACCTTGCCTTCACCGTCGCGCGCAGTGGCCTCCGGCTGCTCGAGAAGCAGATGGCGCGCGCGTCGAACGACATCGCCAATGCGGGCGTCGCGGGGCACACGCGCAAGGTGCTCGACGGCCGGGCGATGACGGCGGCGGGCACCGGCATCGGCGTGAAGAGCCAGCCGGTGGCGCGCGACGTGGACCTGGCGCTGATCGCGGCGCAGGACCGGGCGAAGGGCGATGTCGCCGCCGGTGCGCTGCGGGAGGACCTGCTGCGCGGCGTGGAGGCGGCGCATGGATCGCCGGCCGATGGCGACAGCATCGGCGGACTCATCGGCGGGCTGCGCGACGCCATCGTGGCGCTGCGGGAAGCGCCGGCCGATGCGATCCGGCGCGGCGACGTGGTGACGGTGGCGGAGAACATGGCCAGTCGCCTCAACAGCGTCTCCGCCGCAATCGGGGAGGCGCGGCAGCAGGCGCAGGATTCGATGCGGACGGAGGTGGCGTCGCTGAACGCCAACCTCTCCGCCATCGCCGGGCTGAACGAGACGATCCGGCAGGAAGCCGGGTCCGGCCGCAGCACGGCGGAGCTGGAGGACCAGCGCGACGCGTTGATCGGCAAGGTGTCGGAGAGCATCGACATCACCGTCATCCGGCGTTCGACCGGGGAGGTGACTCTGGTGGCGCGCGGCGGCATCACGCTGCCGCTGAAGGAAGGCAGCGCGCCCTTCTCGCTCGACCAGGCGACGGTGGGATCGGGCGCCTGGCACGGCAATGGCGGCACGCTGCCGGGCGTGATGCTGGAAGGCATCGACGTGACGCGGCGGCTGGCCGGCGGCCGGCTGGGCGCGGCGGCGGAACTGCGCGACGCCACCCTGCCGCGCATGCAGGCGGAGGTGGATGTCGCGGCCTCCCAGCTCGCCTACCGGATGGAGGCGCAGGGCCTGCGGCTGTTCACGGATGCGGCCGGCACGGTGCCGGACGTGACGCAGCCCTATGCCGGCAGCGCGATGGTGGGCTTCGCCGGTGCCATCCGGGTGAACCCCGACGTGGCCGCGGACCCGTCGCTGGTGCGCGACGGCACCCATGCGGTGACGGCGGCGCCGGGCGGGCCCACGGCCTTCACGCCGAACCCGGCGACGGGGCCCGCGGGCTTCGCCACGCTGCTCGACCGCGTGCTCGACTTCAGCTTCGGCGCGGAGGTCGCGACCGGCACGCCGCAGCCCGGCTTCGCGACGGGCGGGCTCGGCCCCGATGGCACCCTCTCCTCCCCCCTCAGCGGGCTGCGGACGCTGGAGGAATACGGCAGCGCGCTGGTCGCGGAACAGGCCGGCACCCGCGCGGCGGCGACCGCCACGAAGGAACGGGCGGAAGGGCTGCGGGATGTCCTGGCCTCCCGCCTCCAGGAACGGTCGGGGGTCGATGTGGACAAGGAAGTGGCCTCGATGGTCCAGCTGCAGACGGCCTATGGCGTGAATGCGCGCGTGATCTCCACCATCCAGGCGATGTGGGACGCGCTGTTCGGGGCGGTGCGATGAGCGCGCGCCACGGTGATGCCGTGCAGCGCCTGGGGAAGGGCTGAGCATGTCGACGATCAGCACGATCGGCAGCATGGCGCTGGAACAGGCCTCCATGCGCGCGCGGATGGACGTGATCTCCCGCCAGGTCAGCACCGGCCAGCGCGGCGTGGTGCATGGGGACCTCGGGCTCGATGCGCGCCGCGCCATCGACCTGAAGGCGGAGATCGCGAAGCGGGAGGTCTTCACCCAGGCCGCCGGCCGGGCGGTGGCGCGGGCCGATGCGACGCAGACCGTGCTCGGCCGGCTGCACGACCTCGCCTCCTCCGTCTCGGCGGAGGCGCTGCGCGCGCGCACGCTGGGCGCCGTGTCCGTCGAATCCCTGGCCGACATCGCCCGCGCGGCGATGGAGGAGGCGGCGGCGCTGCTCAACACGCGGCATGGCGGCGAATACCTGTTCAGCGGGTCCGACGTCTCCGCGCCGCCGGTGCCGGATGCCGCCAACATCACGACGGGGCCGATGGCGACGGCGATCGCCGCCTCCGTCGCGACGCTCGACCCCACCAATGCGGCGACGGTGCTGGCGGATACGCAGGCGATCGCGACCGATCCCGCCACCACCCCCTTCTCCGCCTTCCTGGAGGGCGATGGCACGACGGAGGCGCGGCGCGCGCTGCAGGTGGCGGATGGCGAACGCGTCGCGATCGGCGTCTTCGCCAACCGCGACAGCGCGGATGAGGTGGCGGCATCCTGGGGCCGGGACCTGCTGCGGAGCCTGGCGACGCTCGCCGCCGTCACCCCGGCGCAGTTCGACGCCGGGGATGGCTGGCAGGACCTGCTGCAGGGCACGGTGGATTCGCTGAACGGCGCCGCCACGGGGCTGGCGGCGGAACAGGGCAAGCTCGGCGCCGCATCCGCCCGGATCGACGCGGCGCGCGAACGGCACGACGACATGCTGGTCGCGCTGCGGACCCAGCTCGGGGACGTGGCGGAGGTGGACCTGGCGCAGGTCTCCGCCGAGCTGGCGCAGGTGAAGGAACGGCTGGAGGCCTCCTACACCGTGACGACGATGGTCTCCCGCCTCTCCCTCGCATCGATGCTGCGGTAGGGCCGGGGTGACGTGGATGGGGCCGGTGATGGCGGACAGGAGAGGCTGATGGAAGACGGGATGGATCGCGGGCGCCGCCTTCAACCCTGGTTAAGCCGAATGGGGGATGATGCGTCTGCGACGTGCGTCCCGGCTGGCAAGGCGGGGAAGCGCGGCGCGCCCTCGAAGGATCGAGCACGCGGCGCAGGCTGTGTGGTGGCGAAAGATTCGCGTTGGCCGGCGTTCGCCGGCCCCCCGGCATGGCGGGCCACTACCCCCCCGCTGCCATGCCGCCAGGCTTGGGAGAGTGGCATGTCCACGTTGGTGCTCGAGATGCGTGCCGGCGAGTTGATGGTGGTGAACGGCGCGTCGCTGCGGTTCCGCAGCCGGACCCGGGTGGAGCTTGTCGCCAAGGCGCGTTTCCTGTTCGGCAAGCAGGTGATGGCGCCGGAGGCCGCGAATACGCCGGCGCGCCGCATCTATTTCGCCCTGCAATGCGCCTATGTGGGGCCGGAGGAGGATCGTGAATCGGCGATGGCCGACGCGCATCGCCTGGTGGCCGAGTTCCAGGAGGCGACGACATCGTCGATGGCGCGGCAGCTGCTGGAGCGCGCGCTGGCGATGGCGGAGCAGGATGAATGGTACCAGGCGCTGCGCCTGGTGCGGCACGTGATGCGGCATGAGGCGACGGTGCTGGGGCTGGATGTGCAGACCGGGCTGCCGATGCCGATGGTGGGCGTCGCGGCCGCGGCGGCGGCGGCGCACGCCCAGGCGATGCGGCCGCATGCCGACTAGGTTTTCCGGCCGCGCCGGGCGGAGCTTTACGCAAGCTTCACCCCCGGCGTGGCAGGATGCTGGAGAAGGCCCGCGGATGGCGGGTCTCCGGCCGGTGGCGGCGGCGTCGTAGCGACGCGGTGCGCCCGGCCCCGTGAGGAGGGAGGCAAAATGCCGGCCTGACCACGGAACGCCTCTTCAAGGAGATGGGGACGATGTCCTCCGTCAACACCAATGCCGCCGCCATGGCGGCGATCCGCTCGCTGAACAACATCGGCAAGGACATGGGCAAGACCCAGCAGCGGATCGAGACGAACCTGCGCATCAGCAAGGCGGATGACGACCCCGCGGTGTTCGCGATCTCGCAGAACATGCGTGCCGACCTGAACGGCATGACGGCGGTGAAGGACAGCCTGAAGTTCGGCAAGTCCGCGCTGACGGTGGCGCGCGACGCCGCGACGCAGATCTCCGACGAGCTGGGCCGCCTGAAGCAGACGATGACGCAGGGCCAGCAGCAGGGCCTGGATGCGGAGCAGATCAACAACCAGATCACCAACGCGCTGCAGAACATCGACGCCTTCGCGCGGTCCGCCACCTTCAACGGCGTGAACCTGCTGGTGAACGGCCTGACGGTGGAGGGCGTGACCAACACCTCCGTCGACATCGTGCGCGACATCCAGGGTTCGGTCACTTCCGTGCAGGGCACGGACAGCACGGCGGCGGGGCTCGACCTGCAGGGCCTGTCCGTCACCTCCGCCGCGCGCACCGTCACCTTCGACGATACGCTGGCGCCGGCGAATGCGGAGAACCTGACCGTCACGGTCAAGCGCGACCTCGACAACGACCCCGCCACGGCGGATGAGGATGTGGACCTGGTCTTCGAATTCAGCGATGGCTCCGCCGCGCTGACGACAACGCCCGATCCGAATGTCCGCGTCTATGACGTGCAGTTCCAGTCGACGGACAGCCCGCTGACCCGCGTGACCGCGCTGATCACGCGCATGAAGGAAGCGGGCCTCGATGCCGGCCTGAACAGCAAGGGTGAACTCTACATCCGCGGCAACTCGGAAGACGTGACGACCGACATCACCGGTGCGACGGTGGCGGCGGCGCCGGCGGCCGGCACGGGCCAGGATGAGGCGATCGCGCTGGTGGAAGGCGCGATCGACCTGATGGGCACGCGGCTTGCCAACCTCGGCGCCAATATCCGCCAGGTCGACGGCCTGACCACCTTCACCACGCAGCTGAACGACTCGATCAAGGAAGGCCTCGGCGCCCTGGTCGATGCGGATCTGGCGGAGGAAAGCGCGCGGCTGACCAGCCTGCAGACGAAGCAGCAGCTGGCGACGCAGTCGCTGTCCATCGCCAACCAGCAGAGCCAGTCGCTGCTGAGCCTGTTCCGATGATCGGCTGACCGGTCGTCGAAGACGGCGGGGGCGGCGGCGGTGCCGGCGCCCCCGTTGCGTAGTACCATCCGGAGGGACCATGAGCGTTGCGCGCTACGCCGCCACCCAGAACATCACCGCGCATCCGCGCGACATCGAACTGCGCGCCTTCCGATACGTGAACGGCCTGATGGCCGGGGCCACCGACACGAAGTCCCGCGCCGTGGCGCTGGAGAAGGTGCACCGGCTGTGGGGCATCCTGATCAGCGACCTGGGTTCGCCCGGCAACAAGCTGCCGCCGGCGCTGCGGGGGCAGCTGATCTCCCTCGGCCTCTGGGCGCAGCGGGAGACGGACCGGCGGCTGGAGGATGGCGGCAGCCTGGAGCCGCTGATGGCGCTGCATCGCGACATGATCGAGGCGCTGGAAGCGCAGCGTGGCCTGCCCGCGGCGCCGGTGCCGACATCCGCCCCCGCCACCGCCTACCACTTCGTCCCGGGCATGGCCTGACATGCTGGCCGGCCTTGGCGCGCTGACGGCCTTCGCCGTCGCGCAGCGCGAAGGCGCCGGCCTGGAAGCGCGCTTCGCCGCCCGCGCCGACAACAAGGCGGCGATGGACCGCTTCCGCGAGGCAGCGTCGAAGCACCAGGATGTCGAATCCCTGCTCAAGGACCGCCGCACCCTGCAGGTGGTGCTGGAAGCCTTCCAGCTGGAAGGCGAGATCGACAAGCGCGGCATCCTGCGGAAGATCCTGACCGAGGATCCGGCCGCGGATGGCAGCCTGGCCAACCGCCTGTCCGACCGGCGATGGCGCGAACTGGCCAGCGCCTTCGCGACCCGCCAGCCGATCGCGCTGACGACGACGCAGATCGCGGCGATGACGACGACGCAGGTGGCATCCCTGACCGCGAAGCAGGTGGCGGGGCTGACGACCGAACAGGTGCGCGCCCTGTCCAGCACGCAGGTCGCCAGCCTGTCCACGACGCAGCTCCGCGCGCTCGGATCCGCCGCGATCTCCGTGCTCGACCTGCCGGATGTGCGCGCGCTGGGATCGACGCAGGTGGCGGCGCTGCGGGCCAGCCAGGTGGCGGCGCTGACCCCGCTGCAGGTCGCGGTGATCGACCCCGGCGAGGCGCGGCAATGGGGTGCGGCGCAGATCCGCGCCTTGTCCAGCACCCAGATCGCGACCATGGGCACCAGCCAGATCGCCGCCCTGTCCACCGGCCAGCTGGCGGCGATGAGCGGCGACCAGGCGCGGGCGCTGACCGACCGGCAGCGCGCGGCACTCGGCACCGCGCAGGTCGCCTCACTCGGCCGCGCGTCGCGGGCGGCGGACGCGGCGGTGGAAGCGGCGGCGGCGGCGGATGCGAAGGCGGCCGCCCCCTTCGCCGCGGACCCGGCGCTGCTCGGGCGCATCGTCGCCGGCGCCATCACCAACCGCTACGAGAAGGCGATGGGCGAGGACAATGCCGGGCTGCGCGAAGCGCTCTACTTCGTGCGCAACGCGGCCAAGGTGACGACGGTGGTGGGGCTGATGGAGGACAAGGCAATGACCGCGGTGGTGCGCGGCGCGCTGGGCCTGCCGGAAAGCTTCGGCCTGCTGTCCTTCGACCAGCAGAAGACGATGCTGACGCAGCGGCTGGACATCACGAAGCTGCAGGACACGAAGGAGGTGGCGAAGATGGCGCAGCGCTACATCGCGCTGACGACCACGCCATCCGGCGGCGGCAACGCCGCGGTGGCATCGCTGTTCGCGGATGGCGGTGGCGCCGACGCCATCGCCTCTCTCGCCACCAGACGGATCTCGTTCACGGCGTGACGCCGCCGGGGGCGGCGTGGGCACCGCCTGGCGCCGCCGCTGGACCGCGGCGGCGGCTTCTCCTCAGCGGGACACGTCGACGCTCGGCCCCGGTTCCGGCTTGGGCTGGTCGCGATAGGCTTCCAGCTCCTTCGGCGTCGGGATGGACAGCGAGACCTCCCCCACCGAGTCGCGGAACTCGATCACCACGAGGCTGAGCGCGGGGTCGATTCGCAGGCGCGGGTTCGGCATGGCGGGCGCTACCTCGGAGGGCGCGACCTCCGCCGTGGCGGGGGTCTGGCCCCGCGGCGGCAAAATGGGCGTCGCGGAGGAGGCGGCGCTGGCGGGCTGGAGCATGGCTGTGCTCATGGCGGGGTCTTCCGGGAAGCGCCCTCCTGGCGGGATGTCCGCCCCTGGCGGGGCGGAGGCAGCAGCCGGTCATGATGGTCCCGGCGTCATTCCCCACCATGCGCGACAGGCGCTACCGAAGCGTTAAGCCGCGCCATAAGAATGATCCGCGCGAGACGATTCTGCCTTGCAGCCCTGGTTTGACCGCGTCGCGGGGCGGGAGGATGCTGCACCACGGAAAACCTGGTCGGCCGTGGCACCCTCCCCTCCCCCACCCTCTCCCGCCGAACCCGCAACGCCCACGCGGCCCGCGCCTGGGCCACTCGCCTATGTGCTGACGGCGCTGGCGGCGGCGGGGGGCGGGGCGCTGTTCTCCCTGCTGCACATCCCGCTGGCCTGGATGCTGGGCGCCATGGCGGCGACCGGGGTGCTGGCCTGGCATGACCGCGCGGCGGTGGCGCCGCCGCTGCGTCCGGTGGGGCTGGTGTTCCTCGGCCTGGGCTTCGGGCAGACCTTTTCCACCCCCGTGCTGGCGGCGCTGGCCACCGCGCTGCCCTGGCTGGTGGTGGCGGCCGTCGCCAGCATCGTCATCGGCGCGCTGGTGGCGCAGGCCTTCGCGCGCATGGCGGGGACGGATACGCGCACCGGCTATTTCGCCGCGGTGCCCGGCGGCGTCATCGTCATGGCGGTGCTGGCGCAGCGGGCCAATGTCTCGGTCCCCGCGGTCACGCTGGCGCAGACCATCCGGGTGATGCTGGTGGTGGTGATCTTCCCGCCGCTGATCACCTGGCTGGCGCCGCGCGGCGGGGCCGGCGCCTTCCTGGCGGAACGGCCGCCCGTCGAATGGCTCGGCCTGCTGGCGCTGGTGCCGGCGGGCTTCGGCGCGGCCTTCCTGTTCCGCCTCATGCCGCTCGCCAATCCCTGGATGCTCGGCCCCTGCGCCATGGTGGTGCTGCTGGCGGCCTTTGGCGTGCTGCCCTCCGGCGTGCCGATCTGGATGGTCAATCTCGGCCAGATCGGCATGGGGGCGAGCCTCGGCCAGCGGCTGAGCCGGCGCTTCATCCTGAGCTCGCGGCGCCTGGCGCTGGCCTCGGTCGGATCGACGCTGCTGCTCTCCGCCATCCTGGCGGCGACGGCGGTGCTGCTCGCCTGGGTCTCGGGCCTGCCGGTCACGGCGGCGCTGCTCGGCATGGCGCCGGGCGGGATGCCGGAGATGACGATCACGGCCAAGGCGCTCGACATGGCGGTGCCGCTGGTGCTGGGCTTCCACCTGGTGCGGACGGTCGCCTGCAACCTGCTGGTCGATCCGATCTGGCGGATCGCGGTCAGGATCGGGCTGGCGAAGTAACAGTCAGGTCGCGCGCCAGTTGAGGCGCCGCAGCAGCCATTCGCGATAGAGAAGCGCGATGTCGGGTGGCGCGCAGAGTGTGCTGGACAGCGCCGTCGCCTCCGCCGCGCCGACGCGGCGGCTGCCGTCATCCGGCGCTTCCTCCGCCCAGCGCTGCGCCGCGCCGCGCCACAGCGCGACCACATCGGCGGAGGTGAGCGGCGGCAGCACCACCAGCGCGCGGGTGCGCAGCGCGGCGCCAGCGGCGCGGGCGGCGTCCAGCAGGTCCGGCCGGTGCGGGTCCGGCAGCAGGTCGCCGAGCGAGGGGATCTCCGGCGCCAGCGCTTCCCGCGCCCCGCCCGCGGCATCGAAGGCGAACCAGCAGGACAGGCCGAGCGCCGTGGCGCGGGCGCCAGGCGTCGGGCCGCAGAGCACCAGCGCATCCGCCTGGCCCTGCCGCACCGCCGCTTCCGCCGCGGCGCCGGACAGGCCGAAGACGGGCGTGGCGCGTCGGCCCATCAGGTCCAGCGCCAGCAGGGCCGCGGTTTCCGGCGCGCCGGGGCTGGGCAGGGCGATTCGCAGCGGCGAGCCATCGGCCGGCGCGCCCCGGCCGGCGACGATGGCGGCCTGCAGGCTGGCGCAGAGCGCGGGCCATTGCCGCGGCTCGTAGCGGGCGCGGCTGTCCCCCACCAGCTGCGCCTGCGCGGCCAGGCCCGGCAGCAGCAGCAGCACCCGGCCGTCCGGCGCGGTGGAGGAGGCGAAGCGGTTGGCGGCGGTGATGCCATCCGGCCCGCCGAGGACGGAGACGCGCACGGCCGCCGCCTGCACCAGGCCGCGCGCCAGCGCCGCAGCGGCACGGTCCGCGATGCGGGCCTCCGCCCCGTCCTCCGGCCCCGGGGCCAGCAGGATGGCGGCTTCGGGCACGGGGGTGGCGGCGGAGAGAGGACGCGAGAGCGCGGCCAGCGCGCCCGAAAGGGCGGCACCGCCGAATGCCCTGCGGGGCAGACCCGTGCGGGTCGGGTCGGTCTTTCCCATCCCCCTTGGCCTCTCCATACCCCGCCACCTAGCCGCCGGAATAAGGCGCAATCGTGGCAGGCTGCGCCGGGCCGGCCGGGCGGGTGTTCAGGAACGCGCCTCCACCGCCTGGCCGATGGTGCGGGACAGCGCCTGCAGGCTGCGTTCCACCAGCAGCGGCAGGTCCGCCAGCAGCGCGTCCGCGCGGCGCCGGTCCCCGGCGCGGGCGGCCGATTCGAGGGCCAGCGCGGCCTCCCGCAGCGCGGCGGTGCCAAAGGTGCCGGCGGCGGCCTGCAGGGAATGGGCCTCCTCCTCCAGCACCGGCAGGGCCGGGCCGGCCTGCAGGCGCCGCAGCCGGGCCTGGGTTTCCGCCACGAAGATGGCGATGAGGTCCGGCAGGCGGCCGGGGCCGAGCGCGCCGCGCAGTTCCTCCACCGTCTCCCGGTCCAGCAGCGAATGGGCGGGGCCGGGTTCGGGGATGGGGGTGGGGAGGGCCGCGGCGCGGCGCGGGCGGCGTTCGATCAGCGCGGCCACGGCGCCGATCAGCGCATCCCGGTCCACCGGCTTGGCCAGGTGCCCATCCATGCCGGCGGCGATGCAGCGTTCGGCATCGCCCGGCATGGCGGCGGCGGTGAAGGCGAGGATGGGGACGCGCGCGGCCTCCCCCTCCAGCGCCCGGATGCGGGCGGTGGCGGCGTAGCCGTCGAGTCCCGGCATCCGCACATCCATCAGGATGGCGTCGTAGGACCCGCGGCCGGCGGCGGCCACGGCTTCCAGCCCATCGGTCACCAGGTCCACGCCGAAGCCGGCGCGGCGCAGCATGGCGGCGGCGACCAGCTGGCTCGCCTCCCCATCCTCCGCCAGCAGCAGGTGGCCGCGGGGCGTGGCATCGGGCTGTCGGCGAGCCGTGGCCGGCGCGGGGGCGCCCGGCACCAGCGTGGCGGAAGCCGCGCCGGCGGGCTGGTCGGGCGCGGGGACCAGCGGCAGGTCGAAGCGGAAGACGCTGCCGGCGCCGGCCTCGCTCTCCACCGCGATGGTGCCGCCCATCAACCCGACCAGGCGGCGGCAGATCATCAGCCCGAGTCCCGACCCGCCATGCCGCCGCGCCGTGCCGGAATCCGCCTGCTGGAAGCGCTGGAACAGGCGGCGGCGCAGGGAGGGGGAGATGCCGCAGCCGCTGTCCTGCACCTCCACCACCAGCCGGTCGGCGAAGCGGGCCAAGCGGATCTCGACGGCGCCGGCGGCGGTGAACTTCACGGCGTTGTCGGCGAGGTTCATCAGCACCTGGCGCAGGCGCTGCGGGTCCGCCACCACGCGACGCGGCAAGGCGGGGTCAATGCGGGCGCGGAGCCCGATGCCCTTTTCCGCCGCCGCCGCGGCCTGCAGCGCCAGCACGTCCCGCACGGGCTGGTCGAGGTCGAAGGCGATCTCCTCCAGCACCAACTGCCCGGCCTCGATGCGGGAGAGGTCCAGGATCTCGTTCACCGTCCAGAGCAGCGTATCCCCGCAGCGGCGGGCGGTATCGACATAGGCCCGCTGCTCCGCATCCAGCGTCGTGTCGGTGAGGAGGGAGAGCGTGCCGAGCACACCGTTCAGCGGGGTGCGAACCTCATGGCTCATGAAGGCCAGGAATTCCGATTTCTCGGCGCTGGCGCGTTCGGCGGCGCGGCGGGCCCGTTCGGCGGCGCGGGTCGCGCTGCGCGCCGCCTGTTCGGCCGCCACGCGTTCCGTCACGTCGTGCTGGATGCCGAGGATGTGGCGCAGCGCGCCATCCGGGCCGAAGACCGGGGAGAGGTGGAGTTCGTTGACGAAGCGCCGGCCATCCCGCCGGTAGTTGACCAGGCGGATGTCGAGCGGCTTGGCGCCCCGCACCGCGTCCCGGATGGCGGCGATCGCGGCGGGGTCCGTGCCCGGGCCCTGCAGGAAGCGGCAGTTGCGGCCGATCACGGCCTCCGGCGGGTAGCCGGTGATGCGGTGGAAGGCGGGGTTGGCGAAGATGATGGGGCAGTCCGGCAGCGTCGGGTCCGCGACGACGATGCCGGTGGGCGCGGCGGCGGCGGCAGCCGCCAGCACGGCCGGAAGGCCAGCCGCCGCCAGGGCGGCAGCGGGGGCAGCCGGGTCCGGGAAGCCCGCCGCCGGTCCGGGGAGTGACCCGGCGGCGGGCGAGAGTCTGGCCGGCGTCTCCGGCGGCGGATCGGATTCCGAACCCGCCGGCGGGGGCCGGCCAGTCACCGCCGGCGGCGGCCGGCTAGTCGTCGTACTGGACGAGCGCTTCGAACGGGACATCGAGGCGACCCCTGCCACCAAGGAAGGTCAATTCGATCAGCGCCGCGGCGCAGGGCACGACGGCCCCGGCCTGGCGGAGCAGGGAGATGCCGGCCGCCATGGTGCCGCCTGTCGCCAGCAGGTCGTCCAGCAGGACGACGCGCTGGCCGGGCTGGATGGCGTCGGCCTGCATCTCGATGCGGTCGGTCCCGTATTCGAGGGCGTAGCTGAGCCCGATGGTCAGCCCCGGCAGCTTGCGCGGCTTGCGCAGCATGACGAAGCCGAGCCCGAGTTCGAGGGCGAGCGGCGCCGCCACCAGGAAGCCGCGGCTTTCGATGCCGGCCAGCACCTGGGGCTGGTGGGGGCGGATGAGATCGGCCATCCGCGCCATGGCGGTGCGCCAGGCGGGCCCGTGCCGCAGCAGGGTGGAGATGTCGTAGAACAGGATGCCGGGCTTCGGGAAATCCGGGATGCCCCGGATGTGGTTCTTCAGCTCGATCGAGGGATCGGGGATGAGGCGCGAGGCATCGGCGCCCGGAAGGCCGGAAGGGGGGAGGTTCGGTTCAGCCATGCGCGGGGTCGTCTGCTCCGGGGAGGTCCGATTGCGGGCGCAAGACGTTGTGCCGCCGCGCAGGGTGCGCGGACGGCGGGCCAGCCTGTGCCTTCCTCGGGGGGCACGCTACGCCGAGCGGGGTGGCGGCGGCAACATCGCTATCGAGTCGGGCTGGCGGGAACCGGTGCGGCGCCGGCCGGGCGGCGTTTCCGGCCTGGGGGGCTTGGCGGATCGCGGGGGCCGGTCCACATCGCGGCCATGTCCCGCACCCCCATCGCCCTTGCCGCCGGCCTGATCGGCTTCGCGCTCTACGTCATGGCCGTGGTGGCGCTGGCCGACCATGTGCTGCCGCTGCACTGGGTGCTGCAGGTCGTCTACTTCACCGTGGCCGGCATCGCCTGGGCCTGGCCGGCCAAGGCGCTGATGTTCTGGGCAGCCGGCGCGCGGTGAGGCGCGCCGGCCGGTCGGGCCTCAGAAGGGCCGGCTGAGCGTCAGCGTGAAGCGGTTGTCGCAGACCTTGGAACCGCCGAAGCAGTCATTGGCGACGCCGTTCCGCTCCGTCGAGAGGGTGTTGTAGACGCCGGCCACGGTGCCGATCACGCCGCCCACGATCTCCCGCGACACGGCGAGGGAGAAGTAGCCGTAATCCTTGGCACCGAAATAGCCATCCCGGCTGCCGGCGGCGGGGACGAGGTTGCGCTCGATCCACTGGTAGCCGGCGCGGGGCGACAGGGTGAAGCCGTAGTCCAGCGTCAGGTCGAAGCCGCCTTCCACGTAGTAGGCGTTGCCGGATTCACCGGTGAAGTTCGGCGAATAGGCGGCGGTGCCGAGGAACTTGAAGGGCCCGGCCTCGTAGCTGCCGCGCAGCGCGAATTCCAGGAAGTTCAGGTCGAACCCGCCGCGCGGCGCGTCGTAGCCGGGGTAGGTGTAGTAGGTGGCGCCGAGGTCGAGCTTCAGGTCGCCGACCGCGAAGCGGTAGCCCGCCAGCAGATCGAGTTCCTGCCGCGCATTGGTGCCGGCGAAGGCGACGTTGCTGAGGAAGGCGCCGACATAGACGCCGCTGCTGTGCTCCACATCCAGCGTGAGCTGCGCGGCGGGGCGGTTCCGCGTCTGGCTGATGCCACGGAAGATGTAGTCGCTGGTGATGGCCGGGGTGGTCGTGACCGTGAGGCCAAGGCTGTCGATGGTCTGCTGGGCCTGGGATGCCTGCGGCGCGAGCACGATGCCGCCAACAAGGGCAGTTGCGGCGAGAAGAGTTGAACGGAGCATCGGACGTATCGCCTTCTGCGGTTGCACTGGGGTGTCCCATGCAAAGCAAGCGCCACACCGACTGCCGCTCCGGCAGACCTCAAGAAATCGTGTATGAAACGGTTCCCGGAGTCACGAAAAAAGGCGGTGCTCCCCCCAAGGCGTGGGGGGTGCGCCGCCTTCCCGGTGGTCCGGGTCGCCGTGCCTCAGAAGGGGCGGCTCAGCGTCATGACGGCGCGGCTGTCGCACACCTTCGTGCCGCCGAAGCAGTCCCGGCCCGAGTTGCTGTTCCAGACGATGGTCCCGCTGCCGATCACGCCGCCCACGATCTCCCGCGAGACGGAGACCTGGATGGTGGTGTAGTCGGGGGAGCCGAAATAGCCGTCGCGGCTGCCGGTGCGCGGCATGACGTTGCGCTCGACCATCTGGTAGCCGATGCGGGGCGAGATGGTGAACCCGAAGTCGAGCGCCATGTCGAACCCGCCCTCGAGGTAGACGGCGCTGCCGGACTCACCCGTGAAGTTCGGCGACCAGGCGGCCAGGCCCACGAACTTCACCGGAGCGATCTCGTAGCTCGCGCGCAGCGCGACCTCCCCGTAGTTCAGCTCGAACCCGCCCCGCGGCGCGGTGTAGCCGGGGTAGGAGTAGTAGGTGCCGCCGATGTCGAGCTTCAGGCCACCGAGTGCGAAACGGTAGCCGGCATTGTAGTCCAGCTCCTGCCGCGCATTGGTGCCGGCGAAGGCGACGTTGCTGAGGAAGGCGCCGATGTAGAAGCCGCTGCTGTGCTCGGCATCCACCGTCAGCTGCGTGGCCGGGCGGTTGCGCGTCTGGCTCAGGCCACGGAACAGGTAGTCGCTGGTCAGGGCCGGCGTCGTCGTGACGGTCACGCCGAGGCTGTCGATCGCCGTCTGGGCGGTGCCAGCCTGCGGCGCCAGCAGGATACCGCCGCACAACGCCGTGGCGGCCAGGATGAGGGTGCGGGCCATGGGGGGCTCCTTGGGGGAAATGACTATTCCGTTCCCATAGCAGCACCACACGATCGCGCGAGGGGCAAAATTAACCCTCTGTTGAATTCGAGCGGTCTTGTTGCACGCCTGCACGAATGAATCTCGTTAATGAGATGGCGTTGAGGGTCCCGTGGCCCGTGGCGGCCGGCCCGAAACGAAAAAACCCCGCCAGGCTTATGCCTGACGGGGTTCCGTCGCCGCGGCCGATTGGTCGGAGTGAGAGGATTCGAACCTCCGGCCCCTGCGTCCCGAACACAGTGCTCTACCAGGCTGAGCTACACTCCGGTGGGGCGCGGCGAGGTGGCGGCTATAGCGAAGCACCCAGGGGCCGGCAAGGGGGGGGTCCCCCGCCGCGGGCGCCCGCCGGCACGACGGCAGGGGCCGGCAAGGGGGGGTCCCCCGCCGCGGGCGCCCGCCGGCACGCCGGCGGCGGGCATTGATACGACCGGCATTGATACGAAATGCGACAGCCTGCCGTGACCGTTGCGCCGGCACTCCGATGCTGCCAGCTTCCGAGGCCTCCGATACCGGAAGGGATGGACGGATGCGTTCTTGGATGCTTGTGGCTGGCGTCGCGCTGGCGGTGGGGGCGGCGGCGCCGGCCTTCGCGCAGGGCGACGTGGTGGCGGAACGGCGCGCGGGCTTCCGCATGCTCGGCCAGACGATGGAGGCCTTCACCCAGGCGGTGAACCAGCGCGGCGACACGCGCGCTTTGGCGCCGCGGGTGGACCAGATGATCGCCTTCATCAACAGCGTGCCGAACCGCGTGCCCGCCGCATCCCTGACGCCGCCGCAGCCGCAGGGGACGAATGAGGGCCAGACCCGTGCGCTGGCCGCCATCGATGGCGACCGCGCCGGCTTCGCCACCCGCGCCAGCAACGCCGCCGCCGCCTTCGCCACGCTGAAGACGGCGGCCGAGGCCGGCACCGTCACGGCCGACACGCTGCGGACGGTGGGCGGCACCTGCGGCGCCTGCCACCAGACCTTCCGCGCGCGCTGACCAAACGGCGCCCTCCCCCATCCGGGGGGAGGGTGGCCTCAGCCGAAGCCGCCCGAGGCCCCGGCGCCCAGCCCCACGACGTACCAGACCAGCCCCGCCGCCGCCGCCAGCAGCGCGATGGCGAGCAGCGGATGTCCCATCCGGGGCTGCGGGCCGCTGTAGAGGACCGGGATCTTCAAGTCCCCCGTCAGCATCGGCCCGACCAGGTTCTGCCCGCGCAGGACGCGGTAGGCGATGATCGCCAGGATATGCAGCACCGCCGCGGCGACGATCAGCCAGAACACCCGCACATGGATGGTGGTGGCGAGCTCGCTGCGATCCTCGCTGACCAGCATGGAAAGCGGACCGTGCTGGGAATAGGTGAAGCCGGGGTCGTGGTTGGCGAAGAGCCCCGTGCCGGCCTGGGTCAGCAGCAGCAGCAGCAGCACCAGCACCATCCAGCCGCCGGCCGCGTTGTGGCCGATCTCCACCCCCGCCGGGCGCTGGCGCAGATGGCCGAGGTGGCGCAGCGCCTCCAGCGGTGACTTGAGGAAGTTGCGGAACCGCGCGGTGTGGGATCCGACGAGCCCCCAGGCGATGCGGAAGACGATCAGCGTCAGCATGGTGTAGCCGGCCAGCAGGTGCAGGTCCCAGCGATCCGTCTTGGCCGTGACGAAGGAGATCGGGATCAGCAGCACGATGGACCAATGCACCAGGCGCACCCAGGGGTCCCACACCTTCAGGCGCCGCGTGCCGGGGCCCGGCCCCGGCCCCGGATAGGCCCTGCCCCCCCGCCCCGGCTGAGGCGCGCTCCCTGGTGTCTGATCCGCCATGCCGTCCTGCCCGGTGTCGTTGCGCGCGGGATTAGGCCGCGCCGCCGCACCGCCCGCAAGTTTCGTTCGGTGACGCCATCCCGCGACGGGGTCGGGGCGGTTGCGCGGCAGGCCGGGATGGCGGCAGGAAGGCGCATGGACGCATGGATGCTGTGGCCCGGGCTGGTCGCCCTGCTGGTGGCGGCCTCGATGGCCGGGGGGGCGCGGCTCGGCCGGCGGCCATGGCTCGCGGCGCTCGGCGCGGCGGCGGGGCTGCTGGCGGGGTGGTGGTGGACCATGGGGCTGGTCACGGCATCCCCCCGGCAATTGCCGGAACGGCTGCCGCTGCTGGCCGCGGCGCTGCTTCTGCTGGCCGCGGCGAGCGGCGCGGCGGCGCCGCGATGGCGCTGGGCCCCACCCGCCATCGCCGTGGCGGGCGCCCTGGCCGCGGGCTGGTGGATGGCGGGCGCGCCCCGCACGGTGGCCGATCTCGGCCGGGCCTGGCCGGTGCTGGCGGGTGTCGCAGTGCTGGCGCTGCTGCTGCTGCGCCGCCCCGCCGCCTGGCCGGCCCCCGCCGCCCTGCCCGCCGCCGCGCTGGTGCTGGTGGCGGGGCTGGCGCTGGCGCGGCTGCCCGGCCCGGGGGTGGTGCTGGGGCTGGCGGCGCTGG
>JAIXWG010000022.1 GCA_027482245.1 Acetobacteraceae bacterium | reverse complement strand
GCCGGCCGCCGCCGCCCCGGCGGCTGCCCCGCCGGCCCAGGCCGGCGCCGCGCCCCAGGCGCAACCCGCGGCCCTCGCCCGGCCGCCGCAGCGCGCGCTGCAGGAAGGCCAGGCGGCACTCGGCCGGCGGGACTATGCGGGCGCGGAAGCGGCGGCGCGGGAAGTGATCGCGGCGCGCGACCAGGGCCGCGCGGTGGATGCGCAGATCCTGCTGGGCGATGCGCTGGCCGGAAAGCGGGACTTCGCCGCCGCCGCCATCGCCTATGACGACGCCTTCCGCCGTAACCAGCAGGGCACACGGGCGCCGGAAGCCATGCTCGGCGTGGCGAACTCCCTGATCGGGCTGAACAACAACCGCGACGCCTGCGGCCAGCTGAGCGACCTGCGCAGCCGCTACCCGAACCTGTCGGGCAACGTCGCGGACCGCGTCGCCGATGCGCGGCGACGGGCGCAGTGCCGCTGAGCGCGGCGCCTTAACGAAGCTCTCGCAAAGGTGATGAGCGGCCTTGGGGCCATCGGGGCGTCGGAATTCGACGCGCTGATGCAGCCCCTGGGGCCGTTCGGCGCCGCGCCCGCCATGGTGGCGGGCGTCTCGGGCGGGCCGCACAGCCTGGCGCTGGCGGTGCTGCTGGCGCGCTGGGCCGGCGCGCGGGGTGGGCGCCTGGTCGCGGGTGTCATCGACCATGGGCTGCGGGCGGATAGCGCGGCGGAAGCCGCGACCGTCGCGGGGTGGATGGCGGCGCGGGGGATCGAGGCGCGGGTCGTGGCACTCGGCCTGCCGCCCGGGCCGGGGGCGCAGGCAAGGGCGCGGGAAGCGCGGCTGGCGGCGCTGCTCGGCCTCTGCGACTCCGTGGGCGCGCCCTGGCTAACGCTGGGGCAGCATCGGGGCGACCAGGCGGAGACGCTGCTGCTGCGGGGATTCGCGGGCAGCGGGCCGGCGGGGCTGGCGGGCATGGCGGCGGCGCGGAGCGCGGGAAGCGCGCTGGTGATCCGGCCGCTGCTGGGCGTGGCGCCGGCGCGGCTGGAGGCGGTGGCGGCCGAAGCGGGGCTGGCGCCGATCCGCGATCCCTCCAACGAAAACCGGGCCTTCGCACGTGTCCGGCTGCGCGCGGCGCTGGCCGATCCGGGCGGGGAGGGGCCGGCGGTGGCGGCGCTGGCGGAGGCCGCGGCGGCCTTCGCGCGGCGGCGGGATGGCATGGCGGCGGCGGTCGCGGCGCGGATCGGCGCGGTGGCGCGGCTGCAGGCCGAGGGATTCGCGCGGTTGGACCTGGCGGCGCTGGGGCAGGACGGCGTCGCGGCGGCGGCGCTGGCGGCGCTGGTGCGGGTGGTGTCCGGGTCAGCTTTCGCGCCGGGGCTGGACGCGGCCGCGGCGCTGCTGCGGCGGGGCGCGGGAACGCTGGGGGGCGCGCGCCTGGTGCGCGGCGGGCTGCTGCTGCGGGAGCAAGCGGCGATGGCGCCGCCCGTGCCGGCGCACCCGGGCGCGCGCTGGGACGGGCGCTTCGTGCTGGAGGGGGTGCCGCCCGAGGGCTGCACGATCGGCCCGGTGGGGGATGCGCGGCTGCCGAGGCCGCCCTGGCTGCCGGCCGCGGTGGTGCCAACAATGGCAGCGCTCCATCGCGACACTGTGCTGGTCGCCGCGCCCGGGCTGTCCTATCCTTCATCCGGAGCCCACCCCCCATGCCGCCTGCGCTTCGCGCCGGCGGGCGGGGCATGTGCCTGAGCATTGCGGTCCTGGGATGGAAGAGGGCGGCAGCGTTCCTATCTGTGCAGTGGAGCGGCCCGCCCCTCGCGTCGGTGCGAGACGGCCAGCCTGGGAAGCCCCAAAGGGATGCCAACGTGAACAATTTCGGCCGGAATCTGGCGCTGTGGGTGATCGTGGCGCTGCTGCTGGTGGCGCTGTTCAACCTGTTCCAGCCCTCGGGCGGCAGCAGCCGCGCGGCGCAGCAGGTCGCCTATTCCGACTTCCTGAACGAGGTCAGCGCCGGCCATGTCCGGGACGTGACCATCACGGGCCGGACCGTGACCGGCCAGCTGAATGACGGACGCAGCTTCCAGACCTACACGCCCGAGGATCCGTCCCTCGTCACCCGGCTGACCGACAAGGGCGTGCGCGTCCTGGCGCGGCCGGAGGAGAGCGACGTCAACCCGCTGTTCCACTACCTGCTCAGCTGGTTCCCGATGCTGCTGCTGATCGGCGTCTGGGTGTTCTTCATGCGCCAGATGCAGGGCGGTGGCGGCCGGGCCATGGGCTTCGGCAAGTCCAAGGCCAAGCTGCTGACCGAGAAGCAGGGCCGCGTGACCTTCGACGACGTCGCGGGCATCGAGGAAGCGAAGGGCGAGCTGGAGGAGATCGTGGAATTCCTGCGTGACCCGCAGAAGTTCCAGCGCCTCGGCGGCAAGATCCCGAAGGGCGTGCTGCTGGTCGGCCCCCCCGGCACCGGCAAGACGCTGCTGGCGCGGTCCATCGCCGGCGAGGCGAATGTCCCCTTCTTCACCATCTCCGGCTCCGACTTCGTCGAGATGTTCGTGGGCGTCGGCGCCAGCCGCGTGCGCGACATGTTCGAGCAGGGCAAGAAGAACGCCCCCTGCATCATCTTCATCGACGAGATCGACGCGGTGGGTCGCCACCGCGGCGCGGGTCTCGGCGGCGGCAATGACGAGCGCGAGCAGACGCTGAACCAGATGCTGGTCGAGATGGACGGCTTCGAGTCGAACGAAGGCGTCATCATCATCGCGGCCACGAACCGGCCGGACGTGCTGGACCCCGCGCTGCTGCGCCCGGGCCGCTTCGACCGCCAGGTCGTGGTGCCGAACCCCGACGTGAACGGGCGGGAGAAGATCCTGCGGGTTCACATGCGGAAGGTGCCGCTGGCTTCCGACGTCGACCCGAAGACCATTGCGCGTGGCACGCCGGGCTTCTCGGGCGCCGACCTCGCCAACCTGGTGAACGAGGCGGCGCTGCTCGCGGCCCGCACCGGGCGCCGGACGGTGGGCATGGCGGAGTTCGAGGCCGCCAAGGACAAGGTGATGATGGGGGCGGAGCGCCGCAGCCTCGTCATGTCCGAGGATGAGAAGCGCATGACGGCCTATCACGAGGCCGGCCACGCCCTGGTCGCGATGCACGAGCCGGAATGCGACCCGGTCCACAAGGCGACCATCATCCCGCGCGGCCGTGCCCTCGGCCTGGTGATGTCCCTGCCGGCCGGTGACCGCTACTCCAAGCACAAGTCCAAGCTGAAAGCGGAACTCGCCATGGCGATGGGCGGGCGCGTGGCGGAGGAACTGATCTTCGGCGCCGACAAGGTCTCCAACGGCGCGTCCGGCGACATCAAGATGGCGACCGACCAGGCCCGCCGGATGGTCACGGAATGGGGCATGTCCGACAACCTCGGCATGATCGCCTATGGCTCCAACGACCAGGAGGTCTTCCTGGGCCACAGCGTGACCCAGTCCAAGAACCTGTCGGAGGAGACGGCGCGGAAGATCGATGCCGAGATCCGCTCCATCATCGACGCGGCCTATGCCCGCGCCACGAAGGTGCTGAGCGAGAACATCGACGAGTTGCACCTGCTGGCCAAGGGCCTGCTGGAGCACGAGACCATCAGCGGCGACGAGATCAAGCAGATCATCAAGGGCGAGCCCATCGTGCGGGTCCGGCCGGATGAGCCGGTGAACCAGGGCCGCGGCAGCGTCCCGTCCAGCGGCCGGCCGAACCCCCGCCCCAGCACGGGCGGCGGCTTCGCCCCGGCGCCGGGGACCTGACCTCGCCCGACAGGGCATGACGCGAACGGCCCGCACCCCCTGGTGCGGGCCGTTTCGATTCCGGGTTCCCGCTGGCGCGGGTGCGCGGCATCGTCGGACACAGGGTGGATACCGGGGCGGCGAGTCGTGACAGAAAGCTGGGTGGAGCCACTGGGCCTGCTGCAGGGCCGCGCCGCCGCGACCGCGATCGCGGCGGACCTCGCCTTGCCGCTCGCGGGCGGGCCGGGCGCCTTCACGATGGTGCGGCTGATCGGGGAGAGCGCGCCGGAGGGGGCGCTGGCGCTCGCCGATGTGCCGGATGGCTGGCAGGACCGCGTGCTGGCGCTGACGCGCGCGCCCGCGGCCTTCGCGGGGCTGCCCCTGCCGCATGAATCCGGCCGCCCGCTGGTGATGGGCATCCTCAACATCACGCCGGACAGCTTCAGCGATGGCGGGCATTTCGCCGACCACGCCAACGCCATCGACGCCGGGCACATGCTGCTGGAGGCGGGGGCCGACCTGCTGGATATCGGCGGCGAAAGCACCAGGCCGGGCGCCCAGCCCGTGGCGCCGGAGGAGGAATGCCGGCGCATCCTGCCCGTCATCCGCGAACTGGCGAAGGCCGCGACGATCAGCGTCGATACCCGCAATGCCGCGACCATGCTGGCGGCGCTGGAGGCGGGGGCGGAGATCGTCAACGACGTCACCGCGCTGCGCCACGACCCCGCCGCCGCCCGCGTGCTAGCGCGCAGCGAGGCCAGCGTGATCCTGATGCACATGCTGGGCGACGACCCCCGCACCATGCAGCAGGATCCCCGCTACGGCGACGTGGCGCTGGAAGTCGCGCAGTTCCTGGCGGACCGCGTGGCGGCGGTGGAGCGGCTCGGCATTCCCCGCGGGCGGATCGCGGTCGATCCCGGCATCGGCTTCGGCAAGCGGCTGCCGCACAATATGGCGCTGATGGAGCGCCTGCCGCTGCTGGCCGGCATCGGCGTGCCCATCGTCTTCGGCGCCAGCCGCAAGCGCTTCATCGGCGAGTTGTCGGGCGTGGAGACTCCGGTGGACCGCGTCGCGGGCTCGGTCGCCGCGGCGCTGCATGCCGCGTCGCGTGGGGCGGCGATCATCCGCGTGCACGACGTCGCGGAAACCGTGCAGGCCCTCGCGGTCTGGAACGCGGTCGAAGGCGGCGGCGTCGATGACGATGACACCTAGGTTGGGTTCCGCACGTCGCGCTTGACGGCGCGTCGCGCGCTGCGTGACCCTCCCTTTCAGCAAGGTCGTGCAGACGACCGGTGGGATGGGGAGGCAATCATGATGAATCGATTCACGCGGCGTGGTCTGCTCGGCACCGCGCTGGCATTGCCGGCGCTGGGTGCCGTGGCGCAGGGCAGGGGGCCGGTGATCGGCGTCTCCTGGTCCAACTTCCAGGAGGAACGCTGGAAGACCGATGAGGCCGCGATCCAGGCGGCGATCCGTGCGGCGGGCGGCAGCTACCTCTCGGCCGATGCGCAGTCCAACCCGGGCAAGCAGCTGACGGATGTGGAAAGCCTGCTGGCGCGCGGCGCCAAGGCGCTGATCGTGCTGGCGCAGGATGCCGCAGCCATCCGCCCCGCCGTGCAGAAGGCGATCAACGAGGGCGTGCCCGTCGTCGGCTATGACCGCCTGATCGAGATGCCTGAGGTGTTCTACCTGACCTTCGACAATGTCGAGGTCGGCCGCATGATGGCGCGCAGCGTCCTCGCCCAGAAGGCCGAGGGCAACTACGCCTTCATCAAGGGCAGTTCGTCGGACCCCAACGCCGACTTCCTGTTCCGCGGATCGATGGAGGTCCTGAAGCCGCACATCGATGCCGGGCGCATCCGCAATGTGGGGGAGGCCTATACGGATGGCTGGCTGCCCGCGAACGCGCAGCGGAACATGGAGCAGATGCTGACCCGCAACAACAACCGCATCGACGCGGTGGTGGCGGCGAATGATGGCACGGCAGGCGGCGCCATCGCGGCGCTGGCGGCGCAAGGGCTGGCGGGCAGCGTGCCTGTGTCCGGCCAGGATGCGGATCGCGCGGCGCTGAACCGCATCGCGGCAGGCACGCAGACCGTCACGATCTGGAAGGATGCGCGGGAGCTCGGCAAGAATGCTGCCGAGATCGCGCTGCGCCTGGCGGGCGGCGCGCGGCTGGCGGAGGTGCCGGGCGCGGTGCAGTGGAACGAGGGCCCGCAGCGCGCGCGCATGACGGCGCGCTTCCTGGCGCCCGTGCCGGTGACGCGGGACAATCTGGGCATCGTGATCGAGGCCGGCTGGGCCCCGAAGGCGGCGGTGTGCCAGGGCGTTCCGGCGGGCCGGGTGCAGGCGTGCAATTGAGGGCGGGACGCCCCCCTCACCCAAGCCTCTCCTCCCTGCGGGGGGAGAGGGCCTTCTATGGGATGCGAGGCATCGCCTGAATGCGGCAGCTGGAGGTTGATCCGCGGCTGGTGGGGATGCTGGCCGCACTGGCGGTGATCTGGGTCGGGTTCGACGTGCTGTCGGGCGGCGCCTTCCTGACGCCGCGGAACCTGTGGAACCTGTCGGTGCAGACGGCCTCCGTCGCCGTCATGGCCTGCGGGATGGTGCTGGTCATCGTCACGCGGAACATCGACCTCAGCGTCGGCGCGGTGCTGGGCTTCGTCGGCATGGTGGTCGGCGTGGTGCAGGCGCGCTGGCTGCCGGAGATGCTGGGGCTGGAACATCCGGCGACGGCCTTCATCGCCGTGGCCGTCGGCATCGCGCTGGGCGGCGCGATCGGGCTGATGCAGGGCAGCCTGATCGCCTATCTCGGCATCCCCTCCTTCATCGTCACGCTGGGCGGGCTGCTGGTGTGGCGCGGGGCCGCCTGGTGGGTGACGCAGGGGCAGACCGTCGCGCCGATGGATGGGCGCTTCCGCATGCTCGGCGGCGGGATCGAGGGTGCGATCGGCGCCACGGCATCGTGGATCCTGGCGGCGCTCGCCTGCGCGGCGATCGTGGCGGGGATGGCGATGCTGCGGCGGCGGCGGCTGGCCTTCGGCTTCCCGGTGCGGCCGGGATGGGCGGAGGGCGTGCTGATGGGGCTCGCCTGCCTTGTGGTCATCGGCACGGTGGCGGTGGCGAACAGCTACGCGATCCCGGTCGGCGTGGCGCGGCGGATGGCGGAGGCGCAGGGCATCGCCTGGCCGCCGGGCGGGCTGTTCATAGCGCATGGCCTCGCCATCCCGGTCATCGTGGCCCTGCTGGTCGGTGTGGCGATGACGGTGCTGGCGACGCGCACGCGCTTCGGCCGCTACGTCTTCGCCATCGGCGGCAACCCCGAGGCGGCGGAACTGTCCGGCGTGAACACGCGCCGCAGCCTGATGATGGTGTTCGGCCTGATGGGCGCGCTGGCGGGGCTGTCCGCCTGCATCGCCACGGCGCGCCTGAACGCGGCGACCAATGCGGCAGGGACGCTGGACGAGTTGTATGTCATCGCCGCCGCGGTCATCGGCGGCACGTCCCTCGCCGGCGGCATGGGGACGGTGGCGGGGGCCATGCTGGGCGCGCTCGTCATGCAGTCCCTGCAGTCCGGCATGGTGCTGCTCGGCGTCGATACGCCGCTGCAGAACATCGTGGTCGGCGTGGTGCTGGTCTTCGCCGTCTGGCTGGACGGGGCCTGGAGGAAGCGCATCCGATGACGACGCCGCTTGTGGAAATGCGCGGCATCTCGATCGCCTTCGGCGGGATCAAGGCCGTCGATGACGTCTCGGTGGATCTGATGCCCGGCGAGGTCGTGGCCCTGCTCGGCCACAACGGCGCCGGCAAGTCCACGCTGATCAAGATACTCTCGGGTGCCTATCGGGCGGATGCCGGGGAGATCCTGGTGGAGGGCAAGCCGGCCGATATCGGCACGCCGCGCGACGCCAAGCGCTACGGGATCGAGACGATCTACCAGACCCTCGCGCTTGCGGACAACGTCGATGCGGCGGCCAACATCTTCCTGGGGCGGGAGATCGTGACGCGCTGGGGAACGCTGGACGATGCCGCGATGGAATCGGCGACGCGGCAGGTGATGGCGCGCCTCAACCCGCATTTCAGGCGCTTCAAGGAACCGGTCCGCGCGCTGTCGGGCGGGCAGCGGCAATCCGTCGCCATCGCGCGCGCCATCCACTTCAACGCCCGCATCCTCATCATGGATGAGCCGACCGCGGCCCTCGGCCCGGCGGAGACGGCGCAGGTCGGCGAACTGGTGAAGCAGCTGAAGGCGCAGGGCATCGGCATCTTCCTGATCAGCCACGACATCCATGACGTCTTCGACCTGGCGGACCGCGTCGGCGTGATGAAGAACGGGCGGCTGGTCGGCACGGCGCACACCCGCGACGTGACGAAGGACGAGGTGCTGGGGATGATCATCCTCGGCAAATGTCCCGCCGCGGCCGTGCGGGGGCCGGGGGCCATGGCTGACTCGTAAGTTTTGAAACCGGCGGGCGGGGCGCTAGAAGCGGGGCCATGAGCACGCCCCCTCGCAGGCTTTTCGGCACCGATGGCATCCGCGGCAAGGCCAACCAGCCGCCGATGGATGCCGGCACCGCGCTCCGGCTCGGCCAGGCGACGGGGCGCTTCTTCAACCGGGGCAGCCACCGGCATCGCGTCGTCATCGGCAAGGACACGCGCCTGTCCGGCTACATGCTGGAACCCGCGCTGACCGCCGGCTTCGTCGGCGCGGGGATGGATGTGATGCTGGTCGGGCCCATCCCGACGCCGGCCATCGCCATGCTGACGCGGAGTCTGCGCTGCGACCTCGGCGTCATGATCTCAGCCAGCCACAACCTCTTCGAGGATAACGGCATCAAGCTGTTCGGCCCTGATGGGCTGAAGCTGTCCGATGCGCAGGAGGCGGAGATCGAGGCGCTGATGGATGCGCCGAATTTCCTGGAAAGCCTGGCGGCGCCGACGAAGCTGGGGCGCGCGAACCGGCTGGAGGATGCGCCGGGGCGCTACATCGAGAGCGCGAAGGCCAGCTTCCCCAAGGGCCGCAGCCTGGACGGGCTGCGCATCGCCGTCGATTGCGCGCATGGCGCGGCCTACAAGGTGGCGCCGACGGTGCTGTGGGAATTGGGGGCGGAGGTCGTGCCGCTCGGCGTCTCGCCCGATGGCTTCAACATCAACCGGGATTGCGGCGCGACGGCGCCGGGCAAGCTGGCGGAGCTGGTGAAGGAGCGCCGCGCGGACCTCGGCATCGCCCTCGATGGCGATGCGGACCGGCTGGTGCTGATCGATGAGCAGGGGCGCGTCATCGATGGGGACCAGATCCTGGCCACCATCGCGGGGTCCTGGCACCGGCAGGGGCGGCTGGTCGGCGGCGGCGTCGTCGCGACCGTCATGTCCAACCTGGGCCTGGAGCGGCATCTGGAGGGGCTGGGCCTCGGCCTGCGCCGGACGCAGGTGGGCGACCGCTATGTGGGGGAGCGGATGCGGGAGGCCGGCTGCAACCTGGGCGGGGAGCAGTCTGGGCATGTGATCCTGTCGGATTTCGGCACGACGGGGGACGGGCTGGTCGCGGCGCTGCAGGTGCTGGCGCTGCTGGTGGAGGAACGCCGCCCTGCCAGCGAAGTCTGCCGGCGGTTCGAGCCGCTGCCCCAGCGCCTGGTGAACATCCGCTACACCGGCGCCTCGCCACTCGGCGATGCGGAGGTGACGGAGGGCATCGCGGCCGCCGGCGCCAGGCTCGGCAAGCGCGGGCGCGTGCTGGTGCGGGCCAGCGGGACGGAGCCGTTGATCCGTGTGATGGCGGAAGCGGAGGATGAGGGCGAGATGCGCGGCACGGTGGACGAGCTGGCGGCGCTGATCCGCGCGCGGGCGGCGGCGGGGGCGATCCGGAAGGCCGGCGCGGCGGAATGAGCGGCATGAAGGGCCGGGTGCTGGTCTGCGCGGGATCTGATTCCGGCGGCGGGGCAGGCATCCAGGCGGATATCAAGGCGATCACGGCGCTGGGCGGCTTCGCGGCGACGGCGGTGACGGCGCTGACGGCGCAGAACACGCTGGGCGTGCAGGGGGTGGTCGGCGTGCCGCCCGACTTCATCCGCCTGCAGATCCGCATGGTGCTGGAGGATATCGGGGCCGATTCCTTCAAGACCGGCATGCTGGCGGATTCTACGACGATCGAGGCGGTGTGCAGCGCGCTGGAGGCCTACGGGCCGGGAATCTCGCTGGTGGCGGACCCGGTGATGATGGCCAAGGGCGGGCACCCGCTGCTGGCGCAGGAGGCTGTGGCGACGCTGACGGCGCGGCTGCTGCCGATGGCGGCGGTCATCACCCCCAATCTGCCGGAGGCCGAGGCGCTGACGGGACTTTCGATCACGACCGTCGATGACATGAAGCGCGCGGCGGATGCGCTGCTGGCGCGCGGCGTGAAGGCGGTGCTGCTGAAGGGCGGCCACCTGGAAGGCCCGGTGCTGACGGACCTGCTGGCGACGCCCGAGGGCATCGAGAGTTTCGAGAGCGCGCGGATCGACAGCCGCCACACCCACGGCACGGGCTGCACGCTGGCCTCGGCGCTGGCCTGCGGCCTGGCGCAGGGGATGGGGCTGCGCGCGGCGGTGGTGCGGGCGCGGGCCTATGTGCGGGCGGCGATGCTGGCGGCGCCGGGCTTCGGCCAGGGGCATGGGCCGCTCGGCCATGGCGTGACGATGGACCCCGCGCGGGTGGAGCAGCTCAGTTGAGAACATTCGAGTTCTTGACGGTCGATGTCTTCACCGACCGTCGCTTCGGCGGCAACCAGCTGGCCGTCTTCCCCGATGCGCGCGGCATGACGGACGGGGAGATGCAGGCGCTGGCGGCGGAGATGAACCTCTCCGAGACCACCTTCGTGCTGCCGGCGGCCGATCCCGCGAACACCGCCCGCGTCCGCATCTTCCACCGCACGGCGGAGATGCCCTTCGCGGGCCACCCCAATGTCGGCACCGGCTATGTGCTGGCGGACCGCGCCGTGCACGGGTTGCTGCGGTTCGAGGAGATCGCGGGGCTGGTCGAGGTGCGGCTGGAACGGGACGGCGCGGGTGCCGTGACGGGTGCCACCATCGCGGCGCCGCAGGCCCTCAAGGTCGGGCCGACGATGGGTGTCGAGATCGCGGCGGCCTGCGCGGGGATCGATCCCTCTGGCGTGGTCACCACGCTGCACCAGCCCACCATCGCCAGCGATGGCGGCAATCCGCGGCTGCTGGTGGAAGTGACGGAGGCGGCGATGACCGCTGCCTCCCCGGACATCAACGCCTTCCGCCGCGCGGTAGCGGCGGAGCCCGCGCTGGGCGGCAAGCTCGCGGTCTATCTCTGGCGGCGGGAGGGGGAGGGGCTGCGCACGCGCATGTTCTCCCCCCTCGTCGGCACCTGGGAGGATGCGGCGACGGGGAGTGCCGCGACGCCGCTGGCCGGTTTCCTGCTGCACCTGTCGGGCGCCGATGAAGGCGCCTGGGTGATGACGCAGGGTGTCGAGATGGGACGGCCGAGCGTGCTGCGCACGACGGCGCGGCGGACGGCGGACGGCATCCGCGCCACGGTCGGCGGCGGCTGCGTGCCGATGTTCCGGGGCAGCGTGACGCTGTGAAGATCGACCGGGTGATGCGGACGGCGCCGACGCTCGCCTTCCTGCCGCTGCCGCTGCTGGCCATGCCGATGGGCCTCGGTGGTGTCGGCCTGGCCTGGCGCCAGGCGGCGCAGACTTTGGGCGCGCCGGGCCTGGTGGCGGAGGCGCTGCTGGCGCTGACCGTGCTCGTCTGGGCGGTGATCGTGGGCGCGCAGGCCGGGCGCTGGTGGCGGCATCCCGATGCCTTCGCGCAGGAGGCGGCGAACCCCGTGCGCCTGGCCTTCCTGGCGGCGCCGACCATCGGGCTGATGATCACCGCGGCCGCCACCTGGCCCTATGCGCCGCGGCTGGGCGCCGCGCTCTGGGCCATCGCGGTGCCGCTGCATTTGCTGGTGGCGATGCTGCTGCTGCGCCGCGTGCTGCTGGGCCGCGCCGATGCGGCGATGCTGGCGCCGCCGCTGCTGATCCCCTTCGTCGGCAACATCCTGGCGCCGGCGCTCGGCGCGCGGATGGGCTTCGTCGATGCGTCCTGGATGATGTTCGGCGTCGGCCTGCTGCTGTGGCTGATCATGATGCCGCTGCTGCTGAGCCGCTTCTTCGTGGGGCCCAAGCTGCCGGCGCCGCTGCTGCCCTCCGTCGCCATCTTCCTGGCGCCGCCGGCGGTGGGCGCGCTGGCGCTGGTGGCGCTGACGGGGCAGGCGGGGGGCGCCAGCCTGTCGCTGACGGGGCTCGCGGTGCTGATCGCCGCCGTGCTGCTCTCCATGGCGCGGCACTTCGCGGCACTGCCCTTCAGCATCGTCTGGTGGAGCTTCACCTTCCCCACCGCCGCCTTCGCCATCCTGGTGATGGTGGAGGAGTTCCATCCGGCGCTGTGCTGGGCGGCGCTGGGCGTGGCGACGGGAATCACGGGCTATGTCGCCTGGCGCACGGCGATGGCCGCGGCGGCGGGGGCCTTCTTCCAGGCTGAGGGGCATTGAACTTGGGTGCCATCACGAAGCCGGCGGCGCTGGGCTGACCCCCACCCCGACCCTCCCCCGCAAGGGCGGGGGAGGGAGTTATCCGCCGCTGATCGCCGTCATCACCAGCATCTCGGACCCGGGCGGCAGGGGCGTCGTGAGCGTCGCCTTCTCACCCTGCACGAAGATGTTGAGGTGCCGGCGGATGGCGGGGGTGCTGTCGCGGATGCGGTCGGCCATGCCGGGGTGGAGCGCATCCAGCGCGGCGATGGCGTAGGCCACCGTCGCGGCCTCCACGGCGAAGTGCCGCGGCGCGCCCGGAAACAGTCGGGCCAGCGCCGCGGGGATGGTGACGGCGACCGTCACGGCAGCACCATCGTCTCCACCGAGGTGATGGTGGGCAGATGGCGGGCGATGCAGCGGAAGCTCTCGCCCTCATCCGCGCTGGCGTAGAGCTCCCCGCTGCCGGTGCCGAAATAGACTCCGGCGGGGTCAAGGCGATCCACCGCCATGGCTTGGCGCAGCACACCGAAGAAGGCGTTGGCCTGGGGGAGTCCGTCGCGCAGCGCCTGCCAGGTGTCGCCGCGGTCGCGGCTGCGCCAGACGGCGGCGGAGGCATCGGGCATGAAGCGGCCGGCGGTGTCGCCGTTCAGCGGCAACAGGAAGACCGTGTCGGGGTCGCGCGGATGCGCGGCGGCAGGGAAGCCGAAGGTGGAAGGAAGGCCGGCCTCAATGCTGGTCCAGTTCCGGCCCGCATCCGTGCTGCGGTACATGCCGCAATGGTTCTGCTGGTAAATCAGGTCCGGGTTGCCGGCGGCCATGGCGATGCTGTGCACGCATTGCCCGACCTCCGGGTAGCGCTGGTCCTCCGGCGCATAGTCCTGGCGGGTGCCGCGGTTGCGCGGTTCCCAGCTCTCCCCGCCATCCGCGGTGTGGAAGACGCCCGCGGCGGAGATCGCGACATGCAGCCGCGCGGGGTCGGCGGGGTGGGGCAGGATGTGGTGCAGGATCAGCCCGCCCCCGCCGGGCTGCCACTGCGGGCGGGTCGGGTGTTCGCGCAGCGCGGGCAGGGGGGTGAAGCTCCGGCCGCCATCGGTGCTGCAGAAGAGGCTCGCGGGCTCCACCCCCGCATGCAGCACGCCATGGGCCAGCGCCAGGCTCCACACCGCCTTCACCGGCGCATCGCCCTCGGGGTGCGACAGGCCCTGGCTGGAATGGGTCCAGGTCGCGCCCAGGTCGTCGGACTGCCAGACCGCCGGGCCGAACCATTCATTGCCGCCGCCGGCGAAGATCCGGCCCGTGGCGGCATCGCCGATCACGTGGTTGATCGGCCAGGCGTCGCAGAAGGGGCCGCGGAGCGACCAGGCGGCCCGGTTGGGCCCGCCTTCCAGGATGAAGGCGCCCTTCCGGGTGCCGAGCAGCAGGATGACGCGGGTGCCCATCGGGATGGCCTTACGGTTAACTGATCGGTTTACCGTAAGGCGCGGCCCGCGGCGGGGTCAAGCCGGTCCCGCCTATCCCTCCCGCCAGGGCCGCCGCTGCCAGAGGCCGCGGATGGCGGCGTAATCCTCCGCCATCATGCGTTTGTAATCATCCCCGATCAGGGGGCGCATGGGCATGCCGGTGCGCTCGGCATCCGCGATCATGGCGGGGTCGGCCAGGGCTTCCCGGAAGGCGGTGCGCAGGCGCTCCACGATCTCGGCGGGCATGCCGGGCGGGCCGGCGATGCCGCGGGCGCTGCCGCCCAGCACGTCGAAGCCCTGTTCGCGGAAGGTCGGCACCTCCCCGGTCGGGGCCCAGCGGGTGGGGCCGCCCTGGCCGAGGCAGCGGATGCGGCCCTCCCGCATCATGGGCAGGCCCTCGCTCATGTTCAGGCTGCCGATGGGCAGCGATCCGCCGAGCACGTCCCGCAGCACCGGGGCAGTGCCGTTGTAGGGGACGTGCAGCAGGCGGCAGCCCGCCGCTTCCTCGAAGCCCAGCTGCAGCAGGTGGTCGTCGCTGCCGATGCCGGCGGTGCCGACGCCGATCGTCTCCGGGCTGCGGCGCGCGGCGGCCTGGACGTCGGCCAGGCTCCGCCACGGGCTGTCGGCGCGCACCCAGAAGCCGCCGGGGTCGTCCACGACATTGGCGATGTAGGTGAAATCCTCCGGCCGGTAGCGCGGGCGGCGTTCGACCGCGATGGCGTGCATGGCGGTGTTGGTGACGGCGCCCAGCGTGTAGCCATCGGGCGTCGCGTTGAAATTGGCCTCGAACCCGATCTGCCCGGCCGCGCCCGCGCGGTTCACCACGGCGAAGCGCGCGCCGGGCAGGCGGGGCTGCACGAAGTGGATGATGGGGCGGACCATGTTGTCCACGCCGCCGCCGGGCGGGAAGGGGACAATCACCTCGATCGGCCGGTCGGCCGGCCAGGCGGCGAGGGCGATGCGCGGCGCGGCGAGCAGCGTGGCGCCCGCGGCGGCGCCCAGCAGGGCGCGGCGAGGGGTCATGGCGGTTCCTCCCAGGTTTGTTGCGGGGAGGATGGCGGGCGGCGCCGGGCGGGGCAAGCGCGCGGGAGCCAGAGGATTTGCCGATGGCGGCCAGAGGCAAGGCGTCTTGGCCCGCCAGGCAGGTGCCGGTGCAGGCTCGGTCCGACGATCGAGGTTCCAAGATGCCCCTCCACCGCCTGCTGGCCGCCGCCCTGGCGTTGCTGGCCGCCACGCCTGCCCTGGCCCAGACGCCCTTCCCGTGCCGTATCGGGCCCTTCGCGAAGGATGGGCATTTGATCGCGGAGGCGCTGGACGCAGTCGGGCAGGCCGGGCGCGTGGAATACCGGCTGCGGGTCCGCAACCCGCATCCCTGGCCCGCCGCCGTGCTGCCGGTGGTCGAGGCGCCCGGCATCGCGGCCGCGCTGGCGGAGCCGGTGGTGGTGCCGCCGCGCGGCGCCCGGCTGGTGCCGGTGGGGTCCTGGCCGGACGGGCCGCGCGCCACTGGGCCCGCGCCGTCCGCGGCGGCGGTGCGGGCGGCGTTGACGATGCCCTTCTGCGTCGTTCCGGCGCCGGCCTCAGGCCATCCCGCGATCCTGCCGCGTGGCGTCGAGGTCGTCCGCGATGAAGGCGCGCACCAGATCCTCCAGCGATTCTGACCGGACGAAGCCGAGGCCCGGCGCGCGCGTCGCGGCGAAGGCGGCGGGCCAGCCGGCGACGATCGCCTCCACCTCCGCATCCCGGACGCGCTTCGCCAGCGCCCGGGCTTCCGGTCCGGCCACGGCCGCCAGGGCGTCCAGCATCTGGCCGATGGTGGCGGAGATGCCGGGCGGGTTGATGCCGCGGTCGCGGCCGAGCGTCGCCGTGTCCATCCCCGCGGCATGGGCCAGCCAGTCCACCGCGCGGCGGGGGGAGCAGACCCAGACGCGGAAATCCTCCGGCACCGGGAACTGGGCGGGCAGCCCGAGCAGCGGTTCGCGCACCACGGCGGAGACGAAGGAACTGGCGGCGCGGTTGGGGCGGCCGGGGCGGACCATGACAGTCGGCAGCCGGATGGAGACGACGTCGAGGAAGCCGCGCCGCGTCGCATCCGCCAGCAGCAGCTCCCCGATCGCCTTCTGGGCGCCGTAGCTGTTGGTCGGCAGCTGGCGGCCCTCATCCGCGACCATGGCGTCTTGCCCGCCATCGAAGGAGGCGACGGAGGAGGTGAAGACCACCCGCGGCGGTTCGGGCAGGGCGCGGCAGGCCTCGATCAGGGCCTGGGTGCCGGTGATGTTGACCCGGATGCCGAGGTCGTAATCGGCCTCCGCCGCCGCGCTGACCACGGCGGCCAGGTGGATGACAGTGGTCGTGCCGGGGGGAATCGCGGCCTTCAGCGTCGCCACATCGGCGACATCCCCGGCCAGGCAGCGCACGGGGAAGGGGGCATCGAGCGGCGCGGGCTGGTTCAGGTCGAACAGGGTCAGGCCCGTGATCGGCTTGCCGCCGATGGCGCCATCGGCGGCGAAGCGCGCCGCCAGCTTCCGGCCGAGGAACCCCCCGCCACCCAGGATCGTGACCTGCATCGTCGCCCCCGCATTGATCGTCGGGCGCACGTTGCCGCCCTTGCGGCGCCGCGCCAAGGTGGGGGCATGATCCCCGAGCGCCCCTACCGCCTTCTCGTCAACCGTCGCCATGGCACGCCCGGCGTCGTCGTGCTGCCCGATGGCGGGTTCCGAAGGGCGAAGGCCGAGATCGAGTCCTGGGACGGCTATGCGCCCACGCCGCTGCTGGCCCTCGACGATGTGGCGAAGGCCGCGCGGGTCGCCGCCTTGCACTGGAAGGATGAGGGGCCGCGCTTCGGCCTCGGCAGCTTCAAGGCGCTGGGCGGGGCCTATGCGGTGTTGCGGCTGCTGGTGGCGGAACTCGCCCGCCGGGGTGTTGCGAATGCCGCGACCTCCACCGAACTGGCGGCCGGCGCGCATCGGGAGGCGACGCAGGCCATCACGGTCACCTGCGCGACCGATGGCAACCACGGCCGGTCCGTCGCCTGGGGCGCGCAGCGCTTCGGCTGCCGCTGCGTGATCTTCGTGCATGAGACCGTCAGCCAGGGCCGGCGCGACGCCATCGCGAAATACGGCGCGGAGATCCGGGTGGTGCCCGGGACCTATGACGATGCCGTGCGCGCGGCCGCGCACACGGCGGAGAAGGAGGCCTGGTTCGTCGTCTCCGACACTTCCTACGAGGGCTACACGGAAGTGCCCCGCGACGTGATGCAGGGCTACCGCGTCATGGCGGAGGAGGCGGCGGAGCAGCTCGATGGCCAGGCGCCGACCCATGTCTTCATGCAGGGTGGCGTCGGCGGCGTGGCGGCGGCGGTCGCGATCCAGATGCGGGCGCGCTTCGGGGCGGCCCCTCGGGTGATCGTGGCGGAGCCGGAGAAGGCCGCCTGCCTGCTGGCGAGCGCCGAGGCGGGGGAGGCGGTCTCCGTGCCCGGCGAGCTCGATACGCTGATGGCGGGCCTGGCCTGCGGGGAGCCGAGCCTGCTCGCCTGGCAGGAGCTGGAACGCGGGACCTTCGCCTTCATGGCGGTGCCGGATGACAGCGCCGTGGACTGCATGCGGCTGCTGGCGCGCCGCAAGGCGCCGGTGGTGGCGGGGGAAAGCGCGGTGGCGGGGCTGGCGGCGCTGCTGCTGGCCGGGGCCGATCCGATGTCCCGCGCCATCCTGGGGCTGGATGCGCAAAGCCGCGTGCTGCTGTTCGGGACGGAGGGCGCGACGGACCCCGAACTCTACGACAGCTTGACCAAGCCGGACGATTGACCGGGGAGGTCCAGGACGGCACAGGCACGGAACCCGCGCGGTGCTGACGCGCTGGCGGGGTCAGTTCTGGAGAATCGTCCCATGCTTCGACGCCACCTGCTGGGCGCCGGCGCCGCCGCGCTGACCGTCCCCTTCGCCGCCCCGTCCCTGGCGCAGGGCGCCTGGCCGAACCAGCCCATTCGCCTCGTCGTGCCCTTCGCCGCCGGCGGTCCCACCGACATTCCCGCCCGGCTCTTCGCGGAGGAGATCGGCAAGGCCCTGCCGCAGCGCGTGGTGGTGGAGAACCGGACCGGGGCGGGCGTCGTCGTCGGCACCGACATGGCCGCCAAGGCGCCGAAGGACGGGCACACGCTGCTCTACACCACCGTCGCCCATGCCTCGTTGCGGCCCTTGTTCCCGCGCCTGCCCTTCGACCCGCAGGCGGACCTGGTGCCGGTGGCGCTGGTCGGCGTGATCCCGATGGTCATCACGGTGGGCAAGGACGTCCCGGCGCGGAACCTGCAAGAACTGCAGGCGCGGCTGCGGGCGGAGCGCAACGGGCTGGACTACGCGTCCTCCGGCAATGGCGGCGCGCTGCACCTGGCGACGGAGCTGATGCTCCGGCAGATGGGCGTGCGCGGGAACCACATCCCCTATCGCGGTACCGCGGCCGCCATGCCGGACGTGCTGAACGGCACGATCCCGATCATCGTCGATGTCGCGACCTCCGCCGTGCCCTACGTCCAGCGGGGGGAGACGCGGGGCCTGGCGGTGATGGACAGCCGCCGCCTGCCGCAGCTGCCCGACGTGCCGACGACCGCGGAGGCCGGGTTCCCGGGGCTCGAGGCCTATACCTGGCACATGGTCATGGCGCCGTCCGGCACGCCGGAGCCGATCATCCAGCAGGTGAACCAGGCCTTCAACCGGGTGGCGGCCGATGCCTCCGTCCAGCGGCGCCTGTCGGACCTTGCGATGCGCCTGGTCAGCGACAGCACGCCGGCCACCGCCGCCGACTGGCTGCGGAGCGAGACGGTGAAGTGGGAAAGCCTGATCCGCGAGGCCAACATCCGCGTGGACTGATCGGTATCCGACAGCCGATGTCCCGGATGACGGGACATCGGCGGTTGCCGCGCCGGCCAAGTCTCCCCATCATCAGTCCGTCCAGGACTGAAACGGCCGCCACAAGGCCCCAGGGAGAACTTCGTCGATGACGTTCACGACCATCCGTCGCCGCCATCTGCTCGCCCTTTCGGCGCTGGCCGCGCCGATGCTCGCCACCGGTGCCCGGGCCCAGGGGGCGGCCCCGGCGGCCTGGCCGAACCAGCCCATCCGCATGATCGTGCCCTTCGCCGCCGGTGGCCCGACCGACGTCCCCGCCCGCCTGCTGGCGGAGGAGATGTCGAAGATGCTGCCGCAGCGCGTGGTGGTGGAAAACCGCACGGGGTCGGGCGTGGTGGTCGGCACCGATGCCGTGGCGAAGGGCCCGCAGGATGGCCACACCATCCTCTACACCACCGTGGCCCACGCCGTGACGCGGGCGATGTTCCCGCGCCTGCCCTTCGACCCCGTCGCGGACTTCACGCCGGTGTCGCTGGTCGGCCAGGTGCCGGTGATCCTGCTGGTGCACAACAGCTTCCCCGCGACCAACCTGCGCGAGTTCATCGAGGTGATCCGCGCCAACCCCGGGCGCTACGACTACGCCTCCTCCGGCAATGGCGGCGCGGTGCATTTGGCGACGGAGCTGTTCATGCATGCGGCCGGCGGGCTGCGGGTGAACCACGTGCCCTTCCGCGGATCCTCCGCCGCCATGCCGGACGTGTTGTCCGGCCGCATCCCGATGATCTTCGACATCGCCGCCTCCGCGCTGCCCTATGCGCGGTCGGGGGAGTTGCGGGCGCTCGGCATCAGCACGCGCACGCGCTCGCCGCTCGCGCCCAACATCCCGACCATCATCGAGCAGGGGGTCGCGGGCTACGAGGCCTATACCTGGCACATGGTGATGGTGCGCAGCGGCACGCCGGCCCCGGTGGTGGAGGCGATCAATCGCGCGGTGGCGCAGGCCGTGGCACTGCCGGCGGTGCAGCAGAAGCTGACGGAACTCGCGATGCAGCTGGTGCCGGAAAGCACCCCGGCCTCCGCCGCCGCCTATCTGCGGAGCGAGATCGCGGTGTGGGAGCCGCTGGTGCGCGCGGCCAACATCAGCGCGAACTGACGCGGCCGGCCGCGAAGACCGCGGCCAGCGCATCCGCGAGGAGGTCGAAAGCCACGCGGATGCGCCGGCTGGTGTGCAATTCCCGGTGCGTGACGAGCCAGACCGGGAAGACGATCGGCGCCGCGTCCGGCAGCGCGCGCCGGACGGCCGGGTCCGCATCGCCCACGGCTTCCGCCATGAAGCCGACCCCCGCGCCCTGCCGGACCAGTTCCCAATGCACGAGGTAGCTGTCCGCCAGCACGGGCAGCTGGGCGCGTGACAGGTGCAGGCCGAAGCGCCGCACGCCCTCGATGAACGCCTCCACGTCGCCGAAGCCGACGAAGCCGGCAACCGCCAGGTCCTGCAGCGTCTTCGGCCGGTCGAGGCGCGCCAGGACGGCGGGCGCCGCATAGGGGCGGCCGCGATCATCCCCGACCTTGCGCGCAACCAGCTCCGCATCCCCGGGCGCGGCGTTGCGTATGGCGATGTCGGCCTCCCGCCGCAGCAGGTCGGCGGTGCGGTTGGTGGCCATGATCTCCACCTGGATCCCCGGATGCGCCGCGCGCAGCCGGGCGATCACGGGCGGCAGCACATGGGCGGCATAGGCCTCGGTCGTGGTGATGCGGATGGGCCCCTCGATGGCCTGCGACCGGCCGGCGGCGACCAGCGCGAAGCGGGCGGCCGATTCCGCCATCGGGCGCAGATGCTCCAGCAGGTCCCGCCCCGTCGGCGTCAGCACCAGCCCGCGGCCGGCCCGTTCGAAGAGGACGGCGCCCAGCGCCTGCTCCAGCGCCGTCACCTGCCGCCCCAGCGTGGGCTGGGTGAGGCCGAGCTGGCGGGCGGCGGCGGAGAGCGACCCGGTCTCCGCCGTCGCGAGGAAGGCGCGGAGGCGGTTCCAGTCGAGCTGGGCGGCATGGCGATCCATGCATTCTTGTATGGGAAGCAGGCGTGTTCCGCCAATTCCTGCTGGTGTTCCGCATGGCTAGTGGCAGCGCAGAGCTGCGCTGGAGACACCGATGCGTGCCGTGACCTGTCGCCGATACGGCCCGCCGGGGGTGCTGCGGATCGAGAACCTGCCGCCACCTTCCCCGGGCCCGCGGGAGATCCGGGTGCGCGTGCGGGCGACGACGGTGACCTCCGCCGATGCGCGCATCCGCGGTTTCCGCTGCCCGCCCATCTTCTGGCTGCCGATGCGCCTGGCGCTCGGCCTGCGGCGACCGCGGCGGCTGGTGCCGGGCATGGAATTCGCCGGCGTGGTGGATGCGGTGGGCGACGCCGTGACGCGGTTCGAGCCGGGCGACCGGGTGTTCGGCCTGGCGGCGGCGGGCGCGCAGGCCGAATGGCTGACGGTGGCCGAGGACAGCGCCGTGGCCTGGGCGCCGGCCGGGCTGACCGACACCGAGGCCGCGGCGCTCCCCTTCGGCGCGCTATCCGCCCTGGTCTTCCTGCGGGACATCGCGGGCGTGGTGCCGGGCGAACGGATCCTGGTGACCGGCGCGGCGGGCGCCGTCGGCGTCTTCGCGGTGCAGCTTGGCCGTCACCTCGGCGCCGAGGTCGATGGCGTCTGTGGCGCGGCCAATACCGACCTGGTCCGGTCGCTCGGCGCCGCCGGCGTGCAGGACCGCGCGCAGTGGGATCCGCGGCGGGAGGCGCGGCGCTACGACGTGATCCTCGACACCGTCGGCGCGATCGACCCGCTGCAGGGCCGGCGGTTGCTGGCGCCGCGCGGGCGGCATGTGCTGCTGTCCTTCGGCGCGGCCGGGATCGGCTGGATGCTGGCGACGGCACCATGGCCCGGCAGGCGGGTGCTCTGCGGCCATGCCGGGGGCGGGGCGGCGGATCTTCGCTTCCTGCGAGACCTGGCGCAGTCCGGGATCATCCGCCCCGTCATCGACCGCGTCCTGCCGCTGGAGGCGGTGGTGGAGGCGCATCGCCATGTCGATGCCGGGCACAAGCGCGGCGCGCTGGTGCTCACGCTCGCTGCCGGAGGGGTTGGCTAACCCCCGAGCCGCGGCAGGGCATCGGCCACCGCGGCGGCGGCCGGGCCGATCGCGACCTGGCGGAGCCCGCCGGAGGGCGCGGGTTGCCACTGGCAGAGCATCGGCGCGGCGCGCAGGTTCTGCCCGCGTTCGTCGAAGCGCACGCCCCAGCCCGCCGGCGTCGTGCCCTCCGCCAGGTCGGTGGCCTGCACCGCGCCCCGGATGCGGTCACGCTCCGTCGATCCGGCGCGGGCGATGGCGTCCAGCGCGACGCGGGCGCCGGCGAAGGCGGCCAGGCCGTGGCCGGAGCGGGGTTCCGCGCCGTAGCGGCGGAGATAGAGGTCCGGGAAGGCGCGGGCGCCCGGGGCGATGCGCTCATTCACCTCGAAGGGTGTCCAGTCCGCGCTCATCGTGCCGAGCATGTCGTCGCCGATGCTGCGGGCGCTTTCCGCCTGGCCGTAGCCGCCGGCGACGCCGATCACCATGCGCGGCCGCCAGCCGGCGTCGCGCAGCGCGCGGAACAGGGAGACCTCGTCACCCGGCGCGCCGCAATGCAGCACGACCGCCGCATCCTGCCCCCGCAGGCGCTGCACCACGGCGGAGAGGTCCGCGGGGCGGGAGGCATAGGCGATGCGCTCCACCAGCGTCAGCGACCGCACGCGGATCAGCGCTTCCTGCGCCATGCCGACGCTCTGCCCGCCCGCGGCATCCTCATGCAGGATGGCGAGCTTCAGCGCATCCGGCGCCACGCCGACGGAGGGGGCAACGATGCCCGTGACGGCGTCGATCGCCGTCGCGGCGAAATCGGCGGCGCGGGGGGAGAGGCGGAAGGTCCAGCGGAAGCCGCGCTCCATCACCGCATCGGCCAGCGCGCCGGTCTCGAAATAGGGGACGCCGGCGAGTTCCGCGACCTGGCTGGCGGGCAGGGCGATGGGGGTGGCGAAGCTGCCGAGGAAGGCGGCGACACGCTCCGCGCCTTGTGACAGGCGCCGGGCCTCATTCGCCGCGGCGACCTCGTCCGGCGCATCGGCACGGACCAGGCGGATGGGGCGGCCCGCGATGCCACCGGCGGCGTTGCGTTCCTCCACCGCTAGCTCGACGCCGCGGCAGCATTCGTCGCCCAGCAGGCCCGATGGCCCGGAAAGCGGGAAGATGGCACCGATCCGGATGTCCTGCGCCGGTGCCTGTGCCTGGCCGGGCCGCGCCGCGATCGCCGCACCGGCCAGCCCGACAAAGGCCCGGCGGCCGATACGCTGCATGCTGCTCCGATCCCCAGGGCCACCACCGACAAGTTCCCATGCGGGTGGTTCCAGGCGCAAGCCCGCGCCGGGCCCGGTATTCATAAATCGTCCCAATTTGTGGGACGATGCGGCAGCGACTGATCCCGCCGCGGGCCTTGACGCTGCGCCGTGCCGCATGGTCCCTCATCGTGCCTCGATCGGAGGCATGATGCCGCGTGATGACGAAGGAGCCGTGCATGCCGGAACTGCCCGCCGAGATGCTGCTGATCGACCATGGCGCGGGCGGTGGGCCGGAGGTTCTGGTCCCGTCCCGTGGCCCGGTGCCGGCGCCCCGCGCCGATGAGGTGCTGATCCGCACCATGGCGGTCGGCGCGAACCGGCCGGACGTGGCGCAACGCAGCGGCAGCTATCCGCCGCCGCCCGGCGCCAGCCCCGTGATCGGCCTGGAATGCGCGGGAGAGGTGGTGGCGGTGGGCGCGGCGGTGACGCGCTGGAAGATTGGCGATCGCGTCTGCGCGCTGACCAATGGCGGCGCCTACGCCGAATACGCCGCGGCGCCGGAAGCGCAGACGCTGCCCTGGCCGCGCGGCTTCGACGCGCTGCGCGCGGCGGCGCTGCCGGAAACCTACTTCACCGTCTGGGCCAACCTGTTCGGCCATGGGCGCCTGGCGGAAGGCGAGAGCGTGCTGGTCCATGGCGGCACCAGCGGCATCGGCGTCACCGCCATCCAGTTGGCCAAGGCCTTCGGCGCGACGGTCTTCGCCACCGCGGGCAGCCCGGCCAAGGTCGCGGCGTGCCGGGAGATCGGCGCCGACCATGCCATCGACTACCGCGCCGACGATTTCGCGGAGGTCGTGAAGCAGGCGACCGGCGGGAAGGGCGTGGACGTCGTGCTCGACATGGTCGGCGCCCCCTATTTCGCGAAGAACATCCGCTGCCTGAAGCTGGACGGGCGCCTGGTGATGATCGCCTTCCTGAACGGGCATGTCGCGGAGAGCGTGGACCTGCGCCCCATCATGGTGAAGCGCCTGACGGTGACGGGCAGCACGATGCGGCCGCGCACGACGGCGGAGAAGGGGCAGATCGCGCAGGCGCTGGAGGCGAAGGTCTGGCCGCTGCTGGAAGCGGGCAAGGCCGCGCCGCGCATCCATGCGACCTTCCCGCTGGCCCAGGCGGCGGAGGCGCATCGCCTGATGGAAAGCAGCGCCCATGTCGGCAAGATCATGCTGACCCTGCCCTGATGTACTGGGTTCCGATGGTGCTGGGCGTGGGGATGCTGGTGCTCAGCGCGATGATGCGCGGGCGCCAGACCCGCCGCGCCGCGCAGGGCATGGCGGTGCTGCTGGTGGCGACGGGCGTCATCATGGCCTTCCGTCGCCCCGGCAGCGCCATCCACCTGCCGGGCTGGGGCCCGCGCCAATGGACGCAGCCATGACCCCCTTGCCGGGACGACGCCCGTGAACCTGCATCGCCTTCTGCTGAAGCGCGCGGAGGCCGGGCGGCCCGTGTGCGTGGCCGTCATCGGCGCCGGCAAGTTCGGGTCGATGTTCCTGCACCAGGCGCCGCGCACGCCGGGCCTCCATGTGCTGGGCATCGGCGACCTGTCGGTCCCGCGCGCGCGGGACGCGCTGGCGCGCATCGGCTGGGCGCCCGAAGCCTCCGCCGCGCCGGACGCCGCGACGGCGGCGCGCACGGGCGGCACCTGGCTGACGGAGGACAGCCTGGCGCTGATCGAGAGCCCGGAGGTGGAGGTGGTGGTGGAAGCCACCGGCGACCCCGCCGCGGGGCTGCGCCACGCGCGCCACGCCATCCGCCACGGCAAGCATGTGGTGATGGTGAATGTGGAGGCCGATGTGCTGGCCGGCCCCGTCCTGGCGCGGGAAGCCGCCGCCGCGGGCGTCGTCTATTCCATGGCCTATGGCGACCAGCCGGCGCTGGTGGCGGAGATGGTGGACACCATCCGCGCCGGCGGCTTCTCCATCGTCGCCGCCGGCAAGGGCACCAAGTACCTGCCGCACTACCACGCCTCCACGCCCGACACGGTCTGGGACTTCTACGGGCTGAGCGCGGAGCAGGCGCGGGAGGGGGGCATGAACCCGCGCATGTTCAACAGCTTCCTCGATGGCACGAAGTCGGGGATCGAGATGGCGGCGATCGCCAATGCCACGGGGCTGGCGCCGCCGGAGGATGGCCTCGCCTTTCCGCCCTGCGGCACGGGGGAATTGCCGACGCTGCTCCGCCCGCACAACGAGGGCGGCATCCTGCCGCGCAAGGGCATGGTGGAGGTCATCTCCTCGCTCACCAGGGACGGCGCCGAGATCCCGGACAACCTCCGCTGGGGTGTCTATGTGGTGTTCGAGGGGGAGACGGATTACGCGCGGCGCTGCTTCGCGGAATACGGCGTCGCGACCGATCCCTCCGGCCGCTACGCCGCGCTGTGGCGGCCCTACCACTTCATCGGCCTCGAACTCGGCGTCTCCGTCGCCTCCGCCGCGCTGCGCCGCGAGCCCACGGGATGTTCGGAGACCTGGTCGGCGGATTGCGTCGCGGTGGCGAAGCGTCCGCTGAAGCGGGGCGAGGTGCTGGACGGGGAGGGCGGGGCCACGGTCTGGGGCAAGTGCATCCCGGCCGCGCGGTCGCTCGCCATGGGCGCCGTGCCGATCGGCCTGGCGCATGGCGTGGCGCTCGCGCGGGACCTGCCGGCGGGCGCGCTGGTGACGGAGGCCGACCTGGCGCCGCGTGGCGCCGGTGGTGTGGCGGCCGAGGCGCTGGCGATGCGTGCCGCCCTGGCAGCCGGCAGAGCCTGACGGCAATGCGTCATCTTGTTCTGCGTCCGGCGGACTATCCGCGACACGCGGCGCGCGTCTAGGCTGCCGCATAATGCCCATGGCCTCTGCCTTCCGGCTGCTCTTCGCAGCCGTCATCCTGTTCGGTGGCGCCTGGCCGATCACCAAGGCGGCGCTGGCGGATGCGTCGCCGCTGTGGTTCGGCACGGGCCGGTCCGCGCTGGCGGCGCTGGGCGCGGCGCTGCTGCTGGCCTTCCTCGGGCGGCTGCGCATGCCGCGGGCGGAGGACCGGATCGCGGTGGCCTTCCTCGGCATCTTCCAGCTCGGCGCCTTCTTCGCGCTGACGCACCTGGCGGTGGCCTTGGTGCCGGCGGGCCGCACCGCGGTGCTGTCCAACGTCGTCACCTACTGGCTGATCCCGCTCTCCGTCCTGGTGCTGGGGGAGAAGGTGTCAGGCCAGCGCTGGGCGGCGGCGGGGCTCGGCCTGGCGGGGGCGGGGGTGCTGATCGGCCCCTGGGCGGTGGACTGGTCGTCGCATGACGCGCTGGTCGGCCACCTGATGCTGGTGCTGGCGGGGCTGCTCTGGACCATCGCCATCATCGCCAGCCGCAAATGGCCGCCGAAGACGCCGATGTTCGAACTGCTGCCCTGGTGCTTCGGCATCGGCGCGCTGCTGCTGGCGCCCTTGGCCCAGTTCATGGAACCGGAGGGCGGCGTCGGCCTCTCCTCCTGGCCCTACCTGCTCTACATCGGCTTCTTCGCGGCGCCGATCGGCACCTGGTGCGTGATCGAGGCCGGGCGGAAGCTGCCGGGTGCGGTGGCGTCGGTGGGCTTCCTGATGGTGCCGGCCTTCGGCGTCACCATCTCCGCGCTCTGGCTGGGGGAGCCGATCGGCTGGGACGTGATCGTGGGGGGCGTGCTGATCGTGGCTTCCGTCGTGCTGGCGGCGCTCGGATGAAGCTGAACCTGGTCGCGATGGGCGAAGGCCCGCCGGTGGTCCTGCTGCACGGGTTGCTTGGGGCGGCGCAGAATTTCGGCGCGATCCAGAAGGCGATCGCCGCCACCGGGCGGCGCGTGCTGGCGCTCGACCTGCGCAACCACGGCCGTTCGCCGCATGCGCCCGGCATGGCCTATGAAACGATGGCCGCCGATGTGGCGGAGACGCTGGCGGCGGAGGGCGCCTGGCCCGCCGCGGTGATCGGCCATTCCATGGGCGGCAAGGTCGCCATGGCGCTGGCCCTGGCCCGGCCGGAGGGGGTGGAGCGCCTGCTGGTCGCGGACATCGCGCCCGTCACCTACCCGACGCCCCTCTTCACCCGCTACGTCGCCGCCATGCAGGCGATCCCGCTGCAGGATGGCTTGGCGCGGCGGGATGCCGATGCCGCGCTGGCCCCGGCGGTGCCGGAGGCGCCGCTGCGCGCCTTCCTGCTGCAGAACCTGGTCTTCGCGGCGTCACCCCCCCGCTGGCGGATCGGGCTGGCGGAGATCGCGGCGGGGATGGGGGAGATCGGCGGCTGGCCGCCCATCGCCGGGCGCTATGACGGGCCTGTGCTGGTGCTGTCCGGCGATGCATCCTCCTACGTCAAGCCCGAGCATCACGGGCCGATCCGCGCGCTGTTCCCGGCGGCGTGCTTCGCCACCATGGCCGCGGGCCACTGGCTGCACGCGGAGAATCCGCAGGCCTTCCTGGCCGCCGCGCAGGAATTCCTGGGCGAGGGCTGACGCCCCGCCCTATTCTGCAGGCCCAACGTCCGACTTTTCGTGACAAAGCCCGACTCGCCTGCCGCGCTGCATGCGTCCATGCCGCGGTAACGGCCAGGAAGGCTGCGGCTGCTATCGGACTGATCGTGGTCCAGCAGGCCGGGGACATGCCCCGAGGGTATGTCGGAAAGGGTCGACGAGATGCGTGCACTGTCCCTGACGTGGTCGCCGGGCCTGGGCTGGCGGGGTGCTGCGCCCGCGAAGCCGGCAGCGGCGAGCCTCGTCCTTTACGTCGGGGGGCGGGAGGCGCTGGAGGGCGGGGAGCGGCACCGCGAACTGCGCGCCGCCTTCCCGGGCGCCATCGTCGCGGGGTGCAGCACCGGCGGGCAGATCGATGATTCGGACGTCGTGGATGACGGCGTCCAGGCGCTGAAGCTGGATTTTGACGACACGCGCCTGCGCCTGGCGACGGAACGCCTGGCCGGGGAGGATGCCTCCCTCGCCTGCGGGCGCCGGCTGGGCAGCGTGCTGGCGGCGCCTGACCTCGCCGGCGTGCTGCTGATCGCGGAGGGGCTGGCGGTGAATGCCGGCGACCTGGTGGCGGGGTTGCAGGAAGCGATCGGCCCCGGCGTGCCGATCGTGGGCGGGCTGGCGGCGGATGGCCCGCATTTCCGGCGCACGCTGGTCGGTGCCGGGGAAGCGGTGCCGGCGCCCGGCCTGGTGGCTGCCATCGGCTTCGCCGGGCCCAGCATCCGCTTCGGCCATGGCTGTGCCTCGGGCTGGGATGCCTTCGGGCCGCTGCGGTCCATCACCGCCTCCCGCGGCCGGGTGCTGCTGGAGCTCGATGGGGAACCGGCGCTCGACCTCTATGAACGCTACCTGGGGCCGGAGGCGGAGGGGCTGCCGAATACCGGGCTGCTCTACCCGCTGCGCATCTGGGATGCGGAGGAGCCGCGCCACGACGTGCTGCGCACGCTGCTGGGCGTGGACCGCCAGGCGCGCAGCCTGACCTTCGCGGCCGACCTGCCGGTGGGCTGGCGGGCGCAGCTGATGCGCGGGCGCTTCGGCGGCCTGGCCGACGGCGCGGCGGTGGCGGCGGGCGATGCCGGCGATTCCTGCGCTGCGGGCGCGGCCATCGCGGGCGATAGCGCCGCCTTCATCGTCAGCTGCGTCGGCCGCCGCCTGATGATGGGACAGCGGGTGGAGGAGGAGGTGCTGGCCGCGCGGGAATGCCTGCCGCCCGCCATGCGCGTGCTGGGCTTCTATTCGTATGGCGAGATCGCGCCGCACCCCGCGACCGGCCGCAGCGAATTGCACAACCAGACCATGACCGTGCTGACGCTGGCGGAGCGCCCGTGACCGACGCGACGGTGCCGGCCGACCGGCTGTTCCGTCGCCAGCTCGCCCGGTCCACACGCGCCGATGGCAGCCTGGACCTCGACGCGCTGCGGCAGCTCGTCGTCGCCTGCTACGAGGATTCGACGCGGGACCGGGAACGCAGCGACCGCGCCATCACCCTGATGGCGGAGGAGCTGGAAGGCGCGAACCGGCGGCTGGTGGCGCTGGTGGAGAATCTGCGGGTGCAGAATCTGCGGTTCGAGGCCGCGCTCGACAACATGCTGCAGGGCCTCTGCCTCTATGACCGGCAGGATCGGCTGGTGGTGGTGAACCGGCGCTACCACGAGGTGCTGGGCCTGCCGCCCGGCACGCTGGCGCCCGGCATCAGCCATGCGGAACAGCTGGCGCTGGAACAGGCGGCGGGGCTGCATCCCGGGGCGGACCTGCAGGAATTGCTGGCGCTGCGCATCGCGCTGGTGGATGGGCAGGAGGGTCCGGCGCGGGCGGAGATCTTCACCAGCGACCGCCGGCGGCTCGACATCGCGGCGCAGCGCCTGCCGAGCGGCGGCTGCATCGTGACCGTGATGGACGTGACGGCGGAACGCGCGGCCGAAGCGCGCGCCGCGGCGGCAGGGCGCCTGACCTCGCTGGGCGAGATGGCGGCCGGGCTGGCGCATGAACTCAAGCAGCCGCTGACCGCCATCGCCCTGGCCGCCGCCAATGCCCGCCGCGCGGCGGAGCGGGGCGACACCGCGGCGACGCTGGTGCGGCTCGGTCGCATCGCCGACCAGGCGGCGCGGGGCGGCGTGCTGATCGACCATCTGCGGCGCTTCGCCCGAGGAGGGGAGGGCGGCGACGCCAATGCCACGGCGGAACTGCCGGCGGCGGTGGAAGGCGCGATGACCCTGATGGGTGGCGCGCTGCGGGAGGCCTGCATCGATGTCGCCCTGCACCTGCCGCCCGGCCTGCCGCCGGTGCGCGGCGATGGCATGGCGCTGGAACAGGTGCTGCTGAACCTGCTGGCCAATGCGCGGGATGCGCTCGCCGGGCGCCCCGGCAGCTGCATCCGCGTCAACGCCTGCCTGCCCGCGGGTGGGCCGGTGGTGCTGGAGGTCGCGGACAATGCCGGCGGCATCCCCGATGTCGTGCTGTCCCGCATCTTCCAGCCCTTCGTGACGACCAAGGGGCCGGATCGCGGCACCGGGCTCGGCCTGTCGATCTGCCACGGCCTCATCACCTCCATGGGGGGGACGATCGAGGCGGAGAACGGGCCGGAGGGGGCGATCTTCCGCATCACGCTGGAACCGGCGCCGGGCTGGGACGGGTTGCCGGAAGCGCCCTAGCAGGGCGCCGCCTGGCTGGACGGATCGGGCTTAGTGACCGTCTGAGAATGCCGGCGGCTGAGGGTTCGCGAGGGATTTTTTGTCCTGGGAAGGAAGCGGGCGCCGCCGATGCTGGTTGCATCGGCAAGGCCGCTGACGAACCCAGGGCGGAAAAGCCCAGCGAAACCGACCCGCTGGCGTTCTCAGACGGTCACTTAGCCCCAAGATGCGGCGGATGACCGAACCCTTCCCGACCGGCCGCGCGGCCGCGCTGGCGCGCCTTGCCGACTTCACCCCCCGCATGGGGCGCGCCTATGCCGAGGGGCGGAACACCGACCCCGGCCCGGGGCGGCGGTGCGACGTCTCCTGGCTTTCGCCCGCCATCCGCCATCGCCTGGTGACGGAGGCGGAGGTGGTCGCCGCGGCGGTCGCGGCGCATGGCCCGCGCCCCGCCGAGAAGTTCATCCAGGAGGTCTTCTGGCGCAGCTACTGGAAGGGTTTTCTGGAGCTTCGGCCGGGCATGTGGACTGCCTTTGCCTCGGCGCGGGACGCGGACCGCGCGGCGATGCGGGGGAACGCCCTGGCGCGGGCGGAGGCCGGCGCCACGGGCATCGCCTGTTTCGATGCCTGGGTGGCGGAGCTGCGGGAGACGGGCTGGCTGCACAACCACGCCCGCATGTGGTTCGCCAGCATCTGGATCTTCACGCTGAAGCTGCCCTGGACGCTGGGCGCCGACTTCATGCTGCGGCACCTGCGGGATGGCGATGCGGCGTCCAACACCCTGTCCTGGCGCTGGGTGGCGGGCATCCAGACGCCCGGCAAGCACTATGTCGCGCGGGCGGACAACATCGCCCGCTACACCGAAGGCCGCTTCGACCCGGTGGGGGAGCTGGAGGAGGATCCCCGGCCGATCGAGGCGCCGCCGCCGCCCCGCCCGGGTGCGCTGCCGCCGGCGGACCGGCTGCCCGACCAGCCCTTCGCGCTGCTGCTGCATGAGGACGACCTGCACCCCGAAAGCCTGCTGCCGGCGGGCGCCCGGGTCGCGGCCATCGCAGGGGTGGCGGTGCCGGAAGCCCGGTCGCCGCTCGGCTGCTCGGCCCTGGTGACGGGGAGCGTTGGCGCGGCGCTGGGGGATGGGCTGGCGCGGGCCTCCGCCCGCTGGGGCGTGCCGGCGCCGCGCCTGGCGCTGGCCGACCTGCCTGGCTGGGCGGCGGGCCATGGGCTGCCGGTGGTGACGCCCTGGGCCCCGGTGGGCTGGACGGCACAGGCGCTGGCCGCGTCCGGCGTGCCGATGCGGCGCCTGCGGCGGGACTGGGACGAGGCCTGCTGGCCGCTGGCGACCAAGGGCTTCTTCCCCTTCCGGGAGAGCATCCCGACGCTGCTGGGCCGGCTGCTGCCCGATCAGGCCATCGCTTCGGCCAGGTAGCTGCGGTCCACATAGCGTTCGGGATCGGCCGGGGCGCCACCCGGCGGGCCATAGGCCGCCCGCAGCGACAGCACCGTCGCGATGCCGGGCAGGTCGAGGGCCGCGCGGCGGGGGAAGCCGGTGCGGGGGTGCAGCATGGCGGCGTGGGAGGCCTCCGCCAAGGGGGGCGTCACCTCCGGCAGGTTCCGCACCATGATGGCCACGGCCTCTGCCTTGTTCTCCGGCGCGTAGAGCCAGGCCAGGGCATCGAGGTAGGCGCGCAGGAAGGCGACGAGGCGCGGGCGGTCCGCCGCCGCGCGGTCCCGCGGCAGGGCGAAGGTCAGGCCTTGATAGGCGCCCAGCATCTCGCTGGGATCGGCCAGGACGTTGAAGCCGCGCTGCGCCGCCACGGCATCGAGCGGCACGGTCAGCAGCGTGCCCGCCTGGCGCCCGGCGAAGAGCGCCTCCATGCGCTGGGCCGTGCCGCCGACGCGCACCAGGCGGGCCTCGCCCTCCGCCAGCCCGCCGCGTTCCAGCAGGCGGCGCAGCACGAAGGCGAAGCCGGTGGTCAGAGCATCGACGGAAAGCTCCCGCCCGCGCAGGTCGGCGAAGCTGCGCACCTCCGGCGCCGTGACCAGGCGGAGGAAGCCGTTGTTGATGCCGGCGATGGCGATGATGCCGGGCGGGCTGCCGCTGTGGCTGGCGGGCGCTTCGCCCTGACCCTCGGCATAGGCGATGACGTTGTCGATGGCCGTGCTGGCCAGGTCCACCTGGCCCGCCATCAGCGCGGTGAACTGGGCGGCCGAACTCGGGGTCGGGCTGACCGCGACGGCGACGCCGTGGCGCTGGAAGAAACCTTTCTCCTGCGCCACCCAGACCGGCCAGTTGCTGCCGGAGGGGAAGACGCTGAGGCGCAGCGCGGATTGTGCGCGGGCGATGGCGGGGGCGAGCAGGGGAAGCAGCAGCGCCGTGCGGCGGCGGAGCGCGATGGCCATGGATGTCTTCCCCCTCGTTGCCGGCAGTCTCGCGACGCTGGCCTCGGGGTGTCAACGCCGAGTTTCGAAGAAGGTCGGAGCTTCGAAGAAGCGGACTACTGCGGCTTGAAGGTGCTGGCCTTGGCGGCATCCGCGGCACGCCACAGGTACCAGGCGGCGATGCTGCGGAAGGGAGACCAGGCCTCCCCGATCGCGGCCAACTCCTTCGGCTTTGGCTGGGCGTCGAGGCCGGCCGCAACCTTCCAGCCCTCCCGCACCCCGAAATCGTCGATCGGCAGGATGTCGCGCCGGCCGAGGGTGAAGATCAGCAGCATCTCCACCGTCCAGCGGCCGACGCCCCTGATCTGCACCAGGCGCTCGATCAGCCTGTCGTCGCTGAGGCGCGCGGCGGCCTTGCGCGTGGGCACCAGGCCGGCGACGGATTTCTCCGCGATGTCGCGGATGGCGGCGACCTTGGCGCCGGAGAAGCCGCAGCCGCGCAGAGCCTCCGCCGGCATGTCCAGCACGGCGGTGGCGGCGGGGAAGTCCTGGCCGGGGAAGAGGGCGACGAAGCGGCCCAGGATCGCCTCCGCCGCGCGGCCATGCACCTGCTGGTGGGCGATGGCGCGGACCAGCGCCTCATAGGGTTCGCGTTGCACGGGGCGCAGCGTGCAGGGGCCGATCTGGCGGATCACCTTCCGCAGCACGGGGTCGCGGCGGAGATGGGTCAGCGCCGCGGGGCCGGCGATGAGGCGCGCCGGCCGGTCCGCCGCGCGCTTGGGGGCGAGGGAGGGAAGATCCCCCGCACCCCCCGCGGCGGCGGGATCCTCCGTCACCGGAACACCAGGTGCGGCAGGGTCAGCGTGATCCAGGGCACGTAGGTGATGACCATCAGGCAGGCGAAGATCACGCCGATGAAGACCGGCAGGTAGCGCATCATCTGGTCGATGCTGGTGTTGGCCACCTGCGCCGCGGCGAAGAGGTTCACGCCGAAGGGCGGCGTGATCATGCCCATCGCCAGGTTCACCACCATGATCGTGCCGAAATGCACGCCATCGATCCCGAAGCGCTCCGCCGCTTCCTGCAGGATCGGCGCCAGCACGATGATGGAGGCCGAGGTCTCCACGAACATGCCGACGACGAAGAGGAAGAGGTTGACGCCGAGCAGGTACAGGCCGGGGCCGTTGAAGGTCTCCACCAGCCACGCTGCCGCCAGGTCCGGCACGCCCTGGCGGTTCAGCAGCCAGGAAAACAGCGCCGCGCAGGCGATGATGAACATGATCACCGCGCTGCTGATCACGGACTTCCGGAAGATCGGGTAGAGGTCCCGCCAGCCGAGTTCGCGGTGCAGGAACATGCCGACGACGATGGCATAGACGACGGCGATGACGGAGGCCTCGGTCGGCGTGGTGATGCCGCCATAGATGCCGCCCAGGATGACCACGGGCATCAGCAGCGCGAAGCCGGCCTGGCGCAGGGCCACCAGGAAGGGGAGGCGGCCTTCGCCATCCTGCTTGCCCCAGCCCTTGATCCGGCACCACACCAGCACGGTCGCGATCAGCGCGCCGCCGATCAGGAAGCCCGGGCCGAAGCCCGCGATGAACAGCTCCGGGATGCTGGTCTGCGTCGTGACGCCGTAGAGGATCATGGGGATCGAGGGCGGGATGATGACGCCGAGTTCCGCCGCCGTCGCCTGCAGCGCCGCCGCGAAGGCCACGGGATAGCCCGCCTTCACCAGCGCTGGGATCATGATGACGCCGATCGCGAAGGTGGTGGCGACGGAGGACCCGCTGATGGCGGCAAAGATCATGCAGGTGACGACGCAGGTGGCCGGCAGCCCGCCCTGGATGCCGCCGACGATGGACTTGGCGAAATCGACCAGCCGCCGGCTGATGCCGCCGACATCCATGAGGTTGCCGGCGAGGATGAAGAAGGGAATGGCGGCCAGCGGGAACTTGTCGAGCGCCACGAAGAGCTGCTGGGCTGCGACGATCAGCGGGAAGCTGGTGTAGCCCTGGATGCCGACAATGGCCGCGAGGCCGATCGCGATCGCGACGGGGATGCTGGCGGCGAAGAGCACCAGCATCACGGTGAGCATGGCACCACTCATACGGCGCTCTCCAGTTCTTCGCTGCGGCGGTCGAGGAAATGCGCCAGCGCGCCGACCACGGCGAAGACGGCGCCGAGCGGGATGGCGGCGTAGCCCCAGGACATCGAGACCTCGAGCCCCGCCATTTCCTGGAACTGCACGCGCTGCGCCATGGTCCAGCCGAACCAGAACATGACGCCCATGAAGGAGAGGGAGCAGGCCAGCGCCGCGGCCTCGATCGACCGCCGGAGCGCGCCGCCGGAATAGCGGTGGGCGACGTCGATGGAGACCAGCGCGCCGGCGCGGAGTGCCACGGCCAGGCCGAGATAGGCCATCCAGATCAGCGCCGTGCGGACCAGCGCTTCCGACCAGATGGCAGGGGTTTCTGTGGCGAAGCGGGCGATGACCTGCCACAGCCCGGCCGCCACCGCGACGGTCAGCGCGAGGCAGGCAACGACCGAGGCGATGCCGGTGGTGATCCGGTCCAGCCCCAGCACGGCGCGGCGGATGGCACCGCGCGCGCCATCACCCTCCGCCGCCCAGAGCGCGGCCGCGACGGCGAGGAGGGTGAACACCCCCGTCACCTGCAGCGGCAGCGTGTTCATCGCATTCATGCTTGCCTACCCCCCGAAGCAGCAGGGGCGCGGGGTTGGTCCCCGCGCCCCCTCAGTCCATCCGGCCGAAGCCGGTCAGTTCGCACGCCATTCGCGGATGCGGCGGAGCAGCGCGCTGTCCAGCTGCTGCTCGATCTGCGCGGCACCCGGCACCAGCGCCTGCTGGAAGGCGGCGCTGTCCACCTGCGTCACGACGGTCATGCCGCGGCGGCGCAGCTCCTCGACGCCCGCGGCCTCATCGGCCGAGTTCTTGGCGCGGTTCGCAGCGGCGCCGGCGCGGGCGGCCTCGTTGAAGGCCGCGCGGTCGGCGGCGTTCATGCGGTTCACCAGGCCCGGGTTGCAGATCAGGATGGCCGGCGAATAGACGTGGCCGGTCAGCGTCAGGTAGCGCTGCACCTGGTTCAGGTTGTTGGCCAGGATCACCGCGATCGGGTTCTCCTGCCCATCGACCGTGCCCTGCTGCAGGGCGGGCACGAGTTCGGAGAAGGCCATCGGCGTCGGCAGCGCGCCCAGCTGCGTGAAGGCGCGCATATGCACCTGGTTCTCCATGGTGCGGACCTTCAGGCCGCGGATGTCGGCTGGTGCATTCACCTCCCGCCGCGAATTCGTGAGGTGGCGGAAGCCGTTCTCCATCCACACCACGCCGACCAGGCCGCGCGCGGTGAAGCGCGCCAGCATCTGCTGGCCGATCTCACCATCCAGCACGCCGCGGGCATGGGCGGTGTCGCGGAACAGGAAGGGGACGTCGAAGTTGCGGACCTCCGGCACGAAGTTGCCGACCGGGCCGGTGGAGGTGAGGGAGCATTCGATCGTGCCGATCTGCACGCTCTCGATCGCCTCGCGCTCATTGTCGTTGCGCTGGATGTTCACGCGGTAGCGGCCACCGGTGGCGCGTTCCAGCGATTCCTTGAAGGCGGACGCGCCGGCGCCGTAATGGCTGGCCAGCGGCAGCGGGTGCTGGACGGTGATGGTGGTCTGCGCCTGGGCCTGTGCGAATGACAGGGGGGCGGCGAGCGCGGCGGCGAACGCCACGCGACGGGTCAGGTTCATCAAGGCGTCTCCCCAAGGGCAGGGGCGCCTTCGCGACGCCCCCATGCGACACCCGTATAGGAGAGGTGCCGCCGGCGCATCAATCCCGCGGCGCGGCGCGGTCCGATGCTACCGGCGGGTTCGGTTCAGTGCCCGTGCGGTGCCGGGATGGGCAGGCCGAGGGACAGCGCCACGTTGGCGGCCTGCATACCCTCCCACAGCAGCTCCACGCCGATATAGGCGATCAGCGCCAGGCCGATATAGGCGATGATCTTGTAGCGATCGAGCAGCTTGGCCAGCGCGCCGCCGAGCACGCCCATCAGCACGATGGAGATCAGCAGGCCGATCACCAGCATGGGCAGGTTGTCGCGGGCGATGGCGGCGACGGCGAGGACGTTGTCTAGGCTCATCGACACGTCGGCGACGATGATCTGCCACAGCGCCTGGCCGAGCGTCTTCTCCTTCACCTCGTGGGCTTCCTCGCCCTCCGTCTCCTCCTTGCCGCGCAGCTCCTTCCAGAAGCCCCAGGCGATGTAGAGGAGCGCCAGGCCACCCACGATCTCGATCCACCAGAGGCCGAGCAGGTAGGTCGCGAAGACCGAGAAGACGATGCGCAGCACGGCGGCCGCGACGATGCCGAACAGCACCGCCTTGTTGCGCATGGCCGGCGGCAGGCCCGCGGCGGCCAGGCCGATCACCACGGCGTTGTCGCCGGACAGGATGATGTTGAGCCAGAGGATCTGCAGGAACTGCGCGCCCTGCCCGAGCAGATAGTCCATTCCGAATCTCCAGGGGCGGCGCAACAGGCGGCCGCTTCCCCCCGATGGGAAGCTACAGGCTGCCGGGAGTAAGCCGAAGTTTCCGCGTCATGTCATCGGTGCCACGTGAAACATGGCAGAGATTCCATGTCGCATGCTCCCGGCCGGGAGAGAGTGGGCGCGCCGGGCGCAGAAGCCGCGCAATCCGAACAGCGGGACGCGCTGGCCAGCTTGCAGCGCGGTCACGCAGGACATTGCCGGCCCACAATGTCGCGGCAAGACGCGTTCATGCGGCCGCGGACCGGCGGGCTCGCCGCGGCTCAGCCCCCGCGCAGCAGCGAGTCGAGCGCCGGTGAGAGGCCGGTGCTGGCGCGGCCGACCGGCGCGGCGTAGCTGCCGCCGCGGGGCTTCGGCAGGCCGAGCCCGGCCAGCCCTTCCAGCAGCTTCACCGCGCAGGCGATGCCGTCCAGCAGCGGCACGGGGCAGTCATCCTGCAGGCGGCGATCCATGCCCGCCAGCGCCGCGCCGGCCAGCACGATGGCGTCGCAGCGCTCCGCCATGGCGCGGGCCTCCGCCAGCACCATCGCGGCCACGCCATCGGGGTCCCGCAGCGCATCCATCGGCGTCGCCGGCACGCCCCGCACCAGGGCGCAGCGGGCGGCCAGCCCGTGGCGCGCGACCAGATCCTCATAGGCCGCGACCTGGCCGAGCGTCAGGATGCCGAAGCGGCCGCCGACCATGCAGGCGGTCAGGCAGCCCGCCTCCGTCATGCCGAGCACCGGGCAGGGCATCAGCTGGCGGGCGGCTTCCAGCGCCGTGTCGTGGCTGACGGCCAGGATCACGCCCTCCACCCGCCCCGCATGCTCCGCCAGCATGGAGAGCAGGGCGTGGGAGGCGATGGCGTTCTCCACCCGCGTCGAGATCACCGCGGGGCCGAAGGCGGGCGTGCCCGGGATGATAACGGTGGTGGGGGCGGCGACCAGGCGGGCGGTGGTGGCGCAGGCTTCCGTGATGGCGGCGGTGGTGTTGGCGTTGGCGACCAGGATGCGCATGGCGATCAGCCCCCGACCATGCCGGTGGACGGCGCGCTGCCCAGCGCCACCAGCCCTTCCGGCAGGGCGCGGGAGGTCTCGCTCAGCAGCAGCAGGCGCAGCGCCAGGCGGGTGGTGGCCGGGGGGCCATCGGGCTCCGCCGGGGCCAGGGCCTCCGCATTCCGCTTCCAGACCTGGAGCGGATTGAACAGCAGCACGTCGCCGGGCCGGACATCGAGGCGCAGCGCCAGCCCGGGCTCCGCGCAGAGCGTGTCGAGCAGGTCCAGCGCCTCCATCTGCGCGGCGGTCAGGCGGGGGGTTTCCGGGATGGCCTGCGCGGCCTCGATCGCATCGCGCGCGTAGCGGCCGACGAAGGCGCCGGAGGCGGTGCTGAACACCGGCAGGTCCACGACGCCGCCGCCCGGGGCGGCATGGGGCAGGGGGCGGTACAGCGCTTCCAGCGCCGGGCGGGCGCGCTTCATCATCTCGTTATGCACGGTCGCCGCCGCGACGAGCATGACGGGATCGACCTCCGGCGGCTGGCGGAGGATGAGCATGGCGACGATGTCGGCGGCATCGGCGTGGAAGCGCCAGCGCAGCGCGCCGCCGGAGGGGCTGGAGACGCGCTGCACGGCGCTGTCCTGCCCGGCGGTCGCGACGGGCCGCCCGAGATGGGCGCCGAGCGCCAGCAGCAGGGGCTCCGCCGTCGCCTCGTCCAGCGGCAGGCCGCGCAGCACGGCCAGGCCGCGCCCGGTATCAAGCCGGGCGGCGGCGTTGCGCAGCACCGCGCCGAGCTTGGGCAGCGGCGCTTCCGCCGCCACCTGCGGCGCGCGGCCGCCCAGCGCGGCCAGGGCGGCTTCGAGTTCCGCCGCATCCTCCGCGCCCACCGGGATCATCCAGTCGGAGGCGCGAAGATCGGCGGCACGCCAGGCGGCGGGGCCGGCCTGGGGGATCAGCCGGGGGCGGCCCGGCGGGGTGGGGGGGGAAGCGGGGGATGTGGAACTCATTGTCCCCACCCTACAGCATGGCGCGGCGCCTGCCACATGAGGGCTGCGTCAGGCGGCTTGCCCGCATCGTTCCGACGCAGCACGCTGCCGGGCGGGAAATGGAGACGGACACGCATGGACGCGCCTGCCAGCAGCCTCGATGCCAGCCAGCCCTGGCTCGGCCTGCCCTTCGACGCGGAGGAGATCCTGGGGGGGCTTCGCGGCTGGGTGGAATGCGAGAGCCCGACCTTCGACGCCGCGGCGGTGGAACGCATGCTGGCGCTGGCCGCGCGGGACCTGGCGCTGCTCGGCGCGCGGGTCGAGCACATCGCGGGCCGCATGGGCTATGCCGGCTGCATCCGCGCCCGCTTCCCGCACCCCGCGGGCGATGCCGTGCCCGGCATCCTGGTCCTCGCCCATCTCGACACGGTTCATCCCGTGGGCACGCTGGCGAAGCTGCCCTTCGAGCGGCGGGGTGCGACCTGCCGCGGGCCCGGGATCTTCGACATGAAGGGCGGCACCTACCTGGCGGTGGAGGCGATGCGGCAATTGCTGCGCGCCGGCGTCACCACGGGGCTTCCCGTGACCTTCCTGCTGACGCCGGACGAGGAGGTGGGCAGCCCCTCCACCCGCGACCTGATCGAGGCCGAGGCGCGGCGGGCGCGCTTCGTGCTGGTGCCGGAACCCGCCCGGCCCGATGGCGGCGTCGTGACCGGGCGTTACGCCATCGCGCGCTTCAACCTGCGCACCACCGGCCGTCCTTCCCATGCCGGCGCGACGCTGGGCGAGGGGCGCAGCGCGATCCGGGAGATGTGCAGGCAGATCCTGGCGATCGAGGCGATGACGACGGACAGCTGCACCTTCTCCGCCGGCGTCATCCATGCGGGGCAATGGGTGAATTGCGTGGCCACGCATTGCGACGCGGAGGTGCTGAGCATGGCGAAGCGGCAGGAGGACCTGGATGCCGGCGTCGCGCGCATGCTGGCGCTGCGGTCCTCCAACCCCGACGTGGTGCTGGAGGTCCGGCGCGGCGTGACGCGGCCGGTGTGGGAGCCGGATGCGGGCGTGCGGGCGCTGCATGCCGAGGCGCGGGCCATCGCCATGGGCATGGGCTTCGACATCCCGCCGCAATCCTCCGGCGGCGGGTCGGATGGCAACTTCACCGGCGCGATGGGTATTCCCACGCTGGATGGGCTCGGCGTGGCGGGGGCGGGGGCGCATACGCTCGACGAGCATATCGTCGTATCGTCGCTGGTGCCGCGGGCAAGGCTGCTGGCGGGGCTGTTCACCAGGCTGGGGGCGTGACGATGCGCGCGATGATGGTCGCGGCGCTGCTGATGGCGCCGGGATTGGCGATGGCGCAGAGCGCGCCGCTGACGGGACCGAACGCCGCCGCGGTGCATGGCCAGGCGCGGGCGTCCGGGCAGAACCTGACGGCACCGGCAGCGCCCTCCGCCGCGCCGGCGCAACCCGCGCGCCAGGCGGCGACGGGCACGCGGCCGCGCACCCGCAACACCTCGCCCCTCGGCACCGTCAATCCGCGGACCGCGACGGGCCCGCAGGGCGGGCGAGTCTCCTCCAGCGAGCTGCGCCACGAGGCGCAGCTGAATGAGGCGCGGCGCCGTCAGCGGGAGACGACGGCGCGCGCCACCGCCGCGCGGGACGGCGCGCGCCGCTGAGGCTCAGCTGCCGCCGTCCACCGACAGGATCTGGCCAGTCACCCAGCTGGCATGGCTGGAGGCGAAGAACAGCACGCCATTGGCGATGTCCTGCGGATCGCCCAGGCGGCGCATGGAGATGCTCTCCACCAGCGCCTTCTGGCCTTCCGGCCCGTAGCTCTCGAACTGCTTGATGGTGGCGGGGTTGGAGAGGGCGAAGCCCGGCGCCACGGAATTCACCGTGATGCCGAAGGGGCCGAGTTCGCGGGCCAGCTGCTTCGTCAGCCCGACCAGCGCGTGCTTGGCGGAGCAATAGGCCTGGATGCCGGTCTTGCTGGGCTTGAGGCCCGCGCCGCTGCTGATCGTGACGATGCGGCCGGTGCCGGCCTTCTTCATGCCGGGCGTCACGGCGCGGGCCATGTTGAAGGCGGCATGGGTGTTGATGTCGAAGATCGCGTGCCAGTCCTCCTCCGGCACATCCTCCACCGGGCGGTTTACCTGGCCGCGCACGCCGCCGGCATTGCAGACGAGCGTGTTGATCGGGCCGCCGGAGGCTGCCTCCACCGACTTGATCCAGTCGAAGGCGGCGCCCTTGGCCGTCAGGTCGAAGGCGGCGGTGGTGATGCTGCCCTCGCAGCGCGCCGTCTCCGCCAGTTCCTCCGCCGAGAGGTCGCAGGCGAGGACGCGGCCGCCGAGGGCCGCGAAGCTGCGGGCGATGGCGCGGCCATACCCGTGGCCGGCGCCGGTGACGGCGATGGTCAGGCCGTCGAATCGGATGTTCATGGCAGCAGCTCCAGCAGGTTGTCGTCGGACATGGGGCGTTCGCCACGCTCGCATTCATGGATCATGGCGATCAGTTTCTCGAGTGTGGGGCACGGCATTCCGTGGTTCCGGCCGATCGGCGGCACGGCGCCGATCTGAGCATCCGCGGGCGTCGCGCGGTGGCGGACCCAGAGGTCGCGCCAGATGCCGGAATGAGTCTTGCCGTTCGGGCGGTTGAAGGCCTCCATCGCGATCATGGAGGCGCGGGCCTTCTCCTCCGTGCCGCCGGGGCCGAAGGCGGTGGCGTCGAAGCCGTTGAAGGAGAGGGGCTGCACGCCCTCCGCCCGCGCGACCGTGATGACCTCTCCGCAGAGCGCGCGGATCATCGGCAGCAATTCGGGCCGCGCCATCATGTCCGCGATGCCATGCGCGGCCAGGCCCTGCGCGTAGAGCAGGGACGAATAGGCCAGCTTGCCCCAGAGATAGCCCCAGATGTTGTCGGTCAGCACAGCATCGGGTTCGAAAACCTCCCGCAGCAACGCGTGCAGCGCCACGGCGCGGGGTGTCTTCGCGCCGTCGAGTTCGCCGACCACGACGGCGCCGCGGTTGCCATAGGTGATGCGGCCGGGCTCCAGCCAATCCGCGCCGAAATTGACGAAGGCGCCCATGGTGCGATGCGCGCCGCAGACCTCGGCGATCACGCGCTCGCACAACCCGTTCTGCGCGGAGAGCACGTAGCCATCGGGGGCCAGGTGCGGCAGCAGCGCGCGGCAGGCGGCTTCGGTGTCATGCGTCTTCACCGCCAGGATGATGCGGCGGAAGACGCCCTTCACCTGTCCCGGCGTGGCGGCGGGGGCGACGACCTTGAACTGCGTGACCGGGCCCTCGATCACCAGGCCGCGTGCCGGGTCGGCGATGGCGGCGACGTGATCGGCGACGACGTCGCAGAAGACGACGGCGTGGCGCGCCTTGACGAGGTGCGCGCCGATCGTGCCGCCGATGGCGCCCGCGCCCCAGACCAGGATCGGGCCATGATCCACGGCCTCCCTCGCTTGAGCCTGTTCGGCTTCCTTTGCCACGCGCCATTCCCTTCCATGAAGCGGGAGGCCGCCATGCGCGCGCCGCGCTTGCGCGACGCGGGCGGGGCGGCCCACCCTGGGTGGCAACGCTAGCTGGGATACAACACAGGTCAATGCACCGGTCGCGCGCGCTGTGAACCCGCCCACGAATAACCTCAAGGGCGCCGCGCTGATGGCGGCCGCCGCGGTCTTCTTCGCGACCGAAGTGCTGTTCATCCGCTGGATGACGCTGCGCGGAATCCCGACGGAGGTGCAGCTGGCCTCGCGCGCCTTCGGGCAGCTGCTCTGGGTGATGCCGACCATGCTGGCCAGCGGCATCGGCGTGTTCCGCACGAAGCGGGCGCCGATGCATGTCTTCCGCGGCATGTCGTCGTTGATCTGCTGGGGGCTCTACTACTACTCCTTCACCAGGCTCGACATGGCGACGGGCACGGTGCTGTCCTTCACCAACGTCATGTTCACGACCATGCTGGCCGGCGTGCTGCTGGGGGAACGGGTCGATCGCTGGCGCTGGACGGGCACGATCGTGGGGCTCATCGGCGTCGCGGTCATGCTGCGGCCCGGCGCGCAGATCGACTGGATCGGCGCCGCGGCCGCGATTGGCGCGGCCATTGCCTGGTGCGGCATCACCGTCACCAGCCGGATGCTCACCACCACGGAGACGACGAAGACCGTGCTGGCCTGGGTGGGGCTCGTCACCTTCTCCGGCGTGCTGCCCTTCGCGATCCACGCCTGGGTGCCGCTCAACTGGGGCGACATGGCGCTGATGCTGCTGGTCGCGACCGTCTGCCCCGGCATCATCTTCCTGGTGACGGAGGCGCTGCGCGCGGGCGAGGCCTCCGCCATCGCGCCCTTCCAGTACCTCCGCATCGTCGTCGTCGCAGTGGCGGGGTGGGCGTTGTACGGGGAGGTCCCGGACCTCTTCGGCTGGATCGGCGCGGCGATCATCCTGGGCGGCGCGATGGTGGTGACGATCGCGGAAGCGCGCAGGCGATGACGGCGACGACGCGCGCCGCGCTGCTGGCGCTGGCCGCGTCGCTGCTCTTCACGCTGGAGACGCTGGCGGTGAAGGCGCTGGTCGGCGTGCCCATCGCGACGCTGGTGCTGGCGCGGGCCATCGGGCAGCTGGCCTGGACCGTGCCGGACCTGATCCGCAGCCCGGCGGCGCTGGTGCGGACCGGCGAGTTGCCGATGCAGATCTTCCGCGGCCTGCTCTCCGCCATCGCCTGGTACCTCTACTACGTCTCCTTCTCCGGCATGCCGCTCGCGACCGCGACGGTGCTGTCCTTCACCACCGTGCTGTTCGTGACGGCCATGGCGGCGCCGCTGCTGGGGGAGAAGGTCGGCTGGCGGCGCTGGACGGCGACGCTGGCGGGTTTTGCGGGGGTGCTCATCATCATGCGGCCGGGGATGGTGCCGGTTGGCATTTCCGTGCTGGCGGCGATCGCGGCTTCGGTGTTCGGCGCGGGCATCCTGATCACGACCAAGCGGCTGGCGCGCACCGAACGCACCGTCACGATCATGTTCTATGTCGGCGTCGTCGCGCTGGCCGTCAGCCTGCCCGTGGCGCTGCCAGGCCTGGCCTGGCCGGGCTGGTGGAACATGGCGCTGCTGGTGGCGGCGGGGTTCCTCGGGCCTTCGGCCATGTGGGTCTGGATCTCGGCGCTGCGCATGGCCGATGCCAGCTTCATCGCGCCGCTCTCCTATGTGCGGCTGCTCTTCGCCGTGGGCTTCGGCGTGGCGCTGTTCGGGGAGGTGCCGGAATGGTGGCTGCTGCCGGGTGGCGCGCTCATCATCGGATCGACGCTCTACATCACGCGGCGGGAGGCGATGCTCCAGCGCGCCAGGGCAGCCTCCAGCGCCGCTGGGTCCAGCGCGAAATCGGCGTAGCCCTGGCGCAGATGCGCGACGTACTCCACCGAGGGCGGCCCCGCGCGGAAGCGTTGCTCGACATAGGTCAGCGCCGCGCCGTGGCCCTCGAGGTCGAGCATCACGGGACGATAGATGCCGAGCGCCACGCCCTCCGCGATGTCCAGCGCGCGGCGATGCGCGGCGGTGATGCGCCAGAGCCCGATCGGCACGGAGGCCGCATCGTCCCGCCCGATGGTCGCGAAGCGGTTCACGGCAAGCCGCCAGCCCGGCAGCCATGCGCTGCCGGCCGGCGCCGCGCCGGGGCAGCGGCCGAGCATCCTTGCGTGGTCGAGGTTGCTGCCATAGGCCGCGTAGAGCATCGCCGCCCAGGGTGGCGCTGGCGCTGCGGCCGCGCAAGGATGCGCGCATGATGCTGTTCCTGCAGGCCGCGCCCCTGCTGCTGCTCCTGGCGCTGCTCGTCTCCGGCCGCGCGGGCCCGGTGCCCGCCGTGCTGGCCGCGCTGGTGGTGGCGCTGCCCGCCGTGCTGCTCTCCCTGCCCGACGGAATCGCGGCACTGCCCTTCCTGGGGGCGGAGACGCTGCGCGGCGCCTTCCTGGCGTCCAAGCCCATCGCCGTCGTGGTCGGCGGGCTGCTGTTTCATGCCGCGCTGGCCAGGCCCATGGCGCGGGAAGGGGCGCCCGATCCGCGGCGCATCTTCGTGGCGACCCTGCTGATGGGCGTCTTCATGGAAAGCGTCACGGGCTTCGCCGTTGGCGCCGTCTTCGCCCTCTCCGCGCTGCGGGCGATGGGGGTGGGCGGCGCGCCGGCGGCGGCGATGGCGCTGCTGTCGCTGACCCTGGTGCCCTGGGGCGGGCTCGGCCCGGGCACGGCGCTAGGCGCGGCGCTGGTCGGCATTCCGGCGCAGACCATCGCCACCATGGCCTCCTGGCCCAACGCCGCCTGGCTGCTGCTGATGGGGCCGGTGCTGTGGCGGCTCTGCGCCGCCGCCGGCATCGCCGTGCCGCCGGCGGAGAAGCTGGCGCAGATGGGCTACCTCGGTGCCATGGCGGCGATGCTGGTGCTGCTGCACCGGGTCCTGCCGTTCGAGGTGATCGGCGTCCTGGCCTCCGGCCTGCCCCTGCTGTTCGCGCTGTGGCGGCTCGACCCGCCCTCGGGCGCGGAGGGCTGGCGGCGCGCGGGACGGGCCATGGCACCCTATCTCGGCCTGACGGCGGCGCTGTTGCTGGCGCGGAGCTGGGCGGGCGCGCCCTCCTGGACGCCCTTCCCGGAGCTGCCGGGCTTCCCGCTGACGCATGTGGCCGTGGTGCTGTGGCTGGCCGCGGCGGTGCTGCTGGCGATGCGCGCGGATGCGCCCGCCATCGCCGCCGGCGCCTTCCGCCGCGCGCTGAAGCCCGCGACGGCCATGCTTCTCTATGTCGTGCTGGCGCGCTGGATGGCGGGGTCGGGCATCGCCGCGAGCCTCGCGACCGCGACGGCGGAGGCGCTCGGCCCGCTCGCCCCCTATGCGGTGCCGGCGATGGGCCTGGTAGCGGGGATGGTGACGGGCAGCAATGTGGGGTCCAACGCGGCGCTGATGCCGGTGCAGTTCGCGCTCGGCCGCGCGGCGGGGATGCCGGAGGGGCTGGCGCCGGCGCTGCATAATTTCGCGGGCTCCGCCGGCGCGGGCATGTCCTTTGCCGTCACCGCCATGGTCTGCGGCCTGCTGGCGGATGGCGCGCGGCCGGGCCAGGTGTGGCGGCTGCTGCTGCCCTCCATGGTCGGCGTCGTCGTCATCGGCTGGATCATGGTGGCGCTGCTGGGTTGAGGCGCGCGGCCAGCGCCTGGCGCCCGGCCTCCGTCGCCGAGACCATCAGCGTGCCATCCGCGCCCGGCGCGCAGGCGATCAGCGCGCGGTCGGAGGCTTCCTCCCAGACTGTGAGCCGGGGGCAGGAGGTGCGCCAGGCGTCGATCACTTCCGCATAGGGGCGCGGACGGTGGGCGACCCAGTCGACCAGGTCGAGGATCAGCGGTTCGGTGGACATGGCGGTTTCCTCCGGTCACGGGAACAGCAGCAGCCAGGCGCCCTGCGCGATGTAGAAGGCCGCGATGGTGGTCACGATGCGCCCGGCCCAGCGGCGGAACTGCGCCTCCGTCATCGCCTCCAGCAGCCGGCGCGCCAGCACCGTGCCGGCCATGGAGGCGAGGACGGCGCCGGCCGCGAGCGGCAGGGGCACGGAGCCCGGATCCGCGACGACGGCGCCGAAATAGAGCAGCTTCAGCGCATGGCCGAGCACCTGGCACACCGCCTTGGTGCCGATGATGGCATGGCGGTTCATGGTGCCGCCGAGGAAGAAGGCGTCGATCAGCGGGCCGGAGACGCCGGTCAGCAGCATCAGCGACATGCTGCCCATGGCGCAGAGCGCGGCGTGGCTGGGCCTTTCGGAATCGGGGCGGAGCGCGGCGGGCAGCAGCTTCAGCAGGAAGGGGCTGAGGCCGAGCGCGATGAGCGCCACGGGCTTCTCCGGCACCCAGCGGAACACCGACCACACCGCCATCGCCACGACGCAGCCGATGGAGAAGCCCGCCACGATCCGCCACCGCACATGCCGCAGCAGGAATGCCCCGCGCCAGGCGTTGGAGGCGACCTGCGTCACGGCATGCAGCGCCATGGCATCGGGCACCGGCATCAGCACCAGCAGCACGCCGACCAGCACCAGCCCGCCCGCCATGCCGAAGATGCCGGAGAGCAGGGAGGTGCCCACCATCACCGCCAGCAGCAGCAGCGTCATGCCCGCGCCCATGCATCATCCTCCGCCACCCCTTCATTGCGCGCGGCGCGGGCGCGACACAAACTGGATTTCCTGATCCTGAGCCGCAGTTTTCCTGATGGTGCACGCCCCCTTCCTGAACGGCATCCGCGCCTTCGAGGCCGCCGCCCGCGCCGGCAGCTTCGCGGGCGCGGCGGAGGAGCTGCACGTCTCCCCGGCCGCCATCAGCCGCCTGGTGAAGCTGCTGGAGGAGCGGATGGGTGTCGCGCTCTTCACCCGCCACGCCAACCGCCTGGCGCTGACGGAGGCCGGGCGCCACTACCGCAACGGCCTGGTGCCGCTGCTGGATGGCATCGCGCGGTTGACGGCGGAGGCGGCGGAACGCGGCGGTGGGCGCGTGCTGACGGTCGGCGTCGGCCCCACCTTCGCCATCCGCTGGCTGATCCCGCGCCTGCCCGACTGGCAGCGACGCCATCCCGGGATCGAGGTGCGGATCACCACCGGCGGCGCCGCGGCCCCCTTCGCGGAGGGCTGGACCTGCGGCATCCGGCTGGGCGATGGCGCCTGGCCGGGGCTGGTGGCGACGCCGCTCTTCGCCGCGGAGCTGATGCCGGTCTGCCGGCCGGACATCGCCGCGGGGCTGGCGGCGCCGGCGGGGCTCGTCGATCGCTGCCTGCTGCGCGTATCCCATGCGCCGGAGGATTGGCCGCGCTGGCTGGCGGCCGCGGGGGCGGAAGGTGTCGCGGCCCGTGGGCCGGTCTTCGATTTCTACGGCCAGGCGCAGCAGGCGGCGGCGGACGGCCTCGGCATCGCCATGGGCATCCGGCCCTATGTCGATGACGACCTGGCGGCGGGGCGGCTGGTGGCGCCCTTTTCGGTCAAGGTGCCGAAGCGCGGGCGCTGGTGGCTGGTGCACCGCGCCGCGCGGGCGGAGGAGCCGGGCTTCCAGGCCTTCCGCGCCTGGCTGCTCGACCAGGCCGGCGGCTGAGCGGCGGCGTCGCAACCGCCCTGCCGTCCGGACGTTGCAGCCCCGCCACGGAGGACGGGACGCCATGCAACTCGGCGATGGACGCGAAAGCAACAATGTCGAGGACCGTCGCGGCGGCGGCGGCGGCTTCGGGGGCGGGCGGGGCCTGGCCGTGGGCGGTGGCCTCGGCAGCGTCGTGCTGGTGGTGATCGCGCTGCTGCTGGGCGTCGATCCCGGCGTCATCCTCTCCGGCGGCGATCCAGGGCCGGCACGCACCGAGACCCAGGGCGGCGGCGGCGCCGCGGCCCCGGCTGCCAATGACGAGGGCAGCCGCTTCGTGCGCCGCGTGCTGGCGGAAACGGAGGATGTCTGGAACCCGGTCTTCCAGCAGATGGGCCGGCGCTACCAGGAACCGCGCCTCGTGCTCTTCTCCGGCGCGTCGCAGAGTGCCTGCGGCACGGCACAGTCGGCGGTCGGGCCCTTCTACTGCCCGGGCGACCAGCGCGTGTACATCGACCTGGAATTCCTGGCGCAGATGCAGCGGCAGCTCGGCGCGCCCGGCGATTTCGCCGCCGCCTATGTCATCGCGCATGAGGTCGGGCACCACGTGCAGAACCAGCTCGGCGTGCTGGGGCGCGTGCAGGAACTGCGCGGCCGGGCGGATGAGCGGGAGGCGAATGCGCTGCAGGTGCGGGTGGAGCTGCAGGCGGATTGCCTGGCCGGGATGTGGGCGCGGCGTGCGCAGGATGCGCGGCAGATCCTGGAGGATGGCGACCTCGAGGAAGGGCTGAACGCCGCGGCGGCTGTGGGCGATGACCGGCTGCAGCGGCGCGCCCGTGGCACGGTGCAGCCGGACAGCTTCACCCATGGCAGTTCCGAACAGCGGGTGCGCTGGTTCCGCACCGGCCTGCAATCCGGCCAGTTGGAGGCCTGCGATACCTTCCGGCCCGCGCGGCCCTAGCCTGCCCGCACGGTGATGCCGCGCTCCGCATAGAAGCGCGCCGCGCCGGGGTGGAAGGGGACGACGCTGTTGGCGGGGGCATTCGCGGCCCGCGTGCCCGCAGCACTCGCATGGATCTCCGCCACCGGATCGGCGGCGGAAAGCGTGGCACGGGTGAAGGCATAGGCGACCGCGTCAGGCAGCGCGGCATTGCCGACGATGAAGTTCCAGGCGGCGAAGGACAGGATCGGGGCGTCCTGCCCGCGATAGGTGCCGGGCGCGATGGTGGTCGGCGCCAGATAGGGCAGGCGCGCCACCACCGCCGCGACAAGCGCCGCATCCAGCCCGAAGACGATGGCATCGGCCTGTGCCTGCGCGGCCAGCAGCGACGGGATGGGCACGATCGCGCCCTGCCACAGCGCGTCGATCCGTCCGTGCGCCAGCGCCGGCGCCAGCACGGCCGGGTCGCCCGGCACGATCTCCGCCGTCAGCCCCGCCGCCGCCATCGCGGCCTGGAAGAACACCTCCGCCGGGCCGCGCGCGGGACCCGCGCCGACGCGCCGGCCCGCGAGATCCGCGAGCTTCGTGATGCCGGAGGCGCGCAGCGCGGCGACCTGGAAGCTCGTCTCATACATCGGCGTCAGGGCGCGGACCTTGTCGTGCACGCGGCCGGCGGCGGCGGGGGTGCCGGCCAGGGCATCGGCGGCGGAGCCCAGGAAGGCGGTGCCGATCGCGCCCGCATCATCCTGCGCCTTGGCCAGGTTCTCCAGCGACCCGGCGCTGCGTTCCACGGCCACGGGCATGCCCTGCTTCGCCAGGGAGGCGGCCAGGCCTTCCCCGTAAGGCAGGAAGGCGCTGCCGGCACCGGCGGTGTAGAGGCGGAGCGGTGCCGACCCCTGTGCCAGGGCGGCGGCGCCGGTCAGCAGGACGGGGGTGGCGAGCAGGCTGCGGCGGTGCATGGAAGTGCCTCCGTATGGGTGGGCAGGGCCGACCGCCCGCCGCTAGGATCGCAGCATGCCACGCATCGCTGTCGCCCGCCTCTGGTTCGAAGGCAATTCATTCACCCCGGTCCCGACCGGGCTGCCCGAACTCATGTCCCGCGAATGGGTGGCGGGGGCGGAAGCGCTGGCGCGCTACGCGGGCACGGCGACGGAACTCGGCGGCCTGGCCGCCTTCCTCGCCGCACGGCCGGACTGGCAGGCGACGGTGCTGCGCTGCACCTCCGCCCAGCCCGGTGGGCCTCTGACGCGGGACGCCCATGAGGGTTGGCTGGCGGAGGTGCTGGAGGGCATCGCGGCGGGTGCGCCCTGGGACGGCATCTACCTCTCGCTGCACGGCGCCTGCGTCGCGGAGCACGAGCCCTCCGCCGACCTGGCCACGGTGCGGCGCGTGCGCGCGGCGGTGGGCGCGACGCCGGTGGTCGCGAGCTTCGACTTCCACGGCAACATGGCGCCGGAACTGGCGACGCTGCTGGATGGGGCGAGCGTCTATCGGACCTACCCCCATCTCGACATGGATGCGGTGGCGCTGCGCGCGCTGGCGATGCTGGAACGGCGCCTGGCGGGGCAGCGCCTGTTCGGCGCCATCGCGAAGCACCCCCGCGTGCTGCACAGCTTCCACATGCGGAGCGAGGCCGGGCCGATGGCGGAGGTCTGGACGGAGGCTGCGGCGCTGGAGACGGGGGAGGTGGTGGAGGCCGCACCCTTCGGCGGCTTCTCCTGGGGCGACACGCCCCATGCGGGGCCGAGCGGCATGGCCTGGGCGACGACGCCGGAGGCTGCGATGCGGGCGGCCGAGGCCGTGCGCGATGCCATCGTCGCGCGGCTGCCGCGTTTCGCGGTGAGCCTGCCCGCGCCGAGGGAGGCGCTGGCCACCGCGCTGGCCGCGCCGGCGGGGCTGGTGGCGCTGCTGGATCCCGCGGACAATCCGCTGTCGGGCGGTGTCGCGGATACGCCAGAGTTGCTGCGCGTGCTGGTGGAGGAAGGCGTGCCGGTGGCGACCGTCTTCGCCTTCCTGCACGACCCGGCGGTGGTGGCGCAGGCCGTGGCGGCGGGGGAGGGGGGCGCGGGGCGCTTCCGGCTCGGCGGCCGCACCACCGATGCCTTCGGGCCGCCCGTGGCGCTTGACGCGGTGGTGGAGCGGCTGACGGCGGGGCGCTTCGTGAATGAGGGACCGATGGAGCGCGGCGCGCCCGTCGATCTCGGCCCGACCGCGGTGCTGCGGGCGGGGAAGCTGCGGGTGATCGTGACCAGCCTGAAGGAGGCGGCAGTGGACCCGGCCTTCTTCGCGCTGCACGGCATCGACCTGGCCGCGACGCGGCTGCTGGCCAACAAGGCGAAGAACCACTTCCGCGCGGCCTTCGCCGGCCGGTGCAGCGCCATCGTCGAATGCGACTGCCCGGGGCCGGCCGCGCTCGACCTGGCGGCGCTGCCCTTCCGCCACGTCCCCGCATCCTGGCGTTGAGCGGCCGCCCCGGTTTGTCGCCGCCACGGCGACACAAGACGACACAACGCCACCCTGCCTGACGACGCGCCCCGCTAGGAAGATGGACGCCGGCTGCCCGGGGGGGAGGGCCGGCGCCATGCCAGGGGGAGCCGCGCCGCCATGTCCACGCAGTTCAGCGTCACGCGATCGAGCGAGTGGGGGACGGGCTTCGTCGCGCAGGTCACGATGCGGCCCGATGTGGCGCTCAATGGCTGGACGCTGCGCTTCAACGCGGGCTTCAGCATCGTCAACATCTGGGGGGCGGAGGTCGTCTCCTTCCTCGACGCCGTCTACACCCTTCGCAACGCGAGCTGGAACGCGACGGGCTGGAACGGGGAGATCGGCTTCGGCTTCCAGGCCGCGACGACGGGCCCCGTGGCGGACCCGGCCGGCTTCACGCTGACCGCGCCGGGCGTCGTGGCGCCGCCGCCCGTGCTGCCGCCGCCCGTGGTGCTGCCGACCGTCTCGGTCGGCGACGTTCTGGCCTGGGAGAATGAGGGCGCGGCGCGCTTCGTGCTGACGCTGTCCAAGGCCTCCGCCACCCCCGTCACCATCACCTTCGCGACGGCGAACGACACGGCGCTGGCCCGCAGCGACTACCGCGCCCTGACGGGCAGCATCACCTTCATACCCGGCGAGACGCGGAAGGAGGTTGCGGTCGCGCAGGTGGACAATGCGACGCGGGAGCAGACGGAGCGCTTCTTCCTCAACTTGACGGGCGCGACCGGCGCCACCATCGCCGATGGCCAGGGCATCGCGACGATCGAGGATGACGACATCGGGCGCTTCAGCATCGCCGATGCCAGCATCACGGAAGGCAACAGCGGGACAAAGGTGATGACCTTCACCGTGACGCTGTCGAAGCCGCAGGCCGACAGCGTCTCCACCCGCTTCGCGACGGTGGACGGCACTGCGGTGGCGGGCAGCGACTACATAGCCCGCAGCGGCACGCTGACCTTCCTGCCCGGGGAGGTCACCAAGACCATCGGCATCACCATCATCGGCGACACGCGGGTGGAGGCGGATGAGAGTTTCCTGCTGCGCCTTACGAACCCTGTGCGGGCCGCCTATGCGGATGCCGAGGCCACCGGCACCATCATCAACAACGACCTGCCGCGCATCACGGTGGCCGATGCGGCGCCGGTGGTGGAAGGCGATCCCTTCGCGGGCCTGGCGCCGCCGGCCGGCGTGCTCTCCACCCGCGGGGGCAGCATCGTCGATGCGCAGGGACGCGCGGTGCAGCTGGCGGCGGTGAACTGGTTCGGGCTGGAGACGGAGACCTTCTCGCCCCATGGCCTCGGCACGCGCAACTGGCGCGACATGATGGACCAGATCCGGGAGACGGGCTTCAACGCGATCCGGCTGCCCTTCTCCGCCCAGGCGGTGCAGGAAGGCGGCACGCCGAGCGGGATCAACTGGAGCCTGAACCCGGACCTCGTCGGCCTGACGCCGTTGCAGATCATGGACCGGATCATCGACTACGCCGGCGATATCGGCCTGCGCGTCATCCTGGACCACCACCGCAGCGCCGCCGGCGGGGGCGCGAATGGCAGCGGCCTCTGGTACGAGGGCCGCTTCACCGAGGCGCGCTGGATCGACATGTGGGAGGACCTGGCGGTGCGCTACCGCGGCACCGCCGTGGTCGGCGCCGACCTGCACAACGAACCGCACAACGTCGCCTGGAATGCCTGGGCCGGCGCGGCGGAGCGGGCGGGGAACGCGGTGCTGGCGGCCAATCCGGACTGGCTGGTGCTGGTGGAAGGGGTCGGCGACCACAATGGCAGCTACTACTGGTGGGGCGGCAACCTGATGGGCGCGGCGGACCGGCCGGTGGTGCTGAACGTCGCGAACAAGCTGGTCTATTCGCCGCACGACTACCCGAATTCCGTCTATGCGCAGCCCTTCTTCCAGGGGCCGGACTTCCCGGGGAACCTGCCGGGCCTGTTCGACAAGATGTGGGGCTATCTGTGGCGGGAAGGCACGGCGCCGGTGCTGGTCGGCGAATTCGGGTCCCGCCTGCAGGACCCCAAGGACCAGGCCTGGGCGGACAAGCTGGTCGCCTACCTCTCCGGCGACATCGACGCGGATGGCGACAAGGACATCGCCGGGCCGGCGGCTTCCTTCGCCTGGTGGTCCTGGAACCCCAATTCCGGCGATACCGGCGGCATCCTGGCGGATGACTGGCAGACGGTGCTGACGGCCAAGACGGACCGCCTGGCGCCGATCATGCCCGGCACCGCGGCGCCGCCCGCGGAGGCGGTCTTCGTCGTCAGCCTCACCCAGGCCGCGGTGGCGCCCGTTTCCGTCAACTGGCGCACGCGGGCGCAGACGGCGTCCGAGGCGGATTTCGTCGCGGCAAACGGGGTGCTGACCTTCGCGCCCGGGAGACGGTGAAGCGGATCTCGGTTGCGCTGCGGCCCGACGAATTGGCCGAGGGCACGGAGACCTTCCGCCTGGAACTGACCCAGCCCCGCGGCGCGGTGATCGCGGACGGGATCGGCGTGGCGACGATCCTGGACGATGATGGCGTGGCGGCGGGGCGGATCCTGGCGCCGTCGGACCGGGTTTTGTAGTGCATCAAAAATCGAGACATATCGGAATTATTAATTAATGAGACAATTTGCGTAAATTGGAACTTTACGATGACCACCTCGCGTGGGATCAAAGCTTCAGGTTGCACCCCTGGATGCCTTGCCCATGCCTGCCCAGATTCTGTTCCAGCGCACCGCTTCCTGGACCACCGGCTTCGTCGGCCAGGTGACGCTTCTGCCCGATGTCGCGCTGAATGGCTGGACGATGTCCTTCGATGGCGGCTTCACCATCGACAGCATCTGGGGTGCGGAGATCGTCAGCGCCTCCGCCGGCCGCTACGTGGTGCGCGGACAGTCCTGGAACAGCACGGCGCCGGCGGGCGGCAGCATCGGCTTCGGCTTCTCGGCCTCCGGCCCCGCCGCCATCGCCGACCCCACGGGCTTCGCCTTGGCCGGCCCCACGGTCCTGCCGCCGCCCGCGCCGCCGCGCATCACCATCGGCGACGTAGAGGTGCTGGAAGGCGCGCGCTTCGCGACCTTCGAGGTGAAGCTTTCCGCCGCCGCGACCGGCGAGGTCTCCGTCAAGTTCGCGACGCAGAACGGCACGGCGCGGGCGGGGCTCGACTTCACGGCGCTCAGCGGCGGCATCACCTTCGCGGCCGGGGAGACGGTGAAGCGCATCAGCGTGGCGCTGGTCGATGACCGGGTGTTCGAGGCGACGGAGAGCTTCAGCGTCAAGCTCTCCGGCGCCAAGGGCGCGACCATCACCGATGACCTGGGCTTCGCGACCATCATCGACGACGACGGCGCGCGCTTCTTCGTCTCCGACGCCTCCGTCATCGAGGGCAACAGCGGGACCACGGCGATGTCCTTCAAGGTGTCGCTCGCCGCGGCGATGACGACGACGGTATCGGTCAATTTCGCCACCGCCGGCGGCACGGCGACGAGTGGCGCGGACTTCATCGCCCGCAGCGGCACGCTGACCTTCACGCCAGGCCAGACCGAGAAGGTCGTGACCGTCGCGGTGATCGGCGACCGCCTGGTGGAGATGGACGAGACGCTGAGCCTGACGCTGTCCGCGCCGGTGCGCGGCACGATCCTGGATGGCACGGGCATCGGCACCATCATCAACAACGACCGCCCGAGCATCGTCATCGCGGATGCGGCGCCGGTGACGGAAGGCGATCCGGGCCCGCATGGCATGGTCGGCGTGCTGTCCACCAGGGGGCGCGACATCGTCGATGCCACCGGCCAGGCGGTGAAGATCGCGGCCGTGAACTGGTTCGGGCTGGAGGGCACGACCTTCGCGCCGCATGGCCTCGATGTCCGCAACTGGCGCGACATGATGGACCAGATGGCGGAGACCGGCTTCAACGCCATCCGCCTGCCCTTCAGCGCGGAGGCCGTGCTGAAGGGCGGCACGCCGAACGGCATCAACGTCAACCTGAACCCGGACCTGGCCGGGCTGACGCCGCTGCAGATCATGGACCGGATCGTGGATTATGCCGGCGACATCGGCCTTCGCATCATCCTGGACCACCACCGCAGCGCGGCCGGCGCGGGGCCGAACGGCAACGGGCTGTGGTTCGATGGCGGCTATTCCCAGGCCGACTGGGTGGGGATGTGGGAGAAGCTGGCAACGCGCTACGCCGGCGATCCCACCGTGATCGGCGCGGACCTCAGCAACGAACCGCATGGCGCCAGCTGGAATGCCTGGGCGAGCGCGGCGGAGCTGGCGGGCAATGCCGCGCTGGCGAAGAACCCGGACTGGCTGATCTTCGTGGAAGGCGTGGCCGAGCACCAGAACAACTACTACTGGTGGGGCGGCAACCTGATGGGCGCCGCGGCGCGCCCGGTGACGCTGAACGTCACCGACAAGCTCGTCTATTCCGCGCATGACTATCCGAACTCGATCTATCCGCAGAGCTTCTTCCAGGGCCCCGATTTCGCGGCCAGGCTGCCCGACCTGTTCGAGAAGATGTGGGGCTACCTCTGGGAGAGCGGGACGGCGCCGGTCTTCATCGGCGAGTTCGGCACCAGGCTGGCGGACCCCAAGGATCGCGCCTGGCTCGACAAGATCGTGGACTACATGTCGGGCGACGTGGATGCCGATGGGGACAAGGACATCGCGGGGCCGGGCGTGTCGTACGCCTGGTGGTCCTGGAACCCCAATTCAGGCGACACAGGCGGCATCCTGGCCGATGACTGGAAGACCGTGCTGCAGGACAAGGTCGCCGCGATCCGGGAGATCCTGCCCGAAGCCGCGGAGCCCATCCGCAAGGCGAGCTTCACCGTCACGCTGAGCGACCCCGTCAGCAGCGCCGTGACGGTGGGCTGGCGCACCGCGCCCGGCACGGCCGATGCGACGGATTATGTCCATGCCTCGGGCGTGCTGACTTTCCAGCCCGGCCAGACGCGGCAGGTGATCGAGGTCGAGATCAGGGCCGATGAGGTCGCGGAGGCGGCGGAGCAGTTCCGCGTGGAACTCTTCGCCGCGCAGGGCGCCACCATCGCCGATGCGCTCGGCATCGGGCGCATCAACGATGATGACTGGGTGCTGTGATATCGCGCGGGTTCAGTCCAGCCGGGCGCCGGACTGGCGCACCACCTCGCGCCACTTCTCGTTCTCCGCGCGGATGAAGACCTCGAACTCCGCGGGGCCGAGGTAGTAGGGCTCGGCGCCGAATTCGCGCTGGCGGGCGGCGATGGCGGGGTCGCGGGCGATGTCGGCGATCGCGGAGGCGTAGCGCTGCAGGATGGGCGCGGGCATGCGGGCCGGGGCCTGCACGCCGAACCAGGCCACCGCCTCGAACCCCGGGACGCCGCTTTCGCCGACGGTCGGCACTTCCGGCGCCGCGAAGTAGCGGTCCTTGGTGGTGACGGCGAGCAGCCGCAGCGTGCCGGCGCGGACATGCGGCAGGTAGGCCGGCATGTTGTCGATGGCGACATGGATGTTGCCGCCGATGAGGTCCGGCACCACGCCGCCGGTGCCGCGATAGGGGACGTGGGTGATGTCGATGCCCGCGCGGGACTTGAGGTATTCCCCGCAGAGATGGCCGGAGGTGCCGTTGCCGGGGGTGCCGTAGTTCAGGCGGCCGGGGTTGGCCTTCGCATAGGCCAGGAATTCCGCGAAGTTCCGCGCCGGCACGTTCGGGTTCACCACCACGCCATTCGCCACCAGGTTCACCAGCGCGACGGCGGAGAGGTCCTCCGGCCGGTAGGGCATGCGGCTGTAGAGGAACTGGTTGATGCTGGCCGTGCCGATCGTGCACATCAGGATCGTGTGGCCATCGGGGTCCGACTTCGCGACCATGTCGGCGCCGAGGTTGCCGCCGGCGCCCGGACGATTGTCCACCACCACGGGCTGGCCGAGCACAGGGCCGAGGCGCTCCGCCAGCAGCCGCGCGGTCAGGTCCGTGGCGCCGCCGCCCTGGAAGGGCACGACGATGCGGACGGGGCGGGAGGGCGCCCAGGTGGCCTGCGCGCGGGCGGCGACCGCGGGAAGCGCCAGGGTGGCGGCGAGCGTGGCGCGGCGGGTGAGGGTCTTCATGGTCGTCTCCCTGTCGGTTGCCCGCCACTAACGACAGGCCGGCCGACCGCGCAAGGTAGGGCAGCCCGGGGCGTTCAGGCCGCCAGGGCGCTCCGCCCCGGCATGGCGCCACCCCGCAGCGCCCCGGCTTTCGTGCTGCCCCATTGCCCCGCATGGCCCGCGGGCAGGGCGCGGGAGAGGGGGCTGGAGAGCCAGAGGCGCAGCAGGTTGCGCCGCGCGCCGGCGGCCGCGTCATCCGCATAGGCCGTGCGGCCATGCAGCGTGACGTGCTGGTTCATGATCTGGATCTGCCCGGCCTCGAAGGGCGCCTCGACGCAGAGTTCCTCGGCCAGCGCGGCCAGCATGTCCATCGCCTCCACCTGGGCGGCGGTCACGGGCGGCACGCCGGGCTGGCCCTGCGCCATCTCCACATAGGTGCGGCTGTACTGGCAGGTGAAGGCGCCATCCGGCCCGCGGGCGAAGACCGGCATGGGGAAGGGGCGGGCGGCCATGCCCTCGCCTTCCTCATCCGCCGGGCGGGCGCGCCAGAAATCCTGGTAGAGCACCGCCAGCAGGTCCGGCCGCCGCGCCGCCATCGCATCATGGATCGCGATGGTGGAGACGATGCGCGACACGCCGCCCGCGATGCCGTTGCTGGCGCAGAGCAGCGCCAGCAGGTCGCACTTGTCCGTGTGGAAGCGGAGCGGCCCGGTAGAGCGGCTGCGGTTGCGGGCGGAGCCATCGGCCCGCGCCTCCCCCGTGCCGGTCTCGTCCTTCACCTCGCCCAGCACTTCCCCGGTCGTGTTCTGGGGGAGCGGCGTGCCGATGTGGCTCATCAGGCCCCAGAACAGGCGCTTCAGGTCGCGCGCGGCATAGCGGCGGGGATCGAGGCCCGTCAGCCGCACCAGGCCCGCGCCGCCTTCCACCTCCTCCGCCAGCGCGCGCAGCCTTGGCGCGGTGTGGGGCAGGGGGAAATGCGCCGCGGTGATGCGCGGGATGTCGCGGTCGCCGAGGCCGGCCAGCGCGGCCTCGATCTCCGCAATCTCCACGGGGGTGAGCGTGACCGACCAGTCTCCGATCGTGCGGCCGGTCCAGGCGGCGCGGCCGCCGATGGGGGCCAGGTGCTGCGTCACGCTCGCGACCCTCCTACTGGTCAGCCGTAGCGCCGGACCGGCGGACGACCTCGCCCCACTTCGTGATCTCCGACTTGATGAAGGCGTCGAAGGTCTCCGGGCTGGTGCCGCCATCGGGCGTCAGCGCCGGGGCCATGCCGCCGAGCTCCGCCAGGCGGCGCGCCATGTCGGGATCGCGGATGATGGCGTTCATCGCGTCCGACAGGGACTGGATGATCGGCGCGGGCGTGCGGGCGGGGGCCTGCAGGCCGAACCAGGCGGTCGCCTCCACGCCCGGCAGGCCGGCCTCGGCCGTCGTCGGGACCTCCGGCATGGCGGGGCTGCGTTCCTTCGTCGTCACCGCCAGCGGGCGGAGCCGCCCTTCGCGGAGGTGGCCGATGACGGAGGGCAGGTTGTCCACGCCCACCTCCACGCGGCCAGCGATGATCTCCTGGATCATCGGCCCGGCGCCGCGGAAGGGGACATGGGCCATGTCGATCCCGGCTTCGAGCTTCAGCAGCTCCCCCGTCATGTGCAGCGAGGTACCGGCGCCGGAGGAGCCGATGTTGAGCCGCCCGGGGCGCGCCTTGGCGAGGTCCACCAGCTCCCGCAGCGTCCGCGCGGGCAGCTGCGGATTCACGAAGATGGCGTTCGGCACGCGCAGCATCAGGGCGACCGCGGCCAGCTCCTCCGGCTTCACCGGCATGCGGGCGCCGTAGAGGGAGTAGTTGATGGCGCCGCCGCTGATGGTCTGCATCAGCAGGGTGTGGCCATCGGGTTCGGCCTGCGCGACCACCTGGTTGCCGATGTTGCCGCCGGCGCCGGGGCGGTTCTCCACCACCACCTGGGTGCCGAGCCGCCGGCCCAGCGGTTCCGCCAGCAGGCGGGCGGCGATGTCCGTGGTGCCGGCCGGGGTGAAGCCGACGACGAGGCGGATGGGCCGGCCGGCGGCCCAGGAGGTGCCCTGGGCGAAGGCGGGCGCGGCGAGGGGCAGGGCCAGGGCACTGGCCAGGGTGGCGCGGCGGGTGATGCGCAAGACGATGTCCTCCTCCATGACGCGCGGCGCCGTGCCGCGCGCAGCGGGCGCGGGAACTTCCGTCCCGTTCCACCGCTTCCACGCCGTTCCTGCCGCAACTTGCCCATGGCATGCAAGCGGCCGGGCAGGCGGCGTGCTAGAGGGGATTTGCCACCCGGCCGTGACTCGGGATACGCGCGGGGCGGGATGGAGGGGCGCGGTTCATGCGTTTCATGAGGCTCTACCTGCGGGTGCTCCGGCTGCTGGGTCCGGACCGCTGGGTAGCCTATGGGTTGACCTTCGCGGCGCTGGCGCTGGCGGGATTGTCGTTCCTGGAGCCCGTGCTGTTCGGCCGGGTGATCGACCTTCTGTCACGGTCGGACCGGATGACGGATGCCGCCCTCTGGACGGAAGCGCTCGCGCTGCTGGGCCTCTGGGCCGCGGTCGGGCTTTCGGCCATCGGCGCGAATGTGGCCGTGGCGCTGCTGTCGGACCGCATGGCGCACCGCAACCGCCTGACCATCATGGCGCGCTACTTCGAGCATGTGCTGTCCCTGCCGCTGTCCTTCCACGGGGACACGCAATCCGGCCGCCTGATGAAGGTGATGCTGGTGGGGTCGGACAATCTGTTCGGCCTCTGGCTCTCCTTCTTCCGCGAACACCTGACGACCTTCATCGCCTGCCTGGTGCTGCTGCCGCTGACGCTGATGATGAACTGGCGGATGGGCCTGCTGCTGATCGTCCTCGTCATCCTGTTCTGCATCGTCTCCGCCTGGGTGATCCGGAAGACGGAAGCCGCGCAGGGCAAGGTGGAGACACTGCACACGCGCCTCGCGGGCAATGCGCAGGATGCGCTGTCCAACGTCGTCGTCGTGCAGTCCTTCTCCCGCCTGGCGAGTGAGGCGCGGCTGTTCGGCGACATCGTCCGGCAGGTGCTGGACCACCAGTTCCCCGTGCTGAACTGGTGGGCGGTGGTCGCGGTGCTGACGCGTGGCGCCTCCACCATCACCGTCATCGCCATCTTCGTGCTCGGCACCATGCTGCATGTGCGCGGCCAGGCGACGGTCGGCGAGATCGTGTCCTTCATGGGCTTTGCCACGCTGCTGATTGGGCGGCTGGAGAGTGCGGTGGGCTTCGTCTCCCGCCTCGTCTTCCAGATGCCGTCGCTGGAGGAATTCTTCACGGTGCTCGATGCCCGGTCCTCGGTTGTCGAGAAGCCGGATGCGAAGGACCTGCCCCGCGTCGATGGCGCCGTGCGGTTCGAGAACGTGGCCTTCGCCTATCCCGGCGGGCCGCGAATCCTGGCCGATGTGTCGATGGATGCGCCGCCCGGCCGCACCATTGCGCTGGTCGGCCAGACCGGCGCGGGCAAGTCCACCGCCATGGCGCTGCTGCAGCGGCTGTGGGACCCGGTGGAGGGGCGCGTCACGCTGGATGGCATCGACCTGCGCGACCTGACGCTCGATAGCCTGCGGCGGAACGTCGGCGTCGTCTTCCAGGAAAGCCTGCTCTTCAACCGCTCCATCCGCGACAACCTGCTGATCGGCCGCCCCGACGCGACGCAGGAGGAGCTGGAGCGCGCCTGCCGGATGGCGGAGGCGCACGACTTCATCGCCGCCAAGCCGCAGGGCTACGACACGATGGTGGGGGAGCGTGGCGCGGCGCTTTCCGGCGGCCAGCGCCAGCGCCTCGCCATCGCCCGCGCGCTGCTGAAGGACCCGCCCGTGCTGATCCTGGACGAGGCGACGAGCGCGCTGGACGCGGCGACGGAAGCGCGCGTGCAGCGGGCGCTGAAGGCGCTGATGGCGGGGCGCACCACCTTCGTCATCGCGCACCGCCTGTCCACCGTGCGCGACGCGGATGAGATCCTGGTCTTCGAGCATGGGAAGGTCGCGGAGCGCGGCAGCTTCGACGCGCTGGTCGCACAGGGCGGCCGCTTCGCCGACCTGGTGCGGACGCAGCTGACCTCCGCGGAGCCCGCGCCGGCCTGAGCGGCCTTCAACCACGGCGCGCAATCATCGGCCTGGCGCACGCAATCCTTGAACCGCGCCGGCCGGAGGTGCCACCATCCTGCCATGGTGGAGGCGGCGCCGGCTTCCCTGCCGCGCGACCCCTCCCGCCACGGGAGGAAGGGCAACCATGACGATCGGCATCATCCTGAACCGCAAGGGCCAGGACGTCGTGTCCATCCAGGCGCATGACAGCGTCGCGGAGGTCGCGAAGACGCTCGCGCGGCACCGCATCGGCGCCGCGCTTGTGCGGGATGGCGCGGGCGACGTCCTCGGCATCGTCAGCGAACGCGACATCGTTCGCGCCATGGCCATCCACGGGGCGGAGGCCGTGGCCATGTCGGCGGGCCAGCTGATGACGCGCGCGCTGCACACGGTGACGCCGCGAACACGGATCGGGGAGGCGCTGGCCCTGATGACGGATCGCCGCTGCCGGCATTTGCCCGTGATGGAGGATGATGGCAGCCTCGCCGGGCTGGTCTCCATCGGGGACCTGGTCAAGGCGCGGATCGAGGAGGCGGTGCATGAGGCCGAGGAACTGCGCCACTACGTGGAAAGCGCGGGCTAGCGGCCTTCTCCTCGCGCTGCTCGCCACACCGGCGGGCGCGCAGAATCTGACGGTGGCGACGGGTGCGCCACCGACATCGGTCGATCCGCATTTCTACAACGCGGCGCCGAACTTCGCGCTCTCCATGCACATCTTCGACCGGCTGGTGGAGCGGGATGCGGAGGTGCGGGCCTATCCGGGGCTGGCCGCGTCGTGGGAGGCGATCGCGCCGACGGTCTGGGAATTCCGCCTGCGGCCCGGCGTCACCTGGCATGACGGACGCCCCTTCACCAGCGAGGATGTCGCCTTCAGCGTCGCGCGCCCGCCCCTGGTGCCGAATTCCCCCGCGAGCTTCAGCCCCTTCGTGCGCGCGATCCAGCGGACGGAAGTTGTCGACGCGCTGACGGTCCGCTTCCACACCGCGGCTCCGCATCCGCTGCTGCCCGTTGAACTCGGCTCCATCGCCATGGTCGCGAAGCACGCGGCGGAAGGGCGGACGACGGAGGATTTCAACAGCGGCCGGGCGGCGGTGGGGACGGGGCCGTATCGCCTGGCTTCCTCCATTCCCGGCGACCGGTTCGAACTGGTGCGGAATGACAGCTGGTTCGGCACGCGGGAGCCCTGGGCGCGGGTGACCTATCGCGTCATCGCCAATGACACGGCGCGCACGGCGGCGCTGCTGTCCGGCGATGCCGACCTGATCGACCAGGTGCCCTCCACCGACCTTGCTCGGCTGAAGCGGGATGCGCGGGTGAGCGTCGCGGAAATCCAGGGGCTGCGGCTGATCTTCATCGCCTTCGACCATTCCCGCAGCGGCAGCCTGCCGCAGGTCAGCGACCATGAAGGCCGGCCGCTGGCGGTGAACCCCTTCATGGATGTGCGCGTCCGCCGGGCGCTGAACATCGCGGTCAACCGCGATGCGCTGGTGGAGCGGGTGATGGAGGGTGCCGCAGCGCCGGCGGGGCAGTGGATGCCGCCCGGCACGACGACCCATGCGCCCGATGTGCCCGTCCCGCCCTTCGATCCCGACGGCGCGCGCCGCCTGCTGGCGGAAGCCGGCTACCCGCAGGGCTTCCGGATGACGCTGTTCACGCCGAACGATCGCTACCCCAACGATGCCCGCACCGCGCAGGCCGTGGCGCAGATGTGGACGCGGATCGGCGTGCGCACGCAGGTGGAGGCGCTGCCCTGGACCAGCTATTCCGCCCGCTCCGCCCGGCAGGAATTCCCCGCGCGCCTCGCGGGCTGGGGCAGCAGCACGGGGGAGGCGGGAAGCTTCCTGATCTCCGTCATCGGCACCTTCGACCGCGCGGCGCAGCGCGGCGCCGCGAACGCCGCACGCTATTCGAACCCCGAGCTTGATGCGCTGACCGACCGCGCGGCGACGCTGCTGCCGCTGGAGGAACGGGCCGCGGTGCTGCGCCAGGCGATCCGCCTGGCCAGCGACGACGTCGCGGTGGTGCCACTGTTCAACATCACCAATGCCTGGGCCACGCGCCGCGGCCTGGTGCACCAGCCGCGGATGGATGAGCGGACCGTCGCGATGGGCACGCGCCCCGCGCCGTGAGGCGCCCTTGATCCGCATCAAGGACCGCGCGACCCCCGGATCCCATCATGGCATCCAACCACGGCAGAGGATGGATTCCATGAACCACCACCACCGCAAGACGCTGCACGCGCTCTTCGCGCATCCCGTCAGCAGCAACATCGACCCGAAGCACGTCGCCTCTGTGTTCGAGGCGCTGGGCGCCGAGGTGACGCATGGCGGGCATGGGCAGGTGAAGGTCGCGCTGAACGGCCACGCCCAGGCCTTCCATGACAGCCAGCACAGCCTGTCGAAGGACGAGGTCGGCGCCATGCGCAAGTTCCTGGAGGCCGCGGGCGTGGACCCCACCCGGGACTACCCGCTGTAGGGCCTCCTCCTCCCGGGGGGCCTGCTTCGCCCCAGGGGCTTGCTTAGCCAAGGGGTTGGGGGCGATGCTTCCGCCCCGGAGACGAACCCCCGGGAGACCCCAACGATGATCAGCCGCCGCCACCTTCTCGCCGCCTCCGGCGCGGCGCTCGCCGTGCCCGCCCTGACCGGCCCCGCCGCCGCGCAGGCCCGCTGGCAGATGGCGACGCCCTATCCCGACGGGAACTTCCACACCCGCAACATCCGGACCTTCATCGAGGAGATCCAGGCCGGCACCGGCGGGCGCGTGCAGGTCCAGCTGCATTCCAACGCCAGCCTCCTGCCCATGCCGCAGATCAAGCGTGGCGTGCAGCAGGGCCAGGTGCAGATGGGCGAGATCCTGCTGACCGCCTATTCGAACGAGGACGTCTTCTTCGACGCCGACGCCATCCCGCAGCTAGTCACCAACTTCGCCGAGGCGAAGAAGCTGGCCGACCTGCAGAAGCCCTATATCGAGACGCGCCTGGCGCGGCAGGGGCTGAGCCTGCTCTACACCGTGCCCTGGCCGCCCGCGGGCCTCTATGCCCAGGCCCCGATCCCAACGATCGAGGGGCTGCGCGGCCTGCGCTTCCGCACCTTCAGCCCGGCCACCAACCGCTTCGCCGCCCTGGTCGGCGCGCAGCCCACGCTGGTGCAGGCGGCGGAACTGGCACAGGCCTTCGCCACCGGCGTGGTTCAGGCGCAGATCACCTCCGCCCAGACCGGCGTCGATACCTCCGCCTGGGACTATGCGCGCGTCTTCACGCCGCTCGGCTTCTCCATGACCAAGAATGCCGTGATGGTGTCCCGCCGGGCGATGGAGGGGCTGTCCCCCGCCGACCAGCAGGTGGTGCGCGCCGCCGCCGCCGCCGCCGAGCGCCGCGGCTATGAGCTGAGCAGCGAGGCGCAGCGCAGCACGGAATCGACGCTCGGGTCCCGCGGCATGCAGATCGTGCCGCCGACCGAGGAGTTCCTGGCGGGGCTGCGCCGCGTCAGCGCGACCATGACCGAGGAATGGGTCGGCCGCGCTGGCGAGGACGGCAAGAAGCTGATCGACGCCTACCGCGCCTGAGCAGGGCGTGACCGAGACCCCGGCGCCGGCAGCGCCGGGGTTCTTTCTTTGGGGGAAACGACAATCATGATGTTCGGACGCCGCGCGGCACTGGGTGCCGCCGCTGCCGCAGCGCTGTCGCGCGGCGCGCAGGCCCAGGCCAGTCGCTGGCAGGCCGCGACGGGCTTCGCCGATGGCAACTACCACACGCGCAACCTCCGCGCCTTCATCGCCGATGTCGCGCAGGCCAGTGGCGAGGCGCTGCAGATCCAGCTCCGCAGCAATGGCAGCCTGGTCCCGCAGCCGCAGATCAAGCGAAGCGTGCAGTCCGGCCAGATCCAGCTCGGGGAAATCCTGCTGACGGCCTATGGCAACGAGGATCCCTTCTTCGACGCCGATGCGGTGCCGGGCCTGGTGCAGAACCTGGACGATGCGCGCCGCCTGGCGGCGGTGCAGGCCCCCTTCATCGAGGCGCGGCTGGCCCGGCAAGGGCTTGCGCTGCTCTACATGGCGCCCTGGCCGCAGGTGGCGATCACGGCGAACCAGCCGATCACCGACCCCGCGCAGTTCCGCGGCCTGCGGCTGCGCAGCTACAGCCCGATCTCGACGCGCCTCGCGGTGCTGCTGGGGGCGCAGGGCGTGCTGGTGACGGCGCCGGAAGTGCCCCAGGCCTTCGCCAGCGGCATCATCCAGGCGCAGCTGACGACCGCGCCGGTCGCGGCGGATACGGCGGTCTGGGACTATTCCCGCGTCTTCATCCGTGCCTCCATCGCCACCAGCAAGAACGCCGTCTTCGTCAGCCGCCGGGCGCTGGAGGCGCTGACGGAGCCGCAGCGCAACGCCGTCCTGGCCGCGGCGCGAGAGGCGGAGGCACGGGGCTGGCGCATGGCGGAGGAAGCGCAGGCGGAAGCCGAGGCACGCATGGTCGCCCGTGGCGTGCAGGTGGTGGACGCATCGCCCGCGCTGCTGGCGGCGATCCGCCAGGCCGGCACGACGATGATCGACGAATGGGCGACCCGCGCCGGCGATGACGGCCGGCGGATGCTGGAGGCCTATCGCGCCTCCCGCTGAGGCAATGGCCGCCGCCCCGCTGTGCAGGGCGTGATCCGGGATGCCGGTGCGGGGGGCTGCGGGTCTTGCGCCCCTCGCGGGGGGCTCCGATGATCCCGGCCCAAGGTTGCAACGCGGGGGCTTCACGACAATGACCATCGACCGCCACGTGGTGGCGGCCCGGCCCGCTGGCCGGCGCTGCCCCGCATGAACCCGCCGGGCCTCGTGCGTCGCACGCTCGACGCGATCTACGCGCTGGCGGCCTATGTCGCGGCGCTGTCGCTGCTCGGCATCTTCGGCGTGATGATCGCGCAGATGGGGCTGCGGGAGGTGGGCATGCAGGTGCCGGGCTCCGACGACCTCAGCGCCTATCTCTGCGTCGCCACCACCTTCTTCGCGCTGGCCGCCACCTTCAAGCGGGGCGAGCTGATCCGCGTCGGCATGGGGATCGAGAAGCTGTCGCCCACCGCGCGGCGGGGGGCGGAGATCCTGGCGCTGGGGATCGCGGGCGTCGTCGTCGCCTACATCACCTGGTGGACGGCGCAGGACGTGCTGTTCAGCTGGGAGATCGAGGAGGTCGCCCAGGGCACCGTGCCCTTCCTGATCTGGATCCCCAAGATGGCGATGCCGCTGGGCGCGGGGTTGCTGCTGGTGGCCATCATCGACGAACTCGTCATCGTGTTGTCCGGCGCCAAGCCGACCTATGTCGTGGCTGCGGAAGACCGTGCCGCCCGCGGCGACTTCTCGGCGGAGGTGTAGCGCCATGGACCTGATCACGCTGTCGCTGCTGCTCCTCGTCGTGCTGTGCATGCTGCTCGGCGCGGGCGTCTGGATCTCGATGAGCCTGGCCGCCGTCGGCTACCTCGCGATGGTCACCGCCTCCCCGACTCCGGGCCTGTTCCTGGCCGGTGCCATGTGGGAATCGACGGGATCCTGGACGCTTGCCGCGCTGCCGATGTTCGTCTGGATGGGGGAGATCCTGTTCCGCACGAAGCTGTCGGAGGAGCTGTTCAACGGCCTCGCCCCCTGGGTGAGGCGCATCCCCGGCCGTCTGCTGCACGTCAACATCCTGGCCTGCGGCATCTTCGGTTCCGTCTCCGGCTCCTCCGCCGCCACCTGCGCCACCGTCTCCAAGATCGCGCTGCCGGAATTGATGCGGCGCGGCTATGACGAACGGGTCGCGATCGGCAGCCTGGCCACGGCCGGCACGCTCGGCATCATGATACCGCCCTCCATCATCATGGTGGTCTACGCGGTGGCGGCGGAGGTCTCGATCGTCCGCGTCTTCATCGCGGGCTGCCTGCCCGGGCTGCTCGTGATGCTGCTGTTCAGCGCCTACATCGTGGTCTGGGCCATGCTGAATCCGGACAAGCAGCCGGCGATGGAGCCGCGCCTGTCGATGCGGGAGAAGCTGCGCGCCTCCGCCCAGTTGATCCCCTGCGCCATCCTGATCGTCGTCGTCATCGGCAGCATGTTCGTGGGCTGGGCGACGGCGACGGAAGCGGCGGCCTTCGGCGTGCTGGGCAGCCTGGTGCTGGCGGCGGTCACGCGCACGCTGAGCTGGGAGAGCTTCCGCGACAGCCTGCTGGGCGCCACGCGGCTGTCCTGCATGATCATGTTCATCCTGGCCGGCGCCGCCTTCCTGACCAAGGCGATGGCGCTGACCGGCATTCCCGCCGCGCTGGCGGAAGGTGTCGCCGCGCTGAACCTCGGCCCCTACGGCATCATCGCCGTGCTGGTCGTGGTCTATATCGTGCTCGGCACCGCGCTGGATGGCGTGTCGATGATCGTGCTCACCACGTCGATCGTCGTGCCGATGATCCAGCAGGCGGGCTTCGACCTGGTGTGGTTCGGCATCTTCATCGTGCTGCTGGTGGAGATCGCGGAGATCACGCCCCCGGTCGGCTTCAACCTCTTCGTCATGCAGACGATGACGGGGAAGGAACAGGGGGAGGTCGCGCTGGCCTCGCTGCCCTTCTTCCTGATGCTGGTGGTCACGCTGGTGCTGATCACGCTGTTTCCCGTGACGCTGGTCACGGGCCTTCCGGAGTGGCTGCTGGCGCGCTGAACGAAAAAAGGCGCGGGCAGGGTTTCCCCCGCCCGCGCCCTTCAGTCGAAGCGCCCTGCCTCAGCGGCCGGCGCCACCGCCCGAGCCACCCGAGCCCGAGCCGCTGCCGCCGCCGGTGTTCACGTCACCCGGCGTCGAGCCGCGCGACGCGCCCGGCACCTGCTGCCCGGCCGCCACGTTCGGCGGGTTGGACGGGCTGGTCGCGACACCCGGCGAGGCCGGGGTCGTGGAGGGGCCCGAACCCGTCATCGGCGGGTTGTTCATCGTGCCCATCGGCGCGGCGTTCGGCGTGCCCATGCCGCGCTGGTCGCTCATGCCCGAGGATGGCGCCTGGCTCTGGCTGACCTGGCCACCACCCATATAGGCGCGGTCGCGGTCCGACATGCTGCTGCGCGTGCTGCCGGTCGTGGCGGCGCTGACGTTGAGCGCGGCCATGGTCTGGCTGTCGAGGCGACCGCTCGGCGCGATGTTGTTGGCGCGCTGGAAGTCCATCGTCGCCTGGCGCGAACGCTCACCCCAGACGCCATCGGCCGGGCCGGGGTTGAACCCACGGGACGCCAGCGCCTGCTGCGCCTGGCGCGTCGAGGAATGGCTGCCGCTGGCGCCACGCGTGCCGTTGTTGGTGACGCCGGGGATGCGCGTCTCCGGGCGTTCCCAGACGGGGCGGCCGAGGTTCACGTCACGCGGCTCGGTCGTCGCGCCGGTGATGGCGCCCGCGCCGCCACCGATCGCGGCACCCGCCAGCGCGCCGACCGGCCCGCCCAGCGCGCCGATGCCGGCACCCGTCGCGGCACCGGCGGCGGCGCCGCCCTGCACGCGTTCCTGCGGATCCGTCCCGCAGGCCGCGACCAGCAGACCCAGGGCCGCGGCACTCATGATCTTTGCATACATCGCTTCGCTCCTCGTTCTTCCGGCGCCGGCCCCGGCGATGCGGGGAGGGGGTCCGGATCATCCGACGGGCGAACAACGCGGCGGTGACGGAGATGGTTGCGTGGCCGGGCGCGTCGGGCGGCAGCGGGAACGGCGTCAACCCGCGGTCGTGATCACCCCCGCCCCGGCCAGGGCCGCGACCCGGGCCGCGACGGCCGGCGCCGCGGCGGAGTCGAGGCCCAGCAGGCGCACGATGCCCGGCGCCAGCTCCGCCTCCGTCGTCTGCGGCATGGCGGCAAGCAGTGCGCGGGCGGCGGCCTCGATCTCCGCCGGCGCGACCATGGCGGCGCGGCGGAGATGGGCGGCGGCGGCGCGCCGGTCCCTTGGCGCGATTGGAGGCGCGTCCTCCGCCGTCCAGAAGCCGTTCGCCTCGCTGACACCGTGGAGCTGGCCCGCCAGGCGCAGCGCCTGTTGCAGCGCGGCGCGATCGGCGGCGTCCAGCCGTTCCCGGCCCCAGAGCAGGCGGATGCGTTCCAACACGGCGTCGGCGTGGATGGGCTGTTCGGTGCGGATGATGGTGGCCAGCACGTCCGACAGCGCGGCGAAGGGCATGGCGGGGATGGCGGTGCCGCGGTCGACCTCCGGCGCAGCCTCGACATAGGGCACGGCCAGGCCCGGATCTGGCCCGCCAGCCGGCGCGGCTTCCGGTGCCTCCGGCGTGGCGCCGAGGGCAACGCGCAGCCTTGCGCGCTCGGCCTCTGGCCGTTGCAGCCAGGCGAGCGACCAGGCGCGGTGCAGGCGCCAGCCCATCTGGGCGAGGGCGGCGGCGCGGCCGCGCTCCCGGTCCCGCGCGGCGCGGATGCTGGTCCAGTCGCCCGCATCGGCCTCGACGCCCAGGACGAAGTCCGTGCCCTCCCGCGCTGCCACATCCAGGAACAGCCCTGCGGTGCCGACGCGGCCCACGGCTTCCTTGCCCGCTGCCTGGATCTCCGCCCCGATCACCGTCCCGAGCCCCGCGCGCATCGCGCCCGAAGCCGGCGCCCCGCTTCCCAACCCCGTCGCGGCAGCCTGAAGAAAGGTCTTGAGGGCGGCGACGCCGCGGCCGGCAGCGCGGGCGAGGTCGATATCCTCCGCGCCGATGCCGCTGAAGACGATGCAGCGCTTCTTGGCCCGGGTGATGAGCACGTTGAGCCGCCGTTCGCCGCCATCGGCGGAGAGCGGACCGAAGCGCATGGCGAGCTTGCCGTCCGCCCCGCGCGCATAGCCGACGCTGATGATGATGGCGTCGCGCTCGTCGCCCTGCACGTTCTCCAGGTTCTTCACGAAGAAGGGCTCGTGCTCATGCGCGGTGAAGAAGCCCTCCGTGTCCGGGCTTTCGCGCCTCAACGCCTCCACCGCATCCAGGATCGCGTCGCGCTGCTTGAGGGAGAAGGCGGCGACGCCGAGCGTGTCGCCGGGCGTCTCCTTCGCATGGCGCAGCACCGCCTCCGCCACCGCGCGCGCCTCCGCGCGGTTCACGCCGGCGCCGGCTTCCCACTGGCCATCGACCCGGACGAGCGAGAGGCCGAGCGTCGCCGACTGCGCGCGGGGCGAGGGGAGGACGAAGAGCCGGTTGCCGTAGAACTCCGCGTTGCTGGTCGCGATCAGGCTTTCGTGCCGGCTGCGGTAGTGCCAACGGAGCATGACGTTGGGCACGCCGCGCGCATTGGCCAGGCCGAGGATGCTCTCCACCTCCCGCGCCGCCACGGCCTCGCCGGTCTCCTCCGCCTCCAGCGCCTCGTCATCCTCCGACGTCATGCGCTGGAAGAAGCGGGTGGGCGGCATCTGCTTGTCGTCGCCGACGACCACGACCTGGCCGCAGCGCGCGATGGCGCCGAGCGCATCGACGGGCTCGACCTGCGACGCCTCGTCGATCACGAGCAGGTCGAAGGAGAGGCCGGGGCGCAGCCCATGCGGCGGCGCCAGGAACTGCGCGACGGAGAGCGGCGACATCATGAGGACCGGCTTCGCGGCCTGCACGACCTGGCCCGCACGCAGCAGCAATTCGCGGACGGGCAGGTGGCCGCGCTTCTTCTCGAACTCGCCCATCAGCAGGGTGAAGCCCGGCAGGTCGCGCAGCCCGGCGATGCGGGCGGCATGGGCGGCGCTGCATTCGCGCCGCGTGAGGTCGATGCGCGCGCGGTCGGCCTCCGCGAACTCCGTCACCAGGCGGTCGAAGCCCGCGCCGTCGAAGGCCGCAAGTTCAGGGCGGGCGCGCATCGCCGCCTTCAGCAGCGCTTCCTCCAGCGCATAGTCGAAGGCGGGGCGGGCGGCTTCGGGGGCCAGGCGGCCATCGGCCAGGCGATCGACGATCGGCGAAAGGTCGTCGCCCGCGGCGGCCACGGCGCGGCGCCAGCCGAGCCAGAGGGGCAGCGTCTCCGGCTGCCCGGCCCAGTCGCCGAGGCGCGCGGCGATGTCGGCCAGCGGCGGGTCGGCGGTGCCGAAGGCCGCCTGGCTGTCCAGCGCCGTGTCGGCGACCAGGCCTTGATGCGCCGCGATGGCGGCCTCCACCGGCGCGGCCTCGATCACCGGCATCCCCGCGGCCAGCGCTGCCACGGCCTCCGCGCCATGGGCATCCCGCCAGTCCAGCAGCGCGGCCATGGCCGGGGCGTTGCCCCAGAGCGTGCCGAAGGCTGCGCGGCCCAGCGCCTCGCCCGCCGAGACGGCGCGGGCGGCTTCCTGCCCGGCGAGGGCGGCATCGAGGGCGGGCAGGGGATCGGCGCCATCAGCCACGACGCGCGCGGCCAGCGCCTTGGCATTGCGCTGCGTGGCGGAGAGGAAGCCGAAGAAGCCGCCGCCGGCCGCCAGCGCCTGGCGGGCCTCCGCCAGGCCGGACTCCGCCAGCGCACCGGGCTTCAGCCGCCGATCGGCCTCTGCCGCGTCCAGCGCCGCCTGTGCCGCGGCCAGGGCGCGCAACGGCGTAGGATCGGCGGCCCAGGCGGGATGGGCAAGGGCGGCTCGGTCATGCGTGGGCGCGGCGGCCACGGCGCGGGACAGCGCCAGCAGCGCGGCGGCGCCGGCCGCGCCCGGCGCGGGGCGGCCCAGCGCCCGGGCCGCGGGGGAGAGGGCGGTGGCACCGGCGGAGAGCGCGCGGATCAGCGCGGGCAGGCGGGCCAGCAGGCGCTCCTGCTCGATCGGTGCGAGGTCCGCGCCGATGCCGCGCCAGGCGCTGGCCGGGCCGCCTTCCGCCGCGCGGGCGGCGAGCTCCTCGACCGCCGCCTCGGCCGCCGCGATGCGGTCCGCGGTCCAGTCGCCGGCGGGCAGGAGGAAATCGGGTGCGGCCTGGCCGTTCGCGCGCAGCCCGACCAGTCGCCCGACCACGGCATGCAGCGGCCGGCCACTGTCGCCGATGGGCGCGGCCATGGCGCGGGCATGGCCGTTGAGGCGGCCGCGCAGCGACCCCAGGCGGCGCACCAGCGCGTCCCGCTCCGGCCGCCGAGGCGGCGGCAGGGCGAGGGTGGCGCGCAGCTCGTCCAGCACGGCCCGCTTCGACTGCTTCTCGCTGTGCAACTCCAGGCAGGCGGCACCGAGGCCGATGGCGCCGAGGCGGCGCTGCACCACCTCCAGCGCTGCCAGCTTCTCCGCCACGAACAGCACGCGGCGGCCATCCAGCACGGCCTGGGCGATGATGTTGGCGATGGTCTGGGACTTGCCGGTGCCGGGCGGGCCCTGGATGACGGTATGGCCGCCTCGGCGCACGGCCTCCGCCGCCAGGGCCTGGCTGCCATCCACATCCATGACGTGATCCAGGCGCTCCACCGGGATCTCGGCGTCCACGTCGGTGTCGTCGGGGAAGGGCGGCGGGCTGGCGAGCGGCTCTCCGCCCACCAGGGCGCGGACCATGGGATGGGTGAGCAGGCCCGGATTGGCGGCGGGGTCGAGGTCCCGCCACATCAGGAATTTCTGGAAGCTGAACAGGCCGACGGCGAGCCCGTCCTCGTCCACACTCCAGCCGTCGCGCCCGCCGATCGCGGTGCGGACGGCCTCCGCCCAGGCCGTCGGGTCATAGGCCTCCGCATCGAAGGGCGGCAGGTCGAGCCCGAATTCGGTGGCGAGCTTCTCCCGCAGGCTGAGGTTCTCCTGCACCTCCAGCCCCGCGGCGCGCAGGCGGTAGGTCTGGCCGACGCCTTCCCGCTCCAGCGTCACCGGCACCAGGGCCAGCGGCGCCAGGCGCTCTGTCTCCGGCGTCGCGGGGTCGCGCCAGGCGAGGGTGCCGAGCGCGAGGGACAGGGTGGCGACGCCCGTCTCCTCCCGCGCCGTGCGGGCATCCTGCATCAGGTCGCGGAGGCGGTGGGACAGTTCCTCGGGCGCCAAGCGCACGCGCAGCCGCGTGTCGCGGCGGGCATCCTCCGCGCTCTGGCCGGCATCGGCGGTGGCGATGCCCTCCACCCGGCGGGGTCGGGCCGCGCGGCGGCGGCGGGGGGCAGGGGCCGCTTCGGTGGCGCCGGGCTCGGCCGGCGGGGCTTCCGCCGGTGCGGCCTCGAAGCCGAAGGCGCGGCCGGCGCCCAGCGCCTCCAGCACGAAATCCGCATCCTCGTCCTGCAGGATCAGGACGCCGCGGGACCGGCCGGGCTTCGGCAGGGCCAGCAGGCGGTTGCGGGTCGACAGGTCCAGCAGGCCGCGTCGGGCGTCCTGCAGGCGGGCGGCGAGGGCGGCGTCATCCATGACGCCGCAGTTAATGCGCCGGTGCGGCGCCGAGAAGGCGGAGGATGCGGATCTCCTCCAGGTCGTGCTCCAGTTCCAGCGCGGTCAGCAGCTCATCGTCCAGCTTGCCGTCGCGATGGTGGTCGAGCAGCGCGCGCCTTCCCTCCCGCAGCGCGGCCAGGCGGATGCGCATCCGCGCCTCCAGAACCGCCTGTCCGCTGCCCTTGGCGATGCCGTGGAAGACGCGCGCCTTGTCCGTGTATTCGGCCAGCAGGTCCTGTGCGACGGGCCCTTCCAGGATGTCTTCCGCCCGGCGCTGGATCTCCGCCAGCGTGGCGCCGGCGATGTGGCGGCGGACGGCCGCTTCCTCCGGCGCCATGCCGTTGACGTGCGGCTCCTCCACCTTCCAGCGGCGGATCACCCATTCCAGCGTGGTCCCCTGCACGACGAGCGTCGCCAGGATGGCGCAGAAGGCGAGGAAGACGAGCAGGTCGCGTTCCGGGAAATCGAGCGGCAGGGCCAGCGCAGCGGCCAGCGACACCACGCCCCGCATGCCCGCCCAGGAGATGACGATGGCATGCCCGACCGGCGGCGGCGGCTGGTGGCGCCGCACGGCGGGGATGAGGCGGGAGGCATAGAGCGCGGGGAAGACCCAGGCGAAGCGCGCGACGATCAGCGCGAGGGACAGCGCGACCGCGAGCATCACCATCTCCCCCACGCTGTGGGTGGTGATGCGGTCCAGGATCGCGCGCAACTGCAACCCGGTCAGGATGAAGACCAGGCTGGTAAGCACGAATTCCACGAACTGCCAGACGGTGACGGCGGCGATGCGGCTTTGCGGGGACAGGCTGCCATGCTGCTTCTGCCCCAGCACGAGGCCGGTGGTGACCACCGCCATGACGCCGGACAGATGGAAGGCCTCCGCCGCCATGAAGCTCACGAAGCAGGCGATGAAGCTGGCGGCGACGACCAGCAGCGTGTCCTTCAACCGCGGGAAAACCCAGGCGCCCAGCAGGCCCACGCCATAGCCGATGGCGATGCCGCCGGCGGCGACCAGGACGAAGGAGGCCGCTGCCTGTTCCACCGCCACGCCACCCACCGCAACGGCCGCGATGGCGAAGCGATAGAGCACCAGCGCGGTCGCGTCGTTCACCAAGCTCTCGCCTTCCAGCACCGTCACGATGCGGCGGGGGATGCGCAGGCGGGCGAGTACGGCGGCGGCGGCCACCGCATCCGGCGGCGCCACGATGGCGCCGAGCGCCACGGCGGCGGCCCAGGGCAGGCCCGGGATCAGCAGCTTCGCGACCACCGCGATCACCACCGCGCTGAACAGCACCGCGCCCACGGCCAGCAGCAGGATGGGGCGGATATTGGCGCGGAAGGCCCGCCAATCCGTGCGCCAGGCGCTGGCCTGCAGCAGCGGCGGCAGGAAGAAGGCCAGCGCGATCTGCGGATCGAGCGTGACGGCGGGCAGCCCCGGCACGAAGGCCAGCGCCATGCCCCCCAGCACCAAGATCACCGCATAGGGCATGTTCAGGCGGCGGGCGACCAGCGCGAAGCCGATGCAGACCGCGATCAGGGCCAGCACGGCCTCGACGATTTCCATGCGGCAACCATAGCGGAAGCGGGGGGGGAGGGGACAACCGCCGGGGCTTGGGGCGGCGGCCAAGGCTTCCCATTTTGGGAGACGAAAGGACAAACCTCCCCATGCTCGATGCGCCCATGCCCCCGGATGCGGGGCTGCTGGATGCCTACTCCGCCGCCGTCACCACCGCCGTCGGCCGTGCCGGACCCTCCGTCGTCAATGTCGCCGTCGGCGGGCTGCGCGGGCGCGGCGGCGGGTCGGGCGTGATCGTCTCGCCGGACGGCCTCGTGCTCACCAACAGCCATGTCATCGCCGATGCGACGCGCATCGAGGTGACGACAGCCGAGGGCACGCGCTTCCCGGCCCGCCTGCTGGGCGATGATCCCGACACCGACCTGGCGCTGCTGCGCGCCGAGACCGATGCCGCGCTGCCGGCCGCGATGCTGGGGGAAAGCGCGGGCCTGCGCGTCGGCCAGGTCGCGATCGCGATCGGCAATCCGCTCGGCTTCTCCAACACTGTGACCGCCGGTGTCGTCAGCGCGCTGGGGCGCACCCTGGCAGGGCGGGGCGGGCGGCCGATCGAGGACCTGATCCAGACGGATGCCGCGCTGAACCCCGGCAATTCCGGCGGCGCGCTGGTGGATGCGCGGGGCGCGGTGATCGGCGTGAACACGGCCATGATCGGCGGCGCGCAGGGGCTGTGCTTCGCGGTGGCCGCCGATACGGCGCGGCTGGTGCTCGGGCACCTCGTGCGCTTCGGCCGGGTGCGGCGCGCCTTCCTCGGCCTGTCCGGGCAGCAGGAGGCCGTGCCGCGGCGCTTCGCCCGCGCGCATGGCATCGCCCAGCCGACGGCGCTGCTGGTGGCGGCGGTATCGAAGGACGGCCCCGCCGACCGCGCGGGGATCGAGCGCGGCGACCTGCTGCTGTCCATCGGCGGCGATCCCATCGCGCATGTCGCCGACCTGCTGCGCTGGTTGACCGGGGAGCGGGTGGGCGAGCCCGCGGAGGCGGTGCTGCTGCGCCGTGGCGACCTTCGGCGGCGGGTCGTGGTGCCGGCGGAGCGGGGGTGAGCGGCGCTACTTCCCGCGCCGCAGCGCCAGCACCAGCACGATGGCGGCGATGAGGGCGACGGCGACCATCCCCTCCACCACCGGGAAGTTCGGCGCATCGCGCGCGACGACGATCGCGGCGATGGCGCCGGCGGCGGCCAGCAGGATGCGGAGAATCCAGGCCATGGCTCAGGCTTCCTTCGGCGGGTGCTGCTCCAGCGCCTCGATCCGGTCGAGCGCGCGCTTCAGCAGCTGCATCATCTCCAGCAATTCGCGTTCGCGCAGCAGGTCGATCTTCTCGTGCAGCAGCGTGATGTCGGCTTCCGCGCGCAAATTCACCTGGTAGTCCGCCAGCGCGCGGTCGCGGTCCACGTCGGATTGCCGGTTCTGGCTCATCATGATGATCGGCGCGGTGTAGGCGGCCTGGAAGGACAGCATCAGGTTCAGCAGGATGAAGGGGTAGGGGTCCCAGGCATGGGTGCCCGCCAGCACGTTGCCGGTGATCCAGGCGATCAGCAGCCCCGACTGGATGACGATGAAGCGCCAGGACCCGACAGTCGCGGCCACGCTGTCGGCAAGGCGGGCGCCGAGCGTGGGCGGCAGGGGAGCAGCGCCGCGCCGCTGCTTGGCGCGGGCAATGGTGCGGCGGAGATGGGTGGTGGGGTGCGGCTGGGTCATGCGGGGTGGTCCTGCCCGTTTCGATCGCAGCCTACACCCGCGGGGCCGCCGCAGCCCCGCACTCCTTCAATGGCTGCGGCGCATCAATGGCTGTGGCGCAGCGTCCCGCCATCCACATGGATCACCTGGCCCGTGATGTAGCGGGCACGCGGCGAGCAGAGGAAGGTGACCAGCACGCCGAGGTCCTCCGGCTCCCCGATGAAGCCTACCGGCACTTCGGCGGCGGCCCAGGCCTGGCGGGCCTCCTCGGTCGGCAGGATGCGGGCGTCGATCTGTTCGGACCGGATGCGGCCGGGCGGCACGGAGTTCACCGTGATGCCGTCGCGGCCGAGCTGACGCGACAGCGCCTTGGCCCAGATGTGCACGGCGCCGTTGGGCGCGTTGGCGGCGTTGATGATGTGCGGCTCGTCCGATCCCGTCAGGTTGACGATGCGGCCGTATTTCTGCGCACGCATGGCGGGCACGAAGGCATGGGTCATGCGCCGCCCGGCGTGGAAGTTGATCTCCATTGACTCCATCCAGACCTCGTCGGGGCCGAGATCGGTCTGCGGACGGCTGCCGCCGGCGTTGTTCACCAGGATGTCGCAGCGGCCGAATCGGCCGAGCACCGCATCCCGCGTCCGTTCCGCCGCGCCCTTGTCGGTGAAGTCGTCGACGATCACCAGCGGCTCCGCGCTCGCGGGCAGGCTGGCGGCCAGCTCCTCCAGCAGGTGGCGGCGGCGGGCGAGGATGGCGAGCTTGCAGCCTTCCTCCGCCAGCAGCCTGGCGATGGTGCGGCCGAGGCCGGCCGAGGCACCGGTGACGAGGGCGAGCTTGCCCGTGAGTTGCAGGTCCATGTGCGGGATCCTCCGTGGTTGGAGCGCAGGGTGCGACGGGCGGCGCGCAAGCGAAAGGGGCCGCCCCTTGCGGAGCGGCCCCTTCCTGGCGGGTCCGGGATGGCCGGGGCGGGATCAGCCGCCTTCGGAGAGCGCGGCTTCCTTCTTCGACCGCAGCGCCGGCAGCAGCATGGTGATCAGCGCCAGGGCGCCGATGGCCAGCAGCGTGGCGGAGATCGGGCGCTGGATGAACACCATGGGATCGCCACGGCTCAGCAGCATGGCGCGGCGCAGGTGCTCCTCCATCATCGGGCCAAGCACGAAGCCGATCAGCAGCGGCGCGCCTTCCAGCTTCAGCTTGGAGCAGAGGTAGCCGAACAGGCCGAACAGCATCGTCAGGTACACGTCGAACACGTTGTTGTTCAGCGAGTACACGCCGATGGCGCAGAAGATCAGGATCGCCGGGTACAGGTGGCGGTAGGGAACCTCCAGCAGCTTCACCCACATGCCGATCATCGGCAGGTTGATGACGAGCAGCATCAGGTTGCCGACCCACATGGAGGCGATGAGGCCCCAGAACAGGTCCGGCTGGGCCTCCACCATGCGGGGGCCGGGCTGGATGCCCTGGATGATCAGCGCGCCGACCATGAGCGCCATCACGGCGTTGGCCGGGATGCCGAGCGTGAGCAGCGGGATGAAGCTGGTCTGGGCCGCCGCGTTGTTCGCGGCTTCCGGACCGGCCACGCCCTCGATCGCGCCCGTGCCGAATTCATGGCGGTACTTCGAGACCTTGGACTCCAGCATGTAGGAGCCGAAGGCCGCGAGCGCCGCGCCGCCGCCCGGCAGGATGCCGAGGGTGGAGCCGATGGCCGTGCCGCGCAGCACCGGGGCGATGGAGCGGATCGCCTCTTCCCGCGTCAGCCACAGGCTGTCCACCTTGTTGGTGAGGACGGAGCGGCTTTCCGGGCGTTCGAGGTTGAGGATGATTTCCGCGATGCCGAACATGCCCATGGCGACGGCGACGAAGCCGATGCCGTCGGACAGTTCAGGGACGCCGAAGGTGAAGCGCTGCTGGCCGGTCTGCACGTCCGTGCCCACCAGGCCGAGCGCCACGCCGAGCACCACCATCGCGATGGCCTTGACGATGGAGCCCTGCGCCAGAACGGCGGAGATGATCAGGCCCAGCATCATGAGGGAGAAGTAGTCGGCCGGGCCGAAGGACAGCGCCACCGAGGTCAGCAGCGGGCCGGAGGCCGCCACGAGGATGGTGGAGATGGTGCCGGCAAAGAAGGAGCCGAGCGCGGAGATCGTCAGCGCCGCGCCGGCGCGGCCCTTGCGGGCCATCTTGTAGCCTTCGAGCGTGGTGACCACCGACGAGACTTCGCCCGGCAGGTTCAGCAGGATCGAGGTGGTCGAGCCGCCATACTGCGCGCCGTAGTAGATGCCGGCGAGCATGATGATGGCCGTCGTCGCCGACATGCCGAAGGTGATCGGCAGCAGCAGCGAGATGGTGGCGACCGGGCCGATGCCCGGCAGCACGCCGATCGCCGTGCCGATGAAGGCACCCAGCAGCGCGAAGGTGATGTTATCGAAGCTCAGCGCGACGCTGAAGCCCAGATAGAGATTGCCGAAGAGATCCATGGTCCCCTTTTCCCCGCGCTCAGAAGAAGGACGGCCAGAGGTTCACCCGGATGTCCAATTCCCGGATGAACACGAACCAGCAGAGCGCCATGAGGAAGACGATCAGCCCGATGACGCCGAGCGGCTTGTGCGTCCGGTCGCCGAGTGCCGCCACGGCGACCGTCGCGGCGATGGCCAGGAACAGTCCGCCCTGTTCCAGCAGCAGCGCGAAGACGCACAGCGACGCCAGGATCAGCGTCAGCTCCCGCCAGGCCCAGCGGTCCAGCTTGTCCGGGCCGTTGAACAGACCCATGACCAGCACGATGGCGCCAAGCCCCATCTGCAGCCAGAAGGTCATCATCGGCATGTAGCCAGGGCCCATGCGCCGGGCGGTGCCCAGCGTGTGGTCCTGGTTCAGCCAAAGCCCTGCGACCGCGATCGCGATCAGCAGGGCCCCGGACGCAACGTCCTTCGCATTGATCTTCATCAGCACCTCGTTCCTGCCCGGCTTGCGCCGGAGCCTAGTCCGTTCCCGTCAACCCTCGCAGGCCGGCGACACTGCCGGTTCTGCGACTCCCCAACAAGGTGGACAGACGGCCGGGACCGCTTCCTTTACCCTGTTTTCACCCTAGGATGAGCCGCTTCGATCACGCAATCGCGAGGTTCGTTAAGCGTAGCCCATCCAGGAACTTGTCTAGTCTGCCGTGGCCCCGCTGCTCCGCACAACCGGGGCCCAGGCCGCGACCTCGGAGGCGACGAAGGCGCTGAACTGCGCCGACGTCATGTCCCCGGGCGTACCGCCGAGCTCCGCGAAGCGCTGGCGTGTTTCCGGCAGGGCCGCCACCGCCATCGTCTCCCGGTGCAGGCGTTCCACGATCGGTGCCGGCAGGCCGGCCGGGCCGGACAGGGCGAACCAGGAGGTGCTGACCAGGTCGAAGCCCTGTTCGCGGAAGGTGGGCACGTCCGGGAAGGCCGGGTGACGTTCCGCGCTGCTCATCGCGATGGCGCGCACGCTGCCCTGGCGGATGTGGCCGGCGGCGGAGGGCAGGCTGTCCGACATCATCGGCACCTGGCCCGCGATCACCGCCGTCATCGCCGGGCCAGCGCCGCGGAAGGGGACGTGGGTGTGCTCGATGCCCGCCATGTCGCTGAAGCGGACGAGCAGGAGGTGGTTGGAAGACCCGGCGCCGGAGGACGCCATGTCGAGCCCGCCACGCCGCGTCTTCGCGATGCGCACGAGGTCGGCGAGGTTCCCGATCTCGCTCCGCGGATTCACCACCCAGACGGAAGGGTTGGTGATGACCATGGCGATGTGCGTGAAGGAACGCACCGGGTCGTAGCGCACGCGATTGCCGTAGAGCGCGGGGCTGATCGCGTGGCTCGCGATGTTGCTCATCACCAGCGTCTGGCCGTCCGGGGCGGCATCGGCGACGACTTGGCTGCCTGTCGTGGCGCCGGCGCCGGGGCGATTTTCCACCACCACCGGCACGCCGAGGCGCTGCGCCAACCCATCGGCCACCAGGCGCGCCGACAGGTCCGTGCTGCCACCGGGCGCGAAAGGAACGATGAGGCGGATGGAGCCCGAGGGCCAGGACTGCGCGCGCGCGACGAAAGGCAGCGAGGCCGCGGCAGCGGCCCCTGCGATCAGCGCACGACGATGGATGACCCCCGGCATTCGGCCTCCTTGGACGTTGGCAGGCGTATGGCATGGGGTTTCCAACCCAAGCAAGCCGCCGCGCCTTGCCATGACTACTTCTTCACCTACCATGACGCCACGAAATTGCGCGGAGATACTTCGGATGCTCATCAATGATCCCGGGCGCCGCATCCGGGAGGCGGTTTCAGCCATCGAGCCCGCGCTGATTGCCATCCGCAGGGACCTGCACGCCCATCCCGAACTGGCCTTCGAGGAGACACGCACCGCGGGTGTCGTCGCAGCCGAACTCGCGCGTCTGGCGATCCCGCATCGCACGGGCCTGGGTCGCACCGGCGTCGTGGGCGTCATCGAAGGCGGGCGTCCGGGCCCGACGCTCGCGATCCGCGCGGACATGGACGCGCTGCCGATCCATGAGGATACGGGCCTGCCCTTCGCCAGCACCGTCGCGGGCAAGATGCACGCCTGTGGCCACGACATCCACACGACCACGCTGCTCGGCGTCGCATCCGTGCTGAAGGAGATGGCGCCGCAACTCGCGGGCCGTGTGCTGCTGGTCTTCCAGCCCGCGGAGGAGGTTCTTGAAGGTGCGGCCGCGATGATCGCGGATGGCGCGGCGGAGGGAATCGACCTCGCGCTCGGCTTCCACAACCATCCCGACATGAAGGTCGGCACCTTCGGCTTCGCGCGCGGCGCCTGTCTCGCGGCGTCCGATCGCTTCGACCTGATCGTGCGCGGCAAGTCGGGCCACGCCGCGCACCCCTACGCCGCCGTCGATCCCATCGTCGCCGCCGCCAGCTTCGTTGCGCAGGCGCAGACGGTGGTGAGCCGGGAGATCAAGCCGCTGCATCCCGCGGTGGTGACGATCGCGCAGTTCACTGGCGGCACCACCTACAACATCATCCCGGAACGCGTGCACCTCCGCGGCACCGTGCGCACGCTGCACGAGGCCGCGCGTGACACGGCGGAGGAAGCGATCCGCCGCCTGGTGGCCGGGCTGGAGACGACGATGCGCGTGCAGTGCACGCTCGACTACCAGCGCAAGGTGCCGCCGCTGGTCAATGACGACCGCGTGCTCGAGCCGACGATGGCCGCGGTCCGCGCGCAGTTCGGCGAGGTGGTGGAGGAGGGCGAGGCCTCCATGGGCAGCGAGGATTTCGCCGAGTTCGCGGCGCGCGCCCCCGCCTTCCAGCTTCGGATCGGCAGCGGCGCCGAAGGGCGCGACGACCGGCTGCACAACGACAAGTACCAGCCCGATGAGCGCTGCATCGGCCTCGGCGTGCAGGCGCTGAGCCGCGCGGCGCTGGAGTTGCTGTCGTGAGGGTCTGCGTCTTCGGCGCCGGCGCCATCGGCGGGCACCTGGCGGCACGGCTGGCGCGGGGCGGGGCGGAGGTTTCCGTCGTCGCCCGCGGCGCCCACCTGGCCGCCATGCAGGCCAACGGCCTGACGGTCCATGCCCATGACGGCACGCATGTCGTGCCGGTGCGGGCAAGCGCGGATCCCGCCGAGCTCGGGCCGCAGGATGCGGTGGTGGTGACGGTGAAGGCGCCGGCGCTGCCCGCCGTCGCCGCGGGCATCGCCCCGCTGCTCGGACCCGATACGCCGGTCGCCTTCGTGATGAACGGCATTCCCTGGTGGTACTTCCTGGCAGGCGACGTCCCGATGGCCGGGCTGCGGCTGCCGGAGGTCGATCCCGATGGCGTGCTGGAACGCAGCATCGGCATCCGCCGCACCATCGGCGGCGTCGTCTATTCGGCGACCGAGGTCATCGCCCCCGGCGTGGTGAAATCGGAGCACGGCAACATCCGCGTCATCCTCGGCGAGCCGGATGGCAGCGTCAGCGACCGCGCGAAGGCGCTGTCCGCGGTGCTGGAAGCCGGCGGCATGCCGTCCCCGGTCACGCCCACGATCCGCACCGCGGTCTGGTCCAAGCTGCTGGGCAACCTCTCCTCCGGCCCGATCTGTTCGCTGACGCGGCAGGGCGTGCGGGACAGCCTGTCCGATCCCGCACTCCGCGCCATGGCGCGGACGGTGGCGGAGGAAGGGCGCGGCATCGCGGCCTCCCTCGGCATCACCATCCCCGACGAGGTGATCGACCGCGTCGCCGCCAGCAACATGCAGCACAAGCCTTCCATCCTGCAGGACCTGGAACTCGGCCGGCCGATGGAGATCGACGCGCTGTTCGGCCTGCCGCTGAAGCTCGCGGGCCTGACGGGGGCAAGCGCGCCGAACCTGTCGCTGCTGGTGGCGCTGGTGAAGCAGGCGGCGCGGGGCGCGGGGCTCTACCCGCCGATCGGGTAGGCCCTCAGCGGGGCAGTTCGACCTGTCCCAGCACCCAGCCTTCCCAGCGCCGGATCCAGGGATCGTCCGGCACATGGTCGGGCTGCCGCCCGTCCAGCACGGCGATCATCGCCAGCAGGCCGAGCACGCAGTCCAGCCGGTCCTCGCCCGCCGCATCGGCGCCGAATCCGGCCTGGATCATCGCGAGTAGGGCGGGGGACGGTTCGACACCGAGCCCGGCCATGGCGGCGCGAAGCGGTCCCGCCAGGGCCAGGCGCGGTGCCTCCGCCCGCTTGGTGCCGGGCATGACGAGGCCGAGCTGGCGCAGCGCCTCCGCCGGATAGACCTCCGCCAGCACGGCGCGGCCGGGGGCGAGCAGGGCGTGCAGCGGGCCGTCGAAGGGCCAGAGCGCGATCGGCGCGCCGGCGGCCAGCGCCGGCACCAGCCAGTCCCGCCAGGCGGCGATGGCGGCCTTGCCGGACTGGTTGGCACCGAGCGTCCAGAAGACCGGCGCCCCGGCCGGGCGCAGCGCCGTGGCGCGGTCGCACCAGCGTGACAGGCCCTGGGCGGACGCCAGGCCCAGCGCCGCGGCATGGGCGGCGCGCGTCATGCCCTTGATGCCGCGGGCGGGGTAGAAGGGGCGGGCGGGCGTCACCGTCTCCAGCGTCGGGCTGACGCTGAAGAAGTCGGGCGTCGCTGCCAGGCCCGCCAGGAAGGCGCGGAAGCCGGGCTCCGGCCGGGATGCCGCCCATTCCCGCGGCACGCCGAGCGGCAGGTCGAGGCCGAGCGCCACCGGCACGCCCTCCGCCAGCAGGGTGGGCAGCAGCAGCGCCGTGTCGCCGACGAGCCGCGGCGCCTCCGCCCGCCAGCCGGCCGCGTCGCGGCGCGCCACCGCGATCCAGCGCTTGGCGGGGCTGATGCTCCAATCCGCATGGGCGGCGATCACGGCGGCTTTCGCTTCCAAAGGGCCGGGCCGGTCATGCCATAGTGGCATCGAGGCCGGGAGAGGATGTCCGATGTCGAGCACCAGCGGGGTTCAGCCAATCCGCGGCCAGGACGCTATGCACCCGGACGGCCAGTATTCGGCGCTCGCAAAACTGTTCCATTGGGTCACGGTGCCGCTGATGGGCCTGGCGCTCGCCACCGGCCTGGTCATCCGCTTCATCAAGGATGACCCGAAGATGCCCTTCTATGCGCTGCATGAGAGCCTGGGCCTGCTGATCCTGGGGCTTGCTTTGGCGCGGCTGGCCTGGCGCGGCATCAGCCGCCCGCCGGCGCTGCCGGACCACCTGCCCCCCGCCATGCGCGCCGCCGCATCGGGCGTTCACCACGCCCTCTACGCCGCGCTGATCCTGCAGCCGCTGCTCGGCTTTTTCACCACCAATGCCTATGGCTTCCCGCTGCAGGGGGCGACGGCCTTCCTCGGCTTCATCGACCTGCCGAAGTTCATGGAGCCATGGGAAGGACTGGCCACGGTGCTGCACTGGGCCCACAGCATCATCGGCTGGCTGTTCCTGCCTCTGCTGGCCGCCCATATCGGCGGCGCCATCGTCCACCACGCCATCCGCCGCGACGGCACGCTGATGCGGATGCTGTGAGGCCCGCTACTTCTTGAGTGGCTGGTGCGCCTTGTCGAGCAGCCGGCCGAACCAGCCCTTGGGCGCGGGCGGCTTCTCCGCCTCCGCCTGCTTCGCGGCCTCGGCGGCTTCGAGCTTCGCGCGCCGCTCCTTCTCCACCAGCCATTTCTCCAGCGTCATGCCGGCCTTGGCGGCGCGCTTCGCCTCGTAGGCGCGCTGACCCTCGGTGAGTTCCTGCGGCTTGGCCATGGGCGAAAGCACTCCCTCTCGCGGCAGTGAATGGCGCGGCGCGGTCCGCTTCGCAAGGGTGGCGCAGGGCGGCGGAAGGCGGCGCTTGCAAGCCGGCCCGGCTGGGCAGAGGGTGCGCCCCATGGATCCACGCGTGAAGGCCGGCATCTGGGTTTCGATGGCATTGCGCCTGTCCGACATTGCCGGACGGTCGGGCGCGGTGCTGCGCAAGGGGGACCCGGATTCGGGCGGCATCCTCTGCGTGCTGCGGGGGCGGGAGGGGATCCTGGTGCTGTCCCAGGTCCGCGACGCCGAAGGCCGCCCCGCCTGGCTGCGGGGCACGGGGGCGGCGCCGGTCGATGACCAGGCCGCCGACGCCTATGTGGAACGCCAGGTGAAGCGCGACCCGGATCTCTGGGTCGTCGAATTCGACGCCCCCGACCTCAAGCCGCCCTTCGAGGCCACGATCCTGTAGGCAAGGCCCCCGCCCGCGGGCGGGGGCGGCCCTGTCAGGCGGCGGCCTGCCGGCGGAGCTGGCTGGCCAGCTGGCTGATGGCGCCGGTCAGCGCCTCCCCCTGGCGGGCGACCTCGCTGCTGGCGCGCTTCACCTCCTGCAGCGCCGTCACCGCTTCGCGCGCGGCCTCTCCCACATTGGCGATGCCGGAGGAGACGGTGCGCGTGCCGACCGCTGCGTCATTGGCCGCGCGCGCAATCTCCCGCGTCGCCGCGCCCTGCTGCTCGACGGCAGAGGCGATCGCTGTGGCGGTCGTGCTTGCCTTGTTGACCGAGTCCCCGATGCCGCGGATGGCCTCGACGGCGGCGCGCGTGGTCGCCTGGATGTCGGCGATCTGGCGGTTGACCTCCTCCGTCGCCTTGGCGGTCTGGGCGGCCAGCGTCTTCACCTCGCCGGCCACCACGGCGAAGCCCTTGCCGGCTTCCCCGGCGCGGGCGGCCTCGATGGTGGCGTTCAGGGCGAGGAGGTTGGTCTGGCCGGCGATGTCGCCGATCAGGCGCGTCACCTCCCCGATCTTGCGGGCGCCATCGGCGAGTGCCGCCACCGTCTCATCCGTCGCGCGGGCCCGCTCCGCCGCCTCGCCCGTCGCGGTGGCGGAGGAAGCGACCTGGCGGGCGATCTCCGACACGGTGGCGGAGAGTTCCTCCGCCGCCGCGGCCACGGTCTGGACGGAATTGCTGGCCTGCTGCGCACCGGTGGCGGCGCCGGCCGTCTCCTCCTGCGTGTGCACCGCGGTCTGGCCGACGGTGGCGGCGGAGGCATCGAGCTGCGTCGCCGCCGCACCCAGCGTGGCGGCAACGGCGCCGAGCGAGGTCTCGATCTGCTCGGCCAGTTGCAGCGTCGTCGCCCGGCGTTCCCGCGCGGCGGTTTCCCGCGCCTCGGTCGCTTCGGCTTCCAGGCGGCGGGCGCGGAGCGAGTTCTGCTTCAGCGTCTCCACCGCGATCGCCATGCCGCCGAGTTCGTCGCCGCGATCGGTGCCGGGCACCACCTCGTCGAGCCTGCCGTCCGCGACGCGGCCGAGCGTCGTGGTCAGGGCGCGCAGCGGGCGGATCACGGTCAGCATCGTCATCAGCGCCGCCAGCAGCAGCGTGGCGGGGACGCCGAGGCCGACCGACAGCAGCGCCGTCCGCTGGATGCCTGCGAGCGTCGTGTCCATCGCGTCGTGCTGGGCGCGGGAGAAGGTGGTTGCCCGTTCCTCGATCTGGCGCAGCAGGTTGCGCATCTCCGCGACCTGCCGGGCGGCTTCCAGCACCAGCCGGCCCGATTCGTCGAAGTTGCCGGCGCGGGCCAGGTCGCGCACGCGCTGGGCGGTGGGGTCATAGGCCGTCAGAAGGTCCCGCACCGCGCGCAGATCCTGCTGCCCTTGTGCCGATGCGCTGCGGGCGACGTCGTCCATCCGCTCGGCTAGCAGGGCACGCTCCCGCTCCATCGTCCGTTCGAAGGTCTGGCGGCGGTCCGCCGGCAGGTCGATCGGCAGGAATTCGACCGCGCGGGCGTAGGAAAGAAGGTTGCTGGTGGCGCGTCCGGCGGCGAAGACGCGTTCATTGGCGATCCGGTTGCGCTCCGCCTGCTGTTCGATCGCCGCGGCGCCGCTGTAGGCGTTCCAGCCCAGCAGCGCCGCCACGGCGCCCACCAGCGCAATGGCTGCCAGCAACTTCGGCAGCAGGCGGATACGGTTGAGCAGGGTCAGCATGAGAACAGGGCCTCGGCGTCGGGTCACCGCGGCTCCGTGCCGCGGGCGTATCCCTAGCTACGAAGCCGGCTGTTGCTGCTGTCTTACCTTTCGAGATTCATGGCAGATTCTCCACGCCAAGCAAAATATTCGTCCAGATGAGCGCCAGGCATGCGTGCGCCGAGCGCCTCCAGGTCACCTGCCTTCAGTCGCGCGACAGCATCGGTCACGGCCCGCCAGGCGATGGCGGCCAGCGCGCCGCCGATGCTGACCCGCCGTACGCCGAGCGCGGCGAGATCGGCCATCGAAAGGCCGATGGGACGGTGGACCAGGACATTGACGGGCAGGGGGCCGGCGGCGCGGACGACCGCCTCGATCGACGCGGCGTCCGGCAGCCCGGGCACATAGATCACCTCCGCCCCCGCATCGCGATAGGCGGCGATCCGGCGCAGCGATTCCGCCAGCGGGTCCGGATGGCCCGTCAGGAAGCATTCGGCGCGGCCGACCAGCAGCACGCCGGTGCGGGTCGCGTCGATGGCATCCCGCGCCGCGCGCAGCCGCGCGACCGATTCGGCCAGCGGGAAGAGCGGCCGGGCGGGATCGCCCGTCGCATCCTCCACCGACAGGCCGGCGACGCCGGTGGCGACGCAGCGCGTCACGGCCTCTGCCACCGCGGCCGGGTCCGCGCCGAAGCCGTGGCCGAAATCGGCGTTCACCGGCAGGCCGGTAGCCCGCACGATCTCCGTGATCGCATCCAGCGTGGCATCCAGGCCGAGCGCGCCATCGGCCAGCCCGCGCGCCCAGGCAGCGCCGCTGCTGGTGGTGGCCAGAGCCTTGAAACCCTCACGCGCCAGGTACCGGGCGCTGCCGGCATCCCAGGGGTTCGGCAGCAGGAAGCAGCCTTCCGCGTGCAGGGCCCGGAAGGCGGCGCGGCGGGCGGCGAGGGCGTCGGTCATTCGGTGCCGAAGCAGCGATCGCCGGCATCGCCGAGGCCGGGGACGATGAAGCCGCGGTGGTCCAGCTTCTCATCCAGCGCGGCAGTGAAGATCGGCACGTCCGGATGCGCGGCCGCCAGCTTCGCCACACCCTCCGGCGCCGCCACGACGCACACGAAGCGCAGATGCGGAGCGCCCGCTTCCTTCACCCGCTGCACCGCCGCGATGGCGCTGCCGCCGGTGGCGAGCATGGGGTCGAACAGGATGGCGCCGCGGGACTTCACCTCCGGCGGCATACGCAGCATGTACTGGCTGGGCTTCAGCGTGTGCTCGTCCCGCACCAGGCCGACATGGCCGACGGGGGCTTCCGGCAGCACCTGCATGCCGCCCTCCATCAGGCCAAGCCCCGCGCGCAGCACCGCGACCAGCACGGGTTCCGGCGCCGCCAGCATGCGGTGGTCCATCTCCGTCAGTGGCGTCGTCACGCGCGCCGTCACCGTGGGCAGGCCCCGCGTCGCTTCCATGGTCAGCAGCGCGCCGATCTCCGCCAGCAGCCGGCGGAAGCGGGCGGAGGGCGTGGCGGCATCGCGCAGGGCGGCCAGGCGATGGGCGAGCAGCGCGTGATCGACGATGTGGAGTTGCGGGACCATCTTGGATTTCCAGGCTGTTCGGGTGGCGTGATGCGGTGGCGCGGTCAGCGGGCCGTGACCTCGACCACCGTCAGGTCGGCGGAGACGCGCTGGCCGGCGGCGCGGGCGGCGGCGATGGCGCCGCGCAGCGCCGCGGCGAAATCCGGCACGGGTTCGATCATCGGCCGCGGCGTGGTGAAGAGCGGCGCCTCCGACGCCACGGCCAGCACCAGGTCCGTGCCGAAGGGCGGCTCCGCCATCCAGCCCGGGAAGTTGGCGCGCGGCGTGCCGAGGCGCAGCCGCAGCCCGGCCTGCTGGCGGCCCAGCGTCTCCAGCGTCACGGCGTTGTTGTCGGAGGAGAGGTAGACCAGCGTGACATGCGCGGCCCAGTCCGGCAGCGCCAGGTCGAAGAGCATCGGGTCGCCCTCCCTCACCGGGTTGCCGTTGCCGAGGCCGATCCTCATGGCGGATGCGGCGGCGGAGGGCTCCACCGGCCGCAGCGCGTCGAGCACCGGGCAGAAGGGGCCGTCGAATTCCGCGATGGCGAGGCGTGGCGTGGCGCCGGGCAGTGCGGCGCGCAGCCGGGCCTGGCTGCCGCGCGGGCCGATGCCGGCCACCAGGCTGCCGCCCTGCAGTTCCGCCAGCCGCCCGCAGGCCAGGCCGCGGATCGCTTCCTGCGTGTTGCGCGCCGGCGTCGGCGCCGCGGCCCGCGTGCCGGCGGGGCCAGCTTCCAGCCGCAGCTCGATCCGCCGGTTGCGGGCGAAGGCGTCCGGCGTGTCGCGATCATCCAGCGGCTGGGTTTCGCCGAAGGCGGCGGCGGCCAGGCGGTTGGCCGGCAGGCCTTCCTGCATCAGCAGCTGCGCGACGGCGATGGAGCGCGCGGCCGACAATTCCCAGTTGCTGGCAAAGCGGCCGCCGGCGCGGATCGGGCTGCGATCCGCATGGCCATCGACGCGCAGCACCCAGGCGAGGTCCGGCGGGAATTGCGCGGCCAGGTCGATCAGCACGCGGGCCAGCGCGCGCACCTGCTGCTGCCCGCCGGGCGAGAGTTCCGCCCCGCCGACGGGGAACAGTACTTCGGACTGGAAGACGAAGCGGTCGCCGACGATGCGGACTTCCGGCCGGTCCCCCAGCACGCGGCGCAGCCGGCCGAAGAAGTCCGACCGGTACTGCTGCAACTCCTCTACCCGCGCGGCGAGCGCCGCGTTCAGCCGCTGGCCCAGATTGACGATCTGCGCTTCGCGGTCCCGGCCCGCATTCTCCTCCGCCTCCAGCGTCGCGGCGACGCGGGCGAGTTCGGCGCGCAGCGCTTCCAGCTGGCGCGTCAGCAGCGCGACCTGGGCGCGGGCGCTCTCCGATAGGCGGGCGTATTCGGCCGCCTGGCCATCGGCGGCGCTGCGCGCGCGCTCGGCCTCCTGCGCCCGGCGGCTGGCCTCGGTGGCCAGCAGCGTCGCGGCGGCGCGGGCGCGGTCGGCATCCTGGGCGGCGCGCTGCGCGTCCTGCGCGACCCGTTCGGCCGCGGCGGCCCGCGCATCCGCGACCCCTGCGGCCTGCCGTGCCTCGCCGGCCACGCGGTCGGCATTCGTCGCGCGGGCGGCGGCCTCGGCGGTGGTGCGTTCCGCGGCGGCGGTGGCCTGCCGGGCTTCGGCGGCGGCGCGATCGGCCGCGGCAGCGCGGGCGGCTGCTTCGGCGGCGTCCCGCTCGGCCGTGGTGGCGCGGCCCGTCACGTTGGCCAGCAGGCGCTGCGTCTCCCCCAGCGCGGCCTCCGCCGTGCCGCGCAGGCGCTCCTCGTCAGTGGCGCGGGCGAGGGCAGCGGCGGCCTGGCGTTCCAACTGGTCCCGCAGCGCTTCGAGGCCGCGGATCTGGTCGGTGAGGCGCGCGATGTCGGAGAGCCGTGCCTCGATCGTCGCGCGGTCGGCGCGGACCGTGCGATCCAGCGCGGCGGCTTCCTCCCGCAGCGTGGCGATGTCCCGCTGCGCGGCGGCGAGGGAGGCGCGGGCGGCGGCAAGGTCGCGAGCCAGGGCCTCGGCTTCCCGGCGGCGGGCCTCCAGCGATTCGGTCGCGGTGTCGCGCGCCTGGCGCGTGGCGGTCAGGTCGCGCGCCAGCGCCTGGCCCTGGGTGCGTGCCTCCGCCAGTTCGCGTTCGCGCTGCGCCCGCTGGTCGCGCTCCGCCGTCAGGTTGCCGGTCAGCGCCGTGATCTCGTTCCGCGCCATGGCGAGGTCGCGCTGCGTCGCTTCCCGCGTCGTGCGTTCCTGCGCCAGGTCGCGCTGCGTTGCCTCCCGCGTCCCGCGTTCCTGGGCGAGGTCGCGGGTCAGGGTGGCGGCTTGGTCGCGTGCGGCCAGGAGGTCCCGCCGCACGGCTTCCAGCGCCGCGCGTTCCGCCGCCAGCAGGCGTTGCGCGTCGGTGAGCGTGCGGACCGTCGCGGCCGCGTCGCCCCCCGCGGCCTCCGCGCGGGCCAGCGCTTCCGCCAGCCGGCCTTCGAGTTCCGCAATGCGCGCGGCACCGCCGCCGGCGGCAAGGTCGAGATCGGCGATGCGGGCGGCGAGGCGATCCCGCTCCGTCCGCGTCGCGTCACGCTCCGCCGCCAGGCGGTCGCGCTCATCCCGCAGGATGGAGAAGTTGCGGGCCAGCGCTTCCCGCGCCGCGCTGCTCGCGCGCAGTTCCTCCGCGGTGCGGGAGAGGGAGGTGCGGAGTTCCTCCGCCTGGCCGCGTTCCAGCGCCAGCAGTTCGGAGAGTTCGCTGACCTGCCGGTTCAGCCGTTCCAGCGCCCGGTCGCGCGACGACAGGGCGACGGAGAGGAAGCCCTGCGCCAGCACGAAGACGAGCAGGACGAAGATGATGACCATGAGCAGCGTGGACAGCGCGTCCACGTAGCCCGGCCAGGCCTCCAGCCCTCCACCGCCATGGCGCCTGCTCCGGCGTGCCATCAGCGCGGGGGTTCCTCGGCCAGCGCCGCGATGGTGCGGGCCAGGACCTTGATCTCGCTCCGGATCTCGCTGGTGGCCTGCATGCGGCCCTGGGTCATCTCCTCCAGGATCCGCGCGAGGTAGAGTTCCTGGTTGCGGATGTGCCCGCGGCTCGCCTCATCCAGCGCGCCATTCGTCGTGGCTTCCGCCATGCGGGCGAGCGTGGGCGCCAGCGTCGCCTGGCTTTCCGCCATGCGCGACATCAGCACCTGCGCCGCGCGCATCTGGTCCGCCAGGATGGAAAGCCGCTCCGTCAGCGTCATCAGCGCCTGGTTCGACTGCATGCGCCCTTCCTCGCCACGGGCGATGGCGCGGTGCAGTTCCTCCATGTTCTCGGCCGACTGTTCCAGCAGCGCCTGGACATAGGCGGGCATGGAACCTTCGCCGTCGCCGCCGAGCGATCCGGAGGACAGGCGCGTCGAACTCGCCAGCCAATCCTCCAGCTCCACGTAGAAGCGGCTCTGCGCCTGTCCCGCCTGGAGGTCGAGGAAGCCCAGGACCAGCGCGCCGGCCAGGCCGAGCATGGAGGAGGAGAAGGCGATGGACATGCCGCGCAGCGGCTCCGCCAGCCCCTGCTTCAGCTGGTTGAAGAGCTGGTTGATGTCGCCCGATCCGACCGACATGTTGGTGATGACGTCGGAGACGGAGCCGATGGTCAGCAGCAGGCCCCAGAAGGTGCCGAGCAGGCCCAGGAAGATCAGCAGCCCCGTGCCGTACCGCGACAACTCGCGACTTTCGTCGAGGCGCGATTCGATGCCGTCCAGCACGCTGCGCATCGCCTGCGCGGAAAGCGTCAGCCGTTCCGACCGCCGCTGCGCGAACATGCTGGCCATCGGCGCCAGCAGCCGCGGCGCGCGGTCCGGCGTGCCGGCCGCGGCGGGGTTCCGGAAGGCTTCCAGCCACTCCACTTCCCTCGTCAGGGCCAGCACCTGGCGGATGTTCCAGCCGATGCCGAGCAGCAGCACCGCGGCGATCACGCTGTTCAGCAGGATGTTGGCGCCGAAGGCGTGGGCGAGTTCGCCCGACAGCAGCACGACCAGCACGGCGACGGCGCCGAGGAAGCCGAGCATGCGCCAGAGGAAGGTGGTCGGGCTGGTCATGCGGATCAGCTTCTCCCGGGGCGTTCGCCGGCGCGGGCGGCGCCGGGGGGCAGGATATCGGCGACATCGAGCGCGGCGCTGGTGCGGCCGAGCGCGCGGACATCGATCCGCGTCTCCTCCAGCCCACCGGCCACCAGCGCGTCCCGCACCGCATTGGCGCGCGCCAGGCTGATGCGCCGGGCGGTGGAGGCATCCGCCGCCGGGCCGCTGGCATGGCCCTCGATCGTGATGCGGCCGGTGCCCTGCGCATGGGCGGCGGCCAGCCGCCGGCCGATCTCCGCCAGCGTCGGCGCCATGCCCGGCTGCAGCGTGGACTGCCCGACGAGGAAGGCGACCCGATAGGCGCCGTCCCGCAGCGGCGACATGCCGGCGGGCAGGGCGAGCGGCGGGGGCGGCGCCGCGCGATGCTGCGCGCGCGCCGGCAGGGCGGCCAGGAGGGGGGCCGGGATGACGGCCAGCAGGGCGCGGCGAGAAGGCATCCCGCTACCCTAGATCATTATCCAGGGCCGCGGAATCACCAGACCGGAATTGACGCGAAGCTTATCGTTCCGCGATGGAGGCCCGGGCGGCCTGGGCGGCGGCGATCCCCTCCGCCACCACTTCCCGCAGCTTCGGGTGCAGCGCCTGGTTGCCGACGACCAGGTCACCCGTCTCGTAATGCGTGTCGCCGCCGGCAGGGTCGGTCACGAAGCCGCCGGCTTCCTTCACGATCACCAGGCCCGCCGCGATGTCCCACTTGTTGAGGCCGAGCTCCCAGAACCCTTCGTAGCGGCCGGCCGCGACCCAGGCGAGGTCGAGCGCCGCGGAGCCGAAGCGCCGCACGCCCGCGACCTGCGGCATCAGCCGCCCGAGCGTCGCGCTGAATTCCGCCTTGCGCTGCACCTTGGCGAAGGGGATGCCCGTGGCGAAGACGGCCGAGACCATGTCGCGCCGGGCGGAGACGCGCAGCCGCTTGTCATTGAGGTAGGCGCCCATGCCCTTCTCGGCCCAGAAGAGCTCATTCCCCGCGGGGTTGTAGATGCAGCCGCCGACGAGTTCGGTGGTGTCGCCGACCTTCCGCTCGATGCCGACGGAGATCGCCCAGTGCGGGATGCCGTGCAGGAAGTTGGTGGTGCCATCGAGCGGATCGACCACCCAGCGCCACTCCCAGTCGCCCTCGGCCTGGCCGCCTTCCTCGCCCAGGAACGCCCAGCCGGGACGGGCGCGGGACAGTTCCTCCCGCAGCGTCTGCTCGGCGCGGAAATCGGCCTGGCTGACGAAATCGCCGGGGCCCTTCGACGTCACCTGGAGGTTCTCGACCTCCCCGAAATCGCGCAGCAGGCGGCGGGCGGCCTTCTGGACGGCGCCGACGACGACGGACATGGCGGGGGAGAGGCGAGGGGAGACGGCCATGGTGGGGGCTGGGTCCGGATGCGGGGTGGAAAGAGCGGAACGGCCCGCCCCCTTTCGGGTGGCGGGCCGGGCAGTCGGTACGTCGCCCGGTCGCCCGGGCGGGGCGTCAGCCCTTGGCGCGCTCGTAGTATGAGCCGTCCTCGGTCTTCACCACGATCTTCTCGCCGACCGTGATGAAGGGCGGGACCATCGTCTTCACGCCGTTGGAGAGCACGGCGGGCTTGTAGGAGGAGGCGGCGGTCTGGCCCTTCACGACGGGATCGGCCTCCACCACTTCCAGCACCACCTGTTCCGGCAGGTCCATGGAAACGGGCTCGCCCTCGATCAGGCGGACATTGACCGTCATGTTCTCGACCAGGAAGGGCAGGCGATCGCCGAGGATCTCCTTCGGCACCTGGGTCTGTTCGTAGGATTCGGGGTCCATCAGGACCAGCATCTCGCCTTCCGTGTAGGAGAAGGTGAATTCCTTGTCCTCGGTCGTCAGGCGTTCGACAGTATCCGCGGTGCGCCAGCGCTGGTCCTTCTTGGCGCCGGAGCGGACGTTACGCATCTCCACCTGGATGACGGCGGCGCCCTTCCCGGGGATCATGATGTTCTGCTTGAGGATGGTGTAGCGCTGGCCTTCGAATTCGATGACCATGCCGGCACGCATCTGGTTGGCCTGCATCTTCGCCATGGCGGGTGGGCGTCCTGGATCAGCGGGGTTTGGAGTGTGGGGGCGCGCTTACAACGTGGGGGAGGGGAGGGCAAGCGCAGCCCTCTCAGCAGGCGAGCACGCCCACATGCCCGGCGGCGCCGTAGGTCAGGATCAGGCGGTCCCGCGTGATGATGGTCAACCCGCGGTCGCGGGCGGTGGCGATGATGAGGCGGTCGCCCGGATCGCCATGCAGGTCGCCGGGCAGCCAGCTGGCATCCACGGCGATGCCGGGTGTCAGCGGCGCCTCCTTGATGCCGGGCGCCGCCATCAGACGGGCGAACCAGGTCTTGGGGTCCGGCGTGAAGACCAGCGGCTGGCGCTGCCCGCGCGGATTGCTGAGCAGGCCGATTTCCCAGGCGGAGACCGGAGAAACATGGATGCCCGGACCCTCGCCGGCCTCGCGGATGGCCGCCAGGGCGCCCGGTGCCATCGGCTCCCCATTCGCCAGCCAGATCGCCGCGCAGGTGTCGAGCAGGACGCCAGCCATGCTCACTGGTGCAGGGCGCCGTCGGCGGCGACGAACTCCTCCCCCAGCACCGGCGCGGTGAGGTCGAGGCCGGCCGGGACCGTCACGCTGCCGCGCATGAAGCCATGCAGGCCGGCCACCGCCTCGGCGGCCGGCGTCGGGGCGGTGACGACGGCCACGACCTTGCCGCGCTTCGTCACCTCCAGCCGCTCCCACTCCCCGGCGTTCAGCCGGTCCAGCAGGTCGAGGCAGGTCGCCTTGAACTCGGTGGCGCTGATCAGCTTGGCCGCGGCCATGGCATTCTCATATGGTCATCTGACATGACCATATGGCGGTGCGCGCAACACGCGCAACACATTCCCCCGCCACCGCCGCGCTAGCCTTCGCCCGGATCGTCCATCCGGCGAAGGAGGCCCCGCCCATGACCTACTACTCCCCCGCCGCCTACGCCGAGCTCTACCACAGCATCCCGGTCATCGATCAGCGCCTCGGCCTCTCCGTCACGCTCGACATCCAGCGCTACGTCAACGGATGGACGCCGGAGAACCAGGCCGAATACTACGTCCTGCTTTCCAAGCTCGCGGCCAAGCTCAAGCTGAAATCGCCCGCCGCGGTGCGCGCACAGTCGCAGCCCTTCTTCATCAAGGGGCACGACGCGCTGATCAACCCGGCGGAGGAGTGGTACGACCCCTCGCTCTCCCGCGCCTATGCCTGCCGCGCGGCGCCGGAGGAGATCGCGGATGCCGTGCGGCTCGCGCATTTCTGCGGCATGACCAACGGCAATCCGAAGGCCTATGGAGAGAAGTGGTTCGGGCTGGACTGCAACACCTTCGTCGGCAACTGGCTCGGCATCTCGCCTTCCTCGGCCATCTTCGCCTACGCCACGGGCTACGGGAAAAGCGAGAAGCTGTCCGGCGCCACGCCCGACGTCTATGCCACCCGCAACCGCCTGCCGCTGGCGCTCGTCACGGACCCCGCGAACATCACCGAGGGCACGGTCGTCTGCACCTTCGGGGAGAAGGATTCCCGGGGCTTCCGCTGGCGCCACATCGCGCTGGTCGAGAAATGCACGCTGGTGCAGGGCTCCACCTACAATCTCTGGCTCGCGGAATGGGGCACGAAGGGGAACCTGGAACGCCACCGCACGCCGCCCGACAAGCCGCGCCAGGTGCAGATCACCTCCGGCAAATTCTGCGCGGAGATGCCGGCAAAGGAGGTGCTGGCCTTCGACGGCACGGATCCCGGCGGCAAGGCTGCGAAGCGAATCTTCTTCGATGGCAGCAGCCTGGATGACCTGCCGCATCGCGGCTGGCATGTCGGCGGGATGTACGGGGTGTAGCTACCCCACCTCCCACACTGGCCCGAGCGGCACCTTGCCCGCGCCGCCCGGCCGTTCCTGGACATAGGTCGGCCAGGCGAGGCCGGTGACGCGGTGCCGGAGCTGCCGCAGCAGCGCGCGGCCTTCCTCCGGCGGCACCTCGAACCGCGCCGTGCCCGGGGCGGGGTCCAGCTGGTGCAGATAGTAGGGCTTCACGCGGTGGCGGAGCATGGCGCGGAACAGCGCCTCCAGCGCCTCCGCCGTGTCGTTCACGCCGCGCAGCAGCACGGATTGGCCCAGCAGCACGACGCCCGCCCCCGTCAGGCGCCACAGCGCGGTGTTGGCCTCCGGCGAGAACTCCCGCGCGTGGTTGGCATGGACACAGAGATACAGCGGCTTCTCGAGCGTCAGCGCCTCGGCCAGCGCCGCCGTCACCCGCCCGGGGTCGGCGACGGGCACGCGGCTGTGGATGCGCAGCACCTCGACATGCGGAATGGCGGCGAGCCGCGCGAGGATGGCGGACAGGCGCCGGGGCGAGAGCATCAGCGGGTCGCCGCCGGTCAGGATCACCTCCCGCACCTCGGGCGTCCGCTCGAACCAGGCGAGCGCGCCCTCCAGCTCCGCCTCCGTCAGCAGGCCGCCATCCGGGCCGACGACCTCCCGCCGGAAGCAGAAGCGGCAATAGACGGGGCAGGCGAGCAGCGGCTTCAGCAGGGCCCGGTCGGGGTAGCGGTGGACGACGCCGGGGACGGGGGTGAAGGGCGCATCCGCGGTGGGGTCGAGCAATTCATGGGGTGCCGTGACCAGTTCCTCGGCGCGCGGGATGTACTGCGCGGCGATGGGGTCTGCGGGGTCGGCGGGGTCGATCAGCGCGGCCATGGAAGGCGTCACCGCGATGGAATAGCGGGCCTGCACGGCCTCCAGCGCCGGCACGGCGCCCTCCGGCACCAGCCCGGCAGCGGCCAGGCCGTTGGCGTCGCGGATCGTGCGGGTGTGGTGGGGGGCAGGGGCTTCGGGCATGATCGCGCCCCCTAAACCGCAATGCGGGGCGCGCGTCCATGGCCGAGGCCGGTAATCATCCTTGGGAGCGGCTCCAGGCCCGCCTGCCCTTCCTGAAGCGCCGCGCCCGCCTGACGGCCGATGTCCGCGCCTTCTTCGCCGCCCGCGGCTATGCGGAGGCCGAGACGCCCTGCTTGGTGCCCGTGCCGGGGATGGAGGTGCACCTCCGCGCCTTCGCCAGCGCCTATGAACCGCATCTCGGCGTCGGCGCCCGCGTGCCGCTGTGGCTGCGGACCTCCCCGGAACTCGCGCTGAAGCGGCTGCTGGTCGGCGGGTCCGGCAAGGTCTTCGAACTGGCGCGGGTCTGGCGGAACGGGGAGGCAAGCCCGCGCCACGCGCCCGAATTCACCATGCTGGAATGGTACGCGCCGGGGCAGGGGATGGAGGCGCTGATGGCGGAGACGGAGCTGCTGCTGCGCTCCGTCGCGCCTCGCCATGTCGCGCATGGCGACGCCACCTGCGACCTCGGCCTGCCCTTCGAACGCCTGACCATGGCGGAGGCCTTCAGCCGCCATTGCCGCGGCATGGACATCCTCGGCACCGTCGATCCCGGGACCGGGGAGGGCGATGCCGCGAAGCTCCGCGCCAATGCCGCCCGCGTCGGCCTGGCCGTGCCGGACAGCGATGGGTGGGAGGATGGCTTCTTCCGCCTGATGCTCGACCATGTGGAGCCGCATCTCGGCCGCGGCCGCGCGACCTTCCTGACGCATTGGCCAACGCCCCAGGCGGCGCTGGCCCGGCGGGACCCGCGCGACGGCCGCGTGGCGCTGCGGTTCGAGCTGTTCGTCGCGGGGCTCGAACTCGCCAACGCCTTCGATGAGCTGACGGACCCCGTGGAGCAGCGCACGCGCTTCGAACGCGACGTGGCCGCGCGGCGGGCGGAAAGCGGGGAGGAAGGCTGGGGCGTGGACGAGGATTTCCTCGCCGCGCTGGAGGAGGGGATGCCGGAGGGTGCGGGCATCGCGCTCGGCTTCGATCGCCTGGCGATGCTGGTGGCCGGGGCGCGCGACATCGAGGATGTGCTGTGGCTGCCCGCGGTGATGCGCGACGCGCCGCTGGCGCTGGCGCCGCCGGTGAAGCTGCTGGCCGGGCCCGGTTGACGAAACCCGTTACGGCATCAGCATTCCACGAAACCACGCCGATCCTGGCGACGTTCCCCCGGCCAATCGGGGAGTGGCACCATGGGCCTGCATTGGGCGCGGCTGGGCGTGCTGGGGTTGCTGGTTCTGGCGCTGGTCGGGCCGGTCGGCCATGTGCTGGAAGCGCCGGGCAAGTGGAACCTGCCGCCGGATGTCTGGCTGACGGTGCAGCAGCGCATGTATGCGGGCTACGCCACCGTCGGCGCCATCGGCTATGTCGGCGCGCCGATCGCTTGCCTGGGCCTGGCCTGGTGGCGGCGGGGGACGGAGGAAGGGCATGTCGCCCTGTTGGCAACGCTGCTCGTCCTGGCCGCCTTCATCACCTGGTGGGTCGTGGTGGCCCCGGTGAACGCGCTGATCGCCGGCGCCCGCATCGGCGCCATCCCGGCAGATTGGGTGAACTGGCGGCGGCAATGGCAGGCGGGCCATGGGGCCTGCGCGCTGCTGGTGGCCACCGCGCTGGCGCTGCAGATCAGTGCGCTGATCAGCCCGCCAGCCCGTCCCACAACAGCTTGAGCCCCGTCGCCACCAGCAGGATGTGGCACCACCAGTAGAGCCGCTTCTGGTCCAGCCGCTGGTGCAGCGTCCAGCCACCCCAGACGCCGAGCCAGACGAAGGGCAGGCATGCGCCCATCAGCAGCCAGGTGCCGGGCGTCGGCGGGGCCGCCATGAGCCACGGGCCGACCTTCAGCAGGTTCGCCACGGTGAAGTAGATGCTGGTGGTGCCGGCATAGACTGCCTTGGGCAGTTGCAGCGGCAGCAGGTACATCGCCAGCGGCGGCCCGCCCGAATGCGCCAGCATGGTTGTGATGCCGGAGGCCGTGCCCGCCAGCACGCCGCGCGCGGCGTTGCGGGGCCGCGGCGCAACCTCTCCCTGGCCTACGAAGTACTTCGCCGCGAAGCCCAGCGTCACCACCGCCATGGCCAGCGCCACGCCATCCCGCGGCAGCAACGCGACGATGGCGGTGCCGATCACCACCCCCATCGCGAGCCCCGGCAGCAGTACCTTGAGGTCCGGCTTCGACCAGGTGCCGGGCTTCCAGTAGCGGAAGGCGGCCACATCCATCGCCAGGAACAGCGGCGCCAGCATCGCGCCGGCCTCGACGGGGTCCATCGCCAGCGCCAGCAGCGGGATGCCGAGCAGCGCGAAGCCACCGCCGAAGGCGCCCTTCAGCCCCGCGATCAGCGTGGTGGCGAGGGGCGCGAGCAGCCAGGCGAGCCAGGGATGGTCCATCGCCCGCCAGCGTCCCGCGCCGCCGCGCCTCACGCAAGCCGCGCGATGATCTCCGCGTCGCGCTCGACCGGCCAGGCGTAGAAGGTGAAGATGTAGGGGTCGGAAGCCGCGAAGACCGCGGGGTCCGGCGAGGCCACCTGCATCGTCGCGGCGTCGAAGGACTCGATCGGGTGGAAGGCGCCGGCGTGGTGGAAGCGCACGGCATAGCCAAGGGCAGCCAGCAGCGCCGGCACGTCGCGCGTGCTGAGGGCGCGGTGGCGTTCCTCCACCTCCAGGCTCAGCACGGGGCGGCAGCGCCGCAGCGTTTCCGCCGCGCCGCGCAGCACCTCCTCCTCGAACCCCTCGGCATCCACCTTCACCAGCGCCAGATCGTGCAGGCCGAGGCTGTCGATGGTCACGACCTCCACCGCATGGCGCTGCACGGTGACCGAATCGAAGCCCGCGTAGTCCTTGGCCGCGCTCGCCCATTGTTCCTGCACCACGCCCTCCAGCACGGGCACCGACAGCGTCAGCGTGCCCGGCGCGGCGCCGATCGCCAGCGGGCGCAGCGCGACATGCGGCGGCACGGCGCCGCCATGGGCCGCGCGCATCGCGGCATCGAGCCGCGCGAAGGCACTCGGCAGCGGTTCGAAGGCCAGCAGCCGGCTGCCGGTCAGGCGGGAGAAGGGCACGGCGAGCAGGCCGTCATGGGCCCCCACATCCAGGATCGTGCCCGGATCATGCAGGCGGGTGTGGAAGGTCAGTTCGTCCATACGCGCGCCTGTGCCCGGGGTGACCGCCGGGATGTGGGGCGGCCACCCCCGCTCGTCAGGTCAGCGCGGCGGGATTTCGGCGGTCAGGGTCGTCGTTGCAGGCCCTGGCCCGCGCGGTCGTCCAGCCGCCCATCCGGCACATCGGCGATGGAGCCGACGCAGTCGGACCCGCCGGGCCGCGCCGCCGCTAAAGGTACAGCCACCCCCGCGTCACCGGCACGACGCCGCCGCCGACCGAGACGCGCACCGCCCCCTCCTCCCGCCAGGCTTCCACGGCCAGCAGGCTCGGCCGGCCCATCTCGATCCCCTGTTCCACGACCAGCGCGATGCGCTCGGTGCCGGCGCGGTGCAGCAGCAGCCCGCCGAGTGCGACGTTGGCCGCGCCCGTCGCCGGATCCTCAGGCACCCCGCCAAGGGGGGCGAACATGCGCGTGCGCAGCCGCTCGATCCCATCCTCCGTGCGCTGGCGGCAGAAGAGGTGCAGGCCGACGGCCTGGCTGGCCGGCAGGTGGCGGCGGAAGGCGGCGGTATCGGGCGTCGCCGCCGCGAGCGTCGCCTCATCCGCCACCTCCGCCAGGGCGAAGGGCGCGCCGCAGGATCCGATCACCGCCTCTCCCACGATCGCCGGCAGCCCGGCGCAGGCCGCGATGCCGGCGGCGTCCAGCGTCGGGCCCAGGGCGAAGGGCTTCGGCGCCGTGATGCTGGCGGCGATCACGTGGTTCGTCTCGTCCCGGGTCAGCACCGCGGCGACGCGCCCGGCGGGCTGGTCGAGGTCGAGCCGGTCGCCCTGGATGCCGAGGTAGCGCGCGATCAGCACCGCCGCGCCGACATTCGGGTGGCCCGCGAAGGGCAGTTCCATGGCGGGGGTGAAGATGCGGATGCGGGCGGTGGCCGTTGCCTCATCCGCCGCTTCCACGAAGACGGTCTCGCTGAGGTTGAACTCGCGCGCGATGGCCTGCATGGCCGCGGTGTCCAGCGGCGCGGCATCCCGCACCACCGCCAGCGGATTGCCGCCGAAGCGCCGATCGGTGAACACGTCGCAGGTCTCGAAGATCAGGCGCATGGCTCGGGTCCCTGTGGCATCGGGCCTGCGGCATGCGCCGGCCGGGCGCCAGGGGCAAGGGGCGCGGGAAGGGCGGCGTGACCGGCTGGGCGCCGCGTGGCAGGCTCGGCGGATGGGCAACGACCTCCTCCGCCGCGTCACCGGCAGCGGCCTGCGGCGCATGGCGGCCGCCATCCTGCTCGCCGCGCTGGCCGCCATGGCCGTTGGCATGCCGGCGGTGTCGCTGGTGGCGATGCTCCAGGGCCAGGCGGCTCTGCCGGCCACGGCGACGGAGTGGCGGGCGGCGCTGGACCTCTGGCTGGACATGCTGCCGCTGCTGCCCTTCGCCATGCTCTTCACGCTGGCGGGCGGTCTGCCGATGCACCTGGCGCTGGCCGCAATCCGCCGCCAGGGCCCCGTCGCCTATGCGCTGGCCGGGGCGCTGGGGGGCGGCCTGCTGCTGGGCGAGATCATCGGCGGCGTCGGCACGGGGCTCGGCTGGCGGCCCTTCCTGCAGGGGGCGGCGATCGGGGCGGTGGCTGGCCTGGTCTTCCGGGCCGTCTGGCGGCCGGCGCCGTCAGGCTGAGGCGATCGCCGCGTTCATCGCCCGCACGCCGGCGGCCGGACCCTCCGGGTGGTTCCAGACCGCGCCGATCACCGCCAGGAAGTTGGCCCCCGCGCGCACCAGCGGTGCGCAGTTCACGGCGGAAATGCCGCCGATGGCGACGCAGGGCAGTTCGAACATCTCGCTCCACCATGCCAGGATCTCGGCATCCGCGTGGTGCTTCGCGTCCTTGGTCGTGGTGGGGAAGAAGGCGCCGAAGGCGACATAGTCCGCGCCATTCTCGCCCGCCTCCATCGCCAGGTGGCGGGAGGCATGGCAGGTGACGCCGATCGTCGCCTCCGCCCCCAGCAGCTTGCGGGCGGCGACGGGGTCGCCATCCCCCTGGCCGAGATGCACGCCATCGCAGCCCGCGCGCTTCGCCAGGTCCATGCGGTCGTTCATCAGCACGGCGACGCCGGCGGCCTGGGCGATGGGCAGGATGGTGGCGGCGGCGCGCAGGATGGCGTCATCCGCCACATCCTTCAGCCGGATCTGCAGCGCGGCGACGTCGCCCGCATCCAGCGCGCGGCGAAGCGCCTCCGCGAAGCCGGGCAGGTCCGGCAGGGCGGGGGGCGTGATGAGGTAGAGGCGGCAATCGCGATCGGGGGCGGACATGGCACCGATGTCGCGCGACGCGGCGGCTTTGGGAAGGGCTCAGGCGCCGCCGAGCCAGCGATACAGGTCGGCCGGGCGTGGATCGGCCTCCGCACCGCCACGCGCCAACCGCCACCACAGCCACAGCGCGGGCGTCACCCCCAGCTCCATGACCAGGGCGAGCAGATGCGGCGCCGGCGGGCGCCCATGCCCGAGCACGCCGGCCAGGCGCGCCAGGCCGCCCAGCGCCACGATCAGCACGAGGATGGTGAAGACCTCACCCCGGCGCTTCAGATCCGCGGCACACCACCAGGCCAGGATGCCGAAGCCCAGCAGCAGGCCGGAGAGGTAGCGCAGATGGCTGTCCGTGGCCGGGCCCGAGCCCTCCCCCAGGAAGGCAGCGCCGCTGACCACGCCGGCAGCGCCGGCCAGCAGGGGGACGAGGGCGGCGATGCGGATCGCGAGGGTGAGCATGAACCCGATACGCGCGAGCGGGCCCGTTGGATGCAACGCACAATCACGACATCGCGCGCCAGGCGAGTTGCGCGCCGATGGCCAGCAGCGCCAGGAAGAACAGGCGCCGGAACAGCGGCGGCGGGATGCGCCCGCGCAGCCTGGTGCCGATGGCCATGCCGATCAGCGCGGGCGGCAGCGCAAGCAGGGAGCCGAGGGAGGTGGCGGGCGTCACCGACCCCGCCCAGGCCAGCGCCGCACCCAGCGCCAGCGTCGCCGCCAGGAAGGCGAGCCCCAGCGCCTGCACCAGCGCATCGCGCGCCAGCCCCAGCGCGCCGAGCCAGGGCACGACCGGCATGACGAAGACGCCCGTGGCGCCGGTGATCACCCCGCCCAGCAGCCCGACCGGCACGGCGCTCGCCCGCTCCATCCGCGGCGGCAGGTGCAGGGGCGGCGCGGCAAGGCCCCAGGCGGCATAGGCCACCAGCGCCGCGCCCAGCAGGCCGAGCGCCGCCGGCCCACCCGCCGTCAGCAGCCCGATTCCGGCGAAGCAGCCCGGCAGCAGCGCCAGCAGCATGGGCCAGAGCCGCCGCAGCAGCGGCCGCAGCGCGGGCCCCGCGCATTGCATCACATTGGTGGCGAGCGATGGCAGCAGCAGCAGGGCGGCCGCCTCCGCCGGCGGCATGACCAGCGCGAGGAGGCCGATCGAGATCGTCGGCAGGCCAAGCCCGACGATCCCCTTGGCGAGGCCCGCCACAAGGAAGACGAGAAGGATGAGGGGAAGGTTGTCCATGGCCCATCCTGGCCGGGGCCGCGGGCCCGATGGTTCGGGCCTGCCCGAAGCGAGTCCCGCGGGCCTGCACGGAACGAAAACGGCGGCGGGGTCGCCCCCGCCGCCGCGCCGTCATCCAGGCCCGTCAGGCCGGGATCAGTTCTTGTAGACGTCGATGATCGCCTGCAGCAGCGCCAGCGCATCGGCCTTCGGCCGCTGGAAGGCGTTGCGGCCCATGATGGAGCCGTTGCCGCCGCCGGCATGGATCGCGCGGACCTCCTTCAGGATGTCCTCCGTGCCCTTCGCCTCGCCGCCCGAGAAGACGACCAGGCGCCGGCCGCCGAAGCAGGCCTGCACGATATGCGCGAAGCGCGCCGCCGCGTCGTCCTGGATCGGGTTCTTGGTGTAGGTGGCCTTGGCCGCATCGAGGGAGATGGCCGCGGTCGGCGGCTTCACCTTGATGATGTGCGCGCCGGTCAGCGCGGCCATGTGCGCGGCATAGGCGCAGATGTCGAGCGCGGTCTCACCGACCTTGTCCAGCATCGGGCCGCGCGGATAGGACCACACGACGACGGCGAGGCCGACGGACTTCGCCTCCTCCGCCAGCTCCCGCAGCTCCTCCATCATCTCGAACTGGTATTCGGAGCCCGGATAGATGGTGAAGCCGATGGCGGAGCAGCCGAGGCGCAGCGCATCGCCGATCGTCGCCGTCACGGCCTGATCCTTGGTCGTGGACAGGCTGTTGCTGCTGTTCATCTTGAGGATGGTCGGGATCGTGCCGGCATAGGTGGCGGCACCGGCCTCGATCATGCCAAGCGGCGCGGCATAGGCGTTCAGCCCGGCCTCGAGCGCCAGCTCGAACAGGTAGCGCGGGTCATAGGCGGCGGGGTTCGGCGCGAAGCTGCGGGCGGGCCCGTGCTCGAAGCCCTGGTCCACCGGCAGGATCACCATGCGGCCGGTGCCGCCGAGCTTCCCCTGCATCAGGATGCGGGCCAGGTTGGCCTTCGTCCCGGGATTGTCGCTCTCGTACCAGGACAGGATTTCCTGGACCTTCGGCGTCAGGCGCATCGTGGAGTTTTCCTCGGTCAACGGCGGTTGCGGGCTTGCGCGGGGGTCTAGCGCAGGTGTCCGGGCGTGTCATCCGGTGGAACGGTCAACCATGCGGCGAGCCGCGCCTTTCCGGCGGCGCGCATGAGGTCGAGCGAGCGGGCCTCCATGGCAGGCGGGCGGCCGGGAAACAGCAAGGCGCCGGCTTCCGCGCAGGCCGCCGCGATGTCCGCGAAGCCGGGCGACGCGCCGTCGAGCACGATGCCGCGACAGCCCGCGCGCAGCGCCGCCAGGGCATCGCCCGGCGCACCCCCGCAGCACAGCAGGTCGGCCACCACCACATCGGGTTGCGTGGCGCGCGCCGCGTCCACCAGGGCCCGCCAGGCGCGGGGGCCGAGGAAGCCCGCCGCACCCTCCGCCGACAACAGCGTGACGCCACCCGGGCCTGCGGCCGCCATCGACGCAACGGCCTCGGCTTCCGACAGCACCATCACCGCGCGAGGAATCCGGGGTAGAATCGCGCTCACCGTTGACCCGCAGGGCCTTGCATGCAAAGCGTTGCAGCATGCCGGAACCGCCTGCGGCAAGCGCCTGGGCGCTTTGCGGGCACCGGCTCGGATCAGGCTTGGGGGCTTCGGAACAACCGTGTCAGGTGCACGCGCGTCAGGTGCGGGGATCGATGCCGGGGGTGACCCGACGGGTCGCGCCCTGGCGCGGCTGGAAGCCGCCGTGGAACGCCTGGCGGACGCCGCCGCAAGGCCGCGGCCGGAAGGGGTGGCTGGCGAAGGCGTGTCCCGCGCTGCTGTTGCGGCGATCGCCGACAGGCTGGACGAGACGATTGCGCGGCTTCGCGCGGCGCTCGGAGAGGATCAGTAAGCATGGGTCAGGTCACCGTCCGCGTTGGCGGCTACAGCCATCCCGTTTCCTGCGAGGACGGGCAGGAGGCGCATCTCGTCTCCCTGGCGGCCGAGGTGGACAAGCGCGTCAACTCCATCAAGGCGATGGGCGGGCAGTTCGGCGAAAGCCGCCTGATCCTGCTGGGCGCGCTGCTGCTGGCGGATGAGGTGCATGACCTGAAGGTGGCTCTTGCCCAGGCCCGCGCCGGGCAGGTGGCGGCCGCGCCCCAGCCGGACCCGCGGCTGGCGGAACGGCTGGCCCGCATCGCCGACCGCATCGAGGGCATTGCCCAGACCCTCGACCGCCCCTAACTAGGGTGGGCGGGGCTGCCCGGTTGGTGAGGCACTTTAACCCCCGGGGCCAATGAGCATCCTCCGGGGGCTGGCGCTGTTCGGGCCGTGGTCCGAGTATCTGGCTCCCACCTGCACCAGCAGGTCTCAGGAGGGTTATCAAGCCCACGGCCATGGTGGCTCCGCGCTGGATTTTTTCCTGACATCGGTTGGTAGGCGCGGGTCGGACCCCCACCCCGACCCTCCCCCGCAAGCGCGGGGGAGGGAGTCGACGCGCCACTCCTTCCCCCGCTCCTACGGGGGAGGGCTGGGGTGGGGGATTGCGGAATCTGCACCCCATGCTCTGTCCCGTCCTGCTCGCTGAACTGAAGGCCGAGGCGCGAAAGGTCGCGCTGACGCGGCGGCTGGGGCAGGACGCCCTGGCGTGCGGGGAGGCCCTGGCCACTCATCTGCTGCGTGACACGCCGCCGCCGCCCGGCGCCATCGTCGCGGGCTTCTGGCCCATGGGGCCGGAGATCGACCTTCGCCCGCTGCTGCACGCGCTCCACGCCCGCGGCCACCGCATCGCGCTGCCGGTCACGCCGAGGCGCGGCCAGCCCCTGCATTTCCGCCAGTGGCAGCCCGGCGACCCGCTGGCGCGCGGCCCCATGGGCACGTCCCAGCCGGGGGCCGAGGCACCGGCCCTGGTCCCGGACTGGCTGCTGGTGCCGCTACTCGCCTTCGATCGCGCCGGCCGCCGGCTCGGCTATGGCGGGGGCTATTACGACCGGACGCTGGCCTCGCTGCCCGGCGCGACGGCGATCGGCACCGCCTTCGCGTGCCAGGAGGTTGACGAAGTGCCCGCGGGGCCCGAGGACGCGCCCCTTGCCGCGATCGTCACCGAGCGTGGTGTCATCCGCGCCGGAGTGCCTGGCTGATGCGTATCCTGTTCCTGGGTGATCTGGTGGGCCGCGCCGGCCGCGATGCCGCGGGCGCCGCCATCCCCGTGCTGCGCGAACGCCTGGCCCTCGACCTGGTGGTGGTGAACGGGGAGAACGCCAGCCACGGCTTCGGCCTGGCGCCCGACATGGCGCGGGCGCTGTTCCTAGCCGGCGCCGATGTGGTGACGCTCGGCAACCACGCCTGGGACCGGAAGGAGATCATCCCCTACATCGAGGGCGAGCCCCGCCTGATCCGCCCGATGAACTACCCGCCCGGCACGCCGGGCAAGGGCAGCTTCATCGCCGTGCTGCCGGATGGCCGGCGCGCGCTGGTGATGCAGGCGATGGGCCGGCTGTTCATGGATGCGCTGGACGATCCTTTCCGCGGCGTGCAGGCCACCATCGCGCCCCACCGCATGGGCACGGGCGGCACGGTGCAGGCCATCATCGTGGATTTCCACGCGGAGGCGTCGTCCGAGAAGCTCGCCATGGGCCACAGCTTCGACGGCAAGGTCTCCCTCGTCGTCGGCACCCACACCCACACGCCGAGCGCCGACCACCAGGTGCTGCCGGGCGGCACCGCCTACCAGACCGATGCCGGCATGTGCGGCGACTATGACAGCGTCATCGGCATGCAGAAGGGCGCCGCCGCGCTGCGGTTCTGGAAGAAGGTGCCGGGCGAGAAGCTGGCGCCCGCCGAGGGCGAGGCGACGGTCTGCGGGCTGTTCGTCGAGACCGACGATGCGACCGGACTCGCGCGGCGGGCGGAGCCGGTGCGGATGGGCGGAAGGCTCAGCCAAGCGATGCCAACGGCCTGAAGCCCGCTTCGATCTCTTTTGCGTGATCGAAGAACTATTTCGATATTGAATCATTGTGACCCGCCATGCGCGCGGGCAGCATCACCTCGATGCATGTCGCATCGAGGAAACACCATGAAGCGTCTACTGTCCTTGCTGATGCTGGCTGCCTTGCTGCCGGCCTGCGCGACGATCACCACGGGGACCTCGCAGAACGTCTCCATCATCACGGAACCGCCGGGGGCTACCTGCCAGCTCGTTCGTTCCGGCAATGTAGTTGCGGTCGTGAATCCAACGCCGGGAACGGCGAATGTCAGCAAGTCCGGCCAGGACCTCGCCGTGAACTGCACGCGGTCCGGATCCATGGCGGCGGTCCAGACCGTATCGTCGCAATTCCAGGGCATGACAGCCGGGAACATCCTGCTGGGCGGGTTCATCGGCCTCGCCGTGGACGCGGCCTCCGGCGCCATGGCGCAGTATCCCGCGACCATCACGGTCATCCTGCCGCCCCAGCAATTCGCCTCCGTGGTCGAGCGGGACAGCTTCTTCGATGCGAGGGTCGCGGCCGTGCAGCGTGACTTCGCTGAGCGCATCGCCCAGGCGCGCAGCAGTTGCAATTCGAGCGATCCAGGATGCGGACCGCGTGTCACGGCCATCGAGGCAGAACGCGACGCCGTGCTCGCGCAACTCGCGAGCCAACGATCGACCGCGCGAGTAACGTGACCTGCCGGAAGCGCCGGGCGGCAACGCCCGGCGCTCCGTCACCGCGCTCCTAAGCTGCCCGCCTGAACCGCGCCAGCGTCCCGCTGCGCAGCAGCGTGCTCGGCAGGCGGTGGCCGACCACCTCCTCCGCCAGCCGCCCGGCCTCCACCAGCGCGTCGAGGTCCACGCCCGTCTCGATCCCCATCTCCTGGCAGAGCAGCACCAGCTCCTCGCTCGCGATGTTGCCGGGCGCGCCGGGCTGGCCGGCGAAGGGGCAGCCGCCGAGGCCGCCGACCGTGGTGTCAAAGCGGTGGATGCCGAGGCGCAGCCCCGCATGGGCATTGGCGATGCCGAGGCCCCGCGTGTCGTGCAGGTGCAGGATGACGGAGAGGTCCGGCCAGCGGCTCCGCACCTCGCCGACGACGCGCTCGATCCGCGCCGGCGTCGCCCAGCCCATGGTGTCGGCCAGCGTCGCCTCCGGCAGGCGCAGCCCATGCGCGGCCCCGATGGCGAAGGCATCCTCCAGCGCCTGGATCACGGCCGTTACCGGCACGTCGCCCGAATAGTTGCAGCCGAAGGCGGCCTGGACGCTGATGCGCGTCACCGGCACGCCCGCTTCCTGGTGGGCGCGGACATTGACGTGCTGCGCCTCGATGTTCTTCGCGCGGTCGCGGTTGAGGTTCTTGAGCGAAAAGGCCTCGCTGGCCACGACGGTCACCGCCGTCTCCACCTTCATCCGGTCGCGGAAGCCGAGCGCGCGGTTCATGCCGGCGGCGTTGAACCAGAGCGCGGTGTAGGTCACGCCGGGCCTGGGCTCGAACCCCGCCGCCACCTGCTCCGCATCCGCCCAGCCCGGCACGATCTTCGGGCTGACGAAGGAGCAGACCTGGATGTGGTGCAGGCCCGTGGCCGACAGCGCATCCACCAGCGCGATCTTGCGCGCGGTCGGGATCGGGCCAGGCTCGATCTGGAAGCCTTCCCGGGGGCCTTCCTCCCGGATCTCCACGCGCGTCGGCAGGTCGGTCATGGCGGCATCCTCCGGCGGGTGGTGTAGCCCGCCGGTGGGGGCAGGGCTACTTCGCGCCGCGCCGCTGGTCCGGGTGCAGCGCGGTGCCGAGGATGCCGGACGCCCGGCCGATGACATGCCCCGCGCCGCCGACGATCAGCGGGTCCGGCGCATGCACTACATGCTCGTCCTTGCCTTCATAGGGCAGGGCATGGAGGAAGTGGCGCATCGCTTCCAGCCGCGCGCGGCGCTTGTCGTTCGACTTCACGATGGTCCAGGGCGCGTCGGCGGTGTCGGTGTAGAAGAACATCGCCTCCTTCGCCTCCGTGTAGTCGTCCCACTTGTCTAGGCTCGCCTTGTCGATGGGCGAGAGCTTCCACTGCTTCAGCGGATCGGTCTCCCGCGCCTCGAACCGCTTCAGCTGCTCGTCGCGGGTCACGCTGAACCAGAACTTGAAGAGGCGGATGCCCGACCGCGTCAGCATCCGCTCCAGCTCCGGCGCCTGGCGCATGAACTCCAGGTATTCGGAGGGGCTGCAGAAGCCCATCACGCGTTCCACGCCCGCGCGGTTGTACCAGGAGCGGTCGAAGAAGACGATGTCGCCGCCGGCGGGCAGGTGCTGGACGTAGCGCTGGAAGTACCATTGCGTGCGCTCGCGCTCGGTCGGCTTCTCCAGCGCCACGACGCGGGCGGCGCGGGGGTTCAGGTGTTCCATGAAGCGCTTGATGGTGCCGCCCTTGCCGGCGGCGTCGCGGCCCTCGAACAGGATGACGATGCGTTCGTTGGCGTCCTTCACCCAGGCCTGCGCCTTCAGCAGCTCCACCTGCAGCGGCTTCACCCGCGCCAGGTATTCCTTCTCCGTCAGGCGGGTCTCGTAGGGGTATTCGCCGGTCTCGAAGGCGCGGCGCACGGCTTCGGGGTCGTGTCTCGGCGCCGCGCGGCGATGCGGGCGGGCGAGGTCCGCCGCGGCATGGGCGATGCCATCGGCGGCTTCCGGGGCCGGCGGGGCGGGCAGGGCGGTGCCGTCTTCGGTCATCGGGGTGTCTCCGTCGCGGTGGCAGGCTGCGCCGGGCCGCGCAGCCGCACGATGATCTGCGTCAATTGCGTGGCGGCGGTCACGCCCCGACCCTCTCAGGCCCAGGCCGGCATGTCGATCCAGGCCAGGTGCCCGCCCTTGCCCGCGCCGCAATCCACGAAGATCGCCCGGCCGCCCTGCGCACCTTCCGCGACGTAGGGCCGGCCATCGGTGCTGCGCCGGTCATGGCCGCAGACCACCACCATGTCGGGCGGGATGCGGTCCACCCAGTCATGCACCCGGTCGGGGAAGCCATCGGCGCGCATCCGGCCCGTCACCTGGCCGTAGAGCGCGCGGGTCATCAGCCCCTGCGCCTTGCGTTCGCCGGCATCGGGCGGCGGCGCGCTGTGCAGCATGCCGGGGTGGAAGCCGCCATGGACGAAGAGCCGCCCGCCATCATGCACCCAGGCCGGCGCGCGGCCGATCTCCTCGATCGCGCGGGCCTTCAGCGCATCGCCATCCGGCGCGGCGTCCAGCTGCGCCAGCGTCCGGTGCAGCCCCTCCGGCTGGCCGCGCACCGGCGCGCCGGTCAAGGCGCGGCGCAGCTTGTGGTCGTGGTTGCCGAGGATGAAGAGGCCGCGGCCCTCGTCGATCAGCGCGAACATCCGGCGCAGCACCTCCGGGCTGTCCGGCCCGTGGTCGGTCAGGTCGCCGAGCTGGATGATGAACATGTCCTCGGCCAGCGCGCCCTCGATGGCGTGGATGAAGGCCTCGGCATCGCCATGCACGTCGGCGACGACGCGCAGCCCCGCGAAGCCGCGCCAGAGATGGCCGACCGGGACCGGCAGGGGGTGCATCACCGGTCCTCCCCAGCCGGCAGGGCCTCCGGCTTCCTGAGCGCCGCGAAGGCGGCCAGGGCGCGGGCGCGGCCTTCCGCATGGTCCACCACCGGCCGCGGATAGGTGGCGCCGAGCCGGATGCCGCAGGCCGAGAGGATCCCCGCCGGTGCCTCCCACGGCTTGTGGATGTAGGCCGCCGGCAGCTTCGCCAGTTCGGGCACGAAGGCGCGGACATAGGCGCCGTCCGGGTCGAACTTCTCCCCCTGCAGGACCGGGTTGAAGACGCGGAAATAGGGCGCGGCATCCGTCCCGCAGCCCGCCACCCATTGCCAGGACGCGCTGTTGGAAGCGAGGTCGGCATCGACCAGCGTGTCGTGGAACCAAGCCTCCCCGGCCTGCCAGGGCTGCATCAGGTGCTTCACCAGCAGGCTGGCGGCGATCATCCGCACGCGGTTGTGCATCCAGCCGCGCTGCCAGAGTTGCCGCATGCCGGCATCGACGATGGGATAGCCCGTGCGGCCCCGCTGCCAGGCCTCCAGCAGCCTGGTGTCGGGCGCCCAGGGGAAGGCATCGAATTCGCCCCGCAGCGCGCGCTTCGGCATCTCCGGCCGGTGCCACAGCAGGTGGTAGGCGAATTCGCGCCAGAGGATCTCCTTCAGGAAGGTCTCCGTCGCCCCCGCCGCGGCCCCGGCCGCGCGGGCGGCGTGCCAGACCTGGACGGGCGAGACCTCCCCCCACCGGAGATGCGGGGAGAGGCCGGAGGATCCCTCGACGCCCGGCAGGTTGCGGTCGCTGTCGTAGCGGCCGAGCGCCTTTGCCGTGAAGCGGGCGATCCGCGCGGCCGCGCCGTCCTCCCCGGGCTGCCACATCGCGCCGAAGTCCCGCGCCCAGTCGGGCTCCCCCTTCACGGGATAGAGGCCGAGGCTCTCCAGCGTCTCGCCCCCCGCAGGCGCCGCGACGCCCGGGATGCGGTCGGGCGCGGGCAGGGGCGGTGGCGGGTCGCCGGCGGCCAGCAGGGTCTTGGCGAAGGGCGAATAGACGGCATAGGGCTTGCCGCTGCCGGACCCGAAGCCGTGCGGCTCCCGCAGGATCGCCGTCGTGTGCAGGTGCAGCGCCCGCCCGTCGCCGGCCAGCGCCTCATGCACCCGGCGGGACTGGTCGCGGGCCCAGGGCTCATAGCCGCGGCCGGCATGGACCTCCGTCGCGCCGATGGCGGCGGCCAGCGCCGGGATGATCGTCTCCGCCCGGCCCTTCGCCAGCAGCAGGGGCGCGCCGCGCGCGGCGAGCGACCGCCCGAGCGACTCCAGGCTGCCCTTCAGCCACCAGCGGGACGCGCCGCCATGGGCCCAGTCGCCCGCGGCGTCGTCGTCCAGGACGAAGACCGGCAGCAGGCGGCGCCCGCCGGCGCGGGCGGCTTCCAGCGCGCGATGGTCGGCGAGGCGCAGGTCATGGCGGAACCACAGCAGGGCGGGGGCAGGGGAGGCGGCGTTCGCAGTCATCCCCCTCATGTAGGACGAAACGCGCTCGGCGCGAGCATCCCGAGAGAACCATCGCGGGTTCGCCGCGTTGGATGGCCGACCGCAAGATGCCGGAACGACCACCCTTGGTGGATGGCCGGCCTGGCGGGACACGGAACAAGGATGAGACGCATGATCCCGATGCAGAGGCGCGGGCTTTTCACGCTCGCCATGGCGGGTGCCGGCATTCTGGCCGCGCCGACGGTGCTCCGCGCCCAGACGCAGGTCCGCACGCTGGCCGACACCATGGCCGGTGACAGCCGCTTCACCGAATTCCTCAACATCATCACCCGCGGCAGCATGGTGGAGAAGTTCCGCCAGGCGGCGCCGATGACCGTCTTCGCGCCGATCGACGCGGCCTTCGCGGGCGCGCCGTCCGGCCTCATCGACCAGCTGCTGGGTGGCGGCCAGTCCGGCCAGAACCGGAACGAGGTGGACCGCCTGCGCCTTGGCGCGCTGATCGACTACCACACCGTCCCGGGCGTGCTGCGCGCCGCCGACCTGTCCGGCGACCGCCGCCTGCGCACGGTGAACGGCTCCGACATCGCGCTGTCCTCCGCCAATGGCCGCCTGTCGCTGCAGAACCCGGCCCCGGCGCAGCAGATCGCGGGCTTCGGTGCCGCCGGCGCCAATGTCTCCGCCCGTCCGGCGCAGGTCGTGCAGGCCGACATCATGGCCAGCAACGGCATCATCCATGCCATCGACCAGGTGATCTGGCCATAAGGGGCGCCTAAACCCCCACCCAACCCTCCCCCGCACGCGCGGGGGAGGGCTTTTCGTGTTCAGGGGGCCGTGGCGGCCTCGGCCTCCATGGCGCGCATGGCGCCGCGAAGCGGGCCGGTGGCGAAGCTGTAGAGGCGTTCCTGGCCGATCAGGAAGGCGCGGCCGCCACGGTGGAACAGGCGGGCGATGGCGGGGTCGCGGATGTCGAGCCCGCCGGTGAAGGCGCCGAAGGCCGGCAGCATCAGGCGCCGCCCATCCGTCAGGAAACACGGCCGCGTCACGCCGCCGCCCCGCACCGCCATCGTGGCCTTGGGGTGGAAATGTCCGGAAACCTCGATGACGCCGAGCGGCAGGCGCGCCGGATCGGCTTCATGCCGGAACATGATGGCGCCGATGCGGAGTTCCGTGACGGCCGTGCCCGGCAGGCCTTCGGGCGGCTCGGGATCGTGGTTGCCGAGCAGCCAGGTCACCTCCCGCCCCTCCAGCAGCCGCTTCAGCGTCGCGCAATCCGCGGGCGGCAGGCGCGCGCAGCCATGGCGGTCATGGAAGCTGTCGCCCATCAGGACGAGCTTCTGCGGGTTCCACTTGCGGAGCGCGGCGCCGAGGCGGTCCAGCGTCTCCCGCGTGTCGTAGGGCGGCACGAACTGGCCGCGGGCGGCGAAGTGGCTGCCCTTTTCCAGGTGCAGGTCCGTCACGGCCATCAGCTTCTGGGCGGGCCAGGCGCAGATTCCGGCGGGGTCCAGCATCAGGCGCTGGCCGGCCATGTGGAGCGGGGCGGCAGTCATCGATCGGGGCTTCCGAGGTTCTTGGGGGCGGTGCGGACGAAGCGGTTGTAGCGGCGGTTCCCGTCGCGGTCGCGGGGGCGGCGCACCCTGTCGCGGTCGCCGCGGGGGGGAATGGCCTCGGTCACATTGGCCAGGACCTCGTTGAAGGCATCGGTGCCGAGGGTCGCGTCGGCGACCATGCTCTCGGCCTCCGCCAGCAGCGCATCCTCCGCGCCGCCGGCCACCCATTCGCGGCCTTCCTCGATCAGCGCCGGCACGGCCAGCGGCGAGACGCGGTCGAGCGCCCGGTGGCGGATGCCGCCGGCTTTGGCGCGGGCCAGGATCAGGCCGATGCGGGCCACGTCCGTCAGCCCCGCCGCGGCTTCCTGCCGCGTCGCGCGCAGCAGGATGTGGTCGGGTTCGTGCTTGCGGAGCACGTCGTAGATCAGGTCGGCATTCATCGTCATCTGCCGGCCGGACTTCTCCTGCCCGGGATGGTTCTTCTCGATCAGGCCCGCGATGGTCGCGATGTTGCGGAAGGTGCGGCGGAGCATGGAGCTTTCCGCCATCCACTCCTCCAGCTCCTCCCCCAATATGTCCTCCTCGAACAGCCGCTCCACGCCGGTGGGTTCGAAGGCGGACCAGGCGGCCAGGACGTAGTCGGTGGCGAGGTAGCCGAGCGGCGCCATGCCGAGCTTCTCCATCCGCTTCGTCACCAGCATGCCGAGCGACTGGTGGGCGAGCCGCCCTTCGAAGCAGTAGGCGACGAGGAACCACTTCTCGCCGCGCGGAAAGGTCTCCACCAGCAGCCCGTCGCGCGGCGGCAGCTCCGACTGCTTCTGCTGCAGGCGCAGCCATTCCTGCACGGGGGCGGGAAGCGCCTTCCAGGCCTTGGGATCGGCGAGGATCGCGCGGACGCGGGCGGCGAGGTAGGTCGTCAGCGGCATGCGGCTGCCGGCATAGGCGGGCACGCGGGGCTCGCCCTCGCCGCCGCGCGTCACCAGGCAGGCGGTGGTGTCCAGCCCTTCGAAGCGCAGCAGCTGGCCCGCGAAGATGAAGCAGTCGCCGGGCGTCAGGGTGGAGACGAACCATTCCTCCACCTCCCCCAGCACGCCGCCGCCGCGCAGCCGCACTTTCATGAGTGGCGTCTCGACGATGGTGCCAAGGTTCATGCGGAGCTGCCGGGCGACGGCCGTCGTCTTCACATGGACGTAGCCCTGGGCGTCGCGGAACAGCTTGCGGAAGCGGTCATAGGTCTGCAGCGCGTAGCCGCCATCCTCGACGAAGCGCAGCGCATCGTCGAAGTCCCGCCGGGCCAGCGCCGCATAGGGCGCGGCACGCGTGACCTCCGCATAGAGATCATCCGGCAGGAAGGGGCCGGCGACGGCGACGGCCAGGATGTGCTGCGCCAGCACGTCGAGCCCGCCGGGCCGCGGCGGGTCTCCATCCAGCTCATGCGCCGCGATGGCCTGGCGGGCGGCGGTGCATTCGATGACCTCGAAGCGGTTGGCGGGGACCAGCACGGCCTCGCTCGCCTCATCCATCCGGTGGTTGGCGCGGCCGATGCGCTGGAGCAGGCGCGCGACGCCCTTCGGCGCGCCGACCTGCACCACCTGGTCCACCGCGCCCCAGTCGATGCCGAGGTCGAGGGAGGCCGTCGCCACCACCGCCCGCAGCCGCCCCGCCGCCATCGCGGCCTCCACCTTGCGGCGCTGCTCCACCGTCAGCGACCCGTGGTGCAGGCCGATCGGCAGGTTGTCGTCGTTCATCTTCCACAGCGCCTGGAAGCAGAGCTCCGACTGGGCGCGGGTGTTGACGAAGACGATGGTGACGCCGGCTTCCCGGATGCGGCGATAGACCTCCGGCATCGAGGCCAGGCCCATATGCCCGCCCCAGGGCAGGCG
>JAIXWG010000045.1 GCA_027482245.1 Acetobacteraceae bacterium | reverse complement strand
CCTTGTCCGACAGCCAGTACAGCCGCGCCATAGCCGCCTCCCTCCAGGCCAAACCCATTCAGGAGGAAAAAACGCCCGACTGATCAGAAGGTTGTTTGAGGTCCCTACCTAGGCTCAGGCCGAGGTCTTGGTCGTCACGCCCTTCTCGGCGAGCATCGTCTCCAGCTCGCCAGCCTGGAACATCTCGGTGACGATGTCGCAGCCGCCGACGAACTCGCCCTTCACGTAGAGCTGGGGGATGGTCGGCCAGTTGGAGAAGGCCTTGATGCCCTCGCGGATCTCCATGTCCTCCAGGACATTGATGCCCTTGAAGGGCACGCCGACGTGGGAAAGGATCTGCACCACGCGGGCGGAGAAGCCGCATTGCGGGAAGACCGGCGTGCCCTTCATGTAGAGCACGACGGGGTTCGCATCGATTTCGGCCTGGATGCGGTCGAAGGTGGGGTTGCTCATCGGGGTCGGGTCCCTGTGAAACCGGTTAAGCCTGGTCGGGTGCGGAGGTCTGGAGGGCGAGCGCATGCAGCGCACCGCCCATCCGCCCCTGCAGCGCCGCGTAGACGATCTGGTGCTGCCTGACGCGCGGGATGCCCTTGAAGGCCGTGGAGACGACCTTCGCGGCGTAGTGGTCGCCATCGCCGGCCAGATCCTCGATCGTCACCTGCGCGTCCGGCAGGGCGGCCTTGATCAGTGCCTCGATTTCCGCCGCATCCATCGCCATCAGGCCGCTCTCCCCTCCATCAGCGCCGGCAGGGTAGCCTCATGGGCCGCCTGCAGCGAAGCCACGGATATGGAGGACCCGCCGGCAAGAACCAAGTCCCCGCCACCGCTGCGCCCGATGACCATGGCCGGCACGCCGGCGGCGGAGGCCGCCGCGACCAGCGCGGCGCCATCGGTGACGGCCAGCACGTAGCGGGCCTGGTCCTCCCCAAACCACCAGCCATGGGGCGCGATGCCGGCGGGCGGGGCGGACAGGGTCGCGCCCGTGCCGTTGCCCATCGCCATTTCCGCCACCGCGACCAGCAGGCCGCCATCGGCCAGGTCATGGCAGGCGGCGACGCTGCCCTCCAGGATCCGGGCGCGGACGAAGTCGCCGTTGCGGCGTTCGGCGGCGAGGTCCACCGGCGGCGGCGCCCCTTCCTCCCGCTCCGCAATCTCCCGCAGCCAGAGCGACTGGCCGAGCCATCCTGCCGTATCGCCGACCAGCACCAGGTCGAGGCCAGGCGCCAGCGCGAGGCCCACGGCATGGGCCGCATCCTCCAGCACGCCGACGCCGCCGATGGCGGGGGTGGGCAGGATCGCGCGGCCCTCGGTCTCGTTGTAGAGGGAGACGTTGCCGCTCACGACGGGGAAGTCGAGCGCGGTGCAGGCCGCCGCCATGCCGCGCACGGCGCTCGCGAACTGCCCCATGATCTCCGGCTTCTCGGGGTTGCCGAAATTCATGTTGTCGGTGATGGCCAGCGGCTTCGCGCCGACCGCCGTCAGGTTGCGCCAGGCCTCCGCCACCGCCTGCGCGCCGCCCGCTTCCGGGTCCGCCTGGCAGTAGCGGGGCGTGCAATCCGTGGTGATGGCGAGCGCGCGCTTGAGGCCATCGAGCTTGACGACGGCGGCATCCGCGCCGCCGGGGCGCTTCACCGTCTGCCCGCCGACCGTGCTGTCATACTGGTCCCAGATCCAGCGGCGGGAGCAGAGGTCGAGGCTGCCGACCAGCTTCTCCAGTGCCGCCAGCGGGCCGACGGGATCGGCGATCTGCGCCGCATTCAGAACGGGCTGCTTCGGCGTCTCCGCCGTCGGGCGGCGATACAGCGGCGCTTCGGATTCGAGAGGTGCCAGCGGGATGTCGGCCTCAACCACGCCCTTGTGGCGGATGACGATGTGGCCGGTGTCGGTCAGGTGCCCGATGACGGCGAAGTCCAGTTCCCACTTGTGGAAGATGGCCTGCGCCTCGGCTTCCCGGCCGGGCTTCAGGATCATCAGCATGCGCTCCTGGGATTCGGAGAGCATCATCTCATAGGCCGTCATGCCCACTTCGCGCTGGGGGACGTTGTCCATCACCAGCTCGATGCCGACGCCGCCCTTGCCCGCCATCTCGACGCTGCTGCTGGTCAGCCCCGCCGCGCCCATGTCCTGGATGGCGACGATCATGTCGGTCGCCATCAGCTCCAGGCAGGCCTCGATCAGCAGCTTCTCCGTGAAGGGGTCGCCGATCTGGACGGTGGGGCGCTTCTCCTCGGAGTCCGCGGAGAATTCGGCGGACGCCATGGTCGCGCCATGGATGCCGTCGCGCCCGGTCTTGGAGCCGACATAGACCACCGGGTTGCCGATGCCAGCGGCGGCGCTGAGGAAGATGCGGTCCTTCGGCGCGATGCCGACCGTCATCGCATTGACCAGCGGGTTGCCGTTATAGGCGGGGTGGAAGTTGACCTCGCCGCCCACGGTCGGCACGCCCACGCTGTTGCCGTAGCCGCCGATGCCGCGCACCACGCCATCGATCACGCGCTTCATCCGCGGCGCGTCGGGGCTGCCGAAGCGCAGCGCATTGAGGTTCGCGATCGGGCGCGCGCCCATCGTGAAGACATCCCGCAGGATGCCGCCGACGCCGGTCGCGGCACCCTGGTAGGGCTCGATGAAGGACGGGTGGTTGTGGCTCTCCATCTTGAAGATGGCGGCCAGCCCGTCGCCGATGTCGATCACGCCCGCATTCTCGCCGGGGCCATGGATCACCCAGGGCGCCTTGGTCGGCAGGGTGCGCAGCCAGATGCGGCTCGACTTGTAGGAGCAGTGCTCCGACCACATGACGGAGAAGATGCCGAGTTCGGTCAGCGACGGTGTGCGGCCGAGGATCGACAGCACGCGGTCATACTCATCCGCCTTCAGGCCGAATTCGGCGGAAAGCTGCTTCGCCCGCGCGGCGTCCAGCGGGGTCGGGGCGGTGCTCATGCGGTGGCGAGACTCTCGACGAGGGAGGTGAACATCGGCAGCCCATCCGTGCCGCCCATCAGCGGGTCCACGAGGTCCTCGGGATGCGGCATCAGCCCGCAGATGCGGAGGTTGGGGGAGAGGATGCCGGCGATGCCGTCACGGGCGCCGTTGCGGTTGGCCGCTGGCGTGACCTCCCCGTCGGGGGTGCTGTAGCGGAAGGCGACCAGGCCTTCCCCGTTCAGGCGGGCCAGCGTCTCGTCATCGCAGAAGTAGTTGCCGTCGCCATGGGCCATCGGTGCGCGGAACACGGCGCCCTTCTGCCAATGCGCCGTGTAGGGCGTGCCCGCCCGCTCCACCCGCATGTGGCAGTCCATGGACAGGAAGCGGAGCGTGGCGTTGCGCAGCAGTGCGCCAGGCAGCAGCCCGGCCTCCGTCAGGATCTGGAAGCCGTTGCAGACGCCGAGCACATGGCCGCCCTTCGCCGCGAAGTCCCGCACCGCCTGCATGATCGGCGATTGCGCCGCCATGGCGCCGGACCGCAGGTAGTCGCCATGGCTGAAGCCGCCGGGCAGCACGACCAGGTCGGTGCCCGCGGGCAGCGCATCCGCGCGGTGGAACAGCAGGGTCGGCTTGCGACCGCTCACGCGTTCCAGCGCGATGGCCATGTCCCTCTCCCGGTTCGTGCCGGGGAAGACGATGATGACGGCGTTCATGGTGCCACCCGTTCGCCCGCCGCTCGCGGGCCTTGAATGCACAGGCGTGCCGCCGTCGTCACGGCGGCGCCCCTCAGAGACCGTTTGAGAACACCGGCGGGTCGGTTTCGCTGGGCTTTTCCGCGCCGGGTGCGTTGCCGGTCTTGCCGATGCCACCAGCATCGGCTGCGCCCGGCGCCTTCCCAGCACGAAAAATCCCTCGCGAACCCTCAGCCGCCGGCATTCTCAAACGGTCTCTCAACCCACCCAGACCCGCAGCCAGTGCAGCCCGCCCACCACGACCAGCGTGGTCAGCGCAGCCAGCGCCGCGGCGGTCACCCAGCGGTCCAGCCCCTTCTTCCCCCGCGCCACCAGGCCGAGGCGCTTCGCCTGCGCCACGGCCGGCATGCGCTGCTCGCGCCAGCGGAGCCCCATGGAGATGAGGACCGTCAGCACCAGCATGACGAGGAGGGAGACCTTGACCATGGATGGTCAGACCACCTCGACCCGGAAGGATTCGATGACGGTGTTGGCCAGCAGCTTGCGGGCCATCTCCTCCGCCGCCGCGCGGGCCTTGGCGGGATCGGTCTCCGCCAGCTCCAGCTCGATCACCTTGCCCGCGCGGACATCGGCGACGCCCTCGAAGCCGAGGGAGGAGAGGGCATGGCCGATGGCCTTGCCCTGGGGGTCGAGGACGCCGGCCTTCGGCATCACGGTCACAAGCGCCTTCACTGGACGGTCTCCGGCCCCTTCATGTCCCTGACACCCGCTTCCGGCAGGATGCCGAGGCGGCGCGCCACTTCCTGGTAGCCTTCCTCGACCTTGCCGAGGTCGCGGCGGAAGCGGTCCTTGTCCATCTTCTCCCCGGTCTTGACGTCCCAGAGGCGGCAATTGTCCGGGCTGATCTCATCAGCCAGGACGATCCGCATCTCGTCATTCTCATAGAGGCGGCCGAACTCCAGCTTGAAGTCCACCAGGGTGATGCCGACGCCGAGGAAGAGGCCGGTGAGGAAGTCGTTCACGCGCAACGACAGCGCCACCATGTCATCGAGGTCCTGGGTGGAGGCCCAGCCGAAGCAGGTGATGTGCTCCTCCGACACCATCGGATCGCCGAGCGCGTCGTTCTTGTAGTAGTATTCGAGGATGGAGCGCGGCAGTCGCGTGCCTTCCTGGATGCCGAGGCGCTTGGCCAGGCTGCCGGCGGCGACGTTGCGGATGACGATCTCCAGTGGGATGATCTCCACCTCGCGGATCAGTTGCTCGCGCATGTTCAGCCGGCGGATGAAGTGGGTCGGGATGCCGATCTCCGCCAGCTTCATCATCAGGTATTCGCTGATGCGGTTGTTGAGGACACCCTTGCCGGTGATGGTCCCCTTCTTCGCGCCGTTGCCGGCGGTGGCGTCGTCCTTGAAATACTGCACCAGGGTGCCGGCTTCCGGGCCCTCGAACAGAATCTTGGCCTTGCCCTCGTAGAGCTGACGGCGGCGCGCCATGGTGCTGAAACTCCTCGACTGCCGCGGCCGCCAGGGAATGGGGCGCGCGGGTGCGCCCGGGCGCGGGGCCCGGTGCTACCGCCGCTATAGCAGGGGAAGAACGAGCCCGCCACGCCACCGGCGGGATGCTGCCCGGCGGCCGGTTCAGGGGGCGGGGAGAGCCACCGGCGCGAAGGGGGCGGTGCCGGGCGGGGAAGGGCAGAAGCGCCAGATCCGCTGGCCCTCGGCCCCCAGCGCGGCCAGGCTGGCGCAGACGGTGCCGAAGCCATTGACGGGGGGCACGCGCAGCGCCTCCGCCCCCATCCCCGGGCGGGCGGTATCGTCGGCCAGCCGCGCCTCCCAGCCCGCCCAGTCGTCACGGCCGGGGTCGGGCGGGGACGAGGCCTCGAACAGCGGCAGGTGGCGGGCGGTGCGGGGGCTGGCCAGGTCGTTGGGGTCGTGGGCCGTGACCATCGACAGGCCGGGCGCAAGGCGCGCGGCGATCGGCCGGCCGTCCCCCAACCCCTTGATGAACCAGGCGCCGTGGCGGTCCGCCACCACCATGTTGAAGGGGCGCCACTGCCCGGCATCAATGCCGGCGATGGCAGCGACGGCCTCGGCGGCGGAGGGGGCGGCGGCGGCGCGGAGCGGCAGATCCCCCCGGCTGCGCTTGCCCGCGGCGGGGCCGAGGCTGCCGGGCCGGTTGAGGATCGCCGCCATCACGCCCTGCGGCCCGAGGGCCATCCACGTGCCCCCGGCCGTCAGGTCCCGCCCGCCGACGACGCCGGGCCGGTCGGGCCAATGGGCCGCCGGGCCCTGCCAGGCCCGGTCCAGCCTCTCATCCCGGTTGGCCGCGATCAGCACCGGCCAGGCATGGCCCGGGCGCCACAGGCAGATGACGGTACACACGCGCGGCCGTGGTCCTCAGAAGCGGAAATAGAGCCCGACGCCGGGGGGCGGCGGCGGCCGGTAGTAGCGCGGCCGGGGCGGGGGCGGCGCGTAGTAATAGGCGGGCGGCGGCGCGTAGTAGACCGGCGGGGGCGCGTAGTAGCGGGGCGGCGGCGCGTAATAATAGGCGGGCGGCGGCGGTGCCCAGCGCGGCGGCGGCGCGTAGTAGCCATGGGGCCGCCAATCCACCGCGACGGCCCCGTCCTTCGCGGCCGGCTGGGCCATCGCCGGCACCGCCAGGCCGAGCACGGCGGCCATCACCATCCCCGACAACACGCGCATCACACGCTCCTCCTCATGGGTGGTGGATATAGGCACCACCCATAGCGAAACCGGGGCATCCCCGATGACGGGCGCGCGATCAGCCGGGCTTGCCGCCCATGACGCGGGCGAAGCTCTGGTCCACATGGACGAAGTCCCGCGCCGGATCCATGGCGCGGTCGAGCGCCTCGCCCGTCATGCAGGCCGCGACGTCCGGGTCGGCCAGCAGGTTGGTGCGGAAGTCCTTCGCATCCGGCTTGCCGAGCTTCTGCCAGGTCGCCATGGCGGAACGCTGCACGGCGGCATAGGCGCCCTCCCGGCTCATCCCCGCCTGGGTCAGCGCCAGCAGCACCTTCTGGCTGTGCACGACACCGCCGAGGCTTTCCAGGTTCTCCGCCATCCGCTCGGGATAGACGGTCAGCTTGTCCATCATGCCCGTGAGCCGCATCAGCGCGAAGTCGAGGGTGATGGTGGCATCCGGGCCGATCACGCGTTCCACGCTGCTATGGCTGATGTCGCGCTCATGCCACAGCGCCACATTCTCCAGCGCCGGCATGGCGTAGCCGCGGACGATGCGGGCCAGGCCCGTCAGGTTCTCGCTCAGCACCGGGTTCCGCTTGTGGGGCATGGCGCTGCTGCCCTTCTGGCCGGCGTGGAAGAACTCCTCCGCCTCCCGCACCTCGCTCCGCTGCAGGTGACGCACCTCGGTCGCCAGGCGCTCCACGCCGCTCGCCACCACCGCAAGGGCACAGAAGAAGGCAGCGTGGCGGTCGCGGGGGATCACCTGCGTGGAGACCGGCTCCACCGCCAGGCCGAGCTTCGCGGCGACATGGGCTTCGACGCGCGGATCGACACTCGCGAAAGTGCCGACGGGGCCGCTGATGGCGCAGGTCGCGACCTCCGCCCGCGCGGCGACCAGGCGGGCGCGGTTGCGTTCGAACTCCGCGACATAGCCGAGCAGCTTCAGGCCGAAGGTCGTGGGCTCCGCATGGATGCCGTGGCTGCGGCCGATGGTCGGCGTGTGGCGATACTCCTCCGCGCGCTTGCGGAGGGCCACCAGCAGCGCATCGACATCGGCGATCAGCAGGTCGGCGGCGCGCGTCATCTGCACGGCGAGGCAGGTGTCCAGCACGTCGCTGCTGGTCATGCCCTGGTGAACGAAGCGCGCCTCCGGCCCGATACCCTCGCCGAGCCAGGTCAGGAAGGCGATCACGTCGTGGCGAGTCTCGCGCTCGATCGCATCGATGCGATCAAGGTCAGCCTGGGTGATCGTCGCGACCTTGTCGCTGCCGCCGCGGCGGATGGCGATGGCGGCGTCCTTCGGGATGGTGCCGAGTTCAGCCATTGCCTCGCAGGCCAGGGCCTCGATCTCGAACCAGATCCGGAAGCGGGTCTCGGGCGACCAGATCGCGACCATCTCGGGCCGGCTATAGCGGGGGACCATGTCGTGGATTCCATGAAAGAGGCGCCATGGACTGGCCATGACGCCGTAAAGAGGCGGTTGACAAGCCTCCCGCCGCCAATGGAATTAGCGCCGCCGAGACCGGGAATGGATGCGCCTTAACATGGATTTTTCTTCATTTGGTCCAGAGCTTGTCGCTCTTGGACAGGTTCTCTTCATCGACATCGTCCTCGCGGGCGATAACGCGATCGTCGTTGGCATGGCGGCCGCGGGCCTGCCGGCCGACCAGCGCAAGAAGGCGATCTTCTGGGGCATCGCCGCGGCGACGCTGATGCGCATCGGCTTCGCCTCCATCACCGTCCAGCTGCTGTCGATCGTGGGCATCACGCTCGCGGGCGGCGTGCTGCTGCTGTGGGTGTGCTGGAAGATGTACCGGGAGCTGCGCCACGGCGGCCATGGCGGCGGCGAGGTGACGGATGAGGGCGTCGAGCTCGACGAGAACGGCAACCCGCGCAAGACGCTGCGGCAGGCCATCACCCAGATCCTGGTGGCGGACGTCTCGATGAGCCTCGACAACGTGCTGGCGGTGGCCGGCGCGGCGAAGGACCATCCCTACATCATGATCATCGGCCTGGCCTTCTCGGTCGTGCTGATGGGCGTGGCGGCGACGCTGATCGCCAAGCTGCTGGACAAGAACCGCTGGATCGCCTGGCTCGGCCTGCTGGTCATCCTCTACGTCGCCGGCCAGATGATCTTCGAGGGCACGCACCAGGTGGCGGACAACGTGCCGGAGGCGTATGGCTACCTCTTCCTGCCGCTCGGCTGGATGGCGGTGCCGGGGGTGTTCCCAGTGGGCCTCTGGATCTTCGCCACCCTGTTCCAGGTGGCGGTGGTGGCCATGGTGGCCGCCATCGTGGTGGATTTGACGCAGCAGCTGCTGCGAAGGAACCGCTGACCATGCGCATCGCCCCCGCCCTCGTTCTTCTCGCGCTGACCATCGGCATCGGTGGCTGCGCGCAGCAGGAAGGGGAGGGGGCGGGCCCCGGCGCGGGGTCGTCGCGCGGCGGGCGGCCGACGCTCGCCGTCGTGGCGGAACGGCTGCCGGATACCGTCGCGGGCTTCACGCGGCGGGACACCACCTGGCACGAGCAGACCCGCGCGGGTCTCGGCGTCGCCATGGATTACGACGGGCCGGCGCGCAGCGCCGTCTCCACCGTCAGCGTCTATGACCGCGGCAACACGGCCGTGCCGAACGACATCGATGCGCCGGCGCTGCAGGCGGAATTCACCGCGGCGGTGACGGAGGCCGTGGCGATGGCCGGCACCCGCACCAGCCAGCGCATCGCGGAGCGCGACCGCACGGATGTCGAGGTGCCCGGCCAGGCCCCGATGCGCTGCGCAACGCTGCAGGGCACCTATGGGCGGCAGGAGGTGCAGACGCTGGTCTGCCTCGGCCCCGCCGCGGGCCGCTTCCTGAAGATCCTCGTGACGTCGCCGTCCCGCCAGGTGCGGCCGGTGAACCCGATGCCCTTCGTGGTGGGCATCGCGCAAGCTGCGCGGGGCTGAACCAGCAGGCTGCGCGGGGCTGAGGCCCCGCGGGGACGCCCTCAGGCGTCCACGGATTCCTCGTCCAGCTTCGCCGCATTGTCCTGGATGAAGCGGAAGCGCAGTTCCGGGCGGCGGCCCATCAGCGCCTCGATCAGCTCGGAGGTGCGGGCGCGCTCCTCGGTCGGCAGGACCACGCGCAGCAGGGTGCGGCGCTTCGGGTCCATCGTCGTCTCCTTCAGCGAGGCGGGCGGCATCTCCCCCAGGCCCTTGAAGCGGCTGACATCGACCTTCTGGTTGGCCTTGAATTCCTTCTTCAGCAGCCGCTCCCGGTCCGCATCGTCCTTGGCATAGATGGTCTTGCCGGGGGCCTGCAGGCGGAACAGCGGGGGTTGCGCCAGGAACAGCCTTCCCTGGCGGACCAGTTCGGGCAGTTCCTTGTAGAAGAAGGTCATCAGCAGCGCGGCGATATGCGCGCCGTCCACATCCGCGTCCGTCATGATGACGATGCGTCCGTAGCGCAGCCTGGCCAGGTCGAAGCGATCCCCCGCGCCGCAGCCCAGCGCCTCGATCAGGTCTCGCAGTTCCTGGTTCTGCCGCAGCTTGTCGGCCGAGGCGCTGGCGACGTTCAGGATCTTGCCGCGCAGCGGCAGCACGGCCTGCGTCTCCCGGTCCCGGGCCTGCTTGGCGGAGCCGCCGGCGCTGTCGCCCTCCACCAGGAACAGCTCCGTCCCGTCCACGCCTTCGCGGGAGCAATCGGCGAGCTTGCCGGGCAGGCGCAGCTTGCGGGTGGCCGATTTCCGCGGCGTCTCCTTCTGCTCCCGCCGGCGGATGCGGTCCTCGGCGCGCTCGATCGTCCAGGCGAGGAGGTTGTCCGCATTGCCGGGGTCGCCCGCGAGCCAGTGGTCGAAATGGTCGCGCAGCGCATTCTCGACCAGGCGCGCGGCCTCTGGGCTCGTCAGCTTGTCCTTGGTCTGACCCTGGAACTGGGGATCCCGGATGAAGACGGAACACATGCCGGCGAGGCCGCCGAACAGGTCCTCCGCCGTCACGGCGGCCGCGCGGCGTTCCTTCTTGAGCTCGCCATAGGCGCGCAGCCCCTTCACCAGCGCGGCGCGCAGCCCGGCTTCGTGGGTGCCACCTTGCGGCGTCGGGATGGTGTTGGCGTAGGTGGAGAGGAAGCCGTCGCCCTGCTCCACCCAGGTGATCGCCCATTCGGCGCGCCCCGCGCCTTCTGCGAATCCGACCTCCCCCGCCCAGGGCTGGGGCACGACGGTCGCGCGGCCCTCGATCGAGGTGGCGAGGAAGTCGCGCAGGCCGCCGGGAAAATGGAGGATGGCGCTGGCGGGCGTGTCCGTGCCCTCCACCAGCTTCGGGTCGCAGTTCCAGCGGATCTCCACGCCCTTGTAGAGATAGGCCTTGGACCGGCAGAGGCGGTGCAGCCGCGCGGCCTGGAACGCCTGCTTGCCGAAGATGGCGGGGTCCGGCTTGAAGCGCACCTGCGTGCCGCGGCGGTTGTGGACGGCTCCGAGGTTCTTCAGCTTCTGGACCGGCTTGCCCTGTTCGAAGGCGTGGCCGAACAGCGTCCGGTCGCGCGCGACCTCCACCTCCATGCGCTCCGACAGCGCATTCACGACGGAGGAGCCGACGCCGTGCAGGCCGCCCGAGGTGTCATAGGCCTTGCCGGAGAACTTGCCGCCGGAGTGGAGGGTGGTGAGGATCACCTCCAGCGCCGAGAGCTTCGGGAATTTCGGGTGCGGGTCCACGGGGATGCCGCGGCCATTGTCCCGCACGGTCAGCCAGTTCTCGGCCTCCAGCGTCACCTCGATGCGGTCGGCATGCCCGGCCACGGCCTCGTCCATCGCATTGTCGATGATCTCGGCCGCCAGGTGGTGCAGCGCGTTGTCGTCGGTGCCGCCGATATACATGCCCGGGCGCCGGCGCACGGGCTCCAGCCCCTCCAGGACCTCGATGTCCTTGGCGGAGTAGTCGGAGGCACCCGTGGCATGGGCGGGCGCCGGCGTTGCGGCCCTGGGGGCGGACTTGGCGGCCCCCTTGGAGGCGCCACTGCGGGAAAAGAGGTCGTTCATGCTGTGTTCTCGGTCCGGGGGCCAAGATAGCGACCGGGACCGCCCGGCACAACCAACTCCCCGGAGTCGAGATGGGACGGGCCGGTGGGCCCGCCCGGTCCCTCAGTAGCCCGCCTTCTGCTCCACATCGAAGCCGCGCTTGGCGATCAGCATCATGCGGTCGAACTCGCAGACCATCTTCCGGTCCTGGTTGTAGCCGCGGGTACGGACGGCAACGATCCCGGCATTGGGGCGGGACTTCGATTCGCGCTTGTCCAGCACCTCGCTCTCCCCGGAGAGCGTGTCGCCGGCAAACAGCGGGAAAGTCAGCTTGATCTCCTTCCAGCCGAGGTTGGCGATGGCCTTCTGGCTGACGTCGCTGACGCTCATCCCCACCAGCAGGGCGACGGTGAAGGGGGAGCAGATGATGCAGCGGCCGAATTCGGAATGCTTGGCGTATTCGGCGTCGAAATGCATGGGGTGCTGGTTCATCGTCAGCAGCGTGAACCAGGTGTTCTCCGTCTCCGTGATGGTCCGGTTCGGGCGGTGTTCGTAGATGTCGCCGACCTGGAAATCCTCGAAGTAGCGGCCGAAGCTTTCGCGGAAGCGCTGGGGCGCCACTTCGGTGTGGGTCTGGACCATGCGGCGTCTCCTGATTTGTCCGGACAAATGACTAACCCAGGCCCCGGGCCGGTTCAACCTCGGCGCCGCGCGATGGCGCGATAGCTGGGCGCCACCAGGCTCGGCATGATGAAGAGCGTGAGCTGTGCGGCGGAGATGATGAGGCTGAGGTCGCCATCCCCGGGCGCGCCGATGGCGGCCAGCAGCAGCACGTTGTTGCGCGACCCCGTGACGAGGGCGGCGGAGAGCGCGGCGGCGACCGCGGCGCGCTGGAAGACGAGGTAGCCGATCACCTGCAGGACCATGTTGAGGCCGAGCGCGAAGGCCAGCATGCCCGCGAAGGTGACGGGCCGCGCCATCAGGGCAGGGCCGACGCCATCCATGCAGGGAATGGCGGAGACGGTGATCAGCAGCACTACCGCCGAATCCAGCCCCGGCGCGGCCCGGCGAATGGCGGGGCGGCCGAAGACACGCACGGCGAGGATCGCGCCCGCGAAGCTGCCGCCGACCAGCAGCGCGAGCCTCTGCGCCATGGCCAGCGGATCAACCTGCGCGCCAACCCCCATCAGCGACGCCGCCATGGGCAGCCAGGCCGGCGCGAGCGCGTTGGAGGGAATGCCCACCACCGTCAGCAACGCGCCATCGGCACCGAGCAGGATGGCGAAGGCGGAGGCCGACATGACGGAGGGCGTCGCCGCGATCAGCACCGCCGCCGCCAGGAAGGGCGAGTCGGCGGCCAGGAAAGGCCGCAGCGCCAGCCACACCATCACGGGGACGATGACCGTGACCCAGGCCAGGATGAGGATCGCCAGCAGCGGGCGCCGCAGCACCGCGCCGAAATCCGCGGGCTCGATCCGCAGCAGCGCCACCATCATCGTGCCGATGGACAGCAGGACCAGCCAGGGCCGCATCGCACTCGCCAGGTCCGGCAGCGCGATGCCGATGAAGGCCCCGGCCGCAATGAGCGGCAGGCCATGGCGGCGGATGAGGCCGCCCGCCGATGCGATCACTGGCGCATCTGGTAGGGGAGCCACATCACGATCTCCGGGAAGACCGTGATCAGCGCCGTCAGGCCCAGCATGATGAGGCAGAAGGGCAGGGCGGCGCGGGCCACCTGCCACTGCGTCGCGTTCGACAGGGCCTGGATGATGTAGAGGTTGAAGCCGACGGGCGGCGAGATCTGCGACAGCTCCGCGGAGATGATCAGGAAGACGCCGAACCAGACGGGATCGAAGCCCGCCGCCACGACGATGGGCAGCGTGACCGGCAGCGTCATCACGATGGTGGAGAGGCCATCGAGAATGGTGCCGAGCAGCAGGTAGAACAGCATCAGCACGACGATCAGCAGGAAGGGGCTGAGGCCCCAGCCCTGGATGATGGTCGCCACATCGGCGGGGATGCCGAGCCGCGCCACGACCTTGGAGAGGAACAGCGCGCCCACCAGGATCACGCCGATCATCGCGCAGGTGCGCACCGTGGCGAGCAGCGACATCCAGAGGTTGTGCGGCGTCAGCGACCGCTCCAGCAGCCCGATGAGCAGCGCGCCCACCACGCCGACCGCCGCGGCTTCGGTGATGGAGGCGAAGCCGAACAGCATGGAGCCGATGACGAGCAGCACCAGCGACGTCACCGGCGCCAGCATCATCAGTGAGGACATCAGCTGCGCCCAGCTCGCCGGCGGCTCCCGCGCCGGGACCAGCGACGGGTTACGAAGCGCGCAGATCGCGATCCAGCCCATGTAGAGACCAGCCAGGATGAGGCCGGGAATGGTGCCCGCCATGAAGAGGTCGAGGATGGAGACATCCGCGAGCACGGCGTAGACGATCATCGGGATGGAGGGCGGGATGAGGAAGCCGAGCGTGCCGGCGCCCGCCAGTGATCCCATCGAGATGTCGCGGTCATAGCCGCGCGACAGCAGTTCCGGCATCGTGATGCGGCCCACCGTCGCGGTGCCGGCGGCGGAGGAGCCGGAGACGGCGGAGAAGATCGTGCTGCCGATGACGTTGACGTGCAGCAGCTGCCCCGGGATCAGCCGCGTCCAGGGTGCCAGGCCCTTGAACAGACTCTCCGAGATGCGGGTATGCACCAGGATCTCGCCCATCAGGATGAAGAGCGGCAGCGTCACCAGCTCCTCCGCCGTGGCGCTGGCCCAGATGTCGCTGGCGAGGAAGCGGTCCATCCGCATGTCGCGGAAGAACTCGAGCGAGATCATCCCGGCCGCCAGCATGGCGAGGCCGACCCAGATGCCGGCGCCGAGGAATCCGATGACGAGCGCCAGGACGACGCCGAGGGTCATGGTCATTCGATGGTGCCGCCGACGGTGTTGGGGATTTCAGCATCCTCGCCGAGGCCGAGGCGGATGAGCCGCGCGAGCAGGGCGAGGGCGAAGAGGATGAAGGCCAGCGCCAGCGCGGCCTGGGGAATCCAGACCGGCGTCTGCATGGGGTAGTAGCTGACGCTGCCGAGATCGAAGGTCCGCCAGGCTTGGCCGGTCAGCGCCCAGGCGGTGAAGCCCACGATGCCGAGCGAGAAGGCAGAGACCGCGGCATCGACGATGCGCACGACGAGCGGCGACATGGCCGACAGGCCCATCTGCACGCGGATGTGCCCGCCATTGCGCAGGGCCCATCCCGCGCCGCCGAACATGACGACGGCCTGGAGATAGATCGAGTATTCCACGGCCCAGGGCTGCGACCATGCGAAGAAGGAGGTGGAGACGACCTCCACGATCAGCAGCGCGGCCAGCACCAGGGCGCAGACCGCGCCGGCCGCGGCGCCAAGCGCGCAGGCCGCATCCACGGCGGTGAGGAAGCGGGATGTGAGCTGCTTCATGCGGGGAAGCCTCGCGCGATGGAAGGACGGCCGGGATGCGTTAGGCTGGCGGGCATCACGGTGGGGGAGGCCAGGCGATGGCTGACGCGGAAGAGCATTTCGGGCAGACGATCGGTGGCGTGCCCGACAGCGTCGCGCTGCTGCAGCGCCACGCGCCGGACGCCTTCGCGGCCTATCTGATGGCGCGGGAAGCGGCCTATCGCCTGCCGCCGGAGGGGCACCTTCCGCTGGCGAGCAAGGAACTCGTCTTCATCGTGCTCGACGTCGCGGCCGGCCATGTGGAAGGCGCCGTCGCGCATGCCGAAGCCGGGCTGCGCGCGGGCCTGACGCCCGGGCAGATCATGGAGGCGCTGAGCATTGCCATCCTGATCCACGGGCATCAATGCTGGGCACGGGCCGGCGCCGCCGTGATGCGCCATGTCGAGCGCATCACGGCAACCGGGGAGGGCTGACACGCCTGCCGTCAGGCGCGGCCGACGCGTTGGCGGAACTGCTGCAGGATGGGTCCGGCGGCCGGGTTGGCGCGCACGAAGTCATCGCCCATCGTGGCCGTCGCCTGGCGCACGGCCTGCAGCAGCGCGGCCGGCGGGTCCTCCACCGTCATGCCGTGCTGCTGCAACTCGCCCATGCGCAGCGTGTGCTCGCCCTTGGAGACGTTCCAGAACTCCGGCTCCAGCCGCTTGCCGAGATCGGCGATGGTGGTGCGCGTCGCGGCCGGCAGGCGGCGCCAGGCATCGTTGTTCACCACCATGAAGTTGGTGGCCCAGAGATGGTTGGTGACGTAGGCGTGCTTGAGGAATTCCCAGTAGCGCTGCGCCACGGCGGTGGTGCCGCTGGTCATCACCGCATCGATGCGGCCGGAGGCGAGGGCGGGCACGACGTCCGGGTTCGTGAGCTGCTGCGGCACCATGCCGAGCCGCGTGCACATCTCCGCCGTCACGCGGTCATAGGTGCGCATGCGGATGCCGCGGAGGTCGGCCGCGGTGGCGATGGGGCGCTTGAAGTAGAAGAGCTGCGTGGGCCAGGGGCACATGTAGAGCACCGTTTGGTTGCGCCGCTCCAGCTCCCTCTCCCAGATCGGGCGCACCAGGGAATGCATGGTCTGCAACTCGTCATAGTTACTGATCAGGAAGGGGATGCTCTCGATGCCGAGGATCGGCAGGTCGCCGACATTCTGGAAGGCGGTGAACTCCGCCATCGGCACCACGCCGTCACCGACCGCGCGGACGGTCTCATTCGCACGGACGCCGAGGGAGCCGCCGGCATGGACCGTCATCTGCACCGCGCCGTTGGTGGCGTTGCGGACCTCGGTCGCGAAGCGCTGCGCGTTGAGGGTGTGGAACTCGTTCGGGCCCCAGGGGATGGAGATGTCCCAGCGCGTCGGCGCCTGCGCTTGCACGGCGCCGGCAGCACCAGTCGCCGGCGCCAGCCCGCCCGCGGCCTTCATCACGTCGCGTCGCAGCATTCCAGTCTCCCTGCCCTTTGCCTGCTGGGAACGAAGCCAAGCATGGCATCCGGGATCGGACAAGAAATTTGTACGGACAAGTCGCCCGACGATGGTTAGAATTTCGCCATGAGCCCGCCGATCCTCCTGAGCCGTGACGGCGCTGTCGCCACGCTGCTGATCGCCAACCCCGCGCGGCGCAACGCGATGTCGCGCGCCATGTGGGCCGCCGTGCCCGCCCTGGTCGCCGATGCCGCCGCCGACCCGGCGATCGCGCTGCTGCGGGTCACTGGCGCGGGCGGGCATTTCTGCGGCGGCGCCGACATCGCCGAATTCGCCGAGGCCTACGGATCGCCCGACGCCATCGCGGAGAGCAACCGCCTGATCCGCGACGCCATCGAGGCCATCGCCGCCTGCGGCAAGCCGACCATCGCCAGCATCCGCGGCGCCTGTGTCGGTGGCGGCGTTGCTATCGCCCTGGCCTGCGACCTTCGAATCGCCGCGGATGATGCGCGCTTCGCCGTGACGCCGGTGCGGCTCGGCCTGACCTACAGCCATGCGGATACGCGGCGCCTGGTGCTGGCCGTGGGGGCGAACCGCGCGAAGGAGATGCTGTTCAGCGCCCGCGCCGTGGCGGCGGAGGAGGCGGCGCGGATCGGCCTCGTGGACCGGCTGTGGGAGGCGACGGTATTCGAGGATGAGGCCGCGCGCTACCTCGCCGCCATCGCCGCCACGTCACGCCCGGCGCTGCGCGGCGTGAAGGCGATGGTGGATGCAATCGCCGCGGGCGCTGAGGCGGAGACGCCGGCACTCGCCGCGCTGTTCGAAGAGCCCTTCGCCGGCGACGACTTCCAGGAAGGCTATCGCGCCTTCCTGGAGAAGCGGCCGGCGCGCTTCACCGCGCCCTGATCAGCCAATCCGCCAGCGCGCAGACCGCCTGCTCCGCATAGGCAGGGCCCATGAGTTGCAGGGAGCAGGGCAGGTCGCCATCCCCGGCGGGCCAGGGGAAGGCGAGGGCGGGCAGGCCCGCGACATTGGCGATGGCGGTGAAATCCGCCTGGTCCACCGGCGCCGGCGTGCCATGCGGGAAGGCGCGCTGCGGCGCCGTCGGCATCAGCAGCAGGTCGCAGTGGTCGAGCGCCCGCAGCGCGCCGGCGCGCGCCTCCGCCAGGCGGAACAGGGCCTGCGCGATGCGCACGCCCTTGGCGTCCCGGCCATAGGCCAGCGCTGCGCGGAAGCCGGGCGTGGCGGCCGCGGGATCATCGACCAGGGCGGGGTGCAGTGCCGCGGCCTCGGCCTCGATCAGCAGCAGGCCCGCGCGGCGCGTGGCGGTCAGGTCCCAGCCCGGCACGGGGACGGCGGTGACGATGGCGCCAGCCTCCCGCAGCCGCGCCTGCGCCTGCTCCCACGCCACGCGGATGGCCGGTTCCATGGGCGCGGCCAGCACGGGCTCCGGCAGGCCGATGCGAAGGCCACGCGGATCGGCCGGCGCCGTCGGCAGGGCGCGCCAGCCCGGCGGCGTTGGGCGGCTGTCGGGATCGTCCGGATCGTCGCCGGCCATCGCCTCCAGCCCCAGCGCCGCGCCCTCGATCGTAGCGGCCAGCATGCCGACATGGTCGAGGCGGGGCGAGAGGGCCACGACGCCGCTGCGCCCGACCAGGCCCGAGGTCGGCTTCAGCCCGAAGACGCCGCAATAGGCCGCGGGCAGGCGCACGGAGCCCATCGTATCCGTGCCGACCGCCAGCGGCACGAAGCCCGCCGCGACGGCGGCGCCCGATCCGCCGGAGGATCCGCCCGGCGTATAGCCCGGGCGCAGCGGGTTCATGCAGCGGCCGAAGCCCGGCGTATCGGTGGTGGCGCCGAGCGCACCCTCATGCATCGCCAGCTTGCCGAGGATGACGAGCCCGGCTTCGCGCAGGCGCCGCACGAGCGGCGCGTCACGCTCCGCCACGCGATGCCGGAAGGCGGCGATGCCGGCGGTGGTGCGCAGCCCCGCGACGTCGACATTGTCCTTGATGCCGATGGCGACGCCAGCGAGCGGGCCCTTGCCGGTCGGCGTGGTGGCGAGCGCACCGTCACGATCCACCTGCCAGAAGCTGCCGATCGCGCCGTCCTCGGCCTCGATGCGGGCGAGTAGCGCGGGGATGTCGCTCGGCGTCATCGGCGGTCGTCGATCAGGCGGATCGGCTTCTGCCGGCTTTCCACCTGCGTCAGCGCGGCCAGCGAACCGGGCGCGCAGAGCGCAACGCCGATCTCGACGCCGAGGCGGGTGCGGAGCGCCGCTTCAAGGCGCGACTGCAGGGCGGCATCGGCATCGCCACGCACCTCCAGATGCACCACCATGGCATCGCGGCCGTCATGGCGACCGACGCGGCAGATGAAGTCGCCCGTCGCGGCCTCGCACTGCTCCACCAGCAGCGCGCCGATCCCCGTGGGGAACAGGTTGATGCCGCGCAGCTTCACCATGTTGTCGCTGCGGCCGAGGAAGCCCTTGATGCGGCGGAAGGGGATGCCGAGCGGATTGGCGCCCAGCACCTCCTCCGTCACGTCATGCGTGTTGAAGCGGATGATCGGGAAGATGTCGTCCTTGAAGAGGCAGGTGCAGACCATGTCGCCGAGCGTGCCCTCCGGCACCGGCAGCCCCGTATCGGGATCCGCGATCTCCAGCGCGTGCGCATCCTCCATCACATGCATGCCGGTGCGGTCCGGGCCCTCGCCCGCGATGATCCCGGTATCGCCGACGCCGTACCAGTCATAGACCGCCGCACCGCCCCAGGCCGCGGAGAGGCTCGCCTGGCTCTCGCTGCCGAGATGCGCGCAGATCAGCCGGATGGGCAGGTCGCGGCCGGGTTCCAGCCCTTCCTCCCGCGCCACTTCCGCCAGGCGCTTGATATAGTCGGCGAAGCCCACGATGGCCGTGGCGCCGAACTGCTTCATGATGAAGACCTGCTGGGCGGAGCGTGTCTCCACCCCCGTGCCGGCGCTAAGGAACCGCGCGCCGACCCAATGCGTCACCGTCTCCCGCACATAGTGCCCGCCATTGATCATGCCGTGGCCATAGACGGAATGGACGACGTCGTCCCGCGTCATGCCCGCCAGCAGGTACATGCGGGCCAGCAGGCGGTTCTGCACCTCGCGGCTCTTCGGGCCGAAGAGCAGCGGCTGCGGCGTGCCGGTCGTGCCGCTGGTCGTCTGCATGATGATCTGCGGGCGGCGTTCCGGCGAATGCGCGTCCTGGCCGTGGAAATCGCCGATCGGCGGATAGGCGGCGACGGAGGCCATGAGGTCCGACTTGTCGTAGGAAGGCAGCTTCGGCAGATCATCGAGGCCCTTGATGTCGCCGGGCTCGATCCCCTTGGCGCCCCAGAGCCGCTGGTAGAAGGGCACCTTCCAGGCGAAGGCGAGCAGCTTCCGGAAATCCGCATCCTGCCGCGCCCGCAGCGCATCCCGCGACAGGCCACGCAGCGCGCCGGGATAGTCGGCGCCGATGGGGAAGTCCCGCAGCAGCGCCGGATGGTCCATCGCCGTCACATAGTCGAAGACGGTCATGCGGGGCGGCTCCTTCAGGGCAGGATGGTGTCGAGCGTCGCGACGGCGGCGCCGCGCGGCAGGGCGAGGGTGGCGTCGATGACGCGCTCGATCCTGTCATCGGCCACGCCGGCGCTGTGCATGAGGCGCCGCGCCTTGTCGATGATGTCGGCGACGGGAAGGGGATTCTCGGGATCGCCCAGGGCATCAGGGATTGCGGCGTGGCGCGCCTCGCCATCCGTCAGCGTGACGGTGACGGCACTTCCGAAGCGGGCGGGATAGGCGCTGGTGAAGGCCTCGTCGCGCGTCAGCGTCACGCGGGACCGCAGCGCGGCGAGGCCGGGGTCGGTGAAGCAGGCGGCTTCGAAGGCATCGAGCGGCGGCGGACCGTCCCGCAGCGTGACCGCGACCGCATGCTGGAGCGAGAACTTCGACTGGATCACGCTGTCCGGCTGCACGCGGTCGCAGAAGGCGACGGCATCGCCATAGGCCGCGACCTCGATGGCGGCGATCTCGCGCCCTGCGACCCAGTCGCGCAGCGCCAGCGCCGCATCGATCGTCGCATGGCAATGACGGCAGGCGGGCCAGGGCTTGAAGCTCGTCTCATGGATCAGCCAGGGCGCGCCGGGATCGGCCAGCACGCGATCCGGCTTCGCATCCGGAGCCATGCCCACGAAGACGCCCAGCGCGCCCTCCAGGATCGCCCGCGGGCCGGTCAGCCCATCGGCGGCGAGCAGCGCGGCCTCCAGCCCCATCACCGCGGCGCGGGCGGTGTGGAGCTGCTTCGTCATCACCGGCTCCGCCCGGCACTGCCAGACGCCGCCGGTCTGGGTGCCCGCGTTGCCGAGCGCCCAGACCATCCCTTTGTCGTCGAGGCCGAGCAGCGATCCGGCGGCGGCGGCGCTGCCGAACGGGCCGCAGCTCGCGGTCGGGTGGAACTGGCGATAGTGCGCGTGGCCCATGGCGCGGCCGATGCGGATTTCCGCGTCATAGCCGCGGATGATCGCATCCAGCAGCGTGGGGCCATCGGCACCGCGCTCCGCCGCCAGGGCAAGCGCGGCGGGCATGATGACGGGGCCAGGATGCAGGATCGCCTCCCGGTGCACGTCGTCCATCTCCAGCACATTGCCGAAGGCGCCATTGGCGAAGGCGGCGTCGCGCGCAGTGTGGGTCGCGCCGAGGATCACGCGGGCGGGGCCCGCGGGCTGGCGCGCGGCCTGGCGGCGGAAGACGGCGCCCGTCTCGCTGGCGGCACCGGCCACCGCGCAGCCGATCCAGTCCAGCAGGTGCAGCGCGGCCCTGTCGCGATCCGCATCGGTGATGGGACGGCGCAGCAGCGCGGCGATACCCTCGGTCAAGGTGCCCAAGACAGGGATCCCGTTTGCCAGCGAAGTTGTCCGGACATATCAACGGAAGCCCGCCGAGGACGCAAGCCGCCATGCCGATGATCTCGCCCGCCACCCTCGCCGATACGCTGCGCCCGGGGATGCGTATCTTCCTGGCGGGCTGCGCAGGAGAGCCGACCGCGGTGCTGGATGAGCTGGAAGCGCGGCCCGCGGCGCTGGCGGGCAGCCGGCTGCTCGGCGTGCCCATCGCCAGCATCAACCGGCGCGACTGGTCCGCGCTGGCGCCGCTGGAATCGGCCTTCATGACGCCGGAGCTGCGCGGCGGCCTGGCGGCGGGGCGCGTCAGCTTTCGGCCGCTTCACTACAGCGACGCCTATGCCTGGCTGCGCGGCCCTGCGCGCGCCGACATGGCTATCTTCCGCTGCGCCGCGCCGCGCGATGGCGGCGTCTCCCTCTCCCTCACGCATGATTTCGTGCCGGCGCTGGTGGAGGCGGGGGCCGCGCTGGTCGGCGTGGTCGATCCCGCGCTGCCCGATATGCCGGATGGCGTGCGGATCCCGCTCGACCGGCTGCACGCGCTGGTCGATGGACCGTCGCCGATCCCCATGCTGCCGGTGGAGCAGCCAGGCGGCGCGCTGGCGGCGCTCGGCCGGCACGTGGCCGGGCTGGTGCGGGATGGCGACACGGTGCAGACGGGCATCGGCACCGCCGTCACCGCCGCGATGCAGGCGCTGGCGGGGCACCGGCGGCTCCGCTTCCATGGCGGCATGATCGCCGATCCCGTGCTCGGCCTGCTCGATGCCGGCGCGCTCGATGCGGTGACGACGGGCATCGCGCTCGGCAGCGCCGCGCTCTATGACCGCCTGGCGCGGGAGAAGCGGATCAGCTTCCGTCCCGTCAGCGTCACGCATGATGCGGCGCGCATCGCCGCGCTGCCGGATTTCGTCGCCATCAACGCCGCGGTGGAGGTCGATCTCTACGGCCAGGTGAATTCGGAGATGATCGAGGGGCGCCAGGTTTCCGGCCAGGGCGGCGTTGCGGATTTCGTGCGGGGCGCCCGCCGGTCGGCGGGCGGTCGCGCGGTGATCGCGTTGCTGTCGAGTGGCAAGGGCGGCAGCATCAGCCGCATCGTGCCGCAGCTGGCGCCGGGCACGCCCGTCTCCGTCACCCGTGCCGACATCGACATCGTCGTCACGGAGCATGGCGTGGCGATGCTGCGGGACGCGGATATCGACCAGCGCGCGGAACGCCTGATCGCGATCGCCGCGCCGCATCACCGCGACGCGCTGGCCGATGGCTGGGCGCGGCAGCGCGCGCGCTTCTGATCAGCGGCCGAGGCGCTGGCGCGCCTCCGCCACCACCGCCTCCGTATGCTCGCCGAGCGCGGGCAGCCTGGGGTCGAGCGTGCCCGGCTCGTCGCGGAACTTGATGGGCAGGCCGATATGGAGATTGCCGTCCTCGTCACGCACCAGCATCTGGCGGGCGCTGGCATGCGGGCGGTGGAAGGCCTCGTGCAGGTCGAGCAGGGGCGCGAAGCAGACGTCACGGCCCTCGAACCAGGCTTCCCATTCGTCGCGCGTGCGGGTCAGGAAGGTCTCCCGCAGGAAGGCCTTGGCGGGTTCATGCGCGGGGCCTGGCGGGCCGCTGGCGCCGGCGACGAGGTCGTCGCGGCCGAGGGCGCGGAGCAGGTTCTCGACGAACTTGTGCTCGCTGCCGCCGAGCACGACGTGGCGGCCATCCTTCGTCGCGTAGATGTTGTAGAAGGCGCCGCCGCCCCATTGCCGCACCTGCTTCACATCCGGCGCGCGATCCGTGCCGAGCACGGCGCCGGTGGCGTTGGGCAGCCAGGACAGCGTCGCATCATACATCGCCATGTCGATGACATCGCCGCGGCCCGTCCTCTCCCGCCGCAGCAGCGCCATCAGCACGGCCGAGAGTGCGAGGAGGGAGGCGGTGGCATCGGCGACGGGCACGTTCGGATGCGTGGGCAACCCATCCTGGCCGAGATTGGTGGAGAGCGTGCCGGCCAGCGCTTCCACCGCCAGGTCGTGCGCGGGCTTGTCGCGCAGCGGGCCGTCCTGGCCGAAGGCGGAGATGGAGCAATAGACGAGGCGCGGGTTGAGCGCCGTCATCCTCGCCGCGCCGAAGCCGATGCGATCCGCGACGCCGGGCCGGAAGGCCTCCACGAAGACATCGACGGTGCGCGCGATGTCGTAGAGCGCGGCGAGGCCGTCCTGTGTCTTGAGGTCGAGCACGATCGACTTCTTGCCGCGATGCGTGTTGCGGAACCAGACGCTCTGCCCGCCCGCACGCTCCCCGATGTTGCGCACGGGCTCGCCCGAGGGCGGTTCCAGCTTGATGACCTCCGCCCCATGGTCGGCCATGACGGTCGTCATGTAGGGGCCGGGCAGGAACAGGGAGAGGTCGAGGACGCGGATACCGTCGAGCTTCATCAGACTGCCCCCAGGGCCCTCAATTGCGCGATTTCCGCCGGCGTGTAGCCGGCTTCCGTCAGCACCGCCTCGCTATCCGCGCCATAGCCCGGGCCGGCGCGACCGGGCAGGCGCTGCCCGTCGAGGCGGATGGCGTTGGCGACGACCTTGAGGTCGGGGCGCGCGGGGTGCGGCAGGTCCAGCACGCCGCCGCGCGCGCGGAAATACGGATTGTCCAGCGCCTGGCCTAGGCCGAGCACGGGCGCGACCGGGACCTGGCCAGCCAGGGCGGCGACCCATGCGGCGGAGGTCCTCGCGCGCATCACCGGATCGAGCGCGGCCATCAGCGCCTCCCGGTTCGCCAGGCGCTCGTCGAAGCCCTTGAAACGCGGATCGGCGGGCAGGTCGGGCACGCCGGCAATGGCGCAGAACTTCCGCCAGAAGCCGGGCTTGATGCACATGACGAAGACATGCCCGTCGGCCGTCGGGAACATCTCGCAGGGCACGATGAAGGGATGGCCACCGCGGGGGCGGCGAGGCACCTCGAAGCCATCATTAAGGTACCAGGTCGCGACATAGGTCAGCGTCTGCATTGCGACATCGTAGAGCGAGACGTCGAGGTCGCAGCCGCGGCCCGTCGCGCGCGCACCGTTCACGCCAGCGAGCAGCGCCATCGCCGCCGTCAGGCCCGACATGAAATCGACGACGGAAAGGCCGGCGCGGGCGGGCAGCGCCTCCGGCTCCCCGGTCAGGGCACAGAAGCCCGCCTCCGCCTGCGCCAGATAGTCATAGGCGGGCCAGGATGCGCGTTCGCCGTCTCGGCCATAGCCGGAGAGGTGGACGCAGACGATGGAGGGCTTCACGGCTGAGAGCGCGGGGTAGTCGATGCCGAGCCGCGCGGGCAGATCGCCGCGGAGGTTGTTCAGCACCGCATCCGCATCGCGCACCAGCCGGTGCAGCGCCTCCCGCGCCCCCGGCTTGCGCAGGTCGAGCGTGAGGCTTCGCTTGTTGCGGTTGAAGGACTGGAAGTACTGGCTGTCATTCTCGCCGAGCGGGAAGCCGCCCGTGTGGCGCGCGATGTCGCCCGGCGGGTCACCGCCATCGCCCGGCGGCGGCTCCACCTTGATGATTTCGGCGCCGAGGTCGGCCAGGTTCATGGTCGCGAAGGGGCCGGCGCCGAACTGCTCGAAGCTGATGATCCTCAGCCCCTTCAGGGGCAGCATCACGCCGGGAACCGCTCGATCAGCTGCTTCGCGATGATCATGCGCTGGATCTCGTTCGTGCCTTCGCCGATGCACATCAGCGGTGCGTCGCGGTAGTAGCGCTCGACGTGGTATTCCTTGGAGTAGCCGTAGCCGCCATGGATGCGCATGGCTTCCAGGCTGTTCTCCACCGCGGCCTCGCTGGCGTAGAACTTGGCCATGCCGGCTTCCATGTCGCAGCGTTCCCCGGCGTCATAGGCGCGGGCCGCATCGTAGGTGAGGAGGCGGGCGGCCTGCACGCGGGTTGCCATCTCGCCGAGCTTGAGCTGGATCGCCTGGTGCTGGCAGATCGGCTTGCCCATGGTCTTGCGGATCTGGCTATACTTCACGCTGTCCTTCAGCGCCGCCGAGGCCAGGCCGACGCCGCGTGCCGCGACGTTGATGCGGCCGAGCTCCAGCCCGCCCAGCGCCGTCTGCAACCCGCGCCCTTCCTCGCCGCCGATCAGGTGGTCGGCGGGGATGCGGTAATCGTCGAAGACGAGCTCTGCGCTGTCGATGCCCTTGTAGCCCAGCTTCTCCAGCTTCTTGGAGACGGTGAAGCCCGCGCCCTTCGGCGCCAGCATCATGGACATGCCCTTGTGGCGCGGCGTCGCCTCCGGATCCGTCTTAACCAGCAGGGCGAAGCAGCTGCCCTGGATGCCGTTGCTGATCCAGGTCTTGGTGCCGTTGATGACGTAGTGGTCGCCGTCGCGCCGCGCACGGGTGCGGATGGCCTGGAGGTCCGTGCCGCAATCGGGCTCGGTCAGCGCCAGGCCGCCGCGGATCTCGCCGGTCGCGAATTTCGGCAGCCATTCGGCCTTCTGCGCCGCCGTCCCCATCCGGCTGACGCAGGCCGCCATGATGAGGTGGCTGTTGAAGATGCCGGACAGCGACATCCAGACTTCCGCGATACGCTCGACGATCTTCGCATAGGTGGTGGCCGATAGGCCGAGGCCGCCATATTCCGGATCGATCGTCGCGCCGAACAGGCCGAGCTCCTTCATCTGCTCGACCATCTCATGCGGATACTCATCCGCATGTTCCAGCTTCAGCACATGCGGGCGCACATCGCGGTTCAGCCACTTGTCGATGGCGTCGAGCAGCGCGGCCTCTTCCTCATTGGCCTGCGAGCGGGCGACATGCGTGTCCATGGCTGGTGCTCCCGTGTAATTTGTCCGGACAAATAAGGTGCCGGCGATGCCCCGTCAATCACTTCTGCCGGTGGCGGCGGCCAGGACCGCGACATCGGCCAGCGTCTCGATCCTCGCCACTAGGTCGCGGATGCGCGTGGCGCGTGCCATGGGCACCGGCGGTACCGCATGGCCGCAGCAGCGGAAGAACTTCTCCTCGTTCTCCTCCGCGGTCAGCGGCACGGCGGGGTGGCCGTAGGTGTGGGCGAGGTGCTTCACGTGGCGCTTGCCATCGGCGAGCGTCACGATGATCTCCTGCGGGTCCAGCGCGTTCTCGTTCGTGTTGCCGTCCGGTTCGATCCGTACGCGGGACGCGAAGCCATGGACGCGCGGGTCGCGCAGCGCGTCGCCGCGGAAATCCGGCACGTCGCAGCGTCCCTTGGCGAGGTAGACGCCGGCCACGAAGGGCAGGCACAGCTTCGCGTAGTTGGAGGCGGGATCGGGAATGTCCGGCCGCCCGACCAGGCGGCGCACCAGCGGCGGCACGCGGCAGGTGACCTCCGCCACGTCATCCGGCGCAAAGCCTTCCTCCCGCATCAGGTCCCGCAGTGCGTGGACGACGCCATGCGTCAGGCGGCCGGAGGGGAAGGGCTTGTGGGAGAGTTTCTCGATCTGCCATTCGCGGCCGAGCGCCTTCTCGACGCGATCGGGATGCACGTTCTCCTCGATCAGCGTGAAGTACCCGTAGCGGCCGGTGAAGACGTCGAGCGGCCCCTGCATGCCGGCGGCGGCGAGGTCGCAGGCCTCGATTGCGCCGCGGGCGTTGAAGCCGATCTGCAAGCCCAGCAGCGGGGAGCCTTCGAGGTGGGGTTGCAGCGTGCCGCTGGTCTGGCCGTACATGTGGCCGAAGGCGCTGCGCGTGGTCGCCTCATCGAAGCCGGCCAGGTTCGCGATGGCGGCGACGGCGCCGAAGCCGCCGGCCGTCGCGGGGCGGAAGAAGCGCAGCGCGGAATCGGTCGCGACGCCGAGCAGGCCGGCAATGTCCACGCCGACCGCCATGGCGGCCAGGAAGCGATCGCCGGAAACGGGGCGCCCCTGCGCGGATTCCCGTTCGCACCACGCGAACAGGGCGGACAGCAGCGTCGCCATGGGATGCACGACGGCGCCTTCATGGACACAGTCAAATTCCAGGCAGTGGATGAGGTAGGCGTTGACGATGGCGGCGGAGCCCGCGGCCATGCGGCGGCCGCCGATCCAGGATGTCGCCTCCTCGCCCCGGCCCCAGCGCTCCGCCAGATCCCGCACGGTGCGGACATTGGCGCCGCTGCTGCCGGCGATGCCGACGCCGAGCGTGTCCAGCAGGAAGGTGCGGGCCGCGCGGATCGCGCCGGGGGAGAGGTCGCTGTGCTTCACCCGCACCGCATGGGCAGCGAAGGCGGCGGCGATGTCGTAGGGCGTGCTCATCGGGCGGCGGGCTCCGCGGGCGGGGGGGTGTTGGCGGCGAAGGCGCGGGCGATCTCGGCGCGTGTCGCCATCCAGACGCCTGGCTTGCTGCCGGCGTATTGCAGGAACTTCCCGAAGGCGCCGATACGGCCGGGCCGGCCGATGATGCGCAGATGCACGCCGAGCGACATCATCCGCGTGGCGCTCGTCCCTTCCTCGTAGAGCACGTCGAAGGTCTCAACGGCATAGTCCAGCCATTGCTGTGGCGTGTAGCCCGGCGCCAGCCAGAACTTCATGTCGTTGCTGTCGAGGGCGTAGGGCATGATGACGATGGCACGCGGCCCGTCCTTCGTCTCGACGACGTCCCAGCGTGGCTCGTCATCGGAGAAATCGTCCATGTGGTAGAGGAAGCCTTCCTCCGCCAGCGTGGTGCGGAGCCGCGGCGAATGCAGGTAGCGGGACAGCCAGCCGATCGGGCGGTGGCCGGCCGTGGCGGCGATGGAGGTCACGGCCTTGCGCACGAAGTCGCGTTCCCGCGCCTCGTCGTAGGAGAATTGGTGGATCCAGCGCCAGCCATGGCTGCAGGCCTCATGCCCGCCTTCGGCGATGGCGCGGCCGATCTCCGGCGCGCGTTCCAGGGCGACGGCGGCGGCGGTGAAGGTCGCCTTGACGTCGTGCTTCGCGAGCTGCGCCGCGACGCGCGGCCAACCCGCGCGGATGCCGTAGAGGTAGTTGGATTCGTTCGCGAAATTGCGGATCGGCACCTTCAGGTGGACGCCGAGCTCATCGACCGGCTCCGGCCCCTTGTCGCCATCGCGCACCGACATCTCGGCGCCTTCCTCGACATTCACGACGACGGAGAGGGCGAGGCGGGAATCCTGTGGCCAAGGAGAGGTCGGCATCCGGGGCACCTGCTATTGTCCGGACAAATCCTAGGCGCAGCTTTTCGCGCGCGAAAGCCCCTCAGCCCTCGCCGCGCCGCAGCCGCATCGCGTAGGTGAAGCGCTCGGCGGGGTGCCAGGAGCGGGAGAGCAGCAGGGTCGCGCCATCCGTGCCGAGGTAGCGGCGGAGGAAGCGGATGCCGACGGCGCGCGGCTTGCGGCCGAGTGAAGCGGCAACGGCTGCCGACATCGGTGCTGCGGTGATTTCCTGCACCACCTCCGCGACCTCCACCCCGAAGCGGCTTTCGATCATGGCGTAGATCGCGCCGCGTTCCGGCAGCGCATTGGCGATGCTGGCGAAGCGCGGGTGGATCAGCACGTCGGCGGTCGCGATCGGCGCGCCGTCCTGGCCGATGCGGAGCCCCTCCAGCGTCAGCCATTGCTCCCCGACAGGGGCGGGCACGGCGGCCGCATCCTCCGGCGTCAGCGGCGCCATGCGGCGGCTGCGGATGTCGAGGCGCGTGTCGGCGGCATACTGGAACAGCGCCTCGATGCTGCGCATGGACTGCACCGTGCCGCTCGGCGCCTCCCGCGCCACGACCATGGTGCCGGCGCCCTGGCGGCGTTCCACCAGGCCGGCTTCGACCAGGCGGCGCAGCGCCTCCCGGATCGTGTGGCGGGAGACGCGCAGCTGCTCGCAAAGCTCGGCTTCGGTCGGCAGCAGGGTGCCGACGCCATAGTCGCCATTCGCGATGGCGTCGCGCAGCTGCGCCTCGATCCGGGCGTAGAGCGGCAGGGTAGCGCGCTCGCCCCCCTGCGATGGCGCCATGCCTGAAGGAGCGCCCTTGCCCGTCATGCAGCCTTGTCCTTCCCCCTGTGCCGGAAGGCTAGCCGCTCAATTTTGTCCGGACAACGTCCGCGTCGTCACGATATGACGGGCAGGACGTGGATGTCGTAGGCGTGGCTAATCGTGCGGCCGAGGACGGGGTCGTGCAGGTCCATGGCGAAACGAGCGGCAGGGCGGATGCCGCCGATGGCGCCCAGCGTGCCGCAGAACATCAGGCTGGCCGGCGGCAGGGCGGGCCCGCCCGGGCGGCGCGCCAGCAGGTCCCGCGGGTGGCGCAGCGCCGCCAGCGTCCCCTGCTGGTACAGCACCGCCACGCCATCGATCGTGGCGGTGGCGCGCATTTCCAGCGCGTCCCAATGCGCTTCCACCTCCTCGAACCGCCAGAGCGTGGCCGCGACGGGCTTGCCGCAAAGCTGCTTCGACAGCGCGATGCCCGCGGCCTCCGCCTTGCGGTCGGTGTGGTCGGAGCCGAGGCCAAGCCAGAGGCCATCGGCCAGCGACAGCAGCACCGGCTCGATCTCCCCGGAACTGTCGGGGCCCAGCACTTCCAGCACCGGCGCCTGCGTCAGGTTGGCGGCGGCGGCGCGGTAGTAGACGGGGACGGAGGAAGGGGGCGGCACGCCGATCGCGGCCAGTTCCTCGATGTGGTGGCGCACCGCCGCCTCGTCCCGCCCGGCCCAGCCGGCGATGACCAGGGTCGAGACCTCCACCGCCACCTGGTCCGTGCCGGCGGCGGCGATGCGTTCGAAGCGCAGCATGGGCGGATTCCTCAGGGGCCGACGGCGCGTGGCAGCCAGAGCGCGATGTCGGGCATGATCATCATCAGCACGATGGCCAGGATGTAGACGGCGCAGAAGGGCAGCACGCCCGCGAAGACATCGCCGATGGCGCCGCCATCCTTGCGCAGTCCCTGCAGCACGTAGAGCACCGTGCCGTCGGGCGGGCTGATGAGGGCGATCTCCACCAGCATCGTCACGACGACGCCGAACCAGATCGGGTCGTAGCCCAGCGCCGTCACCACCGGGAAGATCACGGGGATGGTGGTGATGATCATGGAGAAGCCCTCCATGAACGTGCCCAGCGCCAGGTAGAAGCCGATGATCAGCGCCATGATCGCCCAGGGCGGCAGCGGCAGGTGGGAAACGAGGCCCGCCATCATCTGCGGCACGCCGAGCATGGTGATGACGTAGTTCAGCACATAGGCGCCGAGCAGGATGAGCCCGATCATCGCCGTGTTGCGCGCCGTCGCCTCCGCGCTGGCATGCAGCATGCGGAAGGAGAAGCGGCGCTCCACCACCGCGATGCCGATGGCGGCCACGACGCCGAGCGCGGCCGATTCGGTCGGCGTGGCGAGGCCGGCATAGATGGTGCCGAGCACGATCAGGATCAGCACGATGGTCGGGATCAGCCCGACCAGGCCGCGGATCTTCTCCCCCATCGGGATCACCGGGCCAGGCGGCGGCGCGGCGTTCTTCTTCAGCAGGATGACGGCGATGAACAGCGCCATCACCAGGATGGAGGGCCCGACGGCGGCGAGATACAGCGCGCCGACCGAGGTTTCCGTGATCAGCGCGTAGATGATGAAGGTGATGCCGGGCGGGATGAGATTGCCGAGCGCGCCACCGGCGGCGAGGCTGCCCATCACCATCCGCGGGTCGTAGCCGCGGCCCTGGAAAAAGGGCATCGCGACCGATCCCATCGTCGCTGCGGTCGCGACGGAGGAGCCGGAGATGGCGGAGAAGACGCCCGACGCCACGATGTTCGTGTGCAGCAGCCCGCCCGGCATCCGGTTCAGCCAGAGGTTCAGCGCACGGTAGAGCCGCTCCGACAGGCCGGCGCGCAGCAATATCTCTCCCATCAGCAGGAAGAGCGGTACGGCCACCAGCACGAAGGAGGAGGAGGGGCCCCAGGCCGTCTGGCCGAGGAAGGCCCAGAAGGGGCGGTCGGAGAAGGCGAAGCCGGCCAGCAGGCCGAGCACGCCGAGCGCGGCGCCGACATAGATGCCGGCCGCGAAGAAGCCGCCGAAGACGCCGAGCAGCAGCAGCACCGCGCCAATCGGCACATCCGCGCCGCCACCCACCCCCATTAGCGACATGCCGAGGAAGATGACCAGCATCACCAGGATGAAGACGACGGCGATCATGGCTTCGTCTCCGTGACGCCGAGCGCTTCCAGCGCCTCCTGCGCCTCCTCGTCATAGCCGCGGGAGGAGAGGTTGCGCTCCACCTGCTTGGCATCGCCCATGATGGCGAGCAGCAGGTTCTCCACCAGCATGCAGGCGATCAGCACCAGGAAGACGACCATGCCCGCCGCCCAGAGGCCCTGCGGGATGGCGAGCGGCGTGCGCAGCAGGCTGATGTCGGTGGCGTTGAACAGCAGGCTTTCATCCACCAGGTCCCAGGCGCCCTTGGCGATGAAGGCCATGAAGATCCCGAGCGCCAGCAGCGACAGCAGGTGCAGCCAGATGCGGATGCGCTGGGGCAGGCGGTTCACCAGCATGTCGATCCGCACATGGGACCGCTGCGTCAGCGTATGCGCGAGCCCCCAGGAAAGGCCGAAGGCCAGCATGTAGCCGGTGATTTCCGTCGTCGATTGCGTGCTGACGCGCAGGATGGAGCGCGCCAGCACGTCGAAGGTGATGAAGAAGGCGCAGAGCACGAAGCCCCAGCCGGCGACGAGCCCCATGGCATGGCCGAGGAAGCCCACCGCGCGACGCAGGCCGGTCGCGGCCCGCAGGATCAAGGGTGCGGGCCGCTCCACGCTCAGCGGGCCTCGTAGCGCGTGCCGGAGATCGGCGCGACGACGCGGTTGTAGGTCTCCCCGCAGGCGGCGCCGCAGCGGCGGACGAAGGCGGGCAGCACGTTGTTGCTGAGGATGCCGCGCAGCGTCTGCAGATCCTCGGGCGTGGGGCGGGAGACGGTCATCGGCCGGTTCTCCACCAGGCGGCCGATGGAGCAGTTGGCACGGTCGCCGATGTTGCAGGCGATCCCGTCCTCCGACGCCGCATCGCCGAGCTTCCACTGCTCGTCCTGGATGGTGGCGAAGGTGCTGGTGATGAGGTCCCGCGCCGCCGGGTCCAGCCGGTTCCACCAGGCGAGGTTGATGAAGTAGCCATAGGTCGACCAGGCGACGGGCAGCGCATACATGTGCGTCGTCACCTCATACCAGCGGGCGCCATTGCCCGATCCGGTGCCGGTGATGGCGCAATCCGCCACGCCGCGTTCCAGCGCGGCATAGACTTCCGGGAAGCCGATGCCGACGGCCTGGCCGCCGACGGCGGCGACAAAGTCATTGATGCTGCCGCCGCCCGTTCGGATCCGGCGGCCACGGAGGTCGGCCAGCGAATTGGCGCGTTCCCGGCAGAACAGCACCTGCGCGGGGTAGGGGGCCATGGCGATGATGCGCACCCCGAAGCGCTCCAGCCCGCGGTTCACCTCCGGCATCAGCGCATCCGCCACCTGGCGGGCCTGGCCGATGGTGGGGTTGAGGCCGGCGAGGTCTACCATGTCCAGCAGCGGCACGTCGCCGGCGACGGTGTTCAGAGGCACGGCGCCGATCTCGACCTGGCCCGATCGGACGAGGCGGATGATCTCCGGCCCGTTCAGGTTGCGCTCCGGCCAGGCGGAGAGGTTGACGCGGATGCGGCCATTGCTGGCGGCGGCCAGGCCATCGCGCAGCAGCGGGATGTCCACGCGGGTGTATTGCGGGATGGCGGGCGTCGGCTGCGTCACCGCCTGGATGTTCACCTGCGGCTGCGCCAGCGCGGCGCCGGCCGAGAGGCCGATGGCGAGCGCGGTGCCGAGCGCGGCGCGGCCCCATTGGACGATGCTGGTCATGGTTCCCCTGTTCTCCCTGTCGGTGGTTATCACTACAGCACGGCAAGGCTGCTGTTGCGGAGGTCCGTCACCAGCATGGCGCCGGGCGCGTGGGTGATGGCGAAGTCGGGCTTCGCCGCGGCGATGACGGCCTGGGGCGTGACTCCGCAGGCCCAGAAGACCGGGATCTCGTCAGGCCCGACCTCGACCGCGTCGCCATAGTCGGGCCGCGACAGGTCCTGGATGCCGATGAGGTGCGGGTGGCCGAGATGGACGGGCGCGCCATGCACGCCCGGGAATCGCGTCGTGATCTGGATGGCGCGGATCGCGTCCGCCGGCGGCAGCGGCCGCATGGAGACCACCATCGGCCCCGCGAAGGGCCCGGCCGGCGCGCAGGCGATGCTGGTCCGCCACATCGCGACGTTCCGGCCCTGCTCCACATGCCGCAGGCGGATGCCGTCCTCCATCAGCGCATGCTCGAAGGTGAAGGAGCAGCCGAGGACGAAGGCGACCAGGTCATCCCGCCAGACATGGCCGATGCTGGTCGGCTCCTCCACCAGCTCCCCCTGCCGCCAGACGCGGTAGCGCGGCAGGTCCGTGCGCAGGTCGAGGTCGAGGCCGAGTTCGGGGATATGCGGGCTGCCCGGTTCGCTGATGCCCAGCACCGGGCAGGGCTTCGGGTTGCGCTGGCAGAAGCGGAGAAAGTCGCCCGCCAGCGCCGCGGGCAGGATGGCGAGGTTGCCCTGCACGAAGCCGGGCGCGAGGGAGGAGGTGTGCCCCGCCAGCCTTCCCCCGCGCGCCGCCCGGCGCACGTACCGCCCATCCGGCGGCGTCGGGGGCAGGGGGTGGTCGGGCATCAGGGCTCCTGGGCAAGCTGTCCGGACAAATCATGCCGGTCCTGGCCATAGGCGCCAATCGTGTTTTCGAATGTTTTCCGATCAGCGCCGCTTATCGGTGGCCCGCTTCCCGCGCCACCTCCACCGCCAGCTCCGCCAGGCGCCGGGCCAGCGTGTCGTCCGGCCCGGCGGGCCAGGATGCGGTGAAGGCGATTTCAGGGGGAGTCAATGTCGTCTCCACCAGGCGCAGCGTGCCCTCCGCCAGTTCGCGCGCCACCACCGCCGGCGGAATGACGGACAGGCCGATGCCGTCCAGCGTCATGCGCACGATGGTGGCGAGCGAGGCGTTGCCGAAGACGCGGGGCGCCGGGCCATCCGCGCTGCGCAGCGCGGCGGACAGCGCGATGGTGGGCGCCGTGCTCCGGGGATAGGTGATGATGGGCAGCGCCAGCACCGCATCGCGGTCCAGCGGCTCCGCCGGCAGCAGGAGGCGCGGGCTGGCGGCGAAGGCCAGCGGGTAGCGGCAGAGCGGCAGATTCGCCATCTCCGGCTCCACCAGCGGCCCCATCAGGAAGGCGAGGTCGAGGCTGTGGCTCGCCAGCGCGCCGCGCAGCGCATGCGTCACGTCCACCTCGATGTCCAGCGTGACGGAGGGGTAGAGCGCATGCGCACGCTCGATGAAGCGGGCGAGCCAGGTGTGGACGATGGTCTCCGCCACGCCGAGTCGCAGCACGCCGCCAACCGCACCGGGCCCGGCCACGGCTTCCAGCATCTCGGTCCGCAGGCGCAGCATGCGTTCCGCATAGTCCAGCAGCCGGCGGCCCTGCGCCGTGGTCACCACGCCCCGGCCCGAGGCCGGTGCAGCGCGCCCGCCCCGTTCCAGCAGGCGTACGCCAAGCTCCGCCTCCAGCGCCGCGATGCGCTGGGAGACGGCGGGCTGGGTCGTGTTCAGGCGCTCCGCCGCGCCGCGGAAGGAGCGGAGGCGGGCGACCCAGAAGAAGATCTCGAGGCTGCGGAGATCGGCCATGCGGGGCGCAGCCTGCGGGCTGGATCAGGCGGTGTCGAGCCGCCCCATCTCCTCCACCAGCCGCGCCGCCAGCTGCCGGGCGGGGGCGGTCGGCGGCCGGCTGGCGGGGACCAGCAGGCCGATGCGCAGCGCGTTGATGGCGGGGCTGTCGAAGGGCCGCCAGGCGACCTCGCCACGCTCGATCTCCTCCAGGAAGCCGAGGCGGGTGAAGAAGGCGATGCCCATGTTGAGGCGGATCGCGGTCTTCAGCGCCTGGATGGAGTTGGAGACGAGCCGTGGCCGCAGCCCCGACCGGAAACGCGCGAAGCCGGCATCGACATCGGCGGAGCGGGGCAGGGGGCCGGCCTGGGCCAGGAAGGGATAGGGCGCGACGTCGTCAAAGCTCACCTCCCGCTTCTGCCGCAGCGGGTGGTCGGCGGGCATGACGACGCCGATCGGGGCCGGCACCTCATGCTCGAAGCGCAGCGACGGCGGCGTCGGGCCGACGAAGGTGAAGCCGAGGTCATAGGTGCCGTCCGCCACCAGGCGCGGCACCTCCGCCGGGTTGGCGGCATCCAGCGCGTAGGTGACGGCAGGGAAATCGGCGCGGAAGCGGTCGAGGGCGCGGGGCAGGAAATCGACCAGCAGGCTGTCCACCGCGGCGATGCCGACATGGCCGGTGCGGGCGGCGCGAAGGTCGTCGATGCGGGACCGGACGCGGTCGAATTCCACCAGCGTGCCGACGACGTGCTGCAGCAGCAGTTCCCCCGCCGCCGTCAGCCGCATGCCGCCGGGCAGGCGATCGAACAGCGCGGTGCCCAGCTCCTCCTCCAGGATCAGGATCTGGCGGTTGAGGGCGCTGGCGGAGACGTTGAGGGCGGCGGCGGCGCGGCGGACGGAACCGCGCCGCGCTGTCTCCCGGAAATAGGTCAGGGCCGCGGCGTGCACGGTGCCGTCAGGTGCCGGACCAGACCGGCTTGCGCTTCTCCACGAAGGCGCGGACGCCTTCATCCTGGTCCTTCGACTGCAAGGCCTCGATCAGCGCGGGCAGGCGCGCGGCCTGGGCTTCGTGCGCGGTGAGGTGCGCGGTGCGCCGGACGGACTGCTTGATGGCGCGGACGGAAAGCGGCGCGCAGGCCAGGATGCCCTCCAGCCACCGATCCACGGCGGCGTCGAGGCCGTCCTGCGGCACGACCTCATTCACGAGGTGGAAGGCCAGCGCCTCCTCCGCCGTGATTCGGCGGCCCGTCAGCATCATGCCCATCGCCATGCGGTGTGGGATCTGGCGTTGCAGCAGCGCCATGCCGCCATCTAGCGGCAGTCGGCCGAGCCGCGGTTCCGGCAGGCCGAGTGTCGCGCCTTCCGCCATCACGATGAGGTCGCAGCCAAGCACCATCTCGAAGCCGCCGCCCAGCGCATGGCCGTTGACGCGGGCGATGACGGGCACGTCGAGCGTGGTGCGCAGCGCGATGCCACCGAAACCGCCGGGGCGGGGCGCGGCCCAATACTCCAGCCCCGTCATGCCGCCGCCATCCTTGACGTCCGCGCCCGCGCAGAAGGCGCGCGTGCCGGCGCCGGTCAGCACCACGGCCCGAATATCGCGCCTTCCCTCGATCTCCGTCCAGATGCGCTGGAGTTCGGCCTCCGTCGCGCGATCGACGGCGTTCATCGCCTCCGGCCGGTTGAGCGTGACGCGGGCAACGTGGTCCGCGACCTCGAAGATCACGCTCATTCCGCGGCGAGGCCCCGGGTGAGTTCGGCCTTCACTTCCTCCGTGTGCTTGCCGAGCCTGGCGGGGGGGATGCGCAGCGTGACCTTCGCATCCGACATGTGGATGGGGGAGCCGACCAGGCGCATCGGCTCGATCTCGCCCGGGCCTTCCAGGATCATGTCGTTGATCCGCGCCTGCTCATCCTCCAGCGCCTCCGCCAGGCTGCGGACGGGGGCGCAGAGCAGGTCCTGCGCCTCCAGCCGCGCGAGCCAATAGGCGGTGGTGTTGGATCTGAAGCGTTCGCGGAAGATGGCCTGCAGCGCGGGCTTGTTGGCGACCTGGTCCTCGAAGGTGGTGAAGCGCGGGTCGCGGCCGAGGTGGTCGATCTCCAAGGCGGTGGAGATGTCGCCCAGCGGATCGGCCTTGAAGGCGCCGACCATCACCAGCGCGCCGTCGCTCGTCTCGAAGACGCCCGACAGCGGCATGGCGCCCCAGTTGATCTCCTTGCCGCGCATCAGATGCGCCGCCCCTTCCTGCGTCTGTGCCGCCAGCATCGAATCAAGCAGCGAGACCGCGATGCGCTGGCCGCGGCCGGTCTTCTGCCTCTGCAGGATCGCGAGCAGGATGCCCTGCACCAGGTGCATCCCCGCGGAGTAGTCGGCGAAGGTGGTCGCGTGGACATAGAGCGGCTGGTCGGCATTGGACCGCCGGTGCATGACGCCCGACATGGCCTGCGCCAGCACATCCTGTCCGCCCTTATGGGCATAGGGGCCTTCGAGGCCGAAGCCGGTGCCGACGGCGTAGATGATGCGCGGGTTGACCTTCGACAGATCCTCCCACCCGAAGCCGAGGCGCTCCATCACGCCGGCGCGGAAGTTGTTGACCACGACATCCGCGGTGCGGACGAGGTCCAGCACCACCTGGCGCTCCTCCGGCTTGCGGAGGTCCAGCACCACGCTGCGCTTGTTCCGGTTCAGGGAGCAGAAGACCGGGCCGAGCGGGCCGGCGGGATCGGGGAAGGAGGTGCGGGACAGGTCACCCTGCGGACGCTCGATCTTGATGACGTCGGCGCCGAAATCAGCCAGCGTCTGCGTCGCGACCGGCCCCATCATCACCTGGGTGAAGTCGATGACGCGGATGCCGTCCAGCGGTAGGGGCGTGCTCATGCCGCCGTCTCCAGGATCTTGGCATTGGCGGAGGGGCGGTCACCGGGATCGCCACCCTGGGCGCGCACGGCGGCGCAGATGGCGGCGGGCGAGACGGCGCGCGGCGCGATGCCGCCCTGTACCGCCAGCGCCGCGGCCACGCCCGCGGACTGCCCCATCGCCATGCAGGGCGGGATCTCCCGCGACTGCTTCTGCGCGGATTCGGTGGCGGAGTAGTGCCGCCCCGCCACGATGGCGCCATCGAGGCCCTTGGGCAGCATGGCGCGGTAGGGGGTGTAGTAGTCCCGGCCGCGCGCGACGGTGTCGGGGAAGTGGACGCGGTCCTGCACATCCTCCTTCGTCACGACGTAGTCGCCCTGCAGCAGGCGCGTCTGCCGGATGCCAAGCTGCGGCGCGACATCGATGACGAAGCAGTTCTGGAAGCCCGGCATGTGGTCCCGCGCATATTGCACCAGGGCGTAGATGCGCTTGCGGCCCTCGAAATCCGCCTTGGACATGTCCTCCACCGACAAGCCGTCATAGCCGACGAGGTGCGGGCAGTTGCACCAGACCACGCCGGGCAGCGGTGTCTTCAGCCACCAGTATTCCCAGGACCCGCCCATGATCTTCTTGGCCTGCTTGTCGAGGGCGGCGTGGCGCTCCGGCTCCTCGAACTGCACGCGCTCGGCCTCATCCGTATCGACGCCACCCAGGCGGAAGACGGTGGTGACCATGTAGGCGCCATGGGTATAGGCGCCGCCCGCGGCCGCGACGACGTCGAGGTCCCCGGTCGCGTCGATGACGACATCGCCCATGATCGCCTGGCGGCCGGCCTTGGTCTCGCAGACCACGCCCTTGATCGCGCCGTCCTGCACGATGGCGGAGGAGAACCAGGAATGCATGCGCGTCTCGACGCCGGCCTCGGCCACCATCTCATTCGCGATGCGCTTCCAGCCATCGGGGTCGAAGGTGGCGGCCATGACGATGGGGTGGGGCCGGACATGGGAGCGGAAGTCGAAGACGCCCCAGCGCGCCCATTTACGGTACATCGCCCAATCCGTCAGGCGCTCGGCTTCCGGCGGATAGACGCAGGCGCCGACGCGCGCCATGCGGTCAATCATCTCCATGCAGATGCCAGTCGTCGTCACTTCCCGGCCGTTATGCATGTCGTCCAGCACGAGGACCATGCCGCCGGAGGCTAGCCCGCCGAGATACGGATAGCGTTCCAGCAGGGTGACGGAGCATCCCATGCGCCGTGCCGCGACCGCGGCCGAGAAGCCGGCCGGCCCGCCACCGACGACGACGACATCCGACCGCGCGACAATCGTCGCCTCCCGCGGCGTTTCCTGCACGCGCTGCGCGTCCATGGCGTCTTCCTTCAGACGGGGTTGGCCGGCTGCCAGCGCACCACCAGGCGTTCCACGGCGATGATCGCGCCGAAGAAGGCCACGGAGAAGGCGGAGCCGACGATAACGGTGGCGTAGAGCATCGCGCTGTCGAAATTGTACATGGACTGGATAATCAGCGCGCCGATGCCGGTGGTGGAGCCGATCCATTCGCCGACGATGGCGCCGATCACGGCGGTGGAGGCCGCGATCTTCAGCGCGGAGAACAGATAGGGCAGGGAGTTCCGCAGCCGCAGCTTGAAGAAGATCTCGCGCTCGCTGGCTGACAGCACGCGCATCAACTCCATCGCCTGCGGGTTCACCGATTCCAGTCCGCGCACCATGTTTACCAGCGTCGGGAAGAAGCAGATCAAGGCGGCGATGGCGATCTTGGGCTCCATGCCGTTGCCCAGCAGCAGCACCAGGATCGGCGCCTTGGCGACGACGGGGATGGTGTTGATCAGCACGACGACAGGGAAGAAGGCTTCCTCCATCGTCTTGCGATGCACGAAGACGGTCGCGATGATGATGGCGACGATGTTGCCGAGCGTGAAGCCGGCCAGCGCCTCGATCGCCGTCGGCAGCAGGTTCGCCATCAGGATCGGCCATTTCGCGACCAGCGTGGTGGCGACCGCGACCGGCGAGGGTGCGACGAAGGGCGGCACTTCCAGGATGTAGACCAGGAACCACCAGAGCAGCAGCATAGAGAGGATGCCCGCCACCGGCAGCAGGCGCCGCCGCCAGGCGAGCTTGCGGCGCGCGCGTTCATGCGCGGCCTCGGCTTCCTTCAGCCCCGGGTCGTCGATCAGGGTGTCGGCGGTGATGCTCAATGCCCCCTCCCCAAAGCGTCGCGCAGGCCGGAGACGATGGTGGTGAAGGCCGGCGTCTCCCGGATCGACAGGTCGCGGTCGCGCGGCAGGTTCACGCTGACATGCGCGGCGTTGCGGCCGGGATTGGCGGCCAGCACCAGCACCTGCTCGCCCAGATAGACGGCCTCATAGACGGAGTGGGTGACGAAGAGGATCGTCGTCCCCGTCTCCTGCCACACGCGGCGCAACTCCTCGTTCAGCCGGTCGCGCGTGATCTCATCGAGCGCCCCGAAGGGCTCGTCCATCAGCAGCAGCCGCGGCCCGCCGAGCAGCGCGCGGGCGATGGAGACGCGCTGGCGCATGCCGCCGGAGAGTTCGTGCGGGTAGCTGTTCTCCCACCCCTCCAGCCCCACCAGCTTCAGCAGCTCGCGCGGCGTCGGCGCGCCGATCGGCAGGTCCCGCTTGCCGCCCACTTCCAGCGGCAGCTCCACATTCTGCAGCGCCGTCCGCCAGGGCAGCAGGGCCGCATCCTGGAAGACGAAGCCAAGCGTCCGCGCCGCCCGCGCTGCCGCCGGCGCCATGCCGAAGACCGAGACGTGGCCTGCACTCGGCGTCACCAGGTCCGCCACCACGCGGAGCAGCGTGGACTTGCCGCAGCCCGAGGGGCCGAGCAGCGAGAGGAAGCCACCAGCCTCCACCCCCATGCTGACATCCCGCAGCGCGGTGACGGTGCGGCGATCCGTGACGAACCGCACCGTGACGCCCCGGCATTCGACGGCGGCGCTCACCGCCTCAGCCGATCAGCGGGCGGTTGCCGTTGGTCATGCGGAGGATGTCGAGCGTCATCACCTCCTCCAGCCGCGGCGTGCGGCGGGAGAACTGGCCGAGCTGCGCGTAGAGGTCGATCTGCTCCCGCCACACATCCGGGTCCATGGTGCCCCAGCCCTCGGTCGCGGTCTTCGGGCCGAAGGCGTAGGCCAGCATGACCTCCAGCGCCTCCAGCTCATCGGCGCGGTTGAGGCTCGGGAATTCCTTGACCAGCAGGTCAACGGCCGCGGCGCGGTTCGCATGGGCATAGGCCCAGCCGCGACCGGAGGCGCGCAGGAAGCGAGCCAGCACATCGGCGCGGCGTTCCAGCGTCTGCGCCGTGGCGTAGTAGGGCAGGGCGTAGAGGCGCACACCCGTATCCCACAGCCGCATCACGACCGGGTCCGTCACCACGCGCAGCGCCGTCGTGTTGGTCAGCCAGCCCGTGATGACGTCGACCTGGCCCGTCATCAGAGGCGCCATGTCGGCGCCGATCGGGATGATGGTGACGTCACGCTCCGCGATGTTGTTCTTGGCGAGCAGCGCGCGCAGCAGGATGACGGCGGTGGATTGCGTGCCGATCTTCTTGCCGATCAGGTCGCGCGGCTGGCGCACGGGGTTGCGGGCGCGGGAGATGTAGCTGAAGGGATGCACCTGCGCGCCCGCCGCGAAGCAGCGCACGGGAATGTCCTGCGACGCCGCCAGCATGAGGGAGGGGGAGGAGGAGACCTGCCCCACCTCGAACCGCCCCGCGGCGACGACCGCGACGCCATCGATGTTGGGCCCGCCCGGCTGGATGCGAAGGTCGAGGCCCTCGGCCTCATAGTAGCCGAGCTGCTTGGCGCAGACCTCGCCGATCTGGTTGCCGCCGGTGATCCAGCCGAGCTGGAGGTTGATCACGGTGCGGCCCTGCGCCTCCGCGACATCGACCATCATCCCGGTGCCCGCCGCGGCAGCCGAGGCCTTGAGCAACGTCCTGCGATCCAACGCCATGCCCAATCTCCATCGCGCAGGCCGCGCATGGCCCCCTCGGCCTCGCGGTGCGTTGGGTTGACATGCAAGCATGGTGCCGGGTGTGCGCAAAGACGAAATTTTCCGGCTGATGCGTGCGGGAAATTCGTACGCCACGGCGGGGTTGACCGTGCTCCCCGCCGCATGCGCGGATGCGTCATGGCCCTGATCCTGACCCATGCCGCGATCCTCACCATGGATGATGCATATCGCATCCTTCGCGGCCACGACATCAGGATCGAGAACGGCGTGATTGCCGCCATCGGGCCTGGCCTGGCGATCACGCCCGGGGACGAGGTGATCGATTGCCGGCATGCCCTGGTCACGCCGGGGCTGGTCAACGTCCACACCCATGCCGCCACCGCGCTGTTCCGCGGCCTGGCGGAGGATCTGCCGCGCGACTTCTGGGCGGGCGCCTATCGCGTGCCGGGGCAGGAGCGGTTCACGGAGGCCGACTACGCGCTCTCGCTCCGTGCCGCGTGTGCCGAGTTCCTGCTGAACGGCGTCACCTGTATCGCGGACCGCCTGGCCGGCATGGATCGCCTGGCGCCGGTGATCGAGGCATCCGGCCTGCGCGCCGTTGTCGGCAGCACCCTGACCGATGGGCGCGTGGCGGAGGCCTGGGCGGAGACGGAGCGGCTGCTGGCGCGCTACGGCACCGACCCCGCGCGATCGCGCGTCACGACCGCCATCGCACCGCATGCGCTCGACAGTTGCTCGGATGCGCTGCTGGCGGAGGTTACGCGGCGGGCGGAGCGGGAAGACGCGCGCGTGGTGCTGCATGTCGCGCAATCCGCGCCGGAGGTGGCGGCGGTGCGCGCGCGGGGCCACGAAGGCGCACTGGCCTGCCTGCGCCGCGCGGGGCTCGCCACGTCGCGCACCGTGGCCGCGCATGCGATCTACCTCGACGAGGGGGAGATCGAGGGCTGGTGCGCGGACGGCATCGCCATCGCCCATTGCCCCGCCAGCAACCTCAAGATCGAGGCGCGCACCATCCCGCTGCATCGCTTCGTCGGCCGCGTGCCGGTCGGGCTCGGCACGGACTGGACGGCCAGCGACAACGCGATGGACATGATCTGGGAGGCGCGCCTCGCCGCGCTGGTCGGCAAGCAATCCGCCGGCGATCCCACTGCGCTGCCCGTCGCGACGATGCTGAGGATGATGACGGTGGAGGGCGCTCGGGTGCTCGGCCTGGACCATGTGGTCGGCAGCGTGGAGGTCGGCAAGCGCGCGGACCTCGTCACCTGGAACCTTGATCGGCTGGAGATGGCGCCGGCGCATGACCTCGGCGCGAACCTTCTCTACTCGGCCTCGCCCCGCAGCGTGCGCGACGTGATGGTGAATGGCACCGTGCTGGTTCGCGACGGGTGCCTGGTGCGGGAGGAGGAGGCCGCGCTCGTTGCCGCCATGCGGCGCGCCGGATGGGGCGGCCTGCCCGCGTGATGGGCGTTCCTGCCTGAATGGCGCGCAGTCGATCGCGCGATCCTGGGCGTTGAGCGCCCGCTGCCTCTGGCACAAGGGTTGCTGCGTCCATCCGGGATGAGGATGGACGAGCATGAAGGCCGAGGGCGCCGCGATCACCGCCGGGTTGTTCCACGTCGCGGTGAAGACCAACGACCTGGCGCAGACGGTCGCCTTCTACACGCGCATCATCGGCCTGACCGAGGTGAAGCGGCCGGATTTCGGCTATCCCGGCGCCTGGCTCGGCGTGCCGCTGCCCGGTGGCGCGGCGATCCTGCATGTCTATGCCGGCGGCCCGGCGCTCGGCGCGGAGGGGCGCGCGCCGACCGGCACGGGCGCCATCGACCACGTCTCGCTATCCTGCCACGGCTACCACGCCTTTATCGCGCGCTTCCGCGCCGCGGGGCTGGATTGGCGGGAGTTCCTCGTGCCCGGCACGAGCCTCTGGCAGCTTTTCGTGCACGATCCCTCCGGCCTTCAGCTGGAACTGACCTTCGATGGCCAGGCGGAGGCGGGGCCGATGCCGGACATGTCCGACCATCGCCGCTACGTCGCCGGCCACAACTTCCACGACCCCGCCACCTACCCGAAGCTCGCTTGAGGACATCGCCATGATCAGCCGTCGTCCGCTTCTGCTAGCTGCCCTCGCGGCGCCGTCCGTGGTCCATGCGCAGGCCGCGGACCGCGTCCGCGTCGCGGTCTTCAACGTCTCCTCCGCGCTGCCCTACTACGTGGCGGTAGAGCGTGGCTTCTTCGCCGCCCACGGCATCGAGGCCAGCGCCGTGCCGCTGCAGGCCGCGCCCCTGATCGTGCAGGCGATGGTGGCGGGCGATGTGGAGGCCGCGTCGAACCTGGTGACGCTGGAAGGCGCCAACATCAACGCGCGTCGCGCCAACACCGCTGTCTATGTCGCGCTGAACGGGCAGAACGCGCAGTACCAGATGGAGCAGTTCGTCGTGCGCTCGGGCAGCACGGCGCAATCCATCCGTGACCTGAAGGGTGCGCGCATCCTCTCCGCCCCCGGCCCCGCCAACATCTCCGCCGCCCGGGCGGTGCTCGCGGCGAATGGGTTGCAGGAGGGGCGGGACTACACGATCCAGGAGCAGCAGATGGGCGTGCATGTCGGCGCGCTCGCCGCCGGCACCTTCGATGCCGCCTACACCCTGGAACCCGTCGCCACCATCGCGGAGCGCGCGGGCGCGGCGCGGCGGCTGGAGACGGGCGTGATCGCGACGCATCTGTTGGGGCGGCGCGACGCGCAGGCCTGGGCCGCCGGCGCTGCACTGACGGGCAAGTTCCTGGCCGAGAAGCCCGCCGTCGCGCAGCGCTTTGCCGCGGCCTGGGCGCAGGCCTGCGCGCTGGTGGCCTCCGATCCCGCCAGTGTCCGCCCGCTGCTGGTGCAGCACATGCAGACCTCCGCCGAGCTGGCGCCCACCATCCCGCTGGTGAACTTCCGCATGGTGAAGGACATGACGGCGGAGGAGGTCGCGGATTTCCAGAAATTCGTCGACCTCGCGGTGGCGCAGGGCGTCGTGCGCGACCGGATCGAGGTGCGGTCCTTCCTGCGCGCGCTGTGAGCATCCCGCCGCGGGAGGCCGCGATCTCCATCCGGGGCCTGCGCAAGGCCTTCGGCGGGCAGCCCGTCTATTCGGGCTTTGACCTGGATGTGCGGCGGGGCGACATCCTCGCCATCTTCGGGCCGAATGGCTGCGGGAAATCGACGCTCATCAACATGGCGGCGGGGCTTCTGCCGACGGATGGCGGCACGATCCTGTATGACGGGCGTGACGTCGCCGATGTCCGCGTCGGCTACGTCTTCCAGAACTACCGGGAGGCGCTGTTCCCCTGGCGTCGCGCCGCCGACAACATCCGCTATCCCCTGCGCCTGATGGGCCTGTCGAAGCCGGAGATCGAGCGGCGCGTGGAGCGGCTGCGGGCGAGTTTTCGGGTGCGCTTCGACCTGAACCGCTACCCCTACGAACTCTCGGGCGGTCAGCAGCAGCTGGTTTCCATCATGCGGGCGCTGGCGGTGGAGCCGGAGGTGCTGTTCCTGGACGAACCCTTCTCCGCGCTGGATTACGAGACGACGCTGTCGCTGCGGGACCTGTTGCAGGCGGTGCTGAAGCAGATCGGCGTGACGACGCTGCTCGTCTCCCACGATCTGGAGGAATCGATCGTGCTGGCCGATCGGCTGCTGATGCTGACGCGGCGGCCGACGACGGTGGCGGATGACGTGCCGGTGGCGCTGCCCTGGCCGCGCGGCACGGCGGCGCTCTCCTCGCCCGATTTCGTGGTGATCAAGGCGCGCTGCCTCGATGTCTTCCAGGCGGCGGTGGCGGCATGAGGACGGTTGCCGCGCCGGTCGCCGGCGCCATCGGCTTCGTCCTGCTCTGGCAGGTCGCCGTCTGGCTGCGGGTCGCGGACCCCATCCTGCTGCCGCCGCCCGCGGAAGCCTTCACGGACACCTGGGCGGCGCTGACGCGCGGCACGCTGGCGCTGGATACCTGGCGGACGGTGCAGCGGACCATGTTGTCCTTCCTCATCGCCACCGCGATCGGCGTGCCGCTCGGCGTCGCGCTCGGCGCGAAGGAGAGGGTCTATCGCAGCGTCGAATTCGTCGTGGATTTCTTCCGCTCCACCCCGGCCTCCGCCATGTTCCCGCTGTTCATCGTGCTGTTCGGGCCGGGCGAATCGACCAAGATCGCCGTCGCGGCCTTCGGCGCCGCGCTCGTCATCCTCTTCAACGCGGCCTATGGCGTGATCAATGCGCGTCGGACGCGGGTGCTGGCGGCGCGGATCATGGGCGCCTCCGGCCCGCGCATCATGGCCGACGTGCTGGTGTGGGAGGCACTGCCCCAGATCCTGGTCGGCATGCGCGCGGGCGTGTCGCTCGCGCTGGTGATCGTCGTGGTGGCGGAGATGTTCATCGGCTCCACCGACGGGCTTGGCCACCGCGTGATCAACGCGCAGATGCTGTTCGAGAGCGGGCTGATGTACGGCACGATCTTCGTGGCGGGCGCGCTGGGCTACGCGCTCAACCTGCTCTTCCTGCTGCTCGAGAAGCGCTTCGTGCACTGGGCGGGGCGGTAGCCCTCACGCGACGTCGGTGTAGAGCCGGCGGAGCTTCGCCTGGAAGGGTGCCTCCATCTTGGCACGGGTGCCGGCCACGACGTCGCAGGGCGGCACCAGCGTGTCGCTGGCTTCCCAGGAGAAGTCGCTCACGAACTTCACCCGGGGATCCCGCAGCGCCGCGATCTCCGCCACCGTGCCGCCGCGCCGCAGCACCGTGCCGGCGACGACGCCGCATTCTACCGCCTGGGTCGCGCCCTGGCCGAGGGTCGGCACCATCGCCTGCGCCGCGTCGCCGAGGAACAGCGCGCGGCCGCCGGCGGCCTGGCGCTGCACGGGGGATGTCGCGCTGCGCGCCCAGTGGATGTCGGGCAGATGCTGTTCGATCTTGTCCAGCATCCAGGCCACGGCGGGGCAGGGGGCGCCATTTGCCGGCGTGAAGAGCGTGCGCTGCGCCTCGGCCGTTTTCATGCCCTCCGGGATCGTGTCCGACCCGTTCAGCGGAAACGTGCCCGCGATGTAGACGGCGCCGCCCGGCACACGGAAGGACAGCAGCCGCGCATTGCCGTTGAACCACTGACCATAATCGTCATAGGGGCAGTCGGCGGCCTCCGTCACCAGCAGCCGCCAGATGCAGACGCCGAGCAGCGTGCTGGAGGGTTCGCCCGCCGTCAGCGCGCGCAGCCGGCTGTAGCGGCCATCGCCGCCGACCAGCAGGTCGAAGGCGCCGTCGCGCGCCAGGCCTTCCGGCGTGCGGAACACCGGCACCAGGCGGCCCGCCGCATCCTCCTCCAGCGCCTCCAGCACATGCGCGTTGCGGGTGCAGCCTGCCGCCGGGGCGCGCAGCAAGCGGTAGAGTTCCGACCAGCGGATGCGCACGCCCGGCTCCTCCGCGACCGAGAGCATGTCGAGGTCGAACAGCCGCATGCCATCGGTCAGGTCCACGAACCAGCGATGCCAGGGCAGAGAGGCCTCCCGCAGCGCGGCGTGGCGCTTCGGCATGTGGAGCCGCAGCGCCTTCAGCGCATTCGGGCCGATATTGAGCCCCGTGCCGGCCTCCGCATGCTCGCCCGGCGCGACGCGTTCGAAGGCCGCGACCTCGATGCCGGACGCCTCCACCAGCGCCTCCGCCAGCAGGCTGCCCGCGACTCCCGTGCCGATGATGCCGATGCGCATGGAAAGGTCCCGTCCGTTCAGCGCGGGCCGTGCAAAGCCTGCGCCACCTCGCCTATGCTGCAGCCATGCCGAGCCTGTCCATCCATCGCCTCCCCATGGCCCATCCGGGCGACCTCTCCGCGCTGGCCGCGCTGATCGAGGCCGGCACCATCCGCGCCGGCGACGTCCGCGCCGTGATCGGCAAGACCGAGGGCAATGGCGGCCTCAACGACTTTACGCGCGGCTTCTTCACGCAGTCGCTGATGCTGCTGCTCGCGCGGCACACGGGCGGTACGCCGGAGGCGCTGGCGGCCCGCATCCCCTGCGTGCTGTCCGGCGGCACGGAGGGGGCGCTGTCCCCGCACTACATGGTCTTCGCCGTGGCGCGCGATGCGGGTGGCGAGGCGGGGCTCGCGCTCGGCAGCGCCTTCAGCCCGCCGACGCCGGCCGCGACCATCGGCCGCGTCGCGCAGATCGAGGCCGTCTCAGCCGCCGTCCGCGCCGCCATGGCCGATGCCGGCATCACGCGGGCCGAGGATGTGGCGCTGGTCCAGGTAAAGGCGCCCTGCGCCCTGGCGCCCGGGCCCGACGCCCGCAGCAGCGATCCGCGCGTGCTGATGGCGCTGTCCCGCGCCGCGGCGGCCTTCGGTGCGGGCATCGCGATCGGTGACATCGCGCCGGAAGCGGGGACGGAGGCCGCGCTGCTGCGCGACGTCCAGCATTTCTCCAATCGCGTCAGCATCTCCTCGGGCATCGAGGTGACGTGCAACGAGGTGGTGGTGATCGGCCGCGCCGCGGGCTGGACGCCGGGCATCAGGGCTGGTGTCGCGCCGATGCGCGACCTTCTCGACCTGGAGGGTGTCATCGCCGCCTGCCAGGCGGCGGGGCTGGACGCGTCGCCCTCGGTGCAGGACAGCCGCCGCGTGCTCGGCGTGATCGCGAAGGGGGAGCCCGACAAGGCCGGGCATATCCGCGACGCGCGGCATACCATGCTGGGCGATACGGATATCGATGCGCAGCGGCATCTGCGGGGCGCGCTCGGCGCCATCGTCGCCGCCGTCACCGGGGATGGCCGGGTTTTCGTCAGCGGCGGGGCGGAACACCAGGGGCCGCCGGGCGGCGGCCTCGTCTGTGTGTTTGCCCGGGAATAGGGGACCGCGCGCGGCGGTCCCCTGTGCGGCTCAGCGGATGGCGTCCACCACCGCGTGGGTCCAGGCATTGGTCGGTGCCCGGCTGATCACCGGCGAATCACCGCCGGAGGACAGCAGCGTCTGCACCGTGCGCTCGTAATCGGCCTGCGCCAGGCGGCCACCGCTCTCGGTATCCAGCAGGCGGGCGATCTCGCCCATCATGCGGCGCTGATGCGCGATGGTCTGCGCGCCGGAGGCATCGTTATCCAGCACGATCTGCGCCGCCGCATCCGGGTTCTGCCGCGCCCAGTCCCAACCCTGCATGGAGGCGCGGACGAAGCGCGCCATCCGCGCCACGAAGGCGGCATCGTTCAGGCGGTTTTCGAGCACGTAGAGCCCATCCTCCAGCGTCGCCACGCCCTGCTCCTCATAACGGAAGACCTGGAGCTGCTCCGGACGGAAGCCGCCGTCGATGACCTGCCAGTATTCGTTGTAGGTCATGGTGGAGACGCAATCCGCCTGGCGCTGCAGCAGCGGATCCACGTTGAAGCCCTGGCGCAGCACGCGCACGCCCTGCGGCGTGCCATTGGTCGGGTAGCCGAGGCGCGACATCCAGGCCAGGAAGGGATACTCGTTGCCGGAGAACCAGACGCCGAGCGTCTTGCCGCGGAGGTCGGCGGGCGTGCGGATGCCCGTCTCCGCCCGGCAGGTCAGCATCATGCCGGACCGCTTGAAGGGCTGCGCGATGTTCACCAGCGGCACGCCACGCTCCCGGCTGGCCAGGGCGGCGGGCATCCATTCCACGATGACGTCGGCTCGGTTGCCGGCGATGACCTGCGGCGGCGCGATGTCGGGCCCGCCCGGCGCGATGCGGACATCGAGGTTGGCGGCGCGGTAGAAGCCGCGGGCCTGGGCGACGTAGTAGCCCGCGAACTGCGCCTGCGTGACCCACTTGAGTTGCAGATTGACGCGCTCCTGGGCCTGCGCCGCGGCACCACCCGCCAGCATCCCCAGCCCCACCAGCCCGCCCAGCACGGCGCGCCGCATCGATCCCATCACCATCCCTGTCTCTCCTTCGTTGTCAGCCGCGAATCGACGGGTGCCAGAAGGTCACCCGCCGCTCAATCAGCGCCATGGCGCCGTAGAATGCCGAACCGACCACCGCCGCCACAACGATTTCCGCCCAGACCATGTCGAGGGCCAGGCGCGCGGCCTCCGTCGTGATCCGAAAACCCATGCCGGTGGTGGGGGATCCGAAGAACTCCGCCACGATGGCGCCGATCAGGGCGAGCGGTGCGTTCACCTTCAGCGCCGTGAAGACGAAGGGCAGGGCGGCCGGCAGGCGCAGCAGCAGAAGCGTCCGGCCGTGATCGGCCGCGTAGCTGCGCATCAGGTCGCGTTCCAGCGCGCCGGCCGCGGCGAGCCCCGCCACTGTGTTCACCAGCATCGGGAAGAAAGTCATGGCGACGACGACCGCGGCCTTGGAGGGCCAGTCGAAGCCGAACCACATCACCATGATCGGCGCGATGCCGACGACCGGCAGCGCCGCGACCAGGTTGCCGATGGGCAGCAGGCCTCGTCGCAGGAAGGGCACGCGGTCCGCGAGCAAGGCCATCAGGAACCCGGCGCCGCAGCCGATGGCGTAGCCCGCCAGCACGGCCTTGAGGAAGGTCTGCACGAAATCCTGCCAGAGCAGATGCGCCCCGCTGACCATCCGCGCCGCGATGGCAGACGGCGCGGGCATCAGCGCCATCGGCACCTCGAACCCCACCACCAGCACTTCCCACAGCGCGATGATGGTCGCCCCGAAGACCAGGGGGGCTGCCAGCGCCTGCCAGCCCTGGCCCGGCAGGTCGCCGAGCCGCTTCACCAGCCAGGCCGCGAGCCCTGCCGTCACGGCGATGCCCGCCCAGGCCAGCCCGCCCGGCTCGCCCGGCGCGTGGACGGCGGCGATGGCGAGGGCGAATCCGATCACGACCAGGGCGGCCAGCAGCGCCGTCCTCATGCGCGCGCCCCCATGCGGCGCGCGACCAGCCGCTCCGCCAGGCCCAGCAGGCCGACCAGGCTGGCGGAGACCACGGCCGCGACGGTCAGCGCCGACCAGATCTGCAGGGTCTGCCCGAAATAGGACCCTGCCAGCAGCCGCGCGCCGAGCCCCGCCTGCGCGCCCGTCGGCAGCTCCGCCACGATGGCGCCGACGACCGCGGCCGCGACCGCGACCTTCAGCCCGGCGAAAAGATAGGGGAGGGAGGTCGGCACCCGCAGCGTCCAGAACACCTGGGCCGGCGTCGCCGAATAGGTGCGCAGCAGGTCACGGGAGAGCGCATCCGGCGCCGCCAGCCCCTTCACCATGCCGATGGCGACGGGGAAGAAGCAGAGATAGGCGCTGATGATCGCCTTCGGCATCAGCCCCGTCATGCCGAGCGCGCCGAGCGCCACGATGACGATCGGCGCCAGCGCCAGCACCGGCACGGCCTGGGAGGCGATGATCCAGGGCATGAGGCTGCGTTCCAGCGCCCGCACATGGATGATCGCGACCGCGAGCAGCACACCCGCCAGCGATCCGAGCCCGAAGCCCGCCAGCGCCGCCGACAGCGTCACCATCGCATGGTTCACCAGGCTCCGCGGCGAGGTGATGGGCGGCCCCGTCAGGCTGTTCCATGTCTCCACCACCACCTGGTGCGGTGCCGGCAGCAGCGGGCGCGCATGCGACAGCGTCAGCCACACCATCGTCGCGAGGTCGGGCGCATTGCCGGCCCGCGCCTGCATGTCCCAGACCACCTGCCAGTTCAGCCAGATGGCGCCGAGGTACCACAGCACCACGATGCCGGCGGAGACGGTCAGCACCGGCAGGATGCTAGCCCTCATAGGAATGGCCCGCGCGCAGCCCCTCCCGCACCCGTTGCGCGATGCGGAGGAATTCCGGCGTCTCCCGGATTTCCAGCGGCCGGTCGGGGCCGAGGTCGCAATCGACGATGTCCGTGATCCGTCCCGGCCGCGGCGACATCACCACGATGCGGGTGGAGAGGAAGACGGCCTCCGGGATCGAATGCGTCACGAAGACCACGGTCTTGCGCGTCGCGGCCCAGAGTTTCAGCAGCTGTTCGTTGAGGTGGTCGCGGACGATCTCGTCCAGCGCGCCGAAGGGCTCGTCCATCAGCAGCAGCTTCGGCTCGAAGGCCAAGGCGCGGGCGATGGAGGCGCGCTGCTGCATGCCGCCGGAAAGCTGCCAGGGGAACTTCCGCTCGAAGCCCGAAAGGTTCACCAGCGCCAGCTGCTTCCGCGCGCGCTCCTGCCGCTCGGCCTTCGAGAGCCCCATGATCTGGAGCGGCAGCATCACGTTGCCCTCGATGGTGCGCCAGGGGAACAGGGCCGGCGCCTGGAAGACATAGCCATAGTCCCGCGCCAGTCGCGCCTGCTCCGGCGTGGCGCCATTGACGCGGATATTGCCCCCAGTTGGCTTCTCCAGATCCGCGATCACGCGCAGCAGCGTCGTCTTGCCGCAGCCCGAGGGGCCGATCAGGGAGATGAACTCGCCCGGCGCGATGTCGATGTTCACGTCGGACAGCGCATGGACCGGCCCGTCATTGGTGCGGAACACCAGGGACAGGTTCCGCGCGGCGATCGCCGGCTCAGCCACCGTTGCTGATCTCCCAGAGGCGGGACGGGCTGAGTGGCATTTCCAGGATCTCGATTCCCTTTGCCGGCAGGTCCAGCGCATCTTCCAGCGCCTGGGCAAACAGCGCGCCGACGGGGATGGCGCCCGCCTCTCCCGCGCCCTTCACGCCTAGGGGATTCAGCGGCGATGGCGTCACGGTGTGGTCGAGCCGCATCCGCGGCACGTCGAGCGCGGTCGGCAGCAGGTAATCCGCCAGGCTGGCATTCATCAACTGGCCCTGTTCGTCCCAATGCAGCTGTTCGAAGAAGGCATTGCCGATGCCCTGCGCGACGCCGCCCTGGATCTGCCCCGCCAGGATCAGCGGGTTGATCACCGTGCCGCAGTCATGCACCACGACATAGTCGAGGATCGTGGGCCGCAAGGTCAGCGGATCGACCTCCACGATCATTGCATGCGCGCCGCTGGCCGTCGCGCCGCCGGCCGGGCCGAAATAAGAGGTCGCCTCCAGCCCCGGCTCCGTACCCGGCGTGACGGCGCCGCGCATCGGGTTGGCGAGGCCCGCCAGCGCGCCGAGCGTGATCGCATGATCCGGCACGCCGACCACGTGCACCTTGCCATCGGCCAGCACCAGGTCTTCCTCCGCGCATTCGAAGTGGCGCGCGGCGGTCTTCAGGATTTTCTGGCGCACGACCTTGGCGGCCTCATGCGTGGCGCTGCCGGCGACGACGGCGCCGCGGCTCGCGAAGGTGCCCACCCCCCAGTAGAACTGGTCGGTGTCGCCTGTCGTCACCTCGACGTCGCGGATATCGACGCCGAGTTGTTCGGCGACCACCTGCGCGAAGGCCGTGGCATGGCCCTGGCCCTGCGACCCGATGCCGGTGGCGAGACTCACCTTGCCGCTGCCCTGCACCTGGATCTTGGCGCCCTCATACGGCCCGATGCCCGTGCCCTCCACATAGCAGACGACACCGATGCCGACCGCCCGGCCCTCCGCGCGCGCCTGCGGCTGCGTCTCCGCGATGAAACGGTCATAGCCGATGGCGTCCAGCGCCTTGGCCAGGATCGGCGCGTAGTTGCCGCTGTCGTAGGAGAGGCGGGAGAAATCCTGGTAGATGACGCCCTGGTCGTAGGGGAAGGCGTCCGGCGGGATGAAGTTGCGGCGCCTGATCTCGTTCCGGTCGAGGCCGAGCTCGCGCGCCGCGATGTCCAGCAGCCGCTCCATCACGAAGACGCCGTGCTGCCGCCCCGCGCCGCGATAGGGCGTGACCAGCGTGCGGTTGGTGAAGACGGCAGTGAAGACGCTGTCATAGGCCGGCACGACGTAGCAGCCGAGCAGCGTGCACTGGCTGTTCAGCGGCAGCGTCAGCCCATAGGGGTCATAGGCGCCATTGTCGTGCAGGAAGACATCCTTCACGCCTAGGATGCGCCCTTCGGCGTCCAGCGCGATCTCCGCGTCATGGATCTGGCTGCGCTCATGGGTCGTGGCGAAGAAATGCTCCAGCCGGTCCTCGATCCACTTCACCGGCCGGCCGAGGCGCATGGCGGCCCAGGGCACCAGCACTTCCTCGGGATAGAACATCATCATCTTCGGCCCGAAGCCGCCGCCGATGTTCGGCGCCACGACGCGCACCTGGCGTTCGCTCAGGCCGAGCATGCCGGCCAGCCCGTTGCGGATGACGACCGGCGCCTGCGTCGTGTCCCAGACCGTCAGGCGATCCGCGCGCGGGTCCCATTGCGAGACGACGCCGCGCGTCTCCATGGGGATGGAGGCGCCGCGGTCATAGGTGAAGCGCCGCTTCACGACCAGCGCCGCCGCGCGCGCCGCCGCGGCATAGTCGCCGCGATGCTGGTGGACCTTCGCGGCCACGTTCACGCCGAGATGGTCGTGCACCAGGGCAGCGCCTGGCTGCAGCGCGGCCTCCAGGTCGCCGACCGCGTCCAGCACCTCCCACTCCACGACGATGTCGGCCAACGCGTCTTCCGCGACGTAGCGGCTTTCCGCCACCACCATCGCCACGGGTTCGCCCACATGCCGCGCCTTGTCCTTCACCAGCGGCACCTGGCAGCATTGATGAAAGACCATGCCGGGCACGGGAGGCGGCGGCACCAGAAGCGGCCCGGGCTTCCAGTAGTCGCCGAGGTCTTCCGCCGCATAGGCCGCGATCACGCCGGGGCGTGCGCGTGCGGCCGTCAGATCGACGGACAGCAACCGCGCATGCGCATGCGGGCTTCGCAGGAACGCCACATGCAGCAGGCCGGGCAGTTCGACGTCATCGACGAACAGCGCCTCGCCGCGCAGCAGGCGCGGGTCCTCGTTTCGCGTCAGCGGCTTGCCAAAGGCATGCGTCATGCCCCGCGCTCCGCGGACGTCATGTTTTGCCGCTCCGCGGCGAGCAACACCGCATCCACGATGTGCTGGTAGCCCGTGCAGCGGCAGAGGTTGCCGGACAGCGCGTGGCGCACCTCCTCCTCGCTCGGCTTCGGATTCTCCGCCAGGAAGGCCGTCATCGTCATCAGGATGCCCGGCGTGCAGTAGCCGCATTGCAGGGCGTGGCTGTCCTGGAAGGCCTGCTGCAAGGCGTTGAGCTGGCCCGGCGCGGGTGCCAGGCCCTCCACCGTGCGGATGTAATGCCCCTCCGCCTGCACCGCGAAGGCCAGGCACGCCCGCGCCGGCTCGCCATCCCAGAGGATGGTGCAGGCGCCGCAGACGCCATGCTCGCAGCCGACATGCGTGCCGGTCAGCCCGATCTCGTGCCGCAGGAAGTCGCTGAGCAACAAGCGCGGCTCGACCTCGCGCTCGTGGGGCACGCCGTTCACCGTCACCCGGACCTTCATGCCGCGCGCTCCGCGGCGGTGGCTAGCGCGCGGGCGGCCAGCACGCCGGCGAGGTGAAGCTGATAGGCCGGGGATGCCTGCACGCTGCCCATGGGCTCGATCTCCGCCGTTGCCGCTTTCGCCGCCGCCGCGATGTCGCCAGGCGTCAGCGCGGTGCCGACCAGCATGGCTGCCGCACGGGGCGCCGCCATCGGCGTCGGCCCCGCGCTGCAGAACACCATCCGCGCTTCCGCGCAGCGCCCGGCGCCATCCCGGCGCAGCACCGCGGCCACGCCCATCATCGCGTAGTCGCCCCGCCGCCGTGCCACCTCCAGGAAGGCCGTGCCTGTGCCGGCGGGCAGGGGGGGCACCACGATCGCGGCCAGCATCTCATCCTCCGCCAGCGCGGTGGTCAGCGGGGCTAGGAAGAAGTCCCGCGCCGCGACCTCTCGCGCCCCGCCGGCGCGCTGCAACACCATCCGGGCGTCCAGCGCGACCATCACCGCCGGCATCTCGCTGGCCGGGTCGGCGTGGGAGAGATTGCCACCCAGCGTCCCCCGCGTGCGGATCTGCGGATGCGCCACCTCCGCCAGCGCTTCCGTCAGCAGCGGCAGGCGGCACGCGACCTCGGCATCCCGCTCGATCGTCCGGTAGCGGACGGTGGCCCCGATCCGCAGCGACCCGTCCGGCAGCCAGGCCAGCGAATCGAGGCCCGCGACCCGGCTGAGGTCGATCAGCAGCCCCGGCTGGGCTACCCGGAAATTCATGGCCGGCACCAGGGATTGCCCCCCCGCGATGAACCGCGCGCCGTCGCCATGGGCAGCCTTGAGCGCCAGGGCGGCTTCCAGGCTCTCCGGCGCCTGCCAGTCGAAGGGCGCCGGCTTCACTCGATGATCCTCATGGTTGCGAAACTGCCAGAAGCGGACCCGCCCGTGCCAGAGGCGTTTTCCGGACGGCGGGGCCTGCCGGGCCGCGGCACTGCCGCCTTCTTGCCCAGGCTGCGCGCGGCATGGTCAGGTGGGGCCATGCCCATCACCGCCTACCTCGCCGGCCCCGACGTCTTCCTGCCCGATGCGCCGGCCCATGCCGCCCGCAAATCGGCCATCTGCGCCGCCCATGGCATCACCGCCCTGCCGCCGCTGAACGAGGATGTGGCGAGCCTGGCCGCGATGCCGGAGGAGGAGGCCTGGCGTGTCATCTTCGCCAAGGACATCGCGATGATGGAGCGCGCGGACATCGTCATCGCCAACCTGACGCCCTTCCGTGGCGCCTCCGCCGATGCCGGCACGCTGGTCGAACTCGGCTGGTTCCTCGGCCGCGGCCGGCCGATCTTCGCCTATTCCAACAGCGCCACCCTCTTCGCCGCCCGCAGCCAGATACAGGTCGCGGCAGTGCCGGACCCCATGCCGGGGCTGACGGTGGGGGGCTTCGGCCTGCCGGACAACCTGATGATCCCCGGCGCGGTGGAGACGGGCGGCCTGCCGATCCTGCTGCCGGAGGGCGGCGCCGACCTGCCCTTCGATTCGCTCGACGTCTTCAGCCGCTGCGTGGCGGCCGCGGCGAAGCGGCTCGGCGTGGGGCCGGGCTGACCGGGGAGGGTTCCAGGTTCGCCTTGGCCCGCTTCAGCAGGCCGATCAGCGTCTCGACTTCCGCCTCGCTCATGCCCTCGGTCGCGACGCCGATCACCTCCCGCGCCCGGGGCAGCAGCTCCTCCCGCAGCGCGCGGCCAGAATCGGTCAGGCGGATATGCACCTTGCGCCGATCCTCGCTGCTGCGGTCACGGGTGATCCAGCCGGCTTCCTCCATGCCGCGCAGCGCGATGACGGCGGTCGGTTCCTGCATGCCGATGCGCGTGGCGAGTTCGCGTTGCGTCAGGCTGTCCTCCTCCCACAGCACGCGGAGGAAGTACCAGGCGCCGAGCGTGGCGCCGCTGGGCTGGATGCGGATCTGCAGCGCGCGCTGCATGGCGCGGTTGAGGTCCCTCACCTGGAAGCCGAGGCTCGTTTCCAGCGGCAGCGCCAAAGCGCGATCCGGTTCCTTGGCGGCGCGACGGGTCATGCCCCTTTCTACAACCGGCGCCGGCGGGCCGGGAAGCGCCGGCGGTCACTGCGGCGTGAGGGGCCAGAAGAAGGCCACCGCCGGCACGCCCACCAGGATCACCGTGACCGATAGCGGCAGGCCGAGCCGCCAGTAATCCTGGAAGCGGTATCCCCCCGGGCCCATCACCAGCGTGTTGCACTGGTGGCCGATGGGGGTGAGGAAGTCGCTCGCCGCGCCGATCGCCACCGCCATCAGGAAGGGATCGGGGCTAAGGCCGAGCTGCTGCGCCAGGCTCGCCCCCACCGGCCCCATCACCAGCACGGTCGCGGCGTTGTTGAGGAAGGGCGTCACCGCCATGGCGACCACCATCATCAGCGCCATGGCGGCAATCGGCGGTACGGCGGCGGCGGCCACGGCCAGCCATCCCGCCACCAGTTCCGTCCCCCCCGTGGTGCGGATCGCCTCGCTGACCGGGATCAGGGCGGCGAGCAGCACGATGACGGGCCATTCCACCGTCTCATAGGCTTCCCGCATCGACATCGCGCGCAGCGCCAGCAGCACGACCGCGGCGCCGAAGAAGGCGATGGAGACAGGCACGACATGCGCCGCCACCAGCCCCATGGCGATGGCCAGCACCAGCGGCGGCACCCAGCCGCGGCGATTGCGGCCCAGCGGCACGTTGCGCTCCGACAGCGGCAGGATGCGGAGCGTCCCCATGGCGTGGGGCACGGCTTCCGTCTCCCCCTTCAGGATCACCACGTCGCCAGGGCGGAAGCGCAGGTCGCTCAGCTTCTCGTCGATGGTCTGCCCGCGCCGGCTGACGGCGATGAGGTTGAGGCCCGTGCGGCCATGCAGGTCGAAGCCGGCCGCCGTGGCGCCGACCAGGGGGCTCTCCCCGGTCACGACGCCTTCCACCACCTCCGCCGTATCGGCCGGCAGCGCCTGGCGTTCGCCGACCAGCGCCAGGTCGCTGCGGGCGATGAAGGCGTCGAGGTCATCGGCCTCTCCGACCAGGATCACGCGGTCGCCGGGCCGCAGCACTTCCGCGGGCGCCGGTACGCTGCGCGCGCCGTCGCGGATCAGGGCGGTGACCCGGACCTCGCCTTCGCCCAGCGCCGCCAGATCGGCCACGGTGCTGCCGGCCATGCCGCCTTCCGCGGGCAGCCGCGCTTCCGTCGTGTAGTGGGAGAGGGTGAAGGCCGCGGCGCGGCCGCCATTGCTGCGCTGGCCGCCCGGCAGCAGCCGCCAGCCCAGCGCCAGCACCACCAGCCCCGCCAGCGCGATGCAGCCGCCAACGGGCGCGAAATCGAGCAGGCCGAAGGGCTCCCCCTGCATTTCCGCGCGGAGGCGGGAGACGATGATGTTGGGGGAGGTGCCGACCAGCGTGACCAGCCCGCCCAGCAGCGCCGCGAAGGCCATGGGCATGAGCAGGGCGGAGGGCGAGGTGCCGGTCCGCCGCGCCAGTTGGAAGGCGACCGGCATCAGGATCGCCAGCGCGCCAACGTTCTTCGTGACAGCGGACAGCACCATGACGACGGCGGCCAGGATCGGCACCTGCACCGCTGGCCCACCCTTGAGGTGCGGCAGCAGCGGCCGCATCGCGGCCTCCACCGCGCCAGACCGGGCGACGGCGCCGCTGACCAGCAGCGCGCCGGCCACGATGATCACCACATCATCGGAAAAGCCGGAAAAGGCCTTGTCCGCCGGCACCACCCCGCTGACGACCGCGGCGAAGAGGGAGAGCAGCGCCACCAGATCATAGGGCAGGCGGCCATGAATGAAGGCCGCGATGGTGCAGCCGAGGATGGCGAAGGCGATGGCCTGGTCGAGCGTCACACGGAAATCCCCGCGCCTGGATCGGCGCGGGGATGCGAACGGCGGGCCGGCCCCGCCGGTTCCTCGGCCTATTCCGCCAGCGACATCCCGAGCGCCGGCTTGGCGTCCGGCGGCAGGGGGCTCTGATAGGGCTTGCCGCCGGTGCGCGCCTTGTGGTCGGCCTTGGCCTTGGCGATGAGGTCGGGGTTGCGGATCGCATCCACCGCCGTGCCCGCCATCACCTTGGCCACATGGACCATGCCGGTATGCGCCGCATCCGTCTTGCCTTGCGCCACCACCTGCCAGGAATGGCCGGGGGTGCCGATGGCGTAGGTGGCGCCCCGCGCCTGCACTGTCGGCACCTTCCAGGAGACGTCGCCGACATCGGTGGAGCCGTTCATCCCCGCGCCCTTGGCGCCGAGCGGCACGATGGCGTCGCAGAGCGGCTTGCCCGTCTCCGGCACCACGCCCTGGCGGCGATAGGCGGAGAGGATGTCCTCATCCCGCAGAGTCTTCTGGATCTCGGCGGCGAATTCCTTGTCCGCCTCCGTGAAGGGCGGCGGGCCCAGGCGCTCGAAATTGTCGTGCATCAGCTGTTCGAGCGGCGAGTTGCCGAGCAGGTTGGAGACGGCGGAAATGACCTGGGTGGAGACGGTCGTCTCCGTCATCAGCGCCGCGCCATCGGCGATCTTGCGCACGCGCTTCACCAGGCCGTTCAGCTCATCGAGGTTCCGCGCGCGGATGAGGTAGCGGACCTTGGTGCGGCTCTGCACGACGTTCGGCGCGATGCCGCCGGCGTCGAGATAGGCATAGTGGATGCGGGCGTCGGACGGCATGTGCTCCCGCATGTAGTTCACGCCGACATTCATCAGCTCGATCGCATCCAGTGCCGAGCGTCCGAGATGCGGGGAAGACGCCGCATGGGCCGCGCGGCCGACGAAGGAGAAGTCGGTGCGGGTATTGGCGAGGCTGATAGGCTCGTTGACGCCGGAGAAGGCGGCGGGGTGCCAGGAGATGGCGATGTCCACGTCATCGAAGGCGCCGGCGCGCACCATGAATCCCTTGGCCGCGCCGCCTTCCTCCGCGGGGCAGCCATAGTAGCGGACCCGGCCCGGCAGGTTGTTGGCCTTGAGGTAGTCCTTCACGGCGGCAGCCGCGAGCAGGCTCGCCGAGCCCAGCAGGTTGTGGCCGCAGCCATGGCCGTTGCCGTCACCGGGAATGGGCCGATGCTCCGCGACGCCCGCTTCCTGGGACAGGCCGGGCAGGGCGTCGTACTCGCCGAGGATGGCGATGACGGGACCGCCTTCGCCGGCCTCCCCCATCACGGCCGTCGGGATGCCGGCCACGTCCTTCGTGATGGCGAAGCCCTCCGCCTCCAGCATCGCGATGTGCTCGGCGACGCTGCGATGCTCGTTGTAGCAGAGCTCCGGCATGCCCCAGACGCGGTCGCTGAGCGCGGCATACTCGGCGCGGCGTTCATCGACGTGGCGCCAGATCTCTTCATCGTTGCGCATCGCCCGTATCCCCTAGATCCGCCCGCCATTCACTGGCAGGACATGGCCCGTGATGAGTTTCGCATGCTCCGAGGCGAAGAACAGCACGCCATCGGCAATGTCATCGGGCTCGCCGAGGCGCCTGAGCGCGATGGTGCGCAGGATCGCCTGGCGCTCCGCCTCCGGCCGCGCTTGCCAGGCGGCCATGCCCTCCGGCCCCGTGTATTGCAGCCCGGGCGCCACGCTGTTCACCGTGATGCCGAAGGGCCCGAATTCGACGGCGAGTTGCTTGGTGAGGCCGACCAGCGCGTGCTTCGCCGCCGTGTAGGCCTGGATCCCGGTGCGGGAGGCCTGGAGGCCGGCGGTGGAGGAGATGGTGACGATCCGCCCGCGCCCCGCCGCCTTCATCCCCGCCCCGGCGGCGCGGGCGAGCGCGAAGCCGGCATGGATGTTGACGGCGAAGACCCTGTCCCAGTCGGCATCGGAGGCGTCCTCCACCGGATGGAAGCGCGTGCCGAGCACGCCGCCGGCATTGTGGACCAGCACGCGGATCGGCCCGCCCGCGGCGTCCTCCACGCCCTTGATCCAGGCGGCGGCCGCGGCGCGGTCGGACAGGTCCACCACGGCGGTCGCGATGTCCCGCCCCGCCGCCGTCTCCGCCAGGCCCTCGGCCTTGACGTCACAGGTGAAGACGCGCGCGCCAAGATCGGCGAAGCGGCGGCAGATGGCGCGGCCAAAACCCATGGCGCCGCCGCTGACGGCCACGACCTGGCCATCGAACCGGATCTGCATCGCGATCAGCCCATCGCTGCGGCGGCGGCCGCGATGGCGGCGCGGGCTTCCCGCAGCGCATAGGCCACGCGGTTGCGGGCGCGCAGCGCATCGACGGCGGCGTAGTGCTCCTCATCCGTGCCGGGCGTCGTCGCCGCCAGGTCGCGGATCGGCTGCAGGGTCGGCCAGTTCGGCACCGGCAGCGCATGCGGGTGCAGGAAGCGGTCGCCCGCCGTGTAGTCCGCCGGCACCAGGGCGCGGGAGGCGCGCATCAGCGCCGCATTGGCGGCGGCCGCATCCTTCGCGGGGCGCCCCGCCAGCGCCGTGGCCTCCTCCCGCAGCGCGGTCGCGGCCGCGACCAGCGGCTCTACCGGGAAGCGCCCTGCTAGCCTGCCTTCCAGCGGCGCCAGTTCCGCAAGCAGGGAGGAAGCCGTCGCCGCATGGTCCAGCGGCACTACCTCGCTCGCCACCAGGTTCCACACGACCTGGCCCAGCACGCGCGTGTCGCGCACCAGGTTCGCCTCGTCCACCTTGTCGATCGTGTCGTGCGGCGTGTGCCACCACCAGCCGAGCGCGTTGCGCGCCTGCGCATGCTTGGCCGGCTGTTCGCTGATGCTGCCGAACATGGAGGGGATGCCGATGGCCACGAAGCTGTCGTCGCTGCTGCGGTTCTTCCGCTTGCCCTTGTAGGTCTGGTTGGTGTGGGCCTGCACGGCAGAGGCGGCGAGCTGCCACAGCTCCGCCATCGCCGCGGTGTTCGCCAGCACCGTCGCGCCGGCGCCACCCAGGCTGTCCACGTTCACATGCGCGACGCAGCGGCGATCGAGCTCGTCCCACATCGCATCGGCATACCAGGCGCTGCTGGAATAGCGGCCATGCGAATGGCCGGACCAGAAGCAGACGCGAAGCCCCCGCCGCATCCGGTCGCGCCGTTCCGCGCACAGCCGCGCCACCTCCATCATCCCCGCATTGGCGGAGCCGTTGTCCATGACGCCGTAGTACCAGGTGTCATGATGGCCGGAGAGCAGGACGAAGGGCTCCTCGCCGCCCGCCGGGCCATCGATCTCCGCCACCAGGATCGGCGTCTTGCGCCAGCCGGTATCGACCTCCGCATGCAACGTCACGACGGGGGACTTGCCCGCCGCCAACGCATCGCGGATGGCGCCGCCATCGGCATTGTCCACGCTGCACACGACGGTGCGCGGCATGCCGTCCCGCGTGCTGAGCCCCGGGCTCCCCCAGACCGGGGAGATGCACATCTCATGGATGTGCTCGTGATGGCTGATGTGGAGATGCGCGATGGCGCCCGCTTCCGTCGCACGCTTCGCCGTGGCCGGCGTCGCCATGCCCTCCATCAGCAGGATCTTCCCGGCCAGGTCCCGGCCCGCGAAATCCTCCTCCGTCCCATGCCCGATATAGATCGGCACGCCGGAGACACCGCCGGGCGGCGAGGATTGGGAGAAGCTCTGCGTGATCGCTTTCACTGCCTCGCCATCCACCAGCACGGAGGCCTTGCCGGGCAGGCTGATGAAGGCGTCATGCAGGATGACCTCCGTGCGGAAGCCGTAATCCTTCATGCGCTGGTCGATGAAGGCCAGGCCCTCCCGCTCCTCAGCCGTGCCGGAGCTTTTCACCCAGCGCGCGATCTGGCGAAGGTTCGCCATCATCTCCGGGCCGCTCACCGCATCGGTGAAGCTCGTCGTCGTTCCGTCGGGCATGGTTGCTCTCCCTCCCTCAGCGGCGCGCGGGCACGCGGCCCTCGCCGATATCCCACCAGATGCCGGCCATCAGGCCGAGGCCCTCCCGCAGCAGCGGCGCCAGCGCGTGTTCGTCCGGACCGTGCTGGTTGCAGCCGGCATAACTGTTCGGAATCCAGATCACCGGCGTGCCCAGCTCCTCCAGGAACATGTCCGAGGGGTTGGAGCCCGAGGAATTGGGCACGATGTTCGGCGCGCGATTCGTCGTCCGCGCCATCGATCCCGCGACCATGGCAACCCACGGATCATCCGGATCGGTGCGGGATGCGCCGAACATGTCGCGCTCCATCACCTGGATGATCTCGACCTCCGGGAAGCCCTTGGCATCGAGGTGCCGCCGAAGCGCGGGCACGATGCTGTCGCCCGGCACGTCGGCGCAATGCCGCACCTGCAGCCGCGCACGGGCGACGCCCTGCACGGCATTGGTGGGCGCATCGGGATGCCCGGTGATCTGCGCCAGCACGATGACGCTGGTCCAGCCGAAGATCTTTTCGGCTTTCGTCAGGCCAGGTTCGCCCCAGTTCGGGTCGCCCTCCGGCAGGCCGGGGATGTCCTCGAACACCAGCTCGCCGATGGCGCGCTTGACGGCGGGCGGGATGGCGGCGGGCGTCCAGCCTTCGACGAGAATGCGGCCCTGGCGGTCCGTGATGCTCGCCAGCGCATGCGCCAGCACGAAGCCGGGGTCCGTCAGCACGCCACCCCAATGGCCGGAATGATGCGCATGGTCGCGCAGCCGCACCACCAGGTCGAAGGCCACGCCGCCGCGGGCGCCGAGCTTCATCTCCGGCATGAAGGTGGTCTGCCGCGGCCCGTCGAGGCCGATGAAGACATCGGCCGCCAGCCTTTCCTTCTCCGCCTGCAGCAGCCCGCGCAGGCCGGGCGATCCCTGCTCCTCGCCGGTCTCCACCAGCACCTTGGCGTTGAAGCCGAGCCGGCCGCCGCGCTCCGCCATCACCGCGCGCAGAGCCTCGATCGCGATAAGATGCTGGCCCTTGTTGTCGACGGTCCCGCGGCCGTACCACTTGTCCCCGCGGACCGTGACCTCCCACGGATCCAGGCCGTCGGACCACTGGCCCTTAAGGCCACGCACCACGTCGCCATGGCCGTAGACGAGCACCGTCGGCAGCGACGAATCCTCGATGCGCGTGGCGACGAAGACGGGGCCGCGACCTTTCTTCGGATTGTCCAGCACCGTCTGCTCGAACGCCATGTCGCGCATCAGCGCGGGTAGCGTCTGCTCGCAGTAGCGGCGCAGCGCTGGCTCGCTGTCCGGCAACTGGCTTTCCGTGGGCACGGCGACCAGCGCGCGGAGGTGCTCCAGATATGTCCCCTCGTCAAAGCAGCGTTCCGCCCGTGCGATCGCACCCGCCCGCGTCCCTGCCATGGAGACTTCCCCTTCCTTGTCGTGGGGATGCTGGCACGCAATCGACGGTCACGGGAAGCCACGGACCCCTTGCCGTCTTCGCAAAGCAGGCGCCACCTTGGCGCATCGCGGAGGCAACCCATGGACCAGGCCAGCACCACGCAACGCATCGCTGAGTGGATTGCGGCCGTGCCACGCGACCGCATCGCCCGCACCGCGCCGCTGGCGGTGGAGGGCATGCGCGATGCGATCGGCGTGATCCTGGCCGGGGCGGCCGAGCCCGTGCCGCGCAAGGTCCTCGCCGCCGTCTCCCGCTGGGGCAGCGGCCCCGCCCGTGTGATCGGCCGCGGCGATGGCCTGGCCGCGCCCTGGGCCGCGCTGGTGAATGGCGCGGCGGCGCATGTGCTGGATTACGACGACACCTTCGCCCCCCTCAGTGGCCACGCCACCGCGGTGCTGGTGCCCGCCATCCTGGCGCTCGGCGAGGAGCGCGGCGCGAGCGGCCCGGATTTGCTCGACGCGCTGGTGGTGGGGCTGGAGGTGATGGCCTGCGTGGGACGCGGCGTGAATCCGCGCCACTACGCGCTGGGCTGGCACGCCACCTCCACCATCGGCGCCATCGGCGCGGCCGCCGCCTGCGCGCGGCTGATGCGCCTGGATGCGACGCAGGCGCGGGACGCGCTCAGCCTCGGCGTCAGCATGGCCGCCGGCACGCGGATGCAGCTGGGCGCGGAGGCCAAGTCCATGCATGCCGGCTTCGCCGCCAAGGACGGCATCCTGGCCGCCACGCTGGCGGAAGCCGGTGCCGGTGGCGCGGCGGAGGCGCTGGACGGCCGCTGGCGCTTCGTCGACCTCTACGCCGGGCGCCCGGCGCCGGAGGGTGCCATGCTGCCGCCTGGGGAGAACGAGGCGCTGGCGATCGAGAGCATCGGCATCAGCTACAAGGCCTACCCGACCTGCGCCGCGACGCATCTGTCACTGGACGCGCTGCTGGCCTTGCGGGAGCGGGAAGGGTTCGACCCCGGCAGCATCACGGCGATCGAGACCGACCTGCCGCTGGTGCTGTCCCGCAACCTCATGCATCCGCGCCCCACGACGGGAATGGAAGCGCGCTTCAGCATGGAATACTGCCTGGCCGCCGCCGCCGCGCAGGGAACGCTGACCCTGGCCGATTTCGAGGGCGATGCCATCCACCGCGACGCGATCCGCGGGCTGATGCCCCGCATCACCATGCGCGGCGTGCCGGAGCCCGAGGACGCGCCGCCGCCGCCCACGCGCGTGACGCTGCGGCTGGCGGACGGCAAGACGCTGACGGAGACGCGCACGGAACGCCGCGGGTCACGCGAGAACCCGATGAGCGCGGCCGAGCATGACGCCAAGTTCCGCGACTGCGCCAGCCATGTGCTGGATGCGGCCGGCGTGGAACGCGCGCTCACCGCGATCCATGGCCTCGCCACCGGCGGCGACGCGGCTTCGCTCGTCGATGTGCTGGTGCCGTAGCTATTCGGCGGCAAGCCGCGTCGGGTCCAGCTCCACCTGCTTCACGTCATAGGCGCGGAGCAAGGCGTAGAAGGCGGGCAGATCCGTCTCGAACAGCCCTCGCGTGACGCCGGCCGCAACCCGCGGCACCGCCATGCCCATGGCGTTGATCGAGGCGCCGGCGGGGCCGAAGGACATGGTCGTGCCGATGCCGAAGAGGTGGATGTCCCGGATCCAGGGCGCCTGCCCGGGTGTGCGTTCGATGAAGCTGTAGTCGGGCGCGAGGTACGGGAATTCGCCGAGGCGCACATTCGCCTCCTCCGCCGGCGGCGTGTAGCGATCCTGCCAGCGCGCGATGGCATCGGCAAAGCCGGCGAGGGTCGGCACGCGCGCCGGATCCATCTTCACGCCCGTGCCGCAGATGAGGAAATCCGCGGCGACCTCGCCGCGCGCCGTCGCCACCACCGCCCGCCCATCCACCCCGACCCGCGCATCGGTCCAGGGCCGGCCGACATGCAGGGTGAAGTTCGGGAAGCGGTTCACGCGGGCATAGGTATCCGGCGGGAAGCCCTCTCGCAGCCCGAGCACGTAGCTCATGAAGCGCCAGCGCCACTCATCCGGCATCTCATGCAGGTGGCGCATGAAGCCGGCGAAGGTCAGCCAGCGATAGGGCTGCACCACCATCGGCTCCGCGCGCCGGCAGAAGAGGTGGACGGCGGCCGCGCCGGCCTCCAGCGCCATCGCCGCATTGTCGAAGGCGGAGGCGCCGGCGCCGAGCACGGCGACGACCTTGCCGCGCAGTGCCGCGAAGTCGATCGGATCGGCGGCATGCGCGCGGAGAGCCGCGGGCAGCGCCGCGACGAATTCCGGCATCCACCAGAAGCCCGCATCCTCCTGCCCCGTTGCCAGCACGACCTTGCGGGCGAGCATCGGCCCGGCGCTGGTCTCGACGCGCAGGCAGGGCAGGCCGTCATCGGTGCGCGCGGGCGTGATGCGGCCGGCTTCCACGCCGTTTCGCACCGGCACGCCGGTGACGCGCCGCAGCCACAGCAGGTAGTCGTTCCACTGCTCCTTCGGGATGTAGCGGAGCGCATCCCAGGAGGCGCGGCCGAAGCGCGCCTCGTGCCAGGCCTGGTAGGTGAGGGAGGGTACGCCGAGATCGGGGCCGCTCTGGTCCTTCCAGGAGCGGAGATTGTGCATGCGGGCATAGGTCAGCCAGGGGCCTTCCCGCCCTTCCTCCGCGCGGTCGATGACGAGCAGGTTGCGCACCTTGTCGCGCATCAGCGCGAAGGCGGTGACGACGCCGCATTGCCCGCCGCCCACGACCAGCACATCCAGCACCGGTTGGCCGCCGCAGGTCTTCGGCTGCAGCCACGGCATGCGGGGATGCGCGATCAGGTCCAGGTCGCGCTGCACATCGGCTTCCAACTCGGCCAGCGTGCGGGGTGCGGGCAAGGCGATGTCTCCGGCAGGGGCGTCTTCGAGATAGGAGGATTCCACGCCGGCGCCAGTCGGCGCCAGATCGTCGGTAGGCCTGGTTCTGCCGAGGCCGGGTCGCGTTTGCGGCGTATACGCGCAGGGCGTGCCGAAGCGGGACGCAAACCGGTGCGGAGGCGCGATGCACACCCTGCTTCGGCGCTTGCCATGCGCACCCGCTTCTTGCCACGCTCCGCGCACAGCCATGGGCCGGGGAGCCACCGATGAAGCGACGTGACCTGCTGGGAGCCAGCCTCGGCATCGGCCTGGCGGCGCCAGCGACCCTGCAGGCACAGGCCGCGCAGTTCACCTTCCGGCTGCATTCCTTCTCGTCGCCCACGGCACTCGACCACACGATCCATCTCGATCCATGGGCGGAGAAGGTCGCGCGGGAGTCGAACGGCCGCATCAAGATCGACGTCTTCCCCGCCATGCAGCTCGGCGGCCAGCCGCGCGACCTGGTGCAGCAGTTGGAAGACGGCGTCGTCGACATCATCTGGACGGTCCCCGGCTTCACGCCCGGCCGCTTCATGGGGACCGAGGGGCTGGAGCTTCCCTTCCTCAACACGGGCCTCAGCGCCACCGAAAGCCCGGCGGCGATGGAGTTCATCGCCAAGCACCTCGCGGATACTGAATACCGGGGCATCAAGATCATCGCCGTCCACTCCACGGACCGCGCGCTGATCCACACATCCCGCAAGCCCATCCGGACGCTGGAGGATTTCCGCGGCCTCAAGCTGCGCGTCGCCGGCCGCTTCATTGGCGAAGCCGTGACGGCGCTCGGCGCGACGCCCGTCGGCATCCCGCTTGGCGGCGTCTATGAGGCGACGGCGCGGAACCAGGTGGACGGCTTCCTGATCAACTGGGCGATCACCCAGCCCTTCCGCCTCTACGAGGTCGCGAAGTTCCACAGCGAGCCGCCAGGCGTCGGCCTGTTCCAGGGCATGATCCTGACGCTGATGAATGGCCGCAGCTACAACCGGCTGCCGCCGGAACTCAAGGCCGTGATCGATGCGAATTCCGGCCCGGCGCTGGCCGCCAACCGCGGCGCGATCTGGGACAGCCAGACCAAGCCGGCCGTCGATGCCACCATCGCCGCGGGGAACGAGATCATCGCCATCGGGCCGCAGGAGAAGGCCCGCTGGCAGGCAGCCGTGGCCCCCGCCTATGACGCCTGGATCGGGGAGATGAACCGCCGCGGCCGCAACGGCCGCGCCATGTTCGACGACATCCTGGCCATCACCGCGCGCCACGGCCGCGCATGAGCCTGGTGTCGATGCGTGGCGCGCTCTCACGCCTCGCCACGCTGTTCGCCCTGGCGGCAGGCGGCCTGCTGCTGCTGGCCGTGGGCGTGACGACTACCTCGGTCCTGCGCGGTGCGTTTGCGGGACGACCTATCCTGGGCGACAGCGAGATCGTTGAACTCGCGCTCGGCGTCGCCGTCGTTATCTGCATGCCGATCTGCGAGATGAAGGGCGCGCATGTGCTGGTGGACTTCTTCACGCAGAAGCTGCCGAAGCGCGGCATCGCGGGGCTGGACGCCGTGATGCGCGCCATTGCCGCGCTGGTCGTCGCGGTGCTGGCCTGGCGGCTTGCGATCGGCGGCTACAACCAGTGGGACCGCGAACGGGAATCGATGTTTCTCCAGCTCCCCTTCTGGTGGGGCTACGCCGCGGCCGCCATCGGCATGGCGATGTGGAGCGTTTGTGCCGCCTTCGTGGCTGCCGAGAGCTTCGCGCGGATGCGTCGCCCCGCATGAGCAACGTGACCATCGGGCTGCTGATGTTCGGCGGCGCCCTCGTGCTCATCGGCCTGCGCATGCCGGTCGGCGTCGCGATGCTGCTGGTCGGCGGCCTCGGCTATGCCGAGATTTCCGGCTGGGACCGGCTCTTCGCCACGCTGAACACCATGACGTTCAGCCGCTTTTCCTCCTACACCCTCTCCGTCATTCCCCTGTTCCTGCTGATGGGCGACTTCGCGACCAAGGGCGGCATGAACCGGGCGCTGTTCCGCTGCGCACGGGCCTGGATGGGGCATTGGCGCGGCGGACTTGCGGTGGCGAGCATCGGTGGTTGCGCGGCCTTCGGCGCGATCTGCGGCTCCTCCCTCGCCACCGCCGCCACCATGTCCCAGGTTGCACTGCCGGAGATGCGGCGGCATGGGTATTCACCGGCGCTGGCAACCGGCACGCTGGCCGCCGGCGGCACGCTCGGCATCCTCATCCCACCCAGCGTCATCCTGGTGATCTACGCGATCTACACGGAGATGAGCATCGGCCAGCTGTTCATCGCGGCCGTCATTCCCGGGCTCATCGCGACGGCAGGCTACATGCTGGTGGTCAACATCTACACCCGCATGCATCCCGAGGCCGCACCCCCCGCGGAGCGCCTGCCTTACCGTGAACGCATGCGGGCGACGGCCGAGGTCTGGCCCGTCGTGCTGGTCTTCCTGATCGTCGTCACCGGCATCTACGATGGCTGGTTCAGCGCGACGGAGGGCGCCGCGATCGGTGCCGCCGCCACCTGCATCCTGGCGGTGGTCCTTGGCGGCATGCGGTGGCAGGGGCTGAAGGAGAGCCTGCTCTCCACCGCGGAAACCACCGGCCTCATCTTCATCGTGCTGCTGGGGGCGGAGCTGTTCAGCGCGGCCCTGGCATTGTCGCATCTGCCGTCGGAGGTCTCCTCCTTCGTCGCGGGGCTGCCTGTCTCCCCCACCGTCATCCTGTTCGCGATCCTCATCGTCTACTTCATCCTAGGCTGCTTCATGGAAAGCATGGCCATGGTGCTGCTGACGCTGCCGATCTTCGTGCCGCTGATGCTCAGCCTGGATTTCGGCCTGGACAAGACGCAGACGCTGGTCTGGTTCGGCATCCTGGTGCTGATGAGCGTGGAGGTCGGCATGATCTCGCCGCCCTTCGGGATGAACCTGTTCGTCATCAATGCCATGGCGAAGGACGTCCCGATGGGGGAGACCTATCGCGGCGTGCTGGGCTTCGTGGTCTCGGACGCCATCCGAATCGCGATCCTGGCGCTGCTGCCCGCCCTCTCGCTCTGGCTGCCCGGACTCTGGTAACCCTGTGCAAGCAAGAAGGAACAACCCGATGCGCCGCGCCGTCACCCGCCTGATACTCGCCGCCGCACTGCTGCTGCCGGTCGCGGCCATGGCGCAGCCCTACCCGAACCGCCCCGTCCGCATCGTCGTTCCCTTCCCGCCTGGCGGCGGCACGGACAGCCAGAGCCGCGCCTTCGCGGAGGCGCTCGCCACGCAGCTCGGGCAGCGCGTGATCGTGGACAACCGGCCGGGCGCGGGCGGCAACCTCGGCACCGATGTCGTCGCCAAGGCGCCGGCGGATGGCTACACGCTGCTGACCGGCGGTCCCAACATCATCAACACGCGCTACCTGATCCGCGACACGCCCTATCAGTGGGAGCGGGACCTCGAGCCGCTGGGCATGATGTTCTCCAGCGTCAACGTGCTGGTGGTGCATCCCTCGCTGCCCGTGCGAACGGTGCCGGAGTTCATCGCCCATGCGCGGGCCAATCCCGGGCGGCTGAACTTCGCCTCGGCAGGCGCGGGTGGGTCCATCCATCTGTCCGGCGAGATGTTCATGAAGATGACGGGGACGGAGATGGTGCATGTTCCCTATCGCGGGGATGCGCTGGCGCGGGCGGACCTGACGAATGGCGCGGTGCAGGTGATGTTCAACACCATCGCCACCTCCATCGAGCCGATCCGCGCCGGGCACTGGCGCGGCATCGCGACCACGGGCAGCACGCGCGCCGCCGCGCTGCCGGAACTGCCGACCATCGCGGAAGCCGGCCTTCCCGATTACCTCGTGCTGAGCTGGATGGGCCTCTTCGCGCCGAAGGGCGTGCCCGATCCGGTCGTCGCCCGGCTGCGCCAGGCCTTCGACGCCGTCTTTGCCGATGCCGCGAACCGTGCGGCTTTCGAACGCCTCGGCGTCGATGTCACGCCCTCCTCCGCCGCCGACCATCTGGCCTTCATGCGGGCGCAGGAAGCGACCTGGGCGCCGATCCTGCGGACCATCGAGCCGCAATGACGCTGCTGCGCATCGCGGCGGAGAAGTGCCGCTTCACGCCGCCGCGCCAGGTGACGGACGACACCAGTGTCCTGACCCTGAAAAACCTGGTGCTGGAGCCGCTGATCCGATGGGATGACGGCGTGCTGCGCCCGGCGCTGTTCGGCGCCTGGTCGCATGACGGCACGGCCCGGCGCTGGCGCTTCACCATCCGCCCCGGCGCCTGCTTCCACGACGGCAAGCCTTGCGTGGCAGATGACGTCGTCCATTTCATCGAGCAGATCTGCAACTCGCTCGACATGTTCGGGATGAAGTGGGCCTATTCGCGCTACCTCGCCAATGCCCGCATCACGGCGGAGGCGAGCGACGTCGTCGCGGTGGAGAACCCGACGCCCTTCGCCGATATCCTCGACGTCTTCACCGAATTCTATCTTTGCAGGCTGACGCCGGAGGGCCGCCCGCTTCTCGGCACCGGGCCCTGGCGCGTGCTGGAGCATACGCCGGAGCGGGATGCGATGCTCGAGCGTGTGGCCGATCCACGCGACCGGATCGCCTTCACCGCGATCGCCGATGCCGATGACCGGGTGCGGGCGCTCCGCGATGGTAGTGCCGATGCGGCGATGAACCTGGAGCGGATGCACGCGGCGCCCGATTTCGCGGTGGACCTCGCCTGGGGCCGGGCGCTGAACACCCTCTCCGTCATGTACTACCTGAACTGCGCGCAGGGCTTCTTCACCAGCGAGGCCGCGCGGCGCGCGGTCAACATGGCCGTCGATTCGCAGGCCATCATCGACGGCCTGTTCCACGGGCTCGGCCAGCGTTCCTCGACCATCGTGAGCCCGTTGCACCGGGGCATGAAGGCCGCCGGCCTGAAGCCGATCCCGCATGATCCCGATGGCGCCCGTCGCCTGCTGGACGGTGCCGCGCCGGCGGCGCCGCTGCTGATCCGCACGCCGGAGCACATGCCGGAGCGCGCGCGGGAGATCAGCGAGCGCGTCGCCGCGGACCTCGCTGCCATCGGGCTGGAGACGCGGATCGAGGTGCAGAAGGACCGCCCCGAATTTGCGCGAGAGGTCGGGCGGAAGGAGATGGGCGACATGGCCATCTTCGACTCCACGCCGCACAGCACCTACCGCGTGCTGAACGACAAGGTTTCGTCAGTCGTGAAGGGCATCTGGTGGCAGGGGCATGATGACCCTGCGCTGGAGGCGATGATCACCGGCGCCAACCACGCCGTGGCGGATGAGGAGCGCGAGGTGGCCTATGGACGCTGCCTCACGCGCCTGCAGGCCAACCCGCCCTGGCTCTACCTCTTCCACCCGATCGAGGTCTTCGCGCATCGCCCCGGTCTTCGCCGCATCACGCTGGATGGCAAGGGCGTGCTCGGCATCGCCTAGACCGTCAGCAGCTTCCGCACCGCAGCCTCGTCCAGCGTGCCGGCGGCGCCCGCCAGCGCAACCTCGCCGCGGACCATGACCGCGATGTTGTCGGCGAGTTCGCGGGCGAAGTCGTAATACTGCTCGACCAGGATCACGGCCATGCCGCGGTCCCGCGCCAGGTGGTGGATGACGCGGGCGATGTCCTTGATGACGGAGGGCTGGATGCCCTCCGTCGGCTCATCGAGGATCAGCAGGCGCGGCCGGGCGCAGAGCGCGCGGCCGATGGCCAATTGCTGCTGCTGGCCGCCGGAAAGGTCGCCGCCGCGACGGCGCAGGAACTGCCGCAGGATGGGGAAGAGGTCGAAGATCTCCGAACTCACGCCCGAACCGCGCGGCGCGGCGGCCAGCGCCGTCTCCAGGTTCTCCTGCACCGTCAGGAAGGGAAAGATCTCCCGCCCCTGCGGGACGTAACCGATGCCGGCGCGGGCACGCTCCGCGGTGCCGAGGCGCGTGACGTCCCGCCCCTCCCAGGTGATGGTGCCAGTGCGAACCTTCTCCAGCCCCATGATGGCGCGGAGCAGCGAGGATTTGCCGACGCCGTTGCGGCCCAGCACCGCCGTCACCTTGCCGGGTTCGGCGACGAGCGAGACGCCGCGCAGGCAGAGGCTGGCGCCGTAGGAAAGGTCGATCGAGGCGACGTTCAGCATCCCTCAGCGCCCCAGATAGACTTCGATGACGCGCTGGTCGTTCTGCACATGGTCGATCGAGCCTTCCGACAGCACGCTACCCTCATGCAGCACCGTCACGCGGCGGCCGAGGGCGCGGACGAATTCCAGGTCATGCTCCACGACGACGACGCTGCGCTTGCCGGCGATACGGACCAGCAGCGCGGCGGTGTGCTCGGTCTCGGCATCGGTCATGCCGGCGACGGGCTCATCCACCAGCAGCAGCTCGGGGTCCTGCATCAGCAGCATCCCGATCTCCAGCCATTGCCGCTGGCCGTGGCTCAGGATGCCGGCCAGGTCGTTGCTGCGCTCCTGCAGCCCCGTCTCCTCCAGCGCCTGCTCGATGCGTGACTTCGCCTCTCCGGTCAGCGCCCAGCGCAGGCAGGCCAGTGGGCCGCGTGGCGCCTTCAGCGCAAGCTCCATGTTCTCGAACACGGTCAGCGCGTCGAAGACCGTCGGCTTCTGGAACTTTCGGCCGATGCCGAGATTGGCGATGGCGGCCTCGTCGAGCTTCGTCAGGTCGATGTCGCCGAAATTGACGGTGCCGGCGGTCGGCCGCGTCTTGCCAGTGATGACGTCCATCATCGTCGTCTTGCCCGCGCCGTTGGGCCCGATGACGGAGCGCAACTCCCCAGGCTCGACGATGAGGGAGAGGTTGTTCAGCGCCCGGAAGCCGTCGAAAACGACCGAGACGCCATCGAGATACAGGCGACGACCGCTGCTCATGCGCCGCGCCCCTTCAGCAGGCCGATCAGGCCCTTGGGCAGGAACAGCGTCACCAGGACGAAGAGCCCGCCGAGGACAAACAGCCAGAGGTCCGGCGCTGCGCTGGTCAGCCAGGTCTTGAGGCCGTTCACCGTGAAGGCGCCGAGGATCGCGCCGACCAGCGTGCCGCGGCCGCCGACCGCGACCCAGATCACGGCCTCGATCGAATTGGCCGGGCTGAATTCGCCGGGATTGATGATGCCGACCTGCGGGACATAGAGCGCGCCCGCCAGGCCCGCCAGCATGGCCGACAGCACGAAGGCGAAAAGCTTGTGGTGCGTCGTGTTGTAGCCGAGGAAGCGCACCCGGTTCTCGCCATCCCGGATCGCCGTCAGCACGCGGCCGTACTTGCTGGTCGTGATGCGGGAGCAGAGGAGGAAGGCAGCCGCGAGCGACACGAGCGACGCGTAGAACAGCCCGGCCCGGGCCGTATCCGTGTTGAGCGGCTGGCCGAGCAGTTCCTTGAAGTCCGTGAAGCCGTTGTTGCCGCCGAAGCCCATGTCGTTGCGGAAGAAGGCCAGCATCAGCGCATAGGTCATGGCCTGGGTGATGATGGAGAGATAGACGCCCGTGATGCGGCTGCGGAAGGCGAGCCAGCCCAGCACCAGCGCCAGCACCCCCGGCACCAGCACCACCATCAGCATGGCGAAGGCGAAGTTGTCGAAGCCCAGCCAGTACCAGGGCAACTCGCGATAGCCCAGGAACACCATGAAGTCCGGCAGGACAGGGTGGCCATAGACACCCCGCGGCCCGATCAGCCGCATCAGGTGCATGCCCATCGCATAGCCGCCCAGCGCGAAGAAGGCGCCATGGCCGAGCGAGAGGATGCCCGCATAGCCCCAGGCCAGGTCGAGCGACAGCGCCAGGATTGCGTAGCAGATCCACTTGCCCGTGACGCTGACGAGGAAGTCGGAGACATGCAGCGGATGCGTCGTGGGCAGCTGGTTCAGCATCGGCATGGCCGCCAGCAGCAGCAGCGCCACCAGCAGACCGGTCCGCAGGCCAAGCCGCGCGCGGCTAGCGGGGAGGGGGGAGACGGTGGCGCTCATGCTTCCGCGGCCCGTCCCTTTTGCGCGAACAGCCCGCGCGGGCGCCGCTGGATGAAGATCATCGCCGCGATCAGCACGAAGACTTTCGCCAGTACCGCACCAGCCCAGGGCTCAAGCACCTTGTTGACCAGCCCCAGCCCGAAGGCGCCGACCAGCGTGCCCGCCAGCGACCCCACGCCACCGAACACCACGACCAGGAAGCTGTCGATGATGTAGCCGGTGCCGAGGTTGGGGGAGACGTTGTCGATCTGGCTCAGCGCCACGCCGGCGATGCCGGCGATGCCTGATCCGAAGGCAAAGGTCAGCGCATCGACGCGCCCCGTCCGGATGCCCATGGAGGAGGCGATGGCGCGCTTCTGCGTCACCGCCCGCATCTCCAGCCCGAAGCGGGTGAAGCGGATGGCCGCAACCGTGAGGCCGAGCACCACCAGCGAGAAGGCGAGAATCCAGAGGCGGTTCTGCGTCACGGGAATGTCGAAGGGCAGCAGCAGCGTGCCCTGCATCCAGGGCGGGCTCAGCACTTCCCGGTTCTGCGCGCCGAAGACCAGGCGCACGGATTGCTGGATCATCATGCCGACGCCGAAGGTCATCAGAAGCGTCTCCAGCGGCCGGCCGTACAGGTGCCGGATCAGCCCGCGCTCCATCAGCGCGCCGCAGACCGCGGCAACCAGGAACGCGGCGGGGACGGAGAGCGGCAGCGACCAGGGCAGCAGCCAGGGAATGCCGCGGCAGGCCTCCTGCACGATGAAGGTCGTGTAGGCGCCGAGCATGACGAATTCGCCATGCGCCATGTTGATCACGCCCATGACGCCGAAGGTGACCGCCAGGCCCAGCGCCGCCAGCAGCAGCACGGAGCCGAGGGAGAGGCCCTGGAAGAAGGTCTCCGCCGCGCGGCGGATGGCCAGGCGCCGGTCGATGGCGGCAACGGCGGCCTCGATCTGCGGCAGGATATCAGGATTGTTCGCGCGCGCTTCCAGCAGCACGGCGCGCGCCTCGGGGGAGGAGGAGGCGCCGAGCGCCTCGACGCCCAGCAACTTAGCGGCGGGATCGCTTGCCATCAGGCGCGATGCGGCCAGCGCGATCGCCATGCGGTCGCGGATGCGGGGCACCGTCTCCCGCGCCAGGGCGGCGTCCAGCAGCGGCACATTCTCCGCGCTGCGGCTGCGGAAGACCGCTTCGGCGGCGGCCAGCCGCTCGGCCGGATCGGGGGAGACGAGTTGCAGGCGGCCAAGCGCGCCGCGGAGCGCGACGCGGACGCGGTTGTTGATGCGCAGCACTTCCGTGCCGGCGGCCTCGGTCGCGGCGCCGGTCAGGACATCGGTGATGGTCGTGCCATCGCGGATCACGAGTGAATTGTCGGCCCGCTTCAGCAGTCTTCCATCGGTGAGCGCACGCAGCACGGGGATGGCGCGCGGATCGGCCAGCGCGCCCAGGCGCTCCACGGCCTCCGCCTGCGCATTGAAGTTGCCGGCGAGCCCGGGCAGGGCCGCCACGAAGGCATCCTGCGCCCGTGCCGGCAGCGCGGCGGCGAGCAGCAGCAGGAAGGCGAGGAGGGTCTTTTTCATGAAGGGGGTGGGCGCGGCCCGAAGGCCGCGCCCCTGTTCCTGCTCAGCCGCGGCGGCGGTTCGCGTTCTCGGGGATGAAGGGGCTCCAGTTCTCGGCCACGATCGGGCCAGGCGTCTTCCAGACGATGTTGAACTGGCCGTCCGCCTGCACCTCGCCGATCATCACGGGCTTGGAGAGGTGGTGGTTGCGGTGCATCTCCAGCGTGTAGCCGCAGGGGGCATCCACGTTCTGGCCGTACATCGCGGTGCGCACGGCATCGACATTTGTCGTGCCGGCCTGCGCCACGGCCTGCGCCCACATCTGGAAGCCGACCAGCGTTGCTTCCATCGGGTCGTTGGTCACGCGGCGCGGGTTCTTGATGTAGGCCTGCCACATCGTCTTGAAGGCCGTGTTGGCCGGGCTGTCGACGGACATGAAGTAGTTCCACGCCGCCAGGTGGCCGACCAGCGGGCGCGTGTCGATGCCGGCCAGCTCCTCCTCACCAACCGAGAAGGCAACGGAGGGGATGTCCTCCGCCTTGATGCCCTGGTTGCCGAGCTCGCGGTAGAAGGGGACGTTCGCGTCGCCATTGATGGTGGAGACGATGGCGGTCTTCTTGCCTTCGCCGGCGAAGCGCTTCACGCGGCTGACGATGCCCTGCCAGTCGCTGTGACCGAAAGGGGTGTATTCCTCCATGATGTCGCTCTCGGGGATGCCCTTCGAGATCAGGAAGGCGCGCAGGATGCGGTTGGTCGTGCGCGGATAGACGTAGTCCGTGCCCAGCAGCGCGATGCGGCGGGCGCCGCCACCATCGGCGGACATCAGGTACTCCACCGCCGGGATCGCCTGCTGGTTCGGCGCGGCGCCAGTGTAGAAGATGTTCTTGCTCTCTTCCTCGCCCTCATACTGCACGGGGTAGAAGAGCAGGCCGTTCAGCTCCTCGAACACCGGCAGGACGGATTTGCGGGACACCGAGGTCCAGCAGCCGAAGGTGACGTCGACGCGGGAGACGGCGAGCAGCTCGCGCGCCTTCTCGGCAAACAGCGGCCAGTTGGAGGCGGGGTCCACCACCACCGCCTCGAGCCGCCGGCCGAGGATGCCGCCCTTGGCGTTCTGCGCTTCGACCATCATCAGGACCGTGTCGCGCAGCGCCGTCTCGCTGATCGCCATGGTGCCGGAAAGGGAGTGCAGCACGCCGACCTTGATCGGCGCACCCTGCGCGAAGGCGGGGCGGATGGCGGGCGCGGCGAGGGCGGCGCCGAAGGTGGCGAGCGCGGCGCGCCGGGTGATCGGCATGCGATGGTTCATGGTGGTGGAGCCTCCTGGGCTTTTTTGGGTCGCGGCGGACCCTGGTGACCGTCCCATGGCCACCCGCTTCCGCCCGGGCCACGCAGTTGCGAGATGCGTGCCACGCGGCCTGCATACGATCGGGTGGCGGCAATCCTGGCTTTCCCGCTTTCGCAGCCTCGGCCGCCGCCCAAGAATCAGGCGATCATTGCCCGGAGGCCGTGTTCGGCGCTGCCGATCTGGGCAAGCTGTCGGTTCGGTCACGTTCCGACTGCATGGCGGCTACGGCGTGGTTTTCAGCGTCGCCGCCGCGTGCCACGCTGCGCGCGATGCAGACCGACGCGCCGCCGGCGCCTTCCCACCAGCGCTCCCGCGGGCGCGCCGAACTCGGCCTGGTCGCGGCGCCGGGCGGGGCGCGCATCGCGCATCTCTTCCAGTCCTCCCCGCTGCGCATCCTGTTCCCGGACAGCGACCCGGCGGAGCCGAAGCAGGCGGCGCTGGTGAATGTCGCGGGCGGCCTGGCCGGCGGCGATTCGCTGGAGGTCGCGATCGACCTCGCCGCGGGGGCGCGCTTCACGGCGACGACGCCGGCAGCCGAGAAGATCTACCGCACGCTGGGGCCGGAGACGGCAATCGCCTCGACCCTCACGCTCGGCCCGCGCAGCGTCTGCGAATGGCTGCCGCAGGAGACGATCCTGTTCGACGGCGCGCGGCTGTCCCGCCGCATGGCGGTGGACCTGGCGCCTGACGCCACGCTGCTGGCGGCGGAGATGCTGGTGCTGGGCCGCGCCGCGCGGGGCGAACGGTTCACGCAGGGCGCGCTGCAGGATCGCTGGCGCATCCGGCGGGACGGGCGGCTGCTCTGGGCCGATGGCTTGCGGCTCGCCGATCCCGGCGCCGCGGCGTCGCGCTTCGTGCTGGATGGCGCGGGTGCCGTCGCGACGCTGCTGCTGGCCTCGCCGGAGGCCGCGACGCATCGGGAACTGCTGCGAGACCTGACGGAGGGCCGTGCCGGCGTGGTCGCCCCGGGCCTGCTGCTGGCCCGCTGGATGGGGGAGGCCGGCGCGGTCCGCGCCGGCGTCGCGAGCGCGCTCGTCGCGCTGCGGGAGTCCGCGCTGGGGCTGCCGCCCCGCCTTCCAAGACTCTGGCGCACATGAACCGGCATGCGCCATGCTTGGCGCTGATGAGAGGTGACGCATGAACCTGACGCCGCGTGAGAAGGACAAGCTGCTGGTGGCCATGGCGGCCATGGTGGCGCGACGGCGCTTGGAGCGCGGCGTCAAGCTCAACCACCCGGAGGCGGTGGCGCTGATCACCGACTACGTCGTCGAAGGCGCGCGGGATGGGCGCAGCGTGGCGGACCTTATGCGCGACGGCGCCACGGTGATCACGCGCGACCAGGTGATGGAGGGCATTGCCGAGATGATCCACGAGATCCAGGTGGAAGCGACCTTCCCGGACGGCACCAAGCTGGTGACTGTCCACGAGCCCATCCGATGATCCCGGGCGAGCTGTTCCCCGCCGAGGGCGAGATCGAGCTGAACGTCGGCCGCCCCGTCACGGAGATCGAGGTCGCCAATACCGGCGACCGGCCGATCCAGGTCGGCAGCCACTACCATTTCGCGGAAACCAATCCCGCGCTGCGCTTCGATCGTGCGGCCGCGCGCGGCCAGCGGCTCGACATCCCCGCCGGCACGGCGGTGCGGTTCGAACCGGGGCAGGCGCGCAGCGTGCGGCTGGTGCCTTATGACGGCGCCCGCATCGTGCACGGCTTCCGCGGTGAGACGGAGGGGAAGCTCTGATGGCCGCAAGACTGTCCCGCCGCGCCTATGCCGGCATGTATGGCCCGACGACCGGTGACCGCCTGCGGCTTGCCGACACCGACCTGGTCATCGAGGTCGAGCGCGACCTGACCATCTACGGTGAGGAAGTGAAGTTTGGCGGCGGCAAGGTGATCCGCGACGGCATGGGCCAGTCCCAGGTCACGCGCGCGGCGGGCGCCGTCGATACCGTCATCACCAACGCGCTGATCGTGGACCATACGGGCATCTACAAGGCTGATGTCGGGCTCAAGGACGGGCTGATCCACAGCATCGGCAAGGCGGGCAACCCGGATACGCAGCCCGGCGTCACCATCATCATCGGCCCCGGCACGGAAGTGCTGGCGGGCGAGGGGCGCATCCTGACCGCGGGCGGCATCGACCCCCATATCCATTTCATCTGCCCGCAGCAGATCGAGGAGGCACTGACCTCCGGCGTCACCACCATGTTCGGCGGCGGCACCGGCCCCGCCCACGGCACGCTGGCGACCACCGTCACGCCCGGGCCCTGGCACATGGAGCGGATGCTCCAGGCGGCCGAGGCCTTCCCGATGAATCTCGGCTTCCTCGGCAAGGGCAACGTCTCCCTCCCCGCGGGGCTGGAGGAGCAGGCGCTGGCCGGTGCCGCCGGCTTCAAGCTGCATGAGGATTGGGGCACGACGCCGAAGGCGATCGATACCTGCCTTGCCATCGCCGACAAGTACGACATCCAGGTCGCGATCCACACGGACACGTTGAACGAGAGCGGCTTCGTCGAGGACACCATCGCCGCCATCGCCGGCCGCACCATCCAGGCCTTCCACACGGAAGGCGCGGGTGGCGGGCATGCGCCGGATATCCTCAAGGTCGTCGGTCACCCGAACTTCCTGCCCTCCTCCACCAATCCGACGATGCCCTACACCCGGAACACGGTGGATGAGCATCTCGACATGCTCATGGTGTGCCATCACCTCGACCCCCGCATCCCGGAGGACGTGGCCTTCGCGGAGAGCCGCATCCGCAAGGAGACGATCGCGGCCGAGGACATCCTGCACGACCTCGGCGCCATCTCCATGATGTCCTCCGACAGCCAGGCCATGGGGCGGGTCGGCGAGGTCATCATCCGCACCTGGCAGACCGCGCACAAGATGAAGGCGCAGCGCGGCCGCCTGCCGGGCGAGAGCGGTGACAACGACAACCTTCGCGTCCGGCGCTACATCGCCAAGTACACGATCAACCCGGCCATCGCGCAGGGCGTGGCCACGCATGTCGGCAGCATCGAGATCGGCAAGCTCGCGGACCTCGTGCTGTGGTCTCCGGCCTTCTTCGGCGTGAAGCCGGACTACGTGCTGAAATGCGGCACCATCGCCATGGCGCCGATGGGCGATCCCAACGCATCGATCCCGACGCCGCAGCCGATCCACTACCGGCCGATGTTCGGCGCCTATGGCCGCGCCAATACGCTGTCCTCCGTCACCTTCGTGTCCCAGGCCTCGATCGAGGCGGGCATTGCGGGGCGCTACGGGCTCTCGCGGAAGCTGCTGCCCGTGACCAACACCCGCGGCAGCATCAGCAAGAAGTCCATGGTACTGAACAGCCACCTGCCGCATATCGAGGTCGATGCCGAGACCTATGAGGTCCGGGCCGATGGCGAATTGCTGGTCTGCGAGCCCGCCACCGTGCTGCCCATGGCGCAGCGCTACTTCCTGTTCTGAGAGAGCTTGATGCCCAACACCACGCCGCCCCGCGCGCTTGCCGTCCATGCCGCCGGCACCTGGCCGGAAGCCGAGCAGCGCGACGCCGTCCATGTGGACTTCGACGACCGGTACCGCCGCCGCAAGATGTACCTGACGGAGGGCGGCGGGTCCTTCCTGCTCGACCTCGCCGAGGCCACCGTCATGCGCGACGGTGATGGGCTTGAACTGGAGCATGGCGGCTTCATCCGCGTGAAGGCGGCGGCGGAGGACCTGGTCGAGGTCACGGCGCCGACGCCGGCGCTGCTGCTGCGCCTCGCCTGGCATCTCGGCAACCGGCACCTGCCGACGCAGCTGGCCGGCGACACCATCCTGATCCGGCATGACCACGTCATCATCCGCATGCTGGAAGGTCTCGGCGCCACGCTGCGTAAGGTGCGGGCGCCGTTCAATCCTGAAGGCGGCGCCTATGGCGAGCACAACCGCCTGCCGGCACACCCGCACGGGCATGGGCATGAGCACGACCATGACCATGCCCATGGGCATGACCACGAACATGATCACGTCCATGGGCCCGACTGCCATCACCACGGGCACTGATCCCGCCGCCCTCGCGCGGCTGCTCGCCTGGCTGTCGCCGGCCTATCCGATCGGCGCCTTCTCCTACAGCCATGGGCTGGAGATGGCGGTGGAGGATGGCGCGGTGACGAAGCGCGTTGACCTCGTCGCCTATGTCGAAGCCGCGCTGCTGCACGGCGCGGGCGCCGTCGATGGCGGGCTGCTGGCGCTGGCCTGGCGCGCGGCGAAGGCGGGTCACGACGCGGTACTGGACGAGCTGACCGAGCTCGCCGCCTGCTGGCGCGGCACGGCGGAGCTGGCGCTGGAAGCGACGCAGCCCGGCCAGGCCTTCGCGCTGGCCACCAACGCCGCCTGGCCGGAGCCGCACTTCGCCGCCTATGCCGCGCGCAACCCCGGGCGGCTGACCCATGCGGTCGCCTTCGGCGCGGCGGCTGCCTTCCATGGCATTACCCTACGCGATGCCGCCTTCGGCTGGCTCACAGGCTTCGCCACCAACATCGTCTCCGCCGGCGTCCGCGTCGTGCCGCTCGGCCAGACGGATGGGCAGGTGGCGACGGCGGCGCTGCTGCCGATCGTGCTGCGCGCGACGGAGGCCGCGCTGGCGGTCACCGATCCCGATGACCTCGGCGCCGCGGCCATCGCCATCGACCTCTTCTCCCTGCGTCACGAGACGCAATACACGAGGCTGTTCAGATCATGAGTAATGGCCCCTTCCGCGTCGGCATCGGCGGCCCCGTCGGTTCCGGCAAGACGGCGTTGGTCGATCGCCTGTGCAAGTACATGCGCGACCACAACGACATCGCCGCCATCACCAACGACATCTACACCAAGGAGGACAGCGAATTCCTGACGCGCAGCGGCGCGTTGTCGCCCGACCGCATCATGGGCGTCGAGACCGGCGGCTGCCCGCATACCGCGATCCGGGAGGACGCCTCCATCAACCTGGCCGCAGTGGCGGAGATGTCGGCGCGGCATCCGACGCTCGAGGTGCTGTTCATCGAAAGCGGCGGCGACAACCTCGCCGCCACCTTCAGCCCGGAACTCGCGGACCTCACGATCTACGTCATCGACGTCTCCGCCGGCGACAAGATCCCTCGCAAGGGCGGGCCCGGCATCACCCGCAGCGACCTGCTGGTGATCAACAAGATCGACCTGGCGCCGCTGGTCGGTGCCGACCTCGGCGTGATGGACCGCGACGCGAAGAAGATGCGCGGCGCGCGGCCTTTCATGTTCACCAACCTCAAGGAGAACAAGGGCGTGGCAGAAATCGCAGCCTTCGTGCTGGCGGCCGGCGGCATCACGCGGCGCGGGGAGGCCGCGTGATGCGCCGTTTCCTGACGCTCGCAGCGCTGCTGGCGCCGCTGCCCGCCTTCGCGCATGGCGCGGGCGACCATGTGCATGGCGTCGTCGCGGGGCTGATGCATCCCGTCGGTGGCATGGACCACGTCCTCGCGATGGTGGCCGTGGGGCTCTGGGCCGGGTTGATGGGTGGCCGCGCCCTGCTGGCGCTGCCGGCTCTGTTCCTCGGTGGCATGGCCGTCGGCGGCGTGCTTGGCATGGAAGGCATCGGGCTGCCGCTGGTGGAGGGCGGCATCCTGGCTTCCGTCATCATCCTGGGCGCGCTGGTCGCGTCCTCCGCTCGGCTGTCGCTCGGCCTCGCGCTGCCCGTCGTCGCGGCCTTCGGCGCGCTGCATGGCAATTCCCATGGCCTTGAGTTGGCCGAGGGCAACGGCGCGCTGGGTTATGCGGCGGGCTTCCTGGTCGCGACGGCCGCGCTGCATGGCGCGGGCGTGCTGGGCGCGCTGCGTCTTGCCGCGACGCCGGTGCGCATCGCGGGCGGCGCCATGGCGGCGGCGATGGTGCTGGCCATCCTGGTTTGACCTTCGACTACGCGAAGCTCGTCCCGGAACTGCTGGTCTCGGACCTCCCGGCCAGCCTCCGCTTCTGGGGCGGGCTTTGCGGCTTCGCGGTGGCCTATGACCGGCCGGAGGATGGCTTCGCCTACCTGCACCGCGACGGCGTGCAGGTGATGCTGGAGGAAGCTTTCCGCCCCGGCCGGCGCTGGATCACGGGCAAGCTGGAACGCCCCTTCGGCCGGGGCATCAACCTGCAGATCGAACTGCCCGCCATCGCGCCCGTGCTGGCAGCGCTCGAAGGCGCTGCCTGGCCGCTCTATTTGGCGCCGGAGGAGAAATGGTACCGGGCCGGCGACCGCCAGTCAGGCGCGCGGCAGTTCCTGGTTCAGGATCCCGATGGGTACCTGCTGCGCTTCCAGCAATCGCTCGGGATGCGCTGAGGACCCCTCGGGAATACTGCGGACTAACCCTCTTTAGCACTTTTAGCACCGATTCCAGCGTGCCTGCCGTTCCGCGACGGCGGGCACCAGGGCGCAGGAAGGGTGCTTGATGGCCGGAACATAACAAAAACGCCGGCGGTTTGCCAGCGCTTTCCGGCCTGCCGCTCAGTAGCGGCAGACCACGTTGACCAGCGCCTGGCGCTTCTCCTGCGTCACCACCGCGATGGCGCGCCGCAGCGCCGCGGGCAGCTCGGCCGGGTCCGTCACCCGCTCCCCATGCCCGCCGCTGGCCTCGGCCAGCTTCTCGAAGGCGGGGGAGGGGGAGAGGTCGGCCAGCAGCTCCCCACCCGTCTTCGCCGCGGCGCCGTCGCGATACATGGCGAGCGTCGAGTTGCGGACCGCGCCATACATCGCGTTGTTGAAGACGACGACCAGCACCGGCAGCTGGTGCGCCTCCGCCACCCAGTGGCAGGCGGTCGGGTTGTTGAAGACATAGGCGCCGTCGCCGAGCGTCGCGACCACCAGTCTCTCCGGCGCGGCCAGCTTGGCGCCGAGTGCCGCGCCGAAGCCCCAGCCGAGGCCGCCGGCCGTGCTCTGGCCATAGAAGGTACCGTGGCGGGTGCGCGGGCAATGGGTCTGGCGCAGCGGGTATTCGTTCACCACCACCGCCTCCGCCGGCAGGGCTTCGGCCAGGCAGTGGCTGATCCATTCCGGCGTGATGGGGCCATCGGGCGGCGTCGCCACGGCCTGCGCCCAGGCCGCGCGCTGGCGGGCGGAGCGCTCGGCCAGGGCGGCGGCGCGCGGCGCCACGGCCTCGGCCGACAGCAGAGGATCGAGCGCGGCGGACAGGCCGTCCAGCGCCGCCGCGATGTCGCCGGTGATGGCGAGGTCCGTCGGGAAGCTCCGCATGGGGTAGCGGGCGAAAAGCGGGTCCTCGCCGAGATGGATCACGCGGCTGCCCTCCGGCGGGCCCTGGAGGTGCGGGATCCAGGGCACGTCGGTGTCGATCACAAGCACGCAGTCGGATTCCTCCAGCAGCGGGCTGGGTTCGTAGCCCAGGTGCAGCGGGTGGTCGGCGGGGAAGTTCACGAAGCGGGGCGTGAAGCTGATGACGGGCACGGCGAAGCGCGTGGCGAAGGCGACCAGCGCGTCGAAGCCCGCACGGGTGCGGCCGGCAGAGGAGGTGATGACGAGGGGGCGCTGCGCCGCCGCCAGCATCCGCGCGGCCTCCGCCAGCGCGGCGGGGTCGGGGAGGGGCGGCACGGCCGGCGGCGGCGGTTCCGCCACGCGCGCCTTGCCGGCGGGCGCCGCCAGCGTGTCCCGCGGCAGGGTCGCGTAGACGGGGCCGCGGGGGGAGGCCATGGCGATGCCGAGGGCGCGGCGCACGAGGTCCGCCGCCTGGTCGGGCTGGCGCAGCTCGCCATCCCATTTCACGGCCTCCCGCACCATGCCGGCCTGGTCGAACATCTCCTGCGCCCAATGGATGTTGCGGGTGCGGGCGCCGTGGCGGCCGTGTTCCGAATAGGGCGTGCGGCCGGCCAGCACGAAGACGGGCGTGTGGTCGCGATTGGCGTTGAGGATGCCGTTCACGGTGTTCGCCGTGCCGACATTCACATGCACCATCACCGCCTGGGGCCGGCCCGTCATCATGTAGGCGCCATGCGCCATGGCGACGGCCGCATTCTCATGCGGCACCGTCATCGGCCGTGGCAGGCGGTGGTTGGTGCCGTCGTGCCTGGCATAGGCCTCCACGATCGGCGGGAAGTCCGTGCCGCCATTGGCGAAGAGGTAGTCGACGCCGGAAGCGCCAAGCTGGCGCAGGAAGATCTCGGCCGCGCTTTCCATGGTGGTACTGCCTTGCTTCAGTTCACGGTGGCGCCGGAGAGGGCGACGGCGTCCCGCATGATGGGGGTCAGGCGCTGCATGGAGGCGGCCATCTCCTCCGGCGTGCTGCACAGCGGGTCGGCGCCGATGCGCAGCAGGGACCGCTGCACGCCGTCATCCGCGCAGGCGCGGCGCATGGCGGCGGCGATGCGGTCGCGGATCGCGACGGGCAAATTGGCGGGGCCGGCCAGGCCGTTCCAGGTCGAGACCTCGAAGCCCGGCCAGCCCTGTTCGGCGACGGTCGGCACATCCGGCAGGATGGCGCTGCGCGTGGCGCCGGTGACGGCGATGAGGCGGATCATCCCCGCATCCCGCGCCGCGGTCATGTCGAGCGCATTGCCCAGATGCACCTGGATGCGCCCGCCCATCATGTCCTGCATGGCGAGCGGCCCGCTGCGGTAGGGCACATGTTCCATCTGCAGGCCGAGGCGCTGCAGCAGCACCTCCATCCCCAGATGGCTGAGGCCGCCGGTGCCGCCGGAGGCGTATTGCAGCTGGCCCGGCCGCGCCGCGACCATCTCCCGGAAGGCGGGCAGCGTCGCGGGGCCCATGCCGGAGGCGACGGCCAGGACCAGCGGGTTGCCCGCGGTCATGGAGATGGGCGTGAAGTCGCGCTGCGGGTCGAAGGTCAGGCGCTGCATCAGCGGCAGCACGACCAGGTGGGACGCGCTGGCGCCGAGCAGCGTGTAGCCATCGGCCGGGCTGCGCAGCACCGCCTCCATCCCGATCGCGCCGTTGCCGCCGGGGCGATTGTCCGCCACCACCGGCACGCCGAGCTGCTTCGACAGCCATTCCGCCCCGATCCGCCCGACGCTGTCGCTGACGCCGCCGGCGCCGAAGGGGATGATCAGCCGGATGGGACGTTCCGGCCAGGATTGCGCCCGGGCGGCGAGGGGGAACAGCAGCAGCAGGGCCAGCAGGGGGAGGAGGCGGCGTGGCATGCGGGCGCGGTCTCCGGCGTGGTGCGCTGGTATCCTAGGATGCCACTTCGCGGCGGGGGAAGGGGCTATGGCACCTTCAGGTCACGGGCCCCGGAAGCGCGCGCATCGAAGCTCTCGGGCACCGCGCTGCCATGGTCCGTGAAGGCTTTCCGCAGCGCCTCGACATTCGGGCTGAAGATCGTCTTGCGGTTGGCGACGGCCCATTCGTAGGAGCCGCGGACGGTATCGAGCGATTGCTGGAAGCGCGGCATCACCCAGCGCGCAAAGAGTTCGTAGCTGCGCCAGGTCTGTTCCCGGTTCGCCCAGTCATTGGCGCGGAACATGAAGCCGCCGAAGCCGCCATCGCTGGCCTCGACCAGCTTCTCGATGCCGCGCGCCACGGTTTCGGGAGAGCCGACGAGGGTGGTGCCGGCCTTCACGCCATCGGTCAGCGGGTCCTGGGACCGGCCCGGCGGGCGGCCCAGCGCGTCCTCGAAGTATGTCGCGGTCTCCAGGCGTTCGCCGACGCGCACATCGGCCATGGCCTGTTCGTCCGTCTCCGCCACATGGACGTTCATCACCAGGCGCCAGTCGCGGCGGCTGATGGTCTTGCCCGCGGCGGCGGCGGCTTCCTCCGCGATCTTCCACTGGCCGGGCAGCGCCGCGGGGCCGCCTGGCATGCCGGCGCCGAGCGACAGGATCCCGACGCCATGCTTGCCCGCGGTCGCGGGGCCGGCGGGGGTCAGGGTGCTGGCCACCGCGATGGGGAAATGCGGGTCGGAATAGGGGCGGAGGTGCAGCCGCGCCTCCTTCATCTCGAACCAGTCGGTCTTGCGCGTCACCGGCCCGTCGCAGGCGAGCAGGGCCATGATGGCTTCCAGCGCCTCATCCATCCGCCGGCGCTGCGTCGTCGCATCGATGCCGAGCATGTAGGCGTCCGACACCAGCGCGCCCGGCCCGCAGCCCAGCATGGCGCGGCCCCTCGTCATGTGGTCCAGCTGCACGAAGCGCTGCGCCACGAGGAAGGGGTGGTGGTAGGGCAGGGAGGTGACGCCGGAGCCCAAGCGGATGTGCTTCGTGCGCTCCGCCGCCGCGGCGATGATGAGTTCGGGGGAGGCGATGGTCTCCCACCCCGCGGAATGGTGCTCCCCGATCCAGGCCTCGTCGAAGCCGAGGCGGTCGAGCCATTCCAGCATCTCGATGTCGCGGGAGATGGCGAGGGTGGGGTTGTCGCCCAGGCGGTGGAAGGGGGCCAGGAAGATCCCGAACTGCATGCCGCGCTTGGCCATGGTGGCGTTCCCCGAGTGTCTGACGGGGAAGCTTCGGATGGTTTATCCGTGCTGCCAAGCAGTGTGGCGCCGACCCCCACCCCAACCCTCCCCCGCAAGCGCGGGGGAGGGAGTTACGCGGCCTCGCCGGCGGCCCAGCCGGAGGACCAGGCCCATTGGAAATTGTAGCCGCCGAGCCAGCCCGTCACGTCCACCGCCTCGCCGATGAAGAACAGGCCGGGCACGTCCTTGGCCATCATGGTCTGGGAGGAGAGGGCCTCGGTGTCGACGCCGCCCAGCGTGACCTCGGCCTTGGCGTAGCCTTCCGTCCCGCTGGGCTTCAGCGCCCAGGCCTTCAGCAGGGCGCCCAGTTTCCGCAGGTCGCCATCGCCGATCTCGCCGATGGTGCGGGGCGGCAGGTGCAGCGCGGCCATGGCGGCGGCGAGGCGGGCGGGGAGGAGGTCGCCGAGGATGGTCTTGGCCTCCGCCTTCGGGCGGGCGCGCTTGCCAGCCAGCAGCACCGCGGTGGCGTCGCGGTCGGGCGTGAGGTCCAGGGTGATCGGCTGGCCTTCGCGCCAGTAGGAGGAGGCCTGGAGGATGGCGGGGCCGGAGAGGCCGCGATGGGTGAAGAGCATCGCTTCCCGGAACGCGGCCTTGCCGGCCTTGGCGACGCTGTCGAGCGCGAGGCCCGAGAGCGGGCGCATGAGGTCCAGCATCGCCTCGCCGAAGGTGAGCGGGACCAGGGCCGGGCGGATTTCCGTCAGCGGCAGGCCGAACTGCATCGCCAAATCATGCGCGAAGCCCGTCGCACCCATCTTGGGGATGGAGAGGCTGCCGGTGGCGATGATGAGACTGTCGGCGGTGAAAGTGCCGGCGCTCGTCTCGATGCGGAATGCCGTGTCCTTCGTGACGCCGGTGATGCGGGTGTGGCAGCGGAGATCGACGCCCGCGGCCTCGCATTCCTGCACCAGCATGGCGACGATCTGGCGGGCGGAGCCGTCGCAGAAGAGTTGTCCGAGCGTCTTCTCGTGCCACGCGATCCGGTGCTTCTGCACAAGCTCGAGAAAGTCGTGCTGGGTGTAGCGGGCGAGGGCGGATCGCGCGAAGTGCCGGTTCTGCGACAGAAAGCGGTCCGGCACGCAGCCCGTGTTGGTGAAGTTGCAGCGCCCGCCACCGGAGATCAGGATCTTCTTCCCCGGCTCCTCCGCATGGTCCAGCAGCAGCACGCGCCGCCCACGCTGCCCCGCGCGCATGGCGGCAAACAGGCCCGCCGCACCGGCGCCGAGCACGACGACATCGAAATTCTTCAAGCTGCGGCCGCCAATCCTGCCATGTCCCGGCCCACCGCCTCCGCCACGCGGATGCCGTCCACGCCGGCGGAGAAGATGCCGCCCGCATAGCCCGCGCCTTCGCCGGCGGGGTAGAGGCCGAGGGTGTTGATGCTGCGCATCGTCGCGTCGCGGCGGATGCGGATGGGGGAGGAGGTGCGCGTCTCGACGCCCGTCATCACCGCATCCTCCAGGTCGAAGCCCTTGATGGTGCGGCCGAAGGCGGGCAGCGCTTCCCGGATCGCCGCCACGACGAAGTCGGGCAGGCAGAGGGAGAGGTCGGTCGGCGTCACGCCCGGCTTGTAGCTGGGGACGACGTCGCCGAGCGAGGTGGAGGCGCGGCCTGCCAGGAAATCGCCGACGCGCTGGCCGGGCGCGGCATAGGTGCCGCCGCCGGCGACGAAGGCGCGTTCCTCCCAATGCCGCTGGAAGTCGATGCCGGCGAGGGGATGGCCGGGATAGTCCACCTCCGGCGTGATGCCGACGACGATGCCGGCATTGGCGTTCCGCTCGGCGCGGGAATACTGGCTCATGCCATTGGTCACGACGCGGCCGGGTTCGCTGGTGGCGGCGACGACGGTGCCGCCCGGGCACATGCAGAAGGAATAGACGCTGCGGCCGTTCCCGCAGTGGTGCACCAGCTTGTAGTCGGCGGCACCCAGGATGGGGTTGCCCGCGAAGGTGCCGAAGCGTGCGCGGTCGATGATGGATTGCGGATGCTCGATCCGCACGCCGATCGAGAAGGGCTTGGCCTCGACGAAGACACCCGCGGCATGAATTCGAGAAAAAGTGTCGCGGGCGGAGTGGCCGATGGCGAGGACGACGTGGTCGGTCTCGATCGTCTCGCCGGCTTCGGTGACCACGCCGCGCATGCGGCGCTGGCCGTCGCGGCCAGTTTCCACGATGAAGTCCACGACCTTGGTGCCGAAGCGGTATTCGCCGCCCAGCGCCTCGATCTTCGCGCGCATGCTCTCCACCATCGTCACCAGGCGGAAGGTGCCGATATGGGGCTTCGCGACGAAAAGGATCTCTTCGGGTGCGCCCGCCGCGACGAATTCGGTCAGGACCTTCCGGCCGAGATGCTGCGGGTCCTTGATGCCGGACCAGAGCTTGCCGTCGGAGAAGGTGCCGGCGCCGCCCTCCCCGAACTGCACGTTGCTCTCGGGCGTCAGCACGCCGCGGCGCCACAGGGCCCAGGTATCCTTGGTGCGTTCCCGCACCACCTTGCCGCGGTCGAGGATGATCGGCCGGAACCCCATCTCCGCCAGGATCAGCGCGGCGAACAACCCGCAGGGCCCGGTGCCGATGACGACGGGGCGCTTCGGGACATGCGCGGGCGCGCGGGCGACGTGCCGGTAGCTGGTATCGGGCGTCGGCCCCAGGGTGCGGCCATAGACCGGGTGGCTGGCGAAGCGGCGCAGCAGGGCGGCTTCGTCCGCCACCTCGAAGTCGATGGAATAGACAAGCTCGATCGCCGACCGCTTGCGCGCATCCCAGGCGCGGCGGGCGACGGAGAGGGAGCGCGGCTCCCCCTTCGCCAGGCCGAGCCTGTCGCGCAAAGCCGCCTCGATGGCCCCTTCGGGATGATCCAGCGGCAGTTTCAACTCGGTCAGGCGGAGCATGGAACCCTCAGTAGACGACCACGGAGCGAATGGACTCGCCCTTCTCCATCAGCTCGAAGCCATGGTTGATGTCATCGAGGGGCATGACATGGGTGATCAGGCTGTCGATGTCGATCTTCCCCTGCATGTACCAGTCCACGATCTTCGGCACGTCGGTCCGGCCGCGGGCGCCGCCGAAGGCCGTGCCGCGCCAGGAACGGCCCGTCACCAGCTGGAAGGGACGGGTGGAGATCTCCTGCCCCGCGCCGGCGACACCGATGATGATGGACTCGCCCCAGCCGCGATGGGTGCATTCCAGCGCCTGGCGCATGACCTTCACGTTGCCGATGCACTCGAAGCTGAAATCGGCGCCGCCGCCCGTCAGGTCCACGATGGCCTGCACGACCTTGTCGTGGCCGACTTCGTTCGGGTTGATGAAGTCCGTCATGCCGAACTTCCGCGCCATGTCCTCCCGCGCCGGGTTCAAATCCACGCCGATGATCCGGTCGGCGCCCACCATCCGGGCACCCTGGATCACGTTCAGCCCGATGCCCCCCAGCCCGAAGACCGCGACATTGGCGCCCGGCCAGACCTTGGCCGTGTTGATGACGGCGCCGATGCCCGTCGTCACGCCGCAGCCGATGTAGCAGATTTTTTCAAATGGCGCGTCGTCACGCACCTTCGCGAGCGCGATCTCGGGGAGGATGGTGAAGTTCGCGAAGGTGCTGCAGCCCATGTAGTGCATGACGGGGGCGCCGTCGCAGCTGAAGCGGGACGTGCCGTCGGGCATCACGCCCTTGCCCTGGGTGCCGCGGATGGCGGTGCAGAGGTTGCTGCGCTGGCTCAGGCAGGTTTTGCACTGCCGGCATTCCGGCGTGTAGAGCGGGATCACGTGGTCGCCGGGCTTCACGCTGGTGACGCCCGCGCCGACCTCCCGCACGATTCCCGCGCCCTCATGCCCCAGGATGGCGGGGAACAGGCCCTCGGGATCGGCGCCGGACAGGGTGTAGAGGTCGGTGTGGCAGAGACCGGTGGCCTTCACCTCCACCAGCACCTCCCCGGCCTTGGGGCCGCCGATCTCCACATCCATCACCTGAAGGGGCTTGCCGGCCGCAAAGGCCACCGCCGCGCGCGTCTTCATCCCGTGCCGCTCCGTGCATCCATGGGCCGGTATTCGACCCCGTCCATGGCCTAAAGCGCGGGGCGCGCCGCGTCCAGCATGTTGGGACGCTCCGCGTGGGGCACCTTGCCGGGTGGCCCCCGCCCACTAGGATGGAGGCGGAACGGTCTTGGGGGGCGGGGCCATGGGGCTTCTTCGAACGGCGGTGCTGGCGCTCGGCGTCCTGCTGGCGCTTGGCGCGCCGGATGCCCGGGCGCAGACCGGCAACCCGACCAATGACGCGCTGCTGGCCCGCAACGAGGCCGGGCGGAAGGAGGCCTTCCGCAGCCTGCTGACGCAGAACCGCTATGCCTGCGCGGAAGTGACGGTGCTGTTCCAGGCGGGGCTCGACCCGCGGCGCACGGCCTATTGGGACCTGTCCTGCCGGGATGGCGGGCCCTGGCGCATCGCCATCCCCGCGGAACGCTGGGCGACGCCCACGCTGAATGTCTGCGGCCAGGGCACCGGCCCGGCAGCCGGCCCCTGCTTCCGCGGCCTGTCCGGCCCCGCGCCCGGCCTGGCGGCGACGGCCGTGCCGCCTTCCTGCCGCACCGCCTGCGACAGCCAGCCGCAGAGCCTGCAGAATGCCTGCCTGGCCCGCTGCGCCAGCGGCAGCACCATCCAGGCCTCCGCCCCGGCGGGGGCGACGGCCGCCGCGGTGCGGGGGCGCTTCGGCTTCATCTACACGGCGGAACCGCCGTCCACCGCCTTCGGCTTCTCCTCCGGCAAGACGGACCGCCTGGCCGCCAACATGGACGCGATCCGCGCCTGCGAGGCGGTGGCCGGGCGCAACCAGTGCCGCGTGGCGCTGGACTTCCCGAATGGCTGCGGCGCGCTGGTGCAGGCGCTGACCACGCCGCCCGTGCAAGTGCGGCGCCTGGCCAGCGGCGTCGGCCAGACGCGCGAACAGGCGGAGGCGCAGGCGCTGAACACCTGCCGCCTGGCGGAAGCCGCGAGTTCCAGCATCACCTGCCGCATCGCCATCTCGGGCTGCTGATCCCATGCGCCCCCTCCGGAGCCCCGCCATGCGCCGCGCCCTTCTCGGTTTCCTCGCCATGGCCGGCATCGCCGCCGTGACACCCGCCTCGCCACCCGCCTGGGCCCAGCCCGCCACCCCGGTGCTGGATGGCGTGCGCCAGCGGGGCGAGGTGCGCTGCGGCGTCTTCGGCCTGCTGCCCGGCTTCTCCGCCCCCGATGCGCAGGGCGTGATGCGCGGGCTGGACGCGGATTTCTGCCGCGCCGTCGCCGCCGCCGTGCTGGGCGATGCGGCCAAGGTCCGCTTCGTGACGGCACCGAGCCTGGCCGCCAGCCTCGAATCGGTGGAGCGGGCGGAGGTCGATATCCTGTCGAGCAACCTGACCGCGACGGCGCTGCGCGATGCCGGGCGCAACCTGGTGCCGGCCGGGGTGCTGTTCTACGACGGCCAGGGCGTGATGGTGCGCGCCGATGCCGGCATCGCGGCCTTCGCGCAGCTGGACGGAAAGCGCATCTGCGTGGCAGCGCCGGCCGTCGATGGCAGCCTGGCCATCCTGCACAGCGCCGCGCGGCGCATGGGCGTCGGCCTGACGCTGGTGCCGGTGCCGCAGGGCGGCCCCGCGCTGATCACCGCCTTCCGCGCCGGTGACTGCGATGGCGTCTCCGCCGATGCCGCCGCGCTCGCGACCCTGAAGGCGACCGACCTGCCGGACCCCGCCAGCGCCGTCGTGCTGCCGGAACGGCTGAGCCGGGAGCCGCTGACCCCCTTCGTGCCGGGCCACGACAATCGCTGGCGGCAGGTCGTGACCTGGACCCTGCACGCGCTGGTGGCGGCGGAGGAGCTGGAGATGCGCAGCGACAACCTCGACACCGCCCTGCAATCCGCGGATTCAGAGACGCGCTTCCTGCTCGGCCTCGATCCCGGGCTCGGACAGGCGCTGGGCCTGCCCGATACCTGGGCGATGGAGGCGATCCGCCAGGTCGGCAACTATGCCGAGATCTTCGACCGCAACCTGGGGGAGGGCTCGCCGATCGGGCTCGACCGGGGGCTGTCCGACCTCTGGCTGCGCGGCGGGCTGATGTATCCCTTCCCCTTCCGCTGAAGGCGGGGGCTGATCGGGCTGGACGCGGCGCGCGGCCCTGCGCCAGAAAGCGCCATGCCCGCCACCCCGCCCCGAAACGCCCCGAAGCCGCGCCCGACGCGGTCGGAGGCCATTGCCGCGCAGCTGGCGGATGACATCGTCGCGGGCCGGCTGAGGCCGGGCGCGGCGCTGGACGAGGCGTCGCTCGCCGCGCAGTTCGCGGTCAGCCGCACCCCGGTGCGGGAGGCGCTGCGGCAGCTGGCGCCGACCGGCCTGGTGCAATCGGTGCCGCGGCGCGGCTGCGTCGTGGCCGTGCCGGATGCCGCGCAGCTGGCGGAGATGTTCGTGGTGATGGCGGAGCTGGAGGCGATGGCCGCGGCGCATTGCGCCATGGCGATGACGCCGCAGGAACGCCGCGGGCTGGAACAGCAGATCGCCCGCATGGCCGCCATGGTGCGGGATGGCGACGTGGCGGGCTACCGCGCCGCCAATGTCGCCTTCCACCACCTGCTCTATGCCGGGTCGCACAACCGCTACCTCGCGGAGATCGCGACGGCGACGCGGCGGCGCCTGGCGCCCTTCCGCGCGGCGCAGCTGGAGGCGCCGGACCGGATGCGGCGGTCGCATGAGGAACATGTGGCGATCGTCACCGCGATCCAGCGGGGCGATGCGGCCGGCGCGGCCGCGGCGCTACGGGCCCATATCGGGCTGACGGAGCGGACCTGGATCGCCATGGCGGGGGCGCGGGCGCAGCCGGACGCTGCCTGATTTCAGGGCACAAATGCCCGGTTTCGGGTTCTCTTGCATACACGGGGCGGCGTCCGGCGAGCCAAGTCGTTGATCCGCCGTCACCGCCGGCTTCGGCACGCCACTTGCTGAGCCGGGCGCGATGAGCACCCTCGCCCGATGACCAAGCTGCCCCGAAGCATCGCCGACCTGCACGCCGCCTATGCCGGCGGGCTGACGCCTGCCGCGCTGATGGCGGCGCTGGCGGCGCGGCACGACGCGATCGGCGATCCCGGCATCTACCTGCACCGGCCTTCGGAGCCCGCGATGGCGTCGGCGATCGCGGCGCTGCCGCCCTTCGATCCCACGCGCTTCCCCCTCTGGGGCGTGCCCGTCGCGGTGAAGGACAATATCGACGTGGCGGGGATGCCGACCACGGCGGCCTGCCCGGCCCATGCCTACACCCCGGCCGAATCGGCGCCGGCGGTGGCGCGGCTGCTGGCGGCGGGCGCGATCATCACGGGCAAGACCAACCTCGACCAGTTCGCGACGGGGCTGGTCGGCGTCCGCACCCCGCACCCCATCCCGCGCAATGCCTGCGCGCCGGACCGCGTGCCGGGCGGGTCATCCAGCGGCTCCGCCGTCGCGGTGGCGCAGGGGTTGGCGCTGCTGTCGCTGGGGACGGATACCGCCGGGTCAGGCCGCGTGCCGGCGGCGCTGAACGGGCTGGTCGGGCTGAAGCCGAGCGTGGGGGCCATCCCGTCCCGCGGCGTCGTGCCGGCCTGCCCGAGCCTCGACTGCATCTCCGTCTTCGCCGGCAGCGTCGCGGATGCCTGGGCCTGCTACGGCGTGATGGCCGGCGCGGATGACCTCGATCCCTGGTCGCGGCCGATCGAACTCGGCACGCCGGGCGCGGCGCTCACGCGCCTCGGCATTCCCCGCGCGCAGGACCTGCACCTCGATGGTCCCGAGCAGCGCGCGGCCTGGGAGGCGGCGCTGGCGCGGCTGCCCGCCGGCGTCACGCTGGTGGAGCGCGACCTGACGCCGTTCCTGGAGACGGCGCGCCTGCTCTATGAGGGCGCCTTCGTGGCTGAGCGCGATGCCGCCTTCGGCGCGCTGGTGCCCGCGGAGGCCATGCACCCCGTCACGCGCCGGATCATCGCCGGCGCCGCGCGCTTCAGCGCCACCGATGCCTTCCGCGGCCTGCACCGCCTGGCCGAACTGCGGCTCGCGACCCGCCCGGCCTGGGACGGGATCGAGGCGCTGCTGGTGCCGACCGCGCCCAACTTCCCGACGCTGGCGGAGCTGGAGGCCGACCCGATCGGGCCCAACGCCCGGCTCGGCACCTACACCAATTTCGTGAACCTGCTGGACTTGGCGGCAATCGCCGTTCCGGCGCCGCTTCGGCCGGACGGGCTGCCCTTCGGCGTCACGCTGATCGGCCCGCGGGCGAGCGACGCGTGCCTGGCGGCGACGGGCGCCACGCTGATGGAGGGCTTCGCGGCATGATCGAGATCGCCGTCGTCGGCGCGCATCTCTCCGGCATGGTGCTGAACCCGGAATTGCTGCGGGAGGGTGCGGCGCTGCGCCGCGCCGTGCTGACGCAGCCCTGCTACCGGCTTTTCGCGCTGGCCGGCGGACCGCCGAAGCGGCCGGGCCTGCTGCGCGTGGCGGAGGGCCACGCCATCCAGACCGAGGTCTGGGCGCTGCCGGAGGACGGCTTCGGCCGCTTCGTCGCCGGCGTGCCCGCGCCGCTCTGCATCGGCACGCTGCGCCTGGCCGATGGCACGACGCCCAAGGGCTTCCTGGTGGAGCCCGAGGGGCTGACCGGCGCCACCGAGATTTCCGAATTCGGGGGATGGCGCGCCTTCATCGCCAGCCTCGCCACAACCTAAGCAGGGAGAACCAACGAATGATCCGTCGCCGCCATATCCTCGCCGGGGCCACCGCGCTGGTCGCTGCGCCGCACATCGCGAATGCGCAGGCGCAGCGCACCGTGAAGATGGGGTCGCTCCGCCTCATCCACTCCATGACGCCGCATTTCTATGAGCGCTTCGCGCCGGCGAATTTGAAGATCGAGATCACGACCTTCGACAGCCCGACCGATGGCAAGAACGCGGTCGTGACGAACTCCGTGAATTTCGGCGGCTTCGGCATCGCGGCGGCGCTGCTGGGCGGCGCGGCGGGTGAGCCCGTCGTCGTCGTCGGCGCCTTCTGCAACAAGGGCATGGGCGTCATTGCCAAGGCCGGCACGCCGATCCGCACCATCGCCGACCTTCGCGGCAAGCGAGTCGGCATCTGGCCAGGCTCGACGCAGGAGGTCTTCATCCTGGAGCGCCTGCGCCAGACCGGCATGACGGTGCGGGACATCACCAGCGTGCGCGTGCCCTTCGGCGAGATGCACGCCATGCTGTCGCGCGGCGACATCGACGCCTATGTGGGCGCGGAGCCGGGGCCGGGCCTTTCGATCTCGTCGGGCGTCGGGCAGCTGGTCGAATATCCCTACGGCACCGCCATGGGCGGGCTGAACATGATCTTCGCGACCAGCGAACAGCAGATCGCGCAGGATCCCGCGCTGGTCCGCACCATGCTCGGCATCCATCGCCGCGCCAGCGAGTACATGATGGCCAACCCGCGGGAGGTCGCGGACGCGACGGTGCGCATCCTCGGCGCGCCGCGCGCGGCGGTGGAGCAGGCGCTGGCGGCGGAGAATGTCGAATACATCTGGAAGCTGGACGACACGGTGCTCGGCCAGGCGCGCGCCTATGCGCAGCAGATGCTGGAGATGCGGCAGATCCGCCAGCTGCCGAACTTCAACACCTTCCTGAACCCGCGCTTCTCCAACGAAATCGCGACGTCGTAAGGGGTTTCGGGCGATGTCCGAGGCGACGATCCCGGTGGCGACGGTTGCGCCACCCGCCAGCAGCGCGGCGCAGCGCCTGGGTCGCCGCCTCGGCCCCATCGCGCTGTCGCTGGTGGTGCCGCTGCTGCTGCTGCTGGGCTGGCATCTGGCGGTGAAGGCGGGGATGACGCGGCTGATCCCGTCCCCCGCCGACGTCGCCGAGTATATGGTCGATTTTGCGGTGGGCGGCATCTGGGACGATGCCTTCTCCGCCACGCTGCACCTGCACCTGCTGGCCAGCGCGTCCCGCGTCTATGGCGGCTTCCTGCTGGCGGCCGCTGTCGCGGTGCCATTGGGGCTGCTGATCGGGCGCATCGCGCTGGTGCGGCAACTGCTCGACCCCTTTCTCCAGCTGATGCGGCCGATCCCGGTCACGGCCTGGCTGCCGCTGTCGATGATCCTGTTCGGGCTCGGGCCGAAATCCGCCTTCTTCCTGGTCTTCCTCGGCGCCTTCTACCCGATCCTGCTCAACACCGTCTTCGGCGTGAAGAATGTCGAGCCGCGGCTGTTCGAGGCCGCCTCGATGCTGGGCTGCCGCGGCAATGCGCAGTTCTTCCGCGTCGTGCTGCCCGCGGCACTCCCCTCCATCTTCACGGGGCTGCGGCTCGGCCTCGGCCTCGCCTGGTTCGTGATCGTCGTTGGCGAGATGACGGGCGTGCCGCAGGGCCTGGGGGCCGTCATCATGGATGGCCGCACGCTGAGCCGCACAGAGCTTGTCATCTGCGGCATGATCGTCATCGGCATCGCCGGCTTCGTCAGCGACCGCGTCGTCGTCATGCTGATGAACCGCGCCCTGCGCTGGAGCCCCATGCACCGTGGCTGAGATCCCCATCCTCGACATCAAGCATGTCGGCAAGACCTACACGCTGGGCGACACGCGGATCGAGGCGCTGCGCGACGCCAACCTGACCGTGAAGAAGGGCGAGTTCGTCTGCCTGATCGGCGCCTCCGGCTGTGGGAAGTCGACGCTGCTGCGCATCGTCGCGGGGTTCGAGCAGCCGACCGCCGGCGATGCGCTGATGTGGGACAAGCCCATCGCCGGGCCGGCGCCCGATCGCGGCATGGTCTTCCAGGACTACGGTCTCTTCCCGTGGCTGACAGTTCGCGAAAACATCGGCTTCGGGCCGAAGTCGCGCGGGCGGCCGAAGAGCGAGGTTGCGGAGACGGTCGAGCGTTTCGTGAACCTGGTCGGCCTGACGCGCTTCGCGGATGCGCATCCCCACCAGCTCTCCGGCGGCATGAAGCAGCGCGTCGCCATCGCCCGCGTCCTGGCGAATGACGCCGAGGTGGTGCTGATGGACGAGCCCTTCGGCGCGCTGGATGCGATGACGCGGGAGCGGCTGCAGGACGAGCTGCTGGATCTGTGGCAGCGCACGGGGCTGACGGTGCTGTTCGTGACCCATTCGATCGAGGAGGCGATCTTCCTCGCGGATCGGGTCGTCGTGATGGAGCCGGGGCCGGGGCGGATCGCGAGCGAGCATCGGATCGAGCTGCCGCGGCCGCGCGACGTCTCCTCGCCAGAGTTCAACGAGGTGCGCCGCGAATTGGGCGCCCGGCTGCACAGCCACCACGCAAAGAAAGCGGCATGACGCGCATCGCTTCGGTGCATCGGGTTCCGATGCGCCACCCCGCCGACATGGCGGGGATCGAGGCGCTGTTCAGCGCCGGCACGCTCGACCCCGCCAGCATTGTCGCCATCCTCGGCAAGACCGAGGGCAATGGCTGCGTCAACGATTTCACCCGTGCCTATGCCGTGTCGGCGCTGGCGACGATGCTGGCGGCGCATCTCGGCACCACGCCGGCCGTCGTGGCGGAGCGCGTGGCGATGGTGATGTCGGGCGGGACGGAGGGCGGCCTCGCGCCCCACTTCATCCTGTTCGCCGTGACAGAATCGGATGTGGCGCCGACCGGCGCGCTGGCCATCGGCACGGGTTTCACGCCGGAATTCCGGCCGGAGGAGCTGGGCCGGATGGCGCAGGTGGAGGCGACGGCCGACGCCGTCCGCGCCGCCATGGCGGATGCCGGCATTTCCTCGGTCGCCGACGTCCACTACGTCCAGGTGAAGTGCCCCCTGTTGACCAGCGAACGCATCGCGGAGGCCGAGGCGCGTGGCGCCACCGTCGCGACGCATGATACCTACCGCTCCATGGGCCTGTCGCGCGGGGCCTCGGCACTCGGCGTCGCGCTGGCGCTGGGTGAGGTGCCGGCCGATGCGTTGTCCAATGGCGTGATCGGGGAGGACCTGTCCCTGTGGTCCGGCGTGGCCAGCGCCTCGGCGGGGGTGGAGCTGACGCGGAACGAGATCGTCGTGCTCGGCAACAGCGGGTCCTGGGCGGGCGGGCTGCGGATCGCGCATGACGTGATGCAGGACGGCATCGATTTCCCCGCCATCCAGCGCGCGCTGGCTGCCGCCGGGCTGGCGGCGCCGGGGCAACTGACGGACACGCAGCGCGGGCGGCTCGCGGCGCTGCTCGCCAAGGCGGAGCCCTCGGCCAGCGGGCGCATCCGGGGCAACCGCCACATCATGAACGACGACAGCGACATCAACGCCACGCGCCATGCCCGCGCGCTGGTCGGCGGCGTGGCGGCGGCGGCGACGGGGCGCACCGACCTCTTCATCAGCGGCGGCGCCGAACACCAGGGCCCGGATGGCGGCGGGCCCGTGGCCGTGATCGTGGAATCCTGAGCATGCGACCCGAACAACGCCTCCGCTACGCCGCACCCCAGGACCGGCCGAAGACCGCGCTGCCGGGCGGCGCGGAACTCGCCATCTGGCCGGTCGTCAATGTCGAGCACTGGCTGATCGACAACCCCATGCCGCGCCAGGTGCTAAGCCCGCCGACCGGCGCGGCCCTGCTGCCGGACGTCGCCAACTGGGCCTGGCATGAATACGGGATGCGCGTTGGTTTCTGGCGCTTCCTCGACGCCTTCGCGAAGCGCGGCATCCGGCCGACGCTCTCGATCAACGGCAATGTCTGCCACGAATATCCCCGGGTTGCGCAGGCTGCCCACGATGCCGGCTGGGAATTCATGGGGCACGGCTTCGTGCAGGTGCCGACGCACAGGGAGCCCGACCAGCGCGCGATGATCGCGCGGACCGTCGAGGCCATCACGCGCTTCACGGGCGCGCCACCGGTCGGCTGGCTCGGCCCGGGGCTGACGGAGACGCTGGAGACACCCGACCTGCTGGCGGAGGCCGGCATCCGCTACATCGCCGATTTCGTCGTGGACGACCTGCCCGCGCGGCTCCGGACGACGGCCGGGGAGGTGCTGACCATGCCCTATTCGGTCGAACTGAACGACATCCCCATCGCCATGATCCAGCACCATGACGAGCAGGAACTGCCCCGTCGCGCGCGGCTGGCGGCGGCGCGGCTGCTGGCAGAGCCCGGGCCGAAGGTGATGTCCTTCGCCATCCACCCCTACATCACCGGCGTGCCGCACCGCATCGGCGCGCTGGAGGCGATGCTGGACGATTTGGTAGCCATGCCGGGCGTCTGCTTCATGCAGGGGCGGGAGATCATGGACTGGTACCTCGCCAGCGGCGACCCGACCTAGATTTTCGCGGCGCGATGGAGGATGGAATGCCCCCATGAAGCTGCTGCTGATCAACGCCAATACGACCCAGGCCATCACGGATCGCCTCGTCGCCATCGCGCGGGGGATGGCGCCGCCCGGCGTGACCATCACCGGCGCCACCGGCCGCTTCGGCGCCCGCTACATCGCGAGCCGCGCGGCGGCTGCCATCGCGGAGCACGCGACCCTCGACGCCTTCGCGGAGCATGGCCGGGATGCCGATGCCGTGCTGATCGCCTGCTACGGCGATCCCGCGCTCGATGCGCTGCGTGAGCTGGCGACCGTGCCGGTTCTGGGGCTGGCGGATGCCACCGCGCAGGAAGCCTGCCGCATCGCGCGGCGCTTCGGCGTCGTCAGCGGCGGCGCCGCCTGGAAGCCGATGCTGGAGGAATTCCATCAACGCCGCGGCTATGGCGATCGCCTCTCCGGTGTCCGCAGCATCCTGCCGACCGGTGGCGACATCGCGCGCGATCCCGATTCGGCCGTCGCTTCATTGGCCGAAACCTGCCGGGACTGCGTGACGCTGGATGGGGCGGAGGCGGTGGTGCTGGGGGGCGCGGGGCTCGCAGGGCTGGCCGCGCGGCTGGCGCCGCTGGTGCCCGTGCCGGTGCTGTGCTCGGTCGAGACGGGCATCCGCGCAGCCTTCGCGGCGATGGGCACGGCGCCCATCGCGGCCGGCACCGCTCATGCGCCGGTGGAGACCATCGGCCTCTCGCCGGCGCTGGCGATACGGCTGAGCCGATAGCCGCGAGCGCTCGACGACCCCCACCCCAACCCTCCCCCGCAAGCGCGGGGGAGGGAGCAGTCAGTCCTTCGCGAAGCGGCGCTTCAGCGGGATCGCGGCCAGCGACAGCGCCGCTAACCCGCACAGCGCGCCGATGATCTGCGGCGTCAGGACGCTGCGGATCTCGAGCGTGCCGCCCGCATCCAGCACGGCGCCGAGCCCCGCGCCGGCCAGGCTGAACACGGCGGTGGCGGGCAGGATGCCGATCAGCGTCGTCACCACGAAGATCGGCAGCCTGACGCCCGCGAAGGCCGGCACCAGGTTGACCAGGAAGAACGGGAACAGCGGCACCAGCCGCAGCACCAGCAGGTAGGGCCCTGCATCGCGGCGCAGCCCCGCCGCCAGCCTCTGCGCAACAGGGCCGAGGCGGTCCAGCGCATCCGCGCCGAAGATCCGCCGCGCCAGCAGGAACACGAGCGTCGCGCCGATCGTCGCCGCCACCACCGTCAGCGCCGTGCCGGCGAGCGCGCCGAACAGGAAGCCGCCCGACAGCGTCAGGATCACCGCGCCGGGCACGGACAGCGCCACGGCCGCTGCATAGGCCAGCACGAAGGCGCCCGCCGCCAGCAGCCAGTTCGCGCTCACGAACCCCGTCAGCGCGCCGCGATGCCGCGCCAGCGTGTCCAGCGACAGCAACTCGCCGAGGCCCGTGAAGCGCAGCGCCAGCAGCGCCGCCACCAGCCCCAACCCGATCCAGAGCTTCTTCGACCGCATCATGCCCCCTGGTATCGCGCCATGAAGCGGCGGTCGATCCAGTCCTTCAGCCACCAGGCGGCGCGGCCGCCGACCACAACCCCGTTGCGCGTGCCGATGGCGCGGCGGTCGCCGAGCGAGAGCAGGACCAGCCAGTCGGATTGCGGGCGATAGGGGCGCAGCGCGCGACCCTCGGCCGCCGCACGCAGGTTGCGCGCCAGCACAGGGCCCTGGCGCACGGCGACGACGCCGGCCTTGGGCAGGGGCTGCGGGTCGAAGCCGGCGCAGTCGCCGGCGGCGAAGATGCGATCCTGGCCAATCGCCTGCAGGCAGGCATCCACGCGCAGGAAGCCCGCGCGGTCCCGCGCCAGCCCGGTCTCGCCCAGCCAGGCGGGGGCCGCGGCGCCGGTGGCCCAGAGCACGGCATCCAGCGCCAGCGGCGCGGCGCGGGGAAAGACCAGGCCGTCGCGCACCACCTCCGCCACATCCTCCCCCTGGTGGATCGCGATGCGGCGCTCCGTCAGGGCGGCGGTGGCGCGGGCGCGGAGGCGGTCGGGAAAGCCCGCCAGCACGCCGGCGACGCCTGCCACCAGCGTCACGCGGGACTGCGGCAGGCGCGCGCGCAACGCCAGCGCGACCTCCACCCCCGCCGCCCCGGCGCCGACCACGCCGAGGCGCGCGGGCGGCGATTCCAGCAGCGCCCGCAGCCGCGGCAGCAGCGCATCGATGGGCTTGAGGGCGAGGACATGCGCGGCGGCGCCCGGCACGCCGGCGGTATCAGGCGTGGCGCCGGTATCCAGCGACAGCAGGTCGAAGGGCCTGGATTCGCCGCCCGCGCGATGGACCCGCTTCGCCTCCAGGTCGATGCCGGTGGCGCGGTCGATCAGCGCCTCCGCCCCGGCCCGCGCGGCCAGGGCGCGGATGTCGATCAGCGCCTGCTCCGCCCGGTACAGACCGGCGATGACGCCGGGGAGCATGCCGGAATAGGGGGACATCGCCTCCCGCGTCAGCAGCGTGATGCGCCATCCCGTGAGCGGCGAGGCGGCGAATTGCCGCAGCACCTCCACATGCGCATGGCCGCCGCCAACCAGCATCAGGTGCCTCTGCATCGCGCCCCGTGTTGTCACAGGGCGCGATGATAGCCCGGCGCTACTCCGCCGGCACCAGCCCGGGCGGGACCGGCGCAGGCTTCGTGACCTTGCGGCCCCCCTTGCGGTGCCGGGGCAAAGCGAGGCCGTTCATCGCCGGCACCACCAGCGGCGTCGCCAGCGTGGCCAGCGTCAGCCCGCCGATCATCGCCACCGCCATCGGCCCCCAGAAGACGGAAAGCGTCAGCGGCACGAAGGCCAGCACGGCGGCGAGTGCCGTCAGCACCACGGGCCGCGCGCGCCGCACGCTGCTCTCGATGATGGCCTGGCGGAGGTCCATGCCCGCCGCGACGTCCTGCTGCACCTGGTCCACCAGGATCAGCGTGTTGCGCATCACCATCCCGGCGAGGGCGATGACGCCGAGCAGCGCCACGAAGCCGAAGGGCTGGTCCATCAGGATCAGCGCCGCGGCCGCGCCGGGGATGCCGAGCGGCGCGGTCGCCACCACCAGCGCCACGCGGCCGAAATGGCGCAGCTGCACCATCAGGATCAGCAGCATGGCGCCGACCATGAAGGGGAAGAGCGCGAAAAGGCTGGCATTGGCCTTGGAGGATTCCTCCGCCGCGCCACCGGCCTCGATCCGCATGCCGACGGGCAGCGTCGCGGACAGCGCCTGCATCGAGGGCAGTGCCGCGGCCGTCACGTCCGGCGCCTGAAGCCCCGGCGCGATGTCGGCGCGCACCGTGAGAAAGCCCTCCCGGTTGCGGCGCCAGAGGATCGGCTCCTCCATCACCGGCTCCAGCCGCGCCACCTGGGACAGCGGCACGGGGCCGGCGGCCGTCACCAGCGTCAGGTCGCCGAGATGGTCGAGCGACAGGCGCTCCGCCGCCGGCGCGCGCAGCACCACGTCCACGAGGCGCGCGCCCTCGCGCAGCTGCGTCGCGGTGACGCCGGAGAGCAGGGTCTGCATGGATTGCGCGACCGCCTGGGGGGAGAGGCCGAGCTGCACCACGCGATCCTCGTCCAGCACCAGGCGGAGCGAGGGGGCGCGTTCGCCCCAGGCGAGCTGGACGTCCCGCGTGCCGGGCACCTGGCGCAGCGTCTCCATCACGCGCTCCGCCTGTTCCCGCAGCTGGACCGGCGTGCCGCCCATGACGCGGAACTGCACGGGGAAGCCGACGGGCGGGCCGAAATCGAGGCGGGAGACGCGCACCCGCGCTTCCGGCACCGCGCCGCTGTCGACATAGGCGATCAGCTTGTCGCGCAGCCTTTCGCGGGCGGGGACGTCGCGCGCCTGGATGACCAGCTTGCCGAAGGCCTCGTTGGGCAGGTCGGGGTTCAGCGCCAGGAAGAAGCGCGGCGCGCCGGCGCCGACATATTCGGTGTGCATCACGGCATCGGGATCGTCGGCGACCTGCGCGGCGACGCGCATCACGGCCTGGCGCGTCGCCTCATAGCCCGCGCCCTGGCGGAGGTTGACGTCCACCAGCAGCTCGAGCCGCGCGGAGGTCGGGAAGAACTGCTTCTTCGTCATCCCCATGCCGACGAAGCCCGCGCCGAGCACGGCGACGGTCGCCAGCATGACGACGAAGCGGTGGTCCACGCACCAGCCGACCAGGCGGCGCAGCAGCGTGTAGAAGCGGCCTTCGTACTGGTGGTCATGCGCGACATGGTGTTTCGGCGTGGGCAGCAGCTTCACGCCGAGCCAGGGGGTGAACCACACCGCAACCAGCCAGCTGGCCAGCAGCGCGGCGCCGACCACCCAGAAGATGCCGCCGGCATATTCGCCGGAGGTGGAGGCGGCGAAGCCCACGGGTATGAAGCCCGCCATGGTGACGAGCGTGCCGGACAGCATCGGCCCCGCCGTGCTGCCCCAGGCGAAGGCGGCCGCGCGGGCGCGGTCCCAGCCTTCCTCCAGCTTCACGACCATCGCCTCGATCGCGATGATGGCGTCATCCACCAGCAGGCCGAGGGCGAGGATCAGCGCGCCGAGCGAGATGCGCTCCAGCTCCGTCCCCCAATACGCCATCAGGATGAAGACGGCGGCCAGCGTCAGCGGTACCGACAGCGCCACGATGATGCCCGCGCGGAAGCCGAGCGAGAGGAAGGACACCAGCAGCACGACGCCGAGCGCGACGACGAACTTCGTCAGGAACTCCGCCACGCTTTCCTGCACGATCTGCGGCTGGTTGGAGATCAGCTGCAGGTCGAGACCCGCCGCCATGTCCTGCCGGATGGCAGCAAGTTGCGCGCGCAGGCTGTCGCCCAGCGCCAGCACGTTGAAGCCGCGCTGCTTCGCCACCGCGATCAGCACCGCGGGCGCGCCATCATGGAAGACGGCGGAGGAGGGCGGGTCCGCCAGGCCGCGCGTCACCGTCGCGATGTCACCGAGCCGGACCGTGCGGTTGTCGCCGGCGCTGACGGGCACGGCGCGGATCGCCTCCAGCCCATCCAGCCCGCCGCCGACGCGGAGATGGACGCGAAGGCTGCCCGTCTCCACCACCCCCGCCGGCGCCACGGGGTTCTGCCGCGCCAGCGCATCGAGGATGGCGGAGGGCTGGATGCCCAGCGTGGCGAGGCGCGCATGGCTGGCCTCGACATGGATCCGCTGGTCGATCTCGCCCTGGATCGCGACCTTCTCGACACCCGGCACGCGCAGCAGCCGCAGGCGGATCTGCTCGGCCTGACGCACCAGCTCCGCATTGTCGGCGCCGGTCAGCGCCAGGACGGCGGAATAGACGTCGGAGTATTCGTCGTTGAAGAAGGGGCCGCGCACGCCGGCGGGCAGCGTGTTGGCGATGTCGCCGACCTTCTTCCGCACCTGGTACCAGAGGCCCGCGACCTCCCGCGGCGGGGTCGTGTCCTTCAGGATCACGGTGGTGACGGAGGAGCCGGGGCGCGTGAAGGTCTCCACGCGGTCGAGATGGGGCAGGTCCTGCAGCCGGCTTTCAATCCGGTCGGCCACCTGCGCCTGCATCTCCTCCGCCGTGGCACCGGGCCAGGAGGCGCTGACGATCATCAGCTTGAGGGTGAAGGACGGGTCCTCCGCCCGGCCGAGGCGCATATAGGCGCCGGCGCCCGCAAGCGCGAGCAGCAGGATGGCGAAGAGGGTCAGCGCGCCGTTGCGCACGCCCCAGGCGGAGAGGTTGAAGCGTTCCATCGCGCTTCTCCTCAGCGCAGCGTGCTGGCGAGGCGGGATTGCACCACCCGCACGCGCTGCCCGGGATCCAGCACCTGCGGGCCCATGGCGACGACCTTGTCGCCCTGCGCCAGCGAGCCCGCGAGTTCGACCGTCGTCTCGGCGATGGCGCGGACCGCGACGGGCACGGCCTCGATCCGCCCGCCATCCAGCACGCGCCAGACCATCGGCCCCTGGCCGCGGTCATGCAGCGCGGTCAGCGGCAGGGTCGCCACGGCATCGCGCGCCACCGCGAGCCGCACGGTGCCGGTCATGCCGAGCGCGACCCAGTCGGGTGCGTCGGGCAGGGCGAAGCGGACGGCGTAGGTGCGGAGCGTGGCATCGGCCTGGGGCGCCACTTCCCGCAGCGTGGCGGGCAGCGCCGTGTCGGGGCGGGCCCAGAAGCGGGCCTCGGCCCGGGCCTGCGCCAGGCCGGGCAGGGCGGATTCGGGGACGCGGACCAGCAATTCCCGCTCCGCCGGGTCGGCGAGGCGCAGCACCGCCTGGCCTTCCGGCACCACCTGGCCGGCTTCCGCCAGCAGCGCCGTGACGAAGCCCGGGGAGGGGGCGCGGAGCGTGGTGTAGGACAGGCGGTTCCGCGCAAGGTCCAGCTGCGCCTGGGCGGAGATCACGCGTTCCGCCGCCGCGCGCGCCGCCGCCTGGCGCTGGTCGTCCACGGCCTGGGAGACATGGCCTGCGGCCAGCAGTTGCCGACCGCGCGCGGCGTCATTCGCCGCCTGGCGGGACTGCGCCTCCGCCGAGGCGAGGTCGGCTTCCGCCGCGCGCAGGCTCAGGGCCAGGTCGGCCGGGTCGAGGGTGGCGAGGACCTGTCCGGCGGCGACCAGCTGCCCGACCTCGACCAGGCGGGTGGCAATGCGGCCGCCGGTGCGGAAGCCGACATCGACCTCCCGCCGCGCGCGGACGACGCCGGTATGGGCCGTGACGGCCTCCGCGCCCGAAAGCCGGACCTCGGCCACCTGCACGGAGCGCGGCTGGGGCGGGGCCGAATCGGTGGCCGAGGCCTCCCCCTTGCAGGCGGCGAGCGGCAGCAGGAGCAGCAGGGCGGCGGAACGGCGGGGGAATGCGGGCATGGGACCTCTCCCGATCGGGATGGCCCCATTATGGCTATGGAGTGATGAAAGTCAATAATCGTCAGTAAACACCCGTCATGGTCGCAGGGCGCGCAGCAGCAGGTCCACCATCGCCTCCAGGTCCTGGGCGAGTTCGGTGTCGGACTTGATGTTGGCCATGCATTCCGCGATCAGGCCGGGGTGCATGAAGGCAAGCGTCGCCTGCTTGATGGACTGGGCCGTGGCCTCGGGATCGATGCCGCCGAATTCGCCGCTGGCGATGCCGTCCATCAGCACGTTGCGGATGGCGGTCTGGATGCTGTGGATGAAGTGCTCCACCACGCCCCAGTGCTCGTTCATCGCGGCGGTGACCATGTCGTGCAGCCGCCTTTCGCTGAAGAACAGGGCCATGTGGCGCTGGTGCAGGGTCCGCAGCAGCAGGCGCAGGCGTTCGCTGGCAGCTTCGCGCCCGCGGGCGATGGTCCAGATGTCGCCCTCCACCCCCGTCAGCATGCGGGCCGCGATCGCCTCGTTGATCGCGGATTTGGAGGCGTAGAAGCGGTAGATATTGGCGGGCGACATGCCGAGTTCGCGGGCGATGTCCGCGACCGCGGTCTTCTGGTAGCCCATGGACCGGAACAGCGCCTCGGCGGTGTCCTCGATCCGGCGTCGGGTATCCTCCGCGCTGGCGCCGCGGCGTGTGGGCTGGTCGATGGTATTCATGACGAATAACGTATATCGTCAGTCATAAAATTACCAGCCTCCCGTCACCGTCTTCCCAGGTCGCACTGGTCGCGCGAGACTGCCCTGCATGAGCAGCCCCTACAGCTTCGACCACCTCCACCTCCGCAGCCCGGACCCGGAGGCGGCCGCCGCCTTCTATGTCTCGGCCTTCGACGCCACGATCAAGGCCCGCATGACGCCCGGCGGCAAGCTGCGCGTGGTGCTGGACCTGCACAGCGTGCCGGTCTTCATTGAACAGGTGCCGGCGGACACCCATGCCCCGCCGAAGCCCCCCTTCCTCGGCATCGAGCATATCGGGCTGACGGTCCAGGACATGGACGTGGCCGTGGCGGCCCTGGCCGCCAAGGGCGTGCCGCTGCTGGACGGCCCGCGGGAGGCCCGGCCTGGCGTCCGCATCGCCTTCTTCGGCGCCCCGGATGGCGTGCAGGTCGAACTGATCGAGCGCAAGGGCTGACGCCCGCCGCGCCATGACCACGCGCTGGCCGCCCATCCTGGCGATCCTGGCCGGCGGCATCCTGGGCGCGGCGCAGATCGGCAAGGTGCCGGCGGCGATGACGACCATCGGCGCCGAGTTCGGGCTCGGCCTGGCGGGCGCGGCGCTGCTGGTGTCGCTGTTCGCGCTGATGGCGGCGCTGGGCGGGCTCGCGATCGGGCTGGCCGCGGCGCGGATCGGGCCCAACCGGGCATTGCTCTCGGGCCTGGCGCTCGGCGCCCTGGCCGCGGCGGGGGCCGCGATGGCGCCGGGGCCGGCCGCGCTGCTGGCGGCGCGGGTCGCGGAGGGTGCCGGCTTCCTGCTGCTGACCGTCGCGGCGCCGGGGCTGATCGCGGGGCTCGCGACGCCGAAGGACCGGCCGACGGCGATGGCCATCTGGGGGGCCTATATGCCGCTCGGCGTCGCGATCGGGTTGGCGAGCGCGCCGGTGGTGGCGGGGTTGGGCTGGCGGGCGGCCTGGGGCGGGTTTTCCGTCGTGCTGGCGCTGGCGGGCATAGCCTGCTGGCGGATGGTGCCGCCGGCACCCGTGGCGCCGACCGGCGCCTTCCGGCCGATGGGCCAGCAGGTGAGGGCGCTGGTCGCGGCGCGGCGGCCGCTGCAGGTCGCCGCGGCCTTCGCCACCTACAACATCATGTATCTCGGCATCGCGGCCTTCCTGCCGGCACGGCTGGAGAGCCTCGGCGCGGGCACCGGCGTGGCTGGCGTGGCGGCGGCGGTGGCGGCGCTGGCCAATGCGGGCGGCAACCTGTCCTCCGGCGTGTTGATGGCCCGCGGCGTCGCGGCGGAGCGCCTGGTGGTGGCGGGGGCGATGGCGATGTCGGTGACGGCGGCGGCCGTCTATCTCGTGCCCTCCGCGGTGGCGGCCACGGGCCTGGCGGTGCTGGCCTGCGGTGTCGGCGGGCTGGTCCCGGCCTCCTGCTTTGCCATCCTGCCGCGGGCGGTGCCGCAGCCCGCGCTGGTGGCGCCGGCCGTCGGGCTGGTGATGCAGGGGAACAACCTGGCGCAGCTGCTGGCGCCGCCCGCGATCGGCGCGCTGGCCGGCATCGCCTGGCCGCTGGCCGCGCTGCCGCTGCTGGCGGCAGGGCTGCTCGCCGCGCTGGCAGGGCGCGCACTATCGCGCTGAGTATACGCCGCGCGGGCCTTTTCGCCGCTGCAACCGCGGCATAGCCTTCGCGCGCCGCGGCCCTCTCGGCTGCGCCCATCATCGACGAAGGGAGCATCCATGAACCGCCGTAGCCTGTTCGGTCTTGCCGCCGGCGCCGCCGCCCTGCCCCTGCTGGGCTCCGGCGCGGAGGCGCGGCCGCTCGACCAGATCCTCTCCACGCGCCGGCTGCGCGCCGGCATCAACCCGACGCTGCCGCCGATGGGCCTCTTCAACGAGCGCAACCAGATCGACGGCTTCGACGCCGACATCGCGCGGGAGATCGCGCGGCGGATGAATGTGGAGCTGGAGATCGTGCAGGTCGGCAGCCCCGACCGCATCCCCTTCCTGCAGTCCGACCGCATCGACATCGTGCTGGGCTCCATCACCCGCACGATCGAGCGCGCGTTGGTCATCGACTACACCGTGCCGCTGCACACGCAGTCCATGGTGGTGCTCACCAAGCAGAGCGGCACGGCCGTGCCGATCAACACGCCGGCAGACCTCAACAACCCCTCGGTGAGGCTGGTGCAGGTGCGCGGCACGGTGGGCGTGCCCTGGATCCAGGCGAATGCGGCGCGCGCGCAGGTCACGCTGCTCGACAACTATCCCGACTGCTTCCGCGCGCTGGCGCAGGGGCGGGCGGATGCGATGGTGGATGTGGCGGAATCCATCGTCATCCCGATGCGCAACTTCCCCGTGCAGTGGAAGATCCTGGACCAGGTGCTGGCCAGCTTCTGGGTCGGCATCGGCGTGCAGAAGGGCAACTACGCGCTGCGCGACGTGCTGAACGTCATCCTCTTCGAGCTGCACCGCACGGGCTTCGTGAACACGACCTGGGAGAAGTATTTCGGCGTGCCGATGACGACGCCGATCCCCTTCAACCCCATGTTCTGATCGCGCATTTCCCTCCCCCGCGCTTGCGGGGGAGGGTCAGGGTGGGGGTTCGGGCCGCCGCCGCCATCACACGGGACCTTCACGCAGCGTGACCCTCCAATACGGCCAGATTATCCAATACCTGCCGGACTTCCTGCTCGGCGCGCTGACCGCGCTGTGGATCGCCGCCGTCGCCTTCGCGGGCGGGCTGCTGATCGGGCTCGTAGGCGCCGCGGTGCTGAGCTTCGGCCCGCGCGCGGCGCGCATCCCCATCATCGCCTATGTCCGCTTCTTCACCTACACGCCGCAGCTCGTGCAGATCTTCTTCCTGTTCTTCGCGCTGCCCGAGGCGGGGATCACGCTGAGCCCCGTCGCCGCCGTGCTGATCGGCATGACACTCAATGCCGGCGCCTACCTGACGGAGATCGAGCGCGCGGGGTTCGAGAGCGTGCCGCGCGCGGAGCTGGACGCGGCGGAGACGCTCGGCTTCAGCCGGGCGCAGACGGTCTGGTACGTCATCGCGCCGCATGTCGTCCGCGCGCTCTATCCCGCCTTGTCCAGCCACTACATCATCATGACGCTCGGCACCTCCATGGCCGCGATCTTCGGGGTGGAGGAGCTGACGGGCCGGGCGCTGAACGCCAATGCCATCAGCTTCCGGTCCGTCGAGATCTTCTCCGTCGTCGCCGTCATCTATGTCGTGCTGACCATCATCGCCTCCACGCTGTTGTGGCTGGTCGGGCGCTGGCTGTTCCGCGTCAAGGCGAAGGCCTTCTGATGTCGGCCTGGGACATCATCCTGATGGAGGCCCCCAGGTTCTTCACCTGGTGGAACCTGAAATTCCTGGCGGAGGCGCTGGGCAACACGCTGCTCGCCTCCGTCGCGGGCTGCGCGATCGGCTATGCGATCGGCTTCGTCATGGCGGTGCTGAGGCTGCCGCAGGTGGTGCCGGTGGCGCCGGTGCGGGCGGCCGCGATCCTCTGGGTGGAGCTGTTCCGCCGCATCCCCTTCCTCGTGCTGCTGCTGCTGGTCTTCTTCCTCAGCCAGTTCGCGAAGCTGGAGGCGGCGCTCTGGGTCATTGCCGTCACCGCCGTCGCGCTGCGCATGTCAGCACTGGCCGCCGAGAACATTCGCGCGGGGTTCGAGACGGTGAAGCGCACGCAATGGGAAGCGGCGCTGACGATGAACATCGGCGCGCTGACGACGCTGTGGCGCGTGGTGCTGCCGCAGTCCTGGCGCGTGATCCTGCCGCCCTCCATCGTCCACATCCTGTCGATGGTGAAGGAAACGTCGCTGGTCAGCCAGATCGGCTTCATCGAGGTCACCTTCGCCGCGAAGATGCTGACGCAGCGCGGCTTCTCCGCGCTGCTGACCTACGGCACGGCGCTGGTGCTGTATTTCTGCGTGAGCTTCGTGCTGGCCAATCTCGGCCGCTATGCGGAGCGGCGCCTCACAAGCCGGAAGCCTTCATCGCTGCCCGCAGCATAGCGGCTTCGTCGCCCTCCACCGGCGGCTGCGGCGGGCGGATAGCGGGGCAGGGGATGATGCCCATCTCGACCAGGCAGAACTTGAGGCGGGCGGTGGCGCGGCCACCGGGCGGCGCGCCGTAGATCGCCTCCGCCAGCGGCTCCAGCTGTTCATGCAGCGCGCGGGCGCGGGGCAGGTCGTTGGCGCGGACGGCGGCGTCGAGCGCCACGATCTCATCCGGCATCAGGTCCGCCAGCGAGACCAGCGACCCGTCGGAGCCATGCACGTAGCAGGCGAAGAGGTGTTCGTCGCCGGAAGCGCAGACCGCGACATCGGGGCGCTTCGCGCGCACCTGGCGGCGCAGTGCGTCATAGCCATCGACCTCCCACCCGCCTTCCTTGATGCCGACGACTTCGGGAATGTCGAGCAGCGCGTCCAGCGTTGCGGGCGTGAACCCCATGCGGCCGGCGGCGTGGTGGGCCTGGAAGAGCCAGATGGGCATGCCCGGCACGGCGTCGCGGATGGTGCGGTGGTGCAGGACCGACTGCGCGGTGGAATGGGCGAGCGCGAAGCTATTGGGCAGGAAGACCATGATGGCATCGGCGCCGGCTTCCCGCGCCTCGCGCGCCTCCGCCGCGGCTTCCAGGCTGCTCTCGGCATTCACGCCCGCGACGACGATGCGGGACGCGCCGACGGCCGCGACGGTGACTTCCACCGCGCGCTTCTTCTCGGCCTGCGTCATCACAAAGTTTTCGCCGGCATGGCCGTTCATCAGCACGCCGGCGATTCCGTCGCGCAGCGTGCAATGCGCGGTGTGCGCGGCATAGGCGTCCCAGTCCGGCGAAAAATCAGGCCGCATCGGCAGCACGGTGGAGGGATAGATGCCGTGAAATCGAGAAGAACCTTCGGGGATCATGCGGCCTGGTCCTTCGCCAGCAGGCGGTCGATGGGAAACAGCGGGAGTTCGGGCGCCTGGCCACAGATCGCCTGCGCCAGAATTTTTCCCATGTAGGGCCCGCTGGTGTAGCCTGAATGGACGCTGCCGATGATCCAGGCATCGGGCACGCCGGGGATCGGGCCGATGGCGGGCAGCGCATCCGCCGTCTCCGCCTCCAGCCCCAGCCAGGACCGCACGACGCGCGCGTCGCGCAGCGCCGGGATGGTGTGGGCGGCCAGGCGCACATTGCCGAGGAAGCTGTCCGGCTTCACCGCGAGCCCGCCGCGCTGCCGGTCCCCGATGCCCTGCCAGCCGCCACCGATCAGCACCGTGCCGTTCGCATACTGCTTCAGGCTCAGCAGGCCGGAGGCGACGCCGAGCACGGTGCGCATCACCGGCGGCAGCCGTTCCGTGACGACGAGCTGGTTGATCAGCACCTTGATCGGCAGGTTGATGCCGAGCCAGGCCGCCATGTCCTGCAGCCACACGCCACCCGCCAGCACCACGCGCGTCGCGCGGACCTCGCCCGCTTCCGTGTCGATGGAGAAGCCGGGCTGGATGCCGCGCACCGCGCAGTTCTCCCGCAACTCGACGCCCGCGTTCAGCAGCGCGGGGCGGAAGGCGCGGCCTGTCAGGTAGGCACTCGTAAATCCGTCGATCGGGCAATGGCCGGCGAGCAGCGCCTTGTCCGAAAGCCCCGGCTCGATCTCCCGCGCGCGGGCGGTGGAGACGATCTCGATCGGCGCGCCGGCCTGGCGGCGGAAATGCGCGCGCTCCTCCAGCATGGCGATCTCATGCTCGGAGAAGGCGACGGAGAGGCCGGGGCAATCGACGGCCTGCACATGGCCGCCATCGCACCACTCGGCCATGCGCATCCACATCTCATGCGCGCGCAGCGCGTAGGGAACGAGGGCGGCGCGCGTCATTTGCATCGTCAGCGTGCCGGCATTGACGCCGGAGGCCTCCCGGCAGATGGCGCCGCGGTCCAGCAGCGTGACCTTCATGCCAGCGCGCGCCAGGTGCAGCGCGGTGCTGCATCCCATCACGCCGGCGCCGATCACGGCGACATCGTAGGGCGCGGTCATATCGGGGCGGGCCTCGGCACGGGAATGTCGGCATAGTCGAAATCGCCGAGCAGCGCGTCCATCGCGACGGGGCGCAGCGGCACGCGGCCGGTGGCGAAGCCGGCCTTCTCGCGCCCGCCGACCTTCGCGCCGACGAGTTCCGCCGCAGCCTCCCCGCACATGCGTCCCTGGCAGGGCCCCATGCCGCAGCGCGTGAACTGCTTCACCTGGTTCATGCCGGTGGCGCCGTCCTCCACCGCGGCCTCGATCTGCGCGCGGGTCACGCCCTCGCAGCGGCAGACAATCGTGTCGGGAGGGATGGCGGCGACGAGGGCCGGGCGTAGCGCCATCATGCGTGCCATGGCGCCGCCGGCGCGCGCGGCGCGGGCGAAATCGGCGGCGGGCGTGGTGCGCGCGGCGGCATGCGCGGCGGCATCGGTGAGGCCGAGGTCATGCAGGGCCGCCAGCGCGGCGAGTCGGCCGGAGGCGGGCGCGGCCGCGGCGCCGCGCACGCCCGATCCATCGCCGCAAGCGTAGAGCCGCGCGATGCTGGTGCGGCGGTCCTCGTCCAGCACCGGCACCCAGCCGCCGGATTCCGCGACATAGCGATGCGCGGCGCGGAAGGCGCGCGTGGCTTCCGTGGCCGGCACCAGGCCATGGCCGATGGTGAGCGCATCGCACTCGATCACACGCTCCGCCCCGCCGCCCAGCGGCGCGACGCGGACGCGGCTCAGAACCTCGTCGCCCTCGGCGGCGACGATGCGATGCGCGGGCAGGATCGGCACGCCCTTCAGCGTCAGGCCAGCGCGCCAGGCGGCGCCGCGCGCCAGCAGGTCGGGCCGCGCCGTCAGCGCGGGCAGGGCAGCGACCCATTCGCGCGTCGCGGCCAGGTCCACCACGGCAGCGACCGTCGCGCCCGCCTTCGCGACCTTGGCGGCGACGGCGTAGAGCAGCGGCCCCGCGCCGGCGACGACCACGCGCCGCCCGGGCAGCACGCCATTCGCCTTCAGCAGGATCGTCGCCGCCGCCAGGCCCAGCACGCCGGGCAGCGTCCAGCCGGGGAAGGGGATGATGCGTTCATGCGTGCCGGTGGCGAGCACCAGCGCGCGCCCCTCCGTCACGCTGTTGCTGCCATCCGGCGCCAGCGCATCGATGCGGAAGGGCGCGGCCTGTTCGCCGAGCGGCACCAGCGGCCCGCCGCCGACGCCCCAGACGCGATGGCCCGTCTTCACGACGGCGCCGCTGGCGGCGAGCGCGGCGCGCAGCGCGTCACCCTCCTGCCGGTCGGGATCGGCGGGCATGGCGTAGCCCGCGGGCGGTGCGCGATAGACCTGGCCGCCGGGGGCGGGGCTTTCGTCGAAGACGACGACGGAGGCGCCACGCCGCGCGGCCTCCGTCGCCGCCGCCATGCCGGCGGGGCCTGCACCGAGAACCGCGACATCGATCATGCCGGCGTCACCACCATGCCCGCCCGCACCGGCACTAGGCACGCCTGCGCGAGGCGGCCATCCACGCGCAGCAGGCATTGCTGGCACACGCCCATCATGCAGAGCGCGGCGCGCGGCCGTGCGGGATCGAGGCCCTCGCCGAGCCTGCGTATACCGCATGCGATCAAGGCAGCGGCGAGGCTTTCGCCTTCCGGTGCCTCGATCACCGCGTCGCCGAAGCGGAAGGTGATGGTTGCGGGGCGCGTCATGCCCGCGATGCGAAGATCATCTGCCACGCTTGTGAGCATATCGCGGCGCGCGATCACGTCCATGCCCTCCATGGCGCTTGACGCCGGTGGGATGGCGCAAGGACACTCCCCCGCAATGGAACGGGATGGGGGAGTGGGCTTGGCCTTCCTCGCGCTTGATGGGCTGACCGCCAGCTATGGCGGGAAGACGGATGTGCTGAGCGACGTCTCGCTCCGCTTCGCGAAGGGCGAGGTGGTGGGGCTGATCGGGCCGTCCGGCTCCGGCAAGTCGTCGCTGCTGCGCGCGCTGGTCGGGCTGCTGAAGCCGCGCGCGGGCAAGGTCACCATCGGCGACGAGGTCGTGGACTACGCCAGCCGCGCGAGCCTGCGCGCCGCGCGCGACCGCTTCGCCATCGTCTTCCAGCAATACAATCTGTTCCAGAACATGACGGCGCTGCGCAACGTCGCCATCGCGCCGACGCTGGTGAAGAAGCGGCCTTCCGCGCAGGTGGAGGAAGAGGCGCGCGCGCTGCTGACGAAGGTTGGGCTCGGCGCGAAGTTCAACGCCTATCCCGACGAATTGTCGGGCGGGCAGCAGCAGCGCGTGGCCATTGCCCGCGCATTGGCGCTGCACCCCGACATCCTGCTGCTGGACGAGGTCACCAGCGCGCTCGACCCCGAACTGGTGAATGAGGTGCTGGACACGATCCGCGCGCTGCATGCCGATGGCATGACCATGCTGATCGTCAGCCACGAGATGGCCTTCATCCGGGAGGTCGCGACCACCGTCGTCTTCATGGACCAGGGCCGCGTCGTCGAGGTCGGTCCGCCGGCGCAGATCTTCGACGCGCCGCAGAGCCCACGCCTGAAGGAGTTCACTGCCAAGATCCTGCGGCACTGACGCCGCCAACCGGGAGAGCCTGCATGACCGACCGTCGTCGCCTCTTCGTCGGGGGCGCCGCCGCGGCTGCCGCCGGCGCCGCGCTCGTCACGCCCACCGCCGCCTCTGCCAGGCCGCTCGAGGATGTGTTGCGATCGCAGGAATTGCGCGTCGGCGTTAATCCGACCCTGCCGCCCCGGGCGCTGTTCAACGACCGCAACGTGATCGACGGGTTCGAGCCGGAGCTGGCTGCGGCCATCGCACAGAAGCTCGGCGTGCGGCTGGTGCTGCAGGCTGTGGGATCGCCGGACCGCATCCCGATGGTCGCCTCCGGGCGCATCGATTTCGTCATGGGCGCGATGTCGCGCACCAGCGAGCGCGCCAAGATCATCGACTACACCGTGCCCGTGCATTCGGAGAATTACGGCATCCTCGCCGTGGCCGGGCGCGGGCATACGAGCCTGGAGGCGATCAACAAGCCGGAGGTGACGCTGGCCCAGGTGCGCGGCACCACCGCCATCCCCTACATCGCCCGCGTCATCCCGCGCGCACAGGTGCTGCTGCTGGACAACTACCCCGACCGCAACCGCGCCATCGCGCAGGGCCGCGCGCAGGCCAGCTTCGATGGCGTGGACAGCGTGCGATTTTCCCTCCGCCCTTTCAACCAGGTGCAGTGGGACGTGACGGCGGTGCCGGAATTCGGCGTGACCTATTCGGGCCTCGGTGTCGCCAAGAACAACCATTCGCTGCGCAACTGGCTGAACATCGCGCTGTACGAACTGCACAATGACGGCACGATCGAGCGTCTGTGGGAGAAGTGGTTCGACGGGCCGATGCTGACCAAGGTGCCGCACAGCCCGTTCTTCTGATGCGCCCGATTCAGCGGCATGACCTGCAGCCCGGCTCCTTCGCCGGGCTGAGCGGCCGAATGGCCGCCGCCGCCTATGCGGCGAGCCAAGGCGGCGGATGCCGCCGCCCGGCGCTTGAGGGCAAATAGATGTCCTACAACCTCATCTACTCCCAGGTCACCGGCCATATTCCCTACCTTCTGGCCGGGGCCTGGTTGACGCTCCAGCTCGCGGGGATCTCCTTCGTCGTGGGCTGGGTGATCGGCTTGTTCAACGCGACCATCCTCTCCTACGGCCCGCGCGGCGCGCGATGGTTCGTGCAGGGCTACGTCACCTTCTTCATCAACACGCCGCTGCTGGTGCAGGTCTTCTTCATCTTCTTCGTACTGCCGGAAGCGGGCATCCTGCTCTCCCCCTATGCCGCGGTCGCCATCGGCATGTCGCTGAACGCCGGCGCCTACCTCACGGAAATCCAGCGCGCGGGCTTCGCCAGCCTGCGCCGGGCGGAGATCGATGCGGCGACGGCCATGGGATTCTCCCTGCCCCAGATGGTCTGGTACGTCATCGTGCCGCACATCGCGAAGGCGCTGTACCCGCCGCTGGCCAACCAGTTCATCATCCAGGTGATGACGACCTCCATCGCCGCCATCTTCGCGGTGGAGGAGCTGACCGGCCGCGCCTACAACGTGAACAGCCTGACCTTCCGGTCGCTCGAGGTCTTCTCCATCACGGCCGTCATCTACATCGCGCTGACGCTGGTCTGCAGCGTGGCGCTGGCGCTGCTCGGCCGCTGGCTGTTTCGCGTGCAGGCGAAGGTGCTGTAGCGATGTGGGCCCAGATCACGGAGGAAGCGCCCCGCTTCTTCGGCTACTGGAACCTGATGTTCCTGGGGGAGGCGCTGGTCAACACGCTGCTGCTCTCCTGGCTCGGCGCCACCATCGGCTTCGCCTTCGGCTTCCTCTTCGCGATCTGCCGGCATCCTCGGCTGTTCGGCGTGCTGCCGCTGCGCATCCTGGCCACGACCTATGTGGAGCTGTTCCGTCGCATCCCCTTCCTGGTGAAGCTGATGTGCGTCTTCTTCGCCTTCCAGCTCAGCGGCACGCAGGTCAGCCTCTTCACCATGGCGCTCGTCACCGTCGTGCTCTCGGCAGCGGCCTTCGCGGCGGAGATCGCGCGGGCGGGCCTTGAATCCATCCCCGCGCCGCAATGGGACGCGGCGGAGGCGATGAATTTCGGGCGTTGGCGCACGCTCTGGACGATCGTGCTGCCGCAATCCTGGCGCGTCGTGCTGCCGCCGCTCTTCGGCTACACGGTCGGCTTCATCAAGTCGACCTCCATCGCCAGCCAGATCGGCGTGATGGAGCTGACCTATGCCGCGAAGATCCTGAACACGCGGGGCTTCTCCGCGCTGCTCTGCTTCGGCACGATCTTGCTGCTGTATTTCCTGATCTGCTGGCCCACCAAGCATGTGGGTGAGCGGCTCGAACGTCGTCTCGCCACCCGACCTGCCCGACAAGGAATCTCCTGATGCCCTACGTCCCGCCCGGCTCCCACCTGCTGAAGGGCGCCATCGATTGCCACGTGCACTGCGCGCCGCACCTGAACGGCCGCAGCGTGAACGTGTTCGAGGCCGTTCGCCAGGCCGCGGCCGCGGGCATGAAGGCCATCGGCATCATGTGCAACTTCCAGAACACCTCAGGCTTCGCGGCGCTGGCGAATGACGAGCTCGGCCATCTCGGCTGTTACGCCTTCGGCGGCGTCATCATGCAGCCGACGGCGGGTGGCGTGACGCTGGAAGTGGCCAAGGCCGCGATCGGCTATGGCTATGGCCTGGGCACGGGCGCGCGCTTCGTGTCCCTGCCGACGCACCACACCCGCTACATCGCGGAGCGCGAGGGCCGCAGCCCCGCCTTCCTGGAGACCACCTTCCAGGTGCCGGAGAGCAACGTCGTCCCCGATGTCGTCTGCGCCATCATGGATCTCTGCGCCGAGAAGGATGTCGTCTTCGATTGCGGCCATGTCTCGGGGCGGGAGGCGGTGGCCCTGGCGGAGGAGGCGAGGAAGCGCGGCGTGACGCGCATCCGCACCCATGGGTCGCGCTACACCACGGACCAGATCGCGGCCATCGTGGCGCTGGGTGGCTATGTGGAACTCAGCTTCTTCATCCTGACGCATGCGACGCAGGTCGGCCTGACGCATGTGGATGAGGAGAAGCACAAGATCTCCTCCGCCAGCACCATCCAGGATTTCGCGCCGCGCATCCGCGCTGCGGGCGATCGCTGCATCCTCTCCTCCGACGCCGGCGTCTTCCTGCTGCCGCCGCCGGTCGAGGCCTTCCGCGAATACCTCCTGCTCGTACAGAGCGAGGGGTTCTCTGACGCGGAACTGCGGCGGATGACCTCCACCAACCCCGCGGCGCTGTTCGGGATCGACTAGCGCGATCGCGGCACGGCGGATGCTGCGCATGGCGCCGCCCTGGCCATCACCCGCCGGTTCGCGTGCCGCGCCATCCCACGCGCGGCACGCCTCTTGCCTGGAAGTCGCGCATGACCGACCAAGATCTTGAGGCGCATGCCCGCGCCACCGCCGCCCTCATCGGCCTGCCCATCGCGCCGCACCAGATGCCGGGCGTCATCGCCGGGCTGAAGGTGGCGGCCGGCGCCGCCGCGCTGATCGAACGCGTCGCGCTGACGGAAGCGGATGAGCCCGCGCCGGTGTTCCGGCCCGGGGTCGCCGCGCCATGAGCGCATCCCGCATCGCCGCCGCCATCCGCGCCGGCACGACCACGGCAAGCGCGGTGACGGAGGCCGCGCTGGCGGATATCGCCGCGCGCAACCCCGCGCTCAACGCCTTCACCGCCGTCACGGCGAGCCGCGCGCGGGCGGAAGCCGCGGCGATCGACGCCGCCATCGCGGCGGGGCGCGATCCCGGCCCGCTGGCGGGCGTGCCGCTCGCGGTGAAGAACCTGTTCGACCTGGAGGGGCTGCCGACGCTTGCGGGGTCGAAGATCCGGCGGGAGGCACCGCCTGCCACCGAGGACGCCTTCGTCGTGCAACTGCTGCGCGCCGCCGGCGCGGTGGTGATCGGCGCCACCAACATGGACGAGTTCGCCTTCGGCTTCACGACGGAGAACAGCCATGAGGGGCCCGCGCGCAACCCGCATGACCGGGCGCGGATCGCCGGCGGATCCTCCGGCGGATCGGCCGCCGCGGTCGCGGCGGGGCTCGCGCCCATCGGCATCGGCAGCGACACCAACGGCTCCATCCGCGTGCCGGCGGGGCTTTGCGGCATCTGGGGGCTGAAGCCGACCTATGGGCGGCTGTCGCGACGCGGCGCGCATCTCTTTGCCGCCAGCTTCGACCATGTCGGCCCCTTCGCGCGCAGCCTGCCCGACCTGGCGCTGGTCTATGACGCGATGCAGGGGGAGGACCCCGCCGACCCCGCGCAGGTGCCGCGGGACTTCGAGCCCGTCAGCGGCCTGGCCGGGCTGCAGGGCATCCGCATCGGCATCGCCGGCGGGTATTTCGAGCGCGGCGCGATGGCGGAGGCGCTGGCTCCCGTCGACCTGGCCGCGGCGGCACTCGGCGCCACCATGCGCATCACGCCCGAGCTGGTGGCGGAAGGCCGGGCGGCGGCACTGCTGATCACGCTGGCCGAGGGTGCGAACCTGCACATGCCGAGCCTCCGCACTCGCGCCGACGACTTCGATCCGCTGACGCGCGACCGCTTCCTGGCCGGCGCCCTGCTGCCCGCGCATTGGATCACGCAGGCGCAGCGCGTGCGCGCCGCCTGGGCGCGTGCGGCGGCGCGCATCTTCGATCAATGCGACGTGCTGGTGGCGCCGCTGCTGCCCTTCACCGCGCCGCCGATCGGCACCGCGATGATCGAGGTGGATGGCACGACCGTGCCGGCGCGGCCGCATCTCGGCGTCTATACCCAACCCTTCTCCGCCATCGGCCTGCCCGCCATGGCGGTGCCGCTGGCCAACCCTGCCCTGGCCGGCACCACAATGCCGGTCGGCCTGCAGCTGGTCGCGGCGCCGTGGCGGGAGGATCTGCTGTTCCGCACCGCCGCCGCCCTGGTCGATGCCGGCCTGGCCGGCTGCCCCACCCCGAAGGATTGCGCCTGATGGACATCGATATCCCCGAGATCGTCGCCGAGGTCACCGCCGCCTTCCAGCGCTACGAGGTCGCGCTGGTGACAAACGACGTGGCCGTTCTGGACGAGCTGTTCTGGAACGATCCGCGCACCATCCGTTACGGCGCCGGGGAAATCCTGCATGGCTACGAGGAGATCATGGCGTTTCGTGCCTCCCGGCCTTCGGTCGGGCTGGAGCGGGAACTGGTGCGCACCGTCATCACGACCCATGGCCGCGACTTCGCCACCGCGAACACGACCTTCTCCCGCAATGGCCGGATCGGTCGCCAGAGCCAGACCTGGGTGCGGATGCCGGAGGGCTGGCGCGTAGTGTCCGCGCACGTGTCCCTCATGCCGATGGGCGGATGATATCACGCGCAAGTCTGTGCGTTCCGTTCAATCGCGCGTGATGATGCGGTGCAAGGGCGCCTTGGCGGAGGGCGGTCGCGGCCGGAGGCTGGTATGGAGGGGGTGGAAGCCGCCCACGCCAACCCCATCACGAGATTCCGGCCCCTTGTCCAGCCTCACGCCGAACCTCGCGCCCCCCGGCGTCTGCATGCTGCTGGAGCCTGACCTGGCCTGGTTGCATCTGCTCTCCGATGTCGGGACGGGGCTTGCCTATTTCTCCATCCCGGCCGCGCTGGTCGTCTTTGCCATCCGGCGGCGGGACCTGGCCTATCCCTGGGTCTTCGGCCTCTTCGCGCTGTTCATCATCGCCTGCGGCGCCACGCATTTCGCCCATGCCTGGACCATGTTCCACCCGGACCCGCTGGTGGAGGGGCTGATCAAGGCCTTCTGCGCCGCAGTCTCCATCGCCACCGCGATCACCCTGTGGCCCCTGCTGCCCCGGCTGCTGGCGCTGCCGAGCCCGGCGGCGCTGGCGAGGGAGGTGGAGGAGAGGCGCGCCGCGGAACGCCGCGCGCTCGACAGCGAGGCCCGGACCGCGGCCTTCGTCGCGAACCTGGCGGAGGCGCTGTTCGTGCTGCGGGTGGAGCAGCGCGGGGCCGGCTTCGTCACGGAAACCGTCAACCCCGCCTATGAACGGCTCTTCGGCCTGCCCGCGGCGCAGGTCCTCGGCCGGGACGCGCAGGCCGGCTTCATCCCCGGCATCACGGAGCGCGTGCTGCCGAACTGGCAGCGCGCGGTCGCGACCGGAGAGGTCCAGCGCTACGAGGTGGAAGCGGAGACGCCGCTCGGCCATCGCGTCTGGCAGACCGTGCTGGTCCCGATGCGGAACGCCGAGGGCGAGGTGGAACGCCTGCTCGGCAGCGCGCGGGACATCACGGAGACGCGGCGCCTGCAGGCCGGGCTGGTCGAATCGGCGCGGCTGGCCACGATCGGCACCATGTGCGCGGGGCTGGCGCATGAGACGAGCCAGCCGCTGAACGCCGCCCTGCTGTGGCTGCGGCATGCCCGCCAGGCCGCCACGGGGCTGATGACGGAACAGGGCGCCCGGCTGCTGTCGGCCATCGGCGTGGTGGAGGGGCAGCTGCGCCGCGCGGGCGACCTGGTGGCGCGCATCCGTGGCCTGGCCGCGGAGGGTGGGGCCGCCGAGACCTTCGACGCCGCCCGCGTCGTCGGCGCCGCGGTCCGCACGGCGGATGGGCAATACGCGCCCGATGGCATCGCCTGGTCCTTCACCGCCCCACCCGGGCCGGTGAGCGTGACGGGCACGCCGGCCAGGCTCGAACAGGCGGTGCTGCACCTTCTCTCCAATGCGCGCGACGCGGTGCTGGAAGCGCGCGCCGCCGGCGCCGCGGCACCATCGCGGATCGCCGTTTCCCTGCGCGAGGCCGGAAGGCAGGCGGTGATCGAGGTGCGGGACACCGGCCCCGGCGTGCCGGAGGCGCTGCGCCACTCCATCTTCGACCCCTTCTTCACCACCAAGGACCCCGGCCATGGCAGCGGGCTCGGACTGTCGCTGGCCGCGGCCGTGGCGCGCGGTATGGGGGGCGGCATCACCGCGACGAACCTGGCGGAGGGCGGTGCCTGCTTCACCATGACCCTCGCCCTGTCCGAACCCACCGCCGATGGGCTCGTGCCCCTCGCGGTCGCCTGCTGATGGCCTGCATGGCGCACCGGATACTCGTGGCGGAGGATGAGGGTCTCGCCGCCATGGCGATCGAGGATGAGCTCCTCGCCCAGGGCTATGAGGTCGTGCTGGCGCCGGATGGCCAGGCGGCGATCGAGCTGGCGGCGCGCCAGCCGCCGGACCTGCTGCTGACGGATCTCCGCATGCCGCGGCTGGATGGCGCCGCGCTGATCCGGGCGCTGCGCGCCGCACGCCCGGACCTGCCGGTGGTGGTGATGACGGGCTACGCCCCGGCGGGCGGGCAGGATGCCTTCCGGCGGGATGGGGAGGCACCGGTCAGCCTCTTCCCGAAGCCGCTCGACATGGATGCGGTCCTGGCGGAGTTGCGGCGCCTGCTGCCCGGTTGACCGCGGCGCCCCGCGGATGCGAATCCAGCGGCGGCAAGGCGGAGGGGGAACGGCATGGCGGATGGTGGGGCGGCATCGCCCTTGGCGGCGTTCTCCCTGGCGGGGCGTGTCGCGCTGGTGACCGGGGCCTCCGGCGTGCTCGGCCGGCATTTCGTGCGCGTGCTGCATGGCGCCGGCGCCTGCGTGGCGATGGGGGCGCGCAAGCCGGCATCGCTCCGCGGCCTGGCGGAGGAACTGGGGGAGGGGGTGCGGGCCGTCGCGCTGGATGTGACGGACGGCGCCTCCATCGCCGATGCGCTGGCCGTGGCGGAGCGCGCCTTCGGGCCTGTCGATATCCTGGTGAATAATGCCGGCATCGCCGCCACGCGGCCCTTCCTGGACCACACCGCGGATGACTGGGACCAGGTCATGGCGGTGGATCTGCGCGGCGCCTTCGCCGTCGGACAGGCCGTGGCGAAGCGGATGGTGGCGGCGGGCAAGGGCGGCAGCATCGTCAACATCGCCTCCATCCTGGCGGAGCGCGTGATCCCGGGTGTCGCCGGCTACTCCGCCGCCAAGGCCGCGCTGGTGCAGCTGACGCGGCAGATGGCGGTGGAACTGGCGCGCCACCGCATCCGCGTGAACGCGATCGCGCCCGGCTACATCGCGACCGAGATCAACCGCGACTTCTTCGCCAGCGAGGCCGGCCAGGCGATGGTGAAGCGCATTCCGCAACGGCGCCTCGGCACCGTGGACGACCTGACCGGGCCGCTGCTGCTGCTGGCCAGCGAGGCCGGCGCCCATATGACGGGCAGCGTCGTCACCATCGATGGCGGTCATTCCGTCAACAGCCTCTGACCGGAGCACGTTCCATGGACTTTCGCCTGCCGCCGGATGTCGTCGAGGTGCAGCAGCGTGTCAGGGCCTTCGTCGATGAGAGGCTGATCCCGCTGGAGGCCGATCGCGCGAACTACGACGAGCATGAGAACATCCACCCCGATGTGCTGAAGCGGATGCGGGCGGAGGCGAAGGCGGCGGGGCTCTGGGCGCTGCAGATGCCGAAGCATCGCAGTGGCGGCGGCCTCAGCAAGGTCGGCATGACCGCGTGCTACGAGGAGATGAACCGCTCCATCTTCGGCCCCGTCGTCTTCAACAGCGCGGCGCCCGATGACGGCAACATGCAGGTGCTGGAGAAGGTGGCGACGGAGGCGCAGAAGGCGCGGTGGCTGCAACCCATCGTCGATGGCGCCGTGCAATCCGCCTTCGCGATGACGGAGCCCGATGGCTGCGGCAGCGATCCCGGCCTGACCTACACGAAGGCGGAGCGCGTCGGCAACGATCGTTGGCGCATCACGGGGCGGAAGCACTACATCACCGGCGCCGGGGAGGCGAAGCATTTCCTGCTGATTGCCCGCACCTCGGACGATGATCGTCGCGGCCTGACCTGCTTCCTGTTCCATGCGGACCAGCCGGGGTGGGAGATCGTGCGCCGCATCCCGATCATGGGGCCGGAGGAGCATGGCGGGCATTGCGAACTTGCTTTTGATGGCCTGGAGATTCCCGACGAGAACCTGCTGATGGGCGTCGGCGACGGGCTGAAGGTGACGCAGATCCGCTTGGGTCCGGCACGCCTCACGCATTGCATGCGCTGGCTCGGCATGGGGCGCCGCGCGCTCGAGATCGCGATGGCGCGAATCGGCGAGAGGCAGAGCTTCGGCCAGAAGCTGATCGACCGCGAAAGCGTGCAGGGCCTGGTCGGCCAGGCGGCGATGGAGCTGGAGATCGGGCGCCTGCTGACCATGAAGGCGGCCTGGGTGCTGGACCAGGGCGGCTTCGCGCGGAAGGAGGTATCCATGGCCAAGATCGTCGTGGCGGATGCGCTGCACAAGGCGGTGGATACGTCCCTGCAGCTGCTGGGCGCGCGTGGCTATTCCAAGGATACGGTGGTGGAGTGGATGTACCGCTACGCCCGCCAGGCGCGCCTGGTGGATGGCGCGAGCGAGGTGCACCGCATGGTGCTGGCGAATTTCCTGCGCCGCGAGGGTCGCGACTTCTTCGAGTGGGGTGCCCATGGATGAGGCGCGGCTGCGGGCGTGGCTGGCGCGCGCGACGGGCGATGACGGGCTGCGCATCACCGCGCTGACGCGCCTGTCCGGCGGCGCCATCCAGCAGAACTGGGCGCTGGATGTGGAGACGCGGGAGGGCGCGAAGCGCTGGGTGCTGCGCACGGATGCGCCGGCCGTGCTTGCCGTCTCGCTGCCGCGCGCCGCGGAATTCGCGCTGCTGCGCGCGGCGCGGGATGCGGGGGTGACGGTGGCGGAGCCGCTGTTCCTCTGCGAGGACACGGGCGTGATCGGCCGGCCCTTCTTCGTGATGGGGCGCGTGGACGGCATCGCCGCGGCGCATCGCGTGGTGAAGCAGGCGGGCGCGCAGGGCGATGCGATCGTGGCCGCGCTGGGGCGCGAACTCGCGCGCATCCATCGCATCCGCCCGCCGCGCGCGGACCTGGCCTTCCTCGGCGATCCGCCGGCCGATGCGGCGCGCGCGATGATCGCGGCGATGCGGGCCAGGCTGGATGAGGCCGGCACCCCGCGGCCGGTGCTGGAATGGGGGCTGCGTGCGCTGGAACGGCACGCACCGCCACCCGTGGCGCCGGTGCTCTGCCACCACGACTTCCGCACGGGCAATTTGATGATCGACGGCGCGCGCGTTTCCGCCGTGCTGGACTGGGAATTCGCGGCCTGGGGCGATCCTCATGCCGATCTCGGCTGGTTCTGCGCGAAGTGCTGGCGCTTCGGCGCGCATGCCCGCGAAGCCGGTGGCATCGGCGCGCGCGAGGCCTTCTATGCGGGCTACGAGAGCGAGGCCGGTGGCGTGATCGACCGCGCGCGCATGCCGTGGTGGGAGCTGATGGCGACCATCCGCTGGGCCGTCATCGCCGCCGACCAGGCCGCGCGGCACCTCTCCGGCCAGGAACGCAGCCTGGAGCTGGCGCTGACGGGACATATCGTACCGGAGCTGGAACTGGACGTGCTGGCGATGGCGGAGGCGCTGTGATGCTGGAGAAGCCGGACGGCGCGGACCTGCTGGCCACCGCGCGCGACGTGGTGCTGAACGAGTTACTGCCGTCCCTGCCGCCGGAAAAGGCGATGGCCGCGCGGATGGTCGCAGCCGCGATCGCGCTGGCGCTGCGGGAGCGGGATGCGGCAGTACCGGCCATGCCGGACCTGGCCGCGCTTGCGGCGGCAATCCGTTCGGGCGCGCATGATCCGGGCACGCCCGGCCACGACGCCACCGCCGCGCTGCTGCGGGACTATGCCCGGGCGCGCGCGGCGGTGAGCGCGCCGAAGGCGCTGGGCGCTATGGGCTGAACCGCGCGCCCCTGTGGCCGTCCAGCCGCGGCGCTCCGGCCCGCGGCTGCGGGCGTTCGCCATCGAAGGACACGGGCAGCGCGGTGACGGAAAAATCCTCGCCGGGTGGCGTGACCAGCATGCCGATGGCCTTGGCCTGCGGTTCCTCCAGCATCTCCGGGATGGTGTTGATCGGCGCGCAGGGCACGCCGGCCGCGACCAGCCTCTCCAGCCACTCCGCGCGCGGCCGCTGGCGCATCGCGTCGCGCACCAGCGCCAGGCACTCGGCCTTGTTGGCCAGGCGCAGTCGGTTGGTGGCGAAGCGCGGGTCCTGCGGCCATTCGGGATGGCCGAGCTCTGCCGCGAACTTCCGGAACAGGCGATCATTGCCGCAGCACACCAGCAGCGGCCCGTCGGCGGCGTCGAAGGATTCGTAGGGCACGAAGCCCGGATGGCCGCTCGCGTGGCGTTCCGGCAGCTTGCCCTGGTTGAGATAGGCGCCGACCTTCTGCCCGGCCCAGAGGAAGGCAGTTTCGAACAGCGACGTGTTCACCACGCAGCCGCGCCCCGTCCGCGCCCGCTGCTGCAGCGCCGACAGCGCGCCGATGACCGTCCACATGCCCGTGCCCTGGTCCACGACGGAGGCACCCATGCGCACGGGCGGGCCATCCGGTTCGCCGGTGATGCTGTTCAGCCCCGCGAAGGCCTGCAGCAGCGGCTCATAGCCCGGGCGGTCCTTCAGCGGTCCCTTGTGACCAAAGGCGCCCATGTTGCAGTAGATCAGCCGGGGATGGCGCGCCGTCGTCGCATAGGGGTCGAGGCCCAGCGCCTCCGGCACGCCGGGGCGCATGTTGTGGACGAGGATATCGGCTTCGGCGAGCAGCGCATGCAGCGCCGCCATGCCGGCTTCCGATTTCAGGTCGAGCGCGATGCTCCGCTTGCCGCGGTTGAACTCGTGGAAGTTGAAGGCATCGCCGTGGCGGAATGCGACGCCCATCTGGCGCGCGTCGTCGCCGCCCTCCGGCTTCTCCACCTTGATCACGTCCGCGCCGAGGTCCGCGAAGATGGCGCCGGCGAAGGGGCCGGAGAGCACCTGGCCGATCTCGACGACTTTCACACCCTGTAGTGGCCCGCTCATTCCGGCTGGATCCCCGCCTGGCGCGCGACACGCGTCCATTTCTCGATTTCCGCGAGCGTGAAATCGCGGAGATGGTCGGGCGATCCGGTCAGCGGTTCCGTCGCATCGCCGCGCAGCCGTTCCTGCACGGGGGCCGAGGCGAGGATTTCCCGGAACTTCGCGTTCAGCTGGTCCACGATCTCCCGCGGCGTGCCGGCCGTCGCATAGACCGCGGTCCAGGTGCCGAGCTCATAGCCCGGCAGGTTGCCCGCCTCCGCCACCGTCGGCAGCTCCGGCATGGCGGAGATGCGGGCGCCGGCGGTCACGGCCAGCGCGCGGACGCGGCCTTCCCGCACCTGCGGGATGGCGGTGGTCGTGTCGCAGAACATCAGCGGCAGCGTGCCGGAGATGACGTCGGTGATGGCCTGCGGGTTGGCGCGGTAGGAGACGTTCTCCATCTCGATCCCCGCCATCGCCTTGAACATCTCGCCCGCCATGCGGCTGGACTGGCTGCCGCTGCCGAAGCTGAGTTTCCCGGGATTGGCACGGCCATAGGCGATGAGCTCGCCGATGCTGCGGATGCCGAGGTTGTTGTTGACGACGACGAGCATGGTGGAGACGCCGAGCAGCGCCACCGGCTCGAAATCCTTGATGGGATCATAGGGGAGGCGGCGGAACAGCGCGGGGTTCGATCCATGCGTCGTGTTCGACGTGAACAGCAGCGTGTAGCCATCGCCGCGCGCGCGGGCCACGGCCTCCGCCGCGATGAAGCCATTGGCGCCGCCGCGGTTGTCCACCACCACCGGCTGGCCCCAATCCTGCGCCATGCGCTCCGCGAAGATGCGCGCGCGGAGGTCGGTGGCGGCACCGGCGGCGAAGGGGACGATGAAGCGGATGGGGCGCGACGGGTAGCGTTCCTGTGCCAGCGCGGGCGTTGCCAGCAGCGGCAGCGCGAACAGCGAACGGCGGGCGATCATCACGCGGCCTCCCGCTTCGGGGCGCGATACTTCGCGAGCGACCCCGCATGCATCACACGGCCATTCAGGCGGCGGCCGATGATGCGCTCCGCCATCTTCGCGCATTCCACCAGCGCTTCCAGGTCGATCCCCGTCTCGATGCCGAGTTCGTGGCACATAAAGACGAGGTCTTCCGTGCAGACATTGCCCGCGGCCCCCGCATCGCCATGCGCCGCGAAGGGGCAGCCCCCCAGCCCCGCCACGCTGCTGTCGAAGAAATCGACGCCCATGTCGAGCGCGGCCATGACGTTGGCCGTGCCGACGCCGCGCGTGTCATGCAGGTGCAACCCGATCCGCACATCCGGCAGCGCATCCCGCACCATGCCGACCAGGCGGCGCGTCTGGTCCGGGTTGCCCCAGCCCATCGTGTCCGCCAGGAACACCGCCGGCAGCTTGTGGCCGCGCTCCGCGCAGATGGAATGCGCGAACTTCGCCATGGCGACGACGCGATCGGGCGGGATGTCGCCTTCGTAGTTGCAGCCGAAGGCGGCCATGATGATGGCGAATTCCGGCTTGATCCCGGCCTCGTCATACAGTTCCAGCCAGCGCCGCTGGCGTTCCGCCATTTCCTGCGCCGTGCAGCCATTGTTCTTTAGCGCGAAGGCGTTGGAGGCGTAGAGCGAGAGCTTGCCGGAGAGGTCGACACCAGGCGTCGCCCTGGCCCGGTGGAATCCCTGCTCGTTCAGCCAGAGGCCCGCGTAGTGCACGCCGGGCTTCTTGCGGATGGCGGCGAAGAAGGCCTCGCTATCCGCCATCTGGGGCACGTGCTTGGGGCTGACGAAGCTCGCGACCTGGATGTGGTGCAGGCCGGTCTCGGCCAGGGCTTCCACCAGCTGCACGCGCTGTTCCAGCGGGAAGATGGTCTTCTCGATCTGGAAGCCCTCGCGCGGACCTTCCTCCCGGAATTCCACGCGCTTCGGCCGGTCACCCATGGCCATTTCCTCCTTCATACTTGTCAGTATCGTCGCGCCGTTGGGCGCGGCGATCAAGGCGCAGGGAGGATGGTCCCGGTGCAGGCGCCGAAGCCGATGCCGGCGTAGCCGTCGCGGCGGGCGCGGGCCAGCAGCGTCACGGTGTCGCCATCCTCCAGGAAGCGACGCGTCTCCCCGGACGCCAGCGTCAGCGGTTCCCGCCCGCCCTTCGTGATCTCGAGCAGCGAGCCATAGCCCGAGACCTCCGTGGTCGAGATGGTGCCGGTGCCGCAGAGGTCGCCGGGGTTGAGGTTGCAGCCGCCGCTGGCGTGGTGCGCGACCAGCTGCGCGGGGGTCCAGTACAGCGCACGGGCATCGGACAGGCCGAGGCGATGCGGGGCCAACCCCTTCGCCGCCAGGCCCGGCGTCATCAGCAGCACTTCCAGCTCCAGCGCCATGGCGCCGGTCGCCTGGTCGGCATCATCCCAGAGATAGGGCAGGGGCGCCGGATCACCCTCCGGCCGCTTCGCCTGCGCCACACGGAAGGGGGCCATCGCCTCAGGGGTGATGATCCAGGGGCTGATGGTCGAGCAGAAGCTTTTCGCCAGGAAGGGGCCGAGGGGCTGGTATTCCCAGCCCTGGATGTCCCGTGCCGACCAGTCGTTCAGCAGGCAGAAGCCGGCGATGTGCTCGCCGGCCTGGCCGATCGGGATCGGCTCCCCCAGCTGGTTCCCCGGCCCGATCCAGATCCCGAGTTCCAGCTCGTAGTCGAGGTTGCGGGAGGGCCCGACGCTCGGCACCGTCTCGCTCGCCGGCTTCCGCTGGCCGTTCGGCCGCCGCACCGGATGGCCGGAGGGCACGATGGAGGAGGCGCGGCCGTGATAGCCGATGGGGACGTATTTGTAGTTCGGCAGCAGGGGATTGTCGGGCCGGAACATCGCGCCGGCATTCATCGCGTGCTGGATGCCGGCGAAGAAATCCGTGTAGTCGCCGATGCGCGCGGGCAGGTGCATCGTGCAATCCGTGGCGGGGTGCAGCATCGGCGTCACCTGCGCCTCGAACCGCGACCCCGCTTCCAGCAGCGTCGAGAGCTGTGCCCGCAGCGCGCGGCGCGGCCCGGTGCCCAGCGCCAGCATCGCGTTCAGCGCGCCGCCCTTCGCGGCCCGCGCCGCGGCGGCCGCTTCCTCGCAGAACAGGTGCGCGTCCGAGGCCGCTTCCAGGTCCAGGATCATGTCCCCGATCGCCACGCCGGCGCGGGGCGCGCCGCCGGGGGGCGAGAAGACGCCGAAGGGCAGGTTCTGGATGGGGAAATCGGCGTGGCCGTTCGCGGAGGCGACGAAGGAGCGCCGCGCAGGATCATGCGTGTCGTCGAGTGCCATGGTCGTTTCCGAAAGCCGTTCACCGCAGGGCAGCACAGCCCAGCCGTGCCGTGAAGTCTGCCCGTCTTGCCCGCCGCGCCATCCCTTGCCACGGTGCGCCCAACAGCGTCCGGATATCAGCCATGAGCCTCCGCGGCAGCGCCTGCATCGTCGGCGCCTTCGAACACCCCACCCGCAAGGCGGAGGATAAATCCGTCGCGCAGCTGCATGCGGAGGTCGCCTGGGGCGCGCTGCAGGATGCGGGGCTCTCCAAGGACGACATCGACGGCTATGTCTGCGCGGGCGATGCGCCCGGCCTCGGGCCGCTGTCGATGATCGACTACATGGGCCTGGATCGCCTCAGCTACGCCGACAGCACCGATCTCGGCGGCTGTTCCTACATCGCCCATGTCGCGCATGCCGCCGCGGCCATCAAGCTCGGCCGCGCCAATGTGGTGCTGGTGACGCTGGCGGGCCGGCCGCGGAGCGAGGGCCAGGCGGTCGGCACCGGCGCGCGGGCGCAGAACCCGAACGTGCCGGATGACCAGTTCGAGGTGCCCTTCACCAAGACGACCGGCACCAGCTACGCGCTCTGCGCCATGCGGCACATGCACGACTATGGCACCACCAGCGAGCAGCTCGCCTGGATCAAGGTCGCCGCCAGCCACCACGCGCAGCACAACCCGCACGCCATGCTGAAGAAGGTGGTGACGGTGGAGGATGTGGTGAATTCGCCGATGGTGTCGGACCCGCTGCATCGCCTGGATTGCTGCGTCATCAGCGATGGCGGCGGCGCGCTGATCGTGGCGCGGCCGGAGATCGCGCGCAGCCTGAAGCGCCCCGTGGTGACGGTGCGCGGCACCGGGGAGACGGCGCAGGGCGAATTCGGCGGCTATCGCGACCTGACCAGCAGCGGCGCGGCGCTGACCGGCGCGCGGGCCTTCGGGGAGGCGGGCGTGGCGCCCGCCGACATCCAGTACGCCAGCATCTACGACAGCTTCACCATCACCGTGCTGATGCAGCTGGAAGACCTCGGCTTCTGCGCGAAGGGTGACGGAGGAAAGTTCGTCGCCGACGGCAACCTCATCAGCGGCGTGGGGAAGCTGCCCTTCAACACGGATGGCGGCGGGCTCTGCAACAACCACCCCGCCAATCGCGGCGGCATGACCAAGGTGATCGAGGCCGTGCGGCAGTTGCGCGGGGAGGCGCATCCGGCGGTGCAGGTGCCGGGCTGCACGCTGGCGCTGGCGCATGGCACAGGCGGGCTGCTTGGCCATCGCCACGGCAGCGCGACCCTCATCCTGGAACGGGAGTGACATCCATGAGCGAGAAGCTCTTCGCCGCCCCCGTCGCGGACCCCACCAGCAAGGCCGTATGGGACGCGGCCCGAGAGGGGAAGCTGGTGATCGGCCTGTGCAAGGACACGGGCAGGCACTTCTGGTACCCGCGCGGCGTCTCGCCCTTCACGCTGTCGCCCAACGTCGACCTCGTCGAGGCGAGCGGCGAGGGCACGGTCTACAGCTACACGATCCTCCGCGCCGGCGGCCCGACCTGCGCGGCCTATGTCGAACTGGCGGAAGGCCCGCGGCTGTTCACCAACATCGTGGATTGCGAGCTGGAGGCGGTGCGGATCGGTGCCCGGGTGCGGCTGGTCTTCAAGCCGAGCGAAAATGACGGCCCGCCCGTGCCCTGCTTCACCCTGGCCTGACCCGGGTCAGAACAGCGACAGGTCCAGCGCCCAGGCCATGATCCCGGCGCCGGCGGCCAGGCCCGCGGCGCCGGTGGCGCGCGGCCACTGCATCGGCACCATGGCCCAGATCCAGGCGCCCGCCGCCAGCAGCAGCGCGCCCCAGAGCGGGATGTCCAGCAACAGCGCGCCGACCGCGACGAGGGCGGCGACGCTGGCGCGGTTGCGGATGTGGTGGCCGTCGCCCCGGTACCAGTCGGCGATCGTCATCAGCCCCACCACCACCCAGTACATCGCGCCACCCCCTGCCGGAGGTCGCGCAACGCATCATCGCCAGGGCCGTTGCATCACGCCCTTGGGGGTTACAAACCCGGGCTGCGCGCGGCCTCGGGCAGGGTTCGGTCGGTGCAGGATGCCGGGCTTGCGCGGCAGGCGGAGGCGGCTGAACGCGCCACCTGTTCCGTCGTGCAGGCGCCAAGGGCCAGCAGCGCGAGCAGGAGGGCGGCGCGCTTCATCAGTTGAACAGCGTGGAGACGGAGGATTCCTCGCTGATGCGCTTCATCGCTTCCGCCAGCAGGGGCGCGATGGTCAGCTGCTTGATGTTGCGGCTGACGCGCACGGCTTCCGTCGCCAGGATGCTGTCCGTGACGATCATGTGCTCGATCGCCGCGGCGCCGACGCGCGCCACCGCGCCGCCGGAGAAGACGCCATGCGTGACGTAGACGCTGGCCGACTTGGCGCCGTTCTTCAGCAGCGCTTCCGCCGCGTTGCAGAGCGTGCCGCCGCTATCGACGATGTCGTCCACCAGGATGCAGTGCCGGCCCTCGACCTCGCCGATCACGTTCATCACTTCGGAAACGCCGGCGCGGGGGCGGCGCTTGTCGATGATGGCCAGGTCCGTGTGGATGCGCGCCGCGATGGCGCGGGCACGGACCACGCCGCCGACGTCGGGCGAGACGACCATCAGGTCGCGGCCCGCGAAACGCTCCTGGATGTCGCGCGCGAAGAGCGGCGCGGCGAAGAGGTTGTCGACGGGAATGTCGAAGAAGCCCTGGATCTGGGCGGCGTGGAGATCCATCGTCAGCACGCGGTTGGCGCCGGCCGCGGTGATGAGGTTCGCCACCAGCTTGGCGGAGATCGGCGTGCGGGGGCCCGATTTCCGGTCCTGCCGCGCATAGCCGAAATAGGGGATGACCGCCGTGATGCGCCGCGCGCTGCCGCGCTTCAGCGCGTCCAGCATGATCAGCAGTTCCATCAGGTTGTCATTGGCCGGGTAGCTCGTGGACTGCACCACGAAGACATCCTCGCCGCGGACATTCTCATGGATCTCGCAGAAGATCTCCATGTCGGCGAAGCGTCGCACCGATGCCTGGGTGAGCGGCATTCCGAGCGCCGACGCCACCGCCTCGGCCAGGGGGCGGTTGCTGTTGCAGGCGATGATCTTCATGCGACACGAACCCCGGGGGCAAGGGAGGGTGCCGCGCCGGAACACACACCGCCGCGACGGCGGGTTGGTAGCAACGTGACGGTTGGGTGTCCATCGCGGGCGGATGCCGCCCACGCATGGGAGCCCTACCGCCGGGGGCGGGCCGCCCGCGCCGGCGTGGTCGCGGGGGGTGGGCTGGCGACGGCGGGCTCCGCCGCCGGGGCGGCGGCGGCGGCGGGGCGGGCGCCGATGCCGCCGGCGTTGAACACCACGTCCCGCACGCCGCCTGCCGCTTCCTCCGCCACCACGAAGGCGACGTCGCCCCACAGCCCGTTCAGCGTGCCGGACGGCACCTCGTTCAGCTGCGCCACGCGGCCGAGGTCCTGTCCATCCCGGCGGGAGACAGTCCAGACGATCTCCACGCGCTGCAGGCCGCGCCCGGCCGGGCTCATCGTCACCTCGCCGGAGACGGCGAAATCCGCGCCCTCCGCCTGGTCCTGCACCTGGAAGCCCAGCGCGGCCAGGCTGTCCTTCATCTTCGCGGTCAGGCTGCGGTTGCCGTCGCCTGGGGCGCCGCGCACGGGCAGCAGGCGCATCACCGGCGCGCCGGACCCGGCCGCGCGTTCATCGCCCGTGCGGGCCTGCGCCTCGATCCGCGCCAGCAGGTCGGCCAGGCGCGGCGCGGCTTCCGCGGCCACGCGGGCGAAGAGCGGCGCGCTGCCTTCCGCCCATTCCCGCGCCGGGACGGGGCGGCCGACCAGCATGCCGAGCGCCACGCCATCCCCGTTGGTCAGGGCGAAGCGCGGCGTGACCAGCTGCCCATCGCGCTCCACGCCCACGATCAGCTGCCAGTCCAGCGGCAGCGGGTCCGCCGCCACGGCGGGGACTTCCTGCGCCACCAGGGCCTCCGCCATGGCGCGGGCGAAGGCGCCGGCATCCGCGTCCGTCAGCATGGTCTGGGAGGAGGCGGGGACGGCCACGCGGTAGCCCGGCGGCCGGCGCAACTGCCGTGCCACCTGGCCGGGGCGGCCGCGGAAGGGCTGCGGCAGGTCGCCGCAGGCGGCCAGCGCCAGGGGCGCCAGCGCGGCCAGCAGGGCCCGCCTGGCGGGGGCGCTACGCGATGACACAGGAAACCAGCAGGGTCAGCATCATCAGCACCATGAACATGACGACGTAGGGCATGCGATCACCCGGGAAGCGCGATGGCGGAGAGTTGGTGGCCGATCGGCCCGCCGCCAGCCAGCGTCCGGCGGCGATGGCTGAAGAAGCGATCCTCCTCCGCCAGCGTGTCCACCATCAGGGCCCGGGCCTGGCCCGCCCCGGCGGCGGACAGGCGGGCGACGCAATAGCCCGCCAGATCGAACTGCCAGCGATCCTCCCGCTGGCCTGCCGCGAAGAAGCGGGCATCGGCGGCGTCACGGGCCAGGACCTCATCCCGCAGGTCGGGGCCGACCTCGTAGCTGGCCTGGCCGATGCAGGGGCCGACCACGGCGGCGATGCGGGCGCGGCGGGCGCCGAGCGCTTCCATCGCCTCGATCGTCGCTTCCAGCACGCCCGCCACGGCGCCGCGCCAGCCCGCATGGGCGGCGCCGATCACGCCGGCCTCCGCATCGGCGAAGAGGACCGGCGCGCAATCCGCGGTGACGACGGACAGCATCTGGCCGGGCCGGTCGGTCACGACGGCGTCGGCGCGGGGGCGGCTGGCGTCGTCCCACGGCGTGCGCCCATCCGCCACCGCCACGCCATGGACCTGGTAGAGGCCGAGCAGGTCACCGGGCCCGCCCCCCAGCACCGCGGCGGCGGCGGCGCGGTTGCGGCGCACGGCATCCGGGTCGTCCGGGGAGGAGAGGGAGCAGTTCAGCGAGGCGAAGGCGCCGGAGGAGACGCCGCCCTGCCGGGTGAAGAAGGCGTGCGGCAGGGGCAGCGCGCCGGTCAGGAAGCCGGGGTTCATGGCGTCTCGAATCCGGGCAGGGGTTCCAGGGCAGGGTCGCAGAGGGCCAGGGCCTTGAACAGGCGGCCCATCCCCTCCGCCGCCACCAGGCGTTCCGCGCCACTCAGGATGTCGCCCGCCAGCCGCGGCCGGGCCTGGGCCAGCATGGCGGCGCGGGTCATGAGGCCGAGGCGCTGCAGGAACAGGCCCTGCGGCAGCGGGCCCCCAGCGGCGGCGCCGGCCTGGCGGGCGATGGCGGCGAGTGCCGCGAAATCCACATGGGCGGTGAGGTCCACCGTGCCGGGATCGGCCAGGGGATCGATGCCGCCGCGCTGGGCGGAGACGGCCTGCAGGCTCTCGCCGAGGCAGGATTCGGCCGGCCCGTAGTCGATGAACAGCGCCGCGCCGCCCTGGGTGGCGAGGCGGCCCGCCAGCGTTCGGATGATGGCAAGCGCCGGTTCGCAGACCTCCCGCACCGCGCCTTCCGGCGCCGGGCCGGGCCAGGCGGGGGGCTGATCGGTGGGCTGTTCGACGAAGACGCCGTCGGCCACATGACGCTCCGCCCAGCCATCGCCCCGGCGGACGAATTGCCGGATCGGCAAGGCGTCCAGGAATTCATTGGCCAGCAGCAGCATCGGGCCGGCGGGCAGGGTGGAGAGGTCGTCGTGCCACGCGGCGACGGCATCGCCCAGCGCGCGGCGCTGCGCCTCCCGCAGCGCCGGGGAGGTTTCCAGCAGGTGCAGGCGGATCGCGGCGCGGAAGGCCGGGGCCACGTCACCGGCCGCGCGCAGCGCATCGGCCGTCAGCGTGCCGCGGCCGGGGCCGCATTCCACCAGCAGCACGGGATCGGGACAGCCCATCCTCTCCCACACCACGGCGGCCCAGGCGCCCAGGACCTCCCCGAAGGCCTGGCTGATCTCGGGCGCCGTGGTGAAGTCGCCGCCTCGCCCGAAGGGGGTCGTGGGCCGGGCGTAGTAGGCCGCGACCGCGCGGGCCATGAAGCGGTCGAGCCGCTCCATCAGGCGGAGGCGACCCGGCGCGACCGCAGGATCAGGACCAGGCCCACGGCGATCATCGGCACCGACAGCAGCTGCCCCATGGTGGCGCCGGCGAAGAGGAAGCCGAGATGCGCGTCGGGCTGGCGGAAGAACTCCCCGATGAAGCGCGCCACGCCATAGCCTGCGATGAAGGTGCCGGTCAGGAAGCCGGGCCGGTCCCGCAGCGCGGGCACGCGCACCAGCGCCTGGAGCAGGATGAAGAGGACAACGCCCTCCATGGCCGCCTGGTAGAGCTGGCTCGGGTGGCGGGGATCGGGCCCGCCGGTCGGGAAGACCATGGCCCAGGGCACGTCAGTGGTGCGGCCCCAGAGCTCGCCATTGATGAAGTTGGCGATGCGGCCGAAGAACAGGCCGATCGGCACCACCGGGGCGATGCGGTCGCCGAAGGCCAGCGGCGCCAGGCCCTGGCGGCGGCAGAACCAGATCGCGGCGACGATCACGCCCAGCATGCCGCCATGGAAGGACATGCCGCCCTGCCAGACATACAGCGCCTCATGCGGCGCGGTCAGGTAGTAGCCGGGGCGGTAGAACAGCACGTAGCCCAGCCGCCCGCCCAGGATGACGCCGAGCGTCGCCCAGGTGACGAAATCATCCACCTGTTCCTGGCTGGCGACGCGGGGCGCCAGCGCCACCATGCGCCGCGCCAGCATCCAGCCCAGCACGATGCCGGCGATATAGGCCAGCGCGTACCAGCGCAGCGCGAAGGGCCCGATCTCGACCAGCACGGGGTCGATCATCGGGAAGGGGATCGCGAACATCATGCGGCGGTCAGCGATGCGGATCGGGTTGCATGAGGAAATCGCGGACGTAGCGGCCCACGCCATCCTCCAGCGTCGTCGGGGCGCGGTCGAAGCCCGCCGCGCGCAGCTTCCCCATCGGGGCCTCCGTGAAATACTGGTACTTGCCGCGGAGGTCGGCGGGCATGTCGATGAACTCGATGCGCTCAGCCTCCCCCATCCCCGCGAACATGGCGCGGACCAGGTCGAGGAAGCTGCGCGCCTGGCCGGAGCCCACGTTGAACAGGCCGCTCACCTGCGGGTTGTCCAGCAGCCAGAGCATGGCGGCGACGCAGTCATCCACATGGACGAAGTCGCGCCTCTGCTCCCCATCCGCGACGCCGGGGCGGTCGGACCGGAACAGCCTGGCGGGGGCGCCGCCGCGGGCCTCGTGGAACTTGTGGAAGACGACGCTCGCCATGCGGCCCTTGTGGTACTCGTTCGGGCCATAGACGTTGAAGAAGCGCAGCCCCGCCCATTGCGGCGGCGCCGGCACGCCGCGGTCCAGCATGTCCGCCACCCGCCGGTCGAAGGCGAGCTTAGACCAGCCATAGAGGTTGAGCGGCCGCAGCGCGGAAAGCGCGGCCTGCGCGTCGTCATCCGCGAAGCCCTGCGCCCCGTCGCCATAGGTGGCGGCGGAGGAGGCGTAGATCAGCGGCACGCCGCGTTCCGCGCAGACGGCCCAGAGCCAGAGCGGCAGGGTGAAGTTGGTGGCGGCGACCAGGTCGCCATCGGTCGCCGTCGTGGCGCTGATCGCGCCCATGTGGAGAACGGCCTCGACATCCGGGTCCTCGGACCAGAAATCCTCCAGCTCCTCCGGCGGCAGGATGCCGGCGATGGGGTGCTTGGCGATGTTGCGCCACTTCTCCCGCCCCGGATCGCCGGCGCGGAGGCGGTCCACCACCATCACTTCCTCGCCGCGGTCACAGAGGGCGGCGACGAGGTTGGAGCCGATGAAACCGGCGCCGCCCGTGACCAGATACATCGGCGGTTGTCCCCTTGCCTTCCGGCTTGATCCATGGGCCCTGGCGCGGCATGGGCCGCGCGCGCCGGCCGGTATAGGCTGCGGCTTCGGGGTGCGTATAGGCCGCGATGACGCGGGCGGGACAGTGGCGGTTTCACCGGTTGGGAGTGTCGTGATGAGCAGCGGAACGGGTTCAGCCGGTGGGGCTGCCGGCGGGGGTGGCAGCGGGCCGGGTGGCGGCAAGCGGGGGCTGTTCGACGACCTGGCCGGCATGGCCGGCGGCGCCTTCAGCGTGCTGGCCGGCGCGCGGCAGGAGGCGGAGGCGATGGGCCGCGCCCAGCTGGACGCCATGGTGCAGCGCCTGGACCTGGTGAAGCGCGAAGACCTGGACGCCGCCCTGGAAGTGGCCCGCCGGGCCCGGGAACAGGCGGAGACGCTGGAGGCCCGTCTGGTCGCGCTCGAAGCCCGGCTGGTGGATGTCGAGGCGCGGATCGCGCGGCACCACCCGCCGGAAAGCGACCCCGTCGGCACGCCGAGCGGCGATTGATGGATGGCTTCCGGGCCGTGGCTCCGACGCCATGCCCGGATTCGTCCACAACTCTTTGCCCCGCCACGCGGAACCGACGCTTGCAGGCGCGTTTTGCGGTTGCGTAGTCTACCCCTTGTGGCGATTCGGGGTGTCTGACCCCCTACACCTTGGGGGTCGGGCTTCCCGATCGGGCGAAGGAGGTGCCGCGATGTCCGCCTATCTCGGTTACGAGGAACGCGACCGGGCTGCGAACCCCCTCGATGTCCTGGAACAGATCGTCGCGGCCAATGAATGGGCCTTCGACCGCCGTTCCGACAGCGAGATGGCCGCCGAGGCCCCCGGCAAATGGTGCGACTACGGCCTGTACTTCTCCTGGTCGCATGAGATCAGCGCCATGCACTTCTCCTGCACCTTCGACATGAAGGTGCCGGCCGGGAAGCGGGAGAAGCTGTTCGAATTGCTGGCCCTGGCCAATGAGAAGCTGTGGATCGGCCATTTCGGCATCGACAGCGACGATGGCGTGCCGGTCTTCCGCCATTCCGTGCTGCTCCGCGGCGCCCCCGGCGCCTCCGCGGAGAGCCTGGAGGACATGGTCGACATCGCCATCACGGAATGCGAGCGCTTCTTCCCGGCCTTCCAGTTCGTCCTCTGGGGCGGCAAGGCGCCGGCGGATGCGCTGCAGGCCGCCATGCTGGACTGCGTCGGGGAAGCCTAGGCCCCGTCTTGCGGGCGGGGGCGGGGCAGGGGACAAATCACCCCATGACCGAGACCCTTCCCCCCCTTCTCCTGATCGGCTGCGGCAAGATGGGCGGCGCCATGCTGGCCGGCTGGCGGGAACGCGGCCTCGGGAAGACGATCATCGTCGATCCCTTCGCCACAGGCCCCTTCCCGGGCGCCACCCTGCTGCGCGACGCGGCCGAGATCCCGGACGGCTTCGCCCCCGCCGCGGTGATCCTGGCGACCAAGCCGCAGGAGGCGCCGGCGACGCTGCCGCTGCATGCGCGCTTCGCGGGATCGGCCGTCTTCGTCTCCATCATGGCGGGCAAGACGGTGGCCTTCATGCAGGGGCTGCTGGGCGAGGGCGCCGCGGTGGTGCGCGCCATGCCGAACACGCCGGCCGCGGTGCGGCAGGGCTTCACCGTCGCCTATGCCGCGCCCGCCGTCTCCGCGGCCCAGCGCGCGCTGGCCGACACGCTGCTCGGCGCGACCGGGGAGATCGCCTGGGTGGAGGAGGAAGGGCTGCTCGACCCCGTCACGGCGGTGTCCGGCGGCGGCCCGGCCTATGTCTTCCTGCTGGCGGAGTTGCTGGAGCGCGCGGCGGTGGAGCAGGGCATCCCGGCCGACCTCGCCCGCCGCATGGCCCGCAGCACCGTCGCGGGATCGGGCGCGCTGCTGGCGGCGAGCACGGAGGATACGGCGCAGCTCCGGAAGAACGTCACCAGCCCCAAGGGTACGACGGAGCGCGCGCTGGCGGTGCTGATGGAGCAGGCGGCCTGGCCCGACCACATCTCCCGCGCCATTGCCGCGGCGACGGCGCGCTCACGCGAACTCGCGGGCTAGATTCCCATTGGCGCGGGCGCCCGGCGCCCCCACCATCAGGGGCATGGACATGCCCGGCACCTCTGATTCCCGTCTCCTCGATGGCCTCTTCGCCGTGATCGCGGATCACGGCTGGCGGGGCGTCACCCTTGGCCGCCTGGCCGCCGCCTCCGGCCTCCGCGCCGGGGAGCTGGCGCGGCGCTTCCCGTCGCGCCTCGACCTGTTGCGCCTGCATGCGGACACGGTGGCGGACAGCGTGGCCACCGGCACGGTGCCCGGCCAGGGCGGCACGCCGCGCGACCGGCTGTTCGACGTGGTGATGCGCGGCATCGACGCGCTGGTCCCGCACCGCGCCGGCATGCTGCGCCTGGCGCAGGACATGTGGACGGACCCCGTGCTGGCCGTCGCCATGGGTCCCGTGCTGCACCGGACCATGCAGCGCTTCCTGGATGCGGCGGAACTGGATTCGACCGGGCTGCAGGGCAACCTCCGTGCCGCGGGCCTCACCGGCGTCTGGTTCGCCACCATCCGCGCCTGGTCGAAGGACGAGACGACCGACATGGCCGCGACCATGGCCGCGCTCGACAAGGCGCTGGACCGGGCGGAGCAGACGGCGCGCAGCCTGAACCTGGACGCCGGCGACATGGCCCCGCCACCCGCCGATCCGACTTCCCCGGACAGCTTCACCTGACCTGCCCAGCCATTTTTGTGCACTGCACAAAAAACGCTGTTACACGCGCGGCGTGTGGACTATAGAGCCGCCCATCGAACCACAGTGAGGAGCGCGTCCCATGTCCGATCGCTTTGGCATGAAGCCCGACGAGATGATGAAGATGCTGGCGGAGTTCCGCCTGCCGGCGATGCCGGACCTGGAAGGCCTGGCCCAGGCCCAGCGCCGTAACCTGGAGGCGCTGTCCGCCGCCAACCGCGTGGCGCTGGAAGGCGCGCAGGCCGTCGCCCGCCGCCACATGGAGATCATGCAGTCCTCCATGGCCGAGATGACGGACGCGATGCGCGCCATGGCCGGCAACGAGAGCCCGCAGGCCCGCGCCGCCAAGCAGGCCGAGATGCTCAAGGCCGCCTATGAGAAGGCGGTGGCGAACATGAAGGAGGTCGCCGACCTCATCCAGAACAGCAATGCCGAGGCGCTCGGCCTGCTGAACAAGCGCTTCGCCGAGGCGATGGACGAGGTGAAGAGCCTCGTCGCCAAGGGCGCTGGCAAGTAACGACAGGTCCAGGGGCGTCACGCCCCTGGTTCCGCTTGGGGCGGTAGGGGTCCGGGGAAGGCAGCGCCTTCCCCGGAGTCGTTTTCAGGCCGCCCCAAGCCGCGTCTTCGCGAAGGGCAGGCTGCGCACCCGCTGTCCCGTGAGCGCCGCCACCGCATTGGCCACGGCCGGCGGCACGCCGGGCAGCCCCGGCTCCCCGATGCCCCCCATCGGCGCACCGCTTTCGACGATCCGCACATGCACCTTCGGCATCCGGCCCGGCGGCAGGATGGGGTAGCCGTCGAAGTTGCGGGCCTGCGGCATGCCGTTCTCGTAGACCACCTCCTCCAGCAGGGCGGAGGAGAGGCCGAGGGCCACGGCGGAATTCACCTGCGCCTCGATGATGGCGGGGTTGACGATGCTGCCGGGGTCGATCGCCACCCAGACATCATGCACCACCACCTCCCCCTCGCGGATCGAGGCCTCGGCGATGGTCGCGACCTCGCTCCCGAAGGGGGAGGCCATGGCGACGCCGCGGGCGCGGCGGGTGCCATCCGCCGCGGTGAAGGGCCCGCGCCGCCAGCCGCCCGATAGCTCTCCGACCGCTTCGAGCAGCGCGCGATGGCGCGGGGCGTTGGCCAGCAGGCGGAGCCGCAGCGCGAAGGGATCCTGCCCGCCGGCCTCCGCGACCTCGTCCAGGAAGCTCTCGTAGAAGAAGTCGTTCTTGGAATGGCCGACGGAACGCCAGAAGGCGATCATGGCCGGGTCGGCCAGCGGCACCTGCACCACCTCGCGGTTCGGGATGCCGTAGGGCTTGCCGGCGATGCCCTCCACGGCGGAGGGGTCGGCCGCGCCGGGGGGCGCGCCGAACCAGCGGCCGATGGGCCCTTCCCCCACGGCTTCCGCCACCAGCGCCACGGGCAGGCCCTGTGCGTCCAGCCCCGCGCGGAAGCGGGCCAGGCCCATCGGGCGCACTCCGTCGCGCAGGAACTCCTCCTCCCGGCTCCAGATCACCTTCACCGGGCGGCCGGTGCCCTTGGCCAGCAGGATCGCCTGCGGGAAGGGGCTGGCGCCGGCGTAGAGGAAGTGGCGCCCGAAGAAGCCGCCCAGCATCGGCGAATGGATCCTGACCTGCGCCGGCTCGATCCCCGCCGTGGCGGCGGCGGCGGCCTGGAACATCTCCGGCGCCTGGTTCGGCAGCCAGAGGTCGAGCGTGCCGTCGGCGTTGAAGCGGGCCAGGGCGGAGGGCGGCTCCAACTGCCCATGGGCGAGGTAGGGCGCGTCATAGGTCGCCTCCACCACGCGGGCGGCGCCGCGCAGCGCGGCTTCCGCGTCACCCTCCTTCTCGGCCGGGAGGGGAGAGGCCGTGGCGGCGGCGAGGGCGGCGCGACGGCCGGCGGAGGAGAAATCGGCCGGCATCGCGAAGGGGGCGCCGGGCGCGGCCTCGGTCCAGGTGACGTCCAGCGCCTCCACCGCGCGGCGGGCGCGCCACCAGCGGTCCGCCACCACGGCGACGGCGCCCGGCAGGCGGTGGATCGAATGCACGCCCGGCATGGCGCGCACCGCGGCCTCGTTGGCGATGGTGCCGGGTTCGGCGCCGAGCCGCGGCGCGTGCTGCACCGCGGCCTGGAGCATGCCCTCCGCCGTCAGGTCGATGGCGTAGGTGGCCTTGCCCGTGGACTTCTCCCGCATGTCCAGGCGCGCCACGGGCTTGCCGATCCAGCGGAAATCCCCGCGGGCGCGGAGCGGCGCCTCCGCCGGCACGGGCAGGGCGGCGGCGGCTTGGGCCAGCGCGCCATAGTCCAGCACGCGGCCGGAGGCGGCATGCACGACCTGGCCGGGCCGGGTGGCCAGGCTGTCAGCCGCCACGCCGAGCCGCGCGGCGGCCGCCTGCACCAGCATCAGCCGCGCCGCGGCCCCCAGCCGGCGCATGGCGTCGTAGCTGGAGCGGACGGAGAAGCTGCCGCCGGTGAAGCGCATCCCGTCGATCATCGCGTAGTCCGGGCCGGGCGGCGCGCATTCGACGGTGAAGCGGGCGGGGTCGATGTCCAGCTCCTCGCCCACGATCTGGGCCAAGGCCGTCGCGACCCCCTGGCCGCCTTCCACGAAGGGGCTCTTCAGCAGCACGGAGCCGTCGGCGCGGATCTCGAGGAAGGCGGGCACGCGGGTGCCGGGGGTGATGGCGGGCGCGGCCGCCTGGGCGCGGGCGGCGCCGCGCGGCAGGGACGCCGCCAGCACCAGCGCGCCGGCGGCGCCCAGCAGCCCGCGGCGGGAGAGGTTGGCCGGGCGGCCATCCGCGGGAAGGCGGGGAGCGGGCAGGCGGCCCATCGGGGTCATGCCATCCATGGTCGTGCTTCCCTCAGCCCTGGGCGGCCTGCCGCACGGCGGCGGCGATCGCATTGTAGGTCCCGCAGCGGCAGAGATTGGTCATGGCGGAGGCGATGTCGTCCTCGCTCGGCTGGGGCGTGTGCTTCAGCAGGGCGGTCGCGGCCATGACCTGGCCGGACTGGCAATAGCCGCATTGCGGCACCTGGATGCCGACCCAGGCCTCCACGACCTTGCGGCCGACCGGATCGGCCTCGATCGCCTCGATGGTCGTGATCGGCAGGCCGGCGACGCTGTCCACCGGCGTCACGCAGGATCGCGTGGCCTGGCCATCAACCAGCACCGTGCAGGCCCCGCATTGCGCGACGCCGCAACCATACTTCGTGCCCGTCATGCCGAGTTCGTCCCGCAGGACCCAGAGCAGGGGCGTGTCGGCCTCGGCCTCCACGCGGCGGGTCGTGCCGTTGATCATCAGGTCCATGGTGCCAATCCCTGGAATGCTGCGCTGCGACATGGCGCTGGGCGCGCAACGTGATTAGGGCGTATTGTCCGTATGAACCGTGAAGCGGAACTTCATGATCACGCCATGATCCCTGGCACCAACCTGAACGACCTGCACGCCTTTGCCGCCGTCGCCACGGCGCGCAGCTTCACCCGCGCGGCGGCGCAGCTTGGCGTCTCACCCTCCGCCCTCAGCCAGACCATCCGGGGGCTGGAGGCGCGGATCGGCCTGCGGCTGCTGGCCCGCACCACCCGCAGCGTCGCGCCGACCGAGGCGGGGGAGCGGCTGCTGCGCACCCTCGGCCCCGCTTTGGAGGAGATCGGGGCGACGCTCGCCGCGCTTGGCGAATTGCGGGACCGTCCCTCCGGCACCATCCGGATCACGACGGCGGCGCATGCGGCGGAGACGGTGCTGTGGCCGGCGCTGGAGGCGCTGCTGCCCGCCCATCCCGCCATCACGGTGGAGGTGCATCTCGACGACGCGCTGACCGACCTGGTCGCCGGGCGCTACGACGCCGGCATCAGGTTGGGGGAGCTGGTGGACCGGGACATGGTGGCGGTGCGCATCGGGCCGCCGCTACGCCTCGCCGTGGTCGGCTCCCCGGCCTATTTCGCCACGCGCCCGCGGCCGCTCCTGCCGCAGGACCTCGCGGCCCATGCCTGCGTGAACATCCGCCTGCCGACCTTCGGCGCCCTCTATGCCTGGGAGTTCGAGAAGGAGGGAAGGCCGATCCGCGTGCAGGTGGCGGGCCCGCTGGTCGTCAACAGCGGCGCGCCGCTGCGCCGCGCGGCGCTGGCAGGCCTCGGCCTGGCCTGCACCTTCGAGGATGTGGTGGCGGCGGATGTCCAAGCCGGGCGCCTGGTACGGGTGCTGGAGGATTGGTGCCCGCCCTTCCCGGGCTACCACCTGTACTACCCCAGCCGCCGCCAGCCGACGCCTGCCTTCAGCCTGCTCGTGGAGGCGCTGCGGACGCGGGGGTGAAGGTCAGACCGGCAGCCGGACCCGCGCGCGCAGCCCGCCGAGAGGGCTGTCCTCCAGCACGATGTCGCCCCCATGGGCGCGCGCGATGTCCCGCGCGATGGCGAGGCCGAGCCCCGTGCCGCCGGCTGACAGGGTCGCAAACGGACGAAAGGCTTCCTCCCGCTGGGGTTCCGGGATGCCGGGCCCGTCATCGTCCACGATCACCTGCGCCCAGCCCCCTGCCTCCGCCCGCGGCAGCGCGGCAACGCCGACGGCGATGCGCCGCGCATGCTTGCGCGCATTGTCGAGCAGGTTGGCGAGGCAGCGGCGCAGCGCATCCGGCCGCAGGGGCACGACGAGCTCGCCCGGCGCCTCCACCGCCACCTCCGCCCCGTCCCGCCGCGCCTTCTGCGCCACGTCGCGGACGATGCCGACCAGGTCGGTGGGGCGGGCCTGCTCCTGCCCCTCGCCGCGCGCGAAGGCGAGGTAGGAGGCGACCATGCGCTCCATCTCCTCCACGTCTTCCGTCAGCGCGGCGATGTCCTCCTCCTCCTCCTCCGTCCGCGGCAGGACGGCGAGGCCGAGGCGCATGCGCGTCAGCGGCGTGCGCAGGTCGTGGCTGATGCCGGCCAGCATGTCCGTGCGCTGGCCCACGAAGCGGCGGATGCGTTCCTGCATGCGGTTGAAGGCGGCCGCGGCCTGGCGGACCTCCGCCGCGCCCTCCGGCTTCATGGGGCCGATGTCGCGGCCGAGCCCGAAGGCCTCCGCCGCGCCGGCGAGCCGCCGGATGGCCCGCACCTGGTTCTTCATGAACAGCGCGGCGACGCCGAACAGCAGCAGGGAGGAGCCGACCAGCCAGATGAAGAACAGGTAGAGCGTGCCGGTGAAGAGCCGCTTGCGCGGCGCCTCCACATGCAGGACGCCGTCGGGCAGCTGGATGCGGATGATCACGCTGCGGCGGTCGGACTGCCAGTCCGCGTCGAAGGGCCGGCGGACGCGCTCCGCCATCGCATGGGCCAGGTCCTCCTCCAGCGGCAGCAGGGGAAGGGAGGCGCCGCGGTCCGGCGTGCGGCCGAGATTTGCCCCCGCCTCGAACGCCATGCCGAGGTCGAGCCGCCAGGCGCTTTCCCGGAACAGCCAGGCGCGTTCCTCGGGTTCGGGATGGCGCTGCATCTGCTCGATCACCATGCCGATCTCGCCGGCCACGCCGCTGGCGAGGCGGCGGGAGATGACGTCGAGGTGCCCGCCATAGAACAGCTGCAGCGCGACGCCCTGCAGGATCAGCAGCGGCAGCAGGATGATGAGGAGCGACCGTCCCAGCAGCCCGCGCGGCACCAGCGCCCGGAAGCCACGGGCGATCAGGGCGTCCGGCCGGGTGCCAGGCATGCGGTCAGGCCCCCGGCCGCAGCACGTAGCCGCGGTGGCGCACGGTCTGCACGAAGCGGGGCTCCCGCGGGTCGGGTTCGATCTTGCGACGCAGTCGCGTCACCTGCACGTCGATCGCACGTTCCCCGGCCTCCGGCGTGCCGAGGGCGGTCGCGATCTCCTCCCGGCTCAGCACCTCGTTCGGGCGCTGGGCGAGGGCGAGCAGAAGGGATTGTTCGCCCCCCGTCAGCCGGACCACGCCTTCGGGGCCGCGGAGTTCGGCGCGCTGCGGGTCGAACCAGCGGCTGCCGATCTGCACGGGGGCGGCGCTGGTATCGGCGGGCGGCGGGGGCGGCGCGGCGCGACGCAGGATGGTGCGGATGCGCAGCGCCAACTCGCGCGGGTCGAAGGGTTTGGCGAGGTAGTCGTCCACACCGGTCTCGAAGCCCGCCACCCGGTCATCCGGCGCGCCGCGGGCGGTCAGCATCAGGATCGGCACTTCCGGCCCGTCGCGGCGCAGGCTTTCCGTCAGCTCCAGCCCGCTCTCCCCCGGCATCATCACGTCCAGCACCATCAGGTCGAAGCTGACGGCGGCGAGCGCGCGGCGGGCGGCGGCGGCATCGGCGGCGGCGGTGACGCGGAAGCCCTGCTCCGCCAGGAAGCGCTGCAGCAGGGCCCGCAGCCGCGCATCGTCATCGACGACGAGGAGATGGGGGGCGTCGGCGGTGGCGCTCATCGCTGGGGGTCGGACTCCAGCCGTTCGAGCGCCGCGCGCGCATCCGGCCCCATCAGCCCGCGCATGACGCGGCGGAAGCCTTCCACCGCCTGCGGCCCGGCTTCCCGGTAGGCGCGCATCACCGTGTCCCGCTGCCGCTCGAACAACTGCCGTTCCAGCGCCGCGCCTTTCTCGGTCAGCGACAGCAGCCGCTGGCGCCGGTCGCTGCGGCCGGGGCTCTGGGTCACGAAGCCATCCTCCACCAGCGGCGTCAGCACCCGGCCGAGCGACTGCTTGGTGATGCCGAGGATGCCGAGCAGGTCCCCCACCGTGATGCCGGGGCGCCGGCCGACGAAATGCAGCACGCGGTGATGGGCGCGCCCCATGTCGAGCCCGGCCAGGATGGCATCCGCGCCGGCGGTGAAGTCGCGGTAGCCGAAGAACAGCAGGTCCTGCGCCAGGCGCAGCTCCTCCTCCCGCAGGAAGAGCAGGTTGCGCCCGGCGGGGGCCGGGGCACCGGCGCCCGGGTTTCCCTCCGCCAGGCCGCGCGCGGTGATCTCGGGATCCAGCGGCATCGTTGGTCTGCGTCCCCTCGGCGATACGCTCCGGCCCGTGGCGCCCGGCCATGCCGGGGCCCCGATTCCGTCGTTCGGCGTTCGGCCGAGGATATAGGACAAGGCAGGCGCGGGGAGTAGCGATGCCGCGCGGCGAGGCCGGCCGCACCTTCCCGCCGTCGGAATGCACGGCAGGGTTGCGGCAGGCGCAGAACGCCGCGTGTCAGAATGCATAGCACCCTTCACATCCGGACGAATTTCGGTAACTATTATGACGAATTCGTGAGGTCGTCCCGCTGCGCGCGGGACGGCGCGTCTAGGCGCATCACCGGCAAGAGAGCCGCCGGCAGTAGTGAAGGGACTGGCCGGAATGGCGTTGAGGTTGAGGAGTGCGCGCGGCAGCGACGCTCCGGTGATCGCGGAACTCCACATCGCGTCCTGGCGTGATGCCTATCGGGGCGTGCTGTCGGCCGACTTCCTCGCCACGGGGATCGAGGCGGCGCTGAGTGCCCATTGGCAGGCGACGCTGGTCGGCCGGCGCCGGCCCGGTGCCGTGGTGGTGGCCATGGCGGGGCGGCACCTCGCCGGCTTCGTCGCGGCCTGGCGGGACGGCGTGAACTGCCATGTGGACAACCTGCATGTCCGTCCCGGCATGCGGAATGCGGGCATCGGGCGGGCGCTGCTGGGCTTCGCCGCCCAGCGGTTGCAGGACCAGGGTGCCGTTTCGGCGGACCTCTGGGTGGTCGCCGCCAACCAGGGGGCGCTGCGCTTCTACCTGTCCCTGGGGGCGGAGGTGGAGGCGCCGGTCACCCGCCAGACCTTCGGGCAGACCGTCGTCGACCGCCGGATGTACTGGCCCAGCATCAGCACGCTGATCACCGCCTGCGCCCTGTCGCCGCAGCTCCGCTGATCGCGTGCCGGTAATCCCCCGCCCTTGATGCTGCGCGGCGCCGGCCCGGGCGATGCCGAGGCGATTGCGGCGCTGGTCGCCGCATCCTGGCAGGACGCCTATGCCGCGCTGCTGCCGGCGGAGGTGCTGGCCGGCACGCGCGACCGGATGCTGCCGGAATGGCGGGACCTGCTGGCCGCGCCGCCCGGCATCATCCTGGTGGCGGAGGATGCCGGTGCCCTGCAGGGCCTGGCCGCGGTCTGGCTGCGGGGCGCGGAAGCCTATCTCGACAGCCTGCACATCGCCCCCGGCGGGCGGGGCGGCGGGCTGGGCTGGCGGCTGCTGGGCGCGGCGATGCAGCAGGCGCTGGCCGCCGGCGCCCGGCACGGCGCGCTGCGCGTGATCGAGGGCAATGAGGGCGCCATCCGCTTCTACACGCGCCTCGGCGCCCGGACCGGCGCGGTGGAGGCGGGGGAGATCGCGGGGCATCCGGTGCGGCTGCGCGGGTTGTTCCTCGATGACCTATCCGCGCTGGTCGCGGCCTGCCGGTAGCAAGCGGGGGCGCGGCAGCAGGGCCAGGCCGACAGCCAGCGGCAGCAGCCAGGCGATGCGGGCCTGGTAGCGGTGATGCGGCTTGGACAGCGCGCCGGTCGCCGCCGCATTGGCCAGCAGCGCGACCAGCGCGATTGCCAGCAGCGCCGCGGCGGGCGAACCCCGGCGGCGCCACAGCAGCCAGGGCGCCAGCAGCGCCGCGCCCGCCAGCACCGGCAAATGCGGCAGCAGGAAGGGCTCGGCCAGCGCCGGCAAGGTGCCGCGCATCTGTGCGCCGGCATCGAAGGCGGCCAGTTCCTCCGGCGGGAAATAGCCGGCGATGGCGCGCCGGGCCGACAGCGCCAGGTGGTCATCCACCAGCGTGTCGCCCACCGCGGTCTTCAGGAGCTGCGCCATCGCATTGCGCAGGGCGGCGTGTGCGACCTCGGCGGGGTGGGTGGCCAGCGTCTCCGCGATGATGGCCTGCGCCTCCCGCGCGCCGCGCATCGCGCCCATGGGGCGGGGGGTGCCATCGGCTTCCGTGTTCAGCGGGCTGCCGGGGTCCCAGAGGAATTCGTCGCTGTCGATCGGCAGCCGGTCCGCGAAGGCGCAGAGGTGCCAGCCGGCTTCCGGGCAGCGGTCCCGGATGACGGCGGCGGCCGGCCCATCCGCCTGCAGCCGCGCCAGGAGGAAGGCGGCGCCGTGTGGCGATGGGGTGAAGCGGTCGAAGGCGGCGAGGTTGGCCAGGCACAGCAGCAGCACCGCGAGCACCGCCGGGGCCAGCGCCCGCAGCACCGGCCCGACCCGCCAGGCCAGCACCACCACCACCGCCAGCACCGCCGCGACCGTTGGCAGGTGCGACAGGTGGGCGGCGGTGAACAGCGTGGCCAGGCCGCCCACCCACCAGGCCTCCCGCCGCGACAGCCCGCCGAAGGCCAGCAGGAACAGCGCCAGCGGCACCAGCGCCGTGAAGGCATCCGGCATCAGCGTCGCCAGGAACCAGGGCGCCGAGGTCAGCCCCGCGAGCCCCGCGCAGACCACCAGGTGCCAACCCAGCCCCGCCCGCCCGCGCACCGCCCGCTGCGCCAGCCAGACCAGGTGGGACCCAATGACTCCCTGCGCGATCAGCGGCCCCCAGAGGGAGCGTTCCCAGTGGAAGGCATGCAGGAAGGGGCCATAGGCCTGGGTCTTGTCCCAGGGCACCTCCGGCGCCGTCGTGTGCAGCAGGTAGGAGACGGTGTCGATGAAGACGAGGGGGTAGTGGTTCAGCCCCGCCGGCCAGGCCAGCATCGCGGCCCCGGCCAGCACGGCGACCAGCGCGATCAAGCGCGCCTCGGCAGTAGTGCCAGCCCCGCGATGACCGGCATCAGCCAGAGGATCCGCGCCTCGTAGCGGAGATGCGGCTTGGACAGGGCGCCGGTGGCGAAGGCATTGGCGGAGACGCCGACCAGCACCCCGACCACCAGGCCGAGGCGCCGCAACTCTCCCGCCCGCGCCGCCTGCCACCAGGCCAGCAGCGCCAGGCCCGCGCCCAGCAGCAGCGCCGGCACATCGGGCCACAGGAAGGGCGCCGCCGCGGCGGGCAGCAGGCCGCGGGATTGCAGGCCGGAATCATAGGCGGCCAGTTCCCGGACCGGGAAGGCTTCCGCGATGCGGGGGCGGACGGCGGCGGCCAGGTGGCTGTCCACCAGCGTGTCCCCGGCCGTGGCCAGGGTGAACTGCCGCAGCGTGTTGCCGATCATCGCGACGGCGACCTCCAGCGGGCGGGTCCGCAGCGTCTCCGCCACGATCACCGCGGCCTCGGCGGAGAGCAGGGCGCCGCCGAGGAAGCGGGGCGTGCCGTCCGGCGCGCGGTTCACGGGGCTGTCGGCCTCCCAGAGGAAGGCGTCGCTGTCCATCGGCAGGCGGTCCGCGAAGGCGCAGAGATACCAGCCCGCATCCGGGCAGCGGTCCCGGATCACCGCGGCCGCCGGCCCATCCGCCTGCAGCCTCGCCAGCGCGAAGGTGGCCCCGTGCGGGGATAGCGCCGCACGGCCCTGCAGCCAGGCATTGCTGCCGATGAGTACCAGCACCGCCACCGCCACCGGCGCCGCCACGCGCAACGCCGGCGCGACCCGGCGGGCCAGCATCGCCACCAGCACCACGATGGCCGCCGCCAGCGGCAGGTGGGACAGGTGGGCGGCGATCCCGGTGGCGGCGACCAGGCCCATCCACAGCGCCTCCCCGCCCGTCAGCCGGTCCCGCGCGAAGCCCAGCAGCAGCAGGGCCAGCAGCACGGCGGGGGCGAAGAGGTCGGGCATCAGCAGCGCGATGGTGAAGGGCGCCGTGGTCACCGCCGCGGCGGCGAGGCAGGCCAGCAGGTGGATGGCTGGCGTCGCCTCCCCCCGCAGGGCCCGCTGCGCCAGCCACAGCAGGTGCGACAGCAGCAGCCCCTGGGCCAGGACCGGTCCCCACAGGGTGACATGCAGGTGGAACAGCTGGATCAGCGGGCCATAGACATGCGGCTTGTCCCAGATCACCAGGGGGCCGGAGGGTGGGGGCGCGGTCTGGTGCAGGAAGGCGCCGGTATCGCTGAAAACCAGCGGATAGCCGTTGAGGAAGGCGGGCCAGACCAGCGCCAGGGCCCCCGCGAGCATCGCGCATGCCGCCAGCCAGGCCCTGGCGGGCGGGGCCGGCATCAGGTCTTCGCCATCCAGCGGGCGGAGGCCTCGTCGTCGCTGGCCTTGGCCTCCACCCAGCGGGAATCGCCGCCGGCGAATTCCTCCCGCTTCCAGAAGGGGGCGCCGGTCTTGAGCCAGTCAATCAGGAAGGCGCAGGATTCGAGCGCCGCGGCGCGGTGGGCGGAGGCCGTCAGCACCAGGACGATGCCTTCCCCGGGCAGGATGCGGCCGACGCGGTGGATAACGGTGCAGCCGGTCAGGGGCCAGCGGGCACAGGCCTCCGCCGCGATCCTGCCCAGCGCGCGCTCCGTCATGCCGGGGTAGTGTTCCAGCACCAGGGCGGACAACCCGTCATCGCCGCGGCAGACGCCGACGAAACTCGCGATGCCGCCGACATCGATGCGGCCGTCATGCAGCCGCGCCGTCTCCGCCGCCAGGTCGAACCCGTCCTCCTGCACCAGGACGCGCGGCGTGATCACCGCCATGGTCAGCCGCCGGTCACGGGCGGGAAGAAGGCAACCTCGTCGCCCGGCGCCACCGGCGCATCGGGCGGCGCGAATTCCTGGTTCACCGCGGCGCGGATTTGGCGCGGATCGGCGAAGGCCTGCGCATGGCCGGGCCCGCGCGTCGCCAGCCAGGCGACCAGCCCGGCCACGTCCCGCACCTCGGCCGGGGGGGAGACATCCTCCTCCGCCAGCCCGATCCGCTGCCGCACCCAGGCGAAATAGACGACCTTCAATACGCCACCATGTCCCTGCGTGGGGGGCTCAGTTCGGCACGATGCGGGTGCTGGTGCGGCCATCCGGGCCGATCCAGGTCTCGACATTGCCGTCGCGGACCACGGCGCCGCCGCCCTGCGGGCTGGTGAAGCCCTGCACGCGGCCGGTGCCGGCCGTGCCCGTGGCGGGCATGCCCGAGGGGCTGGTCAGCGCACGGCCCTCGACGCGGGGCGGCGGCGGGCTCAGGGAACCGGGCGGCGCCGGCGTGGCCGGGCTGCGGGCGAAATCACCCGGCGCGCCGAGGCTGCCCGGCGGCGTGGAGGACCCGCGCCGCGTCGGCCGCGGCTCGCCCGGCGTCGGCACGGGAGAGGCGGCGGCGGGCGCGCCCTCGATCAGGGAGGGGCTGTAGGCCGGGATGTTGCGCATCGCCTCATCCGGCCCGCCGAGCAGGGTCGGGCGGGGCGCTTCCGCCGCCGGCCAGACATTGCCGGCTTCCGGCACCAGCGGCTCCACCGCCGGGTTGCCGCCGCGCACGCGCTGCACCGTCAGGCTGTCGGAGGTGACGACATTGGTCGGGCCCATGAAGGGTGACCACAGGCTGTCGAGGCCGGCGGAGAGGCTGGAGCCGACGGAGGACAGGTCGCCCGAGCAGGCCGTGGCCAGCAAGGCGAGGCCGAGCACCGGGGAGGGCAGGCGCCCGCGACGCGGGGCGGCGGGGAGGGTGGTCGAAGAGGCGGCCATGACGGCTCCCGTGATCGCGGTGTTCGGGGCGAAGATGCGCTGCACCATGCCAAGCCTCAAGAGGCAAGCGTCACGAACGCAACGGCGTCTGGGCAGGCTGCGCGCCGGCGTCCCGCGGTGGGGCGGCTTCGGTGCGCGTGACGTGGCGGAGCCCGGCCTGGAGGTAGTCCCACCCCGTCAGCAGCGTCAGCACCGCGGCGGTCCAGAGCATGAGCTCCCCGATCAGGGAGACGGGCAGCCAGCCGAGCCAGACCAGCGGCGCCGCCGAATCGCCGGCCAGGAGGGTGCCGAGCGCGCCCATCTGGAAGCCGGTCTTCCACTTCGCGAGCTTGGTCACCGGCAGGCCGAAGGAGAGCCCCGCCAGGTATTCGCGGAGCCCGCTGACCAGGATCTCCCGCAGCATGATGACGATGGCCGGGAACAGGCCGAAATCGGTCAGCCGCCCCATGCCCGCCAGCAGCATCAGCGCCGCACCCACCAGCAGCTTGTCCGCGATCGGGTCCAGCATGCGGCCGAAATCGCTGATCTGCTTGCGGCTGCGCGCCAGCTTGCCGTCGAAATAGTCGGTGATGGCGGCCAGGGAGAAGATGATGCAGGCCGCCAGGTCCGCCCAGGGTTCCCGGATGGCGGCAAAGACCACCAGCAGCGGGATGGCGGCGATGCGCGACAGCGTCAGCAGGTTGGGCAGGTCTGTCGGCACGCGATCATCCAGCCCCTGACGGGGTTCGGCGCGAGGGGGGCGGGGCGGGCGGAAGGGTCATGCGTCCCCCATCCTACCCGTCCCGGCCCCCGGGTGGAAATGCCCATGGATGCGGCGCGCCACCGCGGGGCCGATTCCCGGGCAATTCTCCAGATCCGCGAGCCCCGCCTGGCGCACGCCGCGGGCGGAGCCGAAGTGGTTCAGCAGCTTCCGCTTGATGGCGGACCCCACCCCCGGCACGTCGTCCAGCTCCGACCGCACCATGGCCTTGGACCGGCCGGCGCGGTGGGTGGTGATGGCGAAGCGGTGCGCCTCGTCCCGCAGGCGCTGGAGGTAATACAGGACGGCATCGCGCGGCGGCAGCTGGAACGGGTCCTTGCCTGTCTGGTGGAACCATTCCCGCCCGGCATCGCGGTCCGGCCCCTTGGCGATGCCGACCATCGGGATGTCGTGCAGCCCCATCTCGTTCAGGATGTCCCGCGCGGCGGAGAGCTGGCCGGCGCCGCCATCGATGAGCACCAGGTCGGGCCAGCCCTCGCCCTCCCGCCCCGGATCCTCCTTCAGCGCGCGGCCGAAGCGGCGTTCGAAGACCTCCCGCATCATGGCGAAGTCGTCGCCGCCGGTGGGTGTTGCGCCCGGCGCGCCGGCGGCGGGGCCCTTGATGCCGTATTTCCGGTAGGCCGACTTCAGGAAGCCGGACGGGCCGGCCGCGACCATCACGCCATAGGCGTTGGTGCCCATGGTGTGGCTGTTGTCGTAGATCTCGATCCGCTCCGGCGTGTCCGGCAGTTCGAACACCCGCGCGACGCCGGCCAGCAGGTCCGCCTGCGCGGCCCCTTCCGCCATGCGGCGCTCGATCGCCTCCCGCGCATTGGTGGCGGCGTGGTCCACGGCGGATTTCTTCTCGCCCCGCTGGGGGCGATGGATCTCCACCTTCCGGCCTGCCTTGAGGCTCAGTGCTTCCGTCAGCAGGTCCACATCGGTGGGGTCGTGGCTGACCAGCACCAGCGGCGGGGGCGGCAGGTCGTCATAGAGCTGGCCGAGGAAGGCGCCCAGCACCTCCTCCGGCGGCTGTTCCGACTTGGCGTGGGACAGGAAGAAGGGACGGTTGCCGTTGTTGCGGCCGCCCCGGAAGAAGAAGACCTGGACGCAGGACTGCCCCGCCATCTGGTGCAGCGCCACCACATCGGCGTCGTTCACGCCATCGAGGTTGATGCGGTCCTTGCCCTGGACATGGGTCAGCCCCCGGATGCGGTCGCGGATGCTGGCCGCGCGCTCGAACTCCAGGCGCTCGGCCGCCTCCTCCATCTCCTTCGCCAGGCGCTTCTGGATGGTGGGGATGCCGCCGGAGAGGAACTCCTTCGCCTCCCGCACCAGGGCCCCGTAATCCTCCCGGCTCACCCGTTCCACGCAGGGGGCGGAGCAGCGCTTGATCTGGTGCAGCAGGCAGGGGCGGGATCGGCTGTCGAAGACCGTGTCGCGGCAGGAGCGCAGCAGGAAGACGCGCTGCAGCGCGGTCAGCGTCTGGTTCACCGCCCAGACGCTGGCAAACGGCCCCCAGTAGCTCGCCCCCTTCCGCCGTTCCCCGCGATGCTTGGCGATCTGGGGATAGGGATGGTCCTCCGTCATCACCAGCCAGGGGTAGGACTTGTCGTCCCGCAGCACGATGTTGAATCGCGGCCGCAGCTTCTTGATGAGGTTGGCCTCGAGCAGCAGGGCCTCGGCCTCGCTCGCGGTGGTGATGACCTCCATGCGCCGGGTCTCGAACACCATGCGGCGCAGGCGTTCGGGCAGGCGGGCGACCTGCGTGTAGGCGACGACGCGCTTCTTCAGGCTGCGCGCCTTGCCGACATAGAGGGCATCGCCCTTGGCATCGAGCATCCGGTAGACGCCGGGGGCCAGCGGCAGGGTGCGCAGCATGGCCTCGATCACCTCGACCCCCTGCATGACGGGGGCCGGGGGCGTGTCCTCGGGCGGTGGGGTCTCGGGCTCGGTCATGGTGATTCGGGAGGTGCCAGGTGGCGCTTCGGGTGACGGATGAAGCCGCGTTTAAGGCGGGACCATCTTGTCCACCGAAGCTGTGGAAAACTCTGTGGGTGAGTGGTGTCGGAAGGGGCGGAAATGGCTGTCATCCGCCAGTCATACGGCATTGCCCGATTTTTGGGCGGTTTTGTTAAGCTATTGATTTAGAGAGATTTAACGACTGCACAAGTCTCGGCGCCGGCGTCAAGCCCATCTTCGCCATTGACATGAGATCGAACCTCGCGGCGTCGTGAGTGCGGTGGAAAAGTCATGGGGCAAACCCTTGCGCAATCGGCAAACATTGCGTCAGCGGTCCCGGATGCGCTCCACCACCACGCCGACCGACGCCACATCGGGAAAGGCGTCCGGCTTTTCCACTGTCACCCGCGCCCGTTCCACGCGGGTATCGGCCAGCGCCGCCAGCGCCACGCGCTCCGCCAGCGTCTCCACCAGCAGGACATGGCCGGCGGCCACGACCTCCCGCGCCGTCTCCACCAGCCGGGCGTAGTCCACCACCCGGCGGAAATCATCGGGGCCGATCGCGGCCGGGGCGGCATCGTCCTGCACCACCAGCTCCACCCCCAGCACGATGCGCTGGGGGGCCGCCTTCTCATGCGGGTGGATGCCGAGCCGCGCCATCAGTTCCAGGCCGCGGACGAAGACGACCCTCCGCCCGGATTCGGCCTGCGGGGCATACATCATTCAGCGATCTCCGCGGCGCCGGCCACCGGCGCCCATTGCAAATGCTGCCCGCCATCGAGGGCGATCATCTGCCCCGTCATGGCCGGCAGGGCGAGGATGGCGAGCACGGCGCGCGCCACTTCCGCGGCACTCGTTCCGCGTCGCAGCGGGACGGAGGCGCATTGCCGGTCGAACTGCGCCTGGCTCTGGCGCGGCGAGGGCATGGCCGGGCCGGGCCCCACGCCATTCACCCGGATGCGCGGCGCCAGCGCCAGCGCCAGCGTCTGCGTCAGCGTCCAGAGCGCGGCCTTGGACACGGTGTAGGAGACGAAATGCGGCGTCAGCGACCAGACGCGCTGGTCCAGCAGGTTCACCACCACGCCTTCCGCCCCCGCGGGCAGGCGCTTCGCCATGGCCTGGGCGAGCACGAAGGGGGCGCGGAGGTTGGGCTCCAGGTGGCGGTCCCAGCTTTCCCGCGTCGCATCGTCCCATTCGTCGCGTTCGAAGGTGGAGGCGTTGTTGACCAGCACGCCGATGGGGCCGATCGCCGCCTCCGCCGCCGGGATCAGCGGGGTGACCTCCGCCTCCACCGCCAAATCCGCCTGCAGCGCGACGGCGCGGCGGCCCATCGCCTCGATCCGCGCCACCGTCTCCGCCGCCTCGGCCGCGGAGCTGGCATAGTGGATGGCGATGTCGAAGCCCGCCTCCGCCAGCGCGAGGGCGGTCGCCTGCCCCAGCCGCTTCGCCCCCCCGGTCACGAAGGCGGTGCGCGGGATGGACCGCGGGATGACGTCGGAGAGGAGCATGGAACCTCGCTGATAGCCCGCGCCGGGGCCGATGGCCAATCTTGACCCCGGGCAGCCTTGACCCGATGCGGGAAGGCGCCGAAGTCCGCACGAGCTTGGGGGGAAGGCGCGATGCGCAAGGTTCTGGCGGTGCTTGTCGGCATGGCGATGGCGGGCCCCGCCTTCGCGCAGGGGTTCAGCCTGCCCAATCTCGGCGGCAGCCAGGGTAGTCAAGGAAGCCAGGGGGGCGGACTCGGCAGCGCGCTGGGGGGCGCGCTGGGCCAAGGGGGTGGCCAGGGCGGCAGCGGCCATGCGCCCGCCACCATGTCCGCCCTGCAGGGCGTCTTCGGCCAGCAGACTCCGGAACAGAAGCGCGCCTTCTGCACGCGCGTCGCCGGCGCCGCGCGGCAATGCGGCCTGACGCTGGACATGACGGTGCTCGGCACCTGCCTGATCCGCAGCCTGCCGGCCGAGGATTCCGCCCGCGTCGCCCGCGTGGCCAATACCGCGCGCGGCAATCCGTCCGCGCTGCTGTCGGAATGCGGCCTCGGGCTGCGGTAGGCCTCAGCTCATCCCGCGCAGGAAGCGGTCGTTCAGCAGCGCGTCCAGGTCGATCTCGGCGCGCAGCACCCCGGCATCCCGTAGGATGGCGACGGATCGCCGGGCGAGGGGGCGCAACTCCTCCGCCACGAAGGCGCGGTTGCGCGACAGGTCCAGCCAGTCGAAGTGCCGCGCGCTGCGGGCGAATTCGGCGGCGGTCTGGCGGGTGCGCTGGCCCATGATCGCATGCGCGCGGTCGGGTTCGCGCCGGATCATCGCCACCGCCGCGAACCAGGCGCGCAGCACGCGCTGCACCGCTTCCGGGTTGCGCTCCACGAAGGCGGGGGCGAAGGCGAGGGTATCGACGACGCAGGGATGATCGAGCGTCGTGGCCAGGATCCGCGCCTTGGCGGGGTCGAGTTCGCGCATCTGCGTCAGATGCGGCTCCGTCGTCACCGCGGCCTCGACCTCCCCCTCCGCCAGGGCCTGGGCGGCCAGGCGGGGGTTGCGCGTCTCCATCCGCAGTGCGTCGGGCGCCAGGCCCTGCTCCCGCAGCATCGACGCCAGCACGAAGAAGGGCGTGGTGCCGGGGCGGTCCACCGCCACGCGGCGGCCGCGCAGATCGTCCCAGCCCCGGATGGCAGGGCCGACCGCGATGCCGTCGCTGCCGAGCGACCGGTCGAGCACCAGCACCTGCTGCAGCGGCGTGGTGGCCGCCCAGCCGAGCAGCGTGTCGAGGGTGGTGACCAGGCCGGTCAGGCTGCCCGCCGCCAGCGCGGCCGCGCGGTCGCGCTGGGGGACAAAGCGCGTCTCGACCTCCAGCCCCTCCGCCAGGAACAGCCCGGCCTGCTCCGCCAGGGTCAGCGGCGCGAAGCCGGGCCAGCCGGACATGCCGATGGTGATGCGGGGAAAGGCCTGCGCCCGGACCACGCCGGGCGCGCCGAGGGTTCCGCTCAAGGCCGCCAGGACAAGGCGACGACGCATCGATAGGGGTACCTCGCGAGCCTCCTGTGGCCGCGAGGGTAGCCATAAGGCGGGACGGCGCAAGCCGAGGCCGCCCGCGCATCACCGTGATGCGCGGGCGGGAAGGTCAGCGGGTGATGGCGCCCAGCGCCGCGCCGCCGGCGCCGCCGATCAGCGCGCCGGTGATGGCGGATCCGCCCGTCAGCGCGCCCACCGCCGCGCCGCCCGCCGCGCCGATCGCGCCGCCGGACAGGGCCCGCTGCTGCGTGCGATTCATGCCGGAGCACGCGGCCATCGGCAGGATGAGCAGCACCGCCAGGGCAAGCCGGGACAGCGAACGGATCGAAAGCAACTGCATCTCAGTATCTCCCACTTGGTTATCGGGTAACGCCCAATACAGCGTGGAGTTGTGGCTTCCGTGGGGCAAGGCGTTCCTTTCCGCCTCCATAATTGTTCACATCACGGAGAGGTTTTGGCCAAGTTTGTAGTAGTGCCAGCCAGTATGTTCCCTGCAGGAACCGAGTAGACGCTGCGCGGTCAAAGACCGTTTGAGAATGCCGGTGGCTGAGGGTTCGCGAGGGATTTTGCGTGCTGGGCAGGATCCGGACGCAGCCGATGCTGGTTGCATCGGCAAGGCCGAAGACGCACCCAGCGCGGAAAATCCCAGCGAAACCGACCCGCCGGTGTTCTCAAACGGTCTCTCAGCGCCGCGCGCGTCCCTTGCCCTTGCCCCCGCGGCCCTTGTCCGGGTCGTAGCCGCCGCCCCCGGGGCCGAGCGGCTTCGGCTTCCAGTCCTGCTTCGCGCGGCCCTTCGCCTTGCCATCCGCCACCGGCGCGCTGTCCTGCAGCGAACGTCCCGCCAGGTTGGGCTGCAGGCCGAGTTCCAGCGCCTCCAGCCGCTTGATCTCGTCGCGGATGCGGGCGGCTTCCTCGAATTCCAGGTCGGCGGCGGCGGCGCGCATCCGCTTCTCCAGCTCCTGGATCGCAGCGCCCAGGTCCTTGCCCACGAATTCCGCGGTGCTGTCGCCCTCCACCGCCTCCACCGTGACGTAGTCCTGCTCGTAGACGGACTGCAGCACGTCGGAGATGTCGCGCCTGATGCTCTGCGGCGTGATGCCGTGGGCCTCGTTCCATTCCTGCTGCCGCGTGCGGCGGCGCGCTGTCTCCCCCAGCGCGTTCTTCAGGCTGTTCGTCATGACATCGGCATAGAGCACCACACGCCCCTCGGCATTGCGCGCCGCACGGCCGATGGTCTGGATGAGCGACGTGGTGGACCGGAGGAAACCTTCCTTGTCGGCGTCCAGGATCGCGACGAGCGCGCATTCTGGGATGTCGAGCCCTTCCCGCAGCAGGTTGATGCCGATCAGCACGTCGAAGACGCCGCGGCGGAGGTCGCGGATGATCTCGATCCGCTCCAGCGTGTCCACGTCGCTGTGGAGATACCGGCAGCGTATGCCGGTTTCCGTCATGTAGTCCGTCAGGTCTTCCGCCATCCGCTTGGTCAGCGTCGTGACCAGCACGCGGCCGCCATTCTTCGCGACCTCCTTGCACTCCGCCAGCAGGTCATCGACCTGGCCCTCGACGGGCCGGATCTCCGTGACGGGATCGACCAGGCCGGTGGGCCGGATCACCTGCTCCGCGAAGGTGCCGCCGGTGCGCTCCATCTCCCAGGGGCCCGGGGTCGCGCTGACGAAGACGGTGTCGGGGCGATAGGCCTCCCACTCCTCGAACTTCAGCGGGCGGTTGTCCTTGCAGCTCGGCAGGCGGAAGCCGAATTCGTCGAGGATCGACTTCCGCGCAAAGTCGCCGCGATACATGCCGCCGATCTGCGGTACGGTGACGTGGCTTTCGTCCACGATCAGCAGCGCATTCTCCGGCAGGTATTCGAACAGCGTCGGCGGCGGGTCGCCCGGCGCGCGGCCCGTGAGGTAGCGGCTGTAGTTCTCGATCCCCTTGCAGCTGCCGGTCGTCTCCAGCATCTCGATGTCGAAGGTGGTCCGCTGGTCGAGGCGCTGCGCCTCCAGCAGCCTTCCCTGCGCCGTCAGCTCCGCCAGCCGCTCCTTCAGCTCCGCCTTGATGCTGATGGTGGCCTGCTGCATCGTCGGCCGCGGCGTGACGTAGTGGCTGTTGGCGTAGATGGAGACGCGGTCCATCTCCGCGCCGATCTCGCCGGTCAGCGGGTCGAATTCCTTCAGCCCGTCGATCTCGTCGCCGAAGAGGTTCACGCGCCAGGCGCGGTCCTCCAGGTGGGATGGCCAGATATCCACCGTCTCGCCCCGGATGCGGAAGGTGCCGCGCTGGAAGGCGCTGTCGTTGCGGCGGTACTGCTGCTCCACCAGGCCCTTGATCAGCTGGTCGCGCTCGATCCGCCCGCCGCGCTCCAGCTTCACCACCATGCGCGAATAGGTCTCGACCGACCCGATGCCGTAGATGCAGGAGACGGAGGCGACGATGACGACGTCGGAGCGCTCCAGCAGCGACTGCGTGGCGGAGTGCCGCATGCGGTCGATCTGCTCGTTGATCTGCGCGTCCTTCTCGATATAGGTGTCGGTGCGCGGGACATAGGCTTCGGGCTGGTAGTAGTCGTAGTAGCTGACGAAGTACTCCACCGCGTTGTCGGGGAAGAAGCTCTTCATCTCCCCGTAGAGCTGCGCGGCCAGCGTCTTGTTCGGCGCCAGGATCAGGGTCGGGCGCTGCACATGCTCGATCACCTTGGCCATGGTGAAGGTCTTGCCGGACCCGGTGACGCCGAGCAGCACCTGGTCGCGATCCCCGCGCCGGAGCCCGTCGACCAGCGTCGCGATGGCGGTGGGCTGGTCGCCCGCGGGTTCATAGGGGGAGACGACCTTCAGCGGGATGCCGGATTCCGGCACGGGGCGCTTCTGGGGGAAGAACTGGACGGGGGACATGACGTTCATGGCGCCCCTAATGTGGGCGCTCGGCCGCCCTTCCGGTAGCCTCCCCGTCAGCCAGGAACCCCCATGGGCATCGAGATCGAGCGCAAGTTCCTGGTGGCGGGGGAGGGATGGCGGGCGGCCGCGGAAGGGGCGCCGGTGCCGATCCGCCAGGGCTACCTCGCCACCCCCGGGGCCGCGGGCGCCACCGTGCGCATCCGACGCGCGGGCGCGGAGGCCTTCCTGACGGTGAAAGGGCCGGGCGGGCTGGTGCGCGCCGAATTCGAATACCCGATCCCGCCCGGGGATGCGGAGGCGATGCTGGCGCTCTGCACCACGCCGCCGCTCGCCAAGGCGCGCTGGTCCGTCCCGCACCAGGGCCATGTCTGGACCATCGACGTCTTCGAATCCCCGGCCTCTCTCGCCGGGCTGGTGCTGGCGGAGATCGAGTTGCCGGCCGCCGACATCGATCCCCCGCTGCCGCCCTGGCTGGGTGCGGAGGTCACGGGCGATCCCGGCTATGCCAACGCCGCCCTGATCAGCCGCGGCATCCCGCGCTAGGGCCTGTGGACACTTGGCCCGGGATGCAATCGGCGAGTGGATTTTCGTGCCTGGAAGGCGGGGTCGGGGCGGCGATGGGGTTCCATCGTCGCCCTGACCCCAACGCCCCAGGCGCGGAAAGACGCCGCCGAGTGCGCCCGCAGCCAAGTGTCTACAGGCCCTAGCTCCTTCCGCTCGCGGTGCTGTGCGCCTTCATACTGGTGGCGAGACGAACAATGGCGGCGCGCTGCCGTTGATCCCCCGGAAGGCGCATTGCGCGCCACAGGAGGAACAACACCATGCGCAGCAGGCAGACTGTCATCGCGGGGGCGATCATCGCCTCCCTCGGTTTCGCCACCGCCGGGGCCTATGCCCAGTCCGTCACCCCGGCCACGCCGGATACGCCGCAGCGGGCCAACCCGTCCTCCATGCCGCAGGGCAGCCGCGCCGGCGATGCGCCCGGCATGAACAGCGCCAATCCCGGCCAGACCGGCCAGGGCCCGACCGCGCAGCAGGTGAACCCGAGCCCGATGCCGCCCGGCAGCCGCGCCAACCAGGCGCCGGGCATGGGTGCGACGAACACGGAAGTGGACCGCGCCGTGCAGTCGCAGGCCGGGAATGCGCTGCCGGGCAGCACCTCCCCGGCTGATCCGTCCTCGCCCCGCCCGGGCGTGACGGCGCAGGGTACCGGCGTGCCGGGCGGCACCGCCCCGGGCATGACGCCGGGCGTCGCACCTTCCGTCCGCGCGCAGAACGACCCGCCGGGCAGCACGCCGGCCCGCCCCGCCGATCCCGCCACGCCCGGCACCACCGGCTCCACCACGGGTGCCGCGACCGGCGCCACCACCCCGGGTGCCGCCACGCAGGGCGGCGGCGCCGGCACCGCGCCGCCCGCCGCGACCACCCAGCATACGGAACCCCGCACCGCCGCGGCCCCGGTCGCCGGCGCCAATTCCTTCACCGAGGGCCAAGCGCGCGCCCGGATCGGCGATGCGGGCTTCGCGGATGTGCAGGGCCTGCGCCTCGACGAGCAGGGGATCTGGCGCGGCCGCGCCATGCGCAACGGCCAGCAGACCGGCGTCGCCCTCGACTACCAGGGCAGCGTCGTCGCCACCCCGTAATCGTCACAGCAAGGAGTAATGACCATGGCTTCACGTACCATCGCCCGGATGTTCGATACCTCCGCCACCGCCCATGCCGCGGTGCGGGACCTGGAAGCTGCCGGCTTCCCGCATGACGACGTCACCTACATGGGCAACCAGGACGCCGCCGTGGCCAATGACTCGGTCGCGGGCAGCACGACGGATACGGATAACAGCACCGGCGCCGGCACGGGCGCCACGCTCGGCACCGTCGTCGGTGGCGGCGCCGGCCTGCTGGCCGGGCTCGGCGCCATCGCGATCCCGGGCATCGGCCCGGTTGTCGCCGCGGGCTGGCTGATCGCGGCGCTCACCGGCGCCGGCGTCGGCGCCGCGGCGGGCGGGCTGCTCGGTGCGCTCACCTCCTCCGGTCTGCCGGAGGAAAGCGCCGCCACCTACAGCGAGGGCCTGCGCCGCGGCGGCCACCTCGTCGTCGTCCGCACCGATGACAGCCGCGCGGCGGAGGCCGAGCGGGTGCTGGAGAGCCACAACCCCGTCGACATGGATCGGCGGGAGGCCGAGTGGCGCGAGGGCGGCTGGACCGGCGGCGTGCCCGCCGACCCGATGCTCGGCGCCGCCACCACCGGCACGACCGCCGGCGTGGTGCACCCGACCGGCGTGCGCATGGCCGATACGCTGCCGGGCGCGAACGACCCGCTGCGGAACCGGCGCGGCGACGTTGCCTGATCGCCTGGCTGCCCTGGCCTGACATCACAGCCATGGGTTGAATCGGCCCCGGGTCATGCACGACCCGGGGCCACGCGCTTGTGACGCAACAGCAGCGGTTCGACGTGGGACAGTAGCGGCAAGCGCGCGAGCGATTCGCGCCCCACGGGAGAGCCGGCGCCGCATGCGCCTTTCGTCGCGCATCATCGCCCTCTGCGCCGCCGCCGTCCTGCCCGCCCTGGCGATCCAGGCGTGGCATGAGGTGGCGCTTCGCCAGTCCCGGATCACGGGCGTGGAGCAGGAAGCCCGCCGCTTTGCGCTGCAATCGGCGTCGGAGGTCGCACGCCTGCTGGAGGGCGCGCGCAACATGCTGGCCGCCGTCGGCGAAGCCCATCTCCGCAACGGCACCTTCCCCGGCTGCTCCGAGGGGCTGATGGCGCTGCGCGCGCGCATGGATCGCTATGCCTCCATCGGTGTCGCCGATGCCAGCGGGCGCATGTTGTGCAGCTCGAACGGCGATGCATCCTCCGGCACCATCGCCAACCGCGCCTATTTCCAGGCCGCGATCGCCAGCGGGCAGTTCCAGGTCGGCTCCCTGGTCGCCATGGGCGGCCGCGCGCCCTTCCTGCCGGTCGCGCTGCCGATCCTGCAGGACGGGCAGGTCGTGCTGGTCGCGATCGCGAGCTACGAGAGCGCCTGGCTCTCTGCCAACCTCGTGGTGGAAGGTGCCCTGCCGGCCGATGGATCCGTCACGATCGCGGACCGGGATGGCGTCATCGTCGCCCGCTACCCGCAGCCCGAACGCTTCATCGCCACCCGGATCCCGGATCGCTTCCTGCCGCTGGTGAACGCGCCGGACGGCGGCGGCGTGATGCAGGTGACGAGCCAGGACGGCACCAACCGCATGCTCGCCTACCTGCCGGTGGATGCGCCGCCGCTGGAGGGCCTCTACGTCAGCGCAGGCTACGGCACGGCCGCCGCCTTCGCGGAGATCGACCGCGCCACGCGCCGCGGCGCCCTGATGATCGTGGCCGGCCTGGCCTCCGCCCTCGCAGCGGCCTGGGTATTCGGTCGGCTGGCGCTGCGGGACCCGGTGGACCGGCTGCTGGACACGATGCGCCGCTGGACCGCGGGCGACCGCGGCGCCCGGACCAAGGTCACGGAGGGCTGGGAGATCGGTCGCCTCGCCGCCGGCTTCAACGCCATGGCGGATGCCGTGGCGCTGCGGGAGGAGAAGCTGCGCCAGCAGGAGGCGCGGCTGCGCGCGGTGCTGGACCAGATGCCGGTCGCCGTCGTGCTGGCGGAGATCCCCTCGGGGCGGGAGACCTACCGCAATGCCCGCGCGCAGGCCCTGCTGCCGCCCGCCGATGGCGGGGCCGGGCCCGACCCGCTGGCCGAACCGCTGCGCCTGGCGGTGGCGGAGGGTGTTGCGACGGATGGGCTGGAACTGCCGCTCCGCCGCGCCGATGGCAGCGAGACCTTCCTCGCCGTCAGCGCCGCCGCCGTGGCCGCCGCGGGCGGGGAAAGGATCGCGGTGGCGGCCTTCCTCGACATCGGCGCGCGGCGCCATGCCGAACGCCAGCAGGCGCTGCTGACGGCGGAACTGCGCCATCGCGTGAAGAATGCCCTGGCCGTGGTGCAGGCGGTGGCGGCGCAGACCCTGGCGCAGAGCGAATCGCTGGAGCAGTTCAAGCAGAGCTTCTCCGGCCGCCTGACCCACCTGGCCCGCGCCCAGGATGCGCTGTTCGAATCGGCCAATGGCGCGGTGGAGCTCGCGGCGCTGGTCGCCTCCACCCTCGCGCCCTTTGGCCGCATCGTCAGTTGGGCCGGCCCGCCGGTGCTGCTGCCGGCCAAGCAGACTCTCGCCATGGCGCTGGTGCTGCACGAACTGGCGACGAACGCCGCCAAGCACGGCGCGCTGCGCCCGGGGGCGGAGGGCAGCGTTTCCATCACCTGGGCGCTGACGGAGGCCGGGCAGGTGGCGATGGAGTGGGACGAGGCCGCGCCCATCGCCCTGCCGGCGGCCCTGCCGCGGCCGCAGCGGCGCGGCTTCGGCGGCCGGCTGATCGAGCGTTGCGTGGCCTATGATTTGCGCGGCCGGGCGGACCAGGAGATGCGGCCGGGCGGCATGCTGTGGCGCCTGAGCTTCCCCCGGCCCGGCCGCCCGGCGGAGATCGATTCGGCGCCGATCGAGATGATGGGCTAGCGCCGGCGCGCTGCCGCCGCGGGCCCGGCCTGGCTTGTCCCGCCGCCGGGATGCGGGCGAGAGTGCCGGCCGCGCCGCCGCACCCGTCCCGGAAGGATTCCTCCGCATGACCCTGACCATCGATGCCGAAGCCGCGCGGGAGGCCGAGCGGCAGGTGCTGGCGGCGATGGACGGCGCGACGCTGGTCATCACGCTGAACCGCCCCGAACGGCTGAACGCCTGGAATGCCGCCATGCGGGCCCGGCTGCTCGACCTGCTGGCCGATGCCGGCCGCGACCCCGCCATCACCGCCGTGGTGCTGACCGGCGCCGGCGACCGCGCCTTCTGCGCCGGCCAGGACCTGAATGAGGGCAAGACCTTCGACGGCGCCCGGGCCGAGGAATGGATCGGGGAATGGCGGCGCCTCTACGGCGCGCTGCGGCGGTTCGAGAAGCCGCTGGTGGCGGCGCTGAACGGCCTGGCGGCGGGATCCGCCTTCCAGGCCGCGCTGATGTGCGACATCCGGGTTGGCCATGCGGGTTCCCGGATGGGCCAGCCGGAGATCAATTCCGGCATCGTCAGCGCCACCGGCTTCTGGATCATGCGGGAGATGCTGGGCCTGTCCCGCGCGGTGGAGATGGTGCTGACCGGCCGCCTGGCCTCCGCCGAGGAAGCGCACCGGATCGGCCTGCTGCACCATCTGGTCGCGCCCGGGGAGGTGCACGCCAAGGCGCTGGCGGTGGCGGCGGACCTCGCCTCCAAGCCCCCGCTCGCCTTCCGCTTGACGAAGCAGCGCATCGCCGACCTGACCCAGCCCGGCTTCGACGAGACTTTCGAGGCCGCCCGCCTGATCCACCGCCAGGCCTTCGAGGCCGGCGAGCCGCAGCGGGTGATGGAACGCTTCCTGGCGAAGGGCGGCTGACGGGCGGGATGGCTGGTGCCGGGTGAGGGGATCGAACCCCCGACCTTCGGTTTACAAAACCGCTGCACTACCGCTGTGCTAACCCGGCGCCGGCGCGCAGCACTAGCGCGTCGGGGACATTCGCTCAACCGGTTCGGCGACCGCGTGCCGGCTGCGAATCGGGTGCGTGGTCACGGCATCTTGTCCTGGGCCCGGGCATCGCCGCCGCCGCTGCCGCGTCTTGCGCGACGGTATCGCGGGGATTTCGCCACATGGTTCCGGCCCTCCTGCGCCAGGGCGGCACGCGCGCCGCCCTGGCCATCGTCCTGTTCATCGCCGCCCTGGCCATCGGCGCCGGGGCGGTGCTGCGCTCGGCGGAGTATGACGAGGGCTATACGAGCCTGGTCACCTCCCCCGTGCCGCGCCCGGCCTGGCCGGAGGGCGCCTTCACGCCGCGCGACGTCGCCCCGGTGCTGGAGGCGGTGGTGCCGCCGGCCGAGGTGGCGCGGCAGCTGCGGGAGACGGATGTGCACCCGCCCCTCTATTTCTGGGCCGCGGGGCTGCTGCGCCAGGCCGGGCTGACGGAGCTCGGCGCGCTGCGCGCCTTTTCGGTCCTCTGTGCGGTGGCGGCCGTGGCGGCCTTCATGGCGGCGGCGGGGCTGGCCGGCATTCCGCCGTTGGCCGCGGGGCTGCTGACCGCGCTGTCCTACGGCTTCGCCTATACCGGCGGCGTGGCGCGCGGCTTCGCGCTGGCGCATCTGATGCTGGGGCTGGCGGCGCTGGCGGTGGTGCTGGCCTGGCGGCGCAACAGCGCGGTGGCCGCGGGCGCGGCGGGGCTGGCGGCGGGGCTCGCTTCCTTCACCAACTACCTCGCAGCCTTCCCGGCGGCAGCGCTGCTGGGCTGGCTGCTGATCGCCCCGGGGCTCGGCTGGGCGAGGCTGCGGCTGCTGGCGGTGGCGGCAGTGCCTTTCCTGGCGCTGCAACTCGCCAACCTCTCCTACTTCCTGCCCCAGCGCGGCAGCCGGCCGGAGCAGTTCGAGCCCTTCGCGATCCTGCCGGCGCTGAAGCTGCTCGGCCAGTTCAACGCCGCCAACCTCTTCGGCGGCCTGCCGCTCTATGCCGATGGCGTGGCGCGGCTGGCGCTGGGGGCGGGGCTGGCGGGGCTGCTGCTGGCGGGTGCCGTCGCCGTGGCGTGGCGCTGGCGGGGGCTCGGGCCGACGCGCTGGCTGTGGCTCGGCGGCTTCGCGGCGCCGTCGGCGGGGCTGCTGCTGCTGGGCGCGCTGGCGGGGAACACGCCGGTGGAGTTGCGCTACCTCGCCTTCGCCGGGCCCTTCGCGGCGCTGCTGCTGGCGGGCGCGGCCGGCGCGGTGGCGCAGCGCCATCCGCGTGCGGCGCTGGCGGGGCTTGCCCTGCTGCTGGCGGTGCAGGGCGCGGGCATCGCCGGCATGGCGCTGCACCCTGCCACGCGCCAGGCCTATCGCGACGCCATGGCGGCACTGTCACCCCTGCTGGGGCCGCAGACGCTGCTGCTGGTGCCGCGCGGGAACGACGGCGTCGGCATCGTGGTCGCGACGCTGCGGGAAGCGCCCGCGGACCAGCCGATGCTGCTGCTGCGGGACGGCGTGCCGGTCACGCCGCCCGCCGCCTATCGCCGCCTGGTGCTGCTCGCCATCACGGACCGCGATGGTGCCCGCCAGGCGGATGCCGCGCTCGCCCGGCTGCGCGCCGACCCCGCGTGGCGGGAGGCCGCAACCCCCTGGCGCGACGCCCGCCGCGGCTTCGCGGCGCATCTGTTCGAGGCCGCGCCCGCCAGCACCTCAGGCGTGGCCGACCTGCCCGAAGGCATCGTCATTGGTCGCGCGCACCACGGCGGCGAATAGCCGCAGCGCGTCGGGCCCGCCGCGGTCGGAAAGCGTGCCGCTTTCCATCTCCTCGGCCAGCATTTCCGCATGCTCGGCAAGCGTCTCCGCCGCCCGGCGCAGCGCTTCGCGCGACAGCACGAGCTGCAGGTCTTCGGGCAGGTTGTTCCAGTTGGCGATTCGCATGGCTTTCCCGTGAGAGGATGCCTTTCTGGCGAGTCGCCGCCCGGTGGTCGCGGCGGAGACACCATGACCGATTCGGGTTGCGCGATGATGAATGCGCGCCGCCGGTCCGGTCAGTGTCCGGTCACGTGAAGTCGAGCGTCACCCGGCCCAGCGTGTCGAACTCCGCCACGACGCTGGTCGGCCCCTCGATCCAGGCCGGCGGCGTGACGGAGCCGAGGAACACCACCTGCCCCGCCTTCAGCCCGCCGAAGACCTCGGCCGCGCCGGAACCCGCGAGCCAGGCCAGCGCCTCCATCGGATGGCCGAGCAGGTCCGCGCCGACGCCCTCGCCATAGAGGCTGCCGCCGACGGTCATGCGCCCGCGCGTGGCGCCGAGGTCGATGCCCTGCCAATCCGCCCGCGGCGCGCCCAGCACGCCGCCGGCGTGGAAGACCTGGTCGGCGATCAGCGTCGGCGTGCCGAGCGTGGCGAGGTCGCCGTAGCGCTTCTCCACGATCTCGATCGCCGGAAAGACCGCGTCCACCGCAGCCGCCGCCTGGTCCCGCGTGCAGGGGCCGAAGGGGATGTCGGCGCCGAGCCGCAGCCCGACCTCGCATTCCACGCCCGGATTCACGAAATCCGCGAACCGGACCTGGGCGGGCGTGGCGTGCACGCCGGCCGCGGGCACGAAGCCGGCCGCCGGGCCGGTCAGGCCCAGATAGGCCTGCATCTGCTTCGTCGTCGCGCCGATCTTGAAGCCCGCGGGCGGCACCGCGCCCATGGCCTGCGCGACCTCCCGCTGCGCGGCGTAGCCGGCCGCCGCATCGGCGGGCGCGGCATCGCCGAGTGGCGCCAGCAGGCGGCGGCCGCGGCGGCCTTCCAGGATGGCGGTGGCGGCCCTGCTCGTCATTCCTCGCTCTCCTCCTCATCCCCGGCATCCGCCAGGACGGCCGCCGGTTCCGGCTCGCCGCGCGCGATCTCGTAGAGTGCCACGGCCGCCGCCGCGGCGACGTTCAGGCTTTCGACACCGGGCGCCATCGGCAGGCGCACCAGCTCGTCGCAGGTCTCCCGCTGCAGGCGGCGCAGGCCCGCATCCTCCGCGCCCAGCACCAGCACCATCCGCCGGTCGCGTGCCACGCCTTCCGCCAGCGTGCGCTTGCCCTCGCCGGCCAGGCCCAGCACCCAGAAGCCCGCCTTCTGTAGCGCGACGATGGCGCGGGAGAGGTTCACCTCCCGCGCGATGGGCACGAGTTCCAGCGCGCCGGAGGCCGCGCGCGCCAGCGCCCCCGTCTCCGGCGGCGCGTGGCGGTCCTGCATGACAACGCAGGCGGCGCCGAAGGCGGCGGCGGAACGCAGGATGGCGCCGACATTGCGGGGGTCCGTCACCTGGTCCAGCACCAGCACGGGGCCGGGGCGCGTGGCGATGCAGTCCTCCAGCGGCAGGGGCGGCAGGGGCTCCGTCAGCAGCGCGGCGCCCTGGTGGACCGAATCCTCCGGCAGGAAGGTCTGGAAGCGGTTCTTCTCGACCCGCTCCGCCGCCAGGCGCCAGGGCTTCGGCAGCGTCTCGGCCAGCGCGGCCTCGGCCTCCACCGTCAGCAGCAGGCGGCGGGGGCGGCGGCGCGGGTTCGCCAGCGCGGCGGCGACGGCGTGCAGCCCGTGCAGCCAGATCGTGCCGCCGGGCGCCGCATCCCGCGCGATGGCGGCCTGGGAGGGGCGGGGCAGCCGGGCGGGGGCAGGAGCTTCCACCGCGCGCGGCTTCGCATCGCCCATGCCGCGGCGGTCGCGGCCGCGCGGGGCGGGGGCGGCGGCTTCCGGCTCCTCCCGCGGCGGGCGGGCGGCGGGCGCGGGGCGGGGCGTGACGGCGCGGGGCGCCTCTTCCCGCGCCGCACGTGGCCGATCCTCGCGGGGCCGGTCGTCGCGGGGCCGGTCGTCGCGGGGACGGTCGGTCCGCGGGCGGTCGCTGCGGGGGCGGCTGTCGCGCGGCGCGTCCCACCGGGGCGCATCTCCTCGGGGCGCGCGCGGGCGCTCCGCCGCGGCGTGGTCACCGCCGCCGCCCTTCTGGCGATGCGGCTTGCCGACCAGCGGGCGGGGGCCGAATCGGGTGGGGCGATCCCCGGCGGGCGCGCCTTCCGGGCGGGGCGGGCGGCCGCCCATCCCGGGTTTCGCGCCCCCCTTGGAAGCCGGTCGGCGCGGCGGGCTGGGCGGGGCAGGGGGCTTGCGGGGCATGGCCCCATGTCGCGCGCCAAGCCCCCCCTGTCCAGCGCCACCGCGCTTCTTCGCGCCGCGCGCCGTTGACAGCGGGCCCGCGACCGGGCAAAGCCCCGCCCGCTCAAGCTGGCAGGTCCGGGACGGACTGCGGAGGGGTGCCCGAGTGGCTAAAGGGGGCGGACTGTAAATCCGCTGGCTCAGCCTACGTTGGTTCGAATCCAACCCCCTCCATATCTCCCCAGGCCCGCCGCGCATGAGGCGCAACCCGGAACTACCGGGCCGCGCAGCGCCGCATACCGGCGTCGCGGCGCGGGTGTAGCTCAATGGTAGAGCACCAGCCTTCCAAGCTGGCTACGGGGGTTCGATTCCCCTCACCCGCTCCACGCGCGCGGGCGGGCGGGCACGGTCTGCGCGCGGGACAGCAACAGATCTCCGGGACATCCCCGGGCGAGAGCGGGAACAGGGCAGATGGCCAAGGCGAAATTCGAGCGGACGAAGCCGCACTGCAACATCGGCACGATCGGGCACGTGGACCATGGGAAGACGTCGCTGACGGCGGCGATCACCAAGGTTCTGGCGAAGACGGG
>JAIXWG010000012.1 GCA_027482245.1 Acetobacteraceae bacterium | reverse complement strand
GCACGGGCACCGGCGGGGTCGCGGGCACGGGCGGTGTCGGCGTGGCCGGCGCGGGCGGGGCGGGTGGCGGCGGGGGCGGCGGCGGCGCGGGCTGCACCGGCTCCGGCCGCGGCGGTGTGGGCGCCGGCGGCACGGGCGCGACATCGGGCGGCGCCGGCACGGGGTCGGGCGTGGAGGTCGGCGCGGGTGTCTCGCCGCGCGACTGGGTCGGCGGCACGGGGGAGGTGAATTCCACCACCACCGCCGTCTCGATCGGCGGCTCCAGCGGCTTCACGAAGCCATAGATGAACCCGGCCATGGCCAGCAGCGCGTGCAGCCCGAAGGACACGGCGATCCAGCGCCGCAGGGCGCGGTCCTCAGGCTCCGGGTTCAGCAGCAGGCCGGACAAGAACGGCGTTCCCTCTCAGCGCGTCGCCGGGCGGTTCTGCGCAGGCGCGGGGGCGGGCGCACGGCCGGCCGGCGCGGCGGCAGGGCGACCGGCCGGCTGTTCGGCGAGCAGCGCCACGCGGCTGAAGCCGGCCGCGTTCACCGTGCCCATCACCTCCATCACCCGGCCGTAGTTGATGGCCCGGTCGCCGCGGACGAAGATCCGGCGTTCCGGCTGGCCCTGCTGCGTCGGCTGCGCGGCCAGGATGGCGCGGAGCTGCGCCACCAGCGCCTCCATCTGCACCTCCGTCTCCTGCAGGAAGATCCGGCCTTCCGCATTGACGGAGATGGTCAGCGGTTCCTGTTCCTGGTTCAGCGGCGTGGCATTGGTGCGCGGCAGGTCCACGGGCACGCCGACCGTCATCATCGGCGCCGCCACCATGAAGATGATCAGCAGCACCAGCATGACGTCGACGAGCGGCGTCACGTTGATCTCGCTCATCGGCCGGTAGCCGCCGCGGCGTCCCCGCCCGCCGGTCCGGCCGCCCATCAGACCGCCCGCCATGGCTCAGTCCCCCGCCGACTGGGTCTGGCGCCCGGCCCGCGCCGGCTCCGCCGCGGCTTCCGACTGGCGGGACAGGATGGCGGCGAATTCGGCGGAGAAGGCCTCCAGCCGCCCGGCGAAGCGCGCCAGGTCGGTCGCCAGCTTGTTGTAGGCGATGGTCGCGGGAATGGCGGCGATCAGGCCGATGGCGGTGGCGAAGAGCGCTTCCGCGATGCCGGGCGCCACGACCGCGAGGCTGGTGTTCTGCATGCCCGCGATGGCGGAGAAGCTGTTCATGATGCCCCAGACCGTGCCGAACAGGCCGATGAAGGGCGCGGCGGAGCCGACCGTCGCCAGGAACACCATCCAGCGCTCCAGCCGGTCCATCTCCCGCTGCATCGCCACCACCATCGCGCGCTCCACACGCTCCTTCAGGCCCGTGACGGCGAGGTCGGAGGTCAGGTTGCGGCCGGCGGAGCGGCGCCATTCGCGCATCGCCGCGCCGAAGACGGCGGCCAGCGGGTGGGCGGGCTCCTCCCCTTCCTTTGAGAAGAGTTCCTCCAGGCTGCCGCCCGACCAGAAGCGATCCTCGAAGCCGTCGGCCGCGCGGTTCACGCGGCGCAGCGCCGTCATCTTCTCGAACACGATGGCCCAGACCCAGACGGAGGCGAGCAGGAGCGAGATCATCACCCCCTTCACCACCCAGTCCGCCTGCAGGAACAGCGCCCAGAGCGACAGGTCGTGCGCCACGGGGGCCAGGGCCTGCGCGGTGACGTTGCCCAAAGCCGTAACTCCTTCACCAGATCCAATCCGGACGAGGCCCGGACCCGTTTCGCGCCCCTATGCCGGCGTGGCGTTGCCGCCCAGCGCGTCCCGCCAGGGCGCGGGGATGCGCACCGGGCGCAACCCGTCCGGCCGGACGCACACCAGCCCGACCACCAGCGTCGCCAGCAGCACCGTCCTCCCCTCCTCCTCCCGCAACACGGTCTGCGTCAGGTCGAGGGTGGCGGCGCCCATGGCACGCAGGCGGGTCTCGACGATCAGGGCGTCATCGAGCCGGGCGGGGGCCGAATACTCCACTTCGATGCGCCGCACCACAAGCATCGCATCGTAACGCTCCATCATAAGCGCATGGGGCAAGTGCATGGCGCGCAAGGATTCGGTCCGGGCGCGCTCCGCCCATTTCAGGTAGTTGGCGTGATAGGCGACCCCGCCCGCGTCGGTATCCTCGAAATAGACGCGAAGGGGGTAACGATGCGCTGTCATCAGCCGTCAGCGTCCGGGGCGGGCATGTCCCGCAGAAGGTCAAGCTGTGCCGAAACCGAGGCAGGCGGCGCCAGGCCGAGGTGCCGCCACCCCGGCTCCCCCAGCATCCGCCCGCGCGGCGTGCGGAGCACCAGCCCTTCCTGGATCAGAAAGGGCTCGATCACCTCCTCCAGCGTGTCGCGGCTTTCGGCCAGCGCCGCGGCCAGCGTCTCCACCCCGACGGGCCCGCCATTGTGGTGCTCCGCGATCCGGCGGAGGTAGCGGCGGTCCTGCGCATCGAGGCCCAGGTGATCGACCTCCAGCCTGGCCAGCGCGCCATCCACCATGACGCGGTCGGCAACCTTGCCCGTGACCAGCGCGAAGTCCCGGATGCGGCGCAGCAGGCGCCCTGCCACGCGCGGCGTGCCGCGGGACCGCTTCGCGATCTCCAGCGCCCCGTCCTCGGCCAGCGCGAAGCCCAGCTTCTCCGCCCCCCGCCGGACGATCAGCAGCAATTCGTCCACCGTGTAGAATTGCAGCCGCAGCGGGATGCCGAAGCGGTCGCGCAGCGGCTGGGTCAGCAGCCCCGCCCGCGTGGTGGCGCCCACCAGCGTGAAGGGCGGCAGGTCGATCCGCACCGTCCGCGCCGCCGGCCCCTCCCCGATGATGAGGTCGAGGCAGAAATCCTCCATCGCGGGGTAGAGCGTCTCCTCGATCGCGGGCTGCAGGCGGTGGATCTCGTCCACGAACAGCACGTCCCGCGGCTGGAGGTTGGTCAGGATCGCCGCCAGGTCGCCCGATTTCTGCAGGATCGGGCCGGAGGTCGCGCGGAAGCCCACGCCGAGTTCGCGGGAGACGATCTGCGCCAGCGTCGTCTTGCCGAGGCCGGGGGGCCCGAAGAGCAGCACATGGTCCATCGCCTCCGCCCGCTGCTTCGCGGCGCCGATGAAGACCTCCAGGTTCTCCCGCAGCGTCTTCTGGCCGATGAATTCACGCAAATTCTGCGGGCGGAGCGAGCCTTCCGCCCCGTCCTCCTCCTGCCGCGCGCCGCCGGTCAGCCTCTCGTCACTCATCGCGGCGCCATGTCCTTCAGGGCCTCGGTGATGAGGGTGTTGAGCGTGGCCCCCTCACCGAGGCGCTTGGCCGCCCGCGCCACCGCCGCCGCCGCCTCCGGCCGCTTCCAGCCGAGATTGGTCAGCGCCGAAGCCGCATCCGCCTCCACCCCCGCCACGACGGGGACGGCGATGGCGACGGCCCCGACGCCATCCTCATCCGGCATGGCGCGGCCGATCGCCCATTTCTGCATGGCGGGCTCATCCACGATCCGCGTGGCCGTCGCGGCCCCCAGCCCCTTCACATCGGACAGGCGCTTGCGTTCCTTGGCCGCGATCGCCTGGGCCAACTGGTTCGGCGTCAGGCCCGAGAGCACGACCAGCGCCTTCTGCGGCCCGACCGTCTTCACCTCGATCAGCGCCAGGAAGGCCTCCCGCTCCTGCGCGTCGAGGAAGCCGAACAGCGTGATCGCGTCCTGGCTGACCCGCGTCTCCACCAGCAGCTTCTGCACGCCTTCCCGCGCCGTCAGCCGGTCCAGCGTCTTGCGGGAGCAGTGGACCAGGTAGCCGACGCCGTTCACGTCCAGCACGCAGCCGCCCTCATGGACGGATTCCACGAAGCCCTTGAGCGACCCGATCATGCCGAGGCCCTCCCGCCCGATAGCCCTCTCCCCCCCCGGGGGGGAGAGGGTTGGGTGAGGGGGGCCGCATGCCCCGACGCGACCCGCGGGCGACGGAGAACGAGCAAGGGCGATCCCCCCGTCACCCAACCCTCTCCCCCCGTTGGGGGGAGAGGGCTCAAGGCCCGCCCGCCCCTCATCGCCCCGCCTTCGCCACGGCCTTCGCGAAGGCGTTCCGCGTGCTGCGGTGGTGCGCGTGGCAGATGGCGATCGCCAAGGCATCCGCCGCGTCCGCCCGCTTGAAGGTCACGCCCGGCAGCAGTTGCCGCACCATCGCCTGCACCTGCACCTTGTCCGCATGCCCGTTGCCGACCACGGCGCGCTTCACTTCCATCGCGCCGTATTCCCGCGTCGGCAGCCCCGCCAGGGCCGGCGCCAGCAGCACCACGCCGCGCGCCTGGCCGAGCTTCAGCGCGCTTTCCGGGTTCCGGGCCACATAGGTGTTCTCCACCGCCGCCTCATCCGGCTGCATCTCCGCGATCACCTTGGCCAGCCCATGGTGCAGCGCCAGCAGCCGGTCCGGCAGGTCCTCCCCCGCCCTGGTGGAGATCACGCCTTCCGCGCAGAAGCGCAGCCGGAAGCCGTCATGCTCCACCAGCCCCCAGCCGGTGTGCTGGAGGCCGGGGTCAAGGCCGAGGATGCGAATCGGGGCGTTGGCCATGACCCCCTTTAGCCGGTTTCAGGCGCTGAGGCGTTCCATCGCGGCCGCATCGACCTCGAAGTTCGCATAGACGTTCTGCACGTCATCGTGGTCGTCGAGCAGGTCGAGCAGCTTCAGCACCTCGCGCGCCCGCTCCTCATCCAGGTCGATGGTGGTGGAGGGCCACCATTCCAGCCTGGCCGCCTCCGCCGTGCCGAACTTCGCTTCCAGCGCATCGCGCACGGCGGCGAAATCCTCAACGGCGCAGGAGACCTCGTGGCCGTCCTCGCCGCTCTCGACATCCTCGGCGCCGGCCTCGATCGCGGCCTCCAGCATCCCGTCGGCGCTGCCGGCGGCGGCGGGGTAGCGCAGCACGCCCTTGCGTTCGAACTGGAAGGCGACCGAGTTGCTCTCCCCCAGCGCGCCGCCATTCTTGGCGAAGATGGACCGCAGGTCGCCGCCCGTGCGGTTCCGGTTGTCGGTCAGGGCTTCGACGATCACCGCGATGCCGTAGGGGCCGTAGCCCTCGTAACGGACCTCCTGGTAGTCCTCCCCGGGCCCGCCCACCGCGGCGCGCTTGATCGCGCGGTCGATCGTGTCCCGCGTCATGTTGGCGGTCAGCGCCGCCTTCACGGCGGCCCGCAGGCGGGGGTTCATGGCGGGGTCGGGCAGGCCCGTCTTGGCGGAGACCGTGATCTCCCGGATCAGCTTGCCGAAGGCGCGGGCCTTCTTCGCCCCCTGCGCCGCCTTGCGGTGCATGATGTTCTTCGCGTGCGAATGGCCGGCCATGGCCCCTGTTCCCTGTGCTGGGGGGGGTCGGCGCCCCCGAATCCCCGCCCCTATACCGGCGCCCCCCGGCCCCCGGCAAATGGCGGCCCGCCCGGGTGGCCGCCGCAACCCATGGTTCACCAATGCGGCGCATGATGGCGCCATGGCACGCAACGCCCGCCCGGCCTCGATCGCGCCGTCCTCGCCGCCGCATCTCGTGGCGCTGCTCGCGCTGCTGGCGCTGCTGGTCACGGCGCTGGCGCTGGTGGCGAGCAACGCGGTCACGGACCGGCTGCTGCGCGCCGATGCCCGCGGCCGGGTGGAGGCCTGGGGGGCGGACCTGCTGCGGCGCAGCCCCGAACTCGGCGCCATGCTGCGCGGCGGCGGCATCTCCGAAGCCGGCCTCGCCACGCTCGACAGCATCCGCGCCGGGGGGGATGTGCTGCAGCTCCGCCTGCTCGGCGCCGATGGCCGGGTGCTGGTCAGCGATGGCGCGCCAAGCCTCAACACAGCGACCATCGCGACCCGCGTCGCGCTGCGGGATGCCGAAGGCGCCGCCGGCACGCTGGAAGCGGTGGTGGACCAGGCGCCGCGCCGCGCCCTGTTCCGCGATGCCGTCCGCCTGGCGGAAGGCTCCATCGCCATGTTCGGCGGCGCCGCCTTCGGCCTGCTCGTCTGGTTCGCCATCCGCCGCCAGCGTGAAAGCGCGGCGGAGGCCCAGGCCCGCTTCCTCCGCCGGCACGACGCCACCACCGGCCTCGCCACCCATGCCGAATGCCGGGACCGGCTCGACCTCGCCCTCGCGGTGGCGCGGGTGCAGGGCTGGCAGGTCGGCGTGCAGGTCATCGACCTGCGGCGCTTCCGCGACGTGAACGAGACGCATGGCCATGCGGCCGGCGACGTCGTGCTCGGCCAGATCGCCGCGCGGCTGCGCGCCGCGGTGCGGCGGGAGGATACGGTCGCCCGCCTGGCCGGGGACCGCTTCGGCATCGTCCAATCCGTGCTGCACGAACCCGCCGCCGCCGCCCGCCTGGCCGAACGCGTGGCCGACGCCGTCGCGACCCCCTTCACCCTGCCCGGCGGCCTGTCCGTCACCATCGCGGCCGATATCGGCCTCGTCATCGCACCCCGGGACGGGGAGGATGCGGAAACGCTGCTCGACCGGGCGGAGAAGGCGCTGGCCATCGCGCGCGCGGAGCCCGATGCCGCCATCCGCCGCTTCGAACCCGCCCTCGATGCCGAATCACGCCGGCAGCGGGAGATCGAGCGTGACCTGCGCGCCGCCATCGCCGATGGCGCGCTGACGCTCCACTATCAGCCGCAATACCGCCTGCGCGACCACGCGCTGGTGGGGTTCGAGGCGCTGCTGCGCTGGCACCACCCCGAACGCGGCATGATCCCGCCCAGCGACTTCATCCCGCTGGCGGAGCGCAGCGGCCTGATCATCCCGCTCGGCGCCTGGGTGCTGCGCGCCGCCTGCGCGGAAGCTGCCCGCTGGCCGGTGCCGGTGCGCGTGGCGGTCAACCTCTCCCCCACCCAGTTCCGCCAGGGCGGGCTGGTCGGCATCATCGCCGACGCCCTCGCCACCACCGGCCTGCCCGGCCACCTGCTGGAGCTGGAGGTGACGGAAAGCCTGCTGCAGCAGGACGCCGAGGAGACGGAGCGCCTGCTTCGCGCCATCCGCGCGCTCGGCGTCTCCATCGCCATGGATGATTTCGGCACGGGCTGGTCGAGCCTGGCGCATCTCTGGCGCTTCCCCTTCGGCAAGCTGAAGATCGACCGCGCCTTCATCCGCGACCTCGGCCGCGACCCCCGTCTTTCCGCCATCGTCGCCACCATCGTGGGCCTCGGCCGCATCCTCGGCATGACCGTGGTGGCGGAGGGGGTGGAGACGGAGGAACAGGCGAGGCTGCTGGCGCAGGAAGGCTGCGACCAGGTCCAGGGCTGGCTCTATGGCCGCGCCATGCCGGCGGAGGAGGCCCGCGCCCTGATCGCCGCCGAGGCCGCCGCCGAGCACCGCAAGGTCGCCTGACAGGCCTTCCGCCTCCCCCGCGCTTGCGGGGCAGGATCGGGATGGGGGTAATGGCGTGATGCCCCTGCTGATCCGCCCCGTCGCCGGAACGCCCCATCTCCCGACCGTCGCCGCCTGGCTGCACGCGCAATGGTGGCAGGCCGGCGGCTACAGCCTGGAGGCCACCGAGGCCTTCCTCCGCGAGGCCACCGGCCCCGCCGCCCCCTGCACCCTGGTGGCGGAGCGCGATGGCATCCCGCTCGGCACCGCGAGCTTCGACACGGATGACCTGCCGGCGCGGCCGGACCTGACGCCCTGGCTCGCCTCCGTCCTCGTCACCCCCGAAGCGCGCCGCCAGGGCATCGCGACGGCGCTGGTGCGGGCGGTCGAAGGCCTGGCCATCGCGCAGGGCGTCCGCCGCCTCTGGCTCTTCACCCCGGACCGGGCGCCCTTCTACGCGGCGCGCGGCTGGGTGCGGGCGGGGGAGGAGCAATATCGAGGCTCCCCTGTCGTGCTGATGCATCGGGATTTCCCGCAGTAGCACCCGACTCCAGCCCCGCGAGAAACGCCGCTGCTTCCTGCTTCATCGCCGCCACCTTCTCCGGCGCCATCTTCGCCAGCGTCCGGATCGGCATGGCCATGCGCGGGTTGCGGCCGAAGCGTTCGGCGTGGCGACTGACAAAGTCCCAGTAGAGGAAGTTGAAGGGGCAGGCGCCCTTTCCTGTCGCCTTCTTCACGTCATAGGCGCAGCCGCGGCAATGGTCCGACATGCGGTTGATGTAGGCGCCCGACGCCGCATAGGGCTTGGACGCCATGACGCCGCCATCGGCATGCAGCGCCATGCCATGGGTGTTCGGCAGCTCCACCCATTCATAGGCGTCGGCATAGACGACCATGTACCAGTCATTGACCTCGGCCGGGTCGATGCCGGCCAACAGCGCGAAATTGCCCGTCACCATCAGCCGCTGGATGTGGTGGGCATAGGCCAGGTCCCGCGTCTGGGTGATGGCGGCGCGCAGGCACGCCATCCGCGTCTCGCCCGACCAGTAGAACCAGGGCAGCTTCCGGGTCGCGCCCAGCGCGTTGATGTCGCGATAGGCGGGCATCCGCAGCCAGTAGATGCCGCGCACATATTCGCGCCAGCCCAGGATCTGGCGGATGAAGCCCTCCACCGCGTTCAGCGGCGCGCGGCCCTGGCGATACGCCGCCTCCGCCGCCCGGCACGCCTCCATCGGGTCGAGCAGCCCGCAATTCATGGCCGCCGCCACCAGCGCGTGGAACAGCGTCGGCTCGCCCTCCGCCATCGCATCCTGGAAGTCGCCGAAGCGCGCCAGGCGATGGGCGATGAAGTCGTCCAGCGCCTGCCGCGCCTGATCGGGCGTCACCGGCCAGGCGAAGGCGCCGAGCGTGCCGAAATGGTCGGGGAACTCCCGCTCCACCAGCGCCATCACCGCCCGCGTCGTCTCATCGGGGGCGAAGCGGCGCGGCCGCGGCGGCCGGATTCCGGGGTCGAGCGGCTTGCGGTTCTCCGCATCGAAGTTCCAGGCCCCGCCGGTCGGCTCGTCCGGCCCTTCCATCAGCAGCCCCGTGGCGCGGCGCATCTCGCGGTAGAAGAACTCCATGCGGAGCTGCTTCCTGTCCCCCGCCCAGGCGCGGAAGCGGTCGAGCGTGCACAGGAAGCGGCGATCCTCCCGCATCTCCACAGGCAAGCCCGTCAGGGCTTCCCAGCCCCGCATATCCTCCAGCACCCGCCATTCGCCGGGCTGGGTGACGACGATGCGCGTGGCGCCGGCCTGCTTCGCGATGCGCGCGACCTCGCCGGCCAGGCTCTGCGTGTTCGCGGCGTCGTCGAGTTCCGAATAGGCGACGGTGATCCCCTCCGCCCGCAGTGCCTGCGCGAAGTGGCGCATGGCGGACAGCACCAGCGCGATCTTCTGCTTGTGGTGTTTTACGTATGTGCATTCGGCCCGGACTTCGGCCATCAGCACCACGTCGCGCGCGGGGTCCAGCCCTTCCAGCGCCGACAGGCCGCGCGAACACTGGTCGCCCAGGACCACCCGCAGGATGGTCATGCGCGTTCGTAGCGGATGGCGCTGCCATCCTCCGCCGTGCTCGCGAAGCCCACCCAGGTCCCGGCGCCGTCATAGGTCACGTCCGCGCCCTCTCCCCCCACCACCACCACGCGCAGCCCGCCGCCCGGCAGCGCGCTGCGCTGCAGCCCGGGCGCCACCACCAGCCCCTGCCGGGGGTCGAAGAGCGGCACCGCATCCGTCAGCGTCGCCCGCCGCCACCAGGTCAGCGGCGCGCCCTCCGCCGGCAGTCGCGCCTCCCCCACCGTGCCGCGCAGCGCGATCTGCCCGCCCTCGGACCGCGCCTCGCAGAAGCCGGCCGTGCCGTTGCGGTCCATGCGGGAGGAGAGCGAGACCAGCCGGCCGCCCCGCCATGTCTCCGCCGTCTCATGGCTGTAGCGATAGACGGTGATGCCGAGCAGCGTGACGGTCGCGCGCACCAGGCTCCGCGCCTCCAGCACGCCACCTTCGAGGTCCCGGAACGCGACCTCATGGCTGCCGATCGCCGACCCGTTGCGAATCAGCCGGAACGCGATCCCGGCCGGTGCCGCCCGCAGCGCGGGCGCGGCCAGCAGCAGGCCCGGCAGCACCATCACCTGCCGGCGGATCATCACCCGCGCCCGGCCAGCGCGGCGCGCCCGCCATCCACGCCGATCACCTGCCCCATCATCCAGCCCGCGGCGTCCGACAGCAGGAAATCCGCCAGCGCCGCGCTGTCCTCGCCTTCCCCCAGGCGTGGGATCGGGTGCTGCTTCGCGATCGCCTCCGCCATCTGCGGGCTCTTCGTCAGCGGCTCCGCCAGCGCGGTGCGGGTCAGGCTGGGCGCGATGCAGTTCACCCGCACCTTGGGCGCCAGGTCCGCGGCCAGCGACACCGTCAGCCCCTCCACCGCCGCCTTGGCCGCGCCGATCGCCACATGGTTCGGGAAACCCTTCCGCGCCGCGACGGAGGAGAAGAGCACCACCGAACCCCCGCCCACCGCCAAAGCCGGCGCCGCCGCCTGCACCGCCATCGCCGGCGCCGCCGCGTTCAGCCGGAAGGCGTCCAGCAGGTCGGCCTCCGTGATCCGCGCCAGCGGCTTCAGCACGATGGAGCCGACGCAGAAGGCAAGGCCCGCGAGCGGCGTGCCCGCCGCGGCGACGGCCGCCGCGACCTGCGCGCGGTCCGTCACATCCGCCACCGCATGGCCCGCGCCCAACTCCGCCGCCAGCGCCGCCAGCCGCGCCTCGCCGCGCGCCACCAGGAAGGGCCGCGCCCCCCGCGCGGCCAGGCGCCGCGCCAGCGCCTCCCCGATCCCGCCCGTCGCCCCGAAGACCAGCACCTGACCCGTCATGAACCCATCATCCGTCAATCGTCGCCCCCAGATGGGCTGCCCCCGCGTTGCGGGAAGGGTGCGCGGATGGGGGACCGGAGACAGGACCGCCCCGCCATGGCAGGATGCGGCGATGCGCCAATTGCTGCTGCTGCGCCACGCGAAATCCTCCTGGGATGATCCGCGGCTTTCCGACCACGCCCGGCCGCTGAATGCGCGCGGCCGCCGGGCGGCGATGGGCATGGGGGCGGCGATGCGCGACCTCGGCCTCGCCCCCGACATCGTCCTCGTCTCCTCCGCCCGCCGCACGCTGCAGACGCTGGAGGCGATCTCGCCCATCGAGGGCACGCCCCTGATCGAGCCGATGGACGACCTCTACCTCACGACCTGGACCTCGCTGCTCGACGTGCTGCGCGGCGTGCGGGAAACGGCGCGCAGCGTGCTGCTGATCGGCCACAACCCCGGGCTGCATGACCTGGCCATGGCGCTTGCCGGCGCCGCCGCCATGGCCGGGGATGGCCCGCTGGTGCGGCGCCTGGCGGCGGGATACCCGACCGGCACGCTGTGCGAATTCGCCGTCGGCCTGCCCTGGCGCCAGCTGGAAGCCGGCGGCGCGCGGCTGCTGCGGGTGCTGGCCCCGGCCGACCTGCCGGGGGCGGAGCCCGCCGACCTCGCCGACCCGATGGCCTGACCGCCATGAACACCCAGCCGCCGATCACCTGGGAGGCGGCGCTGGACCCCGCCCTCGCCCCCCGCCTGCTCCGCCACCCCGCCATCGCCGCCCGCCGCGCCGGTCCGACCCGCTCCGCGCCCCTGCTGCTGGAATGGCGTGACACGGCGGACGGCACGCTGGGTGAGGCAGGTCTGGCGGTGGAACAGCCGCGCGGCGCCCCGGCGCGCCTGGTCCACGCCATCCCCCCCGCCACCGCGCTGCTCTGCCCCGCCTCCCCGGCCGCGGTAGCCGAGGCCGGGCTGCCGGACGATGCCGATACGCTGCTGGCCGCCTTCCTCGGCCGCCGCGCGACGCTGCCGCTCGCCGATGGCGTGGAGGCCCGGCTGCTGCGCGGCGCGCTGCGGCTCGGCGATGCCGAACGGCCCGTGGCGCGGCTGGTCCTGGCCGGGCCGGCGGATGCCGTCGCCGCCACCATGCGGGACCTCGCCGCCTCCCTCCCCCTGCTGCCGCCCCTCGCCGGCCTGGCGGAGGAAGCGCGCGCGCTGGCCGCCGGCACCACGCCCCGGCCGAGCCGGCTGGGCGCGCCGCTGCTCGACCACGATCTGTCGGTGGAGGATTCGGTCCGCCACGTCATCGGCCACCTGGCCGCGGTGCTCGCCTGGCACGCGCCCATCGCGCGCGCGGGGCAGCATCCCTCGGGCGTGCACCAGATGCGGGTGGCGCTGCGGCGGCTGCGCTCCGCGCTGCGCGCCTTCCGCCCGGCGGTGGATGGCCCGGCGCTGCGCGATGCCGACCGGCGGCTGAAGGCGCTGGCATCGCTGCTCGGCCCGGCGCGGGACTGGGACGTGTTCCTGGGTGGTCTCGGCGCCGAACTCGCCGCGGCCCTGCCCGGGGAGGCGCGGATCACGGCCCTGCTGGACGCTGCCCGGGCCCGCCGCGACCTCGCCTATGCGCGGCTGGCCGAGCATCTCGCGGGCCCGGCCTTCCGCCTGCTGCTCTGGGACCTCTGCGCCCTGGTCGCCTGCCGGCTGTGGGACGTCCGCCGCGACGACACGATCGAGGATTTCGCCGCCGGCCTGCTCGCCAAGCGCTGGCGCCGGATCACCGCCGCGGGCCCGGCGATCGAGGACCTGCCCGACGCCGAATTCCACGCCCTGCGGCTGGACTGCAAGCGCCTGCGCTACGTGGCGGAGCTCTTCGCGCCGCTCTGGGGCCGCAAGCGGGCCCGGCGCTTCCTGGACCGGCTGGCGGCGGTGCAGGAACAGATGGGCCTGGCCAATGACGCCGCCGTGGCCCGCGCGCTGGTGGCGCCGCTCGAAGGCCCGGGGGGCAGCTGGGCGGCGGGAGTCGCCGAAGGCTGGGTGCTCGCGCGGTCCCGCCGGTCCCGCGCCCGGGCCGGCAAGGCCTGGGAAGCGCTGCTGGATGCCGAACCCTTCTGGAATCAAGAGTGAAGGCGCGACTCCTCCTACAAATATTTAAGAGAAATGAATGGGTTGCGCGCGCCTTGTCGCTTGGGTTACCCGTTGGGCCCTTCCCATTGCCCTCACGGTCCCGTGACCCGACATCGCCGACTGTTCCGACCCGCCCCCTCCCCGCGCCGCTGGCGGGCGCCGATCATGGCTGTCGCCGGCGCGCTGATCGTTGGTGCCCTGTCGGGCATCGGCCTGCCGTCGGACCTCATGGGCTCCGCCCCGCGGGAACAGGACTGGTCGGCCCTGGCGGCGGAGGTCCGGATCGTGGACGGCGACACGCTTCGCCTCGGTGACCGCACGCTGCGACTGGCCGCCATCGATGCGCCGGAACGCGGGCAGTCCTGCGCCGATGGCGCGGGGCTCGGCTTCGATTGCGGCGCGGCGGCGGCGGAAGCGCTGTCCCGCCTGGTCAATGGCCGGTCCGTGCTCTGCACCGTCCGCGGGCGTGACCGCTTCGGCCGCGGCCTCGGCACCTGCACGGCCGGCGGGGTGGAGCTGAATGGCGGGCTGGTGGCGGCCGGCTGGGCGCTGGCCTATGGCGACGATCCCGCGATGCTGGCGCTGGAAGCGGGCGCCCGCCTGGCCGGCCGTGGCCTCTGGGCCGGCAGCTTCTCGCGGCCGGATGAGTGGCGTCGCCGTAACTGAGCGCCGCCTTCGGGCGAAGCCGGCAACAGGGGGGTAACGACCCGGCGCGCAAGCTGCGCGCGGCCGGGGACACGACCCCGCAAGCTTGAACAACCCCCCACGTTGCCAACCGGCGCGGCACGCTCTTATCTTGCGCCGCACCATAACGGTGCCGAGAGCCAGCGGCCCGGCGCCCACCCCCGAGTGCGAGGAAGCATCATATGACCACAACGCCCAACGGGTCCGTCACCTTCACGCTCGACGGCTCGAACCGCAGCACCAAGCTGCCGGTCCTGTCGGGCTCCATCGGCCCGGATGTGGTCGATATCCGCAAGCTCTACGCCGACCTCGGCGTCTTCACCTTCGACCCCGGCTATGGCGAGACGGCGAGCTGCGAGAGCCAGATCACCTACATCGATGGTGACGAGGGCGTCCTGCTCTACCGCGGCTACCCGATCGAGCAGCTGGCCGAGAGCTCCGACTTCATCGAGGTCTGCTACCTCCTGATGAATGGCGACCTGCCCACCGCCGCCCAGCTCGCGGAATTCCGCAAGGGCGTCACCTACCACACCATGGTGCATGAGCAGATCCGCCGCTTCTTCGACGGCTTCCGCCGCGACGCGCACCCGATGGCCGTGATGTGCGGCGTGGTCGGCGCGCTCGCCGCCTTCTACCACGACAACCTCGACATTAATGACCCCCGCCAGCGTGAGATCGCGGCCTTCCGCCTGATCGCGAAGGTGCCGACCATCGCGGCGATGGCCTACAAGTACGCGCTCGGCCAGCCCTTCGTGTATCCGCGCAACGACCTCAGCTACGCCGCCAACTTCCTGCACATGCTGAACGCGGTGCCGGCGGAGCCCTACACCGTCTCCCCCATCCTGGCGAAGGCGATGGACCGAATCCTGGTCCTGCATGCCGACCATGAGCAGAACGCCTCCACCTCCACCGTCCGCCTCGCGGGCTCGACCGGCGCCAACCCCTTCGCCTGCATCGCCGCCGGCATCGCCGCGCTGTGGGGCCCCGCCCATGGCGGCGCGAACGAGGCGGTGCTGAAGATGCTGGCCGAGATCGGCAGCGTGGAGAACATCCCGGCCTTCATCGAGAAGGTGAAGGACAAGAACTCCGGCGTGAAGCTCATGGGCTTCGGCCACCGCGTCTACAAGAACTTCGACCCGCGCGCGAAGATCATGCAGCAGTCCTGCCACGAGGTGCTGGCCGAGCTCGGCATCAAGGACGAACCGCTGCTCGACATGGCGATGGCGCTGGAGAAGGTGGCGCTGGAGGACGAGTACTTCGTCAGCCGCAAGCTGTACCCGAATGTCGACTTCTATTCGGGCATCATCCTGAAGGCGATGGGCATCCCGACCAGCATGTTCACGGTGATCTTCGCCGTGGCGCGCACCGTCGGCTGGGTGTCCCAGTGGAAGGAGATGGTGGAAGACCCCGCGCAGCGCATCGGCCGCCCGCGCCAGATCTACACGGGCCCCGCCAAGCGCGACTACGTCCCGGTCAACGGCCGCGGCTGAACAGCCCGCCCTGTCTGAGCCTACCGAGCCCCGCCGGCCCTGCCGGCGGGGCTTTTCGTTGCCTGCACACCCCCCCGCCGGGGCTCCACCCCGCCCTCCGGGCCCCGCGCCCGGCCGCAAGCGTCGCCGGGGCCTTCATCCACGACGCTGCAATTGCGGAGACCCTCCCGGCAATTGCGGCGGACCGCCAAGCAATTGAATCCCTGTGGAAAACTCGCCTCCCGCAATTGCGGGACCCCCTCCCGTCCACCGGGAACTGGCCTCCTTGACCACACCCACGGGCCGCATCTCGGCCGCATCTACAACCCCGGCAGGCATTTTCTTAACAGATTCGGAAAAAACGCCTTGAAACGCCAACGGGTTCCGGGAATCTATCTATGCAGGGTTGATATCCACAGGGGGAATTAAACCAAATGCGTGAGATGCTCAGGCTCGGCTCCGGCAAGGTGCTGGACGAACTGGTGCGGGCGAGGCTCCGGCTATGGCCGCAGCAACCGCCCGGCGTGACCGTGACACCGAAGCAGCCCGGGACCTGGCTGCGGGGCCGGCCTGGGGAGCCGACGCTCGTCGCCCAGCCTTTCCTGAAGCTGCCGGGCACCAACACCTACCGGACCATCCCGGACGGGCTCTGGCTGCATTTCAGCCCGGACCCGGCGGACCGCTACGCCGACATCCTCTGCATCGAGGCCTGCGGCTCCATCGCCAACCTGCAGGACAAGCGCGCCCGCTTCGCGCCCTCCACCACCTCGCTGCTCGTCGTCTGCCCGCTGCGCTGGCTGCTCGACCCGGTGGGGCCGGAGGACCGGACGCCGCGCTGGAAGCTGATCCGCCTGCTGCGGGAGGTGCCGACGGAGCCGCTGGTCCTGCCGGTACGGGACCTGCGCGTGCTCTACGGCCTGAAGTCGCGCCACTACCTCGGCTTCGCGCGGTCGCAGATGCCGCAGCCGCATGAGTATTTCTGCCCGATGGACGCGCTGACGGCGGAGGACGGGCACACGGCGCCGGAGATGCGGTCCCTGATCGGCCGCGCCAGCGCCACCGCCAACTTCATGACGCCGCCCTGACGCCTGTGCCACCACGCCGGGGGTCGGGGGACCCCCGGCGGGGTCGCGATCAGGCGCCGCCACGACACAGGAACTTCACACACCCCCCCTGCCCGGATCACGAGGACGCCGTTAGATGCCTCCCGCAGGGTCACCGACGGATCGGTGCCGCCGCGCAGCGAGGGGAGAGCAGGGCATGGCATTCGGCAGGCGTTCACTGGGTCTCGCCGCCATCGCGACATCCCTGGCCCGCCCCGCCCTTGCCCAGGGCATCACCGGCCCGCTGGTCCTCTACACCTCCCAGCTCGAACCCGACGCCGCCCAGACCGTGGAGGCCTTCCGCCGCCGCCATCCCGGCGTGACCGTGGACTGGATCCGCGCCGGCACCGGCCAGATCATGACCCGGCTGCGCGCGGAGATCGCCGCCGGCCAGCCCCGCCCGGACGTGCTGCTGCTGGCCGATGGCCTGACCTTCGAAAGCCTCCGCGCCGAAGGCCGCCTCCGCCCGAGCCCGGAGGTCGCCACGGCCGGCACGCCGGCCGACCAGGTCGATCCCGGCCGCGCCTATTTCGGCACCAAGCTGATCACGACAGGGATCATGCACCACGCCCGCGCGCCCTTCGTGCCGCGGAAATGGGAAGACCTGCTGCAGCCCCGGGCCCGCAACCAGGTGGCCATGCCCTCCCCCGCCGTCTCCGGCGCCGCCGCCATCCATGTGACCGCGCTGGTGCAGAACCCGGCGCTGGGCTGGGACTATGTGGAGAAGGTGGTGCGCAACGGCGTGCAGGCCCGCGGCGGCAACGGCCCCGTCATGCAGGCCGTGGCGGGGGCGGAGCGCGCCTTCGGCATCGCCATCGACTACCTGCCGATCCGGGAACAGCGCAACGGCGCCCCCGTCCGCTTCGTCTTCCCGGAGGACGGCGTCTCCGCCATCACGGAGCCGGCCGCGATCCTCTCCACCACCCGCAACGCCCCGGCCGCCATCGCCTTCATCGACTTCCTGCTGGGGCGGGAGGGCCAGGAACTCGCCTCCCGCCAGGGCTTCCTGCCGATCGACCCGGAAGTGACCCCGCCGCCCGGCTTCCCCGACCCGCGCAGCATCCGGATCATGCCCTTTGACGCGCCCCGCGCGGCGCGGGAGCAGGAGGAGATCCTGCGCCGCTTCGCCCAGCTCACCGGCGGCTGATTGACCAGTCCGGGTCCCGGGCGCGCGACCACCGCGCTGGCGGTCGCGTGGCTGCTGCTGGTCGGCGCGGTGCCGCTGGCGCGGCTGCTGGCGGAAAGCCTGGCCGGCACCGCGCTGCCCGCGGCGGTGGCGGACCCCGCGACCTGGCGCGCCGCCACCTGGTCCCTGCTGCTCGCCCTCGGCGCCGCCGCGCTGGCCACGGCGGTCGGCGGCGCGCTGGCCTGGGCGCTGCTGCTGCGCGGCCTGCCGGCGCGGGGCGCGCTGATCTTCAGCGCCGTGCTGCCGGCGCTGGTGCCGGCGCAGGTCATGGCGCTCGGCTGGATCCAGGCCGGCGGCCCGGCCTCGCCCCTTCTGCTGGCGCTGGACTTGGCGCCACCGCTCGGCACGCCGAACCCGATCTACTCCGCCCCGGGGATGGTGGTGCTGCTGGCGGTGCAGTCGGCGCCGCTGGTCTTCCTGGCCATCGCTGCCCTGCTGCGCCGCGTGCCCGGGGAGGTCGTGCTGGCCGCCCGCGGCCTCGGCGCCACGCCGGACCAGGCGCTGCGGCGCGCCGTCTGGCCGCTGCTGGCGCCGGGGCTGCTGGCGGGCGCGGGCCTGGCCTATGTGGCCGCCCTCGGCAATTTCGGCGTCGGCGCGCTGATCGGCATCCCGGCGCGCATCCCCGTCCTGCCGGTGCTGATCTGGCAGCGCCTGTCGGCCGGCGGCACGGCGAGCCTGGCGCAGGCCGCGTCGCTGGCGCTGCTGCTGGCCGCCATGGCCGCGCCCGCCCTGGTGCTGCAGGCGCTGGCGGCGAAGCGCGCGCCGGCGGCCGGGCGGATGGCGTTTGAGCCTTTGCCCCTGGCGGGCGCCGCCCGTGCCGCCACCCTCGCCGCCGTGCTGCTCTACCTCGCCATCGTGCTGCTGGTGCCGATGCTGGCGCTGGTGGCGGCCGCGCTGGTGCCGGCGATCGGCATGGAATTGTCGGCCGCGACGGCCACGCTGCGGCACTTCCTGGCAGCCCTCGCCCCGGGCGCGCAGACCGCGCGGTCCTTCGGGAATTCGCTGCTGCTGTCGATCGGCGCGGCGCTGGTGCTGGCGCTGGCCGCGCTGCCCATCGCCATGGCGATGCGCGCCCGCGCGGTCCGCATCGCCACCACCGCGACCGACCTGCCCTATGCCCTGCCCGGCGCCTGCACCAGCGTCGCCGCCATCCTGGTGGTGCTGTCGCTGCCCGGCGGCGGAGCGTTGTACGGCACGCTCGGCCTGATCGGCCTCGCCTACCTCACCCGCTTCCAGGCCCTCGCGCTCCGCCCCGTGGCCGCCGCCGCCGCGCGGCTGGATCCCACGCTGGACGAGGCTGCGCGCGGCATGGGCGCGGGCCCCTTCCGCCGCCTGTTCAGCGTCCACCTGCCGCCGCTGGCCCCGGCGCTGGCGGCGGGCGCCATCCTGGTGGCGCTGACCGCGGTGAACGAGGTCACCGTCTCCTCTTTGCTCTACGGGCCGGGGACGCAGACGCTCGGCGTGCTGGTCTTCAACCTGCAGGAAAGCGGCCAGTCCCCGCTCGCCGCCGCCGTCTCCTGCCTCGCGCTGCTGCTGAGCGCGGCGCTGATGGCACTCGCCACCCTCGCCGCCCGCCGCCTGCCCGCGGGAACGCTGCCCTGGCGGCAGTAACGGTGCGGCGCCTGCCGTACTGACCGCACCGCCAAAAGGAGAATCAACCGCGCTTCCACATTTTTTCTTTACGAATCTATATCGTTATGAAAAAGCTTCTTTCCGTAGTCGCCGGGATGGCACGGAGGAACGCGATGGTCGCTCGGACAGCGCTTCGTATCGGCGCAGTGGCAGCTTGTGCCGCGCTCATCTCAGGCTGCGGCGGCCCGCCCGACGCGCGGCGGGAATGGGCCGACGGGATGGCGACCCTTGGAATAACGCCGACTTATCCCCTGCGCGAGGATGTCCAACTCGGCGATATCGCGCTGATGGTGCCGGCGGCCTGCGATGTCCCCGGCAGTGGCGGGCAGACGCTGTCGATCATGGTGGGGAACCTTGATCCCGCCGCCATGCACGCCGCGATCCGGAACCATTACGGGCAGCGCTACCTGCTGCCTGCCACGCCGCGGGCCGGCGACGCTGACGGGGCACAAACCGGTCGCGCGGCCACAAGCGGCACCACGCCCCCAATCGGCGCGGGGCAAGGAACTGCCGCGGACAAGGCCGCGTCCGATGCGGTGTTCCGGCAACCCACCGCGACCGCCGCCACGCCGATCCTGCCCGTGCCAGGCCGCCCGCGCGTGTTCGACAGGCCCCGCCTGGCCGCGTTCCCCGGTGTTGAATACCGGTCCTTCGTGGGCGGCGACCTCTCCGCCGGCGCCGCGGCCGGTGGGGGTCTCGGCCGACTGCTTGGGCTCAGTGCGGAAAACGAGCGCGTGCTGACGGTCCGCGTGACCAATGTCGAGGAGATGCGCGTCCCCGCCGGCGTCGTCGCCGACATGGCGGAAACCGAAGCCCGCAGCGCGAACGGCGTGCTGTCGGCACGACGGCTTGCCCTCCTCCTCCCGGCCATGCGGGCATCGTCGCATGAGGATTGCGTCCCTGTGCTGACCTTTGCCAGCCGCGTGTTCTACGCGCGCGCGATCGAGGTGAAGGCCGAGCGCGGGAGTTCCTTCGCCGCCGCGTTGTCGCTCGCCCTGCAGCGGCAAGCCACGATCGGACGGCGCGCATCGATCCCTGGCGGCACGCCAGCGGGCCAGGCAGCCCCCGGGGCGGACGCGACGCAGGAAGCATCGCTGGACGCTGCTGTCTCGGCCCTGGTCAGTGGCTTGACCAACGCCACGCCTGGCATCGGCGCCTCCATCGGCATCTCGGAAGACGGGTCGGTCGCGCTCCGCCAGGCTTTCGAACGGCCGCTGGCCTTCGGCACGGACAACGCCGTCACCGTCACGGTGCGGAGCGTCGCGCGCCTGCAACTCGGCACCGCCGCGCCCCGCACCACCGTCTGGAGCGACTCCGCGCCGTTCCAGTTGGTCCAGGCCAGTCCGCCGTCGCGTGCCGACAACAGCGCCGCCTGCGAATTGCTGCGCCGCCTGGGCATCGACTGCACCCGTGACAGCGGCGCGGGAGGCCTGCTCGAGACGGGCCCCCTCCCCCCCGGCTCGACCATGCGGCGGCGGGAGGACGGCGTTTTCGGTCCCGCGACCAGCCCGCAACGCTCGGGTTCGCTGCAGATGCCGTCAGCAGGGCCGCCGGTGCGCCAGTAAGCAGCGCTACTTCACCAGGCTCCAGAACATCCGCACCACCGTGATGCCGAGGAACACCGCGAAGCAGCGCTTCAGCAGCAGCGGCGGGATGGAATGCGCCAGGTGCACGCCCCAGGGCGCCGCGATCAGGCTGGCCGGCACGATCAGCGCGAAGCCGATCAGGTTGACGTAGCCCAGGCTGAAGGGCGGCAGCAGCGTGTTGCCCCAGCCGCCATAGATGAAGCCGATCGTGGCGGGGATGGAGATGATGACGCCGAACGCACTCGCGGTCGCGACCGCGCTGCGGATCGGCGCGCCGAACATGGACAGGATGGGCACGCCCACCGTGCCGCCGCCGATCCCCATCATGGCGCTGATGCCGCCGATGAAGATGCCGAGCGCGTGGCGCCGCTTGCCGGTCGGGAAGCTCTCCCGCAGTTTCCAATCGACGCCGGTGAAGCCCATGTTCACCGCCACCAGCAGCGCGATCACGGCGAAGACCGCGGTATGCGCGCCCCCCTTCACCACGATGCCGAGCAGCGTGCCGATCAGCACGCCGGCCGCGATGGACGGCACGAGGGAGCGCAGCAGCGGCACGTCCATCGTCCCCTTCGCGAAGTGCTTGCGCGCGGACTGGATGGAGGTCGGGATGATGGTGGCGAGGGAGGTGCCGACGGCCAGCTTCATCTGCACCGCCTCCGGGATGCCGAACAGCGGGAAGATGCTGAACAGGACGGGGACGATGACGATGCCGCCGCCGACGCCGAGAAGCCCCGCAAGCAGGCCGGAGAAAAGGCCGGTCGCCGCCATCGCCGCGGCCAGCCCGGCCAGCCACAGCGGGTCATACATGTGTTCCAAGGAAGTCACTCTCTGATCGAATAAAGGGGGGACGCTCTTGCGCCCTGCGCGCCGGACGCCCTCTTGCGCACCGCGCGATGCGGTGCAGCAATAGCCGTGCCATACAGCCCGCATCCCGCGACGTCACCCCAGGACCCTCCCCTTGCCGATCATCGCTGACCCGTGGTTCTGGGTGCTTGCCATCCCCGCCGTGCTGCTCTCCGGCATCTCCAAGGCGGGCTTTGCCTCCGGCGCGGGCAATTCGATGGTGCCGCTGATGTCGCTGGTCATCCCCGCGCCGCAGGCCGCCGGCATCGCACTGCCGCTGCTCTGTGCCATGGATCTAGCCTCGCTGAAGGCCTGGTGGGGCAAGTGGTCGCGCGAACAGCTCTGGATCATCATGCCGGGCGGGCTGCTCGGCGTGCTGGTCGGCGCCGCCATCTTCGGCTTCCTGCCCGATGCCGCGGTGAAGCTGATGGTGGGCGCCATCGCGCTGGTCTTCCTGGCGCGGAGCCTCTGGCAGGGCCGCCCCGGGCGGGTGCCGCCCGCGCCCGCCGCGCCGCATCGCGGCCGCGGCGCCTTCTGGGGCATGATGTCGGGCCTGACGAGCACCATCGCCCATGCCGGCGGGCCGCCGCTGGCCGTCTACCTCTACCCGCTGAAGCTCGATCGCGCGGCGCTGGCCGCCACCACCGTCGTCTTCTTCGGCGTCGTGAACTACGTGAAGCTCGTGCCCTACTACCTGCTCGGCCAGCTTTCCGTGACCAACCTGCTGACCAGCCTGGCACTGCTGCCCCTGGTGCCCATCGGCGTGCGGATGGGCATCTGGCTGCAGGGCTGGATGAGCGACAAGGTCTTCTACCGCATCATCTACGTCATGCTGGCGCTGAGCGGCAGCAAGCTGGTCTATGACGGCCTGAAGGGTCTCCTCTGATGCTCGGCGTCCTCGGCGGCATGGGGCCGCTCGCTTCCGCGCAGTTCATGCTGCGCCTCACGCTGCTGACCCCCGCGACCCGGGACCAGGACCACATCCCGGCCGTGCTCTGGTCCGACCCCCGCGTGCCGGACCGCACCGCCGCCCGCATCGCCGGCGGCGAGGATCCGCTGCCCGCCCTGCTCCGCGGCATAAGAGGCCTGGAAGCCGCCGGCGCCACCGCCATCGCCATCCCCTGCAACACCGCCCATGGGTGGTACGAGGGCATGCAGGAAGCGACCCGCCTGCCGATCCTGCACATCGTCGATGCGGCGGAGGCCGAGCTGCGGCGCCAGGGCGTCGCCCCCGGCCCGATCGGGCTGATGGGCACGGCCGGCACCCTGGCGATGCGCCTCTACCAGCAGCGCCTCGACGCCCGTGGCTGGACCTGCCTGACGCCCAGCGCGGAGGAGATGGACCGCCTGGTCACCCCCGGCATCGCGCTGGTGAAGGCGAATGACGTCGCGGCCGCCTACGCCCCGCTGGCGGAGGCCGCGCGCCTGCTGGTCGCCCGCGGCGCCCGCGCCGTGGTGCTGGGCTGCACGGAAATCCCCCTCGGCATCGCCGCGGGCCCCGCGCTGCCCTTCCCGGTCTGCGACACCATCGATGGGCTCGCCCGCGCCGCCATCCGGCACTGCCACAAGCCCGGCTGATCCCGCTTCGGCATCGCGCCGCGCTGCATTATCCGGGTTGCCGGGGCCGCCGCGCGGCTTCCATCGTCGCGGCGGAGACCCCGCCCATGCCCCGCGCCGCCCGCCTCCTCGCCTGCCTTGCCCTGCTCGCCACGCCCGCCACGGCGCAGGAGATCCGCCTGGGGGTGGAGCTGTTCCCCAACAGCCTGGACCCGCATTGGCACAATTTCGGCGGCAACAAGGGCTTCGCCGCCCACCTGTACGAACCACTCATCGCGCTCGATGCGCAGCAGCGCCCGGTCGCCGCGCTGGCCACCGCCTGGGCGGCGACGGATGCCACCACCTGGCGCCTCACGCTCCGCCCCGGCGTGACGTTCCATGACGGCGCGCCGCTGACCGCCGCCGATGTCGCGCACACCCTGGCCCGCGCCGCGGATGTGCCTGGCAGCCCTTCCTCCTTCGCCGTCTATCTCCGCCAGATCACGGCGGTGGAGACGCCGGATGCGACGACCGTCATCCTCCGCACCGCCGCGCCCTTCCCGCTGATGCCGGTCTACCTCAGCCAGGTCCCCATCATCCGCGCGACGGGCGCCAGCACGGCCGATTTCGATTCGGGGCGCGCCGCCATCGGCACCGGCCCCTTCCGCCTGACGGGTTTCGCGCGCGGCGACCAGGTGACGATGGCGCGGAACGCCGCCTATTGGGGCCCCGCCAGCCCCTGGGCGCGCGCCACCCTCCGCAACATGGCCCAGCCTGCCACGCGCGTGGCCGCGCTGCTGGCGGGCGACCTCGACGCCATCGATGCCGCGCCCCCGCAGGACCTGCCGCGGCTCGCCGCCGATCCGCGGCTGCGCGTCTCCACCCTGGTCGCCCCCGCCGTGGCCGGCTTCCACCTGGACATGACGGAGCGCGCGCCCCCCGGCATCACCGCCGCCGATGGCGCGCCCCTGCCCCGCAACCCGCTGCTGGACCACCGGGTGAGGGAGGCGCTGTCGATCGCCATCCAGCGCGACGCCATCGTCGATCGCGTCATGGGCGGGCAGGCGCGCATCGCCGGCCAGTTCATGCCACCGCGCGCCTATGGCCACGCCCCCGGCCTGGCGCCGCCCGCCTTCGACCCCGCCCGCGCCCGCGCGCTGCTGGCGGAAGCCGGCTACCCCCAGGGCTTCCGCCTGGTCATCCACTGCCAGAACAACCGCTTCGTGAATGACGAGCAGATCTGCCAGGCCGTCGCCCAGATGCTGACCCGCGCCGGGGTGCGCACGAATGTGGAGGCGATGCCCCACGTCATGCACGTCGCCCGCAGCCGCAACCGGGAATTCAGCGTCTGGACCGGCCTCTGGAACGTCGAGACCGGGGAGCCGACCTCCCCCCTCGTGACCCTGCTGGGCTCGGTGGAGGAGGCGCGGGGCCGCGGCCAGTTCAACCGCGGCCGCTACGCCAACCCCGCCTTCGACTCGCTGCTGGACCAGGCGCTGGCGGAGCTGGACGATGCGGCGCGCGAACGCCTGCTGGTCCAGGCGACGGAGATCGCCTTCCGCGACGTCGCCCTCATTCCGCTGCACCACCAGATGCACCTCTGGGCCCACCGCGCCGGCCGCCGCCACGCGCCGCGGCTCGATGGCTACACAAGGGCCATGGATTTCGCCCCGGAGTGACCCGACCGGGGATTGCGACGCCGTCACTTGAACCGACGAGTGACCTCGTCGTATAAACGGCCGTGCAGATGAGAATTATTCTCAATTCGCTCGCAACGCCAGACTGCCTCCACCCAGTGCCTGCCACGCCTCGACCCACGACACCACCGACGGGAGCTTCCATGGGCCGCGAATTCAGTCACATCGCCCGCCGCTGCGAACGTGCCGTCGTGACCGCCTATCGTGAACTGCGTGATGGCGGCGAAGCCGACATGCAGGCCTTCACCGCCTGCACCACGCTCTACCGCATCCACCACCCCGAGGCCTCCATGCAGGAAGCGCGGCGACTCGTCTCGGAATGGATCGACCACCACATCGTCCGCGCCGCCCAGACGCCGACCGACGGCTGCGCCTGCGACTGACTGGCTGAGTTGCCGTCAGGGGGCCGGCTCGCCCCCCTCCAGCGTCGCCGCCACCGTCCGTTCGGCGAGCGAGGCGAGTCCCGAGGCCGCCGCCCCCGCCTCCACCGCCCGCCCTTCCCGCGACGCCTGCTCCACCGCCGCCAGCAGGTCCGCCAGCGGCCGGGCGCCCGCCATGCGGGCCGCGCCCTTCAGCCGGTGCGCCGCCGCCGCCGCGCCGGGCAGGTCGCCGGCCGCCAGCGCCGCCGCCACGGCCTCCCCGTCCCGCTTCACGCCTTCCCGGAAGGTGTTCAGCAGCCCGGCCAGGCGCGCGGGATCGCTGCCGAACAGGCTGCGCAGCGCCTCCGGGTCGAAGAGCTGCGGCCCAGGCTCGGCCACCGCCGTCTCCACCCGCCCCGGCGATTGCGGCATGAAGCGCCCGAGCACCCGCGCCAGCTGGTCCAGCGCCAGCGGCTTCGGCAGGAAGGCGTCCATCCCCGCCGCGTAGCAGCGCTCATCCTCCCCCTTCAGCGCATTGGCGGTCACCGCCACCAGCGCCGTCCGCGCGCCGCCGGGGGCCAGCTGTTCCTCACGCCGGATGGCGCGCGCCAGGTCGAGCCCGTCCATCACCGGCATGTGCAGGTCCACCAGCGCCACGCGGTGCCGCGACTGGCGCCACAGCACCAGCGCCTGGGCGCCGTCCTCTGCCATGTCCGCCTGGCAGCCCAGCAGTTCCAGCTGCCGGGCCAGCACCTCCCGGTTCACGGGGTGGTCGTCCACCACCAGCAGGCGCGGCGCCGATTCGCCGTCCATCGGCGGCAGGGGCGCCGCGGCCAGCACCGGCGGCGCCTCCATCGGCTCCGCCGGCATCAGGCGCAGCGTCACGGTGAAGCGGCTGCCCCGCCCCGCCGTGCTCTCCACCGCCACGTCGCCGCCCATCAGCCGCGCCAGCCGCCGCACGATGGACAGCCCCAATCCCGTGCCGCCGAAGCGCCGCGTGGTCGAGGAATCGGCCTGCGCAAAGGGCTGGAACAGCCGGCCCATCTGCTCCGCCGTCATGCCGACACCGCTGTCTTCCACCATCAGCGTCACGACGATGGCCACCCCGTCTCCCACCACCTCCGGCCGGGCGGAGCAGCGCAACCGCACGAAGCCGACATCCGTGAACTTGATGGCGTTGCCGACCAGGTTGAACAGGATCTGCCGCACCCGCACCGGGTCGCCCGCCACCAGGTCCGGCGCATGCGGCGTGACGGGGCCGAGCGGATCGGCGAACAGCAGCAGCCCCTTCCGCTTGGCCTCCACGGCCAGCGTCTCCACCGCCCCCTCCACCAGGCCGCGGAGCGAGAAGGGCAGTGCCTCCAGCTCCATCCGTCCCGCCTCGATCTTCGAGAAGTCGAGCAGGTCGTCGATGATGCGCAGCAGCGATCCCGCGCTTTCCCGCATCACCGCGACGCAGCGCGTCAGCGCCGGCCCGGGCGGCGTGCGTTCCAGCACCTCGATCATGCCGAGCACGCCGTTCATCGGCGTGCGGATCTCGTGGCTCATCGCCGCGAGGAAGGCGGATTTCGCGCGGTTCGCGGCCTCCGCCGCGTCGCGCGCCGCGGCCAGAGCGCCTTCCTGGCGCTTGCGGTCGGTGATGTCGGTGTAGGTGCGGACCATGGATCCGTCCTCCATCCGCCGCGCATGCACCTCCAGCACCGTGCCGTCATGGCGCGCGCGCTCGTAGCGCTTCTCCTCCATCGGCTCGTCGGCCAGGGCGCGGCGGGCCTGTTCCGCGCCCTCCGCGCTGCTGTCGTAGTCGCCGCGCGCGCGCTGGTAGGCCACCATCTCCGCGAAGCGCACGCCGGGCCGCGCCAGCGCGTCCGGCAGCGCCAGCAATTCGGCGGCGCGGCGGTTGATGACGCTGACATGGCCATCGGGCCCTACCAGCAGCAGGCCCTGACCCATCGCCTCGATCGTCGCGGTCAGGGCGGCGTAGGTGCCGCGCGCGGCGTCCCGCGCTTCCGCCAGCGCATCCTCCTGCCGCTTGCGTTCCGTGATGTCGGTGAAGGTCCGCACGGTGCGCCCATCCGGCAGCGTGACGGAATGCACCTCCAGCACCGACCCGTCGGGCAGCCAGCGTTCGTAATGCCCCTGCTCCATGGGCCCGCCCGCCAGCACCGCCCGGGCACGCTGGCCGGCGGCCTCATCCCGCGCGTAGTCGCCCCGCGCCAGCTGCCAGGCGGCGATATCCTCCAGCCGCGTGCCCTCCATGGCCAGGTCGGGCGGCAGGCGCAGCAGCTCGATCGCCCGGCTGTTGATGATCTGCACCCGCCGGTCCGGGGAGAACATCAGCAGGCCCTGGCTCATATGCTCGATCGTCACGGCGAGGCTGGTCTGCGCGGCGCGGGCATAGTCGCGCGCCTCCCGCAGCTCATCCTCCCGCGCCCGCAGCCGGGTGATGTTGCGATAGGTCGACAGCACGCTGCCATCGGCCAGGCGCTGGCGCGTGATCTCCATCCAGTATCCGGCCGGGGAGAGCCTGACGTCCGGCTCCCCCGCCGCGCCCAGGATGGCCGCGACCCGCGCGGCCACGGCCGCCTCCATCGCGGCCCCTTCCGCCGGCGGCGTGCCGTAGTCGCCGCGCTGCAGCATCAGGCGCAGGATGTCCCGCCCATCCGCCCCCGGCCGGGCCAGCGGGCCGGGAATGCCGTAATAGTGCGCCAGCTGCCGGTTCATCAGCCGCACGCGGAAATCCGGCGACCACAGCACCAGCCCGTCCTGCATGCTGTCGAGGACGAGTTCATGCGTCTCCCGCGCCGCCTGCAGCTCCTCCTCCCGCGCTTTCAGGGCGGAGATGTCGCGGTAGATGACCAGCACGCCGCCATCGGGCGTGGCGACAGAGGATGCCTCGATCCAGGCGCCATTGGTGCCGCGCACCTGCACCGGCCCGCTGCCGGGGTGGCGGGCGATCGCGATCCGCGCCTCCACCGCCGCCTCGAAGGCCGCTTCATCCTCCGGCACCGGCCCGAAATCGCCGCGCCGCATGCGGTAGCGCATCGCCTCCACGGCCGAGGCGCCGGCGCGGCCGATGTCCTCCGGCAGGCCGAAGAAATCGACCGCTGCCCTGTTGCCCAGCAGGAAGTTCAGGTCCCGGTCCATCAGCACGACGCCGTCGGTCATGCTGTCCAGGATCAGCCGGTGCATGGCGCGCGCCGCCGCCAGCTCCTCCTCCCGCTGCTTCAGCGCGGTCACGTCGCGGTACATCAGCACCGCGCCGCCGCCCTTCACGGGGATGGTCTTCACCTCCAGCCACATGCCGCCCGGCGTGCGGCGGATGTAGGACACGCCGCCCGGCCGATTCAGCAGCGCGGCGCGCTGCGTCACGCGCGCCTCCAGCTCCGCCTTGTCGCGCGGCGGCGGGCCGAACTCGCCGCGTTCGTCCTGGTAGCGCATGACGTCAAGGACGCTGACGCCCTTGTAGGCCATGTGTTCCGGGAACTCGCCGACGCGGATGGTCTCCCGGTTGAAGAACTGCAGCTTCATCGCGGCGTCCCACATGACGACGCCGTCGGTCATGTGGTCGAACACCGTCTCCAGCGTCGTCCGCGCGGCGGACAGCTCCTCCTCCTGCCGCTTCAGGTCGGTGATGTCGGCGGCCGTCAGCACCAGGCCGCGCGACATGCGGCGCAGATGCACCTGGAACCAGTCGCCCCCGGCGGTGCGCCACAGCGTCGCGCGTTCGCCCTCTGCCCCCTCCGGCAGCCAGCTTTCCGGCGCCTCCGGCCGCGCCAGGGCGGGGTTGGCGGCGGCGCCGCCGCGCCCGATCGCCGCCAGCAGGTCGCGCAGCGCATCGCCGGGGCGCGGCACCACATCCGGCGGCAGCAGCCGCGCGAATTCCGGGTTGGAGGAGACAAGGCGCCCATCGGCCGCGAACAGGGCGAAGGGACCGGCGAGATGCGCCAGTGCTTCCGCCTGCAGGCTGGCGACCTCGTCCGGCGGCAATGCGCCGGCGGGCCGGTCGTATTCGGGCATGGGCCTACTATGCCGCATCGCCGCCGCTTATTGTGTTTCGCGCGGTGCAACGGTTTGTTTCACCTGTTTCGCCCGCCCGCCCGCCCGAGTCGCCCCCCGGCGGCAACACGATGACAGGAGAGCCACCGATGGCCGGAGGCACGACCAACCTGCTGGTGGTGGAGGATGACCCGTTCCAGCGGGAGACGGTCTGCGCCTACCTCTCCAACCAGGGCTTCGCGGTGGATGGCGTCGCCGATGGCCCCGCCTTCCGCGCCGCCATCGCGGCGGGGATGCCGGATGCGGTGCTGATGGATGTAGGGCTCCCGGGCGGGGAGGACGGCTTCGCCCTCGCCCGCTGGCTGCGGGCGCTGTCGCCCAGCATCGGCATCATCATGCTGACGGCGGCCGGCGACCTGGTGGACCGCGTGGTCGGCCTGGAATCCGGTGCCGACGACTACATCACCAAGCCCTTCGAGCCGCGGGAACTGCTTGCCCGCATCCGCGCCGTGATGCGCCGCGCCCATGCGGAAGCCGCGGCCAGCCCCCAGAAGCCCGAGAACCTGGCCCCCGGCCGGGTCCGCATGGGCGGCGCCGTGCTCGACCTCAAGCGCGGCCTTCTCCTCACCGCCGACGGCCGGGAGGACACGCTGACCGAAGGCGAGTTCACGCTGCTGAAGCTGTTCGTGGACAACCCGAACCGCGCGCTGCATCGCGACTGGCTGCTGGAGCGCACGAGCGGCGAGGAGGAGCCGGAAGCCTTCGACCGCGCCATCGACCTCCGCATCATGCGGCTCCGCCGCAAGGTGGAGCGCAACCCGGCGCGCCCCATGGCCATCCGGACGGTCCGCGGCGTCGGCTACCTGTTCGATCCCGAGGCGGGGTGACCAAGGGGCGGTAGCCACCGCCGCCCCCGGGTGCTTCAACGCGCCCCCATGCGCGCCTCCTTCTCCGCCCAGGCCCTTTTCGCCGGGCTCCTCGCCGCCTTCGTGGGCTTCGCCTCCTCCTTCGCCGTGGTGCTCCAGGGGCTGGGCGCGGTCGGCGCCTCCCCCGCCCAGGCGGCCTCCGGCCTGACGGCGCTCGCCATCGCCATGGGGCTTTGTGGCGTGGTGCTGAGCCTCTGGCGCCGCCTGCCCATCACCGTCGCCTGGTCCACGCCAGGCGCGGCGCTGCTGGCGGGATCCGCCGTCCCCACGGGGGGCTTCCCGGCCGCCGTCGGCGCCTTCATCGCCGCCGCGCTGCTGGTCCTGCTCGCCGGGCTCTGGAAGCCGCTCGGCCGTGCCGTGGCGCGCATCCCGGCGCCGATCGCGAACGCCATGCTGGCCGGCGTGCTGTTCGGCCTCTGCCTGGCGCCCGTGCGCGCGGTGGAGCAGATGCCGGCGCTGGCGCTGCCCGTCATCCTCACCTGGCTGCTGGTCGGCCGGCTGAACCGCCTGCTGGCGGTGCCGGCCGCGGTCGTCGTCACGGTCGGGCTGCTGTGGTGGCAGGCGCCGCCGATGGGCGACCTGTCCCTGGCCCCGGTCGCCATCCTCGTCATGCCCGCCTTCGACGCCACGGCGATGGCGGGCATCGCGCTGCCGCTATTCCTGGTCGCCATGGCGTCGCAGAACATCCCGGGCATGGCGGTGCTGAACGTGAATGGCTACCGCCCGGACCCTGGCCCCCTCTTCACCACCACCGGCCTGTTCAGCCTGGCGGCCGCGCCGCTCGGCGGGCATGGCGTGAACCTGGCCGCCATCACGGCGGCCTTGTGCGCCGGGGAGACGGCGCATCCGGACCCCGCGCGGCGCTGGTGGGCCGCGGTGGTGGCGGGGCTTGGCTACTGCGCCTTCGGCATCGTCTCCGCCGCCGCCGCCGCCTTCATCGCCGCGGCGCCGCCGATCCTGATCCAGGCCGTCGCCGGCCTCGCGCTGCTGGGCAGCTTCGGCAGCGCCATCGTCGCGGGCCTGTCGGAACCCGCGGACCGCGAGGCGGCGGTGGTGACCTTCCTCGTCACGGCCTCCGGCCTCACCGTGCTCGGCATCGGCGGCGCCTTCTGGGGGCTGCTGGCGGGCGGCGTGGTGATGGCGGTGGCGAGGTGGCGGCGCTAGCAGGGCGCAACCGCATCGCGCCCTCGCGCCCGCCCGCCATCAGCCCGGCAATGCTTCCTGGTAGTAGCGCAGGTCGAGATACTTCATCGGGTCGGCCAGGGCGGTTCCGGCCGGTCCGAACTGGCTTCGCAGCCCGAGCACGGTGCTGATGCCGGGAATGTCGATGGCCGCGCGGGGCGCGAAGCCGCCGGAGGGGTCGAGAAGCACGCGATAGGAATTCGCCGCGACCTGCTCGCTCATCGTCGGCACGTTGCGGCGAAGCAGCGCGATGGCCTCCTCGCGATGGGCCGGATCGTAGAGCCAGGACAGCGCATCGACCGTGCCGCGGATATAGCCCACCACCTCGGCGCGGTGGCCTTCCGCCCAGCCGCGGCGCGTGGCCGAGACCAGCCCCTGATAGGCGCCCAGCATCCGCGCCGCATCCGCCAGCACCCGGAAGCCCTGGGCCTCGGCCTGCACCTCGAAGGGGGAAATCAGCAGCGTGCCGGCATGCCGCTTCTCGAGCAGCGCCTGAAAGCGCTGCAGCACGCCCCCGGCACGCACATAGCTCACCTCCTCCTGGCGGAGGCCGCCGAGCTCCACCAGCTTGCGCAGGACGAAGGCGTAGCCGGTGGTCAAGGCATCCACCGACAGTTCCTTGCCGCGAAGGTCGCCGAAGCCCGTGATCTCCGGCACGGTGACCAGGCGAAGGAAGCCGTTGTCGCCGCCCATCACGACAACCAGGTCAGGCGTGCCCTGCACGCTCGCCTCCCCCTGGCCTTCCATGTAGGCGATGACGTTGTCGATCGCGGTCACCGCCATGTCGAAGCGGCCGCTGATGAGGTTGGTGAGCTGGAAGGTGGAGTTGGGTGTGGGCGTCAGCGTCACGCGGACGCCGTGGCGGGCGAAGAAGCCCTTCTCCATCGCGACCCAGATCGGCCAGTTGAAGCCACCGGGGAAGGTGATCAGTTCGATCGGCCGCAGGGTCTGCCCTACGGCCCCCAGCGCGGGCATCGCCAGCGCGGCGCCAAGTGCAAGCTTCACCGCGCCACGGCGGCCCTGGCCCTGGTTCATCGATCCGTTCCCCCGATTATCCGCCTACGCTGGGGGAGGCGCGCCGGGATGGCAAGGCAGGAATGCCGCACGCCAGGTCCCGCACCGCGGCCGGGGCGAACCGGCCCCGGACCGTCGCCGGACGACTACCGGCCGGCCATCCGCCGGTGCGCGATCACATGCGCGACCGCCGTCAGCACCAGCGTCGATGCCATCAGCACGAAGGCGATCGCCCCGCCGAAGGGCCAGTTGTTCTGCTCGATGAACTGGCCATAGACCAGCGGCCCCATCATCTGGAAGCGCGGCCCGCCGATCAGCACCGGCGTCGCATAGGCGTTCATGCCGAGGATGAAGGTCAGCACGCCGCCGGCCAGCACGCCCGGCATCGCCAGCGGCAGCAGCACGCGCCAGAACATCCGCGCGGGCGGGGCGCCGAGGTTGAAGGCCGCTTCCTCCACGGACCGGTCGATGCCCTCGATCACGCTCTGCAGGCTGAGCACCATGAAGGGCAGGTTCACCGCGGTGATGCCGATGATCACCGCGGGCTCGGTGTACATGATGTCGATCGGCCCGCTGGTGATGCCGAGGCCCATGAGCGAGGCATTCACCACGCCCTTCGCGCCGAAGGCCACCATCCACCCTGCCGCGCGCACGGCATTGCCGACGAACAGCGGCAGCACGACGGCGATCAGCAGCAGGTTCTTGTAGCGGCTCTGCGTCCGCGCCAGCACATAGGCCAGCGGGAAGCCCAGCACGAGGCAGATCAGCATCACCACGAAGGCGATGCGCACGGTGCGCCACAGGATGTTCAGGTAGTAGGCATCGGTGAAGAACCGCACGTAGTTGTCGATGGTCAGGGCATCGACCATGAACTGCCCGGGCACGAAGGCATTCAGGCTGTAGCGGAACAGCAGGCCGAGCGGCACCAGCAGCGCCACCACGACGAAGATCGTGGCGGGCGCCACCAGCCCCGCCGCGTTCCAGTTGACGCGGCGGGTGTCGGAGACGGTGAGGCTCAAGCCTTGAACACCCGGTCCCACCAATCCTTCATCGCGTTGTTCTCCCGTGCGAGATAGGCGTAGTCGAGGTCGACGAGCCGCCGCTGCTCCTCCGGCGTGAAGCCGATGCGGGCCGAGAGATCGGGCGCCACCACGGCATTCGTGACCGTCGGGTTGAAGCCCATGTCCACGGCGAAGGCTTCCTGCGCCGACTTCTCCAGCATCGCGTCCATGTAGGCATAGGCGCCCGCCTTGTTCGGCGCGTTCTTCGCGATGGAGAAGCCGGAGACGTACATCGGCACGCCCTCGATCGGCGCCACCATCTGCACGGGGATGTTGGCGTTCTGCCACTGCACGCCACGCGCCTTCCACATCATGCCGAGCGCGATCTCCTCCGACTGCATCGCGGCCGCGAAGGCCTCGTTCGTGGGATAGAGACGCGCGCCGGCGCGCTTCGCCGCCAGCAGCAATTCCTTGCCCGGCTCGATGTTGGACACGGTGCCCCCGGCGGCCAGCGCGGCCGCCACCATCACGAACTGGTACTGGATGTCGATGAAGCCGATCTTGTTGCCGTGGCGCGGATCGATCGCTTCGCGGAAGCCGGTCGGCGCGGCCACCAGCTTCGGGTTGTAGAGCACGACCTTGCCCGAATAGATGTGGCCGATGCCGTATTTGTAGCGCATCGCCGGGATGATGTTGCCGGCGTTCCGCAGGCGGGAATAGTCGATCTCCTCCGCGACGCCGGCCTCGCCCATCTCATGCATGTTGGCCGCCGAGAAGCCCTGGATGTCCACCGTGCCGCGCGGCAGGCGGCGTTCGGCGACCATCTTGGCGCGCCGCGGCGCGTCGCTCGCCTGGTCCTGCACCACCTCCCAGCCCTGCGGCTTCAGTATCGGCTCCTCGATGTTCTTGGTCAGCAGGCGCGCATAGTCGCCGCCCCAGGTGCCGACCACCACGCGCCCGCGCCCCTGCGCGTTGGCCCCGAAAGCCGGCATCGCCGCCGCGCCGAAGCCCAGCAGCGCCTGGCGCCGCGTCACCGAAAACCTGTTCATCTCGCCTCTCCTTGTCCTGTCTTCACGGGTCTTCACGCCGCATCGGGAAACACCATGCCGGCCGCGCGCGGCCAGCCGATGGCAACCGTCTCGCCCAGCGCCGGCGGGCGGATGCCCGCGCGGTTGGGCACATGCACCACGAGCTTCTCGCCTGGCGCGATGCGCAGATGCAGTTCGATCAGCGGGCCGAGGTAGGAGACGAACTCCACCACCCCCGCCAGCCGGTTCTCCTCATCGTCGGGGGGCGCCAGGTGAACCGCCTCCGGCCGGATCGCGAGCGCCGCAGGGCCCAGCGCGGCCTCCGGCACCACCACATCGACGCCACCCGCCGTCACGAAGCGCCCGCGTTCCGTCACCCGCCCGGCCAGGAAGGTGCTGCGCCCGACAAAGCCCGCGACGAAGCGATCCGCCGGCCGTTCGTACAAATCCTGCTGACTGCCGACCTGCCGGATCTCGCCCTCCGCCATCACCACCAGGCGGTCGGCGACGGTCAGCGCCTCCTCCTGGTCATGCGTCACCATGATCGTCGTCAGGCCGAGCTGCCGCTGGAGCTGCCGGATCTCGACCCGCACCTCCTCCCGCAGCTTGGCGTCCAGGTTCGACAGCGGCTCGTCCAGCAGCAGCACGTCGGGGTGGATCGCCAAGGCGCGGGCGAGTGCCGCGCGCTGCTGCTGCCCGCCCGACATCTGCCGCGGCAGGCGGCCCGCAAAGGCCTCCAGCCGCACCATGCGCAGCGCCTCCATGGCCCGCGCTTCGCGCTCGGCCTTCGGCACCTTCCGCATCTCGAGCCCGAAGGCCACGTTCTCCGCCACCGTCATGTGCGGGAACAGCGCGTAGTTCTGGAATACCATGCCGGTGTTGCGCAGCCAGGGCGGGCTGCCTGTGATGTCCCGCCCGCCCAGCCGGATGGTCCCCGCGCTCGGCTCCACGAATCCCGCCACCATGCGCAGCGTCGTCGTCTTGCCGCAGCCCGAAGGCCCGAGCAGCACGAGGAACTCCCCATCCGCGACGTCGAGCGTCACGTCCCGCACCGTCGTCAGCGCGCCGTAGCGCTTCGTCAGTCCCGCGATCTCCAGCCTCGCCATCGCGTCACACCACCTGGGAGAGTTTGACGAAGCGGTCCGTGACCAGCATCGCGATTCCGATGACGAGGATCTGCACCAGCGACACCGCCGCCACAACCGGATCGATCTTCCACGCGAGGTACTGGAGAATCGCGATCGGCAAGGTCGTCTGCCCTGGCGCCACCAGGAACATAGACGCTTCCAGATTGCCGAAGGAGGTGACGAAGCCGAACAGCGCGCCGGCCACGACCCCGGGCCGGATCGCCGGCAGCGTCACGCGCCGGAACGCCACCCAGGGCGTCGCACCCAGGCTCAGCGCCGCCTCCCCGATCGAAGGGTTGAGCGTGGACAGGCTCGCCGTCACCAGCCGCACGGCCCAGGGGATGACGATCAGCGCATGCGCGGCGACCAGCCCGGCCTTCGACCCCAGCAGCGGCCATTCCGTCGCGATTTCCACCTCCATCTCGCCGACATAGAAGGCCGCGCCCAGCACGACACCAGGCACGACGAGGGGCAGCATCAGCAGCGTGTTGAGGATGGGCTTCAGCGGCAACCCGCTGCGGACAAGGGCGAGGCTCGCCGGCACCGCGAGCGCCAGGCCGATCAGCGTCGCCATCACGCTGACCTGCAGGCTGACGACGAAACCGCTGGCGAAGGCGCGGTTGTCCGGGATGGCGGCGAACCAGCGCAGCGTATAGCCGGTCGGCGGGAAGGACGGGATCTCCTGCCGGAAGAAGGCGAGCCAGGCCACCAGCAGCAGCGGCGTGACGATGATGGCCAGCGCGAAGCCGGCACTGCTGCGCAAGGCGAGGCGCCGCAATCCCCGCGATCCCATCATCCCATCCCCGCCTGGCGCCGCGCCCGCACCAGGCGCTTGCGCGGTGGCTCCGCGGCGCCGAAGGCGGGCAGGATGGGAGCGGGCAGAGGCCGCGCCACCGCGCCCGCCTCCTGCCCCAGCCATCCCCGCAGCTGCCGCTTCCACCAATCCAGCATCGTCGCGTAATAGGCGGGGTCGTTGCGCAGCACGTTCTGCGCGATCATGCCGCGGATCAGGCACATGGTGGCATTCAGGGAGACCTGCGCCTCCTCCCTCGGGATGCCCGCCACCGCCGACAGCCGCGTCCAGCTGGCGTCCAGCGCGGCGTGGAATTCCCGCACCACGGGCAGCAGCCTTTCCCGGAAGGGCGCGTTGTGGCGGGCCTCCGGCAGGAATTCCATGGTCACCTGGAACAGCCCGCCCGCCATCATGTCCCAGAGGTAGTCGACCAGCGCCTCGATCGGCATGGTCGGCGCGGGATAGGCATCGCAGAGCTTGCGCAGTCCGCCCGTCGCCTGGTCCAGCAGCCAGGCGATGCTGTCGACCAGCAGGTCCTCCCGGCTCGCGAAATGGTAGGTCAGCGCGCCGCGGGACACGCCGGCGCGGCGCGCGATGTCGGGCGTCGTCATCCGCGTCAGGCCCTGGTCGCGCAGCGCCTCCACCGTCGCGCGCAGCAGCCGCGCGCGGGTCTCCTCCCGGCGTTCCTCCTGCGTTCGGCGGCGCGGCGTCGTGGTCATGGCCGGATTGAGACAGCCCATAAACAAACACGCAAGTCTGTTCATGGCGGAAACCGCGGCCGCCGGTCGCGGGCTGCCTCCGCCAGAGGCAGCCCTGCCAGCCCGTCAGCCCTGCGCGACCGCCTCCGCGATCGCCTTGCCGACATCGACGGTGCCGGCCTGCCCGCCCATGTCGCGCGTGCGCGGCCCGCCCTCGGCCAGCAGCTTCTCGATGGTCTGGGTGATGCAGTCTGCCGCCGCCTTCTCGCCCAGGTGCTCCAGCATCATGGCGCCCGACCAGATCTGCCCGATCGGGTTGGCGATCCATTGGCCCGCGATGTCGGGCGCGCTGCCATGCACGGGCTCGAACATGCTCGGCGCCGTCTTCTCCGGGTTGATGTTGGCGCTGGCCGCGATGCCGATGGAGCCCGCGACCGCGGGGCCCAGGTCGCTCAGGATGTCGCCGAACAGGTTCGATCCCACCACCACGTCGAACCAGTCGGGGTGCTGGACGAAATGCGCGCAGAGGATGTCGATGTGGTACTCGTTCGTCGTAACCTCCGGGTAGTTCTTCGCCATCAGCGCGAAGCGCTCATCCCAGTAGGGCATGGTGAAGGTGATGCCGTTCGACTTCGTGGCGCTCGTCACCTTCTTCCGCTTGCGCGTCATCGCCAGCTCGAAGGCGTATTTCATGATCCGGTCGCAGCCGATCCGCGTCATGATGGATTGCTGGGAGACGAATTCGCGGTCCGTGCCCGGGAACATGCGCCCGCCGACGCTGCTGTACTCGCCTTCGGTGTTCTCCCGCACCACGTAGAAGTCGATATCCTCCGGCCCGCGGTTCGCGAGCGGCGACTTCGACCCGGGCAGCAGCTTGCACGGGCGCAGGTTCACATACTGGTCGAAGCCGCGGCGGATCGGGATCAGCAGGCCCCAGAGGGAGACATGGTCCGGCACCCCCGGCCAGCCCACCGCGCCCAGGAAGACGCTGTCGCTGTCCCGCAGCTGGTCCAGGCCGTCATCCGGCATCATCTTGCCGGTCGCGGCATAGGTCTCGCAGGACCAGTCGTAGTGCTTCAGTTCCAGCTCGAAGCCGAAGCGCCGGGCGGCGGCATCCAGCACGCGCAGCCCCTCGGGCGTCGTCTCCTTGCCGATGCCATCCCCGGGGATGACGGCGATGCGGTGCTTTCTCGTGGTGCTCATGGCGCGGTGCTCCGGGATCAGGCGGCGGACCCTGCCGCCGCCGGCCCGATCCGGCAAGCCCGCTGCAGGATCCCCGCTACAGGACCAGCGTGTCCACGAACCGCACGTCGAGGAGCGGGTTGAAGATGCCGGTGAGCGTGAAGGTGTCCCACCCCGCGGCGCCCTCCACCCGCCAGGTGTCGGCGCCGGCATTCACCACGGTCGCCCCGGCGCCGTAGCCGACGAAGACGATCATGTCCCCCGCGGCTTCCCCGTTCCCGGCGAAGTCCATGATCCGGTCGCCCCGCGCCTCTGCCAGCCGCAGCACGAAGAGGTCGTCGCCCGTCCCGCCCGTCAGCCTGTCCGCCCCGCCGCCGCCATCCAGCGTATCCGCGCCCCCCGACCCGCTCAGCGCATTGGCGAAGGCGTTGCCGACCACCAGGTTGTCGCCGGCATTGCCGCCGCCATTGGCGGACCCGCTGCCCACCAGGCGCAGCACCTCGAACCCCGTGCCGAGGTTCCAGGAGATGGCGGCCTCCACCGTGTCGTTCCCGGCGCTGTCCACCAGCCGGTCACCGGCATCGTCCACGCGGTACAGATCGTTCCCCGGGCCGCCATTCAGGCTGTCCGCCCCCGGCCCGCCATCCAGCGTGTCGTCCCCGCCGGCGCCATAGAGGGTCTGCGACCCCGCGCCGCCGGTCATCAGGTTGGCGCTGCCATTGCCGGTGCCGGTCGTGCCGGGCGCAACCAGTTCCAGCGCCTCCTGCCACCCGGCCATGGTCCAGTTGATGGAACTGCGGACCGTGTCCACCCCGCCGCTGTCCACCAGCACGTCGGCCAGGCTGTCCACGCCATAGAGGTCGTTGCCGAGGCCCCCCCACATCGTGTCCGCCCCCGCCCCACCATCCAGCGTGTCGGCCAGGGTGCCGCCGCGCAGTTCGTCCGCGCCGATGCCGCCCGTGATCGCGAAGCGCTCGATGCCCGCGAAATCGATGAAGTAGGCGTCGCTCAGGGCCATGCCGTCGCCATCGCCCCATTGCCAGACCACCATCGCGCCATCGACGCGCGACCGGTCCAGCACCAGGATGTCGCCGCCAGCCCCGCCATCGACGATGTGGTTGCCAAGGCCGAGGCGGATCAGGTCATCCCCCTCGCCGCCCTGCGCGATCGCCTCCGTGCCCGATGCGGCATCGATCGTGTCCGCGCCGGCGCCGCCATCCAGCATGCCGGTGCTGCCCGCGCCGTTCAGCACCAGCCAGTCGGCCCCGCCCTCCCCCCGCAGCCAGGCGTCGATCGCGACGCTGGCATCATCCGCCGCGAGCAGGACGTCATCCCCCTCCCCGCCCGCCAGATCGTCTCCGACCCCGCCCGCGCCGCGCAGCGTGTCCGCGCCGGCCGCCCCGCGCAGCAGGTCAGTGCCCGCGCTGCCCGCCAGGTCCAGCCGCTCGAACCCCGCGAAGCGGATCACCAGCGGGTCGGAAGCAAGCGACTCATCGGGCGCGATGGTGATGGTGCCGCCCGCGCCGAGGTCGAGCGCCACCACCACGCCCCCCGACCCCGCGCCGGGACGCAGCCGCAGCACGTCCAGCCCGGCGCCGCCATCGGCCAGGGTGGACAGGGCGGCCGTGCCGAAGACGGTGAAGGGGTCCTGCCAGGCGACCACGACCAGGTCATCCCCGTCACCGCCCAGCAGCCGGTCCAGGGGCGCACCCTGCAGCGTATCCGCCCCCGCGCCGCCATCCATCGTGTCCGGCGCCTGGTCCACGCCGCCATCCGCCAGGCGGCCGCCCAGCAGCAGGTCCGCCCCCGCACCGCCCAGCAGCCGGTCCATCCCGGTGCCGCCCACCAGCGTGTCGTTGCCCGCCGCGCCATTCAGCAGGTCGTCGCCGCCATTGCCTTCCATCGAATCGCTGCCCGGCCCGCCGAGCAGCGTGTCGCGGCCGCCATCGCCGTCATCCAGCGCGTCGCCGCGGTCGCCCCACAGCGTGTCGTTGCCGGTATCCCCCACCAGCCGGTCGGCGCCGAGCATCCCCGCCAGGCTGTCATCCCCCGCGCCGCCCATCAGCGTGTCGTTCCAGCCCGCCGTGGCGCCGCCCAGCGTCGGGTCGCCCAGGATCGTGTCGGCGCCGTCGCCGCCATCCAGCGTGTCCCCGCTGGTGCCGCCCAGGATCAGGTCGTTGCCGCCCTCCCCGCGCAGCGTGTTGCGACTGCCATAGGCGATGATGGTGTCGGCGCCGTCCCCGCCGAAGGCGATGTCCACGTCATTCTCCCCGGCATCGCCCACCACCAGCAGGTCGTCGCCATCGCCGCCGCGCAGCGTATCCGCCCCCGCGCCGCCCAGCAGCGTGTCGTTGCCCGTGCCGCCATCCAGGCTGTCCGCCCCCGCGCCGCCGGACAGGCTGTCCGCCCCGCCGCCGCCGCCCAGCGTGTCCGCCCAGCTGGAGCCGGGCGAGGTCTCCGGCCCATCGCCGCCGACGAACAGCACCGGAAGGCCGGGCCGGGTGATGTTGAGGGTGTAGGCGCCGGTATCCGCCCCCTCCGCCCGGATGCCGAAGACCCAGAGGCCCGTCGCCGACACGGTGAAGTCCAGGTAGGGATCGGCCAGGCTGGCGGAGCCCGGGTCGATCACCGTCGATCCCGGCACCGTCGAGACCAGGCTGGCGGAGGGGCTGTAGACCAGCATCGTCAGGTCCAGCGGCGCCGCCACGCCATCGATGTCGAGGATCACGCGTTCCCCGGCCGCCAGGTAGACCGCGTAGAAATCCTGGTCGCCGAGGCTGACGATGGAACCGGTCAACGTCGCGGTCATCAGCGCGGGATGCAGGCTGCCGGCGCCTTCCGCCGCGCGGGCGGTGAAGGAAGCGGCCGCGATGGACTGCGCGCCCGCCACACCCTCCAGCCCCGTCAGCGCGCTCTCGATCTCCGCGATGATCGCCATGTCCCGCCCCTTCTGGCAGCCGCCTCGGCCCGGCGGCCGTCGCGGCGCCCCGGGACGGCGCCGGGTGGCGCGCATTCACGAAGCGGTGCGAGAGCGTCAACCGGAACCCCGAACGCGACCGTTCTGCGGGACGAATGGTTAACATTCAACTAAAGGGCGTTAACAGCCAGGGCGATGTTAACGCGCTGCTGGTGTCCGGCGCTGCGCGCCCATCCGCGCCAGCCACGGCAGGACCGCCACGGCCACGCCCATCGCCAGCGCGAGCTGCGCCGGGCGCAGACCCGCGCCGGGGTCGAGGTTGGCGGCCAGGATCCGCGCCGCCGGCAGGTTGCTGGACAGCGCGTACCACGCGAATTCCACCCCCGCCGCGCCGCAGGCCGCCAGCACCGCAAGCCCCGCGAGCGCGAGCGGCGAGGCTCGCCACCGCCCCGGCAGCGCCCGCCAGGCCATCAGGAACAGGAACACGCCCGCCATCAGCACCGCCCCGTCGGCGCGGGACTTCGCCTGCAGGAACTGATGGAAGATGCCGGCCGCGGCCAGGCCGTAGACGGCGCGGTGCAGCAGTTTCCACCGCCGCCCGAGTTGCGCCTGCCAGCCATCTGTGGAGGTCACGCCCAGCACCACCAGCCCCAGCAGCACCAGGAAGCCGAGCGTCAGGTAGAAGCGCAGCAGGATCTCGCTGGCGATCTCCGGCAGATCCCAGGCCATGTGGCCCGCATACATCAGCAGGTGCAGCACCGCGTAGCCCAGCGCCACCAGCCCCAGCATGCGCCGGAAGGTGAGCGCCTTCGGCCAGTCCGCGACATGGCGCAGCGGCGTGATGGCCAGGCTGAGCAGCAGGAAGCGGATCGCCCAGGTGCCCGATTCCTTCGCCGCCGCCTTCCAGGGCTCCGCCCCCATCTGCCCGCTGCCGAGCAGCCAGAGCAGCACCAGCCCCGGCGCGATGGCGGAGAGCAGCACCAGCATCCGGGTCCAGGAGAAGCGGCCTGCCCGGGTCAGCCAGGGCCAGGCGACGGCGGGACGCGGTGCAGTCAGGGTCGTGGTGCTCATCCCCCCGCCTTCGCGGCGCGGCCGGCGGGGGTTACGCGGGATCGCCTCACTCATCCGTCAGCAGGCCCCGCTCATGGATCGCCGCCACGATCCGCCCGACCTCGTCCCGGGGCTGCCGGACGAAAGGGGCGGGCGCGTCGTCGATCGGCCGGGCCTGCCCGGCGGCGTGGAGGCTTGCATGCAGGGCCCTGTGGCGCGGCCCCTCGTCACCAAGGGGCGCGATGAAGATGGGCGCGGGGGTGACCAGCGCCTCCGACAACATGGAGACGCTGTCGCCCGACACCACCATCACATCCGCCCAGGCCAGGATGCCGAGATACGGATTTTCTCCAGGACTCCCCCAGGCGTGAAGCCTGTGCGGCACGGGGGCGAGGGCTTCCGCGAGCGCCGCCGTCGCGGCCGCGCCCGTGCGCCGGCTGGCCGTCGCGATCACGCTGCCGGCGAAGCCCGCGACCCGCCGGCCGAGCGCCGCGGCAATGCCAGCGTCCAGCCCCTCCCCCCGCACGGGCCCGCCCAGCAGCAGGCCGACGCGGGGGGGTGGCAGGTCCCCGAGCGCCGCAAACCGTTCCCGCGCCGCCGCCAGCGCCGCCGGAGTCACCCGGTGCGCGGCGCCCAGGATCTCGATCCGGTTTGGCGCCGGGCCCATGCCGTCATGGGCGCCGACCACCTGCAGGTCGAAGCCCGCGCTGCCCGGGGCCCGCATGCAGTGGACGACGCGCGCCCCCCGCCGCTTCAGCCACAGCACGACTGGGGCTGATCGCCGCCCGGCGGAGATGACGAGCCTCGGCCAGGGGGGCGCCATGGCCGCGCGGGCGGCGGGGGACAGCCCCATCAGGCTCGGCCAGGCGATCGGCAGCCGCGCCAGCACACCCCATTCGAGCGGCACGGTGCGGAAGGGCAGCCCCAGCCGCTCCGCGATACCCAGCGCCTGCGCCGCCGTCCCCGCGCGCGGGTCCGCCAGGACCCAGACGGGCTCGGGCCCCCTTTTCCCTGGGCGGTGGCTCATGGACGCGCCCCGCTCACTTGGTTACGAACGATCCGCACCAACGCCGCCCGACACCCGAGGATTTCGTCACGATGGCCATTCCCCACGCCTCCGACTGGGACCGCGACGCCGCGCTGACCACCGCGCGCATCCTGCTGGAAATCAAGGCGGTGAATTTCCGGCCGGAGGAGCCCTACACCTTCACCAGCGGCTGGAAGAGCCCCGTCTACATCGATTGCCGCAAGATCATCTCCTTCCCCCGCGCCCGCAACCGCATCTGCGACCTGGCGGTGGAGAAGATCGGCCGGCACATCGGCTACGAGACCATCGAATCGGTGGTGGGCGGAGAGACCGCCGGCATCCCCTTCGGCGCCTGGATCGCCGACCGGATGATGGCGCCCATGGCCTATGTCCGGAAGAAGCCGAAGGGCTTCGGCCGCAACGCCCAGATCGAGGGCGAGGTCCCCGTCGGCCAGAAGACCCTGCTGGTGGAGGATCTGACCACCGACGGCGCCAGCAAGATCAAGTTCGCCCAGGCGCTGCGCGACGCGGGCGCGATCTGCGACCACACCTTCGTCGTCTTCTACTACGGCGTCTTCCCCGGCAGCTTCGAGCAGATGAAGGCCATGGGCCTGAACCTGCACCACCTCTGCACCTGGTGGGACGTGCTGGAAGTGTGCCGCGAACGCCCCTATTTCAGCGAGACGGCGCTGAAGGAAGTCCGCAAGTTCCTGGAGGACCCCGTGGGCTGGTCCAAGGCCCATGGCGGCATCGGCAGCCTGGCAGAGGCCAAGCCGAAGGAGTGATTTCACCGACAGGGGGTCGCGCCAAGGGGGTCGGGATGGTCCGCATCAGCGTCGAATTGCCGGATGAGGTGGCGGAGGCGCTGGGGCGCCTGGCCACCGAGCGCCAATCGACCCCGGCAGCTCTCCTGTCCCGCTGGGCCGAGGAAGCGACCGCCTTCCAGGCCGAGCTTGATGCGCGCCTGGCGGAGGGGCTTGCTGACCTCGCCGAGGGGCGCACGGCGTCCCATGACGAGGTCATGGCCGAAATGGAAGCCTGGGCCGAGGAGGTCGAAGTCCGCCACCGGGATGCCCGGTGAGGCTTCGCTGGTCCCGTCTGGCCCGGCAGGACCTTGCCGATATCAGGCGCTTCATCGAGGCCGATAACCCCCAGGCGGCGTCGGCGCAGGTCGCACGCATCCGCCGCAGCGCGGCGCGGATCGAGGACTTCCCGGAGTCGGGCTCGCTCGTCACGACGTCCGGGCTGCGCGCCACGGGCGTCCCCGGCACTGCCTACCGCATCGTCTAGCTGATCGAGGCCGACATCGTCCTGATCGTCGCCGTCTGGCATGGAGCCCGTGCATGGCCCTTCGACCCGCGCTGACCCGCCTCGCCGCCCGATCACCGCGCTGGAACTCCGCCGCGAAGCCTCCTATGTCGGAACACTGACCCATACCCGTGACGGCGCCGACGCAGGAGGGATCGATGACCTTCGTGAATCTCGAACTCCCCGACGCCGTCGCCGATGCCCTGCGCCGCATGGCGGCCGAGCAGGACACGACGCTGGAAGCGATCGCCACCGCCGTCATCCAGGAAGCCGTCGGCGTGGACCCCGCCCTGCACGCCCGGATCGAGGCCGGCGAGGCCGAGATCGCCGCCGGCCAGGGCGTGCCGCATGAGGAGGTGATGGCCGGCCTTCGCCGCTGGGCCGCCGACCTCCGCACGCGACACGCGTCTCGGTGAGGCTGGTCTGGGCGCCCACCGCCATCCGCCATCTGCGGGAGGCCGCCGGGACGCTCGCCCTCTTCCCCACCGCCGGCCGCGCCACGGCGAGCGGGCACCGGATGCTGGCCGTGCCCCGCACGCCCTTCCGCCTCGTCTACCGTGCCGAGACCGACCGCATCCTCATCACCGCCGTCTGGCATGGAGCCCGTGCATGGCCCTTCGACCCGCGCTGACCCTCCTCGCCGCGCTCGCCGCCGCGCCCGCCCTCGCGCAACCCGCGCGGGACAGCCTGACCATCGGCATCATGCAATACCCGGCCACCTTCCACCCCAACATCGAGGCGATGGCCGCCAAATCCTATATCGGCGGCTTCACCCGGCGCCCGCTGACGGCCCGCGACCCCGACTGGGCGCTCGCCTGCCTCGGCTGCGAGACGGTGCCGACGCTGGAGAACGGCCTCGCCGTCCGCGAACAGACCCCCGATGGCCGACCCGGCATCCGCGTCACCTGGCGGCTGCGGGAGGGCTGGCGCTGGGCCGATGGCCAGCCCGTGACGGCCGAGGACCTGCTCTTCGCCTGGCAGGCCGGGCGGGACTTCTCGACCGGCTTCGGCGGCGCGGAGTTCTACCGCCAGGCCTATGAGGCGATCGTCACCGACCCGCGCAGCATCACGCTCCGCTTCGACCGCGTGACCTTCGAATACGGCAGCGCCGGCGATTTCGTGCCCCTGCCCTCCCACCTGGAGCGCGCCATCTGGCAGGCCGACCCGCGCGCCTACCGCACGCGCACGCTCTATGAGACGCAGACGACCAACCCCGGCCTCTGGAACGGCCCCTACCGCGTCGCCGCCGTCACGCCGGGCAGCGGCGTCACGCTGGAACGCAACCCGCACTGGAACGGCCAGGCCCCCGCCTTCCGCCGCATCGCCGTCCGCACGGTGGAGAACACGGCCGCGCTGGAGGCCCAGCTGCTCGCCGGCCAGATCGACATGGTGGCGGGCGAACTCGGCCTGCCGCTCGACCAGGTCTCGGCGCTGGAGCGCCGCATGCCGGCGCGCTTCCGCTACAGCTACAAGCCCGGCCTGATCTACGAGCATCTCGACCTGCTGCTGGACCTGCCGCAGCTGTCGGATGTCCGCACCCGCCAGGCCCTGATCATGGCCACCGACCGCGCGCAGATCGTGGCGCGGCTGTTCGAGGGAAGGCAGCCCGTGGCCCACACCACGGTGAACCCTCTCGACGGCATGCATGACGACAACGTCCGCCAATGGCCCTTCGACCTGGCCCGCGCCCGCGCGCTGCTGGACGAGGCCGGCTGGCGCGTGCCCTCTCCCCCCGGCGACGGCATCCGCCGCAACACGGCCGGCGACCGCCTGTCCTTCGACCTGATGACCACCGCCGGCAACCGGTCCCGCGAACAGGTGCAGCAGGTGCTGCAGGGCATGTGGCGCCAGGCCGGCATCGAGGCGCGCATCCGCAACGAGCCGCCCCGCGTCTTCTTCAGCGAGACCCTGCCCCGCCGCCGCTATGGCGGCGCCGCCATGTTCGCCTGGATCAGCAGCCCGGAGAACGTCCCCCGCACCAGCCTGCATTCCGAGGAGATCCCGACGGCCGAGCGCAACTGGTCCGGCCAGAACACCACCGGCTTCCGCAACGCGGAGATGGACGCGCTGCTCGACGCCATCCCGGTCGAGCTCGACCGCGAGCGCCGCCGCGCCCTCTGGCACCGCCTGCAGGCCATCTACGCGGAACAGCTGCCGGCCATCCCCCTCTGGTTCCGGAGCGATGCGCATGTCTGGCCCCTCTGGCTCGACGGCGTGCGCCCCACGGGGCACCTGAACGCCTCGTCGAACTGGGTCGAGGAATGGCGGGTTCGCTGATGGCCACGGCAACACAGCCTCTCCCCCCACCCCAGCCCTCACCCCCAAACGCGGGGGAGGGAGCAGCGTCGCTCGCGGCCTCCCTCCCCCGCGCTTGCGGGGGAGGGTCGGGGTGGGGGTCCGGCGCTACACTCCCCTGATGTTCGACCACCTCTCCCTGCCCGTCACCGACATCGCCCGCGCGATGCGCTTCTACGACGCGGTACTCGGCGCCCTCGGCGTCCCGCGCGTCTGGGCAGAGGACCGTGCCCTCGGCTACGGCGCGCGCGACACGGGGGCCGCGTACCTGACGCTCCGCCTCTCTCCCGCGGTCGCGCCGCCTGCCGCCCACACCGCCTTCCGCGCGCCGTCCCGCGACGCCGTCCACGCCTTCCACACCGCTGGCCTCGCACAGGGCGGCACCTGCGACGGCCCGCCCGGCCCCCGCCCGCATTACGGCCCGACCTACTACGCCGCCTTCCTGCTCGACCCCGACGGCAACCGGATCGAGGCCGTGCACCGGTGACGCGCCTCCTCGCCTCCCGCCTCGCCCAGGTCGCCGCCACGCTGGCGATCCTCTCCTTCGCCATGTTCCTGCTCATCGGCCTGATGCCGGGTGACCCCATCGACCTCGCCATCGCGGGCGACCCCCGCCTGACGGCGGAGGACGCCGCCCGGCTCCGCGCGCTGCACGGCCTCGACCAGCCCCTGCTCGCCCGCTACCTGGCCTGGGCGGCGGCGCTGCTCCGGGGCGAGTTCGGCTTCTCCCGCCTCTTCGCCCAGCCCGTCGCCGCCATCATCGGCCCCGCGCTGCGCTCGACGCTCGCGCTGCTCGGCGCCGCGCTGCTGGTCTCGGCGGCGATCGGGCTGGCGCTCGGCATGCTGGCCGCGGCGAGGCCCCGCGCCGCGCCCCTCGTCGATGCCATCGCCATCCTCGGGCAGTCGGCGCCGACCTTCTGGCTCGGCATCCTGCTCATCATCCTCTTCGCGGTCACGCTCGGCTGGCTGCCCGCCGGCGGCACCAGCGACCATGGCGGGCTCGACGCGGCTCGCTTCCTGCCGCTGCCGGTCGCGACGCTGGCCATCGCCAACCTCGCCGCCTATGCCCGCCACAGCGCCGCCGCGCTGTCCCACACGCTGCGCGAACCCTGGGTCACCGCCGCCCGCGCCCGCGGCAATGGGGAGGCGCGGCTGCTGCTGCGCCACGCCTTCCCCAACGCCGCCGTGCCCATCCTGCAGGTGGCGGCGCTGGATGCCGGGTCGCTGGTCGGCGGCGCGCTGATCACGGAGACGCTATTCGCCCGCCCCGGCATGGGCAAGCTGATCTATGACGCGGTCATGGGCAACGACACCAACCTGGCCCTCATCGCGCTCCTGCTCGTCGCCCTCGTCACGATGCTGGCGACGCTGGCGGCGGACCTCGCGCAGCGCGCCCTCGATCCCCGGCTCCGCGATTCATGAGGCTCTGGCTCGGCCTGCTGCTGCTCGGCACGCTGGCGCTCGGCGCGGCCTTCGCGCCCGCCGTGCAGTCCTGGCTCGGCGTCGATCCCTTCGCGCCGGACCTCTTCAACCGCCTCGGCCCGCCCAGCACCACGAATCCCCTCGGCACGGACGATCTCGGCCGTGACCTGCTGCTGCGGCTGCTGCATGGCGCGCGGGTCTCGCTGGCGGTCGGCCTTGCCACGGCGCTGGCCGCGACGCTGATCGGCACGACGATCGGCCTGCTCGCGGCCTGGCGCGGCGGCGTGGTGGATGCCGTGCTCATGCGCCTGGCCGATGGCCTGCTGGCCCTGCCCGCCCTGCCCGTCCTCGTCGTCCTCGCCGCCGTCGATACCGGCCGGATCGGCCTGCCGCGGGGGGAGGCTGCCTCCAACATCCTGCGCATCGTGGTCATCCTCAGCCTGTTCGGCTGGGTCGGCGTCGCGCGGCTGGCCCGCGCCGCGGCGCTGTCGGTGCTGGCGCGCGACTATGTCCGCGCCGCCCGCGCGCTGGGCGCGTCGGAGGCCCGGGTCCTGCTGCGCCACGTCGCGCCCAACATCGCGGGCCCCGTCGCCGTCGCCACCGCGCTCTCCGTCGCCGGCGCCATCCTGGCGGAAAGCACGCTGAGCTTCCTCGGCCTCGGCATCGCGCCGCCGGCGGCCAGCTGGGGCAACATGCTGGCGAACGCGCAGGACCTGGTGTTCAGCGCGCCCATGGCCGCGCTCTGGCCAGGCCTCGCCATCCTGCTCGCTGTCGCCGGCTGCACGCTGGTGGCGGACGGGCTGCGCCGGGGCACCGGCGGCCGCGCGGGCTGAAGGGCTGCCTCAGCCGCGTGCCTCCCCAGCCGGCGCATCGGCGCCGGGCACCATGGCGGCACGGCGTTCCAGCGCCGCGACATCGGCGGGGTCCCCGATGCCGATCCGCCCGGCCGCCACGGCCAGGGCCGCGTGGCGCAGCAGTTCCGCCCGCCGCTCCAGCCGGGTCTCGACCGCGATCACCCGATGGATCGTCTCCACCAGCCGGATCAGCACGGCCGGCGACGCCGAGGCATTCTGCCGGATCATGTGGAACATCGCGTCGCAGAGCCCGGCGTAATCCGTGACCTGGCGATGCAGCACCACCCGGCCGCCACGCCCGACCGCGGCGCGGGGCAGGTCGCGGGGCGCGATCTCGCACAGCGCCGCGCCCAGGCGATCGACCACGGCGATCGCCGTGAAGGGGTCGTTGATGCCCGGCGACAGGGCGCGCAGCCCGATCTCCACCAGCTGCCGCACCGCGAACTCCAAATCCTGCGCCGCCGCCTGGCGGGACCCGACCGAGAAGGCGTCGCGGATCGCCCCGCCGGCATCGTCGCCGCCGGGCCCGCCGATCACCTCCGCGACGGGCGCGCCGGGGAACAGGTAGGCGCCGGGCCGCACCAGCAGCACGACCACGGCGCCCCGCTCCCCGGCCCAGACGGCCAGGGCATCCTCATCGACCGCCCGCAGGTAGCCCCGCCCGTCCAGCGTCACCGGCACCCCGCGCGGCGGGACGGGATCGGCGATCGCCACGCGCCCGGCGGGGTCGAGGCGGCGGATGGCCTCCGACAATTCGGCATGCACCACGTCGATGACGGTCTCGACATTGATGCCGGTCGCCACGTGGTGCACGAACCAGACCAGCGTCGACACGCAGAGCAGCGCCAGCAGCAGCGCGGTCGTGACGCCGAGATGTGGCACGAAGGCCTGCTCCTCCACCGACCGGACGGTGCGGAGCACGACGAGCGCATAGGCGAAGGTGCCGAGGAAGATGCCGAGCGCCGCCTGGTTGCCGCGGTCCCGCACGAAGTTGCGCAGCAGCCGCGGCCCCATTTGGCCCGAGGCCAGCGAAAGGGCCGCCACGGTGATGGAGAAGGTCGTGCCTGCGACGCCGATCGTGGAGGAAGCGACGGCGCCCAGGAGGGATCGCGCCCCGGCCTCCCCGCCCGTATAGACCCAGCCGTGCGGCACCCCGGGCAGCTTGAGGCCCGCCTGCTCCGCCAGGACCATGGGCTGGCCGAGCAGCACGCCACCCAGCACGAGCAGCGCCGGCCGGATCCAGAACAGGTCGCCGAGCGTCTCCATCCAGGCGCGCAGGCGGCCGGTCATCCGCGCGGCCCGGCGAGGCAGCGCAGCGCCTGGCCATTCAATCCCGCAGGCTGTCCGGCACCCGCCCGCCATTCTCGGCCAGCTTCCGCATGACCGCGCGGTGCAGCCAGATGTTCATCTCGGCGCTGCCATCCAGCGCGCCGCCATAGCCCAGCTCCTGCGCCAGCTCCTTGCGCGCGGCCAGGCTGCTGTCGAGGTCGAGCATCTTCATCAGATCCACGATCGACGTGCGCCAGTTCAGCTTCTGGCCGGCCTGCGCCTCCATCCCCGCCAGCACCGCCTCCACATCCACGGGCCGGGCGGGTGTCGCGGCCGGTGCCGGCATGCCGGCGGGCTGGGCGGGCGTCGCGCGCGCCTCATGCGCCGGCTCCGGCGCGGTTGCCACGCTGCCGCCGGCCTCGCTGGCCGGCGCTGCTTCCGCGGGGCGGGAGCCCAAGGTGCTGCCGCGGGTGATGCGGGACAGGATGCTGCCGAAGATGCTCATCGCGGGAGGCCTTGATCAGGGTAAGCCGCCCCAACGGGCCCGAACGGCAACCGTTCCCCTACCCCCGCACCTCGTCATCCACCCGGTTGCGCAGCGTCCGCTCCGGCAGGCCGAGCGTCACCAGCAGGGCCGCCGTCATCACCACGCCGCTCAGCGCGAAACAGCCCGTCAGCGCCGCGCGATAGGCCAGCGCCATGGCGCCCGCATCGGCCGCGCTGACGGCCTGTGCCGCCTGCTGCGTCAGCTGCGCCAGGCTCTTCCCCTGCCCCGCCGCGGTGATCGCCAGGCTGTGCGCCATGATGGTGCCGGAGGTCGCGACGCCGAGCGCGCCCCCCAGCGACCGCAGGAAGGCCATGGTCCCGGTCGCGGCCCCCACCTCCCGGTGATCGACCGCGTTCTGCACCGCGGTGGTCAGGTTCGGCATCCCCATGCCCATGCCGAGGCCCAGCGTCAGCAGGGAGATCAGGAAGACCCAGGCCGGCGCCGCCAGCCAGGCGAAGAGGCCAAGCGAGGCCAGCGCCGCCGCCTCCAGCCCCAGCGCCAACAGGAGGAAGGGCTTGGTCCGGCCGACGCGGGAGACGATCCGCCCGCCGAGGATGGAGGTCGTCAGCATGCCCCCGACCTGCGGCACCAGCATCGCACCCGCCTCCGCCGGCGCCATGCCCAGCACCAGCTGGAAATAGAGCGGCAGGAAGACCGTCGATCCCATCATGGCGAAGACCATCATCCCGCCCACCGCGACGCCGCGGGCGAAGACGGGATTGCGGAACAGGTTGAGGCGGATCAGCGGCTCCGGCGCCACGGCCTCCCGCCACAGGAACAGCGCGGCCAGGCCCGCCGTGCCGCCGGCCATGGCGGCGGTCTGCCAGGACGCCCAGGGAAATTCCGTGCCGCCCCAGGCCAGCAGCAGCAGCAGCATGGCGGTGGCGGTGGCCAGCAGCACCGCGCCCAGATGGTCCACCGGACGCACCACGCCCGGCGCCTTCTTCCGCAGCCCGATCGCCAGCATCACCAGCGCCAGCACGCCGATCGGCACGTTGACGTAGAAGACCCAGCGCCAGGACAGCGTCTGGGTGATGAAGCCGCCGACCAGTGGGCCCGCCACGCTGGCCAGGCCGAAGGTGCCGCTGAACAGCCCCTGGTAGCGCGGCCGCTGCCGCGGCGGCACCACATCCGCCACCATCGCCTGCGCCAGCACCATGAGCCCGCCGGCGCCCAGCCCCTGCAGCGCGCGGAAGCCGATCAGCTGGCCCATGGTCTGGGACGCGCCGCTCATGATCGATCCGCCCAGGAACAGGAAGATCGCGATGAAGAACAGCGCCCGCCTGCCGTAGAGGTCCGACATCTTGCCGTAGAGCGGGGTCGTCGTGGTGGAGGTCAGCATGAAGGCCGTGACCACCCAGGACAGGTGCGCCATGCCGCCGAGGTCGGCCGCCATGCGCGGCAGCGCGGTGTTGACGATGTTCTGGTCCAGCGCCGCCAGCAGCATGGCCAGCAGCGCGCCCGCCAGCACGATCCGCAACTGGGATGGCGTCACGCCGGGCAGCGTCTCGGCAGCCGGGGCCGGCGGGGCCGCGGGCCTTGTTGTCTCGTTCACCACGATTCCTTCGGCAGCGCTGTGCCCGACGACCCATGCCTATCGGAACATGGAGGCGGGTGAAAGCGCGCCAGCCCGCCGCGTTCCGCGCCATGGATGACGCGCGGGTTAAGCCTGGGATAGAAACATCCTCCAGACCGGACCGCACCGGCACCACGGAGGAAACACATGCTTCGTCGCACGCTGCTGTCGGCCACGCCCGCTTTGCTCGCCCCCGCCTTGCTCGCCCCGCCGGCTCTGGCCCAGGGCACCGCCTGGCCCGGCACCCGCCAGGTCCGCATCCTGATCACCTACCCGCCCGGCGGCACCACGGATTTCGTCGCCCGCGTCTATGCGCAGGCGCTGGCGGCGCAGACCGGCGGGCAGTTCGTGGTGGACAACCGCAGCGGCGGCGGCGGCGTGGTCGGCTGGACCAACGTCGTCCGCAGCGCGAATGACGGCACGACGCTGCTGCTGACGGATAATTCGCTGGCCACCGCGCCGCCGCTCTACCCCAATCTCGGCTTCGACATCCGGCAGGACTTCACGCCCGTCTCCCTGCTGGTGGACTACCCGACGGTCTTCGTCGTGCCCGGCAATTCGCCGGTGCGGACGCTGCGGGAATACGTGGACAGCGTGCGCGGCAAGCCGGCGGATGCGAATTTCTACGGCTCGATGGGCGCGGGATCCTCGCCCCACCTGTACACCGAATACCTGCAGGACATCGCGGCCATCCGCATGACGCACGTGCCCTATCGCGGCATGGGCCCGGCCTTCGCGGACCTGCTGGCCGGGCGGATCGGGCTGCTGATCGCCGCCCCGGCGACGGTGATGGGCGCCATCGCCGATGGCCGCGCGCGGGCCATCGCCATCGGCACCACCGGCGGGCGCATCCCGGGCCTGCCGGACGTGCCGACGGCCAAGGAACAGGGCTTCGACTTCACCTATTCCTTCTGGTACGGCCTGTTGGGGCCGAGGGGCATGGACCCCTCCCTCGTCGCCGTCATCAAGGCGGAGTGCGACAAGGTGCTGGCCAGCCCCGAGATCCGCGACCGCTTCATCCAGCAGGGCGCGACCCCCGTGGCCGGCGACGGCGCCGCGCTCCGCGCCGTGATGGACAGCGACCTGGAACGCTGGAGCGAGGTGGTGCGCGCCAAGGGCATCCGGCTGGAATAGGTTGCGCCCCGCCGGGCCAAGGAATATATTCCAGGCATCATCGCCCGTATTGCGGCCTGGTGACGGGGTCCGGGGCGGTCCCACCGCCCCGTCCTCACCGCGAAATCGGTGCGAAAGGTGCTAAAGAGGGTAAATCCCCTTTAGCCCAGCGCACTTCCAGACCGACCGATCAACTGCCGATCTCGCCCCCGTCCCGCCTGACGATGGCGATGACGGAGGGCCTCGGCGGGCGCCCCGGCTCGAAATCCGGCCAGCGGGTGGAGGGGTTCTCATAGGTGCTGCCCGTATCCTCGCCGGGGTGCTGGATCGCCAGGAACAAGGTCCTGTCATCCGGCGTGAAGCAGGGGCCGCAGACCTCCGCCCCGGTCGGCGCCTGGTAGAAGCAGCGGGTCAGGCCGCGGCCATGCCCGCTGGTATCGGCGGCCCAGATGCCATCCGCGATGCCGGCGAATTCGGGCCCGCCATCGGTCGCGATCCAGGCGCGGCCCTTGCTGTCGAAGGCGATGTTGTCGGGGCAGGACAGCCAGCCGCTGTCGCTGGTGGCGCGGTGATACTGGGTGCCGGGATCGACGCCGGGCTTGCCCGCGGCAATGAACACCTCCCACCGCGCCTCGGTCGCCGAGTGATCGACGCGGCCGGTGCCGGCGCCGGGCGGGATCACCTCCAGCACATGGCCATGGACGTTGTTGGCGCGGGGGTTGCCGGGGCCGGCCTGCTGCGCGGTGCGGCGGGCGTTGTTGGTGAGCATGACATAGACGCGCCCGTTCACCGGGTTCGTCTCCACATCCTCCGGCCGGTCCATCGGCGTGGCGCCCAGCAGGTCGGCGGCGCGGCGCGCCTCGATCACCACATCGGCCTGGCTGTGGAAGCCGTTCGCGGCGGTCAGCGGGCCCTCCCCATGCGTCAGGGGGAGCCAGCGCATGAGGCCCTGCTCCTCGAACTTCGCCACGTAGAGCGTGCCCTCATCCATCAGGTCGCGGTTGGCGGCGCGGTCGTTGGGGTTGAAGGGACGCGCGGTGACGAATTTGTAGAGGTACTCGAAGCGCTCATCATCGCCCATGTAGAAGGCCACGCGCCCGTCGCTGCCGATCGCATGCGTCGCCCCCTCATGCTTGATGCGGCCGAGCGCGGTGCGCTTCACGGGAACGCTGGTGGGATCATAGGGATCGTATTCGACGACCCAGCCGAAGCGGTTCGGCTCGTTCGGTTCGCGGTCGAGGTTGAAGCGCTCGAAATGGCGGAACCAGGCGTAGCTCGGCTCCGGGATGATGCCGTAGCGGCGATAGGCCATGGCTTCCGTGCCCGTCGTCGCGGCGGCGCCGCCGAAGTAGTTGTTGATGTTCTCCTCGCAGGTGATGACGGTGCCCCAGGGCGTGTTGCCGCCCGCGCAGTTGTTCAACGTGCCCAGCACGCGGGTGCCCGCCGGGTCCGCATTGGTGCGCATCCGCGCATGGCCGGCGGCGGGGCCGCTGATGCGCATCGGCGTGTTCATGGTGATGCGGCGGTTCATGGCGCCGCCGGGCACGGACTTCCACGTGCCGCCCTCCCGCTTCACCTCGACGACGCTCATGCCATGCGCCTCGATCTCGACCGCCGCCTGCGCCGCGGTGGTGCGCCCGCGCGCGGCGCGACCCTCGCCGATGCCGGCGAACATCAGGTTGGTGTTGGTGTATTCGTGGTTCACGCAGAGCAGCCCGTGGTCGCTGCCGCGGCTGCCGGCCGGCAGCGGCCAGAAATACAGGAAGTCGCAGTTGTAGCCGAACTGCCGGGCCTGGCCTTCCGCCGTCTGCGCCATGGGGTCGTAGGGCGGCGCGCCGGCCAGCACCGGGTCGCCCCAGCGGATCACCGTCTGCGCCTCATACCCCTCCGGCACCGCCTGGTTCTGGCTCAGCTGGTGCCGCAGTTCCGGGAAGGTGAGCGAGGAGGGGCCGCCGCGTTCCGGCACGCGAAGCGTCTGCGCGCCGGCCTCTGGCAACCCCGCCACCGGGACCGCGGCCAGCGCCGCCGCCGCCGCGAGGGCACCGCGCCGCGTCAGCCTGGCCGCGATGATGTCGCCCATCACGCGCCCCGGCGCGGGATTGCTGCCGATATCCTCGAGCTCGACCTCATCGTCCATGGACGTCCCCCCATCGTGGCATTGAACTGTCACAATGGGGCGCCGACCTCCGGCGATGCGTCAAGCCTCAACCGCCGATGGCACCACCGGCGTTGCGGGTGATCGCCAGCAGCGCGCTGCGGGGCGGCAGGCGGTTGTCGAAGGCGGGCCAGCGCGTCGCGGGCCGATCGAAGCTCGCGCCCGGCTCCGCGCCCGGGGTGCGCGTCACGACCAGCAGGGCATCCCCATCGGGGGTGGGCGCCGCGCCGCCGATGGCGCCCGCACGAGGCGCGGCGTGGATCGGCAGCGGCACCGCGCGGCCGGGACCGTCGAGGTCGCAGCCGAAGGCCATATCCGGCGCCGCGCCCGGCCGCCCCGCGCGGTCCGTGCCGATCCAGAGCCGCCCGCGCTGGTCGAGTGCCAACGTCGCCGGATAGCGCGGCACCGCCGAATTCGCCGGCATGTCGCGCCCGTAGCGCCCGCCCTCCGCCGCATCGCCGGCCAGGAACAGCACCCGCGCCGCCATGCGCGCGCCGGCGGGGTCGCCGGTGACCTCGATGACATGGCCCGGATGCGCGCCGGGGCGGGGGTTCAGCGCATCGACGCGCCCCTCCGCCCGGCTGGTGCCGGCGCGGCAGGCGAGCAGCAGGCGCCGGCGCCGCGGGTCCATGGCGAGGGCCGCGGGGGTGTCGAAGGGCGTGGCGCCCGCGGCCTCCGCCGCCACGGCGGGGGCCATCAGGCCGGAATCGGGCAGCGGCCGCCAGGCGATGGCCTCGCCCTCCACCCGCGCCACGGCCAGCTGCCCGGCCTCCAGCGCATCGCCCTCCATCGCCTTCCCGGCGGAGACGAAGCGATAGAGGAACCCCATCGGTCGCCCATCTCCCAGGAAGACGACGGCGCGGCCATCATCGGTGACGGTCGCCGCCACGGCGTGCGCGCCGATGCGGCCGAGCGCGCCGCGCTTCACCGGCACGCTCTGCGGGTCCAGCGGATCGACCTCCGCCACCCAGCCGAAATGCCGCCCGTCCCGGAAGCGCGCATCCAGGTCATGCAGCCGCGCCAGCCAGGATTGCGGGTCCTGTTCCGCCAGCAGCAGCGTGCCCCAGGGCGTCGCCGTGCCCGCCACCGGGCCGAGCAGCCCGACCACGCCGCCGCCCAGCCCCACCGGCCCGCCCATGCGGCACAGGGTGGTGGTGCCGAGCCGCCGGCTCTGGAACCCGCCATCCACCAGCACCCAGCGCCCGCCCTGGCGTTCCAGGTTCAGCAGCGAGGCACCGGACATGGCGGCCGCCACCGCCGGCCGGTCCCGCCCGCCGGGGAAGGCCATGGCCGGATCGACCTCCGGGTGGACCACCGCCACCACCAGCCGCGCCACGCCATCCGCGCCCATTGGCGGCGCCACGACGCCGGCCAGCCGCGCATCCCAGCCGAACTGGCCTGAAACGCCATCCGCCGTCGGGTTCCGCGGATCCCAGGGCGCGGCGTCGAAGGTCACGCGATCACCCCAGCGCACCAGCACGTCCCGCCTGTTGCCGGGCGCCACCCAGTCATCGGCGCGGAGCGGCGGGATGGCGGCGGGCAGGTCCAGCGTGGTGACCTGCGCCCGCGCCGGCAGGCTCAGCAGCGCCGGCGAGGCCAGCAGCAGGCGGCGGCCGATCATGGAACGGCGGTGGCCCCGGCCGGCGGCACATGCACGGTCACCGGCGGCGGCTCGCCCGGCCAGGCCTCGACCTGCACCAGGCAGGATTGCGCCGCCGATCCCTGGCCGAGGCGGGAGGTCCCGATATCGGCGGTCAGCACATTGGCGTTGCCATGGATGCAGGCGGCGTCGGTGGCGCCGGCGCGGGCGGGGTTCCACCAGGCGCCCGTCGCCATCGCCACCACGCCGGGGCGGATCTCCTCCGTCACGCGCAGCCCGGCGGCGACCACGCCGCGGCCGTTGAAGACGCGGACGACCTGGCCATCCACCAGGCCCCGCGCGGCGGCATCGGCCGGGTTCATGCGGATGGGCTCCCGCCCCTGGATCTTGTCCGCCGCCGCGACCGGCCCGCTATCCAGCTGCCCGTGCAGCCGCGTGCTGGGCTGGAAGGACAGCAGGTGCAGCGGATAGGTCTTCGCCAGCGGAGAGCCGAGGTACTCGGTGGGCTCCATCCACACGGCATGGCCGGGCGTCTCGGCGTAGCCGAAGGACGCAATGGTCTCGGAGAAGATCTCGACCCTGCCGGAGGGGGTGTTCAGCGGGTTGGCCTCCGGGTCGGCGGCGAACTCCGCGAACTGCACGTAGTCCTGCTCCGGCGCGGGGATCTCGACAAAGCCCTCGGCCCAGAAACGCTCGAAATCCGGGACCTCGATCCCCTGCGCGCCACAGGCCTGGCGCCAGCGGCCGTAGAGGTGGCGGAGCCAGGCGCCCTCGTCCCGCTGTTCCGTGAACTGCGCCCGGAAGCCGGCGGCGTCCGCCAGGTCCGCCAGGATGTCCACGTCGTTCCGCGCCTGGCCGACCGGCGGGATCGCCTGGTGCATGGCGCGCACCCAGCGGTCGCGCGACGCGGAACCGATGTCGTTGCGCTCCAGCGTCGTCGTCGCCGGCAGCACGATGTCCGCGTGGCGCGCGACCGAGGTCCACCAGGGTTCCTGCACCACGACGGTGTCGGCGCGGTTCCAGGCCCGCAGCAGGCGGCCGAGGTCCTGGTGGTGGTGGAAGGGGTTGCCGCCGGCCCACCAGATCAGGCGGATGTCGGGCAGCAGCAGGTCGCGGCCATTGTACTGCAGGATCTCGCCCGGCCGCTCCAGCAGCTCCGTCACCCGGGCCACGGGGATGTAGGCGCCGCAGGGGTTGCGCACGGCGGGGCCGGCGACGGAGGGCACTTCGTGCCGCGGCGTGCCCATGCCGTTCATGGAGCCATAGCCGAAGGCGATCCCCTGCCCCGGCTTGCCGATGCCGCCCAGCAGGGCCGCGAAGGCGGTCAGCGCCCACCAGGGCTGCTCCCCATGCTCGGCGCGCTGGATGGACCAGGTGGCGGTGCACATGGTCGGCGCGCCCGCGGCCTCCATCGCCAGGCGGCGAATCGTCTCGGCCGGGACCTCCGTGATCGCCGCCGCCCATTCCGGCGTCTTGGCGACACCGTCGGCGACGCCCAGCACATAGTCCCGGAAGCGGTCCCAGCCGACGGTGCAGCGCGCGAGGAAATCGGCATCCTCCCGCCCCGCGGTGATCACCACATGGGCCATGGCGAACATCATGGCGGCGTCGGTGTTGGGCCGGATCGGCACCCATTCGGCGCCGAGGAAGTCACCCACATCGCCCTTGAAGGGGGAGATGTTGACGAAGCGCACGCCCGCCGCCGCGGCCGCCTTCATCAGCGGCACGTATTCATGCGCGCCCGCGCCGCCGGAGGTCACCAGCCCGTTCTTCAGCGGCAGCCCGCCGAAGCAGAGCATCAGCTTCGTGTTCTTCCTGATGCTGCCCCAATCCGTGACGGGGCCCTGGATGACCTCATTGGTGCCGAGGATATGGGGCATCAGCGTCATGCCGGCGCCGTAGGAGTAGTTCGTCACCTGCGCGGTGAAGCCGCCGCCCATGCCGAGGAAGCGGTGCAGCTGCGTCCGCGCATGGTGGTAGCGCCCGGCGGAGGACCAGCCATAGGACCCGCCGAGGATCGAGGCATGGCCGTGTTCCGACCGCACCCGCGCCGATTCCTCCGCGACCAGCCGGATCACCTGGTCCCAGGCCATCGGCACGAAGTCGTCGCCACCGCGGGAGGAGCCGCGCCGTTCGCCGCGCAGCCAGCCCGCGCGGACATAGGGCCGGTCGATCCGCGCCTTGCCGTGCACGGCCTCCGGCATCGACTCCAGCAGCGATCCCGGGAAAGGGTCCCGCGCGAAGGGCCGCGCCTGCACCAGGCGGCCATTCTCCACCACCGCCTCGAAGGAACCCCAATGGGAGCCGTGCGGCTTGATCTCGGTCATGTGAAGTCTCCGACGCCCCGAAAGCGGATGGGGCGGCAAAATGGGACGAAGACCTGTCCGCCGCAACCAGGACGGGCGTCACGGCAGATGACGCGGGCCGAATGGCGTTCTAGCATCCGCCTGACGCCTGTTGAGGAAGAAACACTCCCATGACCCCGCCTGCCACGCCGGTCCGGAATTCCAACGCGGAACGCGACATCGCGAACGTGCTGCACCCGTATACCGACCACCGTGCCCACGCCAAGAACGGCCCGCTGGTCATTGCGCGCGGCGAAGGTGTGAAGGTGTGGGACGACCAGGGCAAGGAGTACATCGAGGCCGTGGCCGGCCTGTGGTGCGCGTCCCTCGGCTTCTCGAACCACCGGCTTGCCGAGGTGGCCTATGAGCAGATGAAGAAGCTGCCCTTCTACCACGCCTTCACGGCCAAGTCGCATGAGCCGCTGATCGACCTCAGCGAGATGCTGATCGAGCGCGCGCCCTGCGCCATGTCGAAGGTGTTCTACGCGAACAGCGGGTCCGAGGCGAACGACACCGCCATCAAGATGGTCTGGTACTACAACAATGCCATCGGCAAGCCCGAGAAGAAGAAGATCATCTCGCGCCTCAAGGCCTATCACGGCATCACCATCGCCAGCGGGTCGCTGACCGGCCTGCCCGCGAACCACAAGATGTTCGACCTGCCCGTCGGCGACCGCTTCATCCATGTCTCCACGCCGCACCACTACCACGGCGCCAAGCCCGGCGAGTCCGAGGAGGATTTCGCCACGCGCCTGGCCACGGAGCTGGAGGAGACGATCCTGCGCGAGGGGCCGGAGACGGTCGCCGCCTTCTTCGCAGAACCCGTGATGGGCGCTGGCGGCGTGATGGTCCCGCCCGCCACCTATTTCGACAAGATCCAGGCCGTGCTGCGGAAGTACGACGTGCTCTTCGTGGCGGACGAGGTCATCTGCGGGTTCGGGCGCACCGGCAACTACTGGGGCTGCCAGACCTACTCCATCACGCCGGACATCATCACCTGCGCCAAGGCGCTGTCGGCCAGCTTCCTGCCGATCTCCGCCGTCATCATCAATGACCGCGTCTTCCAGGGCCTGGCGGATGGGTCCTCCACCATCGGCACCTGGGGCCATGGCTTCACCTATTCCGGCCACCCCGTCGCCGCCGCCGTCGCGCTGGAGACGCTGAAGATCTACGACGAGCTCAACATCGTCGAGCACGTGAACACGGTCGGCGCCCACATGCAGGCGAAGCTGCGGGAACGCTTCCTCAACCACCCACTGGTTGGCGAGGTCCGCGGCATCGGCATGGTGGCGGCGATCGAGCTGGTGGCCGACAAGGCCGCCAAGAAGAACTTCGAGCCCTCCGCCAAGGTCGGCCCGCGCCTCGCCAAGCTGGGCGAGAACGAGGGCGTGATCCTGCGCGGCCTGGCCAACGACACCATCGCCTTCTCCCCGCCCCTGATCATGAAGGCGGATGAGGTGGATGAGATGGTGGAGCGGACCGGCCGGGCCCTCGACAGCCTCGCGGTGCAGCTGCGGCGGGAGAGCCTGACCGTCGTCTGACGGAAAGGACGACCCCCTCACCCAACCCTCTCCCCCCGGCCGGGGGGAGAGGGCTTTTCTAGGCTCAGGACCCATTAATCAGCTTGCACCGACGCGGTCTGGCGTGATTCTGAACGGGGGGAGGTGTTGCCATGTCCGTCCCGTTCCTGCTCACTCCTGCCCAGATGCGGCGCAT
>JAIXWG010000050.1 GCA_027482245.1 Acetobacteraceae bacterium | reverse complement strand
GATCCTCCGTCCCATCCTTGCCGTTCGGGGTTGCACCCCAGGCAACCGTTCGGGTTCAAAGGGAGACGGATCCGGGCCAAGCTCAGAAACGGTCTTAGGACCGAGGGGCCGACGGCCTCTAGATCGCGCCGCCGGTGCTGGGCTGCAGCCCAGCACCGGCGGTCACACTATGCACCATCGCCAAGACACAAGGGGCCGCTGCCCCTTTGCGGGGAAGGGGTCTGGGGAAGGGGCGGAGCCCTTTCCCCAGGGCAACAGGCCCAACCCGCCCTACATCCCCCGCGCCGGCACCCCGCCCACGCGCGCCCCCGCCGCCACGTCCGTCGTCACGGCGGCGCCGGCGGCCACGGTGGTGTCGGCGCCGATGTGGCGGCCGGCGATGATGGTGGAGCCGGCGCCGATGAGGGATCGGGCGCCGATGCGGACCTGGCCGCAGAGGATGGCGCCCGGGGCGATGTGGGCGCCTTCGTCGAGGGTGCATTCGTGTTCGACGATGGCGCCGGTGTTCACCAGGCAGAGGCGTCCGATGCGCGCTTCGGGTCCGATCACGGCGCGGGCGAGGATCTGCGCGCCTTCCGCCAGGCTGGCGTGGGGGGAGACGAGGGCGGCGGGGTGGACGAGGGTCGGCAGGGTGAAGCCGAGGCTGCGGGCTTCGAGGCCGAGGCGGAGTCGCGTGGCGTTGTCGCCGATGGCGATGACGGCGCCGCCGACGCCCTGGGCGCGGAGCGTCGGCAGCAGGGCGGGGCCGCCGATGATGGGTTGGCCGAGCACGGCGGGGCGGCCCGCCGCGTCGTCCAGCAGTCCGGCGATGCGGTGGCCGGTCAGCAGAAGGGCCTCGACGACGGGGCGCGCGTGGCCGCCTGCGCCGATGACGACGACCTGGTGTTCCCCGGGGCGCATGCCGGTAGCCTCCTGCTGCCGGGGGCAGCCTAGCCCATCCGGCGGCGTTCGTCCGGTGGACGCGGGGGCGGGGGCAGCCTATCTGACGCCATCATGCTCGCCGCCATTCGCATCGCCGCGCTCATCCTTCTTCTCATGCTCGGGGGGCTTTGGGCGGCAGCGTGGCTCGGCAAGGGGGATGACGACACGGTCGCCGATGCCTTCCTGCGCCGTGTCGCGTCCATCTTCGGGCAGGACATGCCGGCGCCGGCGGCGGGTGGCGTGCAGTTGCCGCAGGGCCTGGCGCTGGGCGGGCCGTTCAGCCTAGTGAACCACGAAGGCCGGGCGGTGACGCAGGCGGATTTCGCCAGCGGCTTCATGCTGGTCTATTTCGGCTTCACCTTCTGCCCCGATGTCTGCCCGACGGAATTGGGCACCATGGCGACGGCCATGGACCTGCTGGGCGACCAGGAGCGGCGCGTGACGCCGGTTTTCATCACCGTCGATCCGGAGCGCGACACGGTACCGGCGATGGCGGATTATGTCGGCCGCTTCCATCCGCGCCTGGTCGGCCTGACCGGGTCGGCGGAGCAGGTGGCGGCCGCCGCCCGCGCCTATCGCGTCTTCTACGCAAAGGTGAACAGGCCGGAGATGAGCCAGTATCTGATGGACCACTCGTCCTTCATCTACCTGGTCGGGCCGGATGGGCGCGTGCGCACCCTGTTCCGGCCGGAAACCGCGCCGGAGGCGATGGCCCAGTCCATCCGCGCCCATATGCGCTCTTCGGGCGGCTGAACCCGCCCGTCTGAAGCGGAGGGTTCCGGCGCGCCTCAACCCAAGCTATTGTGCGCGCTGCGCGCCGGACCCCGGCGCCGTACTGGGAGCTGCATGCTGCATGTCTGACGAGGAACGGGATCCGTCCGGCCGCGATGCGGGGCGCGCGCCCTCTGGCCCACCGCGTCACACGCGCCGGCTGTCCGACAAGATCCTGATCGCCTTCCACCATGCCTGCGACCAGGGCGACTTCGAAGTGGCGGAGGAGCTGCTCCGCATCCTGGAGATGATGCTGACGCGCCGGCCCGTGTCGCCTGACGTGAACCGCCGGAAGAACATGGAAAGCCTGGTCGCGGCGCATGAACGGCTGTGGCTGCTGCGCCACCCCGACGCCACCGAGAACTGAAGACGACAACGCCCGCGGTGCTGCCACCGCGGGCGTCTGAGAATCATGGAAGGCGCCCCGCGATGCGGGGCGCCTTTTTCGTCGTCAGTGGCGGGATGCCAGCTCGATCTCGCCTTCCGGCTGCGCGCTGGTGAAGGTCGCGTCGCCGAAGGCCTCTTCCCACGAACCCTCGGTGCTGGCGCGGGAGTATTCGGTCGCGCGGTTCTCGAAGAAGTTCGTGTGCTCGATCGCGTTCAGCATCTCGTCTAGCCAGGGCAGCGGGTTCTTCTCGACGTTGTAGAGCGGGTTGAGGCCGAGCTGCTGCAGGCGGCGATCCGCGATGAAGCGGATGTACTGCTTGGTCTGCGCGGCATCGAGGCCCTGCACGCCGCCGAGTTCGAAGGCCAGGTCGATGAAGGCGTCCTCATGGTCCACGATGGTGGAGCAGATGAGGTAGAGGTCGCGCTTCAGCTCCTCCGTCCAGATCTCCGGATTCTCCTGCACGAAGGTGCGGAACAGGCGGATGACGGACAGGCAGTGCAGCGTCTCGTCGCGCACCGACCACGACACGATCTGCCCCATCCCCTTCATCTTGTTGAAGCGGGGGAAGTTCATGAGGATGGCGAAGGAGGCGAAGAGCTGCAGGCCCTCCGTGAAGGCGCCGAAGGCGGCGAGCGTCTTCGCGATCTCGGTCTTGTTCTCGACCGAGAAGGAATGCATGTAGTCGTACTTGTCCTTCATCTCCTTGTACTTGAGGAAGGCCGTGTACTCGATCTCCGGCATCCCGATGGTGTCGAGGAGGTGGGAGTAGGCCGCGATGTGGATCGTCTCGGTGTTCGAGAAGGCCGACATCATCATCAGCACTTCGGTCGGCTTGAAGACCTGGCTGTACTGCTTCATGTAGCAGTTGTTCACCTCGACATCCGCCTGGGTGAAGAAGCGGAAGATCTGCGTCAGCAGGTTCCGTTCCGTGGCGGTGAGGTTCTTCTGCCAATCCTTCACGTCATCCGCGAGCGGCACTTCCTCCGGCAGCCAGTGGATGCGCTGCTGCTGCAGCCACGCCTCATAGGCCCAGGGGTAGCGGAACGGCTTGTAGACCGGGTTCGCCGTCATCAGGTCGAAGCGGATGGGCAGCTCGTCGCGCGGGGTGGAATCGTCGGGCATGATGCTCTCGTCTGCAATAAGTTCAGTTGGCGAGGTGGTGGTCAGACGCGCGTTGTGAAGAACCGTCCCGCAGGCTTCGCGCCAATTCGGCCGCGACGCGGTCGAGGTCCGCGACCAGGCGCCGCACTTCCGTCACCGGCCCGCGCAGTTCCAGCATGCGGTCGAGGTCCTTCTCCAGCGCGCGCTTGCGCGCGCGCAGGCCGGACGGCTCGTTCGGCAGGATGTCGAGGTCGATGACGGGCAGCGTCACTGACATGCGAGGCATTCCTCGTAGTCGTTGCCATTGGCCTTGGGCGCTTCGTCCAGGCTGCGCGCCACCAGCGGCAGCGGCGCCACCTTGCCGTCATTATGCGCGGCCATGACGTCGCCCTGGCCCACGACCTTCGCGCTGATCGTGTCGGCGCGCTGGATGGACAGGCTGCGGCAGTAGTAGAGGGACTTCACGCCCTTCTTCCACGCCATCATGTGGATCTGGTGCAGGTCCTTCTTGTGCACGTTCGCCGGCAGGAACAGGTTCACCGACTGCGACTGGCAGATGTAGGGCGTGCGGTCGGCGGCGTGTTCCACGACCCAGCGCTGGTCGAGTTCGAAGGCCGTGCGGAAGGTCAGCTTCTCCTGCTCCGTCAGGAAGTCCAGATGCTGCACGCTGCCCTTGGTGACGGTGATGCTGGTCCAGGTCTCCTCGTCATCCCGGCCGTGCTTGGCCAGCACCTTCTTCAGGTGCGGGTTGCGGACGATGTAGGACCCCGACAGCGTCTTGTGGTTGTAGACATTGGCCGCGATCGGCTCGATGCCCGGGGATGCGCCGCCGCAGATGATGCTGATCGACGCCGTCGGCGCGATCGCGATCTTGTTCGAGAAGCGCTCCATGAAACCGTATTCCGCGGCGTCCGGGCAGGGCCCGCGCTCCTCCGCCAGCATGCGGCTCGCGAAATCGGCCTGTTCGCGGATGTGCTTGAACATCCGCTTGTTCCACACCTTCGCGATCGCGCTCTCGAAGGGCACGTTCAGCGCCTGCAGGAAGCTGTGGAAGCCCATGACGCCAAGGCCCACGGACCGCTCCCGCATCGCGGAATAGCGCGCCCGCGCCATGCTGTCCGGCGCCGTGTCGATGAAGCTCTGCAGCACGTTGTCGAGGAAGCGCATCACATCAGGGATGAAGCGCGGATGGTCCTTCCACTCGAACCAGGTCTCGCAGTTCAGGGACGACAGGCAGCACACCGCGGTGCGCTCCATCCCATGCTGGTCGATCCCCGTCGGCAGCGTGATCTCGCTGCAGAGGTTGGAGGTCTTCACCTCCAGCCCCGAGAGCTTGTGGTGCTCCGGCCGCGCGCGGTTCACGTGGTCGGAATAGATGATGTAGGGCTCGCCCGTCTCGATGCGCGCCGTCAGGATGCGGATCCAGATGGCGCGCGCGGAGACCTTCCGCATCAGCGCGCCGTCCTTCGGCGAGACCAGCGCCCATTCCTCGTCGTTCTCGACCGCGCGCATGAAGGCGTCGGAGAGCAGCACGCCGTGGTGCAGGTTCAGCGCCTTGCGGTTCGGGTCGCCGCCCGTGGGTCGCCGCATCTCGAGGAATTCCTCGATCTCCGGGTGGTTCACCGGCAGGTAGCAGGCGGCCGAGCCGCGGCGCAGCGAACCCTGGGAGATCGCCAGCGTCAGGCTGTCCATCACCCGGATGAAGGGAATGACGCCGGAGGTCTTGCCGTTGCGGCCGACCTTCTCGCCGATGCCCCGCAGATTGCCCCAGTAGGACCCGATGCCGCCGCCCTTGGCGGCCAGCCAGACATTCTCGTTCCAGAGGCCAACGATGCCGTCCAGGCTGTCGCTGGCCTCGTTCAGGAAGCAGGAGATCGGCAGCCCCCGCGTCGTGCCGCCATTCGACAGCACCGGCGTCGCCGGCATGAACCAGAGGCGGCTGATGTAGTCATAGATCCGCTGCGCATGGGCAGCGTCGTCGCCATAGGCGGACGCCACCCGGGCAAACAAGTCCTGGTAGGACTCGCCGGGCAGCAGATACCGGTCATCGAGCGTCGCCTTGCCGAAATCCGTCAGCAGCGCGTCGCGCGACCGATCGATCCGAACCTGGCCATGGCCTTCAAGCTGAACTGCATCAAACACGACCAACCCCCCGAAATTGCTCCGCAGTGGTGGAGCGACTCCCCCGTGGCGCGGAGAATGCCCCCGACGGGCCCAGTCCAACAAGATGTAGTGTTGCCACACTCACCCAAACACCACATGCGCCCCGCAGTTCACCTGTTGCAATTTTTTTGTGGCCCCTACAGGCGCAACGAAGTTCCCGTTTCGTTCATTGACGAACTGCAAATTACGCCCTGCCACCGCCCGGCTCCACCCCCATTCGCGCGGGATTCTAAGGCATCCCCGATGTCCACGTTTTCCACAGCCCCCCTGCGCCCCTCCCCCTTCGCGAAGCCGCCCCGCGCGCCCATCATGCCGGACACAAGATATAGGAGCCGCCGATGCCCACCTTCCTGAAGCGCCGTACCCTCCTCGGCGCGCCCGCCGCCCTGCTCGCCGCCCCCGCGCTGGCCCAGGGGACCGCCCCGGGCGCCTGGCCGCAGCGCCCGGTCCGCATCGTGGTACCCTTCGGCGGCGGCGGGGGCTCGGACGTCACCACCCGCATCATCGCCCCCCGGCTGCAGGACGTGCTCGGCCAGCCCGTGGTGATCGAGAACCGCGCCGGCGCGGGCGGCGTGGTCGGCACGGACTATGTCGCCAAGCAGCCCCCGAACGGGGAGGTCTTCGTCCTCTCCACCTTGTCGCCCATCGGCCTCGCCCCCGGGCTGCCGACGCCCATGCCCTTCGACCCGATCCGGGACCTGACGCCGGTGGCGCCGACGGTCTTTGTGCCGATCGGCCTCGCCATCACCCAGCGCGGCATCACCGCGCGCACGGCGCAGGAATTCGTGGCGCTGATGAAGGCGCGGCCGGGCCACTACCAGTATGGCAGCTCGGGCGTCGGCTCCTCCGGCCACATCGCCGCGGCCACCTTCGCCATCAAGACGGGGACGGAGGCGATCCACGTCCCCTATCGCGGCGGCGGCCAGGTCTTCACCGCGCTGCAATCCGGGGAGATCCACTACTGCGCCGACATCGCCAGCCTGCTGAAGCCCTTCCACGATGCCGGGACGGCGCGGATCATCTTCATGGCGACCGATGACCGCAGCAGCCTGGTGCCGGATGTGCCGACGGCGCGGGAGGCCGGCATGCCGGACTACAAGGCCTATTCCTGGTACGGCATCTTCGGCCCCGCCGGCCTGCCCCGCCCCATCGTGGACCGCATGGCCCAGGCGCTGGAGACGGTGCTCTCCGACGCCACCATCAAGCGGCGGTTCGAGGAGATGGGCACGCCCGCCATGACCGGCTGGAACCCCGACCGATTCGCGGCCTACGTGCGGGAGGAGAACGCCACCTGGGCGCCGCTCGTCCGCAGCCTCAACATCCGCGAATAGCGAGGGCGTCCAGGAACCGGTCCCGGAATATTCGCAATCGGGACCGGTTCTTCGCAATCTGGCCAGACTCCCCGCGATTCGGATGGCAAGCCGGGAGTGCCGCGAAACAGGGTGACATGGTGCGGCAAGGAAACGGGCGCATGATGCGCCCGCCACACCGCAGGAGCCGCCCGCATGCCAGCGCGCGTCGATGCCGTCTCCATGCTTCAGGGCCTCGCCCTGGGGCTGCTCTTCACCTCCGCCGCCTCGCGCCTCAAGGCGTCCCCGGCGCGGAGCGCGGGCAGCGTGCTCCTGTTCCGGGTGGTGACCATGCGGGCGGACCTGCTGATCGGCCTGACGCGGCAGGAGATCGCGGCCCTCGGCGCCGGCGCGGCCGTGGACCGCGTGGCGGGCCGCATCGCGGCGGAAGGGCAGATGACCGCCTGGGCCTACGGGTCCCGCCGCGGCACGGATGGCACGCAGCGCCTGGTGCCCCGCCATCGCGTCTGCCTGCTGCGCCAGGACGTGCTGATGGTGGAAGCGCATGAGGCCGCGCTGCCCGTCCAGCCGCCGCCCCCAGCCTGAACCCACCACGCCTGCCACGAAGGGGGGATGCGCGCCGGCCCGGGGCGCGCTTTGATCACGGCGCCAGGAGACCCCCGCCCATGATCCGCCGCCGCGCCGCCCTCGCCCTTCCCCTCGCCCTGCCGCTTCCGGCCCTGGCCCAGGCCCCCTGGCCCACGCGCCCCATCCGCATCGTCGTCGCCTTCGGCACCGGCGGCGGCACGGACATCACCACCCGCCTGCTGGCGCCGCGCCTGTCGGAGATTCTCGGCCAGCCCGTGGTGATCGAGAACCGCGTCGGCGCCGGCGGCACGGTGGGGGCGGACTACGTCGCCAAGCAGCCCCCGAACGGGGAGACCTTCCTGCTCGCCACCGTCTCCAACATGGCGCTCGCCCTCGGCCTCTATGCCCGCCTGCCCTACGACCCCGTGCGGGACCTCGCCTCCGTCGCGCCGACGGTCTTCGTCCCCCTCGCCATCTCGGCCTCGGCGAAGCTCGGCGTCCGCACGGCGCAGGACTTCATCGCGCTGCTGCGCGCCAATCCCGGCCGCTTCAGCTATGGCAGCGCGGGGGCCGGCACCTCGGGCCACATCTGCTCCTCCTCCTTCCTCGCCCGCATCGGCGCGACGGCGGAGCACGTCACCTACCGCAACCCCGGCCAGACCTTCCTGGCGCTGCAGCAGGGGGAGATCGCCTTCACCACCGACATCCCCTCCCTGCTCGCGCCCTTCCACCGCGAAGGCACGGCGCCGATGATGTTCGTCGCGACCGATGACCGCAGCCCCGCCGCGCCCGATGTGCCGACGGCGCGGGAGATCGGGCTGGACGGCTTCAAGGCCTATTCCTGGTACGGCATCTACGCGCCCGGCGGCACGCCGCGCCCGATCGTGGACCGCATGGCGGCGGCCATCGACCAGGCGCTGTCCGACACGGCGATCGCCCAGCGATTTGAGGAGATGGGCACCCCCGCCATGCGCGGCTGGAACCCCGACCGCTTCAGCGCCTTCCTGCGGACGGAAATCGACCTCTGGGTGCCGCTTGTCCGCGCCTCCGGCGCGAGAGCAGACTGACCGCGCCTCCGGCGGGGGAGACTGACCGCGCCTCCGGCGCGAGGGCAGACTGACCGCGCCGCCCACCGCCACGACTGTCCACCCGCATCAGGAACTTCGTGTCATGCCGCATGATGGCATCCCGCATCACCACCACCACGACGAACCGCCCCACCACACGCCGCCCGATGGCTGGAAGAACACCGGCGTGCGCGTCATCCCGGGTGACAGCCTGGACGCCAATACCGCCCAGACGCCGGGCATGAACCGCGCCGCCGCCATCAACCTGGCGCGCGTCGGCGCGCAGAAGATCTGGGCAGGCACCGTCCACATCCACGCCAATGCCAAGACCGGCGCCCACCACCACGGCGCGCTGGAATCGGTGATCTATGTCGTGAAGGGTCGCGCCCGCATGCGATGGGGGGAGAAGCTGGAATTCGTGGCCGAGGCCGGCCCCGGCGACTTCATCTTCGTCCCGCCCTACGTCCCCCACCAGGAGATCAACGCCAGCACGGATGAGACGCTGGAATGCGTCCTCGTCCGCTCGGACAACGAGGCCGTGGTGGTGAATCTGGAGATCGAGCCGGTGGAGAAGCCGGAACAGGTCCTCTGGGTGGACCCGATCCACAAGGCGCCCTGAGAGCGTGATCCCGGCGGGGCGCACGCCCCGCCGACACCCTTCCTCAACCTGTCGCGGCCTACCCTCCCGGCATGGCCGCCGCACAGCAACGCTCACTCGGGGACAGGGAGCGATTCGTCGCTTTCGCCTTCGCCGCGGCCGATCTGCTGGTCGAGGTCGGGGCGGATGGGCGAATCACCTTCGCCGCCGGCGCCTTCCGCGCCCGGCTCGGCCGCACGCCGGACAGCCTGATCGGCCGCGATGCCGCCGATGTGCTGGCGCCGGAGGACCGGGACGCCTTCGCCGCCGCCGTCGCCCTGCTGCCGCCGCATGGGCGGCTCGGCCCCACCGCCTTCCGCCTGGCCGATGCGGCGCGCACGGTCTTCTCCGTCTCCGGCCTCCAGCTCGCCAGCGCCGATGCCGGCCCGCGCCTCTGCCTGGCCTTCGCGCCCATGCCCTCCCCCCCTGAATTCCGGGACAATGACGGCCAGGTTTTGCTGCGGGAGGCGACGCAGCAGCTGCGCGCCGGCGGCCAGGCCAAGATCGGGCTGCTGGAGGTGAAGGGGGTGGAGGGGACGGAGGCCGAGACCCGGATCGGCCGGCTGCTTGGCAGCCAGCCCGGCAACGGCGCCGTCGCCGCCCGCCTGGCGCCCGGGCGCTACGGCGTGGTGCCGGACGAGGGCGGCGCCCTGCCCGACCTCTGCGGCCTGGCACGGCAGCTCGAGACCCTTCTCGGGCCCGACAATACCGGCGTCTCCATCGTGGCGACGCCGATCGACCTCGCGAATGATGGCCTGACCCCCGCCCAGGCGGCCCGCGCGCTGCGCCATGGGCTCGCCGCCTTCGCGCGCTTCGGCTCCGACGGGCTGCGCGATGCCGGCTTCAGCGACGGGCTGCGCGGCGTCGTCGCCCGCGTCACCAGCCGCGCCGCCGCGCTGCGCCGCACCGTGGCCGAACGCCGCTTCCGCCTGGACTTCCAGCCCATCGTCGACCTCGAGAGCCGGGAGGTCCATCACCACGAGGCGCTGATCCGGCTGGAAGCCGGCGTGCTGGAACCCGGCGAGGGCCCGCAGGATTTCATCGCGCTGGCGGAGACGATCGGGCTGACGGAGGAACTCGACCTCGCCGTCGCCTCCATGGCCATCGCCGCCGCCAATGCGGTGCCGGAGGGGCGGCACCTCGCCTTCAACGTCTCCGGCCTCTCCACCCAGTCCCGCGGCTTCCGCACCCGCCTCCTCGCTTTGCTGGACCGCGACCCCCGCGGCGCGCAGCGCGTGATGGTGGAGCTGACGGAAAGTGCCGAGATCGAGGATGAGGACACCGCCGCCGCCACGCTCCGCGCGCTGCGCGGGCGCGGCGTGCCCGTCTGCATCGACGATTTCGGCGCCGGCGCCGCCGCCTTCCGCTACCTGAAGTCCTTCCCGACCGACTATGTGAAGGTGGACGGCACCTTCGTGCAGGCCGCGCTGACCAGCGAAAGGGACCGCAGCTTCGTCGCCGCCATGGTGGACCTCTCGCTGGCCGTCGGCGCCAAGGTGGTGGCGGAACGCATCGAGACGGAGGAGGAAGCCGGGATCATGCAGAGCCTCGGCGTGCATTACGGCCAGGGCTGGCTGTTCGGGAAACCCGGGCCGCTGTAGCAGGCGCCATGCGCCGCGCATTCCTGCTTCTGCTGCTGCTGCTGCCGGATGCCGCCCGGGCGGAGGCCTCGCGCCTGGCGCTGCCGGTCACGCCCGCCTGCATCTCCTCCCCCTTCGGGCCGCGGGACCTGGCCAATCCGCGTGCCTCCGGCGACCACAGGGGAATCGACCTCCCCGCCCCCGCCGGCGCCTGGGTCCGCGCCGCGGCGGCCGGCACCGTCACCAGCATCCGCCGCACCCGCGCCGGCACGGGGCTGGAGGTGGAATTGCGCCACGCCGATGGGCTGGTGACGCGCTACGCCCATCTCGGCACCGTCGCGCCCGCGCTTGCCAATGGCCGGCGGCGGCTGGCGGAGGGCGAGGCGCTGGGCCGCATCGGCCGGACGGGGATCACGACCGGCACGCATCTGCACCTGGAAGTGCTGCGGGAAGGCCGCCACCTGGACCCCGCGACGTTCTTCCCCACGCTCAGCCCCTGCCCCTGATTCCGCTGGCGCCGGCCGGGATGTTTCCGCTATGTTCCAGCCATCACGCGCCCGGATTGCGTCCCCTGCCCGTCAGCGCGGCCGGAAACAGCCCCGGAATCGGTGCTAAAAGTGCTAAAAGGGGTAAATCCGCTTTAGGATGGGGGGCTCGCCTTACCCCCCATACCCCGCCTGCCGCGGCAGCCACAGCGCGATCTCCGGGAAGGCGATCAGCATCGCGGTCCCGAAGGCCAGCATCAGCATGTAGGGGTAGATGCTGCGGTTCACCTCCGACAGCGGCGCGCCGGTGATCGCCTTGATGACGACCAGGTTCAGCGCCACGGGGGGCGAGATCAGCGCCATCTCCAGGCTCAGCGTCAGCAGGATGCCGTACCAGACCTTGTCGATGTCGAGCGCATCCAGCAGCGGCAGGATCGCCGGCATGGTCAGCAGGATGATGGAGAAGCTCTCCAGCACCAGCCCCAGCACAAACAGCAACACCATCATGGCGATCAGGAAGCCCGTGCGGCCAAGCCCGAAATCGGCGACCAGCTTCGTCAGTTCCTGAGGCACCTGCAGCTTGGTCAGCATGAAGCCGTAGATGGCGGCGCCCGCGATGATCATCAGCAGCATGGCGGAGGTGCGCGTCGCCTCCTCCACCCCCTGCACCACGTCCCGCCAGGTCAGCGTGCGATAGATCAGCCCGGCGATGACCAGGGCGTAGAGCGTGCCCGTCCCCGCAGCCTCCGTCGCGGTGAAGACGCCCATGTAGATGCCGCCGAGCACGAAGATCGGCAGGCTCAGAGACCAGCCGGCGCGGGCCAGCGCGTGGTGCGCGGCCTCCGGCACCGGCTCCTCCGCCGGCACCACGGCCTTGCCCTCGGTGATGAAGCAATAGGCCGCGAACATCGCCGCCATCAGCAGCCCCGGGATGATGCCCGCCAGGAACAGCGCGGCGACCGAGGTCTCCGTCACATAGGCGTAGAGCACCATGGGCGCGGAGGGCGGGATGAGGATGCCGAGCGTGCCGCCGCCCGCCACGACGCCGAAGGCGCCCTGGCGGGACATGCCGTATTTCAGCATCTGCGGGATGGCGATCTTGCCGATGGTCAGCGCGGTGGCGACGGAGGACCCGCTGATGGCCGCGAAGATCGTGCAGGCCGCGACGGTCGCGATGCCCACGCCGCCGCGGACCTTGCGCAGCATGGCGAAGGCGGCGTGGTAGAGGTCATCCACCACCCGCCCGCGCACCATGATGTGCGCCATCAGCATGAAGAGCGGGATGGCGATCAGCAGGTAGCCATCGAGCTTGCCGATGACCATTTCCCCAAGTGCCGGCACGCCGCCTTCGAGGGCGATCAGCACGCCGAGCGGCAGCAGGAACAGCGCCGCGAACATCGGCATGCCGAGGTAGAGAAGGCCGATCAGCGCGGCCAGCAGCAGGATGAAGGTCACGCCGTCACTCCCCGCGCGCCAGCGTGTCGCGCGGCAATTCCTCGTCGCCCGTCGGCAGGTGGTCCGGCGTGCCGCCCACGGCCAGCACCAGCGTCTGCACCAGCGCCACCAGCAGCAGGAGCCCGGCGCCGATGGGCAGCAGCAGCTGGATCCACCATTCCGGCACGCCTTCGATATCCGTCATCATGCCGACCATCAGGCTGAACTCGATCGCCTCCCACCCCGCATAGACGAGGACCGCGGCGACGATCGCGACGCTCAGCGTGCCGATGAGGTGCGCGGCCCGCGCCAGCTTCGGGCCGAGCTTGGAGACCGCGACATCGACGCCGATATGCTCGAAGCGCCGCTGCGCCTCCGGCGCCGCCAGCATCACCAGGCCGAGCACCAGCCAGCCCGCCACCTTGTCCACCCAGGGCTGCGGCGCGTTGAAGGCGTAGCGCATGACGACGGAGTAGCCGACCAGGAACAGGCAGGTGACGGTCGCCATCGATCCGAAGACGACCGCCAGCCGGCTGAATGCCGCCGCCAGGCGCTGCAACGCGATCACGCGGAGGGAATGCCGCGCAGGAGTTCGAGGATGCGCGCACCGCCTTCCGGCGCGATGCGCAGGAAGGCGTCGATCACGGGCTGCTGCATGGCGGCACGCCAGGTCGCGAGTTCCTGCGGCGTCTGCTCATGGATCGTCATGCCGCGGGTGCGGAGTTCGTTGACGGCGGCGGCCGCCGTCTCCTCTGTCACGCGCAGCTGGTCGATCTCCGCCTTGCGCGCCGCGGCGTCGATCGCGGCGCGGTGCTCCGCGCGCAGGCCGTTGTACCAGCGCGGGTTGACGTAGACATGGCTGATGACGGTGAAGTAGGGCGTGACGGTGCCGAAGCGCTGGATCTCGTAGAAGCGGCGCGACACGGCGGCGGACAGGTCCGTGAGCCCCGCATCCAGCACGCCGGATTGCAGCGCCTGCGGCACCTCGGGCCCCGGCATGGAGGACGGCGCGGCGCCGACGGCCGTCAGCGCATGGTCGGTCAGCGCATTCAGCCCGCGGATCTTGAGACCCCGGAAATCCTCGAGATTGACGATCGGCCGCCGGCCACTCGTGAAGATGCTCTGGCGGGTGGTGTAGAGCCACATCAGGTTCTTCACCGCACGGCGCTCCAGCGCCGCTTCCAGGAACTTCGCGGCGTCGCTGCCGACGAAGCGCTCGATCCGCGGGAAGTCCGTGAAGAAGTAGGGCACGGTCATCGCGTTCATCTCCGGCAGGGTCGTGCCCCACTGGAAGTTCACGGCGGCCGCAGCCTCGAAGGACCCGCGCGCCACGCCCGGGAAGTTCTCCGTCGCGCGCGCCAGCTGTTCCGCCGGGAAGACCTGCACCTGCACCTGGCCGTTCGACCGCGCGGCCACATCCTCCGCGAAGCTCGCGATGACGCGGGCATTGTGGTGGGCGGGCGGGAACTGGTGGGACAGCCGCATGGTGACCGCGGCCTGGGCGCGGGCAATGCCCGGCGCGGCGATGACGGCAGCGGAAGCAGCGAGCAGGTGGCGACGGCGCATGGCGTTGTTCTCTCCCCGATCTGGCGGGCGAGGTTTGCGGCAGCAATCGCCGCCGGTCAACGTCATGCGAGGGATGGAAAGGGTGGTGGGCGCTACAGGGATTGAACCTGTGACCCCTACCGTGTCAAGGTAGTGCTCTCCCGCTGAGCTAAGCGCCCCACCGCCGGGAAGGCCCGCTGATTAGCGCCCATCCCGAGGGGAGACAAGCCCCCCAAGCGGTCCGCGCCGAGGCTTCATGACGACCGACAATCTCCTCTTCCTCGTCGTGCGGTTGGTGATGGGCGGCCTCTGCGCCCTGGCGGCCGCGCTGGCGCTCTGGCGCCTGGCCGCCGCGTCGCGCGAGGGCCGGTCGGAGCCGGTGCTCGGGCTGATGGCCCTGGTGCTCGGCATCGGGCTGGCGGAAGCGGTGCAGGACAGCTGGTGGAACGTGGTGCAGGCGCCGACGGAGCCCATCCCCTTCACCAACTGGCTCTGGATCGCCTTCGACCTGGCGGTGCCGCTGCTCTCCCTCGTCGTGCTGCGGGTCATGGCCCAGCGCGACGCGGCGCTGGCCAGGCTCTCGGCGCTGTCGGTCACGGACCCGCTGACGGGCCTCGCCAACCGGCGGGGGTTCGAGGCGCAGGCCCATGCCGCCATCGCCGCCAGCCGGCGCCAGGGGCAGCCCGTGGCGCTGCTGTCCTTCGACCTCGACCGCTTCAAGCGCATCAATGATGGCTGGGGCCACGCCGCCGGCGATGCGGTGCTGGCCGGCGCTGCCCGCGCCATGGCCGGGCAGCTGCGCGCCGGGGATGTGCTGGGCCGCCTGGGGGGCGAGGAATTCTCGGCCCTGCTGCCCGGCACCGGGCTCGACGCGGCCGTGGCGCTCGCGGAGCGCCTGCGGGAGGCGGTGCGCGCCGCGGTCCCCCACCCCGCGGGCGGGGACGCGCTGACCACGGTGTCCATCGGCGTCGCCGTGCTCGGCCCCGGCCAGCCGGCGGAAGCGCTCTCCGCCGCCCTCGCGGCCTCCGACCTCGCCCTTTACGCGGCGAAGGAGAAGGGGCGGGACCGGGTGGAGGTGGCGCATGCGGGGTGACAGCACCGCCCGCGCTGTGGCTTGATCGGGAACCCATGGACCTCCCCCTGAACACCGAGGCGCCTGCCGCGGAAACGCCGCCCTTCCGCGTGGCGCGGCCGGAACGCCAGACCGTGCCCCTCGTCTTCGCCAGCCCGCATAGCGGCACCAACTACAGCCCCGCCTTCCTGGCCGGCGCGCGGCTGGACGCCACCGCGCTGCGCCGGAGCGAGGACAGCTTCGTGGATGAGCTGTTCGCCGCCGCCCCCGGCTATGGCGCGCCGCTGCTGAGCGCGACCTTCCCCCGCGTCTATTGCGACGCGAACCGGGAGCCGTGGGAACTGGACCCCACGATGTTCGACGGCCCCCTGCCCGCCTGGGTGAACAGCGCCAGCCCCCGCGTCGGCGCGGGTCTCGGCACCATCGCCCGCGTGGTGGCGAGCGGCGAGCCCGTCTATCGCCACAAGCTGCCCTTTGCGGAGGCCGAGGACCGCGTGCGCCGCTGCTGGCAGCCCTACCACGCCGCGCTGGGGGAGCTGATCGCCGATACCCGCGCGCAGTTCGGGCTCTGCCTGCTGATCGACTGCCACTCCATGCCGCCCCACCCGGCGCATGGCGGCAACCCCGCCGATTTCGTCCTGGGCGACGCGCATGGCACCGCCTGCGCGCCCCGCGCGACTCGGCTGGTGGAGGAGACGCTGGCCGGCATGGGCTACCGCGTGCGGCGCAACGACCCCTATGCCGGTGGCTACGTCACCCGCCATTACGGCCGCCCGCGGGAAGCCGTGCACGCCCTGCAGATCGAGATCGCCCGCAGCCTCTACATGGACGAGGCCCGGATGGAGCGCGCGCCGGGCATGGGGCCGCTGATCAGGGACCTGAAGCGCCTGATCAGCGTCCTGGCCGGGACCGACTGGACGTTTCTGCGCTGAGGTCGAGGCCGTGGGCCGCACCAGTTTCTCAGGGTAACCCCTTAAGCCTTTGATCTGCGATGCCGCAGCGCGGGCAAAAAAAATGGCGGTCCCGCGAGGGACCGCCAAGTTTAGGGAGGAAACGTCCAAGAAAGACAGACAACCCGGCGGTGCCGTGTTGCTGCGATGCACAAAATAGGGCCCCCTTCCCCCCGCCGCAAGGTCTTTTTGCCCTCGCAGCACAGCCATGCGTCATTCGCATGAAAAAGTTAATGATCTGCGCCCAGCGCTTAACAAACGCCCAAGCAATCGCCTGAAAGGGTTCATTCGTGGCAAGCTTTGCCCGTCAACGGTGCAGGCCTTACGCCGCGAATTCCGCCCGGATCGCCGCGCTGTGCTGCCCGAGTGCCGGAACAGGCCCGTAGTCCCGCCCACCATCCGCGAATCGCACCGCCGGCGCCGCCATGCTCACCACCCCCGCCGGCGTCTCCACTGCCAGGCGCCGCAGCGCCGAATGCCCCGCCAGCTCCGCCACGCCGTTCACGAAGCCATAGGCGATGCCCGCCGCGTTCAGCCGCGCCGCCGCCTCCGCCCGCGTCAGCCCGGCGAAGTGCCGCGCGACCTCCGCATCCACCGCTGCGCGGTTCGTCACGCGGTCATTGTTGCTGCCCCAGCCCGGCCGCGCCGCGATGGCGGCATCGCCCATGAAGCCGGCGCAGAGGCTCGTCCATTCCCGCTCGTTCTGGATGGAGATCAGCACCAGCGCGCCATCGGCGGTGGCGAAGGCGCCGTAGGGGCAGATGGAGGGATGCGCGAGCCCGACCCGCGCCGGCGCCCGACCCGTGCCCTCGAAGTACAGCAGCGGCACATTCATCCAGTCCGCCATGCCGTCGAACAGCGACACGGCGATGCCCTTGCCGCGGCCGGTGATGCCACGCTCGATCAGCGCCTCCAGCACCGCCGCATGGGCGTTCATGCCGCAGGCGATGTCCACGACCGAGACGCCGACCCGCCCCGGCCCCGCCGGATGCCCCGTGACGGCGGCTAGGCCGCTTTCCGCCTGCACCAGCAGGTCATAGGCCTTCATGGCGGCATACTCGCCTTCCTCCCCGTAGCCGGAGATGTCGACGGTGATCAGCCTTGGATGCCGCGCGCGCAGTTCCGCGGAGCCGAACCCCGCCCGCCCCATCGCCCCCGGCGCCAGGTTCTGGATGAAGACATCGGCCTTCGCGAGCAGCCGGCCCAGCAGCGCCTTGTCCTCGGCCTGCTTGATGTCGAGGGTCAGGCTCTCCTTCCCCCGGTTCAGCCAGACGAAGTAGGTGGACTGCCCCGCCGCGGCGGTGTCGTAGCCACGCGCGAAGTCGCCCTCCGCGCGTTCGATCTTGATGACCCGCGCGCCGGCATCCGCCAGCTTCACGGAACAGGTCGGCGCCGCGACGGCCTGTTCCATGGCGATGACGAGGAGGCCTTCGAGCGGGCGCATCTCAGTAGCTCCGCGGCATCCCCAGCACATGCTCGCCGATGTAGCTCAGCACCAGGTTCGTGCTGATCGGCGCCACCTGGTACAGCCGCGTCTCGCGGAACTTGCGCTCGATGTCGTATTCCTCGGCGAAGCCGAAGCCGCCATGAGTCTGCACGCAGGCCTCGGCGGCGGCCCAGGCGGCATCGGCGGCGAGCATCTTGCCCATGTTCGCCTCCTCGCCGCAGTTCTCGCCGCGCTCGAACTTCTCGAGCCCCTGCTTCACGATGGCCTCGGCGGCGCGCATCTGCGCATAGGCCTTGGCGATCGGGAACTGGACGCCCTGGTTCTGGCCGATGGGGCGGCCGAACAGCACGCGTTCCTTTGCATAGGCCACGCTGCGCTGCGTGAACCAGCGCGCATCGCCGATGCATTCGGACGCGATCAGCAGCCGCTCGGCATTCATGCCGTCGAGGATCTGACGGAAGCCCTTGCCCTCCACGCCGACCAGGTTCTCGGCGGGGACTTCCATGTTGTCGAAGAAGACCTCGCAGGAATTGTGGTTCATCATGGTGCGGATCGGGCGGATGGTGAGCCCGTTGCCTAGCGCCTTGCGCATGTCCACGATGAAGGTGGAGAGGCCGTCCGTCTTCTTCGCCACCTGGTCCTTCGGCGTGGTGCGGGCCAGCAGCAGCATCAGGTCGGAATGCTCCGCCCGACTGGTCCAGATCTTCTGGCCGTTGACGATCCACTTGTCGCCCTCGCGCCGCGCCGTCGTGCGCAGCGCCGTCGTGTCCGTGCCACTCGTCGGCTCCGTCACGCCGAAGGCCTGAAGCCGCAGCGATCCATCGGCGATGCCCGGCAGATACTGCGCCTTCTGGGCCGGACTGCCATGCTTCAGGATGGTGCCCATGATGTACATCTGCGCGTGGCAGGCGGCGCCGTTGCTGCCGCTGGCGTGGATCTCCTCCAGGATCGCCGCGGCGCCGGAGAGCTTCAGGCCCGCGCCGCCATATTCCTCGGGGATCAGCGCGGCCAGGTAGCCGCTTTCCGTCAGCGCCGTCACGAACTCCGTCGGATAGCCGCGCCGCGCATCCAGCTCCCGCCAGTATTCGCCGGGGAAACGCGCGCAGAGCTTGCGGACCTCGGCCCGGATCTCGGCATGCGGGTCGGTGGCGGGGTTGTGCATGTCCATGACGGCTTCCTCGGGCGATTCGGGCGCAATCTGGCGCGGCGGGGCCTGCGCGGATACTACAATCGCGGCCGATCACCTATGCCGGCCTGCTATCGCTTCCCAGCAGCTGCCCGTCCCAGACGCCGGCCTCCACCATGGCCCGCACCTCCTCCCGCAGCATCTCCGCGAAGCGGCGCACGGCGTTGGTGGGCTGGCGGCCCAGCGGTTCGGCCACCACCAGCTTGCGGGACAGGTGCGGGTCGATGATCGGCGCGGCGTGCAGCCTGCCCGCCTCCACCTCCTCATGCACCGCGGCGCGCGGCAGGATGGTGGCGCCGAGGCCGCGCAGCACCAGCCCCTTCAGCATGGTCAGCTCATCCGCCTCCACCACCACATCCAGCGCGATCCCCCGCCGCTCCGCCTCCGCCTCCACCAGCAGGCGCAGCCCGTGCTGCGGCCCGGGCAGGATCAGGCGATGGGCGGCGACGGCGGCGAAGCCGATGGCGTGGTGGGGCGATGGCACCTGGCCGGAGGCCGTGACGAAGCACAGCGTCTCCACCAGCAAGGGCGAGGCCCGGACACCCGCCGCGCGCGCCCCGGCATAGACGACGGCGACGTCCACCTCGCCACCCTGCAGCCATTCCAGCAGGTAGCCGCTGAAGGCCTGCACGACGCGCAGCTTCACCTCGGGATGCGCGGTCATGAAGCGCTCCACCAGGCGGTTCGCCACCACGGCGCCGACGGTCGGCGGCATGCCGAAGATGACGCGGCCGCGCACCGCGCCGGCCTCCTCCATCAGCCCCGCCCGCGTCTCCTCCACGTCGCGCAGGATGCCGGCCGCCCGCGCGCGCAGCCGCTCCCCCGCCGCGGTCAGCACCATGCCGCGGCCATGGCGGGTGAAGAGGGCGACGCGCAGCTCCTCCTCCAGCAGCCGGATCTGCCGGCTGAGCGCGGGCTGGGCGATGCGCAGCCGGTCGGCGGCCCGGCTCAGGCTGCCGAGCTCCGCCACCTGAACGAAGGTATTGAGCTGCCGGAGGTCCATGACCCATCGCAACACGGCATAGCGCAATGCGCAAGCTTCTAGTCCCGCTATGCCGGCCACCGCGGCATCATCCCGCCCGGAGCCCCAGGAGGAACACCATGACACCCGACGGAACCCCGGACTGGCGACGCCAGGTCTTCGACGTGCTGAAGGCCGCGGGCGTGAAGCACATCGCCTATGTCCCCGATGCCGGCCACGCCACCGCGCTGCGCCTGGCGGAGGCCGATCCCGACATCAACGCCGTCGTGCTGACGACGGAGGAGGAAGGCATCGGCTACCTCGCCGGCGCCTGGCTAGGCGGTGAACGGGGCGCGCTGCTGATGCAGTCCTCCGGTGTCGGCAACTGCATCAACACGCTGGGGCTGGTCGCGATGGCGCGCTTCCCCTTCCTGACCGTCGTGACGATGCGGGGCGACTGGGCCGAGTTCAACCAGCACCAGAACCCGATGGGCCAGGCGACGGAGGCTGCCCTCAAGCTGATGGGCGTCATGGTCTGGCGCGCCGACCACGCGGCCGATGTCGCGCCGCTGCTGAAGGGCGCCGCCACCATGGCCTTCGAGGGTGATGGCGCCTGCGCCGTGCTGCTCGGCCAGCGGCTGATCGGCGAGAAGGCGTGGGTGCAATGAGTGCCGGAACCCTCGACCGTCGCGCGGTCGTCGCCGAGCTGCTGCGGGATCGCGGTGACATGCTCGTCGTCAGCGGCCTCGGTTCGCCGAGCTATGACGTCATGGCGGCCGGCGACCACGACCTGAACTACTACCTCTGGGCCGCGATGGGCAGCGCGATGACGGTCGGCCTCGGCCTCGCCACCGCGCAACCGTCACGCCCGGTGGTCGTGATCACAGGGGATGGGGAGGCGCTGATGGGCTTCGGCGCGCTGGCCACCATCGCGCTGCGGCGCCCGCCCAACCTCTCCATCGTCGTGCTGGACAACGGCCATTTCGGGGAGACGGGGATGCAGGCCAGCCACACCGGCCAGGGCATCGACCTGGCCCGCGTGGCGGAGGCCTGCGGCTTCCCCGTGGTGGACCGCGTGACGGAACGCCAGGGCGTGGAGCCGCTCCGTCGCCGCATCCACGCGAAGGCGGGGCTGAACCTCGCCGTGGTCGCGATCGCTGCCGAAAACCTGCCCCGCGCCCTGCCGCCGCGCGACGGCGTGCAGGTGAAGAACCGCTTCCGCCAGGCGCTGGGTTTCCCCCACGCCTGACGGTTCAACTCAAGACCGTTCTAGAATGCCGGTGGCTGAGGATTCGCGAGGGATTTATCGTGCTGGGAAGGAGCCGGACGCAGCCGATGCTGGTTGCATCGGCAAGTCCGACGACGCTCCCAGCGCGGAAAAGCCCAGCGAAGCCGACCCGCCGGTGTTCTCGAATGGTCTCCTACCAGCCCCGGTCGCGGTAGGGCCCGCGGCCGCGCGGCTGGTAGTATTGCTGCTGGTAGTACTGCCGCTGCGACTGCTGCGACTGGTCATAGAGGTAGCCGCCCGCGCCGCCGACGCCAGCGCCGAGCAGCGCGCCGAGGCCCGCATTGCCGCTGAAGCTGCCGAGGATGCCGCCGATGGCACCGCCACCCAGCGCGCCCGTCGCCGTGCGCTGCTGCGTCGGGTTCAGGTCGCCACAGGCGGAAAGGCCGAGGCCGGCGGCGAGCAGGATGCCGAACTTCATCTTGTGCATGATGACGTCCTCCTCAGCGCGCGGCGCGCGGCGCGCGGGCCGGCGGCGTCGTCGGTTGCGGGCAGGGATAGGTGGCCTGCGCCCAGCGCAGCATGCCGTCCAGCGCCGGCTCACGGGCGTATTGCGGGTTGGCGCGCGCCCAGTTGCTGAAGGCGACGCCGGATTCCGCGACCGTCGGCCCCGGCGTCGGCACGCAGAACAGCGGCCGCATCGGGCTGCCCGTGGGGTGCAGCAGCGCGTGGTACTGGCCCGCCGCGGTCAGGAACCCCTGGCAATAGGCGATGGCCTCCAGCCGCGGCACGCCACCCCAGCTCGGCTGGCACACGGCCGCCAGGTCGGCGACGGTGCTCACATGGTCGATCAGGTCTTCCTGCTGCCTGGTGGCGGCGGGCTGCGCCGCGGCGGCCCCGGCGGCCAGGCATAGCGCGAGTGCAATCGGTATCGTCGTCTGCCGCATGGCGTGCTCCCCTTCGGCCGAAGCGTTCGGCCGCGGAAGGAACGCACGCGATCGGAAACGGTTGCGCGGCCTACCGCAGCATCGGCACCAGGCTCGCCACCAGCAGCAGCGCCATCAGGATGTTAAAGGCGCGGAGGCGCCCGGGGCTGCGCAGCACGCGCCCCGCCCCCGCGCCGATGCCGGCCCAGACGAGCAGGCAGGGCATGGAGATCGCCACGAAGACGAAGGCGATCGCCATCACCTGCGGCAGCAGCGGCTCCCCCGGACGGGTGAAGGCCGGCGTGACGGCGGCCGCGATCATCCACGCCTTGGGATTGACCCACTGGAACAGCGCCGCGCCCCGGAAGCCCATCGGCGGCCGGCGCGGGCCTTCGCCAGGCGGCGGCGCGCTCGCGATCTTCCACGCCAGCCACAGCAGCCAGGCCGCGCCCGCCCAGCGCATGCCCTCATGCAGCCAGGCACTCGCCGCCAGCGGCCCCGCCAGGCCCAGCCCGACCAGCAGCAGCATGGCGCCGAAGCCCACGGTGATGCCGAGCATATGCGGCAGAACGCCACGCACCCCATGGCTGGCCGCACCCGCCGCCACCATCAGGACATTCGGCCCCGGCGTGACCGAGGTGGCGATCGCGAAGCCCAGCAGGGGGAGCCAGTCCGTCATGGCGATGGCGTAGGAAGCTTCCCGGCAAAGGTCAATATTGCTGACCCATGAAGCAGGCCAGCGCGCCGCCCGGAACACCGCCTGGGTGTTCACGCTGCAGGGCTGGCGAAGGTGCCGCAGCCCAGCGGCTTCCGGAAGGTCGGACCGCCGCTCCCTGGCACCGGCCGCCGAATCCAGGGCCTGGTTGTAGCCGACCGGATCGTCCTGCGGCGCCGCCGGGCCGAGCGCGAAGGTGGCCGGCCGCGCGACCAGGCCGGAGACGAGGGTGCCGCCCATGGCAAGCCCGACCGCGGGGGCGACGATGGCAAAGCCGTGCAGCCTGCCGGCACCGCGATGGATGGTCATCCCGCATCAATGATGCGCGTCCGGCCCCTTCAATCGGCAATGACGGTGGAATAACGCTCCAGGTTACAGCGCGCGCCCGACGCCATTCTGCCAAACAATCCTTGCAACGATACTGTCGGAATACACGGAGTGTTGAGAACATTAGACACCCGTGACGAGCTTTTCCTGTCATTGATCGCTGGCGCTGCCGATGCCGCTTCGGCTCGATCTCTCCGGCCGGCGCCCAGCCAGGACCACCACCCCCATGCATGCCGATTTCCGCGACGATATCGTCGCGGTCCTGCCGAAGCTCCGCCTCCAGGCCCTCGCCATGACGCGCAACCGCGCGGATGCCGAGGACCTCGTGCAGGATTCCGTCACCAATGCCCTGGCAGCGGAAGCCAGCTTCCAGCCCGGCACCCATTTCAACGCCTGGATGCACCGCATCGTCCGCAACCGCTTCATCACCACGGTCCGGCGCCGCCGGCCGACCGTGGACCTCGATGACGCACCGGCCGGTGCCCTCTCCCGCCCTGCCGGCCAGGTGCACGCCGTGATGCTGACGCAGGTCGCCGCCGCGATGGACCGGCTGCCGGAGGAAGGGCGCCGGGCGCTGGAGATGCTGGCGCTGGACGGCATGACCTATGAGGAGATCAGCGAGGCCACCGGCTTCGCCATCGGCACCGGCAAGAGCCGCGTCTTCCGCGCCCGCCGCCTGATGGAAGCCTGGATCGACGGCCCCACCCAGTAGCCCCGGCGCCCGGCCCTTCAGCGCTGCGTCAGCCCCATCTGCACGGCGATGGACTGCACATGCAGCCCGTCATGCCGCAGATCCACCGCCACGCTCACCAGGCGGTTGTCGTCCCGCCAGGCGCGGTAGCGGCAATCCGTCGCCCCCGGGGATGCCGGGTTGCAGGTGAAGCCCATCTGCGACAGCCGCGTGACGACCGGCGCCACGTCGCTGCCCGCGGGGTGCCGCGCGCGCAGGTCCCGCTCCAGATCCGCCGCCCCGACGCGGGGGCCGGCGCGGACATGACGCTCCAGCTCCGTCGGCCCGGCCCTCCAGCCGGCGCGGAACACCTGCGCGGCCACCAGCAGCCCGCCGAGCAGCATCGCCACCATGATCAGCGCGTTGCGGGCGGTATGCGTTCGCCCGTCCGGCGCATCGTCATTGGCGATGCGCGGCTTCGGGGTGAGCCAGCCGGGCAGGAGGCGGACCAGCGGATCAGGCCTTGTGCCGGGTGACCAGGCGCCCGGGCCGGGCCCCCGTCGCGCCGCCCTTGTCGCCATGGCCGTGGCGGAAGGTGGCAACGCCATTGGCCCAGACTTCCTCGATCCCGATGGAGGGCAGCATCGGCGTGTCGAAGGTCGCGGCATCGATCACCGTCGCGGGGTCGAACAGCACGAGGTCCGCATAGGCGCCTTCGCGCAGCACGCCGCGATCGACGATGCCATAGGCCTCCGCGCAGCGGCCGGTCATCTTGTGGATCGCGACCTCCATGCTGAACAGGTTCAGCCCGCGGCTGTAGTGGCCGAGCACGCGGGGGAAGGTGCCCCAGAGCCGCGGATGCGGGTGCGCGTCATGCGGGATGCCGTCGCTGCCGATCATGGACAGCGGATGGGCCATGATGCGCTGGACGTCATCCTCATCCATCTGGAAGCTGATCTGCCCGGCCGGCGTCAGCTTCTGCGCAGCCGCGCGGATATCCGTGTTCCAGCCGCGGGCGATGTCCGCCAGGTACTTCCCCGCCATCTCCGGGTGGGGGACCGACCAGGTGATCATCACAGGCACGTCGTCGCGCAGCCGATCCGGCATCAGCACCGTCGATCCCGCGGGGTAGGGATAGACGTCGTAGGCCACTTCCTGCGTGCGCGAATAGGCCTCGATCAGCGGCAGGGTCTGCACGGACCGCCCGTAATTCTCCGGCAGCGAGCATTTGTGGTGGCTGATCTGCACCGCGACGCCGGCGCGCTTGCCGATCCGCATCGTCTCCTCGATCGAGGCCAGGATCCGATCCGACTCGTCGCGCATATGCGTGGAATAGAGCCCGTCATAGGGCTTCAGCGCCTCGGTGATCGCGATGACTTCGTCCGTCGTCGCATGCTTGTTCGGGTCGTAGTAGAGCCCGGTCGAGAAGCCGGAGGCACCTTCCGCCATCGACTGCTTCACGCGGGCATGCATGTGGTTGATCTCCCGGTCGGTCGCCGGGCGCATCACGTCGCCTTCCATCGCCTCCACGCGCAGCGTCTGGTTGCCGACCAGGGCGTAGACATTGACCTCCGAGCCCTTGGAGTTGATGGCGTGGGCGTAGTCCCCGAAATCGCCGAAGCGCCACCAGCCCTCCGCCCCGATCAGGTCGAGCGGCGGCGGCGGCGCCGTCTTGAACCGCGCGGGGGCGAGGGAAACACCACAACAGCCGCAGACGACGGTGGTGACGCCCTGGCTCGTCTTGCAGGTGGTGGCCTGGTGGCCCATCAGCACCGCGCGGTCGTCATGCGTATGCGCATCGATGAAGCCCGGCGCCACCGCCTTGCCCGTCGCGATGATCTCCCGGTCCGCCGACGCCCCGCCGAGGTCGCCGATCGCGGCGATCCTCTCCCCCTTCACCCCGATATCGCCGACCCGGCGCGGGGCGCCCGTGCCGTCGAACAGCGTCGCGTCACGGATGATGAGGTCGCAGCGGAGGGCCATGGGGGCGTTCCTAGGCGTCAGGACTTGGGTTCACGATGCGGGGCAGGTCGCGCTGGCCATGGATGATCCGGATGACCCGGACCCGCCCTTCAAGGTAGCGAAACAGAATCACGTAGTCCCGCCAAGCCAGGGACCGGATATCGCGGCCCAAATCGTCGCGCGGCCTGCCGAGCGTACCCGGCAGGCCCGCAATCTCGTCGCAGCGCTGCCGCAGCCGCGCGATGAAGGCCAGGGCCACGCGCTGACTCTGGGCGTCGGTGGCGATCCAGGCGGCGATGGTCGTCAGATCCGACAGGGCCGCCGGCAGCAGGCGGGCGCGACGCGTCACTCCGGCACGCCGCGCGCCGCCAGGGCACGCATCGTCTCGGCCAGCGCCGCGTCGATCTCCGCCTCGCTGACCTCGCGCGGATCGGCCAGCGCCTCCGCGATCGACTCCCGCAGCGCCTGGTGCCGGGCCTGGTCGGCGGCGAAGAGCCGGAGCGCTTCCGCCACCACATCCTCGGGCGACGTGTAGAGCCCGGACTCCACCGCATCCGCGATCACGCCCTTGAAGCGATCACCGATCTCGATCTTCACCCCGGCGCTCTCCTGACCCTGCGCGGGCGCAGCGTAGCACGGGCCGGGGCCCGTCCGAAGCACTGCGCGCCGGACCTGCCAGGAAGGCGTGTTACGCTCGCCACCCGGTTGCATCGCGCCGCCGGTTGTTCTCTAGTTGCGGGAAAGCAACAGGGGGCCACGACCGATGCCGCGTTCCGTCTTCCCGCCCATCACCCGCCGCGCCTGGCTTGCCGCCAGCGCCGGCACCCTCGCCCTGCCGGGCCTCGCCCGCGCCCAGGCCGCGCCGGTGAAGATCGGGCTCGTGACCGTGCTGACCGGCCCGCAGGCCGCGCCCGGCACGCATCTCCGGGACGGCTTCCTGCTCGGCATGCGACACCTCGAGAATCGCATCGGCGGCCGCCCGGCCGAGGTGCTGGTCATCGACGACGAACTCCGCCCCGATGCCGCCGTCACCAAGGTCCGCGCGGCGCTGGAGAGGGACCGCTGCGACTTCATCGTCGGCACCCTCTTCTCCAACATCCTCGCCGCCATCATCCGGCCGGTGACGGAAAGCCAGACCTTCCTGCTGAGCCCGAATGCCGGTCCCTCCCCCATCGCGGGCCGCGGCTGCAGCCCCTTCTTCTTCGCGACCTCCTACGTCAACGACCAGAATCACGCGGTCCTCGGCGCCGCCGCGAATGACGGGATCGAGGTCGCGGGCACCCGCCGCCCGATCCGCCGCGTCATGATCATCACCCCCAACTACCAGGCCGGCCGCGACGCCGCCGCGGGCTTCAAGTCCACCTTCCGGGGGGAGGTGATGGACGAGACCTATGTCGCCCTCACCACTACCGATTTCTCGGCGGAGCTGGCGCAGATCGCCGCTAGACGGCCGGATGCGATCTACACCTTCATGCCCGGCGGCCTCGGCGTGCAATTCGTGCGGCAGTACCGCCAGGCCGGCATCACCATCCCGGTGCTGTCCGCCTTCACGGTGGATGAGGCCGTGCTGCCCGCGCAGGGCGATGCGGCGCTCGGCCTCTACACCGGCACGACCTGGACGCCGACGCTGCCGAATGAGCAGAACACGCGCTTCGTCGGCGACTTCCTGACGCAGTTCAACTACGTCCCCGCCAGCTACGCGGCGCATGCCTATGACACGGCCATGCTGCTGGACAGCGCCGTGAAGCGCACCAACGGCAACCTGGCCGACAAGGGCGCGCTGCGCGCCGCCATCCGCGCCGCGGATTTCCGCAGCGTGCGCGGCCCCTTCCGCTTCGGCGCCAACAACTTCCCCATCCAGGATTTCTGGCTCGCCCAGGTCGGCCGCCGCGCTGATGGCCGCCTGCAGACGGAGCACGTCCGCAAGGTGTTCGAGAATGCGGTCGATCCCTTCGCGGCGGAATGCCGCATGCCGGCGGGCTGATCCCGATGGACCAGGCACCCGTCTTCCCCCGCGCCGACGCCTCCCGCGTTCCCTATTCCGTCTTCACCTCGCCGGAGGTCTATGCGCGCGAACAGGAACGCATCTTCCGCGGCCCCACCTGGAATTTCCTCGGCCTGGAAGCCGAGATCCCGAAACCCGGCGACTTCAAGAGCACCTATATCGGCGACACGCCGGTGGTGATGACGCGGGCGGAGGATGGGGCCCTCGCCGCCTGGGTGAACCGCTGCGCGCATCGTGGCGCCGCGGTGTGCCGGCTGCGCCGCGGCAATGCGCTGAACCACACCTGCGTCTACCACCAGTGGAACTACACTGCGAAGGGCGACCTCCAGGGCGTGCCCTTCCGGCGGGGCATGAAGGAGATGGCGGGCATGCCCGCCGATTTCGATCCCAAGAACCACAGCCTGCGGCAGCTGCGGGTCGAGAGCTATCGCGGCCTGGTCTTCGCCACCTTCGACGACAGCCTCGGCGATGTCGCGAGCTACCTGGGCCCGGAGATGCGGCGCTATGTGGACCGCATCTTCGCCAAGCCGATCGTCTATCTCGGCTGCACACGGCAGTATTCGAACAGCAACTGGAAGCTCTACCTGGAGAACGTGAAGGACCCCTACCACGCCTCCCTGCTCCATCTGTTCCACACCACCTTCAACATTCTCCGCGTCGGCATGAAGGTCAGCACGGTGACGGACAGCACCGGCCTGCACAGCGCCCTGCTGGTGGTGAAGAACGAGGAGGAGAATGCCGGCGCCTACAAGCAGCAGGCGATCCGGTCCTATGACGAGGGCTTCCGCCTGGAAGACGACAGCGTGCTCGGCATGATCAAGGAATATGACGAGCTCAGCACCAACCACATCCAGCCGATCTTCCCGCAACTCGTCATCCAGCAGATCCACAACACGCTGGTCGCGCGGCAGATCATCGCCAAGGCGCATGACCGCTTCGAGCTCGTCTTCCACTTCTTCGGCTATGAGGACGATACGCCCGAACTGCGCGCGCTGCGCATCAAGCAGGCCAACCTGGTCGGCCCCGCCGGCTACATCTCCATGGAGGATACGGAGGCGACGGAGCTGGTGCAGCGCGCCGTCACCGGCGGCGGCGAATCCCATTCGGTGCTGGAGATGGCCCGCGGCGCGGCCAATGACCTCGACAGCATGGTGAGCGAGGGCCTGGTCCGCCGCTTCTGGCGCGGCTACCGCGACATGATGGGCTACGAGACGATCCCGGAAAGGGGCATCGCATGACGCCCGCCCTGCTGCTGCGGCTGGAGATGCAGGACCTGCTGGACCGCTACATCGCCGCCATCGATGACGACCGGCTGGAGGAGTGGAGCCAATTCTTCACGGAGGATTGCCTCTACGAGATCATCCCGCGGGAGAATGAGGAACTCGGCCTGCCCGCGCCGCTGATCCGCTGCGACAACGCCGCCATGCTGCGCGACCGCGTCGCCAGCCTCCGCCACGCCAACATCTACGAGAAGCCGGCCTATCGCCACATGGTCTCGGGCCTGGTGGTGACCGGATCGAGCGAGACGGAGGCGAGCTTCCGCGCCAACTACGTCGTCGTGAACACGTCGCAGGAAGGCAGCTCCGCCATCTACCAGGCCGGCAGCTATGCCAGCACGGCGGTGCGCACGGCGGATGGCTGGCGGTTCAAGGTGAAGCGCGTGATCTACGACACGGCCCGGGTGCAGACGCTGCTCGCCTACCCGATCTGATCCCAGGGCCGCTTCGCGCGTTCCGGTGGGCATGACCGACAAACCGAAGCCCACCGGCGCAACCGAGCGCATGAACAGCGCGGACCCGGAGACGCCCAACACGGCGGCGAAGGTCCAGAAGCCGGGGATAACCCGGAACCCCGACGCCAAGGTGCCATCCGACCTCTACCCGGACCCACCCGGCGTGACGGATGCCACGAAGGGCGGCCCGGATGATTAGGCGCCCGCCCCGAAGGCCGGCAGGATCGCCTCCGCCAGCAGGGCGTGGCGGGTGAAGACCTGCCCCGGCACGCGCGGCACGTCGGGGTCGGACGTCATCACCACCGTCAGCTCGAGCCCCGGCACCAGGTAGATCATCTGCCCGCCATAGCCCCAGGCGAAGATGACCTGCTGGCCCTGCGCCTGCCCGATCCACCAGCCCATCCCATAGGCCTGGCCGCTGAAGGCGGATTGCCCGGTCGGCCGCCAGGCCTCCGCCAGCAACGCGCCGGGGATCACGCCGCGCCCGCCAAGCCGGCAGCATTCGCCCAGGGCCAGCAGGGCGCGCGGCGTCAGCGCCATGTCGTTGCCGCCGAAATGCAGGCCCTGCGGGTCCCGCCGCCACTCCGGCACGGCGAAGCCGAGCGGCGTGCCGATCCATTCCTGTGCGAGGCTCCGCAGGTCCCGCCCCGTCGCCCGCGCCAGCACGGCGCCGAGGATGTGCGACGTGCCGGTCGAATAGACCATCGCCCCACCAGGCTCCGCCACCATCGGCCGGGTCAACGCGAAGCGCAGCCAGTCCGGGCTGCTGACCCAGCGGCCATAGTTGCGGCCGGAGGTGCTCTCCAGCCCCGCCTGCATCGCCAGCAGATGCCGGATGGTGATCCGCTGCACCATCGGGTCCGCATCCCGCGGCAGGCGCGGCCCCAGCAGCGGCGCCACCCGATCCTCCAGCCGGAACACCCCGCGGGAGACGGCGACCAGCGCCATCATCGCCAGCACCGTCTTCGACGCCGACTTGATGTTGGCGGGCCGGTCGAGCCTGGCGCCGCGCCAGGCGCCCTCCAGCACCGCCACACCGCCCTGCGCCACGACCAGGGTGCGAAGGTCGGGCGTGGCGGCGGCGCGGGCCCGGGCGGCCTCAAGCAGCGCCGCGTCGGGTGGCTCCGCATGGGCCAGAGGCCGCGCCGCCAGCAGCAGCGCGGCGGACAGCGCCGCGCGACGGGGAAGGGTCATGCGCGGCAGATGGCCCGGCGCCCGGCCGGGCCAAGCCCGCCCTCGATCACGCCCCGTAGAGCGCCTTCGCCTTCTCCGGGCTCACCAGCCCATCCGCGACGTCCCGCTCCACCAGCGCGCGGTCACGGGTCTTCGCATCGCCCATGCCGCCGCCGCCCGGCAGCTTCAGCAGCAGCCGCTTGCCTTTCGGCACCACCTGGTAGCCCTTGGTGCGGATGGTCGTGCCATCGGTGAAGCCGACCCAGCCGGAGGCGCCATCACCGCCGCCATCACGCCCCTTCGGCGCATTGGCGACGCGGTCGAAGATGGCGTTCACGGCGAACTCCGCCTCCCCCTTCGCGCCAATCTCCATCACCTTGCCGAAGCCGCCCCGCGTGCGACCGGCGCCGGCGGAATCCGCGCGGATCTGGTTCTGCCAGAAGATGACGGGCGCGACGTTCTCCGTCGCCTCCACCGGCATGGTCCGCACGCCGCTGGGAAAGGCCGTGCCGTCCAGCCCGTCCTTGGTCGGCCGCGCGCCGGTGCCGCCGGAGTTGAAGGTGATGATCTCGAAATCCGGCAGCTCCGCCGCCGCCCCGCTGACCTGCGCGCCGCCGCGCAGCGGCGGGTTCCAGAGCGCGGAGGACCCCTCCGCATTCACGCGATCCGGCACCGCCTGGTGCAGGCATCCCATCATGAGGTCCGGCAGCAGCTGCCCGACCACGTGCCGCACGGAGACCGGATAGGGCCGCGGCGCGTTGAGGATGCAGCCCTCGGGGATCTCCATCCGGAAGGGCGCGAGGGACGCCCAGTTGTTCGGGATTTCCGGCGCCACGACACACTTGATCCCGAAGCAGGCATAGGCGCGGCAATAGGCGGCGGGCACGTTGATGCCGCGGCCCGACAGGCCGGAGGTGCCGGCATAGTCCACGACGATCTCGTCATCCCTGATCGTCATCGCCGCCTTCAGCGTGACCTCGGACTCATAGCCATCCGACTTGATCGAGCCGCGATAGGTGCCCTTCGGCAGCTTGCGGATTTCCTCCAGCGTCGCGGAGAGCGAGGCGTCGAAGATGTAGGTGGCGAGCGGATCGATGCTCTCCATCCCGTACTCGTCCATCATCTCCACCAGCCGCTTCGCGCCCGCGTCGTTGCAGGCGCAGAGGGAGTAGATGTCGCCCTCCAACTCCACCGGCGTGCGGCTGCCCATGCGGATGAAGTCGAAGAAGGTCTCGTTGGGCGCGCCCTGGTCGAAGCACTTCACGATCGGGATGTAGAGCCCTTCCTCGAAGACGCTCCGCCCATCCGGCCCCATGCCGAGACCGCCGACATCGATGACATGCGCGGTGTTCGCGAAAAGCCCGACGATGGCGCCGTTGCGGAAGGCGGGCGTCACGACCGTCAGGTCATGCAGGTGCCCGGTGCCGAGCCAGGGGTCGTTGGTGATGTAGTGGTCGCCCGGCTTCATCGACGCCGCCGGGAACTTCGCGAGAAAGTGGCCGACCGACTCCATCATGGAGTTCACATGCCCCGGCGTGCCGGTGACGGCCTGCGCCAGCATGCGGCCCTGCAGGTCGAAGATGCCGGCGGAGAGATCGCCCGCTTCCCGCACCGTGGTCGAGAAGGCGGTGCGGATCATGATCTGCGCCTGTTCCTCCACCACCGCGACCAGGCGGTTCCACTGGATCTGGCGCTGGATTTTCTCGAGAGCGTTCATCACGCAGCCTCCCCGCGGGTCAGTTCCAGGTAGCCGAGGCCATCGACGCGGCAGCGCCAGCCGGGGCCGACCAGCGTGCTCGTCTCCGCCTCCGCCACGATGCAAGGGCCGGGCACGGTGCAGCCATGCGGCATGGCGGGGCGGTCATAGACCTTCCATTCCGCGACCTCGCCCGTCGCGGTGTCGCGCACCTGCTGCACGCGGATCGGCGCCGGTGCGGGCGCATCAGCCACCGCCGCCACCGCCAGCACCTCCTCCGCCACCGTCGCGACCGTCACGGCGAAAGCCAGGATTTCCACGTCGCTGCCCGGCACGGGGCGGTCGTAGAAGCGCGTGTATTCGGCGTCATAGGCCGCGCGGATGGCGGGGATGTCCTCCGCCGTCAGCTCGCGTGCCGGCAGCACGACGCTGATCTCATGCCCCTGCCCGACATAGCGCATGAAGGCCAACCGATGCTCGGCGAGTTCCGCGCCGAAGGCGCCTTCCGCCACCACGCGCCGCGCCTCCGCCGACATGGCGCCGAGCAACGCATTGACGGCGCCGACGTCGAAACTGCGGAAGCGCTGGTACAGCGACTTCACCACCTCATAGCCGACCGGCGCGCGCAGGAAGCCGATGGCGGAGCCGACGCCGGCGCCACTCGGCACCAGCATGCGGCTCACACCGATCTTCTCCGCGACGCGGTAGCCATGCACGGGACCGCCGCCGCCAAACGCGATGATGGCGCGGCCGGCATAGGACTTCCCGCTCTCGATGGCATGGACGCGGGCCGCATTGGCCATGTTCTCGTCCACCATCTCCACCACGCCGAGCCCCGCCATCTCCGGCGGCAGGCCGAGCCGTTCGCCGACATCGCGCGACAGCGCATCCAGCGCCGGCTGCACATGCAGCTTCAGCGCGCCGCCCGCGAACAGGTCAGGCTCGTAGCGCCCCAGCGAGAGGTTGGCGTCCGTCACCGCCGGGTGTTTGCCGCCCCGCCCGTAGCAGGCCGGTCCCGGATCGGCGCCCGCGCTTTCCGGCCCCACCTGGATGCGCCCTATCGCGTCGCAATGCGCGATGGAGCCGCCGCCGGCGCCGATCTCGACCATCTCGATCACGGGGATGCGCAGCGGCAGCCCCGATCCCTTCTTGAAGCGGCCGACGCGCGCGACCTCGAAGCTGCGGGACGCCTGCGGCGCGTAGTCGTCGATCAGGCAGACCTTGGCCGTGGTGCCGCCCATGTCGAAGGACAGGACCTTCTGCCAGCCCCGCTGCTTCGCGACATGGGCGGAAAAGATGGCGCCGCCCGCGGGGCCGCTTTCCACCAACCGGATCGGGAAGCGCGCCGCCGTGTCGAGCGTGGTGAGCCCGCCGCCCGACAGCATGAGGAACAGCGGGCAGGTGAAGCCGCCCTCACGCAGCCCGGCCTCCAGACGCTTCAGGTAGCTCGCCATCAGCGGCTGCACATACGCATTGGCCGCGGTGGTGGAGAACCGCTCCCACTCCCGCATCTCCGGCGAGACCTCGCTGGACAGCGAGATGTTCAGTTCCGGCCACAGCGCCTGCACGATCGCCGCCGCGCGCCGTTCATGCGCGGGGTTCACGAAGGCATGGAGGAAGCCGATCGCCAGGCTCTCGATGCCCTCGGCCTTCATGAAGGCGACCTGCTCCGCCACCGCCTTCTCATCGAGGGCCAGCAGCACCTTGCCCTCGTTGTCGAGCCGCTCCGGCACCGTGAGCCGCCAGCGCCGCGGCACCAGCGGCTGCGGCAGGTCGATGTTGAGGTCGTACTGGTCGTAGCGGCTTTCATTCCCCAGCGCGAGGACGTCGCGGAACCCCTCGGTCGTCAGCAGCGCCGTCTTCGCGCCCTTGCGCTCGATGATCGCATTCGTCGCCAGCGTCGTGCCGTGGATCAGCAGCGTGATGTCGGCCGGCGTCATCGCCGCGCGCTCCATCACCACGCGCACGCCTTCCAGCACGCCGAGCTCCGGCGCATGCGGCGTGGTCAGCACCTTGCCGGTCCAGCGTTCGCCGTCTCGTTCGATGGCGACGTCGGTGAAGGTGCCGCCGATGTCGACGGCGAGGCGAGCGGTCATCGGGGGCGGATCCTGAACACGGTTGGCTTCCACTGCACTTCTTCTAGCCATGAGCGATGTCTGTCCAGAACGTCACCGGTTACAAAGGACACGATTGCCCTGTCGCAATTGCCATCCTCGTCGATGACTAAGAGGTCAGCCGACAGCCCCGAATTCTTCGCGGCTCGGTCTTCGAAGTCTCTGATCAAAGTTGGAGAGTTCAGCTGAATGAACGGCGCGCTCTCCTCCCGGAGAAGGACGAAGTCCACAAACCGATGAACGCCAGGGGGCAGATCTGTCGCCAGGCGATCTCCGGGTTCCTGATGCTCCGAGTGCGCCCAGAAAAGCGGAGCCGGATCAGAGTCCAAAGCTCTCCAAAGCTGCAGGCTTGCCCCAGGGGCGCCCGTTTGCATCAAAAATACCTGACAACCTTTCGCGGTCGTCTTGCCGTCGTTGCGAACTCGAACCCTAAGCCATAGCCGGTTTTCGCGGAGCTCCGGATTCGTCAGCAGTGCAACCTTGTCTGCTACACGCCAGCCATTCCCCGACGGCGTGTCGATGACGAGGCGAGGGCGCCGCAGGAGCTTCATCCGCCACTGAAAGAACAGCAAAATCAGCGGCGAGATGATCGCAGTAAGAAGTATCTTCACTAGATCAGGAAGACTAGCAGTCCAAGCGCTCACAGGCTGGCCCCCGCCACCCAGCGCTGCACCACCGCGCAGGCGCTCGCAAAGTCGTCCATCCGCATCGCTTCCTTGGGATTGTGGCTGCCGTGCTGGTTGCGCACGAAGATCATCGCGGCGGGGATGCCCGCCAGGTTGAAGGCGGCGGCGTCATGCCCGGCGCCGCTCGCCATGCTCATGTGCCGGATGCCGAGTTCGTCCGCGGCCTTGGCCAGCCCCGCCTGGATCGCCGCATCCATCGGCGCCGCGCGGCTCGTCGTCTCCCGCCCCAGCTCGAAGGTCACGCCGCGGCGCGCCTCGATCTCGGGCACGGCCTCATACAGCGTCTCCATCAGCGCATCGACGCTGTGCGGATTGACGCTGCGGACATCCAGCTGGAACTGCGCTTCGCCCGCGATCTTGGTGAAGCCGGCCTCGGCGGTCGTCCCCATGACGCAGAAGGTCACGACCAGGCGGTGACCCTGCGCTTCCAGCTGCACCCAGCGTTCGTCGCAGCGGAAGGCGAGTTCCGCCAGCGCGATCGCCGCGTCGCGGCGATACTTCCGCGGCGTGGCGCCGGAGTGGTTGTATTCGCCCAGCACCCGCGCGGCCCGCAGCCGGCGCGATCCAGGGATGCCGGTGACGATGCCGATCGGCACGCCCTCCCCCTCCAGCACCGGCCCCTGCTCGATATGCAGTTCGAGGAAGGCCGCGGTATCGGCGGCGGAAAAGGTCCTGCCGCCCGCCTCCACGAAGCCCGGATCGAACCCCTCGGCCCGCATGTGGTCGGCCAGCGTGCGGCCATTGTCCTGCCGCTTCACCTGCAGCTCCTCGGCCTTCAGCAGGCCGAGCGCGCCGCGCGAGCCGGGGTAGGAGATGGGGAACCAGCTCCCCGCCTCCTCCGCGCGGATCGCCAGCACGGTGACGTCGCGGTTCGGCACGAAGCCCGCGCGCTTCATGCCGGCCACGGCGGCGATGCCCGTCAGCACCCCCGCCGCGCCGTCGAAATTGCCGCCATTGGCGACGCTGTCGAGGTGACTGCCCAGCACGATGCGCTTGGCCGTGCGGTCCGCGCCCGGCAGCGTCATCAGCAGGTTGCCCACGGGATCGGCCCGGCATTCCAGCCCGATCGCCTCGGCCGCCGCGCGGGCGATGGCGTGCGCCTTGCGCTCGCCCTCCCCATAGGCATCGCGGGTGATGCCGATGCCGTCGAAGGTTGCCTCCCGCAGCTCGTCGAAGAGGCGTTCGGCCAGCGCCACGTCGGGCGTCAGGTTCGGCAGCATCGGCAATCCTCCCTCAGAACGCCTTCACGATACCGCCGTCGACGCGGATGATGTTCCCCGTCATGTAGGACCCCATCTCGGAGGCGAGGAACGCGGCCATCGGGCCGAATTCCTTCGCATCGCCGATGCGCCCCGCCGGGATGGTCGCGGCGCGTTCCTTCATCACCTGCTCCACCGGCACGCCGCGCTTCTGCGCGATGTTGCCCTGCGTCTCCTTCTGCCGGTCCGTCAGGATGGCGCCCGGGGCGATGATGTTGCAGGTGACGTTGTCGCCCGCGACCTCGCTCGACAGGGACTTGTTCCAGCCGACGATGCTGGCGCGCAGGATGTTGGACAAGGCGAGGTTCGGAATCGGCTGCACCATGCCGGTCGAGCCCACGGTGATGATGCGGCCCCATTTCTGCGCGCGCATCCCGGGCAGCAGCTTCATCGCGAGCCGGATGGGGTGCAGCACGATCTTCGGGAACCACTCGGCGATCTGCGCCTCCGTGATCTCCAGCGCCGTGCCGGGGGGCGGGCCGCCATGGTTCAGCACCAGGATGTCCACGCCACCCATCAGCCGCGCCGCCTCGTCGCCCAGGCGGTCCATGTCGGCGGCATTCGCCACGTCAGCCGGGACGCCATGGGCGGAAGCGGCGCCGGCGGCCTTCAGCTCCGCCGCCACGGCATCCAGGCTCGCCTGCGTGCGGCCGGAAATGACGAGGTGCGCGCCCTCCGTCGCCAGGCTGTCGGCGATCGCCCGGCCCAGGCCCTTCGACGCCCCCATCACCAGGGCGCGCTTGCCCTTCAAACCCAGATCCATGGCATGATTCCCTTCCGGCAGAATGCGCCGGACCCTGCAACCCGGCGGCGCCCCTGGCAAGCGGGGCCCGGTCTGCTAACGGTGCCGGAAGACCGAAGGGGAACCGCCGCCATGCCGAAGCCCGTCCTGCTGCTGACCCGCAAGCTGCCGGAGGCCATCGAGGCCCGCGCCGCGCGCGACTACGACGCGCGCCTGAACAGCAGCGACGACCCCTGGTACAAGGACGGGGCCGAGATCGCCCGCCGTGCGGCCGAATGCGGCGCCGCCGGCATCCTCTGCGCGGCCGGGGACCCGCTGGGCGCGGCCACCATCGCCGCCCTGCCGGACAGCGTGAAGATCATCGCCACCTTCTCCGTCGGCACGGACCACCTGGCGATTCCGGCCGCCGCGGCGCGGGGCATCACGGTGGCGAACACGCCGGGCGTGCTGTCCTTCGCCACCGCCGAATGCGCCTTCACCCTGATGCTGATGGCCGCCCGCCGCGCCGGGGAAGGCGAACGCCTGGTCCGAGCCCGCGCCTGGACCGGCTGGGCGCCGACCCAGCTGATGGGCGTGACGCTGGAAGGCAAGAAGCTCGGCATCGCGGGCTATGGGCGGATCGGCCAGGAACTGGCCGCCATGGCGCGGGCGATGCGGATGGAGATCCACTACCACAACCGGTCCCGCGTCGCGCCGGCGCAGGAACAGGGCGCGATCTTCCATGCCGATGCGAAGGATTTCCTCGGCGCCATCGACATCCTGTCCATGCACATCCCGGGGGGCGAGGCGACGCGGAAGTGGCTGGACGCGGAAAAGCTGTCCTGGATGAAGCCGGGGGCCATCGTCATCAACACCGGCCGCGGCGGCACGGTGGACGATCCGGCCCTGGTCGCGGCGCTGTCCTCCGGCCATCTGCGGGCGGCCGGCCTTGACGTCTATGACGGCGAACCCAAGGTATACGAAGGTTATTTCGGCCTCGAAAATGTAGCACTGCTCCCACATCTCGGCAGCGCAACGGAAGAAACGAGAAATGCGATGGGTCATCGCGCGCTGGATAACCTGGATGCCGTCCTGTTGCGTGGGATGGTTGCAACCGATGCGCTGCACTGACTCCATTTTGGTAGCACGGGGTGATTGACTTTCGCGGGTACGTAGCGGCCAACTATCTAAGGTTGCTAAAGATCAACGAAATTTCTCACCCCCCTCGGTCGTCGGGGCTGTCGGGGGCCATTCGAAGCAGGGGGACCCGCCCCCCAAGGCGGGTCATGACGGGATGAGAAAGGCGGCACGGATCACCTTGTTCGTCCAGGAACGCGGCGAGGGGAACCTCGACACCACGCCAGACCTCGAATTGCTGCACGCTCTTCTCCAGCAGACCCCGCTCGTCACCCGCAACGATGATGGCAGCCGCACCTACGTCTTCGACCTCGTCGATCCCGCCAGCGCCAGCCGGGACCTGGAAATGGCCAACCGCATGCTCTCCCTCGAATCGCTCAAGGCCTGCAGCCTGGCCCTCGGCCGCACCGCCCGCGCCATGGGCCTCCCGCTGACCGCGGCGCTGGCTGATTCGGCCGAGGTGGTGGCCGAGGCCGAGATCCGGTCCCTGATGCCCGCATCCCGCCAGCGCATGCAGGCCTAGAGCACGAGATCCGTCCGGTTGGACGGATCTCGTGCTCTGGAAGGAGTTGTTTCTGAAGCACCATCCGATCACGCTGATCCAGCGTGATCGGATGGTGCTTCAGCCGCCCCTCGACACGCCGGGCGCGCGGCGTCAGTTTCCCGGCGCGCGGATCAGCCGCCTCCAGACCGGGACAGGCCCATGCTCTTCGACTTCGATGCGATGCCCCACAGCAATCGCTATAAGCTGCTCGTCTCCTGCGTCGTGCCGCGGCCGATCGCCTGGGTCGTGTCGCGCGACGCGGCGGGCGTGCTGAACGCCGCGCCCTATTCCTTCTTCAACGTGTTCGGGGAGGATCCGGCCGTCGTCGCCATCTCCTGCGGCCCGCGGCCGCAGGGGTCGCCGAAGGACACGCTCTCGAACATCGAGGCGACGGGCGAGTTCACGGTCTGCCTGGTGCCGCACGCGCTGGCGGAGCAGATGGTGGCGACCGCCGCCGACTACCCACCCGGCGTCGATGAACTGGCCGAGGCCGGACTCGCCACCATCCCCTCCACCAAGATCGGGACGCCCCGCATCGCGGGCAGCCCGGTCGCGATGGAATGCCGGCTGTGGAAGACCATGCCGATCGGCGTCCACACCATGGTGATGGGCGAGGTGACGGCCATGCACGTGGCGGATGAGGCGGTGATGAACGCCGAGCGCGCCTATGTCGACACGCCGGTGCTGGATTTGGTCGGCCGCATGCATGGCCGCGGCTGGTATTCCACCACGCGCGACCGCGTCGAATTCCCCCGCGTGACGCCGGAGGAATGGGCCGCGCGGAAGAAGGCGGCGGAGTAGCCCAACCCCATGTCCGGCAGCCTGGCCGGGGCGGAGGCCGCCCTGGCCCCCCGCGCGCCAGCCGCGCCCCGCCGTCGCCGCGCCGCCCCCTTCTGGGCCTGGGCGGCGGTGCTGGTGGCCGTGCTGATCACCGCGCCGCTCGCATCCGTGCTCGTCACGGCGGCGACGCCGGTGCTGTCGGCGGCGGGCGGGCAGGCCTGGGCGCATATCCTGCGGACCATGCTGGCGGAGCTGCTGGTCAACTCCGTCCTGCTGTCGCTGCTGGTCGGGCTGATGGCGGCCAGCATGGGGGCGGTCTCCGCCTGGCTGGTCTCCACCTGCGCCTTCCGCGGCCGCGCGGCGCTGGAGGTGGCGCTGCTGCTGCCCATGGCGATGCCGGCCTATGTCTGCGGCTACGCCTATGTCTGGCTGCTGGACGTGGCCGGCCCGGTGCAGGAAGCGATCCGCGCCGCCACGGGGTTGCGCTGGGGCCAGTACTGGTTCCCGGAGATCCGCAGCCTGCCGGGTGCAGCGCTGATGCTGGCGGCCGTGCTCTACCCCTATGTCTACCTGCTCTGCCGCAACGCGTTTTTGCAACAAAGCGTCTGCCTGCTGGAGGCCAGCCGCACCCTCGGCCACGGCCTGCCCCGCACCTTCCTGCATGTGGCGCTGCCCATGGCGCGCCCGGCGCTGGCCGCCGGCGTGGCGCTGGTGCTGATGGAGGTGCTTGCCGATTTCGGCACCGTGCAGCACTTCGCGGTCCGCACCTTCACGACGGGCATCTACGACGCCTGGTTCGGCCAGGGTGACCGCTCCGCCGCCGCGCAGCTGGCGGCCTGCCTGATGGGCGTGGTGGCGCTGCTGCTGCTGCTGGAACGCCTGTCGCGGGGCGGCCGGCGCTACCACCCCACCACCACGCGCCACCCGCCGCTGCGGCCCGTGGTGCTGCATGGCTGGAAGGAAGCGGCCGCCATCATCGCCTGCGCAGGGCCCGTCCTGCTGGGCTTCGTCATCCCCGGCGGCACGCTGCTGGCGCTGATGCTGCAATCCGCCGATCCGCTGGATGCCCGCCGCACCCTGCCCTTCGCGCTCAACTCGCTCACCCTCGCGGCGGTGACGGCCGGGCTCGCGGTGGCGCTCGGCGCGCTGCTGGCCTGGGGGAACCGCCTGCACCCCTCCCGCCTCCGCGCTACGGCGAATAGGCTGGCCTCGCTCGGCTATGCGCTGCCGGGATCGGTCATCGCGGTCGGCACGCTGGTGCCCTTCGCGCTGTTCGACAATGCGGTGGATGCCTGGATGCGCGCGCGCTTCGGCATCTCCACCGGGCTGCTGCTGTCCGGCACCATCGCGGCGCTGGTCTTCGCCTATCTCGTCCGCTTCCTGGGCGTCGCGCTCTCCGCCGTCGAATCGGGGCTGACGCGCGTGAAGCCGAGCCTTTTCGCCGCCGCCCGCGTGCTGGGCCGCCGTCCCGGCCAGGCGGTGCGGGAGGTGGAGCTGCCGCTGGCGCGCGGCGCCCTCATCACCGCTGCCGTGCTGGTCTTCGTGGACACGATGAAGGAGTTGCCGGCCACGCTGATCGTCCGGCCCTTCGATTTCGACACGCTTGCGGTGCGCGTCCATTCGCTGGCCTCCGACGAACGCCTGGCGGAGGCCTCGACCAGCGCGCTGCTGATCGTCGTGGTGGGGCTGCTGCCCGTGATCGCATTGGTGCGAGGCATGCGGAAGGGCTGAGCCCCCCGGCTGGACAGGGCGTGCCGCCGCGCCATCTTGCCATGATGGGAAGCCTGAAGACCGTGGCGCGCCGCTAATGCTGGATGGCACGCCCTTCCTGGCCGCCTGGGGGCGGCGGCGCATCGCGGCGCTGATGCGGGCCGACCCAGCCGCCACGCAGCAGGCCCTGCTGCTGCGGCTGCTGCACCAGGCGCGGGACACGCGCTTCGGCCGCGCCCATGGCTTCGCCACCATCCGCGATGTCGCGTCCTTCCAGGCCCGCGTGCCGCTGCGCCGCTACGAGGATTTCTGGGCGGAGTGGTGGAAGCAGGATTATCCGGTGCTGCGCGACATCAACTGGCCCGGGCGCATCCCCTCCGTCGCGCTGTCCTCCGGCACCACCGCGGGGCGCACCAAGCGCATCCCGGTCTCCGCCGCCATGATGCGGGCCAATCGCGGCGCGGGGATGGATACCCTCGCCTGGCACCTGCACCACCACCCCCGGAGCCGCCCCTTCGCGGGCCGGACCCTGATGCTGGGTGGGTCCACCGCGCTCGACGTCATCGGCCCCGGCGTGCGTGCCGGCGACCTGTCCGGCATCGTGGCGCATGAGGTGCCCTGGCCGCTCCGCCCCTGGGTCTGGCCGCCGGAGCGCCTGGCCCTGATGCCGGACTGGGACAGCAAGATCGCGGCGCTGGCGCTGACGACGCCGCGGCCCGCGATCCGCGTGCTGACCGGCACGCCGTCCTGGCTGCTGATGCTGCTGGACCGCATGGGCGGGGCGCCGCCCTTCCCCAACCTCGAACTGCTGGTGCATGGCGGCGTCGCCTGGCCGCCCTATCGCGACCGCATCGCCCCCTACCTGCCGCCAGGCTGCGCGACGCGGGAGGTCTATGCGGCCAGCGAGGGCTTCCTCGCCATCGCCGACCGGGGCGATGGCGAGGGCCTGCGCCTGAACCTCGACCGCGGCGTCTTCCACGAATTCGTGCCGGTCGCGGAGCTCGATTCGCCAAACCCCACGCGCCACTGGGCCGCGACGATCGAGACCGGCATCGACTACGCCGTGGTGGTGACGACGGTGGCCGGGCTGCACGCCTATGTCGTCGGCGACGTCGTCCGCTTCATCGACCGTGACCCGCCGCGCCTGCTGATCACCGGCCGCACCGCCTGGACGCTCTCCGCCTTCGGGGAACACCTGGCGGGGCATGAGGTGGTGGCGGCGCTGGAGGCCGCCTGCGCCATCGCCCGCGTCACCCCCGCCGAATGGTGCTGCGGGCCTGAGTTCGAGGGCGCGCAGGGGCGCCACCACGTGCTGCTGGAAGGCACCGGCGATGCGGCGCGGCTCGGCACGCTGCTGGACCAGGCGCTGGCCGCGGCCAATGCCGACTACGCCGCCCACCGCCAGGGCGGGCAGCTGCTGCTGCCGCGCGTCACGCTGCTGCCGCCGGGGCGCTTCCACGCCTGGATGCGCGCCACCGGCCGGCTGGGCGGGCAGAACAAGGTGCCTCACATCATCGCCGACCCCGCCCGCTTCGCGGAGGCTGCGCGCTTTCTTGCCCCCGACCCGGAAGGCCACGCCCCATGACGATCACCCGCCGCGCGAGCCTTGCCGCAACCCTGGGCTTCGGGGCCGCGCTGCTGCCCCCGCCCGGCGCCCACGCCGCCGCGCCGCAGCGGGGCGGGCAGGTGGCGGGCTGGTATCGCTTCCGCCTCGGCGCCTTCGAATGCACCGTCGTCTCCGACGGGGCCATCAACCTCGCACCCCCCTTCCCCACCTTCGGCGGCGGCGTGGCGACGGAGGCGGCGGTGACGGCCGCGCTCCGCCGCGCCTTCCTGCCGGAGGACCGGCTTCCCACCGCCATCAACGCCCTGGTCGTGAACACCGGCGCGCAGTTGATCCTGCTGGATGCCGGCGTCGGCGCGCAGCCCGTCTTCGGCCCGGGGACCGGGCAGCTGCCCGCCTCGCTCCGCGCCGCGGGGATCGATCCGGCGGAGGTCGACCTGGTCGCCTTCACCCATGCCCATCCCGACCATGCCTGGGGCATCGCGGACGCCGCGGGCGACAGCGTCTTCCCGAATGCCCGCTACGCCATGTCCTCCACCGATTTCGACACCTGGACGAATGAGGCGCTGCTGGCGCAGCCGGAGCCGATCCGCGGCTTCGTGCAGGGCACCCGCGCCGTGCTGCTCCCGCGGCGGGACCGCTTCGCGATGCTGGGCGTGAATGCGGAGGTCGCGCCCGGCATCCGTGCCGTGCCGACGCCGGGCCACACGCCCGGCCATGTCAGCTACCTGCTGGAAAGCGAGGGCGCGCGCCTGCTGGTGCTGGGCGACGTCGCCAACCACGCCGTGCTGGCGCTGGCCCGCCCCGACTGGCCCTTCGTCTTCGACAGCGACCCGGGCCAGGCCGTCGCCACACGCCGCCGCACGCTCGACATGGCGGCGACGGATCGCCTGCCGGTGCTGGGCTACCACTTCCCCTGGCCGGGGCTCGGCCACATCGAGGCCGCCGGCCAGGGCTTCGCCTTCATCCCCACGCCGTGGCAGTGGGGATGAGGCGCGCGGCTATTCCTGGTCCGTCGCCGGATCGCTGTTGAGCAGGATGTAGCGCTCGATCCCGATCTGGCGGATCAGGTCGAACTGGCGGTCGAGGAAATCCTCGTGCTCCTCCTCATTCGCCAGGATCTTCAGCATCAGGTCGCGGCTGACATAGTCACGCACGCTCTCGGCATGCGCGATGCCGTCGCGGAGATCGACCAGCGCCTTCTCCTCCAGCTTGAGGTCGGCCTCCAGGATCTCCTGCACGCTCTGCCCGACCAGCACCTGGTTCAGCCGCTGCACATTGGGCAGGCCGCCGAGGAAGAGGATGCGCTCGATCAGCCAGTCCGCGTGCTTCATCTCCTCGATCGATTCCTCGTACTCCTTGCGCGCCAGCTTCGTGACGCCCCAGTGGCGCAGCGTGCGGCTGTGCAGGAAGTACTGGTTGATCGCGGTCAGCTCGTTGGTGAGCTGGGCGTTGAGGTACTCGATCACCTTCTGGTCACGCGGCATCGGGCGGTTCTCCGGCTTCTGGTGTCTGTGCCCGGACCTTCACCGGGACGCGGCGCCGGCGCCGGCCCGCACCATCTCGAGGATGGTGCGGGTGCAGCACCCGCACTGCGCCTGGCAGCCGCAGGCGGCGTAGACATCATGCGGCCTGTCGGCACCCGCCGCCACCGCCGCGGCGATCTGTTGATGCGTCAACACGTTGCAAAGGCAGATCACCATGGCGTGGCCCCCCGGTTAACGATCGACTCGCCGCCGCTCAGCGCCAGCCCGCCCGCTGCATGATCCGCAGCGCCTCGGCCGCATTGGCCGCGGACTGCGTCGCGTGCACCGGCTCCGCCCGGAACTGGCCCATCGCGGCCAGCGCGGGGTGCAGCGGCACGCCGGCCACCACCGGGTATTCCATGTTGCCCAGCGCGAAGATCTGCTGCGCCTCGGCCGTCGTCATGTACTCCATGAAGCGCACCGCATTGTCCCGGTTGGGGGAGGTGCGGATCAGCGCGACGCCGGAGATGTTCACATGCGTCCCGCGGTCGCCCGCGCCCTGGTTCGGGAAGATCACGCCGATCCGCTCGAACAGCGCGCGGTCGGCCGGATTCTCCGACGCGCCGAAATGGCCGAGATAGTAGGTGTTGCTGATCGCCAGCGTGCACTGGCCGGGCGGGATGGCGCGGAACTGGTCGCGGTCGCCGCCCTGCGGCGGGCGGGCCAGGTTGGCGGCCACGCCGCGCGCCCAGGCTTCCGTCGCCTCCTGCCCATCGGCGGCCAGGATGCTGGCGGCCAGGCTGACATTGTAGGGGTGGTTGGCGGCGCGGACGCAGATCTGGTTGCGGAAGCGGTCGCTGGCCAGGTCCTCATACCGCGCCAGGCCCTGCGGCACGCCGCGCGTCTTGTCGTACATGATGACGCGCGCGCGCTGGGAGACGGCGAACCAGTGGCCCTCCGCATCGCGCAGCCCGGCCGGCACCCGCTCCTCCAGCACCGCGGAGCGCACGCCCTGCGTCACGCCGGCATCCTTGGCGCGGGCCAGGCGCGCGGCATCCACCGTGATCAGCACGTCGGCCGGGCTGTTCGCACCCTCCGTCCGGATGCGCTCCACCAGCTGGTCGGCATCCCCCTCGATCAGGCGGACGCGGATGCCCGTCTCCCGCGTGAAGGCGTCATAGAGGCGGCGGTCGGTGTCGTAGTGCCGCGCGGAATAGACCGCGACCTCGCCGCGGTTCTGGGCCTGGGCGGCAGGCGCGAAGGCGGGGGCGGCCATCAGCAGCGCGGCGAGCATGAGGCGGCGGGGAGCGGTCGCGGTCATTAGGGGCCTTTCGGTCTGGTGGCGTTGGAATATCGCAATTGAGAAGCGTTCGCAAGTATCGCCGCAACGGCAATGCCTTCCGCTTTGCCCCGCATCCCGCCACCATGCCCCCACGTCCCCGAGGAAACGCCATGCGCAAGCGCCTGATGCTCGCCCCCCTGCTGCTGGCCCCCTTTCTGCAGACCGGGCCAGCCTGGGGGCAGGAACTGCCCGTCACGGCCGTCACCCTTTCCAATGCCGGCCTCGCGCAGATCGAGCGTTCGGGCCGCCTGGCCCCCGATGCCTCCCTCTCCTTCCGCGTGCCGGTGGAGGATGTGGATGATGTCCTGAAGTCGCTCCTCGTGCGCGACTCCGCCGGGCGGGTGGAGGGCGTGCGCCTGCCGGCACAGGACCTGGTGGCGGAAGCCTTTCGCGGCCTGCCGCTGAAGCCCGAGGATTTCGCCAACCGCGCCACGCTGCTGCGCGCGCTGCGCGGCCAGGCCGTCGAAGCGGCGGGGGCGACCGGCCGCCTGGTGGATGCGGAGGAGGTGCAGGCCCCGAACGCCGCGCCCACGCTCCGCCTGACGCTGGTGACGGATCAGGGGCTGCGCAGCCTGACCCTGCCGGATGGCGACGGCATCCGTTTCGCCGATCCCGACCTGGCCGCCCGCCTCCGTCGCGCCGCGGAAGCGCTGGCCGCCGCCAGCACCGCCGACAGCCGCGTGGTGGAGGTGCGCCTGGCCGGCGCGACGGCGCCGCGGGAGGTCTCGCTCGGCTACGTCGCGGCCGCGCCGCTCTGGAAGCCGTCCTGGCGCCTGGTGGTCCCGGCCTCCGCCGGCGATGCGCGGCTGCAGGGCTGGGCGGTGGTGGAGAACCGGTCGGGCGCGGATTGGGACCAGGTGCGGCTGGCGCTCGTCTCCGGCAACCCCGCCGCCTTCCAGCAGGCGCTCTACGCCCCCATCCGCGTGGCCCGGCCCGAATTGCCGGTGCGGGTGGCGGAGGGGGTCGCGGTGCGCGCCGATACGGGGGCGACGCCGCCGCTGCCGCCGCCCATGCCCATGGCTGCACCAATCCCCATGCCCGCCCCGGCCCCCGCCATGGCCAGCCGCGGTTTGGCAGGGGCGGCCGCTGAACAGGCCGTGCGCTTCGCCGACAGCGTCGCCGCCGTGCCCGCCGCCCTGCCCGCCAGCGCCGCCGGCCGCGTGGCCTTCGCGCTGCCCGCCCCCGTGACGGTGCGCAGCGGGGAGACGGCGAACCTCCCCTTCCTCGATGCCAGCCTGCCGGCGGAGCGGATGTGGTGGGTACAGGACCTCGGCGCCCGCAACCCGCTTTCCGCCATCCGGCTCCGCAACACCTCCGGCCACACGCTGCCGGACGGGCTCGCCACGCTCTACGGGGCGGAGGGGCCGGAGGCCGGCGCCTTCCTGGGCGATGCGGAAATCCGCGCCGTGGCGCCGGGGGAGACGCGGCTGGTCGGCTTCGCGCGGGACTGGGATGTGCGCATCTCCTCCGCCAATGCCAGCGGCGAACGGCCGGTCGGCGTGGAGCTGCGCCGCGGCGTGGTGGTGCTGCGCGTCGTGCTGCGCCAGGAATCCGCCCTGGCGCTGGATCCCGGCGCCGCCGCCGATGCCGGCCGCGGCGGCCGCATCATCGTGGACCTGCCCCGCCGCCCCGGCTTCACGCCCCGCTTCGACGTCGCGGCGGAGGGCGATTTCGGCCTGCGGCATGAGGCGGTGCTGCAGGGCGGCCCGCAGACGCTGCGCTTCGCCTGGGAACAGGAGAATCGCCGCGAATTGCCGGTCTGGGATGCGGGCCTCGGCGACCCCGTGCTGCTGCGCTGGCGCGACATCGACGTGGAGCAGAGCCTGCGCCGCCTGCCCGGCGGCCCCGCGACGCTGGAGAACCTCCGCGCCGTGCTCGAACGCCTGCCCGCGGAGGCACCGGGCCGGGACCGCCTGGCCGCGCTGACGGACCGGATGGGGGAGCTGCGCGGCCTGCTCGACATCGCCCGCAACGCCATCCGCGCCTACCGCACCGCGGACGCCGCCCTGACCCGCGCCCGATCGGCAGCGGAGGACCGGACGGGGGCGGAGCGGGAGGAGGCGCGCCGCCGCCTCAACGCCGCGAGCCTCGCGGCAGACCGGGCGGGCACGGCGGCGGATGCGGCCTGGGATGGCTGGGCGCGGGCGGCGCAGGAGATGCTGGCGCGGATGGAGTGAGGGCGGAAACCGCTACCCCCGCGCCCCCGTTCCTGCTATGTTCCGACAATCACCGGCCTATCCATGCCCGTCGCCCTGCCCCGGGGACCCGCGGAATCGGTGCTAAAAGTGCTAAAGAGGGTTAGTCGGGCTAAAGATTGAGGGTTTCTCAACCCTCTTCCGCCCCCGCGATCATCGCCTCCAGCGTCGCCAGCCGGTCGGCCTCCTCCGCCGGCTTGTCGGCGCGGATGCGGGCGATGCGGGGGAAGCGGAGGGCCACGCCGGATTTGTGCCGGCCGGACCGCTGGGCGGCGTCGAAGATCACCTCCAGCACCAGGCCCTTCTCCACCTCCCGCACCGGGCCGAAGCGGCTGGTGGTGTGGTTGCGGATCCAGCGGTCGAGCCAGAGCAGTTCCTGGTCGGTGTAGCCGGAATAGGCCTTGCCGATCGGCACCAGCTCCTCGCCCCCCTGCCCGTCCGGACGCCAGAGGCCGAAGGTGTAGTCGGAGTAGTAGCTGCTGCGCTTGCCATGGCCGCGCTGCGCGTACATCAGCACCGCATCCACGCCGAGCGGCGCCCGCTTCCACTTCCACCACAGGCCCTTGGTGCGGCCGGCGACATAGGGGCTGTCGGCGCGCTTGATCATCAGCCCCTCGATCGCCGCCGCCCGCGCCCCGTCGCGGATGGCGGAGAGCTGGTCGACGGAGGCGAAGGCGATCTGGGCGGAGAGGTCCATGCGCGCGGGCTTCGTCCGCTCGAACCAGGCCTCGAGCCGCGCGCGGCGTTCGTCGAAGGGCAGCGCGCGCAGATCCTCCTCGCCCTCGAAGAGGATGTCGTAGAGGCGCACGCCGACAGGATGAGCCGCCTGCATCTTCGCGCTGACGATCTTGCGGTTCAGCCGCTGCTGCAGGTCGGCGAAGGGCGCGACCTCCCCGTCGCGGACGACCAGCAACTCCCCATCCAGCACCGCCCGAAAATCCATCGCCGCGGTGATCTCGGGAAAGCCCGAGGAGATGTCCTCCGCACCGCGGGACCAGATCCGCCGCCCGCCGCCGGTGGCCGACAGCTGCACGCGGATGCCGTCCCACTTCCACTCCGCCCGGTGCGCCGCGGGGTCGAGCGCCGCGAGGTCCGGCTCCTCCAGCGGATGCGCCAGCATCAGCGGCCGGAACACGGGCAGGTCCCGCGCATCCGGCTGCGGCCCGCGCTTCTCGAGCCAGGCGAAGAGGTCGAGGTAGGGGGCGGTGAGGCCGTGCCACACCTCCTCCACCGCACCCACATCGACCGCCGCCCACTCCGCCAGCGCCGTCTTGGCGAGCCGGGCGGAGATGCCGACGCGGAGCCCGCCGGTGACAAGCTTGATGAGGGCGAGGCGCCCATTGGCATCCAGCGTGTCGAGCCACCCCGCGATCAGCAAGGGCAGCTCGGCCTTGGCGGTCGTCTCCAGCGCCTCCACCACCTCCGCCAGCGAGGGCGGCGGCGCATTGACCCCGGCGCGCGGCACCCAGATGAGCGCGACCGTCTCCGCCAGGTCGCCGACATAGTCGTAGGAGAGGTCGAACAGCACCGGGTCGCTGCGCGACGCCGCCAGTTCCCGCACCAGCGCCGGCTTGGCGGCGGAGAGCGACAGCTCCCCTGTCAGCGCGGCGAGGCCGACGCCGCGATCAGGGTCGGGCTGCGTCGCGAACCACTGCCGCAGCAGGGCGAGCTTGGCGTTGCGCCCCGGCGTGAAGGCAAGCCGTTCCAGCAGCGCCGCGAAGGCCGGCAGGCTCATGCGCTTCCGCCCGCCAGGCCAGGACGCTTGCCCCCTGCGCGCGGCACTTGTAACAGCACAGCCCCGTGAACCGCATCGCCGCCCGGCCGGAGACCACGAGCATGGCCGCCGCCGCGACGCCGGATTTCTCCGTCTGCACCCTCGTCACCGACCACGCCCAATGGGCAGCGATGCAGGCCAGCTTCCTGGCGCATGGCTTCGGGGATGCGGAGTTCCTGCTCCTCGACAACAGCCAGGCCAATCGCTGGTGCGCCTTCACGGGCCTGGCCGAGATGATCCGCCGCGCCCGCGGCCGCTACGTGATCTGCTGCCACCAGGATGTGCGCCTGATCGGTGATGGCGCCGCGGCGCTGCGGGACCGGCTGGCGGCGCTGGAAGCGCTGGACCCCTCCTGGGCCGTCGCCGGCAATGCGGGCGCCTCGCCCGAGGGGCGGCTGCTGATCCGCATCACCGACCCGCATGGCGCGGACCAGGCGCACGGCCCCTTCCCCGGCCTGGTGCACAGCCTGGACGAGAACTTCCTCGTGCTGCGCGGCGGAACCGGCATCGTCCCATCGCCGGACCTCGCGGGCTTCCATCTCTACGGTACGGATCTCTGCCTGGCGGCGCGGCAGGCCGGGCACAGCGCCTGGGTGATCGATTTCCACCTGCATCACCTCAGCCCCGGCCGCGTCGATGCCGGCTTTCTCCAGTGCCAGGCGGCCTTCGAGAAGGCCTGGGGGCGGCGCATCGGCCGCGCCTCACGCATCCGCACCACCTGCACCACGCTGACCCTCCGCGCCGGGCTCCGCGGGCATCTGCTCGGCGCCTGGCGCCTCGCCCGCCGGCGCTGGCGCCTCTAGCGCCTCATCCTCCTCGCCCCGGCCGAGCAGGTGCAGCGCGCGGCCCTTCACACCGCGCAGCCCCATGGCGTGCACCAGCGCGTCATCGCGGCCATGCGTCACCCAGACCTCGGGCGCCCGCACCTCCTCCACCGTCTGCAGCAGTTCCTCCCAGTCGGCGTGGTCGGAGACGATCAGCGGCAGTTCGACACCCTTGGCCTTGGCGCGCTGCCGCACGCGCATCCAGCCAGAGGCCGCGCAGATCACCGGCTCCGCCAGGCGCCGCACCCAGGGCGTTGCCTCCGCCCCCGTCGGCGCCAGCACGATCTCGCCGGCCAGCAGCCCGCCGCCGCCGCGCTTGGCCGGCGTCGGCACGGGGCGGAGGTCGCCGAGGTCGATGCCGTGTCGGGCATAGAGGTCGCACATCGCGACCAGGCCGCCATGCAGCCAGATCGGACGGTCCCAGCCGGCCTGCCGGATCAGCGCGATCAGCCGCTGGCATTTCCCGAGTGCATAGACACCGATCAGATGCGCGCGGTCCGGGAACAGGCGGAGGCTTTCCAGCAGGCGCGCGACCTCCGCCTCGGCGGGCGGATGGCGGAACACCGGCAGGGCGAAGGTGGCCTCCGTGACGAAGACGTCGCACTCCACCGGCTCGAACAGCGTGCAGGTGGGGTCGAGCCGCCGCTTGTAGTCGCCGGAGATCACGATCCGGCTGCCCTGCCAGTCCAGCACCACCTGCGCCGACCCCAGGACGTGCCCGGCCGGCACGACGCGGATGGAGACGCCGTTGCGGACCACGCCTTCCCCGTAGCGCAGCGGCTGCTGCGTGCGACCGGCGCGGCCTTCGCCCATGCGCTGGGTCATGATCGCCAGCGTCTCCGGCGTGGCGAGCACCGCGCCGTGGTCCGGCCGCGCATGGTCGGAATGGCCATGCGTGATCACGGCATGGGGCACGGCCCGGACGGGATCGATGAAGAAGTCGCCGGGTTCGCACCACAGCCCCTGGGGCGTGACGCGCATCCAGGTCGCGGGGTGCGGCATGGGCGAAACATTGCCAGCCATCAGCCTTGATCAAGGGGTTGCCGGCGACGTGAAGCGCATTCGATGCTGATCGGGCCGCAGCTGGGCGGGCCGGATCCTGAAGACGCCGCCCCACCTGGCAGAGGTGACACCGCAGTGGCAGCCCTTGCCGCCATGGCGTTCGCCGATCGGCCTGGCGCCGGGGCGGAGGATCACCCTGGTGCCCTGGAACGCGGTTCGCCCCGGTGGATCGCGCCAGCAGGGCCAGGTCGAGGCCGCATCGGTGCCCGACTGATCCCGAACCAGCCCCCGCCCTGTTGCGGACTTCCGCCATCGTCCGGGTCGTCGGGCGTTTCCGCCCGACTTGGCCAGGCTTCAGGCAGACCGGGTCGCCGCCAGGAAGACGCCGACCTTGTCCTGCAGCAGGGCCGATTGCGTCGCCAGCCCCTTGGCGGAGACGGAAACATGATCCGCCGCGCTGCCAGCCTGTTCAGCCGCTGCCTGCACGCCGGCCAGGTCACTGGCGGCGGCACTGGCGCCCGTGGCGGCGCTCTGGACGCTGCGCGCAATCTCGCGCGTCGCGGTTCCCTGCTCCTCCACAGCCGCGGCGATGGCCGAGGTTGCGCCGTCGATCTTGCCAATCGTCACCGTGATGCCGCGAATGGACGTGACTGCCGTTTCCGTGGCGCCCTGGATGGCGATGACCAGGCCGTTGATCTCCTCCGTGGCCTTCGCCGTCTGTGCGGCCAGCTGCTTCACCTCGCTGGCGACGACCGTGAACCCCTTGCCCGCCTCCCCGGCTCGAGCCGCTTCGATCGTTGCGTTCAACGCCAGCAGGTTGGTCTGCCCGGCGATGTTGGAGATGATCTGCACCACATGTCCGATCCGGCTGGCGCGCTCGGTCAGCGCCGTGACCGCACCGGTGGCCTCCGTCGCCTGGGAGACGGCGTCCCTGGTCACCACGGCGGCCTGGCTAACCTGGCGCGATATCTCGCTCACCGAGGCCGCCAGTTCCTCGGTTGCCGAGGCAACGGTCTGGGTATTGATGGTCACTTCCCGGGTCGCGCTGGCCGCGGCGCTGCTGCGGGTGTTCGTCTCGGTGGCGGCGGCGGAGAGCTGGCTGGCGCTGTGGCTCAACGTGACCGCCGCGTCGGAGACGGACCCGACGATCGAGCCGACATCGCGCTCGAAGGCCCCGGCGAATTCGACCACCTTGAGCGACTTCTCCTGCATGAACGCGCCCGCATCGTTGATCGATCGCGCAGCGCCCTCATAGGCGCCAGGCAGGCCCCGGAGCAGAACCTTCCGGTGGAATCGCCCCTCCGCTGCCGCCTTCATCGCGCCGCCTGCTTCGCGCACGAATGCATCCGCAATGTCCAGCGCATGGTTGACGGCATGCTGCACGTCACCGACGACGCCGGCTTCCCTGATCCTGAGCACGCGTTGCTCGAGGTTGCCGGAGCCGGCCGCGCGAAGCACTTCCGCTGTCCGCGCAAGTTGCTGGTGCGACCCCAGCACGACGAGGGCTGCCGCCGCTGACGCGGCAGTGCCGACGGCCGCGGCGAGCCAGACGGCGATCAGGCCCAGCGAGAAGGTTGCCGAAATCGCCGCGACGGGTACCGCCACTGTCGCCACGGCGAGCAGCAGGGGGACCCTAGATAGAGAAAGCGAATTGTTCATAGGTCACACCCCCTTGCTGCAGGATGGCGGTCATTGCAGCGGCCCCAGCCCGCACCGCCTCGTCCCGGTTGGCCTGGCTGGCCTCAGCCTCGGCCAGGCGGCGATAGATTGGCTCGATGCGAGCGATCTGGGCCGGGTCCGGCTTGCGTCGGTTGGAGTGGAAGCCGGCAATCTTGCCGTCCGGGCCAAGCGATGGCGTGACATGGGCAAAGACCCAGTAGTGGTCGCCGGTCGTCGCCATGTTCTTCACGTAGCCGAAGAATTCGCCCCGGGCCTGGATCGTCTCCCACATCAATCGGAAGACCGATCGCGGCATGTCGGGATGCCGGATGAGGTTATGGGGTTGCCCGATGGCTTGCGTGGCCGTCAGCTGCGATACCCGCAGGAACACCTCATTGCTGTAGGTGATGCGGGAAGTGAGATCCGTCTTTGTGACGATGATCTCGGACGCCGAGAACGGGCTTTCGCGCCCGGTCGGCAGGGGTTTCTTATGTGCCATGCGATCCTCTGGCACCGAGTACATGCCCCAATCATTCACAAAATTCTAATGAGCGGAAACGCGTGGCGTCGTGGGCGGCGGATGACGCCGCGCGATGGAACGGCCATGGCCCCTTCCCCAAACGCCCATCGTCGCCATAATGGGCGGGGATGCGAACATTACCGGAACTATTTGCCGCCTGGTTCGCCGGCCGCGGCTGGGCGCCCCGCGCGCACCAGCTGGCGCTGCTGGAAGCCGCGCGGCGGGGTGACAGCGCGCTGCTGGTCGCGCCGACCGGCGGCGGCAAGACCCTGGCCGGTTTCCTGCCCAGCCTGATCGACCTGCATGAGAAGCCCCGCGAAGGGCTGCACACCCTCTACATCTCCCCCCTCAAGGCGCTGGCCGTGGACATCGCGCGGAACCTGACCCAGCCGGTGGAGGAGATGGGCCTGCCGATCCGGATCGAGACCCGCACCGGCGACACCCCCCAGAACCGCCGTGCCCGGCAGCGGGAGAACCCGCCCAACTTCCTGCTGACCACGCCGGAAAGCCTCGCGCTTCTGCTGACCCTGCCCGATGCCGGGACCTTCTTCGGCGGCCTCCAGGCGGTGGTGGTGGATGAGATCCATGCCATCGCCGGCACCAAGCGGGGCGACCAGCTGGCGCTGGGCCTGGCGCGGCTCGGCACGCTGGCCCCCGGCGCGCGGCGCGTCGGCCTGTCCGCCACCGTCGCCCACCCGGATCCCCTGCGCCGCTACCTCTCGCCCACCGGGGGCGTGCAGGACGTGGCGCTGGTGGTGGGCGAAGGCGGCGCGGAGCCGCGGCTCGACATCCTGCTGCCCGATGGGCGCCTGCCCTGGGGCGGGCATATGGGCCTGGCCTCGATGCCGGAGGTCTATCGCCGCATCCGGGAAGCCGGCGTCACCATCGTCTTCGTCAACACCCGCGCCCAGTCGGAGCTCTGCTT
>JAIXWG010000040.1 GCA_027482245.1 Acetobacteraceae bacterium | reverse complement strand
CGGCGGGAACGCCCTCCGCCAGGATGACGTCATGCGCCGCGGTTTCGACGTGATAGACCGTGAACCGCGCCGGCAGCGCGGCGCGCTGCACGCGCGCGATGGTCGTGCCATTCACCAGCGCCCCCGCATTCACCAGCACGCCATCCAGCAGCAGCGCATGATCGCCGGTCAGCACCAGGTCGCGCTTCGGCAAGCCCTCCCCCAGCGCCCCTGCCGCGACGCGCACCAGGCTGCGCGCCTCCGGCACGAAGAAGGCGGCCAGGGTCTGCCGGCCCACGAAGGTCACGGGCACCGCGCGGCCATCATCCGTCAGCACGAGGTCGCCGGGCGACAGCGCCTCCACCGCCACCTCGCCATCGGGCGTCGCGATCGCCGTGCCGGCGGCGAAGCAGAAGATGAAGGGGTTCGTCGTATCGACGACGCCGGTGAAGCCGGCGGGATAGGGGTCGTCGCTGGTCGTCGCCATCCAGTAGGAGTCGCCGTTCGTGGTAATAATATGCCCCTCGAAGCTGCCGACATAACTCTCGCTGTAGGTGCCACCGATGAAGTCGCCCTCCTTCATCGCGCCATCAGAATCGACGAATGTATTCGTCTCGGCCACGTAGCTGTTATAGATCGTGAAGCCGCCGGTGGCCGGGTTGTAGTCGATCTGGTAATATCCGACCGTACTGAATTCCGACATCTGACTTCTCCCGACCCTGGCCTTCTAGAGTGAACGGCTACCGCGTTCGTTTCGATTATTCAACACTGACGATCGCGGGGAGGCTCGGGGTGCGAGGGCGTCGGTGGCTGCGCCGGATCCGGCAGACTCGCCGCCGATCCACACACGCCATCCGCGCCGCCGCGCGACCTGCGCCGCGTTCCCGCACATCCAGCTACGCCGCCGGCGCCAGCCCGTGGCACATCGCCGCGCTGGCGATGCGCGCCAGGACCCGCGCCGGCACCTGCCGCGGCGAGGTCACGCGCGGGGCCGCGTTCTCGATCTTCCGCTCGCCACTGGGCGGCGGGACGTAGTCCGCGTGATTGTCGAAGCGCTGGCGTCCCTTCGCGTCCATGAAGGTCTCGGCGGGAACGCCCTCTGCCAGGATGACGTCATGCCCAGCGGTTTCGACGTGATAGACCGTGAACCGCGCCGGCAGCGCGGCGCGCTGCACGCGCGCGATGGTCGTGCCATTCAGCAGCGCCCCCGCATTCACCAGCACGCCGTCCAGCAGCAGCGCATGGTCGCCGGTCAGCACCAGGTCGCGCTTCGGCAAGCCATCGCCCAGCGCGCCCGCCGCGATGCGCACCAGGCTGCGCGCCTCCGGCACGAAGAAGGCGGCCAGCGTCTGCCGGCCCACGAAGGTCACGGGCACCGCGCGGCCATCATCCATCAGCACGAGGTCGCCGGGCGACAGCGCCTCCACCGCCACCTCGCCATCCGGTGTCGCGATCGCCGTGCCGGCGGCGAAGCAGAAGAGGAACGGGGTGGTCGTATCCGCGACGCCGGTGAAGCCATCGGGGTAGGGATCGAAGGTCGTCGTGGCCAGGTAGTAGCTGCCGTCGGAGACGATCAGATGTCCCTGGAACGTCCCGGCATAGGTCTCGTCGTACACGCCCCCGATGAACTCGCCGGGCGTGGTGGTTCCGGTATCGTCAGTGTAGGTGTTCGTGAAATCCGCGAATGGCCCATAAACAGTGAAGCGTCCCGTATCAGGATCGAAGTTTAGATTATAATATCCCACGGTCGTAAAACTTGCCATCTTCTCGTCTCGTGCGTGACTATGCTTGTCGGCAAACCCTTGCCGACTGGCATATCACCAGGACGTTATGCGAATCATCCGATCGGATTGCGCAAACACAGAAACGTGATTGACGGCAGGAGGGCCCGATGAGACGGGCACTTAGCCGTGCCACGTCTGGCATCAGACGCTTCCGCCAGCGCGACCTAGGCGGCCGCCCGCCCCTGAACGGCCGCGAGACGCGCGATCCGGTCCCGCAGCGCCACCGGCAGCTGCCGGGGCGATGTCACGCGCGGCGCGGCGTTCTCGATCTTCCGCTCGCCACCGGGCGGCGGGACGTAGTCGGCGTGGTTGTCGAAGCGCTCCCGCCCCTTCGCGTCCATGAAGGTCTCGGCGGGAACGCCCTCCGCCAGGATGACGTCATGCGCCGCGGTTTCGACGTGATAGACCGTGAACCGCGCCGGCAGCGCCGCGCGCGGCGCGCGCGTGACGGTCGTGCCGTTCACCAGCGCCCCCGCATTCACCAGCACGCCATCCAGCAGCAGCGCGTGGTCGCCGGTCAGCACCAGGTCGCGCTTCGGCAAGCCATCGCCCAGCGCCCCCGCCGCGACGCGCACCGGGCTCCGCGCCTCCGGCACGAAGAAGGCGGCCAGCGTCTGCCGGCCCACGAAGGTCACGGGCACCGCCCGCCCGTCCGCCGTCAGCACAAGGTCGCCAGGCGCCAGCGTTTCGACCGGCACCTCGCCGCGCGGCGTGGCGATCGCCGTCCCGGCCGCGAAGCAGAAGATGAAGGGCGTGGTCTGGTCCACGACCCCGGTCACCCCCGCGGGATAGGGATCCTCCGTGGTCGTGGCCATCGCGTAGCCAACGCCCTCCATGAAGACGACCGGCTGTCCCCCGAAGGATCCGACATAGACATCCGTGTAGACGTCGATCCCATCGGTGGTGGTCAGCAGTTCACCACCCGTCGCCGACCCGTCGCCCGAGTAGGTGAACGGGTAGGAGATCCAGGACCCCTGCGTCGAGAACTCCTCCGAGTCCTTGTTGAAGGACACCTGGTAGTAGCCAAGGATATCCAGCGTCGCCATCGCGTCCCCGTGCGTCTCCATCCCTGCCGCCTGCCTGCCACAGGGTGGCCAGGCAAGCCAGACATTACGAACAGGCAGCAAAACCGCGGAGGCTGAATTGCCCCCCGTCACGCCGCCATCGCATCGCCGCGCCCGGCCGGGCGACGCCGAAGATCAGGGCCGTCATCCGCCCCGGGACAGCGCCACGAGCCGCCTTTGGGCTGGCGATGACACCCCGCCACCGACGTTACCGGATAGTCATCAGCCGCCGATCGCGCAACGGTTCATTCCGGGTGTTCGCCGCCGGCGCTTCCGGGCCATCGGCCTTCCGGTGCATCCTAGGCGCCATCGGCGCGGAATCGGATCGCGCCGCCCGGGGACCTCCATCGATGCGCCGCCTCGCCGCCGCCTCGCTCCTGCTTCTCCTCGGCATCGCGCCCGCCGCCGCCCAGCCCCGCGCGGCCGCCTGCACCGCGCCCCCCGGGCCGCTCCAGGCCACGATCTGCGGCGATGCCGCGCTGCGGGCCGCCGATGCCCGGCTGCGCGCTGCCGAACGCGCCGCGAGCGCCGGCACCGCCCGCCCCGCGACCCTCGCCATCCGCGCCGAAGGCTGGCAGCGGCGGCTCGAGGCCGGCGACACCGCCACCACCCCGCGCCCCCTCACCCGCGACGAATTGCTGGACGAGTACCGGGAGCGCACCAGCCAGCTCGACGACCTGGTGCGCCAGGACCGCTCCATCCGCCGGCTGGAGGTCCAGCGCTGCCCCGATGGGCGCCGCGACTGCCCGCCCAACCCCGTCTTCGCCCGCCCCGCGGGGCTGGAGCGCAACTGCCTCGGCGCCGCGCTCCGCAACTGCCGCGTCGGCGCCGCCGGCATCGTCGCCAGCGAGGACCGCAACACCCGCATCCTGTTCCAGATCCAGCACGGCTTCACCGACAGCGACGGCCTGCGCGCCGGCATCGTCCTGATGGCCGAGACCCGCGGCGGCTGGCGCCTGGTCGGCTGGTCGTTCGAAGGCGTGTCCTTCACCCCCCCGCGCCTGGTCGAGACCGATGACGGCCTGATGCTGCACGCCGAGGGCCGCACCGGCGGGTCCGGCAACGGCAATGCCGACCTCTTCTACCGCCAATCGCCGCAGGGCTGGGTGGAGGTCGAATCGGAAAGCTGGTGGGCTGCCCTGCCCGGCCGTCTGCCCGCCGGGCTCACGATCATGCAGGGGGTGGACTACGACCTGGAATCACTCTCCGCCCGGTCGCCCCTGTGGCGGGAGGAGGATGGCAATTGCTGCCCCCGTGGCGGCCAGGCGCGGCTGGAATTCCGGGTCCGCGAACGCGCCCTCATCCTCGCCGCCGTCACGCTGGATGCCGTGGCCCGCGCCCAGCAGCCCAGCGTGGACAGCTGCCCCGCCGAACGCGCCACCTACCGCTTCACCGGCGAGGGTGAGTTCACCGCCGAACTCCGGCGCGAGCCCCCGGCCGCCTCCGCCGAGTCAGACCTGCTGCTGCGGCTGCGCTCCGCCGCCACCACCCGCGACTACTGGTTCCGCTTCACCCAGTCCCAGGGCTACGGCACGCAATACATCCTGCCTGTCGCCGCCCCGACGCCGGACGGCACGCGCGACCTGGAGACGGAGGACGACACGCTGCCGCTGATGGCCTTCCACGGCGTGCAGCAGGACCTGTCGGTCATGGAGACCCCGCCCCGCAGCGGCCAGCCCGCACCCCGCCACCTGTTCCTGCCCGGCCTCGGCCAGGCGCTCTGGTACGGCCAGGTCCCCGGCACGCCCACCAACACCCGCGAATCGCTCCGCCCCGGCTTCTGGACCCTGTCGGCCTGCCGATAACACCGCGCGGCGCATCCCCCACCCCGACCCTCCCCCGCAAGCGCGGGGGAGGGAGCGTCCGATACTCCCTCCCCCGCGCTTGCGGGGGAGGGTCGGGGTGGGGGTCATTCCCGCCGGCGAATGCCTAACGCCAACCGGGCCACCGCGCCCGGGACCGGAGCGCTATCGCGCCCGGGAAATGCAGAACTCGACGATCCCCGCCAGCGCGCGGCGCTCCGCGCCGTCCGGGAACACCGCCAGCGCGTCCAGCGCCGCATTCCCGTAGTCCCGCGCCCGGCCGACCGTGTCGGCGAAGGCCGCGTGCTTCTCCATCAGCGCGATCGCGCGGGCCAGGTCGTCGTCGCCCTGCTCGCGCTCCTCCAGCGTGCGGCGCCAGAAGGTGCGCTCCGCCTCGTCGCCGCGCTGGAAGGCCAGCAGCACGGGCAGCGTGATCTTGCCCTCGCGGAAATCGTCGCCGACCGTCTTGCCCAGCGCTTCCTGCTTCGCGCTGTAGTCCAGCGCATCGTCGATCAGCTGGAACGCCACGCCGAGGTTGTGCCCATAGGCCCGCAGCCCCTGCTGCTGCGCAGCGGAACAGGAGGCGACGATCGCGCCCACCTCCGTCGCCGCCGCGAACAGCGCCGCCGTCTTGCCCTCGATCACCGCAAGGTACTGCGCTTCCGTCGTCGCGGTGTCGTTCTGCGTGATCAGTTGCAGCACCTCGCCCTCCGCGATCGTCGCGGAAGCCTCGGACAGGATGCGCAGCACCTCAAGCGACCCGTCCTCCACCATCACCTGGAAGGCGCGGGCGAAGAGGAAATCACCGACCAGCACGCTGGGCTTGTTGCCGAACAGCGCATTCGCACTCGCCTGGCCGCGGCGCAGCGCGCTTTCATCGACCACATCGTCATGCAGCAGCGTCGCGGTGTGGATGAACTCGACGCAGGCGGCCAGCGCCACATGCCGCTGACCCTCGCGATACCCCGCCAGCTTCGCCGCCGCCAACGTCAGCAGCGGCCGCAGCCGCTTGCCGCCCGCCGCCACGATATGCGCCGCCAGTTGCGGGATCAGCGCGACGGGACTCTGCATCCGCTCCACGATCAGGCGGTTGCAGGCCTCCAGGTCGTCACGCACCAGCGCAGTCAGCGCCGCAAGCGCGTCCTCTCCGCGGACGATGTCCGAAGCCTCGGTACTGCTCGGCGCGACGGACAAATCCACGCGATCTTGACCTCGATAGGGTGCCGCGCAACTTAGCCACGGCCCCCCAGACCGGCAAGGAGGCAGCCCGGAGGGCGGTTCGATGCGTGTCCTGCTCGCCACCACCGATCCCGTGCGGCTCTCCTTCCTCATCGCGCTGCTGCGCGACGGCGGCTGCGACCCCGTCGTGCTCGATGGCCATATCGGCGCCCTCGAAGGCGGCATCGGCGCCTTCCCGCGCCGCCTGGCCGTGCCACAGGACCAGGAGAACCAGGCCCGACGGATCCTGCGCGACGCCCAGGAAACCGAGGGCTGGCGATGACGACGGAAGACACCCTCCTCGGCGGCCGCGTGCGCCTGCGCCAGCCCGCCCGCGGCCTCCGCGCCGGGCACGACGCCGTGCTGCTCGCCGCCGCCATCCCGGCAAAACCCGGCCAGGCCGTGCTGGAAGCCGGCTGCGGCAGCGGCGCCGTCTTCCTCTGCCTGCTCGCCCGCATCCCCGGCCTCCGCGTCACCGCCATCGAACGCGACCCGATGCTCGCCGCCCTGGCGCGGGAGAACGCAGCCCTCAACGGCTGGGCGGACCAGGTGACCGTGCTGGAAGCCGACATCGCCGACCCGACGCTCCGCCCCTCACTCCCCGCCTGCGACCACGCCTTCGCCAACCCGCCCTACTGGCCCGCCGGCACGCCACCCCCCGAGTCGCTCCGCGCCAACGCCACCCACGCCACCGAAACCCCCCTTCCCGCCTGGACCAGCCTCCTCGCACACCGCCTGACCCGCCTCGGCAGCCTCACCCTCATCCTCCCCGCCGCCCGCCTGGCGGACGGCATCGCCGCCCTCACCACCGCCCATTGCGGCAGCCACACCCTCCTCCCCCTCTGGCCGCGCCCCGGCCAAGCCGCGAAACGCATCCTCCTCTCCGCCCGCCACCACGGCCGCAGCCCCGCCCGCGTGCTGCCCGGCCTGGCCCTGCACGACGGCGACGGGACGGCGGAGGCGGTGCTGAGGGAGGGTGCGGGGCTGGGGATGTAGGCGGGTATTGGGCGCTGGTAGCCCCGGAGAGGGGCCCTGCCCCTCTCCGAACCTCTCCCCGCCAGGGTCCAGCGGGACCCTGGACCGCGAGGTTATTGGTCGGTGAAGGGAGGGGCACGGAGCGCGCGTTGAACACGCGGTCGCGCCGTGCCCCTCCCTTCACCGACCAATCTCATGGGTTCAAAGCAACCGTCTTGCGGAGAGCGTGGCGGGGTCAGGCGGTCTGGTGTTTGCAGGCGGACCAGGGCTGTCGGATGCGCATCATGGCGTTCAGCGTGACGACGAGTTTGCGCATGACGGCGCCGAGGGCGACCTTGGGCGGCTTTCCGGCGGCCCGCAGCCGGTCGTTGAAGGCCTTGAGGATGGGGTTGT